>NZ_JBHVSC010000001.1:0-1010132 GCF_042885375.1 Microbacterium sp. NPDC058062
TCGCAGGGTGGCCATTCCGCGTTAACGGCTCATATTCGCGCTCGGTAGACTCGAGGGATGCCGGCGCTCGACCTGTCCCTGTCTTCTGTCGAACTCACTCGCATCATCTGCGACATTCCGAGCGTCTCCGGTGAAGAGAAGACGCTCGCTGACGCGATCTTCGCCGAGGTCGCCGCGCTCGAGCATCTCGATGTCTACCGCGACGGCGACACCATCGTCGCCCGCACCCACCTGGGTCGCGCGCAGCGCGTGGTCATCGCCGGGCACATCGACACGGTCCCGATCAACGGCAACGTGCCGACGAAGGACATCGACGTCGACGGGGAGCCCTACGTCTGGGGGCGCGGCACTGTCGACATGAAGGCGGGCGTGGCGGTGCAGCTGAAGCTCGCCGCAGAGCTTTCCGACCCCCGGGTCGACATCACGTGGATGTGGTACGACCACGAAGAGGTCGACGCGGACCTGAACGGACTCACGCGACTCGCGCGCACGCGCCCTGACCTGTTCGCCGGCGACTTCGCCATCCTCGGGGAGCCGTCCGACGGTGCCGTCGAGGGTGGCTGCAACGGCAACCTGCGCGCGATCGTCCGCACCTACGGGGTGCGCGCACACAGCGCGCGTGCCTGGATCGGCGAGAACGCGATCCACAAGGCGGCGCCGATCCTCGAGCGCCTCGCCGCTTATGTCCCGCGTGATGTCGCCGTGGAGGGCCTCGTGTATCGAGAAGGGCTCAATGCGGTGCGCATCAACGGCGGTGTGGCCGGCAACGTCATCCCGGATCTGTGCGAGGTCGAGGTCAACTACCGCTTCGCTCCGAGCCGTGACGTCGCGGAGGCGGAGAGCCACGTGCGTGACGTGCTCGCCGGGTTCGAGGTGGAGGTCGTCGATGCCGCGGCCGGCGCCCGTCCGGGCCTGGACGCCCCGCTCGCGCAGGAATTCCTGGCAGCGGTCGGCGCCGAGCCGCGGCCGAAGTACGGCTGGACCGACGTCGCCCGTTTCAGCGCGCTGGGCGTGCCCGCGGTGAACTACGGACCCGGCGATCCTCACCTGGCGCACCACGACGAGGAGCGCGTACCGGTCGCGCAGATCGAGGCGGTCGAGCAGGGTCTGCGCGCGTGGCTGGCGAGCAGCTGACGCTGTCGCCGGTGACGCGTCCGTCCGCGGCTCGGACCGCTGCGCGCGTCGCGGCGATCTACATCGCCGCCAGGATCGTCACCACGCTGTTCCTGTTCGCCGCCACCGAGCTCTCAGGCTTCACGTCGCGGATGGGTGCGGATGCGCGGTTGGGCGACACCGTCGTCGCGTGGGACGGCACGTGGTACTGGCTGGTCGCCGTCTCCGGCTACCCGAGCCAGCTGCCGCTCAATGACGCCGGGCAGGTCGCCGAGAACGCCTGGGCGTTCCTCCCGATCTATCCGTGGCTCGCGCAGTGGGTGTCGGTCCCGTTCGGCGTCTGGCAGGTCGGCGCCCTCATCGTGTCGTTGGTCGCCGGGTACGGGGCATCCGTCGCCCTCTATTACCTGCTGCGGATGCGGCTGGACGAGTCGGCGACGCTCTGGGCGGTGGCGTTCTTCGCGAGCGGTCCGCTCGCAGCGCTCTTCCACGTCGGATATGCCGAGGCGCTCAACCTGTTCTGGCTGTTCTGCGCACTGCTCGCGGTGGCACGCCGACGATATGCGTGGCTGTACGCCCTGATCCCACTGATGGCGTTCACACGCCCCGGCGTCCTGGCGTTCGCCCTGTTCCTCGCACTGTTCGGCATCTGGCGCTGGTTCACGCGCGCGCGTGAACCGCTGCGGGCTCCCGAGATCACGCACATCATCGCCGCCGGCCTGCTCGCCGCGGTCGCGGGGTTCGCGTGGCAGTTCATCGCGGGATGGGTGACGGGGAACCCGGACGCCTATCTCGTCACGGAGATGGCATGGCGGCGCAACTGGATCCTCGGTGACGCGACGTTCACGCCCTTCGAGCCGTTCCTCGCGGGAATCTCGTACTGGTTCGAGACGATGTGGCACCTCCCGCTCTGGCTCGGGTACGCCGTGGTCGGCGGGGGACTGCTCCTCATCGCGGTCGCCTTGATCGCGCTGCCGCAGGTGCGTCGGCTCGGCATCGAGATCCGCCTGTGGAGTGCCAGCTACCTCGTCTACCTCCTGCTCGTCTTCTTTCCGCAGTCGAGCATCTTCCGACTGCTGGTGCCCCTGTCGCCGCTGTGGGGCGCGTTGGCCGTTCCGCGCTCTCGCGCCTGGCGGATCGGCGTGCTGATCGCGTGTCTCGTGGGGCAGTGGTGGTGGATCTACAACATGTATGCCCTGGGAAGCACGAACTGGCAGGTCCCATGACGCCGGATGACGGATGCCGCTTTCCCCAGGCGTGCCCGGGGCGTCGGCCCTCACGATAAACTTGACGTGCAGACCATCGATGAAAAGGAGCCGCAATGGCAGCCATGAAGCCGAGAACCGGAGACGGGCCGATGGAGGCCGTGAAGGAGGGTCGACTCATCATCGTGCGCGTGCCGCTCGAGGGAGGCGGTCGTCTGGTCGTCTCGGTGAACGACGCTGAGGCCAAGGAGCTCTACGACGTCCTGGGGGGCGTCGTCAACGCCGCGTAGTCGCTCGTTGCACGAACGGCCGGTCCGATCGGACCGGCCGTTCGCGTTTGCGTGCGGAGACGTCAGGACGTGGAGACGGTGGTGAGCTGCAGCAGTCCCTCGCCCGTGATCGACAGTGCGCCGATGACTGCGGGGGAGGCCTGCGTCTCCTGGATGAGCGAGCGGTACGCCGTGGTGACCGGGTCGCGGCGCACCGGGTCGGCGACGGCGCCACCGGCCAGCACGCGGGGGACGAGCACCGTCCCGCCGGCCCGGACCAGTCGAAGGCCGTGCTCGACGTACTCGATGACCCCCTCGGGGTCGGCATCCACGAGCACGATGTCGTAGGACGCCTCGTTCATGCGCGGCAGCACCTCCGAGGCGCGGCCGGTGATGAAGCGGGCGCGAGCCGGAGGGATCCGGGCCTCGGCGAAGGCCTGCCGGGCGGCGCCGAGATGCTCGGGCTCTTTGTCGATGGTGGTGAGGGTCGCGCGAGGGGAGCCATGCAGCAGCCAGAGCCCGGAGACTCCGGCGCCCGTCCCGATCTCGACGATGTTGAGCGCCTGCGACACTGCGGCGATGACCGCGCACTGGGCGCCGATCGCCGGGCTGATCGGTGCGGCCCCGAGCTCGAGTGCATGCGCGCGGGCACGCGCGATGTGCTCCGGCTCGCTCGTCGCCTCGTCGACGAACCGCTGGTTCGCGTTCTGCTCTCCCATCGGAATCCTCCGCCCGCCAGCCTACGCGGCCCCGCGGCGCTGGCCGCACAGGCACGGCGGTAATCTGAAGGCATGATCTTCGGCCTCACGATCGAGAAGCTCCTGCTGATCGGACTCGTCGCGGCACTCATCCTCGGACCTGAACGGCTGCCCCGCTATGCGGAGGCCCTCGCCGGCCTGACCAAGCGGGCGCGGACCTGGGTGACGACCGCACGGACGCGCGTGCGCGACGAGATGGGCGAGGACTTCGACGACGTCGACTGGCGCACGCTCGACCCTCGCCAGTACGACCCGCGTCGCATCATCCGCGAGGCGCTCCTCGACGACGCACCGGTCGCGAGCATCGCGGCCCCCCAGGCGCCGTCCGCCCCTCTGCCGCCGACGGAGCCGGTGCGGTCGCCCTACCGCAGCCCGATCGACGGCCCCACGCCCTACGACAGCGAAGCGACCTGACTCCGGCGCCGATCAGCGCGGGCGGAACGGGAGCGAGCGGCCCGAAAGTCCGCGTGGCGTCTGAGCCAGCGTCTCGGCGATGCCGGCGATGGCCCGCGCCGCGGGGTCGTCGGGGTGTGCGATGACCGCCGGGGTCCCGGCGTCCGCATCCGTCCGCAGCGTCGGGCTGAGCGGCACCGAGGCCAGCAGCGGCACCTCGGCGTCCGGCTGCGAGAGCGATTCGGCGACCGCGGCGCCGCCGCCCGTGCCGAACACATCGACCGTCGTGCCGTCGGGAAGCGTCATGGCGCCCATGTTCTCGACCACCCCGATGACACGCTGGCCGGTCTGACGCGCGACGACACCGCTGCGCACCGCGACGTCGGCGGCCGCCGCCTGCGGCGTCGTGACGACGAGCACCTCGGCGTTGGGCAGCAGCTGCCCCACCGAGATCGCGACGTCGCCGGTGCCGGGCGGCATGTCGAGCAGGAGCACGTCGAGGTCGCCGAAGTAGACATCGGTGAGGAACTGCTGCACGGTGCGATGCAGCATGGGCCCGCGCCACGCGACGGCGCCGACCGGCGCGTCACCTTCGGCACGGCGCAGGAACATGCCGATCGAGATCACCTTCACGCCGTAGGCGACGGGCGGCAGCATGAGGTCGTCGACGCGCGTCGGCTGCGGCACGGTGCCGTCTGCCGCCACGAGCCCGAGCTGGCCGGGGATCGAGAAGCCGTGCACGTCCGCGTCGATGAGCCCGACCGCGAGTCCGCGTGCAGCCAGCGCGGCCGCGAGGTTGGCGGTCACCGTCGATTTGCCGACGCCGCCCTTGCCGCTCGTGACGGCGATGACGCGCGTGAGCGTGCCGGGGCCGAACGGCATCTCGCGCGCGCGTCCGCCGCGCAGCCGGTCGGTGAGCGCATGCCGCTCGGCCGGCGTCATGACACCCACCTCGAGCGCGACGTCCGTGATCCCGGGAACGGATGCTGCGGCCGCGCGCACGTCGGACGCGATCCGGTCCGCCGCGGGGCACCCCACGATCGTGAGGGCGATCCCGACGTGGGCGACGCCGTCGTCCACCGAGATGTCACGGACCATGTCGAGTTCGCCGATGGGTCGGCGCAGCTCGGGATCGGAGACAGCGCCGACGGCGGCGCGGACGGCGTCCGCGGAGACCGCGCTCATCGGGCGGCGCCGTCCTCGACCTCGGAGGAGTTCTCGAGTTTCTCGAGCATGGCGCGCAGCTCGCTGCGGAGGACGTCGCGTGTGAGGACCTGGTCGGCGAAGTCGTTGACGGCCATCCGCAGAGCGACGACCTCGCGGGCGAGGTACTCCGTGTCGGCGAGGTTGCGCTCGGCGCGCTGACGGTCCTGCTCGATCTGCACGCGGTCGCGGTCGTCCTGCCGGTTCTGCGCGAGGAGGATGAGGGGTGCGGCGTACGACGCCTGCAGCGACAGGATGAGCGTCAGCAGCGTGAAGTTGGTCGCGGCCGGGTCGAACTGGAGCTGCGGCGGCATGAAGATGTTCCACGCCAGCCATACGGCGACGAAGATCGTCATGCCGATCAGGAAGCCCGAGGTGCCCATCGCGCGCGCGAAGGCCTCCGAGAAGCGGCCGAAGCGGTCGCTGGAGGGCTGGGGGGAACGCTGCAGCATGCCCGAACGGCCACGGGGAGCGTCGAGCGACGGCTGGCGGGTGTTGCGTGCCATCATCATCGCCTCCTCGGAATGCTCGCGGTCGTGGTCGGGACGGACTCGGATGCCGGGCGTTCATCCTCCTCGGCGTCGTGCGATCTCCAGTCTTCGGGGAGGAGATAGTCGAGCACGTCGTCGACGCTCACCGCGCCGACCAGCCGGTGGGCGGGATCCACGACGGGGAGCGAGACGAGGTTGTACGACGCGAGCAGACGAGCGACTTCGGCGGCTGACGCGGTCGCGGGCACCGGGTCGAGCGTGTCGTCGATGATCGCGCCCAAGCGCTCGTGCGGCGGGTAGCGCAGCATCCGCTGGAAGTGCACGGTGCCGAGCAGGCGTCCCGTGGGGGTCTCGTACGGGGGAAGCGTCACGAAGACCGCGGCCGCGAGCGCGGGGTGCAGCTCGTGACGACGGATGAGTGCGAGGGCCTCGGCGATCGTCGCGTCGGCGGAGAGCACGATGGGCTCACTCGTCATGAGGCCGCCAGCGGTGTCGGGTCCGTACTTGAGAAGGGCACGGACGTCTTCCGCCTCTTCGGGCTCCATGAGCTCGAGGAGCTCCTCGCGCTGGTCCTCGGGCAGCTGTCCGAGGACGTCCGCCGCGTCGTCGGGCTCCATCGCGTCGAGGATGTCGGCCGCGCGCTCGTCGTCGAGGGCCTCCAGGATGTGGACCTGCTCCTCTTCAGGCATCTCCTCCAGCGCGTCGGCGAGACGATCGTCAGGGAGCTCTTCGACGACTTCGAGGAGCCGATCCTCGGGCAGGTCGAGCAGCGTGTTCGCGAGGTCCGCGGGCCGCAGCTCCGAGTAGGTCGCCACCAGCTGTTCCGCGGACTGCGCCTCGCCGGGCACCTGGCCCTCGCGCACCGCGTCCCAGTTCGCGAACGTCGTGGGACCCTTGGCGAAGGGAGAGGCGCTCGTCTTCGGCTTGCGCAGGAAGAGTTGACCCACGTCCCACTCGCCGAGGCGGTTGCGCTCGATCGCCACGTCTTCGATCACCGCGGTTCCGGACCCGTCGGCGAAGAACACCTTGCGGCCGAGGAGCTCCGCCATGACACGCACCTCGCCGCCGCGCTGCTGGAAGCGTCGGACGTTGATGAGTCCGGTGGTGATGACCTGGCCGGTCGCGATCGAGGTGACGCGGCCGATCGACACGAAGACGTTCCGCCGACCGGGGATCTCGACCACGAGCCCGATCACGCGGGGCGGATCGTCTTTGCGGTAGATGACGACGACATCGCGGACCTTGCCGAGACGGTCGCCGGCGGGGTCGAAGACCGAGCACCCGGAAAGGCGCGCGACGAAAACCCTCTGCGTGCTCACACGTCCCAGCGTAGTCCGCGTGCCGTGGGAGGATGGGGAGATGACCATGATGGGAGGGCGCTCTCCGCAGAGTTCCGACGCGGTCGGACAGACCGTGGCGAGCTTCCCGACGTACGAGGCGGCGCAGAAGGCGGTGTCGTCCCTCATCGCGGCCGACATCCCGGCACGCGACATCGCGATCGTGGGGCTGGGGCTCCGCTCGATCGAGCGCATCACCGGCCGTCTCGGTTACGCGTCTGCCGCACGGTCGGGCGCGGTCAACGGCCTCCTCCTCGGTCTCCTCTTCTCGGCGATCCTCGTCATCGGCTCGCCCTCCGTGCCGATCCAGGCATTCGTCGGCGTTCTCTTCGTCGGCATCGCGATCGGCATGCTCCTGAGCATCGTGGCGTACTCGTTCGTGCGCCGGCGCCGCGACTACGCGTCCGTGATGCAGGTCGTCGCCGACCACTACGAGGTCACGGTCACCGACAACAGCGTCGGCCGCGCGCGTCAGGTGCTCGGCCCCCAGACCGCCGTCACGCCCGCGACTCCCGCCGCTCCGGTCGCGCCGGCAGCGCCGGTCGCCCCGGACTCCGCCGTATCGTCCGTTGAGCCGCCCAAGTACGGCGAGCGGGTCGCGCCGAAGCCGGACGCCGAGGGCGAGCCCGGCGATGAGACCGCTCCCGAGTCGCGCGCCGTGCGTCCCGAACCGGCCCAGCGCCCCGCGGAGTCGGCCGAGTCCGAACCGTCGACCGACGCCGAGCACGACCACCTCGACGCGCCGGACGCGGACGACAGCAAGCGCGCATGAACGCAGACGGGGATTCCTCGCGGATCGCCGTCGCGCTCCCGAACGGGAGCGCCGAGGTGTCGGCCGACCTCGTCATGCCGTCGTCGGCATGGGCGTTCGCGGCCGTGGCGCACGGTGCGGGCGCGGGGTTTCGGCATCCGTTCCTCACCGGATTCGCCGACGCGCTCGCTCGAGAGGGCGTCGCCACCCTGCGGTTCAACTTCCCGTACGCGGAGGCGGGAAGACGGATGCCGGGACCCGCGGCGCACGCGATCGCGACGTGGGCGGCGGTCCACGCCGAACTGGCAGAGCGCGCCGCGGGTGCACCGGTGTTCGCGATGGGCAAGTCGTACGGCGGACGCATGGCCTCGATGGCGGCGGCGGAGGGTGTGATCGCTCCGGCGGGCCTGGTGTACCTCGGGTACCCCCTGCATCCGCCCGGAAGCCCCGACAAGGCTCGCACCGCGCACCTGCCCGACGTGCCGCAGCCCCAGCTCTTCGTCGAAGGCACGAACGACCCCTTCATCGACCCCCACGAGCAGCTCGAAGAGGCCGTCGCGTCGTGCCAGGTCGCCGAGATCGGCTGGATCGACGGCGGCGGGCACTCGTTCGAAGTGAAGGGGCACAAGCGTCCGCCGGCCGAGATCGCGGCCGACCTCGCACCGATGGTCGCGGAGTGGCTGCGCCGGACTCACTCCGGAGCAGGACCCACGTAGCGCCCGCGCGGTCGCAGACGCATCGGGCGCTCGTCGTACTCGTCCACCGCGTGCGAGATCCAGCCGACGATGCGTCCGATCGCGAAGACCACCGACCCGGCGTCATCGGACATGTCGGCCCACAGGGTGAGAGCCGCCAGCGCGAGGTCGAGGTTCGGACGCACGTCCGCACGGCGCGCCACCTCGTCGGCGACGGCATCCACGGCGGCGAGGACATCTGCGCTGTGCGGTGCGTCGCGCAGCAGCTCGAGGAGCACGCTCGCGCGCATGTCGCTCGCGGCATAGAGCGGCTGCCCGAACCCGGGGATGCCGCGACCTCCGTCGCGCACGGCGCGCGCGATCGCCGTCGACGGCGCGTCGCCGTCGCGGACGGCCCGCAGCAGCTGTGCGGCCGCGCGGCTCGCGGTGCCGTGCAGGGGCGCGTCGAACGCACCGAGCGCGGCGGTCACGACGGCGTATCCGGAGGCGCGGGCCGACGCCGCGACACGCGCGGCGAGGGTGGAGAGGGCGAGATCGTGGTCGATCACGAGCACCAGTGCCGCATCGAGCAGGCGGGGTCCGACGGGGAGATCGTGTGGAGCGAGTGCGCGCCACAGTGCCTGCGCGACGTCGGGATCCTGACCGGCGGGTGCGAGCGCGGCGGGCAGGCCCGTGACGAGTCGCGATCCCACGCGCACCAGCTGCGACGCATCGGGGTCGTCGCGCAGGGGGTCGGTGGCCGCGAGCGCCGCCACCGCGACGATCAGCCGGTCGACCGGCGGCGCCGTCGGGCCCAGCGCCTCGATCGTGCGCCGGGCGACGGCGAGGTCGGCAGACGACGGGGAGCGGAGCACGGGCACGTCCCACAGCCAGGTCACGACCTCCTCGAAAGACGACTCGCGGGCGAGCCGCGCCGCCGACCGCTCGCGATAGTGCAGTTCGTCGTCGTCGATGTGGGCGAGTCTCGTGTCGAGCACCATGAGCGGGGTGCCCGGAGCCGGCGAGCCGGGGACGGCACTCGGGGAGCGCCGGCGCCGGCGCGCGAATGCCTCCACCTCCAGCGGATCGAACGACGAGCCCGCGGCATCGCGCTCTCGCGACAGGAGTCCTCGCGACACGTACGCGTACAGGGATTCCGGCTTGACGCCGAGACGGGCCGCCGCCTCAGCCGCGGTCAGACGGGGAAGGTCGTTCACGATATTGATCCGATCAAGATTGACGAAAGCATGATCAAGTTCCGACACTGACTGTAGCGGGAACGATCGCCCAGAGTGCGGTCGACCTCCCGGAGACCTCGAGCAAGGAGCCGACATGACGACGACACGCCTCACCCCGATCGACGCGCCGCGGGGCCTCGCCGGCGTGATCGTCGCCGAGACCACCGTGAGCGACGTCCGCGGGGCGGAAGGCTTCTACCAGTACCGGGATCGGTCGGCGATCGAGCTTGCGGAGACCGCGAGCTTCGAAGACGCCTGGCAGCTTCTCGTCACCGGACAGGACGCGACGGATGCCTCGCGCCCGGGGTTCGCGGCCCGTGTCGCCGAGGCCACGATCGGGCGGCGCGGCGACCTGGGGGCCGTCGTCGACGCGGTATCGGCGACGACGCCGGACGTGCTCGCCGGGCTCGCGGCCGCCTGGCCGCTGCTCGGCGCGAGGCGCGGCATCCAACCGCTCTACGATCTCGACGAGGACGGACGTCTCGCCGATGCGATCGCCCTCGCCGCCGCGACGCCGGTGCTCGTCGGTGCCCTCTGGCGGCGCGGTCGCGGAGAGCGCGAGCAGCCCGTGCTCGAGGACCGGGGCGTCGTCGCGAACTACCTCCGGCAGGTCACCGGACTCGTTCCGGACGAGGCGACCGAGAGGGCTCTGACGGCCTACCTGATCGCCGTCATGGATCACGGCTTCAACGCGTCCACCTTCACCGCCCGCGTCATCGCCTCGACCGGGGCGGATGCCGCAGCCTGCCTCGTCGGCGCACTCGGGGCACTCACGGGCCCCCTGCACGGTGGCGCGCCGTCCCGTGCGCTCGACGGACTCGACGCCGTCGGCACCGACGATCGCATCGACCCGTGGATCCGTGGCGAACTCGCGGCCGGCCGGCGCCTGATGGGGTTCGGCCATGCGGTGTATCGCACCGCGGACCCGCGCGCCGAGCTGATGAAGCGCGTCGCGCTGCGCACGGGCGGGCCGCGGGTCGAGCTGGCCCTGCACTTCCAGCAGAGCGCCGAGCGGCTGCTGGCAGAGGCGAAGCCCGGCCGTGAGCTCCACGCGAACGTCGAGTTCTGGGCCGCGCTCGTGATGGAGCAGTGCGGGATCCCGCGCTCGATGTTCACGCCGACCTTCGCGGTCGCGCGCACGATCGGGTGGACGGCGCACATCCTCGAGCAGGCGCGCGACCCGAAGATCATCCGCCCGTCGGCGCGCTACGTGGGGCCCGGGGTGCGGGTGGTGGCGGCCTGAGCGGACTACCGTCCGGCGGCGTACCCCTGCATCTCGCGCGGGTTCGCCGCACCCCACAGGACGCCCGTGCCGGCATCCCGTCCGACGGCCGACACGCGGCCCAGCGCCCAGTCTCCCGCTCGCGTGACGCGGTGGCCACGGCGCTCGAGCCCCTCGATCAGCGCCTCGCCCAGCCGGTTCTCGACCACGGCGCCCGCGGGCGTCCAGGTGCGGGGCCAGAAGGACTCGGGCATCGACGTGGTGTGCAGCGCGGGGGCATCGATCGCCTGCTGCGGCGCGTAGCCGCCGACGATGATGCGCAGCAGGGCCAGCAGCTGCCACTGGTCCTGCTGATCGCCGCCGGGGGAGCCGATCGCGAACTCCGGTGCGCCGTCCCGAAGCACCAGCGTGGGGGTGAGCGTCGTCCGAGGGCGCTTCCCGGGAACGAGTGACGACGGATGCCCCGGCTCGAGCCACGTCATCTGCAGACGCGTGCCGAGGCAGAACCCGAGCGCCGGGACGGTCGGCGAGGACTGCAGCCACCCGCCCGAGGGGGTCGCCGAGACGATGTTGCCCCAGCGGTCGATGACGTCGACGTGGCAGGTGTCTCCGCGCGTCTCGCCGGTCTTCGCGACCGTCGGCTCACCCGTGCCGGCAGCGGGCGCGTCGTAGGTCGTGCGCAGCGGAGGACGGAACGGCGTGCGGCCGGGAAGCGGACCAGGGCGGAACTGGGCCGACGCTTCCGAGGTGATCAGCGAACGACGCTCGTCGAGGTAGTCGGCCGACAGCAGCGTGTCGAGGTCGACGTCGTCGTCCCCGAACCAGGCGTCGCGGTCGGCGTACGCCAGCTTCTGCGCCTCGAGGATCGTGTGCGCGCCCGCCTCCTGCGACGGGTCGAGCAGGTCGTCGGCGAGGGGCTCGAGCAGGCCGAGGGTCTGCAGCAGCGCCGGGCCCTGCGTCCACGCACCCGCCTTGGCGATCGTACGGCCGCGGAACTCGCTGGTGACGGCAGGCTCGTAGCCGGCGTCGAAGCCCGCGAAATCCTCGGCGGTGATGACCGCGGCGTGCATTCCGCCGCCGGAGTGCCGGTGCGGCTGCGACAGGAAGGCGGAGGCTTCGTGCGCGACGATCCCGGTCTTCCATTCGCGCCGCGCGGCGTCGATGCGGGCGGCGCGTCCGACCGGCCCGTCGTCGCGCACGGTGCACGACGCGTGGACCAGCGAGTCGAGCACCTCGGCGTAGGCCGGGTTCCGCACGACCTGACCGGCGACGGGAAGCTCGCCCTCGGGCATCCACAGGTCGGCCGACGACGTCCAGTCGTCGCGGAAGAGCTCGGCGACGCGCGCGACCGTGGCGGCGGCGCCCGCCACGAGCGGGTGCCCGTCGCGCGCGTAGCCGATGGCGTACGCGAGGACGTCGGCGAGCTCCCACGTCCCGTGGTCGCGCAGCAGCAGGAGCCATGCGTCGACGGCGCCAGGCACCGCGGCCGCCAGGGCTCCCGCACCGGGCGTGAGGTCGAGCCCCTCGCCGCGGTAGTGCTCGATCGTGGCGCCGGCGGGAGCCGGCCCCTGGCCCATGAGCACGGTCGGGGCCTCAGCATCCACCGGCTGGAAGATCGCCACGAGATCGCCGCCGGGTCCGTTGAGATGGGGCTCGACGACGTGGAGCACGAAGGCCGCGGCGACCGACGCGTCGAAGGCGTTGCCGCCCCGCTCGAGCACGGCCTGTGCGGTGGCCGTCGCGAGCCAGTGCGTGGACGCGGACATGCCGAACGTGCCCGTCAGCGTCGGGCGCGTCGTGAAGGACGACGGGGCGGTGTATTTCGACAAGCTCAGCAACCCGATGGGAGGTCAGCGGCCGCCGCGGGCGATCCAGGCCTCTACCTCGTCGGCGGTGCGCGGGATCGCGGCGGACAGGTTGACCGGTCCGTCGGCGGTCATGAGGATGTCGTCCTCGATGCGCACGCCGATGCCGCGGTACTCCTCGGGGACGGTGATGTCGTCGATCTGGAAGTACAGTCCGGGCTCGATCGTGAAGACCATGCCCGCCTCCAGGACGCCGTCGTAGTACATGTCACGGCGTGCCTGCGCGCAGTCGTGCACGTCGATGCCGAGGTGGTGGCTCGTGCCGTGCACCATGTAGCGACGGTGGTGACCGCCCCTCTCGGCGTCGAGCGCCTCCTCGGCGGTGACGGGGAGGAGACCCCATTCGGCCACGCGCGCGGCGATGACCTGCATCGCCGCCTCGTGGATCGAGCGGAACTTCACGCCCGGCTTCGCCACGGCGAACGCGGCGTCGGCCGCCTCGCGCACGGTCTCATAGACCTTGCGCTGCACGTCCGTGAAGCGGCCGCTGACCGGCAGGGTACGCGTGATGTCGGCGGTGTAGAGGCTGTCAACCTCGACGCCGGCGTCGATCAGGATGAGGTCGCCGGGGACGACGGCGCCGTCGTTGCGCGTCCAGTGGAGATAGCAGGCGTGGGGCCCGGACGCCGCGATCGTGTCGTAGCCGACCGCGTTGCCGTCACTGCGCGCACGCTGGTGGAAGACACCCTCGACGACGCGCTCGCCGCGGGGGTGCTCGACGATCGCGGGGAGGTTCGCGACGATGTCGTCGAAACCTGATGCGGTGACCTGGACGGCGAGCTCCATCTGGCCGATCTCGTAGGCGTCCTTCACGAGGCGCAGCTCCGAGACGAACCGCGTGAGGTCGTCGTCCTCGTCGAGCACGACGTCCCCGTCGCCCGCCTCGAAGTCGTCGATGTGCGCCGTCGCGAGACCGAGGTCGGAGGCGACCCCGGCCAGGGCGGGCCGCGGGCCGATCCAGAACTCGCCGATCGAGGCATCCGAGTAGAACTCGCTCGTCGTGCGGTCGGCGCGCTCGCGGAAGTACAGCGTGACGTCGTGGCCGCCGCCTGACGAGCGGGGCTCGAAGACCAGCACGGCGCCGGGCTCTGCGTCGGAGGCCCATCCCGTCAGGTGCGAGAAGGCGGAGTGCGCGCGGAACGGGTAGTCGGTGTCGTTGCTGCGCTGCTTGAGCTCGCCCGCGGGGATCACGAGGCGCTTGCCCGGGAAGGCCGCCGAGACGGCGTCGCGACGCGCGGCCGTGAATGCTGCCTGGGGGCGCGCCGGCGGAGCGGACTCGGGGCGTTCGGCCCATCCGGTCGAGATCGTGTCGAGGAAGCCCTGCCCGTACGGCTGACGGCGGTTCGTGCTGGTCGAGGTCGGGGTCGCGGTCTCGGTGGTGCTCGTGGCGCCGGGGGACTGCTCGCTGGCTGCGCTGCTCATGCCTCCCAGTCTCGCACGCGCGTGGGAGCGCGGACAGTTCAGCCGGCGGGGTCGTACTGGACGATGAGCGGGCGGTGGTCGGAGCCGGAATCGTCGAGCGAGCGCAGCACGAGCGAGCCCGTCGCCCGCCACTGCGGCGTCGCCATCACGTGGTCGATCGGGGCGCCGAGGATGGCCGGCATGTCGGCCGACCAGGTGCCCAGCGCGCCGTTGCCGGTCTCGGTCGCGGCATCGGTGCAGTGGCCGAGCGTGGCGCCGTCGAGCCCGAGACCCGACATGTGGTCGACCGTCGCGTTGAAGTCGCCGGCCATGATCACGTTGCCGTCGCCGCACTGATCGGCCAGCCACTGGAGGTCGTCGCGCCAGCTCTGCATGTAGCTCGGGCGCGGGGCGACGGCGTGCACCGCGACGACGGTGGGTCCTTCGCCCGAAACCGGCATGGCCACCGCGCTGGGCACGGTCGAGGTGTTGCTGCTGCCGTCGAGCGAGGACTCGATCACGGCGTAGTCGCCGAGCTCGGGCGAGATCAGGAGTGTCGTCGAGCCGGCGTCCCACTCCGTCGAGGGGTCGGAGGCGTGATGCGCCCACATGCGGTGGCCGAGGTCGCGCATCGCGATGGCGACGCTCTCCCCGGTCTCGATGGTCGTCTCCGGCAATGCGACGATGTCGGCGTCCATCGCGACCGCGATCTTCGCGATCGTCTCGGGTGGTGTCGCCGCGCCGGCGGTGTTCCACGTCATGACGCGGACGGACGCCTCTGTCTTCGCCGGAAGCGGGTCGCTGCCCAGGCCGCCGCGGGAGGACAGCACGGCGACGTTCGCGACGGTCGCGAGCCCCGCGACCACGGCGATCGAGAACGCGAACGCGCGGATCGGGCGGGCGATCGCGAGGAGGAGCGCCAGCAGCGCCGCAGCGGCGAAGGCCAGCGCGAGGATGCCCCGGAACGACACGATCTGGGCGATGGGATAGAAGCGCTCGACACGGAAGAAACCCGGGAAGGTCAGCACCGCTGCGGCGATGGCGCACAGCACGGTGAAGAGGATCCCGAGCAGGCGAAGCACGACGGCGACTCTATGCGAGCAGGCTGTGAGATCCGTCAGCGCGCGCGGGCGTCGCGCGTTTCACGCGCGCTACGCTCAGAGGATGCCCAGGCCCCAACGGTTCGAAGGGCCGAGCGACCTGCATCTGCACTCGGCGAACTCCGACGGCACGCAGCCGCCCGCCGAGGTCATGGCGTCCGCCCACCGGCATGGCGTGCGGACAGCGGCGCTCACGGACCACGACACCACGTCGGGCTGGGCCGAGGCCGCCGAGGCCGCGACCTCCCTCGGCATGACGTTCATCCCGGGGATGGAGCTGTCGGCGCGGCACGAGTGGCGCAGCGTCCACGTGCTGGCGTACCTGCCCGACCCCGACGAGCCGGCACTGCGCGCCGAGACCGCGCGCATCCGGTCCTCGCGGCTGGATCGCGCCCGCCTGATGGCCGACCGCATCGCGCGCGACTACGACCTCGTGTGGGACGACATCCTCGAGCAGACCACCGACGGCGCGACCGTCGGCCGGCCGCACATCGCCGACGCATTGGTGGCGCGAGGGCTCGTCCGCGATCGCGCCGAGGCCTTCGCGGGCATCCTGAGTCCGCGCGGCGACTACTACGTCGCCCTCTACGCGCCGGACCCGGTGACCGCGGTGGGACTCGTCGCCGGCGCCGGGGGAGTGGCCGTCATCGCGCATCCGGCCGGGCGTGCAGGCCTGCTTCCGATGCGACTGATGGAGCGGATGCTGGACGCCGGCCTCGCGGGCTTCGAACTGGGTCATCGCGAGAACCGCGACCCCGCGCTCACGACCCTGCGCGACCTGTGCCGCGAGCGCGATCTCGTGGTGACGGGATCCAGCGACTACCACGGCCTGGGCAAGCCCAATCAGCCGGGCGAGAACACCACCTCCGACGAGATGGTGGCGCGCATCATCGCCCGCGCAACGGGAAGCGCCCCCGTCTACCCGTGAGGGGAGGACGAGGGCGCTTCGGACCGCGGATGCCGCGGGTCAGATCATGACGATCAGCCCAGGGCCTTGGCCTTGAGCGCGTCGTACTCGGCCTGCGTGATCGTGCCGGCGTCGAGGAGACCCTTCGCCTTGGCGATCTCGTCGGCCGGGCTGGCGCCTGCACCCGCGACGGACTTGATGTAGGCGTCCTGGGCGCTCTGCAGCTGCGAAGCCTCCTTGGCGCTGCGCTTGGCCATGCCGTTTCCGCGCGCGATCAGGTAGACCAGCAGCGTCAGGAAGGGCACGAAGATCAGGAAGATGATCCAGACGGCCTTCCACCAGCCGTTCAGCTTGTGATCGCGGAACAGGTCGGCGATCACGGCGAACAGCGCGAACAGGTACGCCATGAAGAAGAAGATCCAGAGGAACCACCAGATGATGTCCCAGAAGGACCCCCAGAAGCCCTGGTACTCATAACCGGTGGTGACGGCCTCGATGATGCGCATCGTGTGCCTTTCGTGAATGCGAGGTACCGGCGCCCAGTGCGCCGTCTGCGCTCACCATAGCGCTGTCGCGGCGCCGGATGACGGCGCCGCGACAGGAGAAAGACGGATTCAGGCGCCGACGGTGGCGCCGCCCGCGGGGGCGGACCCGCCACCGCTGCCGCCGCGGCGGCGACGGCGGCGCCGCGGAGCGGGCTTGCCGTCGTGGTGCTCCTTGCCTCCGCCGTCGTGGGTTCCGCCCCCGTCGGTGGAGCGGTCGCCGTCGGCGTTCGCCGGCGCGCCGTGCTCCGACGAACCGGCGGCACCGGCATCGGCGGTCTGGAACGTCGAGCCGACCCGCTCGGACGAGCCCGACCGGCGACGGCGACGCCGGCTTCGCGGAGCCTGGCCGTTCGTCTCGACCTCGGCGGCAGCATCCGCCGCACTCTCGGGCTGGACCCGGACCGCCTGGGTCTTCGGGGCCGTCACGATACGGCCCTTCGTGCCCGCGGGGATGTCGAGGTCGGAGAACAGGTGCGGGCTCGACGAGTAGGTCTCGACGGGGTCGGGCTGGCCGAACTCGAGGGCGCGGTTGATGAGGGCCCACTTGTGCAGGTCCTCCCAGTCGACGAAGGTGACGGCGATGCCTGTCTTGCCTGCGCGGCCGGTACGGCCGGCGCGGTGCAGGTACGTCTTCTCGTCGTCGGGGATCGTGTGGTTGATGACGTGCGTGACGTCGTCGACGTCGATGCCGCGGGCCGCGACGTCCGTGGCGATGAGGACGTCCTTCTTGCCGGCCTTGAATCCCGCCATCGAGCGCTCGCGCGACTCCTGGCTCATGTCGCCGTGCACGGCGCCGGCGTTGAACCCGCGGTCGTTGAGCTCGTCGACGAGCTTCTGCGCGGCGCGCTTGGTGCGCGTGAAGATCACGGTCTTGCCCCGGGCCTCGGCCTGCAGGATGCGCGCGATGACCTCGTCCTTGTCGAGCGAGTGCGCGCGGTACACCAGGTGGCGGATGTTCGCCTGGGTGAGGCCCTCGTCGGGATCGGTCGCACGGATGTGGATCGGGTTCGACATGAAGCGGCGCGCGAGCGCGACGATCGGGCCGGGCATGGTCGCCGAGAACAGCTGCGTGTGCCGCACCGCCGGGACCTTCGAGAAGATCTTCTCGATGTCGGGGAGGAAGCCGAGGTCCAGCATCTTGTCGGCCTCGTCGAGCACGACCTCGGTCGCGTTCGACAGGTCGAGCAGGCGCTGGTTGTTGAGGTCGATGAGGCGACCGGGGGTGCCGACGACAATCTGCGCGCCCGCCTTGAGCTGGTCGATCTGACCCTCGTACGCCTTGCCGCCGTAGATCGCGACGACGCTCGTCGAGCGGTTCGAGGTCAGCATGTCCATGTCTTCGTACACCTGCACCGCGAGCTCGCGGGTGGGGACGACGATGAGCGCCTTGACCCCGTGAGCCGGGTCGGCGCCGAGGCGCTGGACGACGGGGATGCCGAAGCCGAACGTCTTGCCGGTGCCGGTCTTGGCCTGGCCGATGATGTCCTGGCCGGGCAGGCCGAGGGGGATGGTCTGCTCCTGGATGGGGAACGCGTCGACGATGCCCTTTGCGGAGAGCGCGTCGACGATGTCCTGATCAACGCCGAGTTCGGCGAAGGTCGTCACGATGTGTGCCTGTCCGGCAGTGGGATGCTGCCTGGGTTCATGCCCTGGCGCGTCCGAGGCCTCAGCGAGGTCGCCGCGCGGGCGGAAGTGCGATCCACGCCCTTCTTTCCCACAGGCGCGGGCGCCCCGATCCGACGCCGGGGCCGACACCCACGATACCGGAGGACCCCCGCGCGAGCGTGGAGGCGGTGTCCCCTCGTAGGCTTTCGTCCATGGTGAAGTGGTTCTGGCAGCGTCGCGACACGGGGCGCAAGCTGCAGCTGCGCTCGCGTGACGAGCTGAGCGGCGGCAATCGCGTCGACTTCGAGGAGCTCGCCCCGGACATCGACACGTTCCTCGGCCAGGCTGCCTATCTGCAGCTCGGCTTCTTCGAGACGCTCACCGAGCTGATCCAGTCGATCCCTGAGCTGGGCGAGAAAGAGGCCGTGTCCCGTGCCGCCGGCGCGGCCCTCACCAAGCACGAGGCGCTCGTCGCGCTGATCCGCGAGCGCGGTGACGACCCCACCGAGATCATGCGTCCGTTCCGCGAGCCACTGGACGCCTTCCGGGCGGCCACGCACGGCGTGCGCACGCAGGAGACGATGCTCTCGGTGCACATCACGGCGGGCATGCTCGACGACTTCTACCTGGCCCTGTCTGCGAGCTACGGCGAGACGGGCGACCGGGTGGCGCACATCCTGCAAGCCGATGACGACCGTCAGGCCATCGTCGAGCTGATCTCCCAGGCCATCGCGAGCGACCCCGAGTGGAAATCGCTGCTGGCGCTCTGGGGACGCCGCCTGGTCGGCGACACGCTGCTCATCGCGCGGGCCGCGCTGCGGCCGACCGACCTCGGCCCCGCGGCCGAAGAGAAGGTGGAGCCCGTCTTCACCGAGCTCATGGCCGCGCACTCGCGCCGCATGGACGCCATGGGCCTGGCGGCCTGACACTCGGAACGGATGCTGCGGCCGCGAGTCGCGGCGGTGTTCGAGGCGCGCTCAGCCGGGCGTGATCAGCCGATGCCGAGGCGTGCCTTCTCGCGCGCGTCGTGGGCGACGCGCGCACGCGACATCAGGGTGATCGCCGGGTAGGTGACGGCCATCGGCACGACGAGCGCCGCGAGCCACGGCCACGGCGTGTCGATCCCGACCCCGAGCCACGTCAGGATCGACCACGCGGCACCGGCCGACACGGCACCGATCATGGGCGCCAGGACGACCCCGCGCGTCAGGCGCTGGTGCAGTTGGAAGTGGATGCCGATGCCGACGACCGCGCCGACGATGAACGCGATGAGGATCTGCATGTCCCGGATCCGCTCAGGCGACGAAGCCGACGCGGCGCGACTCCTCGGAGCCGAGCTCGATGTACGCGAGTCCCGCGGTGGGGACGATGTACGAGTTGCCCTTCGCGTCGGCGAAGGTGACGTGCGTGGCGCCGGCGTCGAGCGCCGCGGCGACGGACTTCTTCACGTCTGCCGCCGGCTCGTTCGTCTCGAAGTTGAGCTCGCGGCCGGTGTTCGCGATGCCGATGCGGATCTCCACGTGACTGACCTCCTGCGCGGGGCGATAGTTGTGTGCCGGATGGCTGAGGGCTCCACCTGGCGGAAAGGCTGAGGGCTCCCCGGACGCATGGCAACTCTACGACACCGCGCAGGGGCAACCGCCCGCCGCCGGAACGCTCTGGGCGAACGGCCGATGTCGCGCCCTCGCGCTAGCGTCGGAGGGTGACTTCGGGCAGGACGGATCGTGCGGCGTGGGCCCCGGACGCGGCGCAGCAGACGGTGCTGGCGCTGCCGCCGGAGGCGTCGGGGGTCGTGGTGGGCGCACCCGGCACCGGCAAGACCGAGACGCTCATCGCGCGCGTGGCCGCCGTGATCCAGGCCGGTGTGGATCCCGATGCGGTGCTCGTGCTCACCCCGTCGCGTCAGACCGCGACGGCGCTTCGCGACCGCCTGGGCCTCGCGGTCGGGGTCGCGACGACCGGGCCGCTCGCGCGGTCGGTCGCCTCCTACGCGTTCCAGGTCGTGCGGGCGCACGCCGTCGCGGCCGATGCTGATCCGCCGCAGCTCCTCACCGGCGGCGACGAGGACCAGATCATCCGCGATCTGCTCGAGGGCGACGACGAGGACGAGGCGGCCGGGGCCGTCCGCTGGCCGGACTGGCTCGGCCCGGCGATCCGCGGCACGGCAGGTTTCCGCACCGAGGTGCGCACGTTCCTCGCCGAGTGCACCACCCTCGGCATCGAGCCGCGCCGCCTCCGCGAGCTCGGCGAGCGCCATGAGCTGCCGGCCTGGGTGTCGCTGTCGTCGTTCTTCGGTGAGTACCTCCACGTTCGGGGCGCCATGCGCGGGGCGCACCGGGATGCCGCGGGTCTGGTCCGCGAAGCGGTCGGGCTGCTGCGCACGGCACCGTCCGGAAGCCCCGCCGTCGACCGGGTGCGCGTCGTCATGGTCGACGATGCGCAGGAGCTCACCCTCGGCGGCGTCGAGCTGCTCGAGGCGGTGCGCGCCCGGGGCGCCGCCGTGCTCGCTTTCGGCGACCCCGATGTCGGGTCGGGATCGTTCCGCGGCGCGACGCCCGAGAACTTCGCCCGCCTCGCGGGGTCACTGGGCGCCGTGCACGTGCTCACCGCAGGGCATCGCGGGAGCGCGTGGCAGCGCGAGCTGGTCGGTCGCGTCACGCAGCGCATCGGCGCGGTCGGCGTCGTGGCCCACCGCGGTGCGGCGTCGGGCGCCGAGGCCGACGACTCCGTGCAGGTGCTGACCCTGCGCTCCGCGGCCGAGGAGTACGACGCCATCGCGCGGGTGCTCCGCGAGCGCCACGTGCACGACGGCGTGCCGTGGAGCGGCTGTGCGGTCATCGCGCACGACACGCGGCAGGTCGCGGCGCTCGAGGCGGAGCTGTCGGCGCGAGAGGTGCCGGCGCGCTCGAGCGGCCCGGGGCGCGCCCTCGGCGCGGTGCGGCCGGTCGCCGACCTGCTGCGGCTCATCGAGCTCGCGTCGCGCGACGAGTGGACGTTCGAAGAGGTTTCCGCGGCGCTCGTGGGCACGTACGGACGACTCGACGTCATCGAGCTCCGCCGGCTGCGATCGGCACTGCGGCACGCCGAGCTGCGCCGGATCCTCGAGAGCGCGGCAGACGCCTCGGACACCCCGGCCGCCGAGGAGGGCGACGAGGGCGAGGGCGTCGCCGAGCGCTCGGGTCGCGACCTCGTGCTCTCGGCGATGCGCCGGCCGCTCGAGTTCGACCTGCTCGACACGCGTGAGGCCCGGCGCGCGGCTTCGCTGGCGCGCACACTCGAGGTGCTCCGCGAAGACCTCGACCGCGGTGCCACGGCGCACGAGCTGCTCTGGACCGCGTGGGATCGCAGCGGACTCGAGCGCACATGGGGCGAGCTCGCGCGCGGCAACGGTCCGCTGGCAGAGCAGGCGCACCGCGACCTCGATGCCCTCGTCGCGCTGTTCCAGGCTGCGAAGCGATTCGTCGAGCGCTCGCTCGACGCCGATCCGCGCGTGTTCGCGCGGTCGATCCTCGACAGTGGCGTCGCCGAGGACCGTCTCGAGGCGCCGACGCGCGACGACAGCGTGCGCGTGATGACGCCCGCCGGAGCACTCGGGCTCGAGTTCGACACCGTGGTCGTGGCCGGCGTGCAGGACGGTGTCTGGCCGAACACGAGACTGCGCGGCAGCCTTCTCGACACCTGGCGTCTCGCAGACGCGGCCACCCGTGCCGACGGTGAGACGCTCGGCGCGTTCGACCGCCGCCGCGGGGCGATGCACGACGAGCTCCGCCTGCTCGCTCGCGCGTTGTCGCGGGCGACGGCCCGCGTGATCGTGACGGCCGTCGATGACGACGACACGGGCCCGAGCGTGTTCTTCGAGCTGCTGCCCGACCCCGAGCCCTTCGAGCTCGACCACCCGGTGTCCCTTCGCGGACTCGTGGCGCGGCACCGGCGCACCCTGACCGCCGCCGGTCCACGGGCGGCCGCAGCGCCCGGGTCGCTCGCCGCGCCCGCGGCGCGCGCCGCAGAACAGCTCGCGCTGCTGGCGGATGCCGGGGTGCCGGGCGCGTCGCCGCGCGAATGGTACGGCCTCGCCGGGCCGACATCGACCGGCCCGCTGCGCGACCTCACGAAGGAGGACGTCCGCGTCTCGCCCTCCCGGCTGCACGCCCTGGAGGAGTGCGAGCTCAATTGGGTCATCGCCGATCTCGGCGGCGACCCCGGCGGCACCACCGCCGGCCTCGGCACGATCATCCACGCGGCGCTCGAGCACGCGGCCGGCCACGACGAAGCGGCGCTGTGGGCCGAGGTCGAGTCGCGCTGGGGCGAGCTGACGTTCGAGGCCGCGTGGCGCGACCGCGCCGAGCAGACGCGTGCACGCGACCTGGTGCGGCGCCTGCACCTCTACCTGCGGCGCTTCGACGACGCGGGCGGCACGCTCATCGGTGCCGAGCCGCACTTCGAGGTCGTGATCCCGCTGGCGGACGAGACTCCGACGGCCGCGACCGAGGCTTCCGAGCACCGCGTCATCCTGTCGGGCTACATCGATCGCGTCGAGCTCACGCCGGAGGGAACCGTCGTCATCATGGACCTCAAGACCGGCAAGCGGGAGCCGCAGACCGACGCCAAGGTGCTCGACAACCCCCAGCTGGGTGCGTACCAGCTGGCCTTCGAATCGGGCGCGATCGCCGAAGCGAACGGCCATGCGACCGGTGGCGCGAAGCTCCTCGTGCTGCGGCCGACCGCGACCAGGTCCGACTACGTCACCCCGTGGCAGCCGCCGTTCGACGACGAGCGCCGTGACGCGTTCGTCGGCCGGATCCGCACGGCCGTCGCCGTCATGCGCGGCGAGAGCTTCACGGCACCGTACGAGGAGCACTGCCGCGACGAGCACTCCTACGGGCTGTGCCGGATCCACACCGTGGGCGCGGTGAGCGGCTCGTGACCGTCGTGCAGGGAGCGAGTCCGCAGCCTGTGGCCCCGGCATCCGTGTCCCCGACTCCGGTGCTGTCGGCGCGCGTGATCGCCTCCGCGCTCGGGCAGTTCCCGCCGACCGACGAGCAGATCGCGGTGATCGAGGCGCCCCTGGCGCCGGCCCTCGTCGTCGCCGGGGCCGGCAGCGGCAAGACCGAGACGATGGCGGCACGGGTCGTGTGGCTCGTGGCGAACGGCATCGTCCGCCGCGACGAGGTACTCGGCCTCACGTTCACACGCAAGGCCGCGGGCGAGCTCGCGGAGCGCATCCAGAAGCGCCTCGCCCGCCTGGCGGAGTTCGAGCGCCATGGTCTCCTGCCCGCACTGCCCGCGTTCGCGGGCGAGGGGCGGCTCGATGTGTTCGGCGAGCTCGAGCGGTCCGGCGCCGACGGCGCGCGGGCGACCGCGGAGCGCCACCGCCTGCTCGACGCGCTCGCGCAGACGGTGGGGGCTGTCCCGCAGGATTCCGTCGACGACGCGCTGCTGCACCGGCCAAGCGTCGCGACCTACAACAGCTTCGCCGACCAGATCGTGCGCGAGCACGCGCTCCGGATCGGACGCGATGCCGAGGCCGCCGTCCTCTCGGAGTCCGCGGCCTGGCTCCTCATGCGCCGCGTCGTGTTCGCCTCCGACGACCCGCGCCTCGAGGACCGCGGCGAGGCGGTGCGCACGATCGTCGACGCGGCCCTGCGGATCGCGCGGGACGGCGTCGACAACCTCGTCGACTTCGACGCGCTGGCCGCGTTCCCCGAGCGCTTCCGCACCGTGCGGGAGCTGCCGTCGACGAATCGGCGCACCACGGTGTATGCCGACGTCGCCGATGCCGCCGACCGCGTCGATGCGCTCGCGCTGCTCGCCGACCTCGCGCGCGAGTACGCCGCGGAGAAGCTCCGTCTCGGGGTCATCGACTTCTCCGATCAGGTCGCCGGCGCGTTGGAGGTCGTCGCGAGCCACCGTGCGGTCGCCGAAGAGCTGCGCGATCGCTACCGCGTCGTCCTGCTCGACGAGTACCAGGACACCTCCGTCGTGCAGACCGACCTGCTGGCCACCCTCTTCGCCGGCACCGGGGTGATGGCGGTCGGCGATCCGCACCAGGCGATCTATGGCTGGCGCGGTGCCAGCGCCGGAAACCTCGGCGGCTTCTCAGCGGCCTTCGCGCCGGGCGCGGCATGCGCGCAGTATTCGCTCCTGACGAGCTGGCGCAACAGCGCCGCGGTGCTGACGGCGGCGAACGCCGTGCTCGCGCCGCTCGCCGCATCCGCCTCGGTCGCGGTCGGTGAGCTGCAGCCACGGCCGGGAGCACCCGCGGGCATGGTCGAGCTCGGCTTCGACGGAGACCTCGACACCGAGGCCGACCGCGTCGCCGACTGGTTCGCACGGGTTCGCGCCGAGCGCGCCGACGACGGTCGGTCGACCACGGGGGCGATCCTCTTCCGCAGCAAGAAGCACATGGTGCGCTTCGGCGACGCGCTCGGGCGCCGGGGCATCCCGCACCGCATCCTGGGACTCGGCGGCCTCCTGTCGACGCCCGAAGTGGTCGACGTCGTCTGCACGCTGCGCGTGATCAGCGACCCATCCGCCGGCTCCGCACTCATCCGGCTGCTGTCAGGGCCGCGGTGGGCGATCGGGCTCCCCGACCTGCGCGAGCTCGCGGCGCTGTCCCGCCGCCTGGCACGCCACGACACCGCGCTGCAGCCCCTCGCACCGGAAGTGGTCGAGCGCATCCGGGGCAGCGCAGGCGACGACGACGGGTCGCTCGTCGATGCGCTCGACTTCGTGCTGCGCCAGAAGCCGGATCACGGCTGGCTCGAGGGCTTCACACCCGCGGCGCGCGAGCGGCTGCGGGACGCGGCATCCGTCTTCGCGGGACTCCGTCAGGCGAGCGGCATGCCGATCCCCGAGCTGGTGCGGCTGATCGAGCTCGAGCTGCGGCTCGACATCGAGCTCGCGGCGAACGAGTCACGCGGCCCCGCGCGCGTCGCCTCGGCGCAGCTGCGGGCGTTCGTCGACGAGGTGCACGCGTTCCTCGCCGCCGACGAGACCGGGTCGCTGTCGAGCCTGCTCGCGTGGCTCGACCACGCCGAGCAGCTGGACGAGTTCGCGCCGCGCACCGAGCCGCCCGAGGACGATGTCGTGCAGCTGCTGACGATCCACGGATCCAAGGGTCTCGAGTGGGATGCCGTCGCCGTCGTGCGGCTCGTCAAGGACGAGCTGCCCAGCGCACCCCGTGACACGAAGGCGTGGCTGGGCTTCGGCGTCCTGCCGTATGCGTTCCGCGGCGATGCGGCCTGGCTGCCGGCTCTCGGCTGGCAGTCGGCCGAGACGCAGCAGGATCTCAAAGAGGCGATCGAGACCTTCGTCGAGGCTAACCGGGCCCGGCAGCTCGAAGAGGACCGCCGCCTCGCCTACGTCGCCGTCACCCGCGCCCGCGATCACCTGCTGCTCACCGGTGCGACGTGGTCCGGCACCAAACGCCCGCGCACCCCCAGCACATTCTTCGCCGAGATCGCCGAGGCGCTCGAGGTGCCGCTCGCCGACGACGAGCCCGGCGACGACCCGTACCAGGGGGAGCGACGCGTGCTCCAGTGGCCGATCGATCCGCTGGGTGCCCGCAGGGCGGCGGTGGCCGGTGCCGCGGCCACAGTCGAAGCCGCGCTCGACGCACCGCGCGCCGAGATCGATCCCCAGGCGGCGCTGCTGCTCGCCGAGCGCGAGGCACGCCGTGCGCGCCCGGTGCACACGGCGCCCACGCGCATCGCGGCGTCGCGCTACAAGGAGTACGTGGCGGACCTCGAGGGCACCCTCGCGGGCATCGCCCGGCCGATGCCCGAGCGCCCCTTCCGCCAGACCCGCCTCGGCACGCTGTTCCACGCCTGGGTCGAACAGCGCTCGGGACGCGCGGGACTCGGCGGCTCGCTCGACGACGCGCTGTGGGAGACCGACGAGGACCTTCCCGGGACGGAGGCCTCGGTCGAGGACGCCGCCGCACTGGCGGCCCTTCGCGAACGCTTCCTCGCGTCGGAGTGGGCGGCGCTGCAGCCGATCGAAGTCGAGACCGAGATCGACTTCACCACCATCGGCCCCGACGGCCTGCCGCACATCGTGATCTGCAAGCTTGACGCGGTGTACCGGCGCGACGACCGCGGCGGGCGCATCGAGATCGTCGACTGGAAGACCGGCGTCGCCCCGCGCACCCCGGCCGAGAAGGACGAGCGGATGCTGCAGCTCGAGCTGTACCGGCAGGCCTATCACTCGAAGCACGGCGTGCCGCTGGACGAGATCGATGTCGCGCTCTACTACGTCGCCGAGGACGTCATCTTGCGAAGCTGAGTCCCCGATGCGGGGCCCGGTCCGGGGCCGCTAAATGTCGCGGCGTCGCCTCAGTCGGCCAGCCAGCGGCGCAGCGCCGCCTCGGATGCGCGCTCCGCCTCGGCCGCGGCATCCAGACCGCCGTCGCGGTCGTCGTCGCGGGAACCGGACCCGTTCGCGGCGGCCGTCGGCAGCGTGATGGGCGCGGTGGAGAGGTCGTCGTCCGGGTGGATCGCGGGCAGTTCCACCGCGGCCGGATCGAGATCGACGGGCCGGAAGGCGGCGAGCTCCTCGGCGGTGATCTCTTGCGTGTCGAAGGACTCCGGCGCGGGTGGCACCGGCCCCGTCTCGCGTCGCGCGTCATCCTCGTCGGCGACCCACTGCGCCAGCTCCTCGGGGTCGTACGCATCGGTCTGCATCGACGTGTCGATGGTCGGCGCGCCCGCGCCGGGCGTGCGCTCGAGCAGGGCGATCGCGTCGTCGACGTCGAGTGCGGCCGACGAGAGGATGTCGTCGCCGGCGACCCCGCCGGCGAGGGATTCGAGCAGTTCGACAGCGTCGGCGACGATGTCGTCGCGGTCGGCGTCGTGGCCGTGCACGAGCCACTTCGCGAACTCGAGCTCGGCGTAGAGGCGGGCGCGCTCGCGCGACCGGGCGTCGGGAGCGCGGCCGCTGCCGGCGACGTAGGCGGCGTAGACGTCATCCGCGGCGTCGGGGGCCGACGCGAGCCACTGCAGGTCGGTCGCGGGGTCACCGATCGACAGCCCGTGCCACTCGAGCAGCCCGGTCACGGTGGGAACGCCGTCGAGGTCCTCGAACAGGAACGAGGCGGCTCCCGCGCCGCCGAGCACGACGGCGGACTCGAAGCGCCACAGCTCGTCGGCGTCGACGGCCCGGTGCCAGCGCTCGGCGAGGCTCACCGGCAGCCGGCGGGTCGCGACGGCGCGTTCGATCATGCGCGTGACGTCGGCGCGCACCTGCTGCGGGGTGCGCGCCGGCAGACCCTCGCTCTTGACGATCGAATGCGGAAGCGCATGCAGCGCCGCCAGCGCGGCACCGAGCGAGGTCGCCGCGCCGCGTCCGGGCGGCAGGTGCGCCGCATCGACGCGGTAGCCGGGAAGGAAGTCGACGACGACGACACGCGTGTCGCCGAGGCCCGCCTCGCCGAGGAGCTCGGGAGCGCGGAAGGGGAGGAGGCCCCTCACGCCGGGGGTGAGCGCGCGCAGCGCGCGCACTTCCGCGGCGAGCTCGGGGGCGGACGAGGAATCGGCAGGGACGCGTACGACCACCCGCCGGCCATCGTCGAGATCGGCGACCGCCGCGTCGAATCGGCCGGCCGCTCCCTCGGTGAGGGCGCCGACTCCGACGACGCCGACCCGCGGGAGAGCCGACGTGACCGACGCGGCTAGAGTGAGGGGTGAGCGTGCCATGTGCCCAGGGTAGGTCGGTCGCGCTCGTCCGTCCCCGCGCCACGCCCGGCCCTGAACGACGAAGCGGAGCATGTTCGATGACGGCGCCCGACAGCACCAGCCTCAATCCGCTGGCGCACCCCGGACTCGATCGCGCTGCCGATGAGAGGCTGATTCCGGACCTCCTCGAGACGGCGAAGACGGATGCCGCGTCCCGCGTCCTCGTCGTGGTCGGCGACTCCGCACCGCTCGCCGCACCCGACGCCCTCGAATGGCGCACCCCCGCGGACGTGCCCGACGGGGCCGAGTGGGCGTTCCTCGGACGTGACGACGACGGCACAGCCCTGCTCGCCGCGGCGTTCGCGTCGCAGGACGACGATCTGTTCGCCGCCCCGGCGGGCTGGGCGGGCCTGCGGACGGTGGGCGCGCTGCTGTCGCCCCGCGACGCCGGTGCGTTCGTCGAGGCGCTGAGCCTCGGACGCTGGCTCGTCGACGCGCCGTTCTGCCCGGCGTGCGGCAACCGCACGATCCTCGGCGACGCGGGCTGGTCGCGCCGCTGCCCGAACTGCGGGCGGCAGCACTTTCCGCGCACCGATCCCGCGGTGATCGTCGCGATCACGAGCACGGCAGACCCGGATCTGCTGCTCCTCGGCTCGAACGCCCTGTGGGGTGCCGACCGGTTCTCGTGCTTCGCCGGCTTCGTCGAGGCCGGCGAGTCGCTCGAGGCCGCTGTGCGCCGCGAGGTGGCCGAGGAGTCCGGCATCGAGGTCGGAACGGTGACCTACCGCGGGTCCCAGGCGTGGCCGTACCCGCGCTCGCTCATGGTCGGCTTCCTCGCCGAGTCCCGCGACGATGCGGCGGCGCGTGCCGACGGCGAGGAGATCGCCGCGGTCCGCTGGTTCACGCGCGACGAGATCGGCCGGGCGCTCGCCGGCGAGGGCGACGTCGTGCTTCCCGGGCGGGCGTCCATCGCCCACCGGCTCATCGCCGACTGGCACGCGGAGCGGGCGTGAGCGCCCTCGCAGGGCTGGACGAGCATCAGCTCGAGGCGGCGACCGCCCTGCGCGGACCCGTCGCGGTGCTGGCCGGCGCCGGCACGGGCAAGACCCGCGTCATCACGCACCGCATCGCCCACGGCGTCGACACCGGCGCGTACTCGCCCGGACGCGTCATGGCGGTGACCTTCACGACCAAGGCCGCCGGTGAGATGCGAGGGCGTCTGCGCGCGATGGGCGTCGGCGGGGTGTCGGCCCGTACGTTCCACGCGGCCGCGCTCGCGCAGCTCAACTTCTTCTGGCCGACGCTCGCGGGGGACACCGCGCCGGGCATCGTCGACAACAAGGTGAGGATGCTCGCCCACGCGGCCGACGGAATCGGGCTCGCGCCCGACGTGGCGACGCTGCGCGACGTCGCTTCCGAGATCGAGTGGCGCAAGGTCTCGATGCTGAGCGTCGACGCGTACGCGGCGGCCCGCCCGAACGGCGTCGGTCGCCTCGGGGTCGAGCGTGTGGTGGCGCTGCAGCACGCCTACGAGAAGCTCAAGGACGAACGCCGCCAGCTCGATTTCGAGGACGTGCTGCTCGCCTGCGCCGGCATGCTCGAGGCCGAGCCCAAGGTCGCCAAGGCCGTTCGCGAGCAGTACCGCCACTTCACGGTCGACGAGTTCCAGGACGTCTCGCCCCTTCAGAACCGCCTGCTCGAACTGTGGCTGGGGGACCGCCGCGACCTCTGCGTCGTCGGCGACGCGAGCCAGACCATCTACTCGTTCGCCGGCGCCGATGCGGCGTACCTCCTCGATTTCCCCTCGCGCTTCGAAGGCGCCCGCGTCGTGCGCCTCGAGACGAACTATCGATCGGATGCCCCGATCCTGGCAGTCGCGAACGAGCTGATGCGAGGTCGTCCCGGGGCGCTGCACCTCTCAGCGCCCGCCGATCGCGACGCCGACGTCGAGTCGGCCCCCGTTCCGACGGTGACCGCGTTCGAAGACGACCGCGACGAGGCGCGCGCGGTGGCGGCGCGGATCAGCGCACAGATCGCCGACGGCGCGGACCCGCGCCACATCGCCGTGCTCTACCGCGCTCATGCGCAGTCCGCAGAGCTCGTCGCCGCCCTCTCCGACGCGGGGATCGCGACGACAGTCCTCGGCGGCCGCCGCTTCTTCGACATGCCCGAGGTGCGGCAGGCGGTCATGGAGCTGCGTGCGGCCTCCGTTGCACCCATCGAGAGCGGCTTGGTCGACACCGTGCGCGACATCCTGCGCTCGCGGGGCCTCACGGACGAGCCGCCGGAGGCCGGCGGCGCTCTCCGCGACGCGTGGGAGGCACGAGCGGCTCTGCTGCGCCTCGCGCAGGAGGCGCCCGAGGGGACCACGCTCCGCGCGTTCGCAGACGAACTCACCGCCCGGGCCAAGGCGCACGACGAGCCCGCGATGCGCACGGTGACACTGGCGACATTGCACGCGGCCAAAGGCCTGGAATGGGAGCACGTGCACCTCATCGGCGTCGCGGAGGGCCTTCTTCCGATCTCGTACGCCACGACGTTCGAGCAGGTCGACGAGGAGCGCCGCCTCGCTTACGTCGGCATCACGCGGGCTGGGCGAACGCTGTCGCTGTCGTGGGCCCGAGGCGTACGGGAGCGGCAGCCGTCGCGGTTCCTGCGAGAGATCGGCAACGGCACTCTGCGTGCGGGAGGTGCGACCTCACGTTCCGGTGCAGCGAGCCGGCGCGGAGGGTCACCGACCGCGTCCGGCCGGCCGAAGGGTTCCGCGCGCGCTCCGCGATGAGGCGTCCGGCCACCATCCCCGCCTCCCACAGCACCGAGGGCTCGCTCTCGACGGGGCGCCCGAGCAGCTGTGCAGCGACAGCGGGCCACGAGGGATCGCTGTCGCGACGGTGAGCCGCGACGCAGGCGAGGCATGCGCTGCGGCCGGGCTCCACGAAGGGTCCGACCTCCGCGCCCGAGCCGGTGAGTGCGATCGGCACGTGATCGACGTCGGCGGCCATGAGTGCGGCGGCCGCACCGGGCGCCACGACGCGATGCACAAGGAAGACGACGGCCGCAGCATCCGTGCCGTCGCCGATGCCGTCGAAGCGATGAGCGGCGTGGATGTCGTACCCCTCCGCGGCGAGCCCCGCGGCGACCGCGTCACGATGCCGGTCGGGCACCTCCTCGGCGCACTGGATCCTGACGCGGGGGCGCGCCGCGGCATCCGTCATGAGCGCTCGGCGGATACGCGACAGGAACCGCGACGCGGCGGACGCGTCCGGCGCACCGAGCGCCTGGGCGAAGGGGACCGCCGCGCCGTCGGGGATGCCGCGCTCGAGCTCGCGGAGCAGGCGCTGCTGCCAGGGGAGCGGGTCGTCGAGGACTGCGACCGGGTCGGCGCCGAACTGGATCGTCGAGTCGGTGCGCCACACCGGGGGATAGGAGGGGTCGAGTCGCAGCATGCGCCCGATCCTGTCGGAAATCCCGGGCCCGTAACGGGTTCCACAGGCCGCGGGGCGTCTTCTCGGCGCCGCGACGGCCTGGGGAGGAACCGACGAGGATGTCCGTGCCGAGCGCCGATGGAGGAGAGGACGTCGGGGCATCGACTACTTCGCGCGCGCTCTCAGAATCGTCCGCCCGACGCTGGATGGGGAGTCAGGGCTGACGCATCGCCTGCAGCGTCGCGGTGAACGAGACCCCTGGCGTGGCACGGTAATTGAGGTGCGTGGATGCCGCGATCACGTTGTCGCCCGCGCGCAACAGTGAGGCGGGCACCTGGATCACGAGCGGACTGGACGACGCGGCGGCCAAGCTCGGCGCCGCACTCGCATAGGTCGTCGCCGAGACCGCTCCCGCCGGCATGCGCAGACGCCCGACCTCGGTTCCGTTCACGTAGACGACGACTCCATCGTCGCCACGCACCGTCAGCGTGATCGCCGAGAGCGCCGCCGGGTCGGTGACAGTGAAACCAGTCCGGAAGGTCATGCTCAACGGGCGCTGCGAGGTGGGTGGAGGCACATCGACGACGGTCGCCACGCCCGTGCCGAACCCGAGCGGGGCGGCGCCCTGTCCCCACGTCGTGTCGTCGAACGTGGTGGAGGTCCATCCTGCCGGCCAGGCACCAGCCGCGTAGCGGAATCGCCATGACGCATTCGTCGCGACGAGAGTGACCGGCACGGGATCTGCCGCCGGGGGAGTGCTCACGGTGACCGTTGCAGCAGGGGAGCGGGAGCCGTCCGGGCCGATCGCTGTCACGGAGTAGGTCAGCGACGACCCGGCCGGGGCCGTGGAGTCGGTCACGCTGCCAGAGGATCCGGCTCCCTGCAGGGTGGGGCCACCGGTGCGGGCGACCTCGACACCTGCGACGTCGCCGCCCGGACCCGGCGACCACGAGACGACCACGGAGTGCGGACCCGTCGCGGTCGCCGTGACGACGGGCGGTCCGGGCGCAGCGGGTGGCGAAGGCAGCTGGACGGTGGCCGCGGCCGCTGACGATCGCCCGCCGGGGCCCACGGCGACGACGCTGTACGCGACGGATGAGCCCGGAGACAGACCGCTGTCCACGTACGACCCCGACGCTCCTGACGCAGTGACCGCGGTGCCACCGCCCCGCGAGATCTCGACGCCCGTCGTCGTCCCTCCACCGCCCGCCGACCAGTCGACGCGTGCGGAGGTCGGTGAGAGGGCCGTGGCCGAGATCGTGGGAGCGGCAGGCGGCTCCTCGGGCGGCTCCGATCCGGTGCGGCGCGCCGTCATGACGAGATCGAAGCTGCTGTCGGTGGTGCCGCGGTAGTTGACGTGCGCGGATGCGGCTATCGTGTTGGCGCCTTCCCGCAGCAGAGCTGCGGGCACCGTGAACACCGTCGGCGAGGCGGTCGCCGTGCTCGTGCTCCGCACCGCGCTCGCATACGTCGAACTCGTCGGGCTGGTCGACTGCAGGAACGCCGAACCCACGAGCGTGCCGTTCACCCACACCGCGACGCCGTCATCCGCTCGAGTCGTGACCTGCACCTGCGACAGCTCGTCCACATCGGCGAGCTGGACCGTCTGACGGAAGATCATCGCCCGCGCGCGCAGCGTCGTCGGCGGACCCAGATCGATGTTCGTCGCGACGCTCGAACCCCACCCGAGCGGCGCTCGCCCTGCCTGCCACGCGGCGTCGTCGAATCCGACGGTGTTCCAGGCGGTCGGCCAGCTGTCGACGGAGTTGCGCCATTTCCACGTCGAACCTCCGCGGACGAGCAGCTCGTCCTGGCCTGCGGAGAGGTCGACGGGAAGCGTGAAGCGGCTGCCGGCATCGGTCTCGTATTGCGCGAGGGTGGGGGAGTAGGTGTAGGCGTCGACTGTGCCGGCCGCAGTATTAAAGGTGTAGTACCGCAGCCAGCCGTTGCCGCCGTTCGCGCGACTCTGGTAATCCGACAGGATCTGATGGACGGGCTTGCCGCAGTCGTTGGCGTCGGTCCGCCGAGCCTCGCCGATGTCGCCGTCGTGCCAGTGCCCGTTGACCACCATGAAGATCGAGCAGTTCCTCGTGACGAACTCGTTCCACAGGGTGACAGCCGAAGTGGGCGTGACGTCCGTTCGGACGACGGAGGTCGAGCGGGTGCCGGCAGTGCTGATGAAGCCGTGTGTGGCGAGGATCACCTTGCGGTCCGGGTAGGCGTCGAGCACCTTCTGCGCCCACCGCATCGAGTAGCCCGGCGACTCGAACTCGAGGTTCAGGATCAGCAGGTCGACTCCGCCGACGGTGAGGAGGCTGAAGTTGTCCTTGTTCCTGCGGTCGATCTCATCCGGTCCGAACAGGTTCTGTCCGAGGTAACCGCCGTACGAGACCGACGCCGAGTTCCAGGCGGCGCCGGAGTACCTCGACGGCGGGAAATACGTGTCGAAGGTGCTGGACTCTCCTGTCGTGATGCTCATGTCGTGGTTGCCGGGCAGGACGGAGTTCGGGACGCCGGCGTCGTCGAGGATCTTCATGTACCGGCTCGCGCGCTCCCAGTGATTCACATTGGGCCACGACTCGACGAGGTCGCCGACCTGGATGACGAACTTCGTGTTCAGGGAGGCGCGGGAATCGACGATCCACTGCGTCTGCGCGCCCATCGTCGCCTCGTACGTCGAGGCGCCGGTGTAGCCCTGCGTGTCGGGCAGCACGACGATCGTGAAGGTCTCATCGGCGGCCGTCGCCGCCGGAGCCCCAAGTAGGCTCCCCGCGACGACCGCGAGCGCTGCAGCAGATGCTGTCAGCGCATACCGACGCGGTGCCGTTCCCATCCCCATGCGTGTCACCAGACTTCTTCGTCTGGGGCCTGCCTATACCCGAATCGGCGCCTCCGCAAGAGGTCGATTGCGCAGAGCGGGGACCAGTGTCAGACCGGCCGGTTGTCCTCGGGCGCGCTCCCGTCGCCACTGCCTGCGTCGCCAGTGCCGGCGTCGTCGTCGATCGCATCCGTGGTCTCGGCGTCCACCTGGCCCTCTGCTGGCTCCTCGCCCGCGAGGAGGCGTGCCAGCGCGTCGTCCATCTCGTCGCGCACCGGCTCCTCGCCGCGCGCGCGGGCCTCGAGGCGGGCGACGAGTGCCGCGGGATCGTCGATGTCGGACGCGCTCGGCATGAGGTCGGGGTAGTCCCACAGCGCGTCGCGCGCGCCCGGGCCGACGGCGTCCGTCACGGCGCGCCACATCGCGGCGGCCTCGCGCATGCGGCGCGGCCGGATCTCGAGGCCGACGAGGGAGCCCAGTGCACGCTCGGCGGGACCGCCGACGGCGCGGCGACGGCGAACGGCCTCTGAGATCCGCTGTGCCGAGGGGAGGCGCGAAGTCGCGTCTTCGGTGACGACCTCGACCCAGCCTTCGACCGTCGCGAGGAGGTTCTCCAGGCGGGCGAGTGCGGCCTCCTGGGCCTCGGAGCGGGCGGGCAGCAGCGCGCCGCTCTCGATCGCGCGGCGGAGCTCCTCGGGCTCGGACGGGTCGAAGCGCGTGGCGAGATCCTCCAGCGCGTCGGTGTCGACGTGCACGCCCCGCGCGAAATCGGTGACCTGCGAGATCACATGCAGGCGCAGCCAGCGCGCGTGACGGAAGAGGCGTGCGTGCGCGAGCTCGCGCGTCGCCACGTACAGCGCGAGCTGGTCTTCGGGCACCTCGAGGTCGCGCCCGAAGTCGGCGAAGTTCTGGGGAAGGATCGCGGCCTGGCCGTCGGGCATCAGCGGGATGCCGACGTCGCCGCCGCTCACGACCTCCTTGGACAGGTTGCCGACCACCTGGCCGAGCTGCGACGCGAAGAGCGAACCGCCGACCGTGCGCATGAGACGCCCGGCGCCCTGCACGAGCCCCTGCATGTCTTCGGGCGCCTGCTCGCTCAGCGCTGAGGTGAGCGCGTCTGCGATGCTCGTCGCGACCGGAGCGGCGAGCTCCTGCCAGACGGGCAGCGTGGCCTCGACCCAGGCGCCGCGCGTGAGCGTCGCCGGAGGAGCCGGCAGCTCCGCGATCGTGGTCGCCTCGCTCAGCCACAGCGTCGCCAGCGCGAACGCCTGGTCGAGGTCCGTGCGCTGACCCGCGGTCACACCCAGGCCCTCCTGGTTGGCGATGTGCAGCGCCTGGCGCTTCGCCATGTCCCACGAGATGCCGGTCTCATCGGCGCCCTCGAAGGCCCCCTGCAGCTGGCGCATGACGGCCTGCATCATCGCGGGGTCGATGTTCATGCCCGACAGCCGCGACAGCTGCTCGGGGTCGAAGTCGCCCGCCGCACCGCCGAACAGCTGGCGGATGAGTTCCTGGAAGTCGTCCTCGGGGCTGGGGTCGCCCCCGCCAGTGACGTCGTCTGCCACTTCAGCCGCCTTTCAGCCGGTCGATGAGGTTGCGTTCTACGCTAGTCCCAGCATCCGTCGCACTCCCCGGCAAGGACCCCGAACGCCTTACGCCGGTCGCGAACGACCAGGCGCATCACCGACAAGGCACGGAAGAGAGGTCCCGCGTGGCCCTGTTCGACGAGAACACGACGATCGAGCCCGCCGCACGGCCGCGGATGTCTCGCCGCACGCTGGCCGGGGTATGGGCGCTCGCCGTCGCGATGGTGGTTCTTCTCGTCATCACGTTCCTGCCGACCTCCTACGTCATCCAGCGCCCGGGGCCGGTGTACAACACGCTCGGAACGGCGCAGAACGCCGACGGCGAAGAGGTGCCCCTGATCTCGGTCGAGGGCGCCGAGACCTACCCGACGGACGGGTCGCTCGACCTCCTCACCGTGCAGGTTCAGGGCAATCGCGAGCACACGCCGTCGTGGTTCGAGCTGGCCATGGCGTGGTTCGACCCGAGCCGGGCCGTCATGCCGATCGACGCGATCTTCCCGGCTGACCAGACCACCGACGAGCGCAACGAGGAGAGCGCCCAGATGATGGTCGACTCCCAGCACGAGGCGACCGCCGCTGCTCTGACCGAGCTCGGCTACGACGTGGGCGGGACTCTGTCGGTCTACTCGGTCATCGACGGCGCCGCCGCTGAAGGGATCCTCGAGCAGGGCGACCTCATCCTCGAGGCGAACGGCGAGGAGCTCACGGATGTCTCGACGCTGCGCTCGGTCATCAATGAGGGGGAGGGCGCCCCTGTCGAGCTCCTCATCGAGCGTGACGGCGAGCAGCAGACGGTGGAGGTCACCCCGAAGGAGACCACCGACGACGCGGGGAAGACGACCTGGATCCTCGGGGTCAACCTCACGACGGACTATGACTTCCCGATCGACGTCACCATCCAGCTGAACAACGTCGGCGGTCCCAGCGCCGGCATGATGTTCGCGCTCGGGATCATCGACACGCTCACGCCGGGGGAGCTCAACGGCGGGCAGCAGGTCGCCGGCACGGGCACGATCACCGCCGACGGCGAGGTCGGGCCGATCGGAGGCATCCGTCAGAAGATGTGGGGCGCGCTGGATGCCGGCGCCCAGTGGTTCCTCGCCCCCGAGGCGAACTGCGACGAGGTCGTGGGTCACATCCCGGGAGATCTGCGCGTGTTCTCGGTCGAGGATCTGGACGATGCCCTGGCGGTGCTCGACGCGGTGAGCTCGGACGGCGATCTCGACGCGCTCCCGACCTGCACGCTCAAGTGACCGCGCGGATCGTGCCCGAAACGTTGCGAGTTTCTTAGAGTTCGCCCAGGGAGGACAAGGCGGGCGCCGAGAATCGCGCGCCTAGGATGGGAACGTGACCACGACCTCCGCGCCGACTCCGGCCACACCCTCCCGCACCCGACGCGTCATAGCCATCACCCTGGCGATCATCGCCGCGCTCGTGGTGGCCTTCTTCATCTTCGCCAGCCTCTACGCGGACTGGCTCTGGTACGACCAGCTCGGGTTCTCGGAGGTGCTGCTCACCCAGTGGGTCGCGCGCGTCGTGATGTTCGCGGTCGGCTTCCTCGGGATGGCGGTGCCCGTGTGGCTCTCCATCCAGCTCGCCTACCGGCTGCGCCCCGTCTACGCACGGCTGAGCTCGCAGCTCGACCGCTACCAGGAGGTCGTCGAGCCGCTGCGCAGGCTCGCGATGTGGGGCATCCCGATCTTCTTCGGCTTCTTCGCCGGCTTCGCTGCCTCGGCCCAGTGGGAGACCACCTGGCTGTGGTTCAACGGCGTCGCCACCAAGACGACCGACCCCGAGTTCGGGCTCGACACCGGCTTCTACATGTTCGCCATGCCGTTCTGGAGCTCGCTCATCGGCTTCGCCTCGGCGGTCCTGCTGATCTGCCTGCTCGTCACGGCGCTGGTCTCGTACCTCTACGGCTCGGTGCGCATCGGCCAGCGTGAGCTCCGCATCTCCAAGTCGGCGCGCATCCAGCTCGCGGTGACCGCGGGTCTGTACCTGCTGGTGCAGGGCGCGAGCCTGTGGCTCGACCGCTACAAGACCCTCGTCGAGCCCGGCGACCGCATCACCGGTCCCGGCTACACGGGCGTCAACGCGATCATCCCCGGCCAGACGATCCTCGCCTTCGCGGCCGTCATCGTCGCCATCCTGTTCTTCGTCACCGCGATCATCGGCCGCTGGCGCTACCCGCTCATCGCGACCGCCCTGCTCGTCGTGTCGGCGATCGTCGTCGGCGTCGGCTACCCGTGGGTGGTCAACACCTTCCAGGTCCAGCCGAACCGCTTCGCCCTCGAAGAGGACTACTACCAGCGCAACGTCGACATGACGCACGAGGCGTACGGCGTCGACAACCTCGACCAGCAGGACTTCACGGCCGTGACCGACGTCGAGGCCGGCCAGCTGCGCGACGACGCGGCCACCACCGCCCAGGTGCGCATCATGGACCCCGCGATCATCTCGCCGAACGTGCGCCAGCTCGAGCAGTACCGGTCCTACTACCAGTTCGCCGACCCGCTGGACGTCGACCGGTACGACATCGACGGCGTCTCGCAGGACACCGTGGTCTCGGTGCGCGAGCTGAACCTCGCGCAGCTCGGCAACGCCGCCGACTGGCAGAACTCCGCGGTCGTCTACACGCACGGCTACGGCCTCGTCGCCGCCAAGGGCAACGACCGCACGAACGAGGGCGACCCCGTGTTCCTCGAGCGCGGCATCCCCGCCTCGGGGTTCCTCTCCGACCAGGAGGACTTCCAGCCGCGGGTGTACTTCGGCGAGTACTCGCCGACGTACTCCATCGTCGGGGCTCCTTCCGGGTCCGAGCCGGTCGAACTCGACTACCCCTCGGGCGCGGACGGCTCCGGCGAGACCAAGACGACGTTCGAGGGCGAGGGCGGCCCGAGCCTCGGCAACGTCTTCAACAGGCTCATCTACGCGCTCAAGTTCCAGGCCGAGCAGATCCTGTTCTCCGACTACGTCAACGAGGACTCGCAGATCCTCTACGACCGCAACCCGCGCGAGCGCGTCCAGAAGGTCGCGCCCTACCTGACGCTCGACAACGACGCCTACCCGAGCGTCGTCGACGGACGCATCGTGTGGATCATCGACGGTTACACGCTGAGCGCGAACTACCCGTACTCCTCGACCGTCAGCCTCACCTCCGCGATCTCGGACTCGTCGAACCCGGCTCCGCGCTTCGCTCTCGATGACATCAACTACATCCGCAACTCGGTGAAGGCGACCGTCGACGCGTACGACGGCTCGGTCACGCTGTACGCGTGGGACGAGAGCGACCCGGTGCTGGAGTCGTGGCAGAAGGTCTACCCGTCGACGATCAAGCCGATCAGCGACATGTCGGCCGACCTGATCAGCCACGTGCGGTATCCGACCGATCTGTTCAAGGTGCAGCGCACGATCCTCGGGGTCTATCACGTCGATGATGCGCGCTCGTTCTACCAGAGCGACAACCGCTGGCAGACGCCGAACGACCCGCAGGAAGAGACGCAGCTCCAGCCGCCGTACTACCTGACGATGCAGATGCCCGACCAGGATCAGCCGACGTACTCGATGTTCACGTCGTTCATCCCCGCGGCGACGGCGGGCAACACCCGCAACGTCCTGATGGGCTACCTCGCGGTGGACTCGAACGCGGGCAGCGAAGCGGGCGTCAAGAGCAAGGACTACGGAAAGCTCCGGATGCTGGTGATCGACGCCGAGACGACGGTGCCCGGTCCCGGCCAGGTGCAGAACACGTTCAACTCGGATCCGCAGATCTCGGCGCAGATCAACCTGCTGAAACAGGGACAGTCCGAGGTGCTCAACGGCAACCTGCTCACCCTGCCGGTCGGTGGCGGTCTGCTGTACGTCCAGCCGGTGTTCGTACAGTCGTCGACGGGCACGAAGCTGCCGAAGCTCCAGAAGGTGCTGGTCTCGTTCGGCGACAAGATCGCCTTCGAGGACACCCTGAACGAGGCTCTCGACACCCTGTTCGGCGGTGATTCCGGAGCCGACGCGGGCGACACCGACGTCCAGCCGACGCCGGGCGCCACGCCGGCGCCGACTCCCGAGCCGACGCCGGGCGCCACGCCGGCGCCGACTCCCGAGCCGACCCCGACCGACGAGTACCAGGCGACGCTGCAGGACGCGCAGCAGGCGATGCTCGATCGCCAGGCGGCGCTCGAGAAGGGCGACTGGGCCGCGTACGGCGCGGCGGACGAGCGCCTGACCGCCGCGGTCGAGAAGCTCATCCAGCTCGGCGAGCAGCCGTAAGCCGAGAGCACGAAGGCCGGTCCCCGCGGGGGCCGGCCTTCGGCGTTCCTTGGCTATGCCGTGAGGATCGCGTACCAGATGAGCAGCAGCGTGACTGCGAAGCCCGAGAACTGGTTGAGCCACAGGAACCGGCGCCAGCCGGTGGTGGCGGCCGCCGCGTCGGCGTCGGCGATCGAGCGGTACGGCCACACCGTCACGAGGTAGGGCACGACGAGCACAGCCGCGAGCGGTCCCGGCCAGGTCGTCGCGAGCATCGCGAGCCCTGCCGCGGCGTAGCAGGCGAGGGAGAAGCGCACCGTCCAGCGTGCGCCGCGCGCCGTCGCGATCGATGCGATCCCCGCTTCGCGGTCGGCGACGACGTCCTGCACCGCTCCGAACGCGTGGGAGGCGATGCCCCACAGCGCGAACGCGCCGATGAGCGCCACGAGCGCAGGCGTCCATGTGGCTTCCGCCAGGACGAGCCCGTACACGGCGGGGGAGAAGAAATGGATGCTGCTGGTCACGGAGTCCAGGAACGGCTGCTCCTTCAGCCGCAGCGGCGGCGCGCTGTAGAACACGACGAAGAACAGGCTCGCGGCGAGGACGAGCCACGACACCGCGGACCCGATCGCCACGAGATAGGCCACGAACGGCAGGCACAGCAGCGCGGAGGACCACAGGGTCACGCGGTGCATCCGCCGATCGAGCACGGCACCGTGGGCGCCGCCCTTCCGCGGGTTGCGGAGGTCCGACTCGTAGTCGAACACGTCGTTGATGCCGTACATCGCGAGGTTGTACGGCACGAGGAAGAACAGCGTGCCCAGCACGAGGGTCAGATCCACCTCGCGCGTGGTCATGACATAGGCGGCGGCGAACGGGTACGCGGTGTTGATCCAGCTCACCGGCCGCGAGGCGATGAGCAGCTGCCGGGCGACGGTGCTCGCGCGAAGGGGCGCAGCAGTGGTCACGAGGCCACCTCCTCGCTACGCGAGCGCGACGGCCCGAGCAGCGTGAAGACCGCAGGTACGAGGAACGCCGCGCACACCGGGTAGGCGAAGTCCTCGATCGGGGCGAGACCGATGCGCACCCCCGAGATCAGCGTCTCGGGGTACGTGAAGAGCCCCGCGGCGATCATGATGTTGTCGAACACGGCGGTGAGCACGACCAGGATGCCGGCGGCGATGACGGATGCCGTCATCCTGCGCCCGAACGCCGGGCGGCGGGCTGTCAGCAGCACCACGATCGCGGTGATGACGACGAACGGCACGACGATGAGGGAGTAGGTCATCGGGTCGCCTCCGAGCGCGGGGACGCAGCATCCGTCCTCCGCCGGTCTGTCAGGCGCAGGGCGCCGGACCACGCGACGAGGGCCAGGTAACTCAGGAACGCGAGGAACACGGGCTCTTCGAGCGGGAGGTGGGGGGCGAGGTCGACGCCCAGCAGCAGGGCGCTGTCGCCCTTCACGAAGACGCCGGTGGCGATGCCGACGGCGTCCCACGCGAGGAAGAACGCGGTGCCGATGCCCACCGCGAGAGCAGTGCGTCCCGGCGCCTGCCACGCCGCGAGGCGCCAGCGCCGGTCGATCAGCAGCACGCCCACCGCGGAGACGAGGATGGCGGCGAGGTAGAGCCCCGGCACCGTCACACCCTCGCCGGCTCTGCGAGGGGACCGGGGGAGCGATCCCCTCGCAGACGCTTGACGACGAGCTCGGCCGAGATGAGGCACATCGGCAGGCCGATGCCCGGCAGGGTGGAGGCGCCGACGTACGCCAGGCCCTCGACCTCGCGCGACGCGTTCCGGGGCCGGAAGACCGCGCTCTGACCCAGCGTGTGCGCGAGGCCCAGCGCGTTGCCGCGCCAGGCGCCGAAGTCGTCGGCGAAGTCGCCGGGGGCGACCGTACGGCGCACCACGATGCGCTCCGCCAGGTCGGAGATGCCGCACCACTCGGCGATCTGCGCGATCACCACGTCGGCCGCCGCCTCGATCGCCGCGTCGCCTCCGCCGTCGATGCCCCCGTGCCCCAGCTGGGGGTCTGCGGGCACGGGGACGAGCACGAAGAGATTCTCGTGCTCCGGCGGCGCCACGCTGGGGTCCGTGGCGCTGGGACGGCAGATGTAGAGCGAGGCGGGGGCGGGGATGCGCGGGCGGGCGCCGAAGATGTCGGTGAAGTTCGCGCGCCACTCCCGGGCGAACAGCAGCGTGTGGTGGGCGAGCTCCGGGAGCCGGCCCTCGACGCCGAGCATCACCAGCAGCGCGCCGGGGCTCGGCGTGCGCGAGCGCCACCACTCCTCGGGATACGTCTGCTCGGCGCGGGGGAGCAGCCGGGTCTCGGTGTGGTGCAGGTCGGCGCCCGACACCACGAGGTCGGCCGGCACGCGGTGTCCGCCGGCGAGTTCGACGCCGGTCGCGACGCCGGCCTCCGTGGTGATCGCGGTGACCCGCGCGCCGGTCTCGATCGCGACTCCGGATGCCTCGGCCAGGCGCGCGATCGCGCCCACGAGCTCGGTGAACCCGCCGCGCGGGTAGAGCACGCGATCGCCCAGGTCGAGGTGGCTCATGAGGTGGTACAGACTTGGCACGCCGTAGGGCGATCCTCCGAGGAAGACGGCGGGGTACTCGAGGATCTGACGCAGTCGCGGATCGGTGAACCGACGCTCGACATGGCGGGCGAGGCTGCGCGTCAGGAGGGGCGCGAGCCGCGGCATCCGTTTCAGCAGTGCCGGGTCTCGAAGGCCCGCGGTCGTCTCATAGGTGTCGTAGAGGAACCGCGAGACCGCGAGCTCGTAGGCGTCGGCGGCGGAGTCAAGGTACGCGTCGAGGCGGGCGCCCGCGCCGGGCTCGACGCTTTCGAAGAGCGCGGTGGCCTCGGCGCGGCCGGAGCGCACGTCGAGCGGGGAGAGGCCCGTCGACGGATCCGAGTACACCCGGTACGCCGGATCCAGCGGCACGAGGTCGAGTTCGCGCTCCGCCGTCGTGCCGAGCAGCCGGAAGAAGTGGTCGAACACCTCGGGCATGAGGTACCAGCTGGGGCCCGTGTCGAACCGGAACCCGTCGCGCTCCCACGACCCGGCGCGCCCGCCGAGTTCGTCGCGCGCCTCGAACACGGTCGTGTCCCAGCCTTCGGACGCCAGCAGCGCCGCCGCAGCGAGTCCGCCGACGCCGCCGCCGATGACGACCGCGCGGCGCTGTCCGTCGACGAGCGTCATGCGCGCACCTCCCGTGGAGCGAAGCCCAAGAGCGCGCGAGCCGCGAGGCGCGCCTTCACGGCGTCGGGCACGCGCACCCGCTCCTCGGATCCGTCGCACGCGCGCAGGCGCACGGCGAGCTCGGCGAAGAGGTCGTGCGCGGCGGTCACCGCGCGGCGGCAGTCGGCGGGAAGCGCCGGGATGGCGCTCGCTGCGACGGCCAGGTCGCGGTCGATGCGATCGAGCACCGCGGCGCGCTCCCCGTCGGCCGAGGACAGGCCGAGGTAGTCGCGTCCGAGCACGGCCTCGTCGTGGTGGAGGTCGCGCAGGAAGTTGACGTCCTGGAAGGCGGCGCCGAGGCGCCGGGCGCCGTCGACGAGCTCGGGAGAGGGTGCGACCGGATCTTGCGCCCCGGCGTTGACGAACACCTGCAGGCACATCAACCCGACGACCTCTGCCGAGCCGTACACGTAGGCGTCGTGGGAGGCCGCGTCGTGGCTGCGCGTGCCGAGGTCGGTGCGCATGGAGGCGAAGAAGGGACGCACGAGATCCTCGCCGATGCCGCATTCCCGCGCCGTCCCGGCGAACGCGTGGACCACGAGGTTGGAGCTGAAGCCGCGCGCGATCGCCGCGAGCGTCTCGCGTTCGAGCTGGTCGAGGATCTCGCCGGCGACCTCCGGAGGCAGCCCGGCCTCTTCGGCCGGGCCGTCGACGATCTCGTCCGCGATGCGCACCAGCGCGTAGACGTTGCGCACATGCGGTCGCGGTCGCGGCCCGAGCAGCCGGCACGCGAGCCCGAAAGACGTCGAGTACCGCGCGATCACGGTCGCCGCAGCATCCGCCGCGGCCTGATCGTAGAGGGCGAGTCCCGTGGGGGTCGCGGTGCGCACGGTGCTCATGGGATCCGTCCTTCGATGCCGTCGGCGAGCGTGCGCAGGAGTGCGCCGGCCCGATCGGGGAGCGCGGGATCGTGCGACGCCGCCCGCACGGCGGACAGCGTCTCCTCGATGAGTCGCACCAGGCGCTGCCGCGCCCCGGTCTCCTCCAGCACGACCTGCGCGTCGCGCACGGCGACGGGGCCGGTGCGCGCGAGGGCGAGCGCCTCGTCGACTCGCGGCGCGGCGCCCGACTCACGGGCCAGCGCGACGAGCGGGGTGCGCTTGTTCTCGCGGAGATCGGGCCCGGTGTCGCGCCCCGTCTGCGCCGTGGTCCCGAATGCGCCGATGAGGTCGTCGACGAGCTGGAAGGCGAGCCCGAGGCGCCCGCCTGCCTCGCCGAGCACGCGCAGAGCGTCGCCGTCGGCGCCCCCGAGGAGCGCGCCCGCCTGGAGCGGCGCGCGGAACGTGTACACCGCGGTCTTGTTGAACGCCGTATCGAGCGTCGAGAGGCGGGACGGATGCCGCGCCGCGACGCTGTTCTCGACGTCGGCGAGTTCGCCGGCCGCCGAGATCAGGACGGCGTCGTCGAGCAGGGTCAGGAGCCGGTCCCGCGTCGCGTCGTCGGTGGGGGCCATCGCGACCAGGCGGAAGGCCTCGTGGAGCAGGATGTCGCCGGCCAGGATGGCGGCGGCGTCGCCCACCAGCGCCGCCCCGTCGGGGTCGGCGCCGTCGTCCTCTGCCCGCTGCCGGAACTCGCCGCCGATGTTGGGCACGCCGCGCCGCATCGTGTCGTGGTCGATCACGTCGTCGTGCACGACGAACGCCGTGTGCAGCAGTTCGAAGGCGGCCGCGACCGAGAGCACGGCGGACATGTCGGCGTCGCCGGTGCGGAACGCGTCGAAGGACGCCGTGACGAGGGCGGGACGCAGACGCTTCCCGCCCTGCGCCGCACGGGTGATCGCGTCGCCCAGGGCGCCGAACGCGGGGCCCAGCTCCGACGCGCGCTCGCGGATGCGCGCGAGCGCCCCGTCGATCGCGATCCGCAGGTTGGGGTCGGCTGCCGCGGGGATCATGACGCGCGTCTCTCGCGCGTCGGCGTCTCGAACAGGTGGAGCTGCTGAGCCTGGAGCACCAGCCACGGGCTGAACGCCCACGGGGTCGCCTCGAGCGAGACGGCGAGCGCCTCGGGTTCGACCCACTGCGCGTCGACCACTTCGAGCGGGTTGAGCACGGGCTCGTCGTCGGTATAGGCGGTATAGACCGGGCACACCTCGTGCTCGACGATGCCGTTGGCATCGGTGGCGCGGTACCGGAACAGCGGGAGAGCGACGGTGAGGGCGGTCAGCGTGAGCCCGAGTTCGAAGTCCGCGTGGCGACGGACCGCCGCGAGCACCGGCTCGGCAGGGCGCGGATGCCCGCAGAACGAGTTGGTCCAGACACCGGGCCACGTGCGCTTCGTGAGCGCCCGGCGGGTGATGAGCACCTGGCCCTCGCTGTTGAGCACGTGGCAGGAGAATGCGAGATGCAGGGCGGTATCGGGACCGTGGACGCTGGATTTCGGGGCCGTGCCGATGGCGCGGCCGTCGTCGTCGAGCAGGACGACGTGGTCGGTGTCGGGCATCGCATCATTCCTCTCAGATTGCTAGCTAAACTAGCAATACCTCTTGTGCGATGCTACAACGGGTCGGAAGGAACGTCCACGATGTCCGAGCGATGGCTGCCACAGACGGAACATGAGCACGCGGTGATGCGTGTGCTCACGTCCATCCGCGCCGTCAGCGACGCCATGGAGCGCATGCACAGCGGCATGAAGGGCGACATGGACATGAACGCCTCGGATGTCGCCGCCCTCCGGCTGCTCATCATCCGCGAGCGACAAGGGCGCTCTGTCAGCCCGCGCGACATCGCCCGCCACCTGCGCATCTCGACCGCATCGACCACGAAGCTGCTCGATCGGCTCGTGGATTCCGGGCATGTCCAGCGCCGCCCGCATCCCAGCGACGGGCGAGGACGCGTGGTGGTGCTCACGGAGGACGCGCGCAATGCGTTCTTCCGCGTCTTCGGCGACCGCCTGCGGGCGATGCGAACCGTCGCGCTGGACTACGACGAGGCGGAACTCGGGGTGATCGCGCGGTTCCTCGACGATCTCTGCGGCGCGATGGACCCGGACGACTGACAGCCGCACGATGAGGTCGGCCTGTACGACGGTGCTGCAGCGCACAAACGAAGGAAGGGCGCCCCTTGACGGGACGCCCTTCCTTCGTTTTCTGTTGCGGGGACAGGATTTGAACCTGCGACCTCTGGGTTATGAGCCCAGCGAGCTACCGAGCTGCTCCACCCCGCGGCACAAGGAATAGCCTAGCACGGGGTTTGGGGTGCTCGTGACACAGGGGCGGTCCGCTTGCCCCGATCGCCGACGGCGGGCGAGGATGAACCCATGTCCACAGAGCGCGACACCGACCCTCGGGACGACCGCGTCGACGGCCGCGACGAGACGCCGGAGGAGCGCGCCGACCGCAACTGGAGCGAGGTCCTGCAGGAGGTGCGCGTCCTGCAGACGGGCACGCAGATCCTCACGGGCTTCCTCCTCGCGCTGGCGTTCCAGCCGGCCTTCGGCGATCTCACCGATTCCCAGAAGTCCTTCTATCTCGGGCTCGTGGTCCTCTCCGCGCTCAGCTCGATCATCGCGCTCGCGCCGGTGGCCCTGCACCGGGCGCTGTTCCAGCAACGGGCCAAGGCCGAGGTCGTGCACTACGGCCACTATGCGCTGGTCACCGCGCTCGGAACCGTCGCCGTGCTCCTCGTGGGTGTCGTGGCGTTCGTCTTCGACGTCGTGCTGGGCGGGTCGGCGTTCTGGTGGGCTCTCATCCCGCTCGGGCTGCTGGTCTGCGCGATGTGGCTGGTCGTGCCCGCGATCCTCCGTGCGCGACGCCGGACGAACGGAGTACGACGATGACCGAGACGCTCCCCATCGCGGTGGCGCAGTTCGCGCCGACGGCCGAGACCGCGGTGAACCTCGAGTCCATCGCGCAGCTCGTGGCCACGGCATCCGATCGCGGAGCCCGCGTCGTCGTGTTCCCCGAATACTCGAGCTACTTCGTCGACCCGTTCGACGAGTCGCTGGCCGCCAATGCCCAGGAGCTGGACGGCCCGTTCGTGCAGGCGCTCACGCGCCTCGCGGCGCAGCACGACCTGACGATGGTCGCCGGGCTGCTCGAGCGCGCCAGTGACGGCGCCCGCGTGCGCAACACCGCGGTCGCGGTCGATGCGACGGGCCTGATCGCTCACTACCGGAAGCTCCACCTGTACGACGCGTTCGGCCAGCGGGAATCGGACTGGGTCGAACCCGGTGAGCCCGGTGAAGCGCAGACGTTCGAGCTCGGCGGACTCCGGTTCGGTCTCATGACCTGCTACGATCTCCGGTTCCCCGAAGTCGGGCGGCTGCTCGTCGACGCCGGGGCGGACGTGTTCCTGGTGCCGGCGGAATGGGTGCGCGGTCCGCTCAAGGAGCACCACTGGCGCACCCTGCTGCATGCCCGGGCGATCGAGAACACGGTGTTCGTCGCCGCTGCGGACCATCCGCCGCCCCTCGGCGTGGGCAACTCGCTCGTCGTCGACCCCCAGGGCGTGGAGCTCGCGGCCGTCGGCACGTCGACCGACGTCGCGGTCGCCCATCTCGACGTCGGCGCGATCGAGCGCGTGCGACGTGTCAACCCCGCGCTGACGCTCCGCCGCTTCGGCGTCGGCCCGCGCTGAGGCCGCGGCTCACGCGAGGCGGGCGAGGCGGGATGCCGCGTCCTCGAGCACCTCGACGCGTTTGCAGGCGGCGAAGCGCACGAGCGTGGCGTACTCTTCACGCCGGTCCGGCGTCGCGAAGGCGGTGAGGGGGATCGCCACGACCCCGGCGCGCTCGGGGAGGGCGCGGCAGAAGGTCGCAGCGTCCGTCGCTCCGAGCGGCGCGGCGTCCACGACGGTGAAATACGAGCCGGCGGGCATCGACACGTCGAACCCGGCGGCGCGCAAGCCTGCGCCGAGCAGGTCGCGCTTCGCGCGCAGCGTGCCGGCGATGCCCCGGAAGAACTCATCGCCCAACCGGAGTCCGGTGGCCATCGCGGGCTGGAACGGGCTGCCGTTGACGTACGTGAGGAACTGCTTGACCGCGAGCACGGCGTCGATGAGCGGCGCAGGACCCGAGATCCAGCCGATCTTCCAGCCGGTCGTCGAGAACGTCTTGCCGCCCGACGAGATCGTCAGCGTGCGCTCCGCGGCGCCCGGGAGGGTCGCGATCGGCACGTGCGGCTCGTCGAAGACGAGGTGCTCGTATACCTCGTCGGTCACGATCACGGCGCCGTGGCGCTCGGCGAGGCGCACGACCTCGTCGCGCACATCGGCGCCGAAGACGGCCCCGGTGGGATTGTGAGGATCGTTCACGAGGATGACGCGCGTCCGGTCGCTCACCGCCGCACGCAGCTCGTCGAGGTCGGGCTGGAAGTCGGGCCACCGCAGCGGCACCGTCACGAGCCGCGCGCCGGCGAGAGCGACCACCGCCGCGTACGAGTCGTAGTACGGCTCGAACACCACGACCTCGTCGTCGGGACCGTCGATGAGGGCGAGAAGCGCCGCGGCGAGCGCTTCGGTCGCGCCCGCCGTCACGAGCACCTCGCGCGCGGGATCCAGGCGCAGTCCGTAGAACCGCTCCTGATGCTCGGCGACGGCAGAGAGGAGATCCGGGATGCCGCGACCCGGCGGGTACTGGTTGACGCCGTTCGCGATCGCCGACCGGGCTGCCTCGAGCACCTCGGCCGGGCCGTCCTCGTCGGGGAAGCCCTGCCCGAGATTGATCGCGCCGGTACGCGCCGCAAGGGCGGACATCTCGGCGAAGATGGTGGGGTGGATCGACCCGTCGGAACCGACGAGTCCGGCGCCCGCGGCGGTGCGGCGCCATGCTCCGGGGATCTGTCGCATCGCTTCACCGTAATACCGGGCGGGCTCATCCCCGTTGCATAGGCGAGTCCCATTCGCGACATAAGAAACGCACAGCATCGGTGGGCACAGTGGTGAGTGCTTGGCAGAAGGAGCAACCATGAGCGACATCCAGGGCGACCGCCCGGAAGACCAGACCCCCGCCGTCCCCTCGCAGTCGGCCGCGGAGGCCGCCGCGCAGACGCCCGCCCAGCCCGAGACCCCGGCCCCCGCCGCGGCCGCGCCGGAAGCCGTCGAGCCCGCGCAGCCCGCCGCGCCCGTGCAGCCCGCACCGCCCGTGACTCCGGCCGCGTCAGCCGCAGCGCTGCCCCCGGTTCCGCCGAGCGCACCCGCCGCGCAGCCCGCGGCCCACGTGCAGCCGACCGCACCGACCCAGCCCGTGCCGCCCGCCGGCTACCCGGCAGGGGCGTACGCGTACGCCCGTCCGCAGGGTTACGCCGGCCAGCCCGCGCCATACCCCCACTCCTACGCGGGCCAGCCGGCGCCTGGCGCCCCCGGTGCCGGGTTCGGCGTGGCCGCTGCGGACGCCCAGCCGACGCTGCCGATCGCCGGCTCGACCGGCGCCGTGCCGACCGCGACCAAGGCGCCCAAGAAGTCGTCTGGCGCGGGCAAGGTCGTCGGCCTGATCGTCGCCGCCGCCATCGTCGGCGGAGCTGCGGGCCTCGGCGGTGCGTACGCCGGCGTCACCTGGTTCGCCCCGGTGAGCGCATCGCCCGCCGCGGGACCGTCGACGGTCACGGTCAACGACACCGACTCCGTCAACCAGACCACCGCGATCGCCGCGAAGGTCGTGCCGAGCGTCGTCACGATCGAGGCGACAGGCTCGTCTGCGGCCGGCACCGGCTCGGGCGTCGTGCTCACGAAGGACGGGTACGTCGTCACGAACACGCACGTCGTGACACTCGACGGTGCGACCGGTGACGCGACCATCCGCGTGACCACCTCCGACGGCCGCGTCTACGACGCCGAGGTCGTCGGCACCGACCCGACCTACGACCTCGCCGTCATCAAGCTCAAGGACGCCGAGGACCTCACCCCGATCGAGATCGCAGACTCGAGCAAGCTCAACGTCGGTGACACGACCGTCGCAGTGGGCGCGCCGCTGGGTCTCGCGAACTCGGTGACCGAAGGCATCGTGAGCGCGCTCAACCGCTCGATCTCGATCGCGTCGTCGGCGGCGCCCGACTCGGGCGGCGACAGCCAGGACCAGCAGGACCAGAACAGCCAGGAAGGCCCGTTCCGCTTCGACTTCGGTCAGGGCGACCAGCAGTCGACGGCCACCGAGAGCATCTCGATCTCGGTCATCCAGACCGACGCCGCCATCAACCCCGGCAACTCCGGCGGCGCGCTGGTCGACTCCGACGGCAAGCTGATCGGCATCAACGTGGCGATCGCGACCGCGGGCGGCTCGTCCTCCGACGGCTCCGGCTCGATCGGTGTCGGCTTCTCGATCCCGTCCGACATCGTCAAGCGCATCACCGGCGAGATCATCGACAACGGCGAGGCGACCCACGGTCTGCTCGGCGCGAACGTGAAGGCCGCGGCATCCGTCGAGGGCTCGACCATCACCGGCGCCTACATCGACGCCGTCACCGACGGCGGTGCGGCCGCCGCCGCCGGCCTGCAGAAGGGCGACATCGTCACCGCATTCAACGGGGTGCCCGTCACCGACGCCACCGACCTCACGGCGCAGGTGCGCGCCGCCGCGGCCGGCAGCGACGCCGAGGTGACCTACGTCCGCAACGGCAAGACGCAGACCGTCCAGGTCACGCTGGGGTCGCTCCAGCAGTAGTCCACACCTCCCAGGGACGCCATTCCGCGAGCAGGTAGGCTCGCGGGATGGCGTCCTTCTCGTTCGGCGCGGGGAACGCCCGAAAGCTCGCGACGATCCCGCTCTACGCCGCCGGACGCCTCCTCACCCTCCTCGTGCCCCGCTCCCGCGACGAGTGGGTCATCGGCTGTGCGGTCGGAATCGGCGACGGTGCACTGGCGCTCTGGGAGGTGGCGGCCGCCGACGGACGCCGTCCGGTGTGGCTGGTCGGGTCGGCGAAGGAGGCGACGGATGCTGCGGCCCGCGGCATCCGCACGGTTCCCAAGCGCTCCCTGCGCGGGCTGTGGCGCACCGCACGCGCCCGGGTGGTCGTCGTCACCCATGGATTCGGGGACGTCAACCGCTACGCCGTGTCGGGCGCTTTCGTCGTGCAGCTGTGGCACGGCATCCCGCTCAAGCGGATCGGGGTCGATTCGCCCGAGACGCTGCGGGTGCCGGGCGTCGTCGCCGCCACACCCGCCGCCGGAACGGTGCGCGGGCTCCTGAGATCGATGTACCGCGGCGCCGCGCGCCGCATCCGCGTGATTCCGGCGGCTTCGCACCTCGTCCGCGGCCGTCTCGAATCCGCCTTCGCTCTGCCCGACGAGAGCGTGCCGGTGACCGGCGAACCTCGCGTCGACGTGCTCTCCCGCGGCACCGCCGAGGACCGGCGCGTGCAGGCCCGCGCCGCGATCGGGCGCGCGGCCGCCCGCGTGGAGCCCTCGAGCCGCTTCGTGCTCTATGCGCCCACCTGGCGCGACGGAGCGATCGACCCCGCGGTGCCGACCACAGAGGAGTGGTCGCAGATCGTCGACGTGCTGAGGCGCCATGACGCGACGCTCCTCGTCCGGTCGCACCCGCTCGGTGCGGGCGACTACGCCCCGCCGTTCCCGACGGACCGCGTGCAGTCGCTCGGCAGCGACCTGGTCGCAGACGTGACCCCCTTGCTCCCCGGCCTCGACGCCCTCGTCACCGACTACTCGTCGCTCGCATTCGACGCCTCGCTCGTCCCGCTTCCCACGCTGTTCCTCGCGCCGGACGTCGACGAGTATGCGCGCAGACGCGGCTTCTACGGCACCTACAACGACGTGGCGGGGGACGACTGGGCGATCGACTGGACGCAGGCGGCGACCCAGCTGGACGCGGTGCTCGGCGACGATGCCGAGCGCGCGCGCCGCGTCGAACGGGCGGTCGCGCTGGACGCGCGGGTGCACGCCTTCCGCGACGGGCGCAACGCCGAGAGGGTGTACCGTGCGATTCTGGCCGGAACGGTCCACGACGGCCCGAGGGAAGGAACCGGATGACCGACGCGCGCTTCACGACGGAGGGGAGCCCGGCTCTCGTTCTCTCGGGCGAAGGGGAGCGGCCCGATTCCGTCGAGATCGTGGGCGCCCGCGCCCGCGTCACCGCGCGCCTCACCGGCCGTGGCAAGACGTGGACGGCGACGCTCCCGCTGCGCGCCGCGCGCTGGGGCGGCCCGGAACTGCCACTGCCTGCCGGCTCGTACGAGGTGCGCATCGCGGTCCCCGCTGCCCCTCCACTCGCCGCTGGCGCGTCGAGCGGAGCCTCCGGCGGCGGGGGCCCAGCCGGGGGCCGAGGCATCCGTCCCCCCGACGTGCTCCCGCTCACGCAGCTCGGAACGCTCAGAGCGAGCCTCGAGGGGTGGACCCTGCGGGTCGGGCCCCCGATCGACCCCGCGTACGACTCGGGTGAGGGGCAGGACGCCCTCGAACGCCGCTACGCGACCCGGCCCGCCACCGGGTTCGAGAACGCGGTGTTCTTCGAGAGCTTCTACGGTCGCAACGCGAGCTGCAACCCTCTCGCGATCGACCGGGAGGTCGCGCGCCGCGCGCCGGACGTGACCCGCTACTGGAGCGTCGTCGACCTGTCGGTCGCCGTGCCGGACGGCGCGATCCCCGTGGTCGAGGGCAGCCCCGAATGGTGGCGCGCCCGCGGGGCCGCGCGACTGCTCGTGGTCAACGACTGGCTGCGACGCCGGTTCGCCCGACGCAAGGGCCAGGTGGTGCTGCAGACCTGGCACGGCACGCCGCTCAAGCGCCTCGCGCTGCACCGGCCCGGGTTCGACCCGCGCCGGACGGCGGCGGTCGTCCGCGAGTCCCGCCGCTGGAACATCCTGCTGGCGCAGAATCCCTATGCCGCGCGCATCCTCGGCAAGGCGTACGCGTTCCTCACGCGCCCGGTCTGGGTCGAGGGGTATCCGCGCAACGATGTGCTGACCACGGGTGACGGCACGGCGACGCGCGAGGCCCTCGGCATCCGTCCCGGCGAGCGGGTCCTGCTGTACGCGCCGACGTGGCGTGACGACCGCGACCAGATCGTGGACTTCATCGATCCGGTCTCGCTCGCCGCCGCCACCGATGCTGTCGTGCTCGTGCGCGGGCACTCGCGCACGCTGCTGCCCGGGCGTGACGCGGAAGGCCCCCGGGTGATCGACGTCACCGGCTTCCCCGACACCTCACTGCTGCTGCTCGTCGCCGATGCGCTCATCACCGACTACTCGTCCGTGATGTTCGACTACTCGGTGACCGGGAAGCCGATGTACTTCCTCGTGCCCGACATGGAGCACTACCGAGGCGAGCTGCGCGGGTTCTACTTCGACCTGGCCGCGCACGCACCGGGCCCGATGGTGCGCACGCAGGATGAATTGGTGGCCGCGCTCGCCGCAGACGACACCGAGAAGTACGCATCGCGCTACGCGCAGTGGCGCGACAAGTTCAACGCCCGCGACGACGGCCACGCCGCCGAGCGGGTCGTGGCACGCATCCTGGACCAGGGCTTCATCGACGCCTGACGACCGGCCGTCCGCCGGGTGTCACGGCAGCGGCGTGTTGCGGCTTCCGAGGCGGGACGTGTCGACGGTGTCGTGCGCGCCGCCGATCACGCCGAGGAGGAAGCCCCAGCCCCACGCGAGGTGCATGGAGGGAAGCACGGCCGCGGTCCACAGCTTGTCGCGCCAGCCGTGCCCGCCGCCCCGGCCGAGAGCGACCACGGCGATGAGGGCGGCGTACGCGAGCACCGGGAGGTAGACGACGGATGCCGCCACCGACCACCAGCCCTGCAGCAGACCGGTGAGCTGGAGCACGCCGACGATGATCCCGAGCAGGATCGTCAGCACGAGCGCCGGCGGCGCGAAGAACCGCAGCGAGTTGCCGCGCCCGAAGCGGCGGACGAGCTCCCCTCGCCACCTGCCCGTCGCCGAGAACTGACGGACCAGGCGCGTCCAGCTCTCGCGCGGCCAGTAGGTCACGGCCAGTGCGGGATCGAACCAGACGCGGTAGCCGGCGCGACGGATGCGCAGATTCAGCTCCCAGTCCTCGCCGCGCCGGATGCTCTCGTCGAACAGCCCGACCTCTTCGAGCACGTCGCGGCGCATGACGCCGAGGTAGGCGGACTCCGCCTCGCCCTCCTGCGTGCCGCCGTGGTAGGCGCCGCCGCCGAGGCCGATGGGGGAGTTATAGGCGCGCGCGACGGCACGCTGGAAGGGTGTGCGGCCGTCGGCGCGCATCACGCCGCCGACGTTCGCGGCGCGCACGCGGTCGAGGGTCGCGAGCGCCCGTCGCGCATACGTCGGATCCAGCTCGGAGTGCGCGTCCACGCGCACCACGGTGGGGTGCCGCGCGGCGCGGATCGCCAGGTTGAGGCCGATCGGGATGTCGGCGCCCGGGTTCTCGACGAGCACGATGCGGTCGTCGCCGGCGGCGAGTTCCGCCGCCAGCGCGTTCGTGCCGTCCGTCGAGGGGCCGAGAGCCAGGACCAGCTCGGTCGGGCCGGGGACGTCCTGTCCGAGCACCGTCTCGACCGCACGGCGAAGGTAGTCGCGCTCGTTGAGCACGGGCATCACGAAGCTCACGCCGGAGCCGGGGGGAGGGACTGGAGCGTCCCTGCGCCCGTGTTGCTCGACATGCACGCGTCGATCATGTCATGAGAGCCCTGGGTAGGCTGGAAGCGTGGGTCTGGTCTCGGATGGAAAGAAGGCGGTCGCGCTCGTCCGCAAGGCGGTGCGCAATCGTTCGGCCGTGATCGATGTGCGGCGCACCCTCTCGGGCCGGCCGCCGCACCCGCCGTTCCAGTACCGCGTGGCCGTCTACTTCGCCGACGGCGCGGTCAACATGTACCAGATGCGGCAGTGGTACAAGCCGCTCGCGGACCTCGCGAAGACCTGGCCGGTCGTCGTGCTCAGCCGCGCCGCCACGGGCGCCGAGGCGCTGCTGGCCGACGGGGCGCTTCCGGTGGCATTCGTTCCCACCGTGCGCGATCTCGAGCGCTTCATCGCCAAGCAGGACATCCGCGTCGTGCTGTACGTCAACCAGAACACACGCAACTTCCAGATGTTCCGCTACGGCCGTCGCTGGCACGTGTTCATCAACCACGGCGAGTCCGACAAGATGTACATGACCACGAACCAGTACAAGGCGTACGACTACGCGATGATCGCGGGCGACGCCGCGCGCGAGCGGCTCTCGCGGGTGCTGTGGGACTACGACATCGAGCGCCGCACGATCGAGATCGGGCGCCCGCAGGCCGACCACTACTCGGGCACACTGCCCTACACGCCCGACGCGCGCACGGTGGTGCTCTACGCGCCAACGTGGGAGGGGGACCGCCCCTCCGCCCACTACGGCTCGATCGCCACGCACGGCGAGGCGCTCGTGACCGCACTCCTGGCCACCGGTCGCCATCGCGTGATCTACCGCCCCCACCCCCGCTCGGGGGTCGTGAACCATGAGTACGGTGCCGCGAACAAGCGCATCATCGCGGCCCTGAACGCCGCGAACGCCTCGGATCCCTCCGCCCAGCACGTCTTCGACGACGGGCCCGAGCTCGGCTGGCAGCTGGCCGCCGCGGACGTCGCGATCGTCGACATCTCGGCGATGGTCTACGACCGGCTCGCGGCCGACAAGCCGCTCATGATCACACGGCCGGCCGACCCCGCCGCCGCGATCGACACGCACGGGTACCTGTCTGCCTGCGAGTGGCTCGACGCGGCCGCGGCTCGCGACATCGTCGCCCAGACCGAGCGCGTGCTCTCCGACCCCGACGCCGTCGCACGCCTGGAGGAATGGGTGACGCACTACTTCGGCGACACCGCACCGGGCTCGGCGACGGCGCGATTCCACGGGGCCGTGCAGCGCCTCATGGAGGACTGGGACTCCTGGTATGCGCGGTCGGTCGCCGATGCCGAGGACGACGAGCCCGAGGACGAAGCGGACCTCGACGACGAGGGCTGAGCCCGCGACGCTCGGCCGACGGCGTCAGGCCACCGGGGCAGGACGCTCGACGAGCCGCGCGATCGCACGCAGCGGGATCGCGACCCACGTCGGCCGGTTGCGGGCCTCGTAGATCGCCTCGTACACCGCTTTGTCGAGCTCGAGCGCGGCGAGGAGCGGATGCCGGGGGTCGAGCCCGCCCGCCGACGCGGCGTATCCGTCCACGAACGCCCTGCGGGCGTCACGCGCCCACGCGCGCACCGCGTCGGCGGAGCGATCCGGGTCGTCCAGGCGCAGCGAACCCGCGACGTAGTCGAACGAGCGGAGCATGCCGGCTACGTCGCGCAGCGCGAGATCGGGTTGCGTTCGCTCGGCCATCGGGCGCAGCGGCTCGCCCTCGAAGTCGACCATGATCCAGCCGCGATCGGGGGAGTGCAGCACCTGCCCGAGGTGGAAGTCGCCATGGATGCGCTGCAGCGGCGGCCACGGCACCTCGAGCGCGCGACGGTACACCGCCGCGGCGGCATCCCGCTGACCGGCGATCTCGGGGACCTCCGCGATCGCGATCGCGAACCTCCGCTCCCACGTGGCCGCCGTCGCCTCGCGGTCGGCCGCTGTCGCCGTGCGGGTCGGGAAGCACTCCGCGAGGGCGACATGCACCTCGGCGGTCGCGGTGCCGAGCGCGCGCGCCGCGTCGCGGAAGTCGTCACCCTTCGCTGCTGCCTGCAGCGCGACGCGCCATGCGTCCTCGACGCCCGGCAGGAACTCCTGCGCGGAGGCGAGGGACCCGCGCACGGTGCCGTGCGCGGTGGTGAGGTCCGGCCACGTCCCTTCGATCGAGCCGACCGGGCGCGGCACATGGGGCGATCCGGCCCCGGCCAGCGCTTCCTGCAGCTCGATGTCGGGGTTGAGGCCCTCGTGCAGCTGCCGGTAGACCTTGCAGATCACCGGGGCGCCGTCGCCTTCGAAGATGAGCGACGTGTTCGACTGCTCTCCGCTGATCACCCGCGACGTCGCCCCAGACGGAGCTCCGCCCGAGCCTGCGACCCGCCCGATCGCCGTGGTCTGCGGTCCGTGTGCGGTGCCCCCGACCGTGATGAGGCGCAGCAGAGCCTGGGCGTACGCGGAGTCGAACGGGCCGTCGATGAAGGTCGTTCCCGGCACCGGACTGCCGATGACGTGGTCGGGGTCGGCGTCGACGTTCTCCGTCGCGCGCTCGACGACCGGGATCTGGTACAGCACGGCCGGCAGAGCGCCCTCATCCGCCACGAGGAATGTGCGGATGCGTGCGCCGGTGGCCGCGTCGTCGGCACCGCCGGATTCCGCGCTCAGATCCCACCATGAGAGCAGGCGCAGGCTGGGCGGGCGCCCCTTCGCGGCGTACCAGCGCTGCCGCGGCATCCATGCCGCGAGGCACGCCAACGTGCTGTCCATACCTGTGAGCGTATGCCCGTCGTCGTGCGCGTGTCGAGGACACGCTGCAAGCGCTTGCAGAACGTGACGGAATTCGCCCGCTACTCGTCCTCGCCCGATTCCTGGTACTCCGCGATCTCGATGACCGGCGCCACCGGGATGACGATGGATTCGACGGCTCCTCCGCCGCCGACGGCGAGGTCGCCGAGGCCGAGGCCGCCGAGATCGACGGATGCGGCATCCGTCAGCCGTTCGGCCTGCGTCTCGGTGCGGGCGGGCTCTGACGGCAGACCCGCCCACTCGACGGGCTCTTCGGGAAGCTTGCTGAACAGACCCATACCGCCATTGTCACCCCGCCGGCGGGGTGGAGGGTCCGTCCTCGGTCGGAACGGACGCTTCGATCGCTTCCGGCGAGCGCCGGATCACGCGGGCGGTGATGCGGCGGGCCCGGAGGCTCCGCGCGTGACGCCGCCGACGACCGCCTCGCCGGCGCGACGGATGCCGCGTCCGGCGAGCCGCTCGATCCGGTCGGCGCCGGGGCGCGGTTCGAGTTCGGCAGGCAGCAGGTGTGGAGGCACCCCGAACGCGCGCCTCGAGCCCGTGAGCACCCGTCGCCCGAGGATGTTGTTGCCGGCGCCGCCGATGGCCGCGCCGATGCCGAACGGCAGCGCTTTGCCGATCCACGAGGCGCCGCCCCGCGCGGCGAACTGACGGATGAACGTCGTCTTGAGCCGGTCGACGAGCGGCCCGACGGCGGCGCGGGGGAGCGACTTGGTGATCAGCTCGCCCCAGTAGCCCGAACGGGACGGACCGCGCCCGGCGGCCTGCCCGGCGAGCTGCGCGACGAGGTCGACACCCTCTTTGCCGAGCATGAGCGTCAGCACCAGCGCCCGCGCCCGATCGGGATCCGACACCGGGATGCCGTGCACCTCGGCCACCGACTGCGCGAACAGCGTGGTGGCCTCGAGGAACGCGACAGTCTCGACGCCGCTGAGCGCCAGCGTCACGCCCGTGCCGATCCCGGGGACGACCGCGGTCGCGCCGACCGCGGCGCCGCCGGTGGTCACCGCAGCCAGATAGCGCCGCTCGAGGATGCGGACGATGTCGGCGGGAGAGGAGTCCGGATGCCGCAGACGGATGCTGCGCAGGTGCGCGAGGACGACCGGCCGCTGGATCGCGAGCACCCGGTCGAGCGCACGGATCGTGAAGGGATGCTCGTCGGACCCCGCGGGCGGCAGCCCTCCCTGCCACGGCGCGTCGCCTGACAGGGAGTGGATCTGGTGAACCTTGTCGGTCATCGCGCCGAGTCTATGCGCCCGAGTCTGAGCGCAGGCTCGGGGTTGACAGCCTCGCAGCGATCGGTCAGACGAAGAGGTTGGCGCGCTCGAGATCCTCGGCGAAGTCCACCTCAACGGCGTACAGGTCCGAGATGTCGAGCGGCTCGAGCAGCACGCCGTCCTCGGCGATCGCGAGCTCGAGGCCACGCTCGAAGTAGTCCTGGTCGTCGACGCGCGTGAGGTGGCGCATGAACGCCTTCTTGTCGCGGCTCGAGATGTAGTTGATGCCGACGGCCTCGCCGATGCCGCCCTTGACGGTCTTCGACAGCTCGTTGATGAAGCCCTCCGGCGTCACCGTGTACTTGACCTCTTCGTCGCTCACCTTGGACGTGTTGACCGTGACGAACGACTGGTCGCGTTCGATCAGCTCGATGGCGCGGCCGAGCACGCGCGGGTCGAAGACCACGTCGCCGTTCATCCAGAGCACGCCGCCCTTGCCCGTCTTGGCGAGGGCGCGCAGCAGGCTCTTGGAGGTGTTGGTCTGGTCGTAGCGGTCGTTGTAGACGTAGTCGACGTCGGGGAACGCCTCGACGATGGTCTCGGCGCGGTAGCCCACGACGGTGGTGATCTTGGCTTCGCGGCCGAAAGCGGCACGGATGTTGTCGTGCTGCTGCTGCATGATGCTGCGGCCGTCGCCGAGCTCCGTGAGGGGCTTGGGCAGGCTGCGGCCGAGTCGCGAGCCCATTCCGGCTGCGAGGATGACGGTCTGAAGGGTCAAAATCTGCTCCTGAAGTGCGTGATTCACTGCCGGTTCACCGGCGGGACACCCCTTCGTGCCTCGACCATGGTAGCGATGAGGCCTGGGAAGGCGCATAATGGGCGGCTCCCGTTGCCGATTTGTGACATAACGCGAATGCCGCGACGCGGCGACACGAACTCCGCCGCGATCAGGCCCGCTTGATACGTTGGTTCAGTGACAGCCTCCCTCCCGGTGCCGAATGACATCGATCCGGAAGAGCCGGACCGTCACTCCAGCGCGCGCGTCGTACGCCTCGCAGATACGGTCTCACCGGCTCCCGACAAGCCCCGCCGCCCGCCGCGCAAGCCGCGCACCGACGGGGGTTCCCCACCCGCCGCTCCGCGCAAGAAGCGCACGCCGGCCGCATCCAAGGCGAAGTCGGCCCCCGCTCCGGATCCGGGTCCGCCGCCGCCCCTTCCGAGCGATCTCGAGCTGGCGGCCAGCGCGGCCGCGAGCATCGTCGTGCCCCCGCGCCCGCCGCTTCCCGACGCGGGCGATGGTTCGCCGGCGGATGCTGTGCAGGCGGCGCCGCTCGAAGAGGCGACGCCCGTCGACGACGGCGCGGCACCGGACGACGCCGCGATCGAGGCGGAGCCGCAGACCGAGCCGGAGGCCGCGATCGAGGCGGAGCCCCAGGCCGAGCCGGAGGCTGCGATCGAGCCCGAGACCCCGGTCGTGCTCGAACCGACCGCCGAGCCCGAGGCCGACCACGATCACACGACTCTTGCCGAAACGGCGGCGGTGGTCGATGCTGAGCCCGTGGTCGAGTCCGCGCCCGTGGCCGAGCCCGCGGGGGTCGTGGAGCCCACGCCCGCGGTCGAGCCCTCTGTCGCGCGCGCCGAGCGGGACGCCGCCGTGCTGGAGCGCGCCCCCGCGCCGGCTGAACTGCAGCCCGTGCCGCTGCCCGCTCCCGCCCCGGAGCCGACGACGACCCTCGATCCCGAGGCCCTGGCCGCGGCCGTCTCGCTGGACGCGGCCGCAACGGCGGCCGCAGCATCCGTCAACGCCCTCGTGCTGCGCGGCGTCACCAAGCGATTCGGCAGCACCCACGCCGTCGACGGCATCGACCTCACGATCCCGGCGGGCACGTTCTACGGGCTCGTCGGCCCCAACGGCGCCGGCAAGACGACCACGCTCTCGATGATCGCGGGCCTGCTCGAACCCGATCGCGGCACGATCCATGTGGGCGGAGTGGATGCGGCGGCCAAGCCGCTCGCAGCCAAGCGGATGATGGGGGTCCTCCCTGATCGGCTGCGCACCTTCGACCGCCTGACCGGCCGTCAGCTCCTCTACTACTACGGGGTGCTGCGGAAGCTCCCGCCCGCCGTCGTCGAGAGCCGGACCGCTGACCTCGCACGCGCCTTCGACCTCGAGGACGCACTGGGCCGGAGCGTCTCGGACTACTCCGCGGGCATGCTCAAGAAGGTCATGCTCGCGGGCGCGCTGATCCACTCGCCGCGTCTGCTCGTGCTGGACGAGCCGTTCGAAGCGGTCGACCCGGTCTCGAGCGCGATCATCCTCGACATCCTCTCCACCTATGTCGCGCACGGCGGCACGGTGATCCTCTCGAGCCACGGCATGGACCTCGTCGAGCGCGTCTGCACGCGCGTCGCGGTCATCGTGGCGGGCCAGGTGCTCGCGGAGGGCACCGTCGACGAGGTGCGCGGCGAGCTGACGCTCGAGCAGCGCTTCGTGGAACTGGCCGGAGGGCTCAGCGATGTGGAGGGCCTCGAGTGGCTGCACACATTCTCCGACTGAGGCTCGCGCTGCTGTTCGGCACGTTCCGCGGTCACGGGGGGCATGTCGCGCGCGTGATCACGGGACTCGTGATCCTCGTCGCCGCGACGGCGGCGGCCTGCTGGGCCCTGCTGACGCTGAAGGATGCCTCCACCGAGGAGGTGCTCGCGGTCACCGTGCTCGGGGGCTCGGCAGTGACCCTCGGCTTCGCGCTCGCTCCGTTGTTCGGCGCCGTGGAGGACCCGCTGGATCCCCGGCGATTCGCGCTGTTCGGGCTCCCGCGGGGAAGCCTGGCCCTCGTGCTGGCGGTTGCGGGCTTCCTCAGCGTGCCCATCCTGGTCCTGCTCGCGGTCGCTGTGTGCTCCGCCATCGTGTGGGCCGATCACGGTGTGCCGGTGATCGTCGGAATAGTGAGCGTGCTGCTCGGGGTGCTCACGTGCGTCCTGCTGGCGCGCGTGTGCATGGCGCTGGCCTCTCTCTTCCTCCGCGACCGGCGCTCGCGCGAGCTCTCGGGTGTCTTCGTCCTCGTGGTGCTCGTCGTCGTGGTTCCGGTGGGCGTCTTCCTCGCTTCGCTCGAGTGGCAGGGAAGCGTCCCGCCGCAGCTGCTCGAGGCTGTGGACTGGCTGGCCCTCACCCCGCTCGGTGCGGCGTGGGCTCTGCCCGGAATGGTGATCACGGGCGGAGACGCGTGGCTGTCCGCGCTCATCGCGGTGGGCACGATCGTCCTTCTGGCGATGATCTGGGTATGGGCGGTCAACCGACTGCTGACGACGACCGAGCGCCCGGGGACCGGGCGTGAGCGAGGCGGGCTCGGATGGTTCGGCGTCGCCCCGGGCACTCCCGGCGGTGCGATCGCGGCGCGGAGCCTCGTCTACTGGTTCGGCGACCGACGCTACGTCGTGAACGGCCTGGTGATCCCGTTCGCAGCCGCGATCACGGTGGTGCCGCTGCTCATCGCCGGCGTCCCGCCCGAGTTGGTCGCCCTCGTGCCCGTGCCGTTCGCGGCGCTCTTCCTCGGCTGGCTGCCGCACGACGACATCGCCTACGACTCCACCGCGGTGTGGATGCACATCGCGAGCGGTGTCCGCGGCGTCTCCGACCGCCTCGGCCGGCTCGTGCCGGTGCTGCTGGTCGGGGTCCCTCTGCTCGCCGTCGCCATCCCGGTGGCGACGCTGCTGCACGGACGCTGGGCGGTGCTCCCGGCTCTCACCGGCGTGTGCGCCGCGCTGTTCCTGTCGGGCCTGGGGCTCTCGAGCATCTCGTCGGTGGTCGCGCCCTACGCGGTGTCGCGGCCGGGCGAGAGCCCGTTCCAGCAGCCGCAGCGCACCGGCGCGAACGGCGCGATCGCGCAGGGGAGTGTCATGGCCGGCGCGCTCGTGGTGTCGGCCCCGGTCCTGTGGTGCGGCTGGCTGGCCCTGCAGGGCGACACGGAGGCCGCGAACACGGCGCTGTGGGGAGGCCTGGCCATCGGCCTCGGCGTGCTCGTCGTCGGCATCGGCGTCGGCGCCATCGTCTTCGAGCGTCGCGGTGGGCGGCTCATGGAGTTCGCGGAGTCCACCTGACTCGTGCGGGCGGACCCCAGCCGCGTCCGCCCCGACTACACTGGCAGACCATGAGCACCCCGCTGGACAGCCCCGACCAGGGCGGCATCGCGACCCTCGATCGCGAGCTCGAAGAGCTCCTCAAAGAAGAGAACATCGAGCCGGGTGACCATGAGCGCTTCTCCCACTACGTGAAGAAGGACAAGATCCTCGAGTCCGCCATCACCGGCAAGCCCGTGCGCGCGCTGTGCGGCAAGAAGTGGACGCCGGGCCGCGACCCCGAGAAGTTTCCCGTGTGCCCCACCTGCAAAGAGATCTACGAGTCGCTCCAGGGCTGATCACTCGGCGTCGGTATAGACCGTCGGGATCGCCGGGTCGGAGCGGCTGAGCGCGAGTCCGCGCACTGGAAGCTCTTCGCGCACCCGGGCGTGATGTGCTCGAGCGGCCTCGACGCCGTCGGATCCCTCGTACGCGGCATCCGGTTCGCCGTCCACGACGAGCGGCACCTGCAGCGCGCGGGACTCCGGGTGGGCCGAGGCGGTGTCGAGCGCTTCGAAGCCGTCCGACACGACGATGAGCTCGCTCGTCGCGGTACCCGCGTCGAGCGAGCGGAACGCCGCTTTGCGGCCGCCCTTGGACGCCTTGTCGGTCGACGCCTTCGCCACACCGACCCACCCGCCGTCGGAGTCCTGTCGCGCCACGAGCTTGTAGACCATGCCGGCGGTCGGCGTCCCCGACCCCGTGACCACCGACGTGCCGACGCCGTAGGAGTCGACAGGGGATGCCGCGAGCGCCGCGATCGCGTACTCGTCGAGGTCGCTCGTCACGGTGATGCGCGTGCCGGTCGCACCGAGCTCGTCGAGCTGGGCGCGCACCTCCGTGGCAACCGTCGGCAGGTCGCCGGAGTCGATCCGGACCCCGCCGAGCCCCGTTCCGGCGACGCGGATGGCCGTCTCGACGCCCTGGCGGATGTCGTAGGTGTCGATGAGCAGGGTGGTGCCGACGCCGAGGGCTGCGATCTGCGCGCGGAACGCGTCCTCCTCGGTGTCGTGCAGCAGCGTCCAGGCGTGGGCGGCCGTGCCCATCGTCGGGATGCCCCATCGGCGACCTGCCTCGAGATTCGAGGTGGCGCTGAACCCGGTGATGTAGGCCGCACGCGCCGCGGCGACCGCCGACGACTCGCCGGCCCGCCGCGAACCCATCTCGGCCAGCGGACGGTCCCCGGCGGCGATGCTCATGCGGGCGGCGGCGGTCGCGACCGCCGAATCGTGGTTGAGCACACTGAGCGCGAGGGTCTCGAGCACGACGGCCTCGGCGAACGTTCCCTCGATCGTCAGGATGGGGGAGCCCGGGAAGTACAGCTCGCCCTCGCGATAGCCCGTCACCGAGCCGGTGAACCGGTAGCCCTCCAGGAAATCGAGGGTCGAGGCATCCACCACCTTCTCGTCGCGGAGGAATCGCAGCTCGTCGTCGCCGAAGCGGAAGTCGCGGATGAGTGAGAGCAGCCGTCCCGTGCCCGCGACGACCCCGAAGCGCCGCGCTCCCGGGAGGCGCCGGCCGAACAGCTCGAACACGCATCGGCGGTGGGCGGTGCCGTCGCGGAGCGCCGCGTCGACCATCGTGAGCTCGTAGCGGTCCGTCAGCAGGGCGGTCGAGGCGGCCATGCGGGTCAGCCTAGCTTTTCGTGACGCAGGGGTTTCCCCCGCGGGCTCGCTCTGCTCGCCGCGGCCTCGCCGTGCCCCGCGGCGAGCCGCTGGCGTAGGGTGGATTCTCGTGAACGACGCGCCGATCGGAATCTTCGACTCCGGGGTCGGCGGGCTCACCGTCGCGCGGGCCGTCTCGGCGCTGCTGCCGCAGGAGTCGATCCTGTACATCGGCGACACCGCGCGTTCGCCGTACGGCCCGAAGCCGATCGCCGACGTGCGGCGCTACGCACTCGAGGTGCTGGACGATCTCGTCGCCCAGGGTGTGAAGATGCTCGTGATCGCGTGCAACACGGCGTCCGCGGCGATGCTGCGCGACGCGCGCGAGCGGTACGACGTGCCGGTGGTCGAGGTCATCAACCCCGCGGTGCGCACGGCGATGTCGACCACGCGCAACGGGCGCGTCGGCGTCATCGGCACGGCCGGCACCATCAGCTCCGGCGCGTACCAGGACATGCTCGGGGTCAATGAGCGTCTCACCGTCTTCGCGCAGGCCTGCCCGCGGTTCGTCGAGTTCGTCGAAGCGGGCGTCACCGGTTCGCCGGAGGTGCTCGCCGTCGCCGAGGAGTACCTCGCGCCGCTGCGCGCGGCCGAGGTCGACACGCTTGTGCTGGGCTGCACCCACTATCCGTTCCTCGAGGGCGCGATCAGCTACGTGATGGGCCCGGACGTGAGCCTGGTGTCGAGCGACTCCGAGACCGCGAAGGACGTCTACCGTCAGCTGGTCTCCCGGGACCTGCTCGCCGGGCCGGATGCCGAGCCCCGCCACGTCTACGAAGCCACCGGTGCGTCGGCCGATGAGTTCCTGCGGCTCGCGCACCGCCTGATGGGCCGCGAGGTCACCGACGTGCGCCTGGTCCAGACCGGCGCCATCGACCTTCCGCGCGCCTCGAACCCTGCCCGCAGCCTCGGCTGAGGCATCCGTCCCTCCGGAGGAGAACTGCATGACCGACATCACCCGTGCCGACGGCCGTTCCGTCGACCAACTGCGCCCCATCACGATCGAACGGGGCTGGTCGAGCCAGGCCGAAGGGTCGGCGCTCATCTCGTTCGGGAACACCAAGGTGCTGTGCACGGCGTCGTTCACGAACGGCGTGCCGCGCTGGCTGACGGGCAAGGGCAAGGGGTGGATCACCGCCGAGTACGCGATGCTGCCGCGCGCCACCAACGAGCGCAACGACCGCGAGAGCGTCAAGGGCAAGATCGGCGGCCGCACGCACGAGATCTCGCGCCTCATCGGCCGGGCGCTGCGCGCCGTCGTCGACACCAAGGCGCTCGGTGAGAACACCATCGTCATCGACTGCGACGTGCTGCAGGCCGACGGCGGCACGCGCACCGCCGCCATCACCGGCGCCTACGTCGCGCTCGCCGACGCGATCGAGTGGGGCCGCGGAAAGAAGTTCATCGGCCAGAAGGCGCAGGTGCTGTTCGACTCCGTCGCGGCGGTGTCGGTCGGCATCATCGACGGCGAGCCCATGCTCGACCTCGCGTATGTCGAGGACGTGCGCGCCGAGACCGACATGAACGTCGTGGTCACCGGCCGCGGCCTGTTCGTCGAGGTGCAGGGCACCGCAGAGGGCGCGCCGTTCGACAAGCGCGAGCTCGACGCCCTGCTCGAGCTCGGCGTGAACGGCTGCGCGGACCTGCGCACGCACCAGCTGGCCGCACTGCAGCCCGCGGGGGAGTGACGGATGCCCCGGATCGTCCTCGCTACCCACAACCCGCACAAGGTCGAGGAGTTCCAGGCGATCGTCGCGGCGACGCGCCCTGACCTCGAGGTCATCGGCTACGACGGGCCCGAGCCCGTCGAGGACGGCGTGACGTTCGCCGAGAACGCCCTCATCAAGGCGCGCGCGGCCGCCGACCACACCGGACTGCCGGCCCTGGCCGACGATTCGGGCGTGTGCGTGGACGTGCTGGGCGGGTCGCCCGGGGTGTTCTCGGCCTACTGGGCCGGGCACGCGAAGGATGCCTCGGCCAACCTGAACCTGCTGCTCGACCAGCTGTCCGACATCGGCGACCCGCACCGCACGGCGCAGTTCGTGTCGACGATCGCGCTCGTCGTGCCGGCGGGCGATGGGGAAGCCGTCGAGCACGTGGTCGAGGGGATCTGGCCCGGACGCCTCGCGACGGCGCCGTCGGGCGCCGGCGGCTTCGGCTACGACCCGATCTTCGTGCCCGACGGGCAGGAGACGGGCGCCGAGCGGACGGTCGGAGAGTGGGCGGCCGACGAGAAGAACGCGGCATCCCACCGCTCGCGCGCGTTCGTCGCGCTGGCCGAGCTGCTCGCCGAGCTCTGACGCGAGGGGTCAGCGCCGTTCCACGATGGGCAGTTCCAGCACCTGTGGACGGCCAGGATCGGAGTGCAGCGTGAAGCCGGCTCGCCCACCGGAACGGTAGAGCGCGGGGAACGCACCCGTCAGCGGGTTCCGAGGGGACAGCTGGCGGCCGGCGACGTGGAGCCGCAGTTCGTCACCGTCCCGGAAGAACGTCGCCGACGGAGCGAAGTCGATCTCGACCTCGGTCGGGGCAGCGCCCGCATCGACCCGGCGGAGTCCGGTCGTGACGAGATCGCGGCCGAAGCCGTACGAGCCTTCGAACGGGACGAATCGTCCGCCGCTCCACTTCGAGAGCCCGACGAAGACCGAGACCGGGCCGGCGACCGCGGCGCTCACCCACAGGCGCACGCTCGCCTCGCCGGTCACCTCGGTGTCGTCCGCGAACACCCACGAGAAACGCGCGGCACGACGTCTGCCGGCCACCGAGACCGCGCTGCTGCGCACGGGCGGGTGGCCCAGGCGACCTCCGTCTGCCAGGTGGAGCCGCAGCGGCCCGGTCGCGGGCGGCCAGCGCTCTTCATCTCGGACGGCATGGACCAGATCGGCGCGCTCGCGCACCTCCAGCCGCACGCGCGGCAGCTCGGACGAGGCATCCTTCAGGTGGGCGTCGAGAAACGCGCGCTGTGCCGCCTTGCCTTCATCGCCGTAGAACGCGGCCCACTTGCCGGTGCGATGGGTGAACAGGTGACGGTCGGACGACCCGGCCTGGGCGAAGGCGCGGAAGCTGCCGCGTGAGTGCAGGTTGGCGTCGGAGAAGCTGCCGCAGACGAGCATCGGGGTCTCGATTCTGCCCAGGTCGGGGGCCAGCGAGCGCCACCACGCATCGTCATCAGGACGGGCCTCCGCCTCACGGCCCAGATCCGGCGACATGCGCGATCCCCGGCGGACGAGGGTCGTCCACAGACGTGAGAATCCGACCTCTCGAACGCCGCCGGGGTAGAAGAAGTCGCGGTAGGCGTCGGTGAACCCCTCCCACGGAATGATCGCGCGAAGATGCGGCGGGCGAAGCGCAGCGGCCTTGTACTGCGAGATCGCCAGGTACGACACGCCGAGCATTGCGACGCCGCCGTCGCACCAGTCCTGCGCGGCGATCCACTCGATCGCGTCAAACACGTCCTCCGCCTCGGCGTCGCTCATCAGAGACCCCACGCCGTCCGAACGGCCGGCGCCGCGGAGGTCGAGGTTGATCACGGCGTAGCCCTGCGGCACCCACCACGCCGGATCGGGGGCCTCCCAGCTGGTCTCGTCCGAGATGTGCACGGCGGCGGTCTGGCGCAGGATGCGGAACTGCGGATTGATCCGGTAGCGCCCGCCCGCGCGGCGCGGAAGCGCATCCTTGCCATAGGGGTGCGCGCAGAGGATCGCCGGCACGAGACCGCCGGTGGCCGGCAGGTACACGTTCGCCCGCAGCACCGTGCCGTCGCGCATCGGCACCTCGACGTCGCGCCGGATCCGCACGTCGGCGCCGATCGGCGTAACCACGACGGGAGGACGCACCGCCCGTGCCGCGCGCTCTCGGGCGTAGCCCCATCCACCCGGGCGCCGCCAGGGGCGATCGGTCACTCCGTCGACACCGTCCTTCACGGGCGCGACGGTATCAGGTGGAGGGCGTCGGCGCGGGAGAAACCCTTCATGCCTCGCCATCGCCGCCCGGGAGGGGCATGCTGTTGTGCACGCAGCCTTTCCGGAGCGGCCGATGTTCTTCCTTCGCTGGATCCCCACCTTCCTCGCCTTTCCGCTGGGGGAGTCGATCGCCTCAGCGGTCCTGGGGACGCATCGCAGCCCGCTGACGGCGCTGGCGGCGGGCGCGATCGGCGGCGGCGTCGTCGGAGCCGCGCAGTGGCTCGCGCTGGGCCGCCTCGTGGACTGGCGCTGGGCGGTCTGGACGCTCGGAGCGACGGGTGCGGGCTGCGCGCTCAGCCTCGTCTGGTTCGGCCCCGCGGTCACGCCGGCCGCGGTCGCGGCCACCGGACTCATCACGGGCGGCATGGTCGGGGTCGCCCAGGGATCGTTGCTGCGACGCCGGTGGCGCATCGCGCTCGCGTGGGCGGCGACGGTGAGCCTGGCGTGGGGCACTGCCGGACTGGTGGGGACCCTGGACGGAGCCCGCACCGTCCTCGGCTCGAACGGCGCTCTGGGGGCGACGGTCGTCACGGGCGTCGTGCTGTGGCTCGTCCTTCGGCACCGCTTGATCCGCCGGCCAGTGCCTCCTGCGGAGTCGACCCGGACCATGGACCTCGCCGCGAGCATCATCGAGGCGAGGCGGGAAGTCAACCGCAGGCACCGCTAGCGGTCACCGCGCTGCGAGTGAGAATCACACTCATTCCCGACTAGGCGCAACAGCCCTTTCCGGTGCGATCCCGGGCTTAGCCTGGGCTCATGCACGACCACGCGCCGACCGGGATCCGGGGGGCAGGCAACCGCCGCCTGCTCGCGATCTCGCTCGCGATCACTTCCACCGTGATGGTCGTGCAGGTCGTCGGAGCGGTGCTGTCGGGCTCCCTCGCGCTCCTCGCCGATGCGGCGCACATGTTCACGGACGCCGCCGCTCTGGTGATCGCCCTCATCGCGAGCACCGTCGCGGCGCGACCCGCGAACGACCGCCGCACCTTCGGGTACCAGCGCGCCGAGGTGTTCGGCGCCCTGATCAACGGCGTCATCCTGATCGTGCTGTCGGGATGGGTCGCGTTCGAAGGCATCTCGCGCCTGCTCGATCCGGGCGAGACCGAGGTCGCCGGCGGGCTCATGCTCGTCGTCGCGATCGTCGGGCTCGTGGCCAACGGGGTCGCGATGTGGCTGCTGAGCTCCGCCCAGCGACACAGCATCAACGTACGCGGCGCGTATCTCGAGGTCCTCGGCGACCTCATCGGATCTGCGGCCGTGATCGTCGCCGCCATCGTCATCGTCACGACCGGCTGGTACCAGGCCGACGCCATCGCGTCGCTCTTCATCGCCGCCATGATCATCCCGCGCGCGGTCGGCCTGTTGCGCGAGGTCGTGTCGGTGCTCGCCGAGTCGGCGCCCAAAGGCACGCACGTGCACGAGATCCGCGAGCACATCCTCGCCACCCCCGGGGTCGTCGACGTGCACGATGTCCATGTGTGGCAGCTCACGCGCGGGGCGCCGGTGTTCACCGCGCACGTGGTCGTCGAGGGCGCGGCTCTCACCGACGGCCGGGCCGCCGGCATCCTCAGCACCCTGCAGTCGTGCCTGTCCGACCACTTCGACGTCGAGCACTCGACCTTCCAGCTCGAGCCCGCCGGACACGTCGAGCACGAAGCCCACGCGTGAGGAGGCGCGTCAGTCTTCGCGCCGCACCTCGGCGGGCGACTTGTCGGGACGCAGTCCGCGCCACCTCGGGTGGCGGAGGATTCCGCCCGGGGTGAACTCGCCGTACTCGACTTCGCCGACGAGCTCCGGCCGCACCCAGAGCGCGTCCCGCGCGTCGAGCGGCGGCACGCCGACGAGCGGATTGTGGTCGGTGCGCAGCGGCGTCAGCTTCTTGAGCAGCATCGACAGCGTCGAGTCGCTGAATCCGCTGCCGACGCGGCCGGCGTACTGCAGGCCGTCGGCGCCGGGGATGCCGAGCAGCAGCGACCCGAAGGTGGTGGTGCGCCCGCCCTTGCCGGGTCGGATGCCCGCGATCACGACCTCCTGGGTCCTGGTGTTCTTGACCTTCAGCCACGACTCGGAGCGGCCGCCGCGCAGGTACCGCGACGCCGGGTCCTTGACGACGATGCCCTCGAGGCGCAGCTGCTCGCTCGTGTCGAGCGCGGCGTCGACATCGTCGAACACGGGCGGCACGGTGATCGCATCGACGGATGCCGCGGCCACCGCCTCGAGCACGTCGCGGCGTTCGCGCAGCGCGAGCCCGGCGAGGTCGTCGCCGTCGTGCGAGAGCACGTCGAACAGGTAGTACCGCACGGGCGTGCGCCGCGCCACGCGAGCGATGTCGCCGGCGTGCTCGAGGTTCATCCGGGTCTGCAGGAGCGGAAAGCTGGGCCGGCCGTCGGGTTCGAGAGCGACGAGCTCGCCGTCCACCACGCACGGCTCCGCGCCGAGGCCGGCGTCGACCGCCGTCAGCTCGGGGTAGCGGTGCGTGACCTCGTTGCCGCTGCGCGCGAACAGACGCAGACGCTGCCCGTCCCACGCGCCGACCGCGCGGATGCCGTCCCACTTCATCTCGACCCAGGCCCCGGTGCCGTGTTCGCGGTCGGTCCACGTGCGCGCGGCCAGGCGCGCCTGAGCGGGGGTGGCACTCGTCGCGAGCATGGGGCGCAGCTCGGTGGCGGGCGGTGCCGATGTTCCTGGAATCCCGGTGAACTTCCGGTTCACACCGGTGCGCACGTCGGCCGCGGCGATCTGAGCGCCAGAGTCGCCGTGTGAGCCGGAACGCACTTGGGGTCTTCGACTGGTGGCAGCGCCCCGACCGTCCGGCGCGTTGCGAACCGCGTCGGCCTGGGGGCTGGGCTCGACGACCGCGCCGTCCGGCTGTGTGCGGCCCGCAGCATCCGTCTTCATGCGGTGCAGCAGCCAGCTGGACTTCTCGCCGTCGCCGGCGGTGCGGATCAGCGCCAGCCGGACGCGCCCGAGCGGGCCGCCGGGGCGGCCCTCGAGCGTCGCGATGACCTCGTCGTCGCGCCACTTCTCGAGCTCGTAGCGCCCGTCGTCCCAGATGGTCACGGTGCCGCCGCCGTACTCGCCCGCGGGGATCGTGCCCTCGAACGTGGCGTACTCCATCGGGTGGTCCTCGGTCATGATCGCGAGGTTGTTGCGCTTGTACGAGTGCGGGACGCCGCGCGGTACGGCCCAGCTCACCAGGACGCCGTCGTGTTCGAGGCGGAAGTCCCAGTGGAGCGCTGTCGCGTGATGCTCCTGGATGACGAATCTCGGAAGTTCGCCGTGAGGCGACGCGCCGAGAGGATTCGCGGGCACCGGCTCGGGGGTGCGGTCGGCGCTCCGCTTGGAGATGTACGCCGACAGCGGGCCGGACTCGGCGTCGCGGCCGCCGGCGTGGAAGCCGAGCGCGGCCATCGGGTCGCCGATGGTCTCGGCCCGTTCGAGCACCTCGGTGAACTCGAGGTGGCGCAGCCCGGGATCGTCGAGCTCGTCCCAGGTGCGCGGCGCGGCGACCGTAGGGTGCGGCCGGCCGCGCAGCGAGTAGGGCGCGATCGTCGTCTTGGACCCGTTGTTCTGACTCCAGTCGATGAGCACCTTGCCGTGCCGCTCGGTCTTCTTCATGCTGCTGACCACGAGGTCCTTGTGGTCGGCCTCGATCGCGCGGGCGAGCTCGTTCGCGAGCGCGGAGGCCTGCTCGGTCGACTGCCCCGGGGGCAGCGCCGTGTACAGGTGGATGCCCTTGCTGCCGCTCGTGACGGGGTAGGGCTCGAGCCCCATGTCGAGCAGGATCTCGCGGGCCCAGCCCGCCACCACCGCGCACTCCGCCAGGCCGGCGCCGGGCCCGGGGTCCAGATCGAGCACGAGCCGGTCGGCCGGACCGCGTCCGCCGCCGGCGTCGAAGCGCCATTGCGGCACGTGCAGCTCGAGGCTCGCCACCTGGGCCAGGTAGACCAGCGTCGGCACGTCGCCCACGAGCGGGTACTCCTTGGTGCCCGTGGAGTGGGGGATCGGCATCCGTCGCACCCACGACGGCGCGCCGCGCTCGAGGTCCTTCGCGAAGAAGACCATGCCGGGGTCGTCGTCGGTGCCGACACCGTCCGGCCACCGCTTGCGGGTGACGGGTCGTCCCACGACGTGAGGGATGAGGAGCTCGGCGATGCGCGAGTAGTAGTCGATGACGTCGCCCTTGGTGGTGCCGCTCTCGGGGTAGAGCACCTTGTCGAGGTTCGTGATGCGCAGGCGGCGGCCGCCGATGCGCACCAGCTGCTCGTCGCCCGCCATGGGCTCAGAGTATCGGCGCGCCGTGACGCAAGGGGTGGCCGCGTGTCGGCGCCCTGGTGTTCACTGGTGGGGTGAGAGCGATCTGGAAGGGTGCACTGACGTTCGGACTCGTCAACGTGCCGGTGAAGGTGTACTCGGCGACCGAGGACCACGATGTCTCGCTGCACCAGGTGCACAACAAGGATGGCGGGCGCATCCGGTATCAGCGGATCTGCGAGATCGACGGTGAGGTCGTGCCGTACTCCGACATCGACAAGGCTTACGACGACGGTGAGAAGACCGTCGTCCTGACCAAGGAGGACCTCGAGTCGCTGCCTGCGGAGCGCAGTCGCGAGATCGACGTCGTCGAGTTCGTGCCGAGCGAGCAGATCGACCTGCTGACGCTCGACCGTGCGTACTACCTCGAGCCCGACTCCGCCTCTCCCAAGGCCTACGTGCTGCTGCGCAAGACGCTCGAGCAGACGGATCGCACGGCCATCGTGCGCTTCTCCCTCCGGCAGAAGACCCGGCTGGCGGCGCTTCGCGTGCGCGACGACGTGCTGGTGCTGCAGACCCTCCTGTGGTCCGACGAGGTGCGAGAAGCCGCCTTCCCCTCGCTCGACGAGTCGGTGCGCATCTCGGCGAAGGAGCTCGAGCTGTCGGCGTCGCTGGTCGAGAGCTTCTCGAGCGACTTCGATCCCGAAGAGTTCAAGGACGAGTACCAGGAGGAGCTGCGCACCCTCATCGAGGCGAAGCTCGAGAAGGGCGACGCGCTCGACACCTCCGAGACCTTCGGCGAGCAGGAGGAAGAAGAGGCCGGCGGCGAGGTCATCGACCTGATGGCCGCGCTCCGCGCCAGCGTCGAGAAGTCCCGTGCAGCCCGCGAGGGCGGCGATGCGAAGGCAGCGTCAGGAAAGACGGATGCTGCAGCCCCGGCGAAGGCCGACTCCAAGGCACCTGCGAAGAAGCCTGCGGCGAAGAAGAAGAAGGCGTCCTGACAGACCGAGCGACGTCGGCTCAGGCCTTGGGTGCGTCGCCGTGCTCGGGGCCCCGTTCGAACACCTCGGGATCGAGGACGAGCGCCTCTGCCTCGGCGTGGTCGGTGACGACGTCCTCACCGGCCGCGGCGGCCTTCTTCGCCTTGCTGCGCTCGCGGAGGTAGTGCCACAACGTGACGAGCGCCGTGCCGCCGACGGCGACCAGCAGGATGAGGTCGATGTAGTTCTCGACGAACGTGGCGACGGGCGGGATGTAGCCGAGCAGGTAGCCGAACATCGTCAGCCCGAAGCCCCACAGCACCGCGCCGATGAGGTTGTAGAGGGTGTACTTCCACTTGTTCATGTGGCCGATGCCCGCGGCGACGGGCGCGAAGGTGCGGACGATCGGCACGAAGCGCGCCAGGATGATGGTCAGCCCGCCGAACCGCTCGAAGAAGGCGTTGGTGCGTTCGACGTTCTTGACGCTGAAGAGACCTGATTCCTTCTTCTCGAACACCGCAGGGCCGCCCTTGTGGCCGATGTAGTACCCGACTTCACCGCCGACGAAGGCCGCGAGGCCGATCAGCAGGGACACCACCCAGATGTTGACGCCGAAGATGTTGCTCGTGTGCGTCAGCAGCCCCGAGATGACGAGCAGCGTGTCGCCCGGGAGCAGGAAGCCGATGAGCAGACCCGTCTCGGCGAACACGATGAAGCACACGACGACCAGCGCCCATGGGCCTGCCCATTCGATGATGGCGGCCGGATCCAGCCAGGGGATCAGGGCTGTGGGAACTGCGTGCACGATGGTCGTCCCGTCGTCAGTCGGCGGAGGATGCGAGAACTCGCGTGCGGAAGGTGGGACTTGAACCCACACGCCCGGAGGCACAGGAACCTAAATCCTGCGTGTCTGCCAATTTCACCACTCCCGCGAGGCTCTCAGTCTACTGAGGCGACTGGGGGTCGGCTGTGGGGCTGGCCCCCGCTCCGACCGGGGGATCAGCGGCGGATGCCGAACAGGAAGTAACTCGCGGGGCCGATCCAGTTCACGAGGATCGCGGGGATCCACGCGACCTTGGGTCCGCGGACCTCGTCGGCGTCGCGGTGGGCGAGATCCCAGAATGCGAGGAACGCGAACGCGACCTGCACGATGCCGAGCACGCCGAGTCCCGCCTTCGCCGCGGGGGCCATCTCCGTCTTCGTCATCTTCGTCCCTTCGTCTGTTCCTCCATCCTGCCGCGCCGGCGGTCCGCTCGCATCTGTGGATAACTTTCGGCTGGCTCCGGGGCGAATTGGGAGGATGCAGACGTGACTCCCGCCGCCGCCCCCGTCGCGTCCGTCGTGGCGGAGCGCGTGCGGGAGCGGCTCCGGGCCGAGCGGTCGGATCCGACCCGCGACCCCGAGTTCGCGGCGCAGATCGCCCGCGCAGAGGTGCGCCGCCACAACGACTTCGCCCTCGCACGCGGCCTCGCCCCGGTCGACGACGAGACGGCGTGCGTGCGCGAAGTCCTCGCCGCCGTCTCGGGGTTCGGCCCGCTGCAGGCGTACCTCGACGACCCGACCGTCGAAGAGGTCTGGATCAACGCTCCCGACCGCATCTTCGTCGCCCGCAGCGGCGTCCCCGAGCGCACGCCGCTCATGCTCACCGACACGGCGGTGCGCGATCTGGTGGAACGGATGCTGCAGTCCAGCGGTCGTCGAGTCGACCTGAGTCAGCCGTTCGTCGACGCGTCACTCCCCGACGGCTCCCGGCTTCACGTCGTGATCCCGGACATCACGCGCCGGCACTGGGCGGTCAACATCCGCAAGTTCCTGCCCGCGTACCGGGATCTCGGGCGCCTCGTCGCGGCGGGCTCCATCGCCCCGGAGGCCGCGACGCTTCTCCGCGACGCCATGATCGCCGGGCAGTCGGTGCTGGTCTCGGGGGCGACGCACGCGGGGAAGACGACGCTGCTCGGCGCGCTCATCGCCGCGTGCCCGCCCGAGCAGCGCATCGTGACGGTCGAGGAGACCTTCGAGCTCGCGGTCGCCGCGCCGGACCTCGTCGCCCTCCAGGGGCGCCAGCCGAGCCTCGAGGGGACCGGTGAGGTGACACTGCGGCGACTCGTGAAGGAGGCGCTGCGCATGCGCCCCGACCGGCTCGTCGTCGGCGAGGTGCGCGACGCTGAGGCGCTCGACCTGCTGCTGGCCCTCAACACCGGCGTTCCCGGTGCCGCCACGATCCACGCCAACTCCGCTCGCGAAGCGCTCGGCAAGCTCGCCGCGCTGCCGTTGCTGGCCGGGCGCAACATCGACGCGAGCTTCGTGCAGCCGGCGGTGGCGGCATCCGTCCATCTCGTCGCGCATTGCGAGCGCGACGCGAGTGGCGCACGGCGGGTGGTCGAGATCGTGGCGCCGACCGGAGTCGCGGACGGCCTGATCACCGCTCACACTCTCTACCGGGCGGTCGCCGCGTGACCTTCGTATGGGGAGCGGTGCTCGCCGCCGGGCTGCTGCTGATGCTGTCGCCGTGGTTCTGGCCGGCGGGCTCGCGTCGTCTGGGTGCGCCCCGGCGCGGGCGGATCTCGCGTCTCCTCGAAGACGCGGGGATGTCCCGCGTGTCCGTGCCGTCGATCATCGTGGTCGCGGGGGTGTGCGCTGCGGTGGCGGCTGCGGTGGCGTGGCTCATCGCGCCGGTCGCCGCGCTCACTCTGGTCGCGGCCGCGGCGGGGTTGCTCGCGCCCTTCATCTGGCTGAGATCGCGTCGCTCGAAGCTGCTGCGCACGCGGCGCGGACTCTGGCCGGACGTCTGCGATCTGCTCATCGCGTCGGTGCGCGCGGGGATGTCGCTGCCTGATGCGGTCGCGAGTCTCGCGGACTCGGCTCCCGCAGAACTGCGGCCGGCGTTCGCGGCGTTCGCGCGCGACATGGCCGCGTCGGGGCACTTCGACTCGAGCGTCCAGCGGCTCAAGACGAACCTGGCGGACCCGGTCGCCGACCGCATCGTCGAGACCCTGCGCATGGCCCGCCAGGTGGGCGGCACCGAGCTCACCGCGGTGCTGCGCGCGCTCGCCTCCTCCGTGCGGGCCGACGCGGCGCTGCGGGCCGAGGTTGAATCGCGGCAGTCGTGGATCCGCGGCGCGGCCGTGCTCGGCGTGATCGCCCCCTGGGTGATCCTCGCGATGCTCGCGATGCGTCCGGAGGGCGCCCGCGCGTACGGCAGCCCGGGCGGCATCGCGCTCATCCTCGTCGGCGCGGCGGTGTCGCTCGTCGCGTACCGGCTCATGATCCGTCTCGGCCGCCTTCCCGAACCGCGGCGGTGGTTCGGGTGATCGGATTCGCGATCGGCGACGTCGCGTATGCCGTCGTGCTCGGCACGGCGCTCGGTGTCGGGGTGTGCCTGCTGATCTCGCTCGCTCCGCGGTGGGGCGCGCCCAGCCTGGCGCGGAGGATCGCGCCCTACATCCGCGACGTGACCGATCCTCGGGGCCTCGACGTGGCGGGTCCTGCGATCGGAGGGTCGCCGTTCGCGTGGTCGGCGTTCGCGCAGCGTCGCCTCGCCCGGATGGCAGGCGGTGATGCGGCGCTCACCCGGCGCCTCCATCAGGCTGCATGGACGATCGACGCCGCCCGCTTCCGTGGACGGCAGCTGGCCTGGGCGATCGCGGGACTCGCGATCGGCGGCGCGGTGGTCGTCGTGCTCGTGCTCGTCGGCCGCGGATCGCCCGTCCTCGGCCTGCTTCCGCCGGTCGCCGCCGTGGCCGCGGCGCTCGCGTACGACGCGTGGCTCACGCGCGCGGCGCGAGCACGGGCCGCACGCATCGAGGAGGAGCTGCCGACGGTGCTCGAGTTCCTCGCGCTGTGCCTCTCGGCGGGTGAGGGGATCCTCGACTCGCTGCGTCGAGTGAGCGAGGTGGGCGCGGGGGAGCTCACCGCGGAGCTCCGCGGCGTCGTCATCGCGGTGGGCACCGGCTCACCGCTGTCGGAATCGCTCACCCGTCTGGCCGCAGGACTCGAGATCCCCGCGCTCACCCGCTCGATCGACCAGCTCGTGGCGGCGATCGAGCGAGGCGCGCCGCTCGCTCACGTTCTCCAGGCGCAGGCGATCGACGCTCGCGAGGACGCGAAGCGCACACTCATCGAGCGCGCGGGCCGGAAGGAGATCTACATGCTCTTTCCGCTCGTCTTCCTGATCCTGCCGCTCAGCGTGCTGTTCGCGGTGTTCCCGGGGATCTTCATGCTTCGACTCGGACTCGGCTGACGGCCGGAAGGAGAAATGATGAAAGCACGGATGCTGCGCCTCACGGCTCGTCTTCGCACCACCGCGCGCGACCTCGCAGACGACGAACGGGGTGACGTCCCCGGCTGGGTCCTCATCACGCTCATGACCGCGGGGCTCGTCGTCGTGATCTGGGCGATGGCCGGGCCGGCCCTTGCCGACCTGTTCGAGCAGGCGATCAGCCGCGTCTCCGGGCTCTGACGTCTTGCGTGCCGGCCTGGTCCGCGCGTTGTCGAGCCTGCGCGCCCGACTCAGCGCTGACCTGCGCGACGACGCCGGGGCGAGCCCCGTCGAGTTCGTCCTCGTCGGCACGCTGCTCACCGTGCTCACCCTCGGTGTGCTGCAGTTCGGCCTCGCCGTGTATGTCCGCAACGTGGTGCACGACGCGGCCGTCGAGGGGGCCTATCACGCGGCCCTTGCCGACACGACCCTCGCCGAGGGCGCGCAGCGCACGCGCGACATCGTGGGTCGCGCGATCGGCGCCGAGTACGCGACGGACGTCAGCGTGCAGGAGACGGCGGCGCTCGGCCAGCGGACCGTCGAGGTGCGAGTCGAGGCGACCCTGCCCCTCGTGGGCCTGCTGGGTGCGCCGCGCGGATTGGAGGTGACGGCGCATGCGCCCGTCGAATCGTTCGACTGACGGCCTCGCGGTGGACCCGCTCGGAGACGACCGCGGCTCCGCGGCGCTCGAGTTCATCCTCGTCGGGCTCCTCCTCCTCGTGCCGCTCGTCTACGTGGTCGTGGCGCTCGGCCTCATCCAGGGGCAGAGCCTCGGGGCCGAGGCCGCCGCACGTCACATCGCGCGCGCGGTGTCGACCGCGAGCGACGTGGACGACGCGCGCGCCCGGGCCGACGCGGTGCTCGCCGCAGTGGCGGAGGAGTACGGCCTCGACGACGTCGACCTCTCCATCGACTGCACGCCATCGGGCGCCGCCTGTCCGCGGGCGGGTGCGACCCTGCACGTTCGCGTCCGCACGACGGTCACGCTGCCGCTCGTGCCGCCGGTGCTCGACCTCGACCACATCGCCGCGGTCCCGATCGAGGCGTCGTCCGCCCACAAGGTCTCGCGCTTCTGGAGCGAGCGGTGATGGCTCGGGTGACGCGCGTGATCGCACGCAGGAACAAGGCGGTCGACCCCGATGACGCGGGCAGCGTCCTCATCCTCACCCTCGGCTACGCCGTGCTGGCGATCGCGGTGATCCTCGTCTGCACGGCGGCGACGAGCCTGTACCTCGCGCAGAAGCAGCTCGACGCGGTGGCGGATGCCGCGGCTTTGGCCGCAGCGGACGGCTTCGACCTTTCGGTGGTCGGCGGCGAGCCCGTCGCCACGCTGACCGACGCGGGCGTGCGTCGGGAAGCCGAGACGATGATGGGTGCCCTCGGTCCCGAGGCGCGACTCGTCTCGGCTTCGACCCCCGACGGAGTCTCCGCGCGGGTGACGGTCGCCGGGCAGTGGCATCCGCCCATCGTCACCGTGTTCGTGCCCGACGGCGTCGCCCTCGAGGCCACCGCCACGAGCCGCACGGCGCTGCGCTGACGCGCAGGCACCGCCGTCGGCTCTACGCCTCCGAGCCGGCCGTGGCGCGGGCGGCGAGCGCCACCGCCTCCATGCGCGAATGCACGCCGAGCTTGCCGAGCAGGTTCTGCATGTGCGCACCGACCGTCTTGATGCTGATCCCCATCTCGGTGGCGACCTGCTTCTGCGACATCCCCTCGGTCGTGAGCGCGAGCACCTGTCTCTCCCGCGGGGTCAGCGACGAGAGCCGGCGGAGGTCCGCGGTCGCGCCGCGCGCCGGCCGCGTGCGCTCGATGAGCCGTCTCACACGAGCCAGGAACTCCTCGGCATCCATGGACTCCGCCGCGTAGTCGTCGGCGCCCACGAGCAGCCCGGCGACGACGTCGGCGGGCGTCGTCCGATCCGCCGACACGAGCACCGCGGGCATCTCAGGCCCGTAACGATCTCGAAGCTCCCGCAGGAACCCGCAGCCGCCGTCCTCGACCTCGAGGATCGCCACCTCGGGCGCCACGCCGTTCAACTGCGCGGCGGCCTGTGTCGCCGTCGCGAATGCCACCGCGGACAGCCCCAGCCGGCCCAGCAGCGCTACATATTCGGTCCTGACGTGGTCACCTGCGACCACGAGTGCGAATGACTCTTCCGTGCTCACGATTCCTCCCCGAATCGCGCGCCCTCCCGCTGGGACCGATGACCTAGGGAGTTCCCCGGAATCCCCATCCGCACTTCACCCAATGGTCGCGTCCCCACGCGGTTCATAGCCTAAGCCCAGCAATGGCCTGGGGAAAGGGGAGGACCATGTCTGAGGACAAGCGGCGGCGCGCGCTCGCCGCGGGGATCACGGGCTGCCTGGTGGCGGCCTTCGTGCTGGGCGGTGCCGTCGCCGCGTCAGCTGCGGATGGACCGTACAACATCGACGGGAACGTACCGGACGCGAACACCGCCAACCTGTCCGACCTGTTCGGCAGTGTCAAGGAGCTCGGACCGGCCAACTCGAACACGACGAAGATCGGCGTCATCCACAACGACGGACTGCCGACGCTCGACACCACCAACCCGAACGCTCAGGTGGATCTGCGTCAAGCGTGGCTCGACACCGAACGCGACCCCGCCGCCCCCAACCACGACTGGCTCTACTTCGCCTGGGAGCGCGACAGCAACAGCGGCAGCGGCTTCATCGCCTACGAGTTCATGCAGGATCCGGCTCCGGCGGGCTGCGCGTATGACACCGCCACGGACGCCCAGCTCATCGCCAACTGCAACCCGTGGGCGAACCGCAGGGCCGGCGACTTCATGATCCTCTGGGACCAGCAGGGCGGCAGCAGGGATCTCTACCTGCGCACGTGGAGCGGCACGAAGCCGAACCTCACCCTGGGTGCGCCGACGTTGCTCGACGCAACGGTCTCGCAGGCCGCTTACAGTGCGGACGGCTTCCGAGGCGAAGCGGCGGTCGACTTGACGGCCACCATCTTCGGCGGCTCCACCGCCTGCAAGACCTTCGCGAACACGATCCCCAGCACGGTGACCGGAAACTCCGACACCGCCGACTACAAGGACACCATCCTCAAGAACGCTCCGCCGATCACCAACTGCACGTCGACCACGGTCACCACGCCGAAGCTCGGCGACGGCACGACCAACATCCCGGCCGGCGGTGCGTCCATCGGAACGGGCGTCCTCGCCGTCAAGGACTCGGCGGTGGTCAGCGTCATCGGCGGGACGGCCACTCCGGCCGGCTCGGTGGCGTTCTTCCTCTGCAAGGTGGACGCTCCTGGTCTGTGCACGAGCCCGAACGGAACCTCGGTCGGCAGCACGAACCTCACCGGCTCCGCGTATCCGGTGACCGTCGTCTCACCGACCGCCTATGTCACTTCGGCAGGCAGATACTGCTGGCGCGCCACCTTCACCGGTGACTCCGCCAATGGCATACCGAGCTCCGGCGACTCGAGCGCGACCGAGTGCTTCACCGTGAATCCGGTGACACCGACTCTGTCCACGAGCGCAGGCGTCGACGTGCTCCTCGGCACGGCGGTCACCGACTCGGCCACGCTCGGAGGCACCGCGACGCAGCCGGCCAACCCGGTGATCAACCTCACCGGTACGGGAGGCGCTCCGGCAGGCGGCACGATCACGTTCAAGCTGTACGGCCCGAGCGCGACCGGGTGCGGCGCCCTCGCGTACACCTCGCCGACGGTGGCGGTCAGCGGGAACGGCACGTACTCCACGCCGAACCCGCAGTTCGTGCCCACCGCGCCCGGTGACTACCACTGGGTCGCGGAGTACAGCGGCAACCCGCCGAACACCAACGCGCAGACGCACAACACCGCGTGCACCGACACCGCCGAGGACGTGACGGTCACCGCCATCCAACCGACGATGACGACGGCCCAGCGCTGGACGCCGAACGACTCCGCGACGATCACGGCGTCGGCAGGCGGCAACCTGGCCGGCACGGCGTCGTTCACGCTGTACCCGACGACCAACTGCACGGGCACTCCGGTGCTCCCGACGATCAACGTCCCGGTGGCGGGCGCGTCGCCGCAGACGCCGAGCACGGCGAACACGGTGGCGGTGACGGCGGGTGGCTCCTTCTCGTGGAAGGTCAGCTACGACAGCACCAACCCGGCCCAGCTGGACATCGCCGACACCTGCAAGGAGGTGTCCACCCTCACGATCAACAACAACTTCGTGCAGCCGTAAGGCACGGGTGACGGGCTGACCGGCCCGTCGAGCACGATCACCGCGGATGGCGTCCGGATCGCAGAAGTCCGGACGCCATCCCTGTGTCTGCGCACCGGCGCAGGGTGGATCCGCCGGATGCCCTCGGCTAGAGTGTCGCGGAGTCGGTGCGAGCGTCCTGCCGCACCCGGACCGGAGGGAGGAAGAACGATGGCTGTCTCTGTCGCGCCTCGCAACCCCACCCCCTTCCGCGAGGTCGCCCGCACGCGTTGACCTGTCGGCGACCTCCTCTCCTGGAGTGTCCTACCGATGTCATTCGAACGCTTCGACGCGTCCGCATCCGTTCTCTCGCCGGATCTCGAACCCGGCCCCGATCAGCGCTGGTCCACGTGGCCGGCGTCTCCGCCGACCCAGCGCGGGCCGCTGCCGCACCCGGAATGGGTCGTCACCGCGTCCGGCGCGTTCGACACCGAGCTCGGTGTCGTGAAGACCGGCAAAGAAGCCGACGTGCACCTCATCGAGCGCGCGGTGCCCGGCACCGCCGGCGTGCTGCTGGCCGCCAAGCGCTACCGCAACTCGCATCACAGTGACTTCCACCGATCGGGAAGCTACGAGGAGGGGCGCACCATCCGCAACACCCGCGACGCCCGAGCTGTGAGTCGCAGGTCGGCGTACGGGCGCTCGGTCGCCGCCGGCCACTGGGCGGTGAGCGAGTTCGATGCGCTCTGCCGCGCCTGGCGCGCGGGGGTCCCGGTGCCGTACCCGGTGCAGGTGAGCGACACCGAAGTGCTCATGGAGTTCGTCGGCGAGGGGCGAGCGGCGGCGCCACGACTGGCGCAGAGCCGGCTGCACGGAGAGCAGCTGCGCAGTGCCTTCGACCAGGTCGTCGGCATCCTCGAGGCGTTCGCGCACGCCGGATTCGCGCACGGCGACCTCTCGCCCTATAACCTGCTCGATCACGACGGCCGTGTCGTCGTGATCGATCTCCCGCAGATCGTCGACGTCGCCGCGAATCCGCAGGGCCTCGACTTCCTCCACCGTGACGTCGTCAACGTCTCGACGTGGTTCACCCGTCGCGGGCTCGAGAACGACCCCGAGGAGGTGTTCGCCCACCTCGTCGCGATGCTCTGGTGAGCGTGCGTCAGGTGGAGTCGCGCACGTTGATCGTCGGAGTCAGCTGGACCTGCTGCGAGGGCGCGTCCTCGCGCTGCTCGAGTCTCATCAGGCACGTCTCGAGCGCACGGCGCCCGACGGCGAGCTTGGGCGGTGCGATCGCGGTGAGCGGCACGCTCGCGAACGACGCGATCTCGTCGTCATACGCGACGATCGCGAAGTCCTCCGGCACCCGCAGCCCGCGCCCCTCGGCGATGCCGAGCAGCCCGACGGCGAGATCATCGGGCAGGACGATGGCGGAACGGATGCCGGCGGCCAGGCAGTCGTCGAGGAAGGCGCGCAGCACGTCCGAGGTCGAGCCGTCTCCCCAGCGCGGTGAGGGCGCGGTGGCCACGGGTGCGTCGACCATGCCGTGGCGGCGCGTGGCGCGCGCATGACCGAGCGCGACCCACGGCGCCGTGGCCGTCTCGCGCAGCAGCAGGCCGACCCCTCGATGCCCGCGCTCGGCGAGGTGGTCGACCGCGAGCTCGGCGCCGAAGCCGTGATCCGAGCGCACCGAATCCACCCGGAGGGTCGTCGGCACGCCCTCGGGGGAGCGCTCCACCAGGACAACCGGGGTGCGGATGCCGGCGATCGTCTCCCACGTCGCGGTGTCCTCGATGCCGGGTCGGGCGGTCACGAGCATGATGGCGTCGGCGCCGGCGGCGTCGAGCCGCGTGAGCTGATGGATCTCTTCGCGGGGGTCGTAGTTGGTGGTGCCCAGAACGATCCGGATGCCCGCGCCGCGCGCCGCCTCACCCACCCCGCGGATCAGGGGAGGGAAGTAGTAGGCGGCATCCGGCACGATGAGCCCGATGGTCGCCATCGGGCGCGACGACGTGCCGATCCGACGGCTCCCGGTGGCGGGGGCGTCCGCGGTCTCGGGCAGCACAGCCCCTCCATGCACGCGGCGGATGAGTCCTCGGTCGGCGAGTACGGCGAGGTCGCGCCGGATCGTCATGCCGCTGAGACCGGACCGCCCGGCGAAGTCCGCGACCTCGATGCGCCCCCGCAGGACGATCTCGCGGAGGATCCGCTCTCGGCGCTGCTCGGCGATCATCGGCTCACCCCAAATCTCTCGATGTCCATCATGCGCGACCGGCCGGCGTGCCGCGTGGCCGCGGGGACGGTGCGCGCACCGCCCCCGCAGCGCCGCGGATCAGCGGCAGTCGACCCCTGCGTACGGCACCGTCGTCGTGGTGCGGGCGCCGTCGCCTGTCGTCGCCACGACCCGCGCCTCACCGTCGGCGAGGGAGTCGCGGATCTTGAACAACGAGCGGGTGTCCTTGCCCGGGTTGAGCTTCGCCTTCACGTCGTCTCCGAGCACGGTCTTCACCGCCACCGTGACGGGCGCGCCGTGCTCGTTCGCCACCGTGACATGCACCCAGGCGTTCGGACCGCGGCACTCGGTCGAGACCTGCACCGCGGTCGGCACGGCGCTGCCGGTGAGCTCCATCGCGAACAGGGTCAGGCCCTGGCCGGTCACCGGGTTCCCTTCCGGCAGTGTGACGCTCGCAACCGGCTTGCCCGAGAGCGGGATCCGCTGGGCGAACACCGACGCGGGCGCCGCGATCGTCGAGACGGTGCCTCCGAGGTACGGCTTCGTCCGCTGGAGGTACGACGTGGCGCTCGCGAGCAGCACCGTGTCCGCAGCATCCGTCGACGCATCGCTCCAGAGCGGCAGTGCGAGCTGCACCCGCTGGGTCGTCCCGTCCGCGTAGTGGACGGTCGCGGTCCCCGACGTCGCGACACCCGCCGAGAAGCCGGCGACGATGAGCTCGTCGCCCTCGCCCTCGAGCGACACCCGCTGGCCGGCGACCTTGATCGCGTCGGGTGTGCCGACCGCGGTCGGGTGCCAGTCCAGCTCGGAGCCGAACGCCGTGGCCTTCGCGCCGACCGCGAGTCCCGCGTCGGCCAGCGCCTCGGCCGAGAACACCCGGAAGTCCGCGGTGACGGCACCGTTGCGCGCGTTCGCGGTGGAGGCGACCGCCGTCTGGTTCACGAGCGCGTCGAACGGGAGCGGTGCGACCTCGACGCCCGATCCCTGGTACGCACCGATGTTCGGCGTCGCCGGGATCGGGTTGCCGAAGAAGTCGCGGTCACCGGCGTCCGAGATCGGCACGCCCGCGCCGAGGAGCGGCGAGCCGACGGCGAGCTGGTAGCCGGGGAGCGCACGGGTCAGCTGCCCGCTGCCGGCGGCGATGAGCTGCGGGTCGCCCACGACGGCGCCCGTCTCGGTGGACACCGGCTGGATGCCGCCGAAGTACGCGTTGTTCGCGTACACCGCGTTCGCCGTCTTGAACGTGCCGCCCTGCGAGATGAAGATGTTGTTCTTCACCTGCCGCGGCGCGGTCATGTCGTCCTCGAAAGGCCGGTTCAGGCACGAGAACGTGTTGTTGTAGATCAGATGCTGACCGGGTCCGCCGCTGGCGCCGCCCAGGCGGCAGTCGTCCTGCGACACGTTGTACCGAAGGATGGCGTTCGCGGTCGTCGATGCCGTGCCGCAGCCGGAGATGCAGTCCAGGTAGAACCCGCCGGCGTTGCCGTACGAGTAGTTGTACTGGAACGTGCAGCTGCCCTTGATCTTCATGTCGCAGTCCCACGCGGTCGAATCGTAGGTGGACGCGACGCTGTTGCCCACCACGTTGTACTGGAACAGCGGGTCGACGGAGTTGTAGGGCCACATGCCGGCGAAGTTGCCTTTGAGGAAGGGGTACTCGCCGTGTCCGAGGTCGATCGCCGAGTTGTACTCGATGACCGGCTTGTCGGAGTTGTGGATCACGATGCCGTCGCCGCCGACGGCGCGGATGTCGTTGCGCGCGACGTAGACGTCGGTGTTGTAGTGCTTGGTCGTGTCGGGCGCCGAGAGCTTGATGCCGCCGGCGGCGGTGTCGTTCACGACGTTGTCGGTGACGGTGATGCCGTCGAACCAGCCGATGCCGTCGCCGAGCACCGAGATGCCGGCCGAGCGCGAGAAGGCGTTGCCGAGGCTCGTCTTGTCGGACCAGCCGGCGACCTTCTCGACGTGGTTGTGCGTGAGCACCACTCCGCTGCGCTTCGAGCCGTCGTTGATCTCCGAGAGGATGCCGACGCGTCGCTGGTCGGGAGTGCCCGGGTTGATCACACGCATGCCGTCGACGGTCCAGTTGCTGACATTGAGGAGGTGGATGCCGGCGAGCCGGCCGTCGCCGTTGATGGTGGCGGGTGCGTCGCCGTCGCCGTAGGGGGAGACGGTGATCGGCGCGGTGCCGAGACCGGAGCCGGTCGGGGCGAAGGTGCCCACGCACTCGGAGCCGCGCTTGAAGCGCACGGACTCGCCGGGCTGGAACGGCTGCACCGCCGCGAGCTGGTCGAGCGCGGTGAACGGTGCGGCCTGGGTGCCGGTGCCGGCGCCGGTCGCCGAGCAGTCCACGAAGTAGACGGTGTCGGACACGGCGACGACGTGGGCCGCGAGCTCTCCCTGCGCGATCGCGCCGAACAGCGACTCGGCGCGTGCGGTGATCGCGTACTCGCCCGCAGCGGTGCCGGCGGGCACGACGAACGACGCGGTGGCGCGGCCGGCATCGTCGGAGTTCACCACGACCTCGGTGCCCGCGAAGCCGACGGTCACCGGTACGCGCGCGCCCGCGCCGTCGACGGTGACCGCGACGGGAACGCCCGGGGCGAGCAGCGAGAGGTCGACGTCGTTCGAGGTGATGGTCAGCGGCTGTGCGAGGTAGCCGTCCGTGCAGTTGATGCGGAGGTCGGCCCAGTCGGCGTGGTCGTTGCCGTTGCCCTCGGCGCCCGGCTCGGCGATGAGTTCGACGGTGCTCGCCCCACGGAGGTCGAGATTGAGCCGGCCCGCGGGGTCGGTGCCCTTGCGTTCCATCCGGAACTTCTCGGCACCGTCGACCTTCACCACGAAGTCCACGCGCCCCTTGCCGGACTGGCTGTCGTCGATGCCGACGTAACCCAGCAGCTGCGTGCACTGCTGCGTGAGGTCGTACACGATGCGCGCGGGCGCGTGCGTGCCCAGTCCCTTCGGGAACTTCGTCCCGCGGATGGACTGGATCGCCCGGTCCACATCGGGCACAGCACGGGCGCCGTTGTTGTAGTCGCGCTCCACCGGACCCCAGCCGTTGTCGGCCGAGACCCAGTCCAGATCGCTGGCGTAGTGCACCGCGCCGCCCAGACCGTCTGCCGCCATTGCCGCGGGGGCCTGAAGACCCCCGAGACAGAACGCGCCGACGGTCGCTGCGACGAGCAGCTTCATCCGCTTGGTGGGCAAGATTCCTCCTCGAATCACACGGCCCGCCGCCGGAGTGACGGGGGACCGCGAGCCATCGTTCCAGCGGGTGTTCGAATTGGCGATCGAAATGAACACACCTGAACATCGAGGGCGCGTTCGGAGGCGCGACGGACCGGAGAACGACAGAGACCCCGGCGCGCGTGCGCCGGGGTCTCTGGACTGGTGGACTAGCGGACGCCCTTGGCCGGTGTGGCCTCGAACGCCTTCTCGATCTCCTGCGTGAAGGTGTTGCCCGCGGCGTCCTTCGCCGTGACACGGAGGTCGACCCAGCCGCCCTTGTCGGACACCGGGATCTCGGCCGAGTAGCCGCTGACCCATGCGCGCGACACCGCGAAGATGTCGCCGTCACCCTCCACCGCGCCGGTGGGGGCATCCGTCTTCGCGCTCTTCAGCGCGACCTTCACCCACTCGCCGCCCGCGGTGCGGGCCTCGAGCGTCGCGTCGGTGATCGCACCGGCCGGTGCGGTGCCGGCGACGTGGCCGAGCTCGAGGCCGAGCGGGACCGCTGAGCCCTTGCGGCGGCCTTCGCCGACGCGGTTCTCGTCGTTCACGTCGACGTCGTAATACGCCTGGATCAGGGGGAGCAGCCGGTAGTCCCAATCGCCGAGTTTGCCCGACGCGCGGAAGCTCCAGTCGCTGACCGTCTTCGTCGACCCGGCGAGGTGCGAGCCGTCGTGCGTCGCGGTGCTGACCACGCGCCAATCGTGCTCGCCGTCGGGCAGGTCGAACACGTTCGCGCCCTGGTGCTCCTTCTGGGCGAAGAGCTCCCCGTCGAGGTAGATGTCGGTCAGCTGCTGCACCGTGGACGGCTCCGTCCACGTGTCGAAGGTGCCGGTGTGCTCGCCGTCACCGCCGTCCGCCCAGCTCGGGATATTGATCTGGGCGTAGTCCGACACGAGGTACGGCATCCAGAATCCCGTGCCGACGTAGGGCCGCACGACGCCGCCGTAGTAGTCGGCCTGGGTGCGCTCGCCGCGGTCGTAGGTGCGCTTGATGTCGCGCATCTCCCAGCCGACCGAGGTGATGAACGCCCCCTGGTACCAGCGCAGGCCGTCGGTGTTCACCCATTCCTCACGCTCGGTGCCGCGCTGCGTGCGCAGGGGGAACCCGCTGCCGTACTCCGCACCGGGCACGAAGTCGTACCGGAATTCGCCGATCTCCTCCGCCTGCCCGATGTACCGGGTGTCGATGCGGGCGAGATCCTTAGCGCTGTGGCGGTAGGCCATGTCGGCCGGGATCTCACCGTCGCCGAAGTGGGCGATGTCATAGGTCACCTCGGAGGTCGGCTCGCCGACGGCCGAGAGCGTGACCTTCTTGTGGCCGCTGAGCTGCTTGAGCAGCTGGCGCCCCTCGACACCGCTGATCGCGGCGACCGGGATCCCGACGTTCGTCGTGAAGTCCTCGGAGCCGACCCATTCGCTGAGCTCTCCGTCGCCGTCGTTGACGACGATCAGCAGCTTGGCGCCCGCGGCGGCCGCGTTCGCGGCGCGAGCGGATGCTGAGACCTCCGCCGACCGGGTGACCACAGCGATCTTGTCCTTGACTCCTCCTGCCGCGAACTCCTCGACGCTGCCCTTGCCGGCATCCACGGCTGCCGCCTTGAACGAGCCGTCGAGGAACGTCGAGCCGATCTGCACGATGAGGTCGAGCGGGGTCTTCCCGGACGCGACCGTCAGCATCGGCGTCTGCAGACGCCAGCGCGTCGCCCACGAGAAGTCGGCGTCGTCGACCTTCATGGGCTGCGCCCACATCTCGTCGGTCCACACCGGCATCATCGCGCTCGCCGCGAAGTCGTCGACGGTCACGTCCATGCGCCGGAACACCTGGTCGAGACCCTTCTGGCCGACGTCGACCGTGACCTGCTTCGCCGTGCGCGCGTCGAGCGCGACCGTGCGGTTCTGGTCGAGCTCGAGCGTCGGCTCGCCGACGAGGACGCTCGCGATCGTGTCGGGCGTGCGGTTCAGCTCCATGAACGACATGACCGTGTAGTCGCCCTTCATGAGGCGCAGCGTCGTCTCGCCTTCGACGAGCACCGGCTCCGCCCACTGGGTCGCGGGATCCCACAGCATCGCGTAGGTCGTCGTCGGGTTGCCGTCGAAGTCCGTCGCGGTGAGCGTGAGGTCGTACCGCTCGGCCTCGGCGATCGTGCCGAGGGCGGTGCGGGTGACCGGGTCACCGTCGACCGACGCCACGAGCATGCCCGACAGCTGCGTGCCGGCGGGGACCTTCGCGGGATCCACCGTCAGCGTGACCGCGCGGCTCTCGCCCGCGGGGATCGTCAGAGTGTCGACGTCCATGGTGAGCGCATCGAACGCGATGCCCGCCGACAGCGGGCCCGGCTCGCCACCGCCGGCTCCGGGCGTGGTGTCGCCGAGGTTCGCGGCGAGGCTGACGGTGGTCTCGGCATCCGTGCGGTTCGTGTACTGGACCGTGCGCTCGACCGGCGTCGGCGTCTCGCCCCACATCAGCATGCCGAAGTCGCCCGATCCGGCGGCGATGATCGGCGCATCGAGTGCGGCCGCGACGTTCACGACACCCGTGCCGCCCTGGTACGCGGAGTACCCGACATCGGTCGTGGTGCTCGCGATCGCGGCCTTGAGCTGGTCCCTCGTGTACTCAGGGTTCGCGCTCAGCAGGATCGCCGCCTCGCCCGCGACGTGGGGCGTCGCCATCGACGTGCCGCTCATCGAGATGTAGGCGCCGTCGCCACCGCTGTCAGCCGATCGTGCGGCGGTCACGTCGTTGCCCGGCCCGGTGACGTCGGGCTTGAGCGCGCCCGAGCGGGCGAGCGGGCCCTGGCTCGTGAACCACGACAGGGCGCCCGACGGGTCGTCGACCGAGCCGACGGTGAGCGCCTGCTCAGCCGAGCCGGGTGCGCCGATCGTCTCGGGTGCGCCGGCGTTGCCCGCCGCGACCACGAACAGCGCCCCGGTCTCCTGGGAGATCTGGTTGAGCGACTCGGCCATGAGGTCCTTGCCGTCGGAGGCCTGCGTCGAGCCGAGGCTCATCGAGACGATCGGGGCGTTGTGGCCCGCCCACTCCATCGCGTCGATGATCCACGAGTCCTGGCCGTAGCCGTCTGCGCCGAGCACCTTGCCCACGAGCAGCTCCGCGCCGTCGGCCACGCCGCGGTGCGTGCCGCCGCTGGCGGCGCCCGTGCCCGCGATCGTCGAGGCGACGTGCGTGCCGTGACCGTTCGGGTCCCTGTCGACCTCTTCGCCGGGCACGAAGCTCTTCGAGTCGGCGCTCACGTGACCCTGCAGGTCGGGGTGGGTGTCGTCGTAGCCGGTGTCGAGCACGGCGACGGTGACACCCTCGCCGGTGTAGCCCTCGGCCCACGCCTCCGGGGCGTGGATGTAGGGCACGCTCGAGTCGAGCGTCGCGCGCACCTTGCCGTCGAGGTGGATCGCCTCGATGCCTCCGCCCAGCGCCGGCGACGCCGAGAAGCTGTGGGCGGTCGGGACGGTGAGCGCCTGCCACGCGGATGCCGCATCGCCGTGTCCCAGGGTGGCGGCGGCGCCGCCGATGCTCTCGAGCGGCGTCGTCACCTCGAGACCGGGGACCGGCGCCGAGATGGACCGCGCCGCCGCCCCGGTCTGCTCGACGATGATCGGCGTCGCGTCGACGGACGCGTCGTCGTAGCCGTAGTCGATGAGCAGCGAGACGTTGAACAGGTCGGCGTCGAGTGCCCCCGATGCGAGGTACGGCAGCGCGGCGTCGGGCACCACGTGCAGGTCGCCCGCCGCCTCATAGGTGCGGGCGCCGGCGCCGTCGACAGCGGTGTCGATCGAGACGGCGTGGGTGCCGTCGCTCAAGTCGGTGACGGTGACGCGGTCACCCGTGATGAGGGTGACGGAGTGGGAACTGCCGGCGACCGCCCGTGTGGTGGGGGAGTCGTCTGGGGCGGAGGTGGCGGCCGCCGGCAGGGTGGTGAGGCCGATGCCTGCGATTCCGATCGCCAGGCCGCTTGTGGCGGCGACGATCGGACGGAGGCGAGGGCCGAAGGGCTGGGGTCGTGACATGCGCGAGCCTCTCGGTGTGTGGGGATCCGTGTAACCCCCACCTTCCTGCGCTGAGTGCATAAAGTGGATGGCGGAGAAATGCCATGGCCTGCATCCGCCAATGTCGGTGGGTGACGATGAACACGTGGAGAAGGTCGCCGTGCTCGATGCGCTCGGTCTCGACGAGGCCCACACTGCGGTCTACCGGTTCGTGCTGCAGCAGTCGTCGGCGTCGACCGCGGAGATCGCATCTGGCCTGAGCATGTCGCTACCGCGCACCAGGCCGATCGTCGCCGAGCTCGAACGCCTCGGCCTGCTCGCCCGCCAGGCCGCGCGCAGCGACCGGTTCGTGGCGTCGCCGCCGTCGATCTCGCTCCGCCCCCTGCTGCTCGAGCGCGAGCGCGGGCTCACGCGCGCCCACGAGGCGCTCGTCGAACTCAGCGACATGTACCGGCGTTCGGCCGAGCAGCGCAGCGTCGCCGATGTCGTCGACGTCGTGATCGGCGATGACGCGGTGCGCCAGCGCGTCGCGCAGCTTCAGGCTGCCTCCGTCGAGCAGGTGCGCGTGCTCGTCCTGCACGAGGTCGCGCTGGTGAGCGGCGAGGAGAACATCGAGGAGGACCGCGCGCTCGCGCGTGGCGTGCGGTATCGCGTGATCGTCGAGAACGCGGTCCTCGAACGCCCGGGCTTCCTCGACGCAGCCCGCGAGATGGCCCAGATCGGCGAGGAGATCCGGGTGCTGCCCACGCTGCCCACGCGGATGTTCATCGCGGACGACCAGATGGCGCTCGTGCCCATGCACTCGCAGGCCGAGGATCAAGGATTCGGGGCGCTGCTCATCCACCCCAGCGGTCTGCTCGACCTCGTGACGTCGATCTTCGAGGAGTACTGGCGGGCCGCCACCGAGTTCCTCCCAGTCGCCGCCGTTCCCACCGCCGACGCCGTCGACACCGACCTCCTGCGCCTGCTCCTTCTGGGGGTGACGGATGCTGCCGCCGCCGCGCAGCTCGGGATCTCACTGCGCACCGTCCAGCGCCGGGTGTCCGAGCTGATGGAGACGGCAGGGGTCACCACGAGGATGCAGCTGGGGGCGGAAGCCGTGCGCCGGAACTGGGTGTGACGCGTCTGCTACCAGCCGTGGGCGTTGAACCACTCGCCGCGACGCCGGGCTTCGGCATCCGTCTCGCCCTCGTCCGCGGTGTCGTGCCCGATCAGGCGACCGGCGTCGTCGAGCGGGATGAACCGCAGGCACACCGGGCACAGCGCGCGGCCGTCGGGGAAGCCGTCGGCGAGGGGTGCGGCGGGCTCGCCCGGCTCGCCGGAGCCGGAGCAGCGGGCGGGATCCGCCCCGGCATCCGACCACATGATCGCGCGGTGGCGGTGCAGTCCCGCGTGCCCGAGGGGACGCGTGCAGCGCCGCCCGTCGTTGCGGCTGCGGCAGTAGCTCACGACCTCGCTCACGCGCGGACCCGCGGGACGTGGCGCGGCACCCACCGCACGAAGGCGAGCGCGCCGACGAGACCGATCGCGCCCATGATCCCGGTCGCGACGGAAAGGGACGCGACGGCGGCGATGCCCGATACGAGCAGCGGTGCGACCGCGCCCCCCGCGTCGGTGAGGGTTCGCCACGAGCCGAGGAAGGGGGCCGGGTCGGCCTTGGGCGCGACGTCGGCGCCGAGGGTCAGCAGGATGCCGCTCGACAGGCCGTTGCCCACGCCCAGCACCGCCGCGAACATCGCGAACCACATCGCGGCCTGGGGGAGGTCGTGCGTGAACGCGAGGGCGACGAAGCCCGCACCCATGAGGATCATGGCCGGCAGTGCGGCCCACAGTCGCCCGAAACGGTCCATGACCTGGCCGCTCGCGTAGAAGAGGGCGAAGTCGATCGCGCCCGAGATGCCGACCACGAGGGCGATCGTCTGCGCGTCGAGGCCGATCGACACGCCCCACAGCGGCAGCACGACCTGGCGCGCCGAGCGGACGGCGGACAGGGATGCCGCGGCCAGGCCGAGCGTCGACAGCACACGGCGGTGGCGCCACATGGTGCGGATCACGCCGGTCCCGGGACCAGCGCCGGAGGTCTCCCTCCGCGGAAGGCGGATCGAACCGGTGACAGGTTCACCCGTGTCTTCCGTGTCGACGGAAGCGTCACGCGCCGCCTGCTCCTGCGGCATGAGGAACTGCTTCTCGGGGTCGGGGCCGAGGAGCACGAGGAGCACCGTGGCCACGAGGCATCCGCCGAAGAACCAGATCGTGGCGTGCTCGTCGCCGAAGAGGGCGAGAAGGCCCGCCGCGACGAACGGTCCGACGAACATGCCGAGGCGGAACGTGCCGCCCAGCAGCGACAGTGCGCGAGCGCGGAACGAGAGGGGGACGCGGGTCGTCATGAACGAATGGCGGGCCAGGCCGAAGGCCGCGGCGCAGAAGCCGATGAGGAAGACCGCGAGGGCGAAGATGCCGAGCGACGGCGCCAGCGCCATGCCCACCACCCCGCCGAGGGAGATGACTCCGGCGATCGCCATGGTCAGCCGCTCGCCGACGCGGGCGACCGCCCAGCCGGCGGGGATGTTGCCGCAGAGCTGCCCCACGACCAGCGCGGAGGCGACGAGGGCGGCGGTCGCGACATCCGCTCCGAGCTGTGCGGCGATGACGGGGATCAGCGGGATGACGGCGCCCTCGCCGAGCGCGAACAGTACGGTGGGGCCGTAGACCATCGGCCCGAACCGCCACAGCACGTCACGAGCGGTGGGGGAGCCTGCGTGATCGGTCATCGCTTCCACGTTAGTCTGGAGTGTCATGCTCGACTTCGATCCCTCCGCCGACATCCAGGCCCTGCGTTCCACGTTCGCCGACATCAAGGCCGTGGTCGACGTCGAGGCACTCAACGCCGACATCGCCCGACTCAGCGAGGAGGCCGGCGCCCCCAATCTGTGGGATGACGTCGAGAAGGCGCAGAAGGTCACCAGCGCCCTCAGCCACCGCCAGGCCGAGCTCAAGCGCGTCACGGACGTCGAGCAGCGCCTCGACGATCTCGATGTGCTCGTCGAGCTCGCCAACGAGATGGACGACGAGGACTCCGCCGAAGAGGCGCGCCACGAGATCGCCGAACTGGAGGACATCGTCAGCCAGCTCGAGGTGCAGACGCTCCTCGACGGCGAGTACGACGAGCGCTCCGCGGTCGTGACGATCCGCTCGGGCGCGGGCGGCGACGACGCCACCGACTTCGCGGAGATGCTCCTGCGCATGTACCTGCGCTGGGCGGAGCGTCACAAGTACTCGGTGAAGGTCATGGACACCTCCTACGCCGAGGGAGCCGGCATCAAGTCGGCGACGTTCGAGATCGACGCCCCCTACGCCTACGGCACGCTGTCGGTGGAGGCCGGAACGCACCGCCTCGCGCGCATCAGCCCGTTCGGCTCGGCCGACAAGCGCCAGACGTCCTTCGCGGCGGTCGAGGTCATCCCGGTGATGGAGGAGGCCGTCGAGGTCGACATCCCCGAGAACGACCTGCGCGTCGACGTCTTCCGCTCCTCGGGCCCCGGCGGCCAGTCCGTCAACACGACGGACTCGGCGGTGCGCCTCACGCACATCCCGACCGGCATCGTCGTGTCGATGCAGAACGAGAAGTCGCAGATCCAGAACCGCGCCGCCGCGATGCGCGTGCTCCAGACCCGCCTGCTCCTGCTCAAGCGCGAGGAAGAGGCGGCGAAGAAGAAGGAGCTCGCGGGCACGATCACGGCGAGCTGGGGCGACCAGATGCGCTCGTACTTCCTGTACGGGCAGCAGCTCGTCAAGGATCTCCGCACCGGCCACGAGGTGGGCAACCCGGCCATCGTCTTCGACGGCGACCTGGACGGCTTCATCTCCGCCGGCATCCGCTGGCGCAAGCGCAAGGACGACGACGACTGATCCAGCCCGCACTCGGCGAACCGATGCGCAAACGATGAGTGTCGCTGGACCGGGGCCGGTGGCGTCCGCATAGGCTCGTTAGGCCATGATCCGGTTCGAAAACGTCACGAAGCGCTTTCGCGGCACTTCCAAACCCGCCCTGAGCGATGTCGACTTCGAGGTGCTGCGCGGGGAGTTCGTCTTCCTCGTCGGTGCGTCGGGCTCCGGCAAGTCGTCCTGCCTCCGTCTGATCCTCCGCGAGGAGACGCCGTCCGAAGGGCGTGTGGTCGTCCTCGGTCGCGACCTGCGCACGCTGTCGAACCGCAAGGTTCCGTACTTCCGGCGCCACGTGGGGGCGGTCTTCCAGGACTTCCGGCTGCTGCCGACGAAGACCGTGTTCCAGAACGTCGCGTTCACGCTGCAGGTCATCGGGTCATCGCGGGGCTTCATCCAGCAGGCGGTCCCCGAGGTGCTCGCGCTCGTCGGCCTCGCCGGCAAGGAGAAGAGGTTCCCGCACGAGCTGTCGGGCGGTGAGCAGCAGCGCGTCGCGATCGCGCGTGCGCTGGTGAATCGGCCCCAGATCCTGCTCGCGGACGAGCCGACCGGAAACCTCGACCCCGCGACATCCATCGACATCATGCAGCTGCTCGCGCGCATCAACGCGGGCGGCACCACTGTCGTGATGGCTACGCACGAGGCGGGCTTCGTCGACCAGATGCAGCGCCGCGTGATCGAGCTGCGCCACGGCGAGATCATCCGCGACGAGCGCCACGGCGGGTACGGTGATCGGTCGAGCCTGCCGAGCCTCGCTCCAGAGCCGGAGCGCGGCGCCGCCGCGGTCGCCGCCCTCACCGCGGTGCTCGAGGTGCAGCGCGAGGCCGCGATCGCTGCCGCCGCAGGCCTCGATCCGACGGCCGTGCAGGATGACGAGGAACTCGTCGGCGTGGAACCGGATGCCGCGTCGCCGGCCGCCGGTGTCGCGGCGGCTGCGGCCGCCGCGGCAGCCGCTGTCGCCGTCACGGCCGCAGAGGCGCAGCAGGCGGAGGACCTTGCGCAGGCCCTCGAGGAGCCGGTCGTCGAACCCGCGCCCGCGCCCTCAGTCGAGGCATCCGCTCCCGCGAAGCCCACCCACACCCAGCCGATCCCGCTCGTCGACGCCGTCGAGCTGCAGGTCGAGGAGCTCGGTCTCGCCGATCGGCTCGGCCTCGGCGCCACCGATCCTGACGACGAAGTGGGGCCCACCTCATGAGGTTCGGACTCATCATGTCGGAGGCTTTCACGGGCCTCCGGCGCAACGTCTCGATGGTCGTCTCGGTGGTGCTGGTCACCTTCGTGTCGCTCACGTTCGTCGGTGCGGCGATCCTCATGCAGATGCAGATCGGCACGATGCGCGACTTCTGGGTCGAGCGCGCGCAGGTCGCGGTCTACATGTGCACCAGCATCTCGACGCCCGCGACGTGCTCGAACGGCGAGGCGTCGCCGGAGCAGGTCGAGGAGGTGCGCGCGAAGCTCGAGGGCAGCGCGCTGGCGCCTCTCATTCGCGACCTGACGTTCCTCGACCACCAGCAGGCGTACGACGAGCTGCTGCAGATCGCCGGCGAAGAGAACGCGAGCGTGATCACGCCCGATCAGGTGAACGAGACGTTCCGCATCACGCTGGTCGACCCCGAGCAGTCGGACGTCATCATCGAGGCCTTCAGCGGCATGCAGGGGGTCGAGCTGGTGAAGGACCAGATGCAGTACCTCGATCCGTTGTTCTCGGCCCTGACGATCGCCACCTACATCGCGGTCGGCATCGCCGTGCTCATGCTGATCGCCGCGGTGCTGCTGATCGCGACCACCATCCGGCTCTCCGCGTTCGCGCGAAGACGGGAGCTCGGGATCATGCGACTGGTCGGGGCATCCAACCGCTTCATCCAGACTCCGTTCATCCTCGAGGGTGTCTTCGCGGCGCTGCTCGGATCCATCCTCGCCAGCGCTGCGGTGATCGCCGGCGTGCACTTCGGCGTGAACAACTACCTGCGCAACCGCGTCGACTTCGTCACGACGTGGGTCGGCATGGCGGACGCGTGGCTCGTGGTGCCCGTCCTGATCCTGGTCGGTGTGGTGCTCGCGGCGCTGTCGGCGAGCTTCGCGATCCGCAGGTGGCTGCGCGCGTGATCGTCGGCCCCTCCGCAGGGGTAGACTGACAGGCTGCCGTCCGCCCTTCGACAGGCTCAGGGACCAGCAGGCCGGCATCAGCGAGGAGACATCATGCCCAGGGAACGCGGGGAGAAGGTCGTGGCGACCAATCGTCGCGCGCGCCACGAGTACGCGATCGAGAAGACCTACGAGGCGGGCCTCGTGCTGACCGGCACCGAGGTGAAGTCGCTGCGCGAAGGTCGCGCGAACCTCTCGGACGGCTATGCGTACATCGACAACGGCGAGGCGTACCTGGACGCGGTGCACATCCCCGAGTACTCGCAGGGCCACTGGACGAACCACTCGTCGAAGCGCACGCGCAAGCTGCTCCTGCACAAGGAGGAGATCGTCAAGCTCTCGCACGCCATCTCGGCGGGCGGCTACACGCTCATCCCTTTGAAGCTGTACTTCTCGGACGGCCGCGCCAAGGTCGAGATCGCCGTCGCCAAGGGCAAGCGCGAATTCGAGAAGCGCCAGACGATCCGCGAGCGCGAAGACAAGCGCGAGGCGGAACGCGCGATGCGCTCGCGCAACCGCCTCGGCGAGTAGAGGCTCAGCTCACTGCTTCCGCCGCGTCCGCGCCGTGCGCGGCACTGTCGCTGAACGCCGTCTTCGGGACGAAGCACAGCAGCACCGCGGCGGCCAGCGCGGTCACGCCGCACACCACCCACACCGTGACATAGCCCGAGAACGATCCCGCGGTGCCCTCGGTCGCCGCGCCGGTCGCGCCGTGCAGCAGCGCGATGCCGAACACGCACGATGCGATCGCACCGCCGACGGTCTTGACCGAGTTCGTGAGACCGGTCGCGACACCCGTCTGGGTGGGAGGGGCGGCGGATGCTGCGGCCGCGGGCAGCGCCGCGACCAGCGCTCCCGACCCGAGGCCGACGACCACCATGTTCACGATGACCTGGGTGTAGGTGTCGTGGAACGGCAGGAACATGAGGAACCCGATGCCGACCAGCGTCGCCGCACCGATCAGGGTCAGGCGGGGCGCGGTGAGCCGGGCGATGAGCGGGAACAGCAGGGCGCCCGTGATCATCGCGATGAGGTAGACGCCGATGATGAGCGAGGTCTGGAAGCCGGTCGTGCCCAGGCCGTATCCGTACACCGATGGGTCGGTGCGGGCGAAGGTCGACAGCGGGGCCTGCGCGCCGAGCACGCTCACACCGAACAGGCCGGCCGTGAGGAAGACGGGCCCGAGGGCAGGGGAGCGGAACATCCGCACATCGATGAGCGGATCGTCGTGCCGGAGCTCCCACAGCGCGAAGGGCACCACGAGCAGCACTCCGAGAGCCGTGACGAGCCAGGCGATCGGATCAGCCGGGCCGTTCAGGCGCAGCAGGCTGAGGCCGCCGGTGAAGGCGACGAGCGCGAGCGAGATGAGCACCAGGCCGACGTTGTCGAGGCGGCCGCCGGTCGGTTCGGGCGATTCCTTGACTCCGAACAGGATCACGAAGAAGCACGCGACGACGAGCAGGGCGGGCACGAGCAGCACGATCCACAGCGGCAGGCTGTCGATGAGCATGCCGCCCACGAGGGCACCCGTGATGGCGCCCATCTCGAGCGCCGCCACGAGGAATCCGGCGGCTCGGGCCGTGATGGTCGCCCGGCCTTCCATGCGCCGTGAGCGCGACCAGATCAGGGCGATCTCCAGGGGCAGCCACACGACGTAGAACCCCTGGATGGCCCACGCCGCGAGGAAGACGCCGAACGAGTCGGTGAAAGGCAGGACGAGGGATGCCGCGGCCGTGATCGCCGTCGAGATCACCAGCATCCGCTTGTGCCCGACCATGTCGCCGAGCTTCGCGAACGCGGGGACGACGAGCGCGGAGAGCATGAGCTGCGTGCCCTCGAGCCAATTGACGTCGGCGTCGTGCACTCCGAGGTGACGGGCGATGTCGGTGAGCATGGGCGTGTAGAAGCCCTGGATCACACCGCTCGTGAACTCGACGAACGCGAGGAAGCCGACGACTCCCGCGAGCGCGCCGATGGTGACGCGTGAGGACACGGCGCTGCGCGTCATCGGTGCTCCTTCGCTCGGGCCCCAGACCCGGTCACTGCTGCTCCGCCTCGGGCATGCCGAAGGCCGGGTGCGAATCACTCTAAGCGCTGGAGGAGGGTGCGGTGGAACAGCTCACCCCGCTCGAGCGCGGCGATCTCGACCCGCTCGTCGACGCCGTGGATCGAGGCGCGCTGCGCCTTGCTCATCTCGAGCGGTGCGAAACGGTAGACCGCCGGCGAGAAGCGGTGGAAATGCCGCGAGTCGGTGGCCGCCATCATCACGTACGGAACCGTCGCGGCGTCCGGGTGCGACACCTTCACCGCATCTGTGATCAGCGCGAACTGCGCGTTCTCCGTCGACGACTCCGGCGACGGTCCGTCGCCCTCGAGAACCTCGACCTTCACGTGCCGGTCCGCGACCCGTTTGCGCACCCGCTTCACGGTGCTCTCGACGGACTCCCCGAGCGCGATGCGGAGGTTGAGCGTCGCCGATGCCTGGGACGGCAGGACGTTCGCGGCCGTGCCGCCGGACTGCATCGTGGCGGCGACCGTCGTGCGCACCAGCGCCGCGGGCTCGCCGCCCATCGCGGTGAAGGTGCGCGCGGTGAGCCACGGTGCCCTCGACAGCAGTCGGTACAGCGCGCGAGGGATGCCGCCCGTCCGGGTGGCGAAGAGCTCGAGCATGCGCGTCACCGCCGCCGGCGTGCGCGCGGGGAACGTCTCGGGCGACAGTCGATCGACCGCGCGCGCGATGCGCCGGACGGCGGTGCGGGCCGGGGGAGCGGACGCGTGCCCGCCCTCGCCGCGGGCGCTCAGACGGAGCGTCAGCACGCCCTTCTCGCCCACGCCCACCATGGCCGCGGTTCCGCGGACGAAGGGAAGCGGCGCGTCCACGACCGCGCCTCCTTCGTCGAGCACGAGCCACGGCTCGACGCCGCGATCCCTGAGCGTCTCGGCGATGATGCGGGCGGCGCCACCGAACGTCTCCTCGTCGCCCCCGAACGACAGGTACACGTCGCGCACCGGAGTGAACCCCGAAGCCAGCAGGTTCTCGACGGCATCCATCACGACGACGAGCGGTCCCTTGTCGTCGAGGGCGCCGCGGCCGTACACCCAGCCACGATCGATGCGCCCCTCGAACGGCGGGTGGGTCCAGGCGTCGCCCTCGTCGACCGGGACGACGTCGAAGTGCGCCATCAACACGGTGGGCTGCTGCGCGACGCGCCCGCGCCACCGGTAGAGGATCCCCAGTTCGCCGATGCGCTCGCGCTCGAGGTGGGCGTGGACGAGCGGGTAGAGCTCGACGAGCAGGTCGGCGAACGCATCGAACGGTCCCTGCCCGCGTTCGGCGCGCTCTGCCGACACGGTGGGCAGCTGGATCATGCGCGACAGTCGTTCGGCGATGCCCGCGCGGGGCACGACGTCGGCAGCGCTCATCGGGCGGCGAACCGGGCCTCGACGGCCGCCGAGATCACGATGTCCTCGGGCTGGAGCTGCACAGCGGGCCCCCCGCCCGCGGCGTCCGAGGCGAACGACGCCTTCGCCATGAGCATGCGGGGCGCCGGTGCCGCCTCGGGGCCGCTCTGCTGAGTCAGCAGTCCCACGTCGGCGAGTTCGACGGCGGTGACATCGGCGAGTCCGAGCGCCCCGGCATACGCGCTCGCTCGTGCAACAGCCACTCCCACGGCCTGCGTGGCGACTTCCCGTTCGACGGATGCCTTCGTCTCGGGGGTGAGCTTCCACTCGATCCAGCCGAGCTGCACACCCTCGCGCTCGGCGACCTCGCCGGCCCACCACGACAGCACCGCGAAGTCGGTGAACGTGACGGAGAAGTCCACGGTCGCGTAGTGCACGGGGGCCAGGCGCTTGCCCTCGTTGTTCCAGGGGCGCTCCGACCACACCGACACGCGCTGGCTCGTCCACTCGGTGACGGTGCCCGCGGACTTGCGCGAGGCGAGGTCATCGCGCACCGGCTCGGTGAGCGCGGCCATGCGCTCGACGACGGCGCCGCGCTCGGGACCTTCGGCGCGGATGGTCAGGTGCGCGATCGCGCGCTCGGGGGCGATGCGGGTCTCGTGCTCCCCGCGGACCGTGATGACGACGTCGCTCATGCTCAGACCCTAACCCGTGACCTGTGCGTCAATCGGGGAAGATCTGCCCGACCGGGAGGCGCTTCTCGGCCTGGAACGCGTCCTCCGTGCGTCCGTACGCCCAGTACGCCGACAGCGACAGGTCGGCGCGCGCGACGCCGCGCTCGAGCAGGAGCGGCCGCAGCGACTTCATCGCACCGCGCTCACCATGTGCGAAGACCTGCACGCGGCCGGCCGGCCAGGCCGCAGCATCCACCGCCGAGACGAGCCGGGCGCCGGGAGCGTCGTGGTCCTCGTCGACCCACTGGACGACCACGCCCGACGGCACCTCGATCCGGTGCGCCGGCGAACGGGTCTCGATGATGGTGGTCACCGCCGCGTCCGCGGGCAGCGCCTCGAGCGCAGACCAGATCGCCGGGATCGCCGACTCGTCGCCGATCAGCACGTGGTGATCCGCGGTGAGGTCGGGCGAGTACCCCGCTCCGGGGGACGACATCGTCAGCCGGTCGCCGGGCTTCGCGTTGGCGGCCCACGGCCCGGCGATGCCGGTGCCACCGTGCACGACGAAGTCGATCTCGATGGTGCCGGCTGCGGCATCCACTCGCCGGATCGTGTAGGTGCGGATCGTCGGCAGCTCGTCGAACGCCACCGTCTCGCGCAGCGTGGCGAGGTCGTACGGCGGCTCGAGCGCGCTGCCCGCCGGCGGGAAGTACAGCTTCGCGTACTTGTCGGTCTCGGGCCGGTCGGCGAAGTCGGCGAACTCGTCGCCCGCCAGCGTCACCCGCACGAGGTCGGGTGAGAGCCAGACGCTCCCGGTCACGAAGAGGGTGGTCTGCGGGCGCGCGGCACGAGGTGAGGTCACCCTTACATGCTAGGCAACGGATGCTGCATGCCGGCCGGAGCCGGCCAGGAATGGCGGGGAGGGCGCATCCGTTGTATCCTGATGTGCTCGGATGCTTCGGCGCCCGAGTCTTGGCAACTCCACAGTGTGACAACGGCCCTTCGCGAGAAGGACACCTCGAAAGAGGCAACGGGGATGATCGGTTTCGACATCGCCTGTGAATCTGCGTGAAGCGGGCCGAGGATGCAGGGTTATCTCGTAAACGCTCCTTGCAAACCAATAACTGCCGAAAAGAAGCAGTCCGCGTTCGCCCTCGCTGCCTGAGCAGCGAGCCCGACGCCGTCAATCCGTGACTGATCCCGTCACGGGTATTGGCGTCATCTAGGGATCTTGCTGCGTGACGTCGCCTGAGCGTCACGCGGGACTCTTTTCAGGATGGGCTTGTCGACTTAGGTGTCTGTGACAAAGGTCGGAGCCGAGTAGAACGATTTCATAGACTGCGCCCGGAGAAACCGCAGTTACCCAGCGATGGACGGGGGTTCGATTCCCCCCATCTCCACTGCCGTTGTCATACAGAGTTGGAGCCCCGGTCCCCGCGAGAAATCGCGAGGACCGGGGCTTTTCTTGTCACGTGGACGAGGTCACGCCCCGGCGATCCACATGGTGGTCTCACCCGGAAGCAGGCGTCCCTCCACCGGGCCGCTCGAGAGCGAGACCTGCGGCCCCGCCGGCAGTGCGAACGGCTCGGCCCCGAAGTTCGTGATCACCGTCCAGCCGTTCGGGCGTCGGAAGGCCAGCACGTCCTCGCGCCCGGTGTCGATCCACTCCAGCGACTCCCCGGTCTGCAGCACGTGGCGCAGCGCCAGCGCGTCGCGATACAGCGACAGCGTCGAGGCGGGGTCGGCGTCCTCCACCGAGACCGCGGACTCCGCGAACCACGCGGGCTGCGGCAGGTGCGCGCCGCCGTCACCGAAGCCGTACGAAGACCCCGAAGCCGACCACGGCAGCGGGACGCGGCATCCGTCTCGTCCGATGTCCTCGCCGGGGCTGCGGAAGAAGGTCGGGTCCTGCCGCTCGGCGTCAGGAATCGCGGCCACCTCGTGCAGGCCCAGCTCCTCGCCCTGATAGACGTACGCCGAGCCGGGCAGCCCGAGGACGAACAGCGTCGCCGCCCGGGCCCGACGCAGTCCGCGTAGCGCATCGAGCACGGGCTCGGTGCCGCCCGACAGCAGCCATTCGTTGCCGTGCTTGCGCGTGGGGCGGCCGAAGGCGTCGCGTTCGGCGTCGGGCAGGCCGTACCGGGTGGCGTGGCGCACGACATCGTGGTTCGACAGCACCCACGTCGTCGACGAACCCGAGAGCGCGGCGAGGTCGAGGTTGTCTCCGACGATCCGGCGGAACTGGGCGGGGTCGAAGTCGGCCTCGAGCAGGTCGAAGTTGAACGCCTGCCCCAGGCTCTCGGAGCTCGCGTAGAGCGGGATGCGCGACGGCTCGACCCATGCCTCGGCCACGGCGGTGCGCGGCGGGTCGTACGAGTCGAACACCTGCCGCCACTCGGCGTAGACGTCGTGGACGTCGTCGCGGTCGATCATCGGGTGGTTGCCGTCACGGGGCATCGAGTCGAGCGCTGCCTGCGAGGGGAGCGGGTCGACGAAGTCCTTCGTGAGCATGTGGGCGACGTCGATGCGGAAGCCGTCGACACCGCGGTCGCTCCAGAACCGCAGCGTCTTCACGAAGTCGGCGCGCACCTCGGGATTCGACCAGTCGAGGTCGGGCTGCTCCACGGCGAAGTTGTGGAAGTACCATTGCCCGTCGGCGACCCGCTCCCACGCCGGGCCGCCGAAGACCGACACCCAGTCCGCCGGGGGCTCGGAGCCGTCGGGACCGGAGCCGTCGCGGAAGATGTAGCGTCGACGAGCGGCGGAGCCGCGCCCGGCGGTCAGGGCCTCCTGGAACCAGGCGTGCTGATCCGACGTGTGGTTCGGCACGATGTCGACGACCACCTTGATCCCGGCGTCATGGAGCGCAGCGAGCAGCTCGTCGAAGTCGTCGAGGGTGCCCAGTCGCGGATCGACGTCGCGGTAATCGGCGACGTCGTACCCGCCGTCGGCGAGCGCCGACGGGTAGAACGGACTCAGCCACACCGCGTCGATCCCGAGCTCTTTCAGGTACGGCACCCGCGAGGTGATGCCGCGGATGTCGCCGATGCCATCGCCGTCGGCGTCCGCGAAGCTCCGCGGATACACCTGGTAGACGACCGCCTGGCGCCACCAGGCGGGCAGTTCGAGGTCGTGCTGGTCGGAGGAGGAGGGCGCGGAGTGCACAGTCGTCACGGGGACGCTTTCCTTTCGGTTCGGGTTCGGTTCGGGTGAGGGATGACGGATGCCGCGGCCTCAGCCTTTGACGGCTCCCTGCGTCACGCCTTCCATGACCCATCGCTGGGTGAACAGGTAGACGATGATCGCGGGGGCCATCGCCATGAGATACGAGGCGAACGACACGTTGTAGTTGTTGCTGAACTGGGTCTGGAAGATGTTCTGGACGACCGGCAGCGTCTGCGATGCCGGGTCGGAGATGATGAGCGACGGCATCATGAAGTCATTCCACGATGCCAGGAATGCGAAGATCCCGACAGTGGCGCTCATGGGTGCGAGCAGTGGGAAGATCAGCCGCCAGAACGTCTGCCACGTCGTGGCGCCGTCGATACGGGCGCTCTCTTCGAGCTCCCCCGGGATCGACCGCAGGAACGCGGTGAACAGCAGGATGCTGAAGCTCAGCTGGAACATGATGTGCAGGATCGTCACGCCCACGGGGTTGTCGAGGCCGGCGAGGCCCGTCAGCTGGATCTGGGGGAGCGCGACCACCGGGAACGGGAGGAACATCGCCGCGAGCAGGTAGTAGAAGGAGTACCGGAAGAGCTTGCGGTCCCAGTTCCGCGAGATGGCGAACGACGCGAGCGCGGCCAAGATGATCGTGCCGGCGACCGAGAACGCCGTCACGAGCAGCGAGATCGTGAAGGCGCGGGGGAAGTTCGTCAGTTCCCACGCCGCCGTGAACCCGTCGACGCTCCACGGCGCCGGAAGTGAGAACGCATTGCCGTCGACGGCCTGCCCCTGCGTCTTGAACGCTGTCGAGATCGTGACGTACAGCGGGATCAGCACCGTGACGGCGCACAGGATCAGCACGATGGTGCCGGGCCAGTTCACGCGCTCCATCGCGAAGCGCGATCGGGCGGGCTTGCGGGCGGAGTCGCCGTCGAGCACACGCTCGGCGTTGATGTCCTCGATGGCGAGGGCGGCTTGCGTGGTCATCAGAACACGTTCCTTCCGCGGGTGAGACGGAGTTGGAGGAGAGAGAGGATCAGCGCGATGACGAAGAAGATCGTCGCGTTGGCCATCTGGTAGGCGTAGTCGCCGCCCGAGAAGCCGGTGAAGATCGTCATCGCGATGCTGCGGGTGGCCGTGCCGGGACCGCCGTTGGTGAGGCCGACGATGATGTCGTAGGCGTTCAGGAAGTTCTTGAAGCCGAGGATGACGTTGATCACGACGTATCCCGCGACGAGCGGCAGCGTGATCCGCAGGAGCTGCTGCGTCTTGCCGGCGCCGTCGATGTCGGCCGCTTCGTACACGTCGCCCGGGATCGAGAGAAGCCCCGCGATGTAGATCAGGAGCGTGCCGGGGATCGCCTGCCATGCGGTCACGATCACGATCGCGACCCACGCGAGGTCCGGGTTCGCGAGGATGCTCTCGCTCAGCCAGGGGATGCCCCACGCCTGCCCGAGCGCCGGCACCGAGTTTGAGAACAGGAAGTTGAAGACGTAGGCGATGATGATGCCCGAGATCACCATCGGGATCACGAAGATCGCCCGCAGCCCGGTCTTGAGTCGCACGCGGGAGACGAGCCCGACCGCGAGCAGGAACGCCACGGCGTTGACGACCATGACCGTGACGGCGGCGAAGCCGAAGGTGAAGAGGTAGCTCTGCAGGATGGCCGGGTCGGTGAAGACGGCGACGTAGTTGATGAGGCCGACGAACTCCCAGTCGCCGAACCCGATGGAGTCGGTGAAGCTGAAGAAGATCCCGATGATCGCGGGAATGGTGATCGCGAGCGTGAACAGGATGAGGGCCGGGAGCAGGAAGAAGTAATAGACCCCTTCCACGCGCCGGCGCGTGCGCGGCATCGTCGCCGCGCCGGTGCGCCGGCCGGTCTTGGGCACCGTGAGGGTGGCCGTGGTGGTTGCCATGAGTGCGTTCCCTTCGTCGCGCTATCGGCGCATCGCCAGTCGGGCCCAGTCCGCATCCATCACGCGCAGCGTGGTCTCGACGTCGGATCCGGTCACGATGCCCTGCATGTAGTTGTCGGTGGGGATGGTCAGGGGGATCGCCTTCGAGGCGCCCTGATAGAACTTCGCGGAGTCGTAGTACTCCTTCATGCCGAGGATGCGCTCGTCGGTGACGGGTGCGGAGTCGGTGGTGGTGCCGTAGCCGAGGAACGCGGCGTTGTACTCGTCCATCACGTCCTTCCGGAACAGGTAGCTCAGGAAGTCGCGCGCACCCTCCTTCTGATCGGATGCCTCGGGGATCCACGCAGCGAGGTCGATGTTGACCCGCACCCGGTTGTCGTCGGGGTCGTCGGTCATCGGCAGCGGGAACGTGCCGAGGTCGAGGTCGGGATTCGTCTTGTCGATCTCGCCGAACGCCCACGGCCCTTGCAGGTACATCGCGGCCTCGCCCTTCGCGAAGGCGAGGTTGCCGTCGCCGAAGCCCCGGCTGGCAGCATCCGTGTTCGTGTACTCGCTCGTGAGCTGCGTCATGCGCTCGACCGGCTCGGCCAGTGTCTTCTCGAACGACACCGGCGAGTCGGGGCCGACCTCCGTGCCGAGCTCGTTCATCTCGTCGTAGAACGAGGCGACGTCGACCTCGCCGCCGACGGCGTAATCGAACCATCCCTGGCCGACGGTCCACGGGTCCTTGAACGTGGCGTAGAACGGCGTGACTCCCGCCGCCTTCAGCGCGTCGCAGACCTCGACGAGCTCTTCCCACGTGGTGGGGACGTCGAGTCCCTGCTCTTCGAAGATCTGCTTGTTGTAGATGACCGAAGCCGCCATCACCGAGTACGGCAGCACGCTCGTGCGACCGGGGTAGGTGGCGTATTGGTCTACGAGATCCTGCACCTCGGGGAGGATGCGGTCGGCCTCGGGCATGTCGCTCAGGTCGCTGAGGGCGCCGCGCTCCATGAAGCGCGCCATCTCCATGTTGTAGTTGAGCAGCCCGAGGTCCGGCGGGTTGCCGCGCAGGAAGCCCGCCTGCAGGTTCGAAGACGTGTCGAAGACGACCTCGACCTCGTCCTGGCTCGCGTTGTACTCCTTGATCAGATCGCGGAAGTAGGGGATCGCCTCGGGCTTGCTGAGATGGAACCTCACCTCGGCCGGCCCGGTCGATGCGCCGGAGCACGCGACCAGGGACGTGCCCAGGATCGCGAGGGCGGCGCCCGCCGCGCTCGCGCGGCGGAGGAAGACGGATGCTGCAGGCACGTCGTTGTCCTTTTTGCGTGGGTTGTGGGGAACTGGTTGGTTCGAATAGTAGATTTACTCGCCGAATCAACTAGGTGTGGACCATAATGCTGAGGAACGCGTGAAAGGTCAAGACCTCGATGTCACAATCGCTGCTCACCCCGACGGCACTGCGCCGCGCAAGTCTGGACGCCATCCTCGGGTTCGCCTGGGACGCCGACGCGCTGACGGCCTCCGACGTGATCGAACACGTCGGGCTGACGCGGTCCACCGCCATCGACGTCGTCGACGAACTCGTAGAGCGCGGCCTGCTCGCGGAGCTGCCGAACGCCCGTGCCGTGGGGGAGTACCAGAAGGGGCGGCCGGCTCGACGGTTCGCCTTCCGCACGGACACGGGATTCGTGGTCGGGCTGGACGCCGGTCGCGCGCGCCTCACGGCGACGGTCGCGGATCTCCGGGGCGGCACGCGAGGTGTGAGCCATCTGGCCGCGGATGCCGCTCAGGATTCGGCGGAAGACCGGCGTCGCGACGCCGCGCGTGTCGTCGACGATGCGCTTTCGGGGGCCGGGATCACACGCACCGACGTCGTCGCGGTGTGCGTCGGCGTTCCCGCGCCCGTGGACCGGAATGGCTCGTCGCCTCCTCACCGCGACGATTTCTGGCACCGCATGAACCCGTCGTTCGGCGACCTCTTCGGCGAGTGGGCGCCGATCGTGCGGGTCGAGAACGACGCGTCGCTCGCGGCGGTGGCCGAGCGGGCGGTCGGTGCGGCCGTCGGCTACGACGACTTCGTGACGCTGCTGGCGGGGGAGCGCCTCGGCGCGGGGGTCTGGGTCGACGGGACGCTGCTGCGGGGTGCGCATGGCGGGGCGGCCGAGATGGTCGCCTTCGACCACGTCGCGGGCGTCGAGGGGGCGTGGGGGCTCGGATACCGGGTGGCCGAAGTGGCACGTCGTGCGCTCGCGAAGGGGTCGCTGCCGGCGTCGAGCGCGCTGCGTGGGCTGGACCCCGCCCAGGTCGACGCCAAGACCGTGCTCACGCTCGCGGCGGAAGGCGACGCGGGTGCGGCCCTCGTCGCGCGGCAGGTGGGAGAGACGCTCGCCGTCATCGCCGGTGTGCTGGGGAGCCTCTTCGATTCCCGGCGGATCATCGTGTCGGGCGCGGTCGCCGCCGGTGCCGGGCCGGTGATCGACGCCGCACTCGACGCGCTGCCGCAGGAGCTCGACCTGCCCGCACCCGAGATCGTCGCGTCCGACCTGGGCGCCGACATCGTGTCGGTCGGAGCCGTGCGCGCCGCCGTCGAGGCGGCGCGCACGGGTGCGCTCGATCTGCCCCGGTTCGCAGTCGCTAGCTGACTCGCCAGAGCTCAGCGAGCCGATCGGCCACGGTGAGGGCCTGGGCGTAGCCGGCCCGCGCCGCGGGGGGACGGGACAGAGGGTTCATCATGTTGTCGCCGAACGCGGTCAGCGAGGCGGCGTCGGGGAAGATCGTCTCGACGCTGCTTCCCTCGGCACGCAGCTGATCGACCTGCGTGGCCAGGTGCGTGCCCCACTCCACCGGGGTGAAGGATCGCCCGCCGAGAGGTGACAGCACCAGCACGCGCTCGTAGCCGGCCGCGAGGTCTGCGTTGTCGGCGTTGGACCGGTAGCCCCCGTCGATGTAGCGGGCGTCGCCGATGCCGTAGGCGAATCCGCCGGCGCAGCTCGCGGCCACCGCGTCCACGAGGTCGATCCCGCTGTCGCGATCGAACACCACGGGCGCGCCGCTGCGCGCGTCGACGGCGGTGACGACGACACGCTGCCGCGGCCAGAGAGCCGTCGGGAACCGCGCCGCGACGGTCGCCCGCCATTGCGCAGAGGTGATGGCCGCGGCATCCGTCTCGAGTTCCTTGCCCATCTTGCGGCGCCAGTCATCCGCATCCGATGCGTCGGCGATGATCGCCTTCATCCGGTCGAGATGACGTGACTGCAGGCTGGGCCCAGCGGGGCGAGCGCGGGTGCCGCCGGGAGCGGCGGGCGGCGGCGGGCGGGAGATGGTCGCGGCGAACAGATCGACGGGGGCGGTGCTGGTGACCTGCGCCGCGGCGGTGGACCCGGCCGAGGTCCCGACGATGAGGTCGGCGTCGGTCACGTCCAGTCCGGCCTCGGCGAGGCCGGCGATGACACCGATCAGCCAGGCGTTGCCTGCCGATCCTCCGCCGCCGAGGACGAGTGCCCGACGCGGGACGGGGTGAGGTGAAGATGCTGAGTTCATGGGAGTCGCCTTTCGCGATTGCGTGTGGGGGCTCCCGTACGGCTATCTCGGCCGTTCGATCGTGCGCTGCAGGAGAGCACCCCATGGGGATACTGCGTTCATGGGTCTCACCTCCCGTCGTCGATCACGATCGCCGGCAAGCCTCGCACGCGGACGTGTCGGCCGCAAGTCGGCAGACCTCGTCGTCCGCCCAGGCGCGGACCGGCGCCTGCGATCGCGCAGGCGCCGGTCGGTGATCTCGGGGTGTCGCCCCCGCACGCGTGCGCGAGGCCGTCAGTGGCCCACCGACTGGAAGTAGTGGGCCGCCGCGTACTGCGCGACGTTCAGGCCCAGCAGCTGGCCCTGGACGTCCGCGTGGTGGAAGTGCAGGCCCGCCCAGATGCGGGCGTCGATCAGCTCGGAGAGCGGCTGCGAGAACGTCTGGAACGTGCGCACCCTCGGTTCGCCGGCCACGAGCAGCGCGGACGTGCTCGTCATCTGGAAGCCGCCCGCGATGACGTCGCCGAAGTGCATGCGCAGGACGGCGGCGTAGGCGCCGTCGAGGCAATTGTGCCCGGACGGGTGCTCGGGGTACGGCGCCGTGATCAGTGCCGCCCACCCGGGTTCAGCGGTCGTGCCGCCGTTGCCGTCCTCGCCGGCGCGCGGGATCGCGTTCCACGGCCGCCAGAAGTCGTACGCGTACTTGTCGTTCCAGCAGGTGATCGCCGCGTCCGCACCGCTGAGGTTCTGCAGTGCCAGCAGCCTCGCGGCGTCGCCGGCGCCGAGATCGTTCCTTGTGATGAGCTGGCGCGCGACCTCGTTCCACCCGAGGACCGGCGCCCACTGCCACCACTTCGCGGCGTACGTCTGGTCAGGCGTGCGCGTGGATCCCGTCGCCCTGCCGAGAGCCTGCACCGCGTTCACCTCCGCCGCGTACTCGGGGCTGTCGAGCGCGAGCGGCGGCGCCGACTGGAACTGCGTCGCGCTCTCGACGAGGAACGGCTCGACGCCGCCCACCCAGGGGGTCGGGTCGAGGATCTCCTGCCCCGCCGTGTTGAGCAGTGGCGACCAGTGCCCGGCGCGGGGGTCGCGAACCCACTGCGACGGTCCGAATCGTCCGTCGTCCTGCCGCGCCTGGAGCATCGCATCGGCAGCGGCATGGCCCGCCGCGACGCCCTGCCTCTTGAACGCATCGTCGGCGATCGCGCCGAGCGACGTCGCGTACTGGGCATCCAGGCCGGCGAGCAACCCCGCCCTGCCGGGGAACGGAGCGATCTCGGGTGCGGTGGACACGAGGTTCGTGAGCACCTCGTACGCGGCCGTCGCCACGGCCGCCTCGACCGACGCCTTGGCCCCGAAGCGCTGCTTGAGCAGGTACGGCTGGTACTTCTTGGGTCCGATCGCAGTGACGGCGTCGTACACGGCGCCCTGCGTCACGCCCATGTTCAGCTGGTAGGCGGGCGGTGCGCCGCCATCGGGCCCGGGAACGGCGGCGAGCGTGTTCGCCGCCACCTCATTCCAATGGACGACGGCGGTGGCGTCGGCTGGTGTCGGCGGAGCGGCCGACGCCCCGGCGGCTCCGAGTGAGACCGACGCGATGAGCGCGGCCGCGATGATGGCGATGGATCGACGAGTGTTCATGACCAACCTCACAAGTGGGGATCTGAGGCACAGGCTCGGGTAGCCTGCCTCACTGTCCCACCGCATCGCGCGGCCGTCGATTGGGCATAGCCCTTAGGGAGAACCGGCGGCCTCCTCCTATGCGGGACACTCCGGCCCGCGCGGATACCCGCCGCCCTGGTCCGGGCACACGCCGACAGTGAGCAGGTGGGACTCGAGGAGATGCCGGCTGCCGCCGGCCACGGCGACCATCGGGTTCTCCGAAAGCCATACGGCGTAGACCACCGGCGACGTGAACCGCCCGCCCGACAGGAACGCGGCAGTGCCCTCTCTGAACGGCACGAGCAGTGCCGGGTGGCAGTCCCATCGCTCGATGCAGAGGCGCTCCGCACGATCGGCGATGTCCGAGCATGGCGACAGCCCGGCCGCTTCGCAGTATTGCGTCGCCCACGCCTCCAGGCGATGGGACCCGGCACCGGGCCGAAGGCCGAATCCGATCGGGTCGATCGTGACGAGGGCCGAGCCGGCGGGATCCGACCGAGGCGGTTTCGCCTCCTTCGTGGTCGGAGGCGCCGAGACCCCGAGCGGGGGAGTCGGCCCGGGTGGACTCGCGGAAGAGGGCGCGCTGCAGCCCGCCAGAAGCAGCACCGCCCCCAGCAACACGACCCATCGACCCCAGGCGAGCACGAGCATCTCCCCTTGGGCGTGACGGTAGACCCGCCGTCCCATGCGCACAAGATGATCGATACCGCCCCGGTATCGCATCGCGGACAGAATCTGTCCGGATCCCACGAAATGATCATCCTGCAAGCCCGCCTGACGTCCGAAGGAGGACCGAGCAATGGCCAGAGTCGTGTGGTTCGACATCCCCGTCACCGATATGACGCGAGCGATCGCGTTCTACGAGGCGCTCACCGAAGAGAACCTCATCCGGCTCCCGGTCGGGCCCGACAAGGAGACCGCCATCTTCGCCGCGGCAGACGGCGGAGCGGCAGGATGCCTGTTCGCCGCCCCCGAAGACACGCCCTCGCATTTCGGGTCGCGCGTCTACTTCGACGCGGGTCCCTCGATCGACAAGTGGCTGGCGCGGGTCGAGCCGGCGGGCGGAGGCATCCTCGTACCCAAGACCGAGATCACCGGCGGCCGCGGCGTCTACGCCTACATCGCGGACAGCGAGGGCAACAGGATCGGGCTCAACGCGCCGGCGTGAGCCCGGGTCGGTGTCGGGCGCATCCGCCGGTCGGCGCACTCTGTCAGCGCTGAGAGGATTGGCTGATGACCGCAACACTCGTGGCGCGCGGCGTGGCCGGCGGATACGGCCACCGCACACTGTTCGACTCCCTCGACCTGACCGTCGCACCCGGCGACGTCGTCGGCGTGGTCGGCGCCAATGGAGCCGGCAAGTCGACGCTGCTGCGCCTGCTCGCCGGCATCGACGAGCCGCAGGCCGGCACCATCTCGCTCGCTCCCGCGGACGCCTTCGTCGGCTGGCTTCCGCAGGAGCACGAACGCGTCGAGGGCGAGACCGTCGCCGACTACATCGCTCGCCGAACGGGGTGCACACAGGCGACGCGGGACATGGATGCTGCGGCCGCCGCGCTCGGCGACCCCGGGCTCGCTCCGCACGGCGTCGATCCCGCCGACATGTACTCGACCGCGCTCGACCGCTGGCTGGCCAGCGGTGCCGCCGACCTCGAGGAGCGGCTGCCCGCCGTTCTCGCAGATCTGGGACTCGATCTCGGTGGCACGCCAGCGGATGTGGCGACGATGACCGGGCTGTCGGGCGGGCAGGCCGCTCGCGTCGGTCTCGCGGCGCTGCTGCTCTCGAGGTTCGACATCGTGCTGCTCGACGAGCCCACCAACGACCTGGACCTCGACGGGCTCGAGCGGCTCGAGGCGTTCGTACGAGGCATCCGTGGCGGTGTCGTGCTGGTCAGTCACGACCGCGAGTTCCTCGCGCGCTGCGTGGCGCGCGTGCTCGAGCTCGACCTCGCACAGCACTCGAACCGCGTCTACGGCGGTGGCTACGACGCGTACCTCGAGGAGCGCGCGACGATTCGCCGGCACGCGCGGGAGAAGTACGACGAGTTCGCCGAGAAGAAGGCGGACCTGGTGGCGCGGGCGCGCACGCAGCGCGAGTGGTCGAGCCAGGGCGTGCGGAACGCGATGAAGAAGTCGCCCGACAACGACAAGATCCGGCGCAAGGCGAACACCGACTCGAGCGAGAAGCAGGCGCAGAAGGTGCGGCAGATGGAGAGTCGGATCGCGCGCCTGGAGGAGGTCGAGGAGCCGCGCAAGGAGTGGCAGCTCGAATTCACCATCGGCACGGCGCCGCGGTCGAGCACCGTCGTCTCGACGTTGAGCTCGGCGGTCTACCAGCAGGGCTCGTTCACACTCGGACCGGTGTCACTGCAGGTGAATGCGGGGGAGCGGATCGGCATCACGGGGCACAACGGCGCGGGCAAGTCGACGCTCCTGCGGGCTCTGCTCGGCCGGCAGTCGCCGAACGCGGGCGCGGCGAGCATCGGTGCGAACGTCGAGATCGGCGAGATCGACCAGGCACGGTCGCTGTTGGTGGGGTCGCAGCCGCTCGCGGCGGCATTCGGCGAGCTCGTGCCGGACATGGAGTCCGGCGAGGTGCGGACCCTGCTCGCCAAGTTCGGTCTGAAAGCGGATCACGTCGGCCGACCGGTCGACGAGCTCTCGCCGGGTGAGCGCACGAGGGCTGCGCTGGCCCTTCTGCAGGCTCGCGGCATCAACGTGCTGGTGCTCGACGAGCCGACCAACCACCTCGATCTGCCCGCGATCGAGCAGCTCGAGCAGGCGCTCGACTCGTACCGGGGGACGCTGCTGCTGGTGACGCACGATCGGCGGATGCTCGACGCCGTGCAGCTCGACCGCCACTGGCGCGTCGAGGCCGGGCGCGTCACCGAGCTGTAGCCGCGACCGCTAGCGCCCCTGGCGCTTCTTGTAGGGCTTCGGCTGGCCCTTCACGATGGGCGCACGGCCTTTGCCCTTGGAGGCCTTCGCCTTGCCGCCCCCGGGAGCCTTCGGTGCGGTGACGGGAGCCGGGGCTTGCGCGATCCGAGTCCTGGCCTCCTCCAGCAGGAGCACACCCGCCGGGGTCAGCGACCAACTCGGCTTGCTGCGAGTGAAGAGCGGATGCCCGACCTCCGCTTCGAGCTTGTCGATCGTCGAGTACAGCGACGCCAAGGGGACGCCGAGTGAATCGGCGGCACGCGGAACATGCAGTTCCTGGTCGACGATGGCGGCGAACCGCTGCAGCTCACTGATCTTCACTGGCGACCTTCCGTGCATCGAGGGACAGGTCAAGTCTGCCGCAGCCACCGCCGCCGCTGCGATGCGCGCGCCGGTTCAGCGGCGCGCGGTGGAGGCGGCGCCCCGAAGATCGGACCATCGTCCGGGGCGCCGCCGGTCCGTCACGCGGCGATCTCCTGAGAAGCCACGTACGCCTTGCCCGCTTCTGCGATCGTCGCAGCCACGGCCGCCGGCTGCGACACCGAGATCGCGTGCGATGCGCCGGCGATCTCGTGGGTGCCGCGCGAGCCGGCACGCTCCGCCCCGGCGCGGTGCACCGCGACGGGGATGTTGAGGTCCTGATCGCCGAAGACGTGCCATGACGGGATGTCGCGCCAGGCCGGCCGATCCGTCGGGAGGCCGTCCGACAGCGCGGCCTGCGTGACCGGGCGCTGGGTCGCTGCCATCAGCGCGGCCACCTCGGGCGAGACATCGGCGGCGAACTGGTGGTGGAACAACTCGGGACGGATGGCGAACTCATCGCCGCCCCCCGTCACCGGGTACGCCGTGAGTGCGTCGCCGAGCGTACCTCCGGGGGCGCTGTTCGACAGCTCGAACGCACTCTGCCCGGTCTCGGGGACGAACGCCGCGACGTAGACGAGCCCGACGACGGCCTCGTTGCCCGCGGCTGCCTCGGTGATGACGAGCCCGCCGTACGAGTGGCCGACGAGGACGATGGGGCCCTCGATCGACGCGAGGACGTCGCGGACGTACGCCGCGTCGCCGGCGAGGCTCCGCAGCGGGTTGGCGACCGCGATCGCGCGGACGTCGTGCTGCTGCAGCTGGGCGATGACTCCGTTCCACGACGACGACTCGGCGAAGGCGCCGTGGACGAGGACGATGGTGGGCTTCTGAGCGGTCATGTCGAGTTCCTTTCGAGGGTGGGGTCTTGCGGTCTTGTGAGCTAGGACCGGGTGGGGCCCGGACTTGTGACAGGGACCGCGTCGATGGAGGCGCACGTCACGGGCATCGGGGAGACTGGCCCGATGCCCCTCCTCGATCACCTCGGCATCACCGTGGAAGACCTGCCCCGCGCGGTCGCCCAGTTCGATCCCGTGCTCACGGCGCTCGGCATGGAACGCACCGACGGCGACAACGGGGTCGCCTGGTACGTGGACGACGAGACGGAACTGATCCTCTTCCCCGCGCGGGTTCCGGGGACCGGCCCTCATGTCCACGGCTCGGTCGGCTGGCAGCATCTCGCGTTCGCCGTGGACTCCCGCGACGACGTCGATCGGCTCCACGCCATCGCGCTGGGCGCGGGGTGGAGCGCGGTGCGCGATCCGAAGCCGTACCCGCGGTTCAATGAGCGCTACTACGCCTCCTTCGTCGAGGACGACAACGGCATCCGCATCGAGTTCATGCACAACCCTCCGAAGGCTCCGGCCGGCTGATCCTGCACATTCTCCGCGGACCTGTCACAGATCGCCGAGTCATCCGGTCTCAGCTGTGACGCGCGCGTTCCGCGCGCGACGAAGCAGAGAGGGTTCGACATGAGGATCGCTGTCATCGGGGGAACCGGACTGATCGGCTCGAGGGTCGTCACCGCGCTCGAGGCCACGGGGCACGAGGTCGTCGTCGTGGCGCGAGCGGTGGGCGTGAACTCCTTCACCGGCGAAGGGCTGGAGCAGGCACTCGAACAAGTCGAAACCCTCGTCGACGTGTCGAACTCGTCGTACACGGACGAGGCCGGTGCACGCGAGTTCTTCTACGGGTCGACGCTGAATCTCCTCACCTACGGCGCCGCCGCCGGGGTGGCGCATCACGTGGTGCTGTCGGTCGTCGGCACCGACCGGCTCGCCCGCTCCGAGGGCGGCTACTTCCAGGCGAAGGCCGAGCAGGAGCGTCTGCTGACGGCATCCGGTCGCGCCTTCTCGATCGTCCACGCGACGCAGTTCTTCGAATTCATCCGCAGCATCACGGATGCCGCGACCCGCAGTGGGATCGCGCACGTCGCCGATGCCCTCATCCAGCCCATGGCCGCCGACGACGTGGCCGCCGCAGTGGCCCGCGCCGCGCTCGCACGACCCACCGGCGGGATCACGGAGCACGCGGGACCGGAGGTCTTCGAGCTCGGCTACCTCGCGCAGCGCGAGCTGCGGTTCCGACGTGACGAGCGCGAGGTCGTCGCCGACCCCCTCGCGACCTACTTCGGCGCGCAGCTCGACCGCTTCGAGCTGCTGCCCGGCGCAGGCGCCACCCTCGCGCCGACGCGCTTCCACGACTGGCAGATCGCTCCCGGCGACGCGGGCGACGCGCTGCTGCCGTCCGTGGCGGGCGTACGCTGAGCGCGGCGACGGGAGCGGCAGACGCAATGGGCGAACACACGGAACCGGAGACGCATCAGGACGACATCGCGCTCGCGGTCACCGTCTTCGACGAGCACCGCCGGCGCATCTTCGGCATCGCGTATCGGATGCTCGGCACGGTGGCCGACGCCGAAGACATCGTCCAGGAGACCTGGATCCGCTGGCAGAACGCCGACCGCGCCGACATCCGCGAGCCGGGCGCGTTCCTCGCCACGGTCGCGACGCGCCTCTCCATCAACGCCACGCAGTCCGCGCATGCACGCCGCGAGACGTACATCGGGCCATGGCTGCCCGAGCCGGTCAACACCGACGCCGACCCCGCGCTCGGCGCGGAGCGCGGCGAGGCCCTGCAGTACGCGATCCTGCTCGTGCTCGAGAAGCTGACGCCCACCGAGCGGGCCGCGTACATCCTCCGCGAGGCGCTCGACTACCCGTACGAGCGGATCGCCGACGTCATCGGCGCCACGGTCGCGAGCGCCCGGCAGCTCGTCAGCCGTGCCCGCAAGCACCTCGAGTCGGCGCGCAAGGCGGAGGTGGCCGCCGCGGAGCAGCGGCGCCTGCTCGAGGCGTTCCTCGTCGCCGCGCAGAAGGGCGACGTCAGCGATCTCGAGCGGCTGTTCGCCGAGGACGTCGTCAGCTACACCGACGGCAACGGCGTCAAGCTCGCGGCCCGCATCCCGGTGGCCGGGCGAAGTCGCGTCGCCAAGTTCGTCGCCGCGTTCTCCAGCCACTTCTGGACGGGCAAGCAGATCGGCTGGGTCGAGGTCAACGGACGGCCTGCAGCCACCCTCTCGGAAGACGGGCAGGTCACCACCCTCGTCACGGTCACGGCGGCGGAAGACGGCATCCGCCGCCTCCTCTGGGTGATGAGCCCCGACAAGCTCGGGCACGTCGCCCAGGTCGGGGCGTGACCAGGCGACCTGGCTCGTGGCTGCACCGCTCTGCGCGACACTCGAGCTCGAGCGCCGCGCAGCACGAGCATGCGGTGAGGGCGCTGGTCGCCGTCGCCGAGCAGGGTGACACCCGCGGGCTGACACGGATGCTGCACCCCGGCGTGGTTCTCACGGTCGACGGCGGCGGGGTCGTGGCGGCGCCGGTCACCGCGCTGGAGGGCGCGTCGGACGTCGGCGGCTATCTCCGCGGCGCGCTGCTGGACGACGCGGTGCGGCTGCGCGTGGAGTCGGTCAACGGCGTGCCGGGGATCGTCGTCTGCAGGGAAGGGCGCGTGGCCGGAGTGCTCAGCATCTGCATCCGGGGGCGCCTGATCCTCGAAGCGTGGCTCGTCCTGAATCCGGAGAAGCTCACGCACTGGAGTTGTTGAGTGCGGGCTGTCACAGATCGACGGCGAGGACGGTCTTAGCTGGTGAGCGCCGCCCCACGCGCTCCCTGAACGAAAGGCACATCATGGCAAAGATCGTCGTCATCGGAGGATCCGGTCTCATCGGCTCGAAGGTCGTCGCGAAGCTCACCGAGCACGGCCACGAAGCTGTTCCGGCATCGCCGAACTCCGGTGTCAACACCATCACCGGCGAGGGCCTCGCCGAGGTGCTGCAGGGTGCGGATGTCGTGGTCGACGTATCGAACTCGCCGTCGTTCGCCCCGGCGGACGTGATGGAGTTCTTCACGACGTCGACGCGGAACCTCGTCGCGGGAGCGCGCGAGGCGGGCGTCGGGCACTTCGTGGCACTCACCGTGGTGGGCACGAACCGTCCGAACACGATCTCGTACTTCGCGGCGAAGACCGCGCAGGAGGAGCTGATCCGCGACTCGGGCATCCCGTATTCGATCCTGCACGCCACGCAGTTCTTCGAGTTCATCAGCGGCATCGCGGGAGTGTCGGGGAACGGCGACGCGATCCACCTGCCGGGAAACCTCGTCCAGCCCATCGCCGCGGAGGACGTCGCGACCGCCGTCGCGCGCACCGCCGCCGGCGCCCCGCTGAACGCCGACGCCGAGATCGCCGGACCCGAGGTGATGGGCCTCGACGAGATGGTGCGCCGCGGCCTCGTCTTCCGCGGGGATCCGCGCGAGGTCGTGACGGACGCCGAGGCGCCCTACTTCGGTGCGCGGATGCAGGAGCGCACGCTCATGCCCGTGGCCGGGGTCCAGGTGTTCGAGACGACGCTCGAGGAGTGGCTGCCGGCGAACCCGCCCCGCAGCTGATCGCAGGATGCGGAGGGGTCCGCGTGCCACGGGCACGCGGACCCCTCCGGCGTTGCGAGGGCTGGTCAGGCGGTCATCGCGGTCTGGATCCGCCGGTCGAGCTCCTCCAGCTCGCCGAGAGCGTCTGTCGCGGCCCACACCCGATCACGCTTGCGTCCGGTGATCTCGGTCAGGACGCCGGCGTCCACGAGCCTGTCTATGGCGGTGTACGCGGCGGCCGTCGTAGACCCGGATGCGGCGACCAACTCCTCCGCCGCCATCACGGGGTTGTCGAACAGGGCGTCGATGATCCGGTCGGCCGCGGCGCTCTTGCGCCCCGTCAGCTGGCGCCGCCACTCGTCCGGGAGCGCGCGCAGCTCATCCATCGATGCTCGGCTCGCCACCGCGGCAGCGACCGCCGACCGGCAGACGATCACGATGACCGGCACGGGATCGCCGGCGCGGTACGACGTCAGCGCGGCGAAATAGTCGTCGCGCACGGCGAGGATGCCGCTGGCCAGCGGGATCACGACGTTGCGGGCGACGCCGCGACGTCGGAGGATCGCACTGATCAGTGCGCGCCCGATGCGGCCGTTGCCGTCGGTGAACGGGTGGATCGACTCGAACTGCGCATGCGCGATCGCGGCATGGATCACGGCGGGCACGTCATCGCGGGCTGCCCACGCGAGAAGGTCATCGAGCAGACGCGGGACGAGTTCGGGCGGCGGGGGGACGAACAGTGCGCCCCGGGCGCTGTGATTGCTCCCGCCGATGCAGTTCTGCATGTCCCGCAGCCGGCCGGCGTAGGGCGACTCGGCCGGATCATCGCTCATGAGCACGCGATGGGCGGCGAGGAGATCTTCGAGCAGGATGCTGCCACCCTCGCCCGCCCGCTGCACCATGCGATGAAGGGCCGCGGACGCAGCCACCATGCTCACGGCGCTCGGATTGGCGCGGCTGCCGGCCAGCGCACGTGCGTAGTCTCCGACGCTGGCCGAGACCCGCTCGATCTTCGATGACGCCGCGGACTCGGTCCGCAGCAGGAACCGGCCCAGGGCGTGCGACTGGGCGCGAGCCTCCGCGTCGGTCGTCGCGATCTCGATGACGGCCCGCTCGGTCTCGGCGACGAGTCCGGGCGGCGCCTCGAACGCGAGATCCGCGATGAGCGGTGGGATGGATACATCGATGTGGCGCAGCATCCGATCCTCTCGACTGCCGCCGCGTACCGACTGACGCCATTCGCGCCTTTCGATGCCGTGCACCGGCCAAGCGCCGTTCGGCGGTGGGGGGAGGGGATCCGTGCTCACTATTCCAGTGTATGTGCGCAAAATGGAATTAGAGGAGCGCTGTTCCGCACGGGTTCTCGCCGACTCGGCGCCGGGCGACACCGCGTCGCCCCGCAACGACACAGGGAATGCGAGCGGCAGGCGTACCGCTGTACCTTCGGGGGCCGCGCACCCGCGGCCCGAGATCTACCAAGGAGCACCACCGTGCGCGCACTCATCCATTCCGCTTTCGGCGACCCGACCGAGGTTCTGGAGGTCGCGGAGCGACCTCTGCCGGATCCGGGTCCTGGGCAGGTGCGGGTGCGGACGGTCCTCTCGCCGATCCACAACCACGACCTCTGGACGATCCGCGGCACGTACGGCTACAAGCCCGAGCTTCCTGCCGCTTCCGGAACCGAGGCCGTCGGGATCGTCGACGCGCTCGGCGAGGGCGTCGACGCGCTGCAGGTCGGGCAGCGCGTCGCCACCGGCGGAACATTCGGCGTGTGGAGTGAGTACTTCGTCGCGAAGGCCGCCGGGCTCGTCCCCGTGCCTGATGCCGTGAGCGACGAGACGGCTGCGCAGCTGATCTCGATGCCGTTCAGCGCCCTGAGCCTGCTCGACTTCCTTGACGTGCAGCCGGGCGACTGGATCGTGCAGAACACGGCCAACGGGGCCGTCGGCAAGCTCGTCGCCCAGTTCGCCGCCGCGCGCGGCGTCCATGTTCTCGGCCTGGTGCGCCGCGATGCGGGAGTCGCCGAACTGGCCGGGCTCGGCATCGGCGACGTCGTGTCGACGGCATCGGATGACTGGCGGGAACGGGCAGCGGAGATCCTCGGCGAGAACGCTCCGCGCGCGGCAGTCGACTCCGTCGGCGGCGAGGCAGCCGGCGACCTGCTCTCGCTGCTCGGCGAGGGCGGCACCCTCGTGTCGTTCGGCTCGATGGGCTCGAGCACGCTGCAGCTGTCGGCGGGCGACCTCATCTTCAAGCAGGCGACGGTCAAGGGCTTCTGGGGCAGCAAGGTGAGTCAGACGATGGATGCCGCCACCCGCGGCGCGCTGTTCGCCGAACTGGTGCAGCGCATCGGGTCGGGTGAGGTGTCGCTGCCGGTCGACGAGGTGTTCCCGTTCGACCGGGCGCGCGAGGCAGCGGCCGCGAGCGCCGTTCCGGGCCGCGCGGGCAAAGTGCTGCTGCGGTTCTGAGGTGAGTGCGCGTGGGCCGCGGCGACGCGGCCCACGCTGCTTCAGGCGTCGGCCAGGAGGACGGTCAGCGACGTGATCACGCCGTTCTCGACGGTGATGAGATCGAGGCCGCGCACGACGGGGGCGCCGGCAGGCCCGAACGCCCACGGCAGTACCCCGGTCGTCTCCGAGACGTAGGCCGGTCCGTCCTCGACGAGCACGAACTCCTCCGGCGCGTCCTTGAGCAGCCCCTCCGCGCTGGAAAGAAGCGCCTCAGGGCCGACGGCCGTTCCCTCGGGGTCGGTCAGCACCACGCCAGGGGAGTAGGCGCGGGCCGCCGCATCCCGTCGTTGGGCGGCATCCCGGTTCCCGAAGACGCCGTGGAGGTTCAGGCGGAGGAGTTCTGCGACTGTGCTCATGGGATCGTCGAACCACCGACGGGGCGAAGTTCTTCCCCGCGGGTCAGTGCTCGTGGGTCGGCGGGCGCCGCGGCGCGCGGGGAGCGGGCGGCGGCGGGACTTCCTTCGCGGCGATGATCGCGCCGCGCGGGATGCGTTCGACGCCGCGCTTGCCGTCGACGACGACGGATTCGGCATCGGCGCTCAGCAGTTCGCCGAGGGCGTCCGTCGCCTGGCCGGTCGGCAGGATGTAGCGCACGACCACCCGGTGACCCGGCTCGGGCAGATTCACCATTGGCCGGGCGCGTAGTCCTTGAGGAAGACGCCGAACAGGTCTTCGCCTGCCTCGCCGCGCACGATCGGGTCGTACACGCGGGCGGCGCCGTCGACGAGATCGAGCGGGGCGTGGAAGCCCTCCTCGGCGAGCCGGACCTTCGTCGGGTGCGGGCGCTCGTCGGTGATCCAGCCTGTGTCCACGCTGGTCATGAGGATGCGGTCGGTCTCGAACAGCTCCCGCGCGCTCGTGCGCGTCAGCATGTTCACCGCGGCCTTCGCCATGTTCGTGTGCGGATGCCCCGGCCCCTTGTACCCGCGATTGAAGACGCCCTCCATCGCGCTGACGTTGACCACGTACGTGCGGCGCGCCGGACTCGCCGCCAGCGACGCGCGCAGCTTCGACACGAGCAGGAACGGCGCGGTCGTGTTCGCGAGCTGCACCTCGAGCATCTCGAGGGGGTCGACCTCCTCGACGCTCTGCACCCACGAGTTGGTGTGGTCGAGGTCGGGGATCAGCCCGCCGGCGTCGATGGCGGTGCCCGCGGCGAGACGCTCGAGGGAACTGGAACCCGCGGCCATGGCCTGCTCGGTCAGCTCGTCGGCGCGCGCGGCGGCCGCGGCGAGGATCGGGTGCGCCGTCACGGAACGCTCGAGCGCCTGCGGGTGACGGTCGTTCGTGTGGCCGAACGTCACGAGCTCCGGCAGCGGGCCATCGGGCAGCGGCGCCAGCTCGGCGTCGACCAGCGGCTGGTACGCGCCCGGCGAGCGGCGGACGGTCTGGGTTGCGTTGTTGATCAGGATGTCGAGGGGACCGGCCGCAGCGACATCCTCTGCCAGACCGATCACCTGGGCGGGATCGCGAAGATCGATGCCGACCACCTTCAAGCGGTCGATCCACTCGGGCGAGTCGGGAAGGCTGCTGAAGCGGCGCACGGCGTCGCGCGGGAAGCGGGTCGTGATCGTCGTGTGTGCGCCGTCGCGCAGGAGGCGCAATGCGATGTACATGCCGATCTTCGCGCGGCCGCCGGTGAGCAGCGCGCGCTTGCCGGTGAGGTCGGTGCGCGCGTTGCGCTTCGCGTGGCTCATGGCCGCGCACGTGGGGCAGAGCTGGTGGTAGAACGCGTCGACCACCGTGTACGGCTGCTTGCAGATGTAGCAGGCGCGCGGCTTGAGGAGGGTGCCCGCGGTGGCCGCCGTGGTGGACGAGCTGATCGGGATGCCGCGGGTCTCGTCGTCGATCCGGTCGGGCGCTCCCGTGGCCGTGGCGGCGACCACCGCGCGGTCGGCGGAGGCGATCGCGTCGCGGATCTCCCGGCGCCGCACCTTCTTGACGGCCTTGAACATGGCGGCGGTGGCACGGCGGACGGCCACGTAGTCGGGGTGCGACTCGTCGACGCCCGGCATGTGGGCGAGCACTCGCAGGGTGGTCGCCAGATCTTCCGGGTCGATGCCGCTCGGCGGCAGGTCGGAGGGGGCGGGGGAATCGGGAAGCACACGTGATTCTACGCCGGGCCGGTTCGGCGGTTCCTGTTAGCGTGCCTTCGTGAGCACCTCGAACCCGGCATCGACGTCGACGCGCAGCATCCATGTGTCGGCCGCGGTCATCCTCAACGACCGCGACGAGCTTCTGCTCGTGCGCAAAGCCGGCACGACGGCGTTCATGCAGCCGGGCGGCAAGCCCGAGGCCGGGGAGACGCCGGCCGAGACGCTGAGCCGCGAGCTGTTCGAGGAACTGGGGCTCTCGCTGAATCCCGGTGAGCTGCAGCCGCTCGGCCTGTACACGGCGGCAGCGGCCAATGAACCGGGGTTCTTGGTCGTGGCGGACGTGTTCGTCGCCGACATCGGCGACCAGGTGCCCGTGACCGACGCCGAGATCGAGGAGCTGCGATGGGTCTCCCGCGCTGCGGCGCGGGAGCTCGAGGTCGCGCCGCTCGCGCGGGAGAACTTCCTGCCCTGACCCGCCGTGTCAGCCCGCGGCGACCTCGTGGACGTCGGACTCGAACGATGAGCCGTTGAGGTCGAGGTAGAGCCGGCGTTCGGTGATCGACACGGTCATCGTGTTGCGGCGCTCGAGCACCGCCGTCGCCGCGTCGAAGAAGCCGGAGTCGAAGCTGTAGAGGCTGATCTCCTCGGCGCGGTGGATCTTCTTCCCCGCCCACGGCGCCGCGACCTTCGCCGGATCACGGTGGGTGTACACCGCGACGCGCGCGCCGGCCAGGCTGCCGGTGTGCAGACGTGCGGCGTCGGGAGCCCCGACTTCGATCCACGCCACCAGCGCGCCGGTGAGATCGCGGACGAGCACAGCGGGCTCGTCGGTGGCCGAGATGCCCTCACTGAACGCGATGCCCTCTTCGTACTCGAGTGCGTACGCGAGCACCCGGGTCAGCATGAAGGCGTCCGTCTCGGACGGATGACGCGCCACGCGCACCGAGAGATCCTCGTAGACGCCCCGATCGACATCGGCCAGCTGGATATCGAAGGTGTACATCGTCACGCCGATCGCCATGGGAATCGAGCCTACGGGGTGCCGGCCGATGTAACGCCTGTTACCGTGTTCCGATGGCAAGTGACGCAACCGTGTCCTGGCTGCTGGTCATCCCGAAGGTTCCGGCGGAGCCGTCGCGTCACCGCGTCGCCGTGTGGCGCGAGCTTCGCCGCGTCGGAGCGGTCCCCGCGGCATCCGGCGCGTGGACCGTCCCCGACCTGCCGGCATTCACCGATGCTCTCCCGACCGTGCGCGAGCTCGCCGAGCGCGGCGGGGGGACCCTCGCGGTGCTCACCGCCTCATCGCACGGGGACGACGACATCGCGGTGCTGCGCGACGCGTTCGTCGCCGCGCGCACCGACGAGTGGCAGGAGTTCGTCGCCGACTGCGGCAAGTTCTCCGACGAGATCGACCGCGAGATCGCCAAGGAGAAGTTCACGTTCGGCGAGCTCGAGGAGGAGGAGCAGAGCCTCGAGCGCCTGCGCCGCTGGCACCGGGATCTGCGTCGCCGCAACGTCGTCGAGCTCGACATCGCCGCCACCGCCACGCGGCGACTCGAAGACGTGACCGAGAAGCTCGCGGGCTACGCCGAGCAGGTGTTCGCCGCGAACCTCCCGGGCACGTCTCCCGCCTGAACCCCGTCGTCTTGAAAGCGCTCCCGGGCGCGAGGACAATGTGGCCTGTCATCGCGGCGAACGCAGGTCTCACTGGGAGGAGGCCACCCGTGAAGCGTTCGGATGGAGCCGGCGAGGGGGAGCTCGAAACCCTCCAGCGTGGCTACACCGACGCCACCGAGCAGTTCGCGGCGATGAACGAAGTGCTGCTCGCGCTCGGGCGCTCGGCCTCGGACCCCGATTCGGCCCTCGACACGATCGTCGAGTGCGCGCGCAGGCTCTGCCGGTCAGACGCCGCCCACGTGTACCTCATCGACGGGGACAGGTTCGTGCTGTCGTCGTGGGTCGGCGTCCCCGATGAGATGGTCGCCTATATCGCCGCGCACCCCTTCCGGCTCGACCGCGCCAGCCTCGTCGGGCGCGTGGCGACGGATCGGCAGATGCAGCAGATCGAGGACGTGCTCGCCGATGCCGAGTACGGGCGGCAGGACGCGCAGAAGGTGGGTCACTATCGCAGCGTCATCTCCGCCCCGATGCTCCTGGATGACGAAGTCGTGGGCGTGCTCTCGCTGTGGCGCACCGAGGTCTCGCCGTTCGATGAGCACGCGCTCGCTGTGCTCGACGCCTTCGCCGCCCAGGCGGCCGTCGTCGTGCGGCAGGTCCACCTGGTGCGCGCACTCGAGGACCGCAGCGTCGAACTCGCGCGCAAGGTGAATCAGCTCGAAGCGCTCAGCGAGGTCGGCGAGGCGGTGAGCTCGAGCCTCGTGCTCGACGAGGTGCTGACCACGATCATCATGAACGCGGTGCGCTTCGCCGGATGCGACGGCGGTTCGATCATGGAGTACGTCGAGCACGAGCACGCGTTCACGGTGCGCAGCGCGTACGCGAGCGACCGACTTCTGGAGCGGCTGCGCGGCATCAAAGTCGACCTCGACACCACGCTCGTCGGCCGTGCCGCGAGGGAGCGGCACCCCATCGCCGTCGCCGACCTCGACGATGTCGAACTCGACATCCACCTGCGTCTGCTGCACGAGGACGGCTGGCGGTCGATGGTCGCCGTGCCCGTCCTCCGGGGCGATCGCATAGTCGGCGCGCTCGTGGTGCGCCGACGCACGCCCGGCGAGTTCTCCGCCGACACGATGGACTTCCTCGAGAACTTCGCGAGCCAGTCGGCGCTCGCGGTCTGGAACGCGCAGCTGTTCCGCGAGCTCGAAACGAAGTCTGCCGAGCTGGAGATCGCGAGCCGTCACAAGTCCGAGTTCCTCGCGAGCATGTCGCATGAGCTGCGCACCCCCCTCAACGCCGTCATCGGCTTCTCGGAGGTGCTCCTCGAGCGCATGTTCGGCGAGCTCAACGACAGGCAGGACGAGTACCTGCGCGACATCCTCGGCTCCGGCCGTCACCTGCTGCAGCTGCTCAACGACATCCTCGACCTGTCGAAGGTGGAGGCCGGGCGCATGGAGCTCGAGCCGTCGACGTTCTCGCTGCGCTCCGCACTCGAGTACGGCGCGTCGATGGTGCGCGAGCGGGCCGCGAGGCACGGCATCCGTCTGACCATCGATGTCGACGCCGACATCGACACGGTCGAATCCGACGAGCTGCGCGTGAAGCAGGTGGTCGTGAACCTGCTGAGCAACGCGGTGAAGTTCACGCCGGACGGCGGCAGCGTCACGGTGACCGCCCGGGGAAGCGAGCACGAGATCGCCGTGGCGGTCGCCGACACCGGCGTCGGCATCGCGCCGGCGGACCGCGAGCGGATCTTCGAGTCCTTCCAGCAGGGCAGGAGGGGACTGCAGAGCGAAGAGGGCACGGGCCTCGGCCTCACCTTGTGCCGGCGGATCGTGGCCATCCTCGGCGGCACGATGTGGCTCGAGAGCGAGGTCGGCGTCGGCAGCACGTTCGGGTTCACGATCCCGCGGCGTGTGCCGATCGAGGCGCCGACGAACGCCGACGGCGCGGGGCGGCCGACGATCGTCGTCGTCGAGGACGACCGCGCGTCGCTCGATCTCATCTCGGCGTACCTCGACGGACTCGGGGTCGACGTCGTCATCGCGCGCGACGGCGACGGGGGCCTGTCGGCGATCCGCACGCACGTGCCCGCAGCCGTGCTGCTCGACATCCGTCTGCCACGGACGGATGGCTGGGAGGTGCTGAGACGCGTGCGAGCGGATGCCGCCACCGCCGCGGTGCCCGTCATCGTGGTGTCGATCGTGGACGAGCGGGCGCGTGGGCTCGCGATGGGCGCCTCCGCCTACCTCGTCAAGCCCGTCGGTCGGGACGCCCTCGTCGGGGCGTTGCGCGACGTCGGAGCGCTCTCCCGCGCGGTCGCGGCGAGCCCGGGCGGAGGGGAGGCGCCGTGAGAACCGGACACCGGGTTCTCGTCGTCGAAGACAACCCCCTCAACCTCAAGCTCGTGCGCGACGTGCTCACGGCGTCGGGCTACGAGGTGCTGCCCGCGGTCACCGGCGAGGAGGGGGTCACTCTCGCGGCGACCTGCGAGCCCGATCTCGTGCTGATGGACCTGCAGCTGCCCGATTTCGACGGGTACGAAGCGCTGCGGCGACTGCGGGAGGATCCCGCGCTGCAGGCGGTGCCCGTCGTCGCGGTGACCGCGTTCGCGATGCGCGAGGACCGGGAGCGGGCGAAGGAATCGGGTTTCGACGGGTACCTCGAGAAGCCGATCAGCATCCGCGAGCTGCCCGGGCAGGTGGGCGCGTTCATCGGCAGGGGTCGCGCCGATGCCTCATGACCCGATCCTCGTGCTCGCGGTCGACGACCTCGAGCAGAACCTGCGACTGCTGGACGCGGTGCTGAGCCCGCGGGGCTACGGCGTCCTCACCGCAGCCTCGGGCGAAGAAGCCCTCGAGCAGCTCGAGCGGCACGACGTCGACCTCGTGCTGCTCGACATCATGATGCCGGGCATCGACGGGTACGAAGTGTGCCGTCGCATCCGCGCGGTGCCGCGCTGGCGGTTCCTGCCCGTCGTGATGATCACCGCGAGCGGAGATCAGGAGAAGCGGCACGCGCTGGAGGCCGGCGCCGACGATTTCGTGAGCAAGCCGTTCGATCAGGCGGAGCTCATCGCGCGCGTCGCGTCGCTCGCGCGCCTGAAGCGGTACCACGACACGATCGAGCGGCAGGCCGCCGAGCTGGCCGCCTGGAACGTCGAACTGGAGGCCCGGGTGTCGAGCCAGGTCGAGGAGCTCGAGCGGGTGAACCGACTGCGGCGCTTCCTGTCGCGGCAGGTGGTCGACGTCGTGCTCGACAACGGCGACGAGGCCGTGCTGGCGAGCCACCGGCGGGACATCGTGGTCGTCTTCTGCGATCTGCGGGGCTTCACCCCGTTCGCCGAAGCCAGTGAGCCCGAAGAGGTCATGGGCGTGCTGTCCGAGTACCACGCGGTGCTCGGCGAGCTCATCGACCGCTACGAGGGAACGCTCGAGCGCTTCACCGGCGACGGCGTCATGGTGTTCTTCAACGACCCGCTGCCGCTCGACGACCCGGCGCGCCGCGCGATCGAGATGGCGATCGAGATCCGCGACCGGGTGGGCGACCTCACCGCCGCGTGGCACCGCCGCGCGATCGATCTCGGCATCGGCATCGGTGTGGCGCAGGGGTACGCGACGCTCGGCCGGATCGGGTTCGAGGGCCGGTTCGACTACGCCGCGATCGGCAGCGTCACCAACCTCGCCGCCCGCCTCTGCGCGGCCGCCTCCGCCGGGCAGATCCTCGTCGCGCAGCGCGCGTTCACCGCCGTCGAGGAGCACATCGCCGCGAACCCGGTGGGGGAGCTCGACGTTCGCGGTTTCAGCCGGGCCGTCCGCGCATACGCCGTGGACGGCATCCGCCATCCCGAGAATCGAGTCGCACCATGACCCTCACAGACGCGGCGCCGGCGACGCTCTCGTCGCTCTCCGACGCCGAACGCGATGAACGCTTCGACCGCCTGCAGGAACGGATGCCGGGGGTCTGGGCCTCGATGCAGCACAACCTCGAAGACGAATCGGTCGTCTTCGTGCCCTCTCTCACGGTGGGCAGCCGCGCGACCTCGGCCGCGATGGTGCAGGCGTACGAGGAACGGTTCCTGTTCCTGCTCCTGCTGCTGCGCCAGCCCATGCTGCGAATGACCTACGTCACCTCGCAGCCCATCGACCCCCGCATCATCGAGTACTACCTCGCGCTCCTCCCGGGAGTCATCCCGAGCCACGCGCTCGCACGGCTCACGCTCATCTCCGTGGGCGACGGCACGCACCGCACCCTGAGCGAGAAGGTGCTCGAGCGTCCGCGGGTCCTGGCACGCATCGCCCGCAGCATCCCCGATCGCGAGCGGTCCCACCTGATCCCGTACAACACGACCGAGCGCGAGCGCGATCTCGCGCTGGTGCTGGGCATCCCGATGTACGGCGCAGACCACCGTCTCGCCCCGCTCGGCACGAAGTCCGGATGCCGGCGGCTGTTCCGCGACGTCGGCGTGCAGCATCCGCTCGGTGTCGAGGATCTGCGCAGCCGCGACGACGCGGTGCGGGCGATCGAGACGGTGCTGGACGAGAAGCCGACGGTGCGGCAGATGATCTTCAAGCTCGACGAAGGCGTATCGGGGTCGGGCAACGCGCTCGTGGAACTCGCCGGCGTGGGCGAGCTCGCCGGCGACGCCCGCCGTGACGCGATCGTCCGGGCCCTCCAGGCGATGCAGCCGGAGGTCGAGACCCTGAGCCCGGCCGACATGCTCGACGCCCTCGCGACCCGGCACGGCATCGTCGAGGAGCGCATCGTGGGCGAGGAGATCCTGAGCCCGAGCGTGCAGCTGCGGGTGCTTCCCGACCGCACGATCGAGCTGCTCTCGACGCACGACCAGCTGCTGGGCGGTCCGAGCGGACAGAGCTACCTCGGATGCGTGTTCCCCGCCGATCCGGCGTACTCGAGGCTCATCAGCGAGCCGGCGCTCGCGGTCGCCCGGCGCCTGGCGGACATGGGGGTGCGCGGGCGCTTCGCGCTGGACTTCGTCGTCGTGCGGGATGCTGCGGGCGAATGGTCTTCGTGGGCGATCGAGCTGAATCTCCGCAAGGGCGGCACGACGCATCCGTTCCTCACGCTGCAGTTCCTCACCGACGGCCGCTACGACGGCGAGGAAGGCGCGTTCCTCACCCCGGAGGGCGTGCCGAAGCATCTGGTCGCGACGGACCACCTCGAGGGCGACGACCTCCGCGCGCTCTCGGTGGGGGACCTCTTCGACGCCGTCGCGCGCCACGACCTGCACTTCGACCGGTCGCGGCAGGAGGGGATCGTGTTCCACATGATCAGCTCGATCACCGAACAGGGCCGTATCGGCATGACGGCGGTCGGCGACACCGCCGAGAGGGCGATGGAGCTCTACGAGCGCGGCGGCCGGATCGTGCTCGAGGAGGCCGCGCGGGCGCGGGCAGAGCACGTACTGCCCGAATGACCCGCGCGGGGCGTCAGCTCTGGGGCCAGTCGATCAGCAGGAGGCCCTGCTTCGTGTCGGCGACCTTCACCTGGCCGGACGTGAAGAGGTACGTCATGCCGTAGCCCTCGGCATCCGTCGCGATCGCGGTGTCCGCGCTCTCGGTGATGTAGACGCCCGCGGAGTCCTCTTCGCGCACCCAGCCCTGGGACTCGAGCTCCTCCTGCAGGTCGACGGCGTCGGCGTCGGAGACGGGCGCCCAGCCGAACATCTGCCCGTGGTCGCCGGCCGGACCCTCGAAGTCCGCCCACATGCACTGCAGGCCGTCTTCGACCTCGGTGCTGCCGATGTACAGCGGCGACGCCTGCGAGCTCCAGCCGAGGTCTTCGAAGCTCGCCACGACCGACTCGCCGATGATCGTGGTGCACGTCGGGTCCTCGGTCGAGGCGGGCGCAGGCTCCGGCGTCGCCGAAGGCTCGGGTGCGGCGGCGGTCGGCGTCGTCGCGTTGCCGGTCTCTTCGGGCGCGGCCTCGGGCGTTCCGGCGCAGGCCGAGAGGAGCACGGCGGAGAGGGCGAGGGCGGCGGCGGTGCCGAGGATGCGGGTGGCAGGCATCAGAGAGTCTCCGTGGGGGATGGGAGGCGGTCGGGTGTCAGGCAGTGCGGGGTCAGGCGGTGTGGAGCAGGTCGAGGTAGGCGGAGTGGAGCACGCGGTTGGTCGCGAGCGAGGAGAGATCCGAGAGCGAGTCGTTGCCGTCGAAAGAGGTGAACTTGCCGCCGGCCTCGGTCACGATCGGCACGAGTGCAGCGATGTCGTACTCCTTGACGCCGAACTCGGCGACGAATTCGAGACGACCTTCGGCCAGCAGCATGTACGGCCACGCGTCGCCGTAGCCGCGATCGCGCCACACCGACGAGGTCAGGCGCTCCAGGGCGTCGAGCTTGCCGGCGTCGCGCCACTGCCCGATGCTCTGGAAGCTCACACTCGAGTCCGCGATCGTGTCGACCGTCGACACGGCGAGACGCTTCGTCTCGCCCGTCGGCGTGTTCGTCCATGCGCCGAGGCCGCTCGCGGCCCACCAGCGGCGTCCGATCGCCGGCTGGCTCGCCACCCCCACGCGCGGCACGCCGTCGATGGCGAGGGCGATGAGGGTCGTCCACATCGGGATGCCCTTGAGGTAGTTCGCGGTGCCGTCGATCGGGTCGATGATCCACTGCCGCGCCGAGTCGCCCGTGACGCCGTACTCCTCGCCGAACACCCCGTCGCCCGGACGCTCGGTCTCGAGCAGGTCGCGCAGCGCGCGCTCGGTGGCGAGATCCGCCTCGGTGACGTGGCTCGCGTCAGCCTTCAGGCGGACGTCGAGATCGGCCGCATCGAAGCGCGACATGGATGCCGCGTCCGCCGCATCCGCCAGCCGAAGAGCGAGATCGAGATCCGCGCGGAGGTCCCCCTCGAACGGCGTGTCGAACGTCGAAACGGGGGAGGGGGAGGTCACGGAATCAAGGATAGCCGGGGCGTTCCCGCCTCGATTTCACGAGACGCGATCGTGATGCTAATGTTGATCCTCGTTCGCCTCGTAAGTGAACAACGCACCTCTAGCTCAATCGGCAGAGCAACTGACTCTTAATCAGTGGGTTCTGGGTTCGAGTCCCAGGGGGTGCACCGACCAGAAAGGCCCCGGAATCTCCGGGGCCTTTCTGCTGTCAAGGATCAGGTCCCTCGTAGCTCGCGGGAGATCGCTCGCGCGGCGGCTCGCGCATCGAGGTTGATCTGCAGGAGGAGACCCTTCAGCGGGCTCCGGATGCCGACGAACCGCATTCCCGGCGCGTGGGGATGCGTTCCGCCACCGGTCGACGCCGGGCCTCCGTGGACGTCGAGGATCCCGAGATGACCGACGACGGGCTGAAGGCCCGTCGAGTAGCCGGTGGCTGCGATGACCGCGCCAGGAGTGAGCCGCGAGCCGTCCGCGAGGACCGCCTCGTTCCCGTCGAAGCGCTCGAGCGCGGGGACGGCGGTCACCGTGCCGGCGCGCAGCGCGGCCACGAGGCCGACGTCGATCGTCGGGGTGACCGCGGTCGCGCGCTGCTGCGCGACGAGCCCGGAGCGTGCAGGCGGCATGCCGTAGGGGGTGAGATCTCCTACGACCAGACGCTGCAGGAGCCGGTTCACGGGGTCCGTCAACCACGCGGGAAGGAAGTCCATCGGAATGGCGACGAGGGTCGTCGGGATGGGGCCGAGCTGACGCGGGACGATGTTCGGCGGAGTCCGGACTGCCAGTCGCACCTCGGCGACGCCGTGCTCGGCGAGGTCGGCGGCGATCTCGGCGCCCGAGTTGCCGGCTCCGACGACGAGGACGCTTCTTCCGGCGAAGGGTGCGGCATCGCGGTATCGGGAGGCGTGCAGGATCTCGCCGGTGAACGTGTCCTGCCCCGGCCAGGAAGGCTCGATCGGGCGGTTGCTGTAACCGGTCGCGAGGACCACCTGACGCGCCGTGACGTCGCCGTCGGAGGTGGCCGCACGCCAGCTGCCGTCTTCGCGCTCGATCCGCTGCACCTCGATCCCGAACCGCGGATGGAGGTCGTGGAGGCGTGCGTAGACACGCAGGTAGTGCGCGACGTCGTCCTTCGCGACCCAGCGACCGAAACGGCGCGGCATGCGCAGGCCGGGGAGCGCCGACTGGATGCGGGGCGTGTGGAGATGCAGGCGCTCGTAGCGGCGAAGCCAGGTCTCGCCGACAGCCTCACCCGAGTCGACGATGGTCGCGGTGATCCCGCGGCGGCGGAGGCACGCGGCGACGGCCAGCCCCGCAGGGCCGGCGCCGATCACGAGCACATCGGTGTGCGAATGGTCCACACCCAGACGCTAGTGATCGGCGGCCGGCGCCGCGAGCCTCGGCGGCCGATTCAGGCCGCGTCGCCCACCAGTACGGCGGCGGCCTCATCGGCAGCATCCGCTTCGCGCTCGTCGATGCGGGCGAGAGCGCGCCGGCCGAAGAGGATCGTGCCGGTGGCGATGAGGACGGATGCCGCGGCGAAGAGGTACGGCACGGTCGGGCCGTACAGGTGCCACAGCAGCGCAGCGAGCGGGGGAGCGGCGGCGCCGCCGAGGAAGCGGACCGCCGAGTACGACGAGGACGCGACGGAACGGGGGAGATCCGTGGCTTCCATCACGGACTCCGTGAGCACCGTGTTCATGACGCCCAGGAGCAGGCCGCCGACGATGATGCAGACCACCAGCGCCGCGGCGTCTTCGACGAGGATTCCCGCGATGACCAGGTCGATCGCGAGCAGCGGCAGCGTCAGGAGCATGACGGTGGTGCGGGCCATGAAGCGCAGCAGCAGCGGCGCGACCCACACGCTCGTGATCGCGAGGGCGACGCCCCAGCCGAAGAAGGTGAAGCCGATGCCCATGGCGCCGAACCCGAGCGGGAACGGCGAGAAGGCGAGCAGCACGAAGAAGCCGATGTTGTAGAACAGGGCGGCGACGGCGAGCACGGCCAGCGACGGGATGCGGAGTGCCCGGAAGGGCGCCGACAGCGGCACCGGCACCGGCTTCTCGCTCGGCCCGCGGAGCAGTACGAGGACGGCGACGAACGCGATGGCCATGAGCACCACCACGCCGAAGAACGGTCCGCGCCAGCTGATCTCGCCGAGCAGGCCCCCGAGGAGCGGACCCACTGCGATGCCGAGGCCCAGCGCGGCCTCGTAGAGCACGATCGCCGCACCGCTGCCGCCGGACGCCGCGCCCACGATGGTGGCGAGCGCGGTCGAGATGAAGAGCGCGTTGCCGAGGCCCCAGCCGGCGCGGAAGCCGATGATCGCATCGACGCTGCCGCTCAGCGAGCACAGGAATGCGAACACGACGATCAGCGCGAGGCCGATGAGCAGCGTCGCCTTCGCGCCGATGCGGCTGGAGATCCAGCTCGTGACGAGCATCGCGAGCCCGGTCACCAGCAGGTAGCTCGTGAACAGGAGCTCCGTCTGGACGGGGCTCGCCTGCAGCGACTCGGCGATGGCGGGGAGGATCGGATCCACGAGGCCGATCCCCATGAATGCCACGACACAGGCGAAGGCGACCGCCCACACCTGCGCGGGCTGGCGCCAGACCGAGCCCGTGGCGCTGCCGTGGGCGCTCATCGGATGGCCTCGGCCGTGTCGGCGGCGGACGCGGTGCGCGTGCGGTCGAGCTTGCGCATGAGGACGGATGCCGTGGTCCGCAGTGCGTCCCACTCCTCAGGCTGGAGATCCTCGAAGTGGGGGGCGAGCGCGGCGGTGAGCTGCAGCAGCCAGGTCTGGAGGGCTTCGAGGCCGAGCGGGGTGACCTCCACGACCGTCGCGCGCGAGTCCGCGGCATCCGTCGTCCTCGCCACGAGTCCGTGATCGGCCATCTGGCCGACCAGACGCGTCATGCCGGGCTGGGTCACGCGGCTGAGGCGGGCGAGCTCGCCGATCCGGAGCGCTCCGTTGTCGCGGAGGATCGTGAGGGTCCGCCACTGGGCGGCGGGTGTCTCGTTCGCGGTCTCGAGCGCCGCGACGCGGGTCAGCGCGTGGGCGGCGACGATGAGGGTCTCGATGTCCTGATCGTGGGTCACCCAAGAAGCATACCGCTGATATATACCGCAGGTATGTGAGTCGGGAAAGATGCGAGAGTTCGTCCCGATTCGGTAACGACGGGGAAGGAGCGGGCTCGCCGACTTGACCTGCGCGGCGTCCGTTTCCTAGATTGCAAGAACCTGAATCGGATCTCATGTTTGAGAACGAAGCGCCGATTCACGCACCAGATCCTTCCAATGGGGAAAGGCACGCACATGCGGGTTACGAAGAAGTTGCTCCTGGGCTCCGTGGTCGTCACGGCAGCGCTCGCCCTGGCGGCCTGCGCGCCGTCCGGCGATCCCGACAACGGGTCCACCGAGCCGGGCGGGCTGTCCGAGGTCACCGTCGGCATCGTCACGAGCGAGTCCGGGCCGCTCGCCGGCTACGGCAAGCAGTACCTCGACGCCTTCAAGGCGGGGCTCGACTACGCCACCGACGGCACCGGCGAGATCGACGGGACGACGATCAACGTCGAGTACCGCGACGACGCCGGCGACCCCGACAAGGCCGTCACCGCCGTCAAGGAGCTCATCGGCTCGGGCGTCAACATCATCGCGGGCACCGCGTCGTCGGGCGTCGCGCTGGCCGTCGCCGAGCAGGCGGAGCAGAACAAGGTGCTCTACATCTCGGGCCCGGCAGCTGCGGATGCGATCACCGGCATCAACGGCTACACGTTCCGGTCGGGCCGGCAGAGCGCGCAGGACGTCGCGACCGCGGGCACGTTCCTCGACGACATCGAGGGCAAGACCGTGACGGTGTTCGCGCAGGACAACGCGTTCGGCCAGGGCAATGTCGCGGCGGTGCAGGCGATCCTCGGCGGCCAGGGCGCCACGGTGAACTCCGTGCTCGTGGCCGAGGACGCGACCGAGTTCACGCCGTTCGCGCAGCAGGTGCTCGCGGGCGCTCCCGACCTCGTGTTCGTGGCGTGGGCCGGCGCGACCTCGGGCGCGATGTGGCAGGCGATGAGCCAGCAGGGGGTCATGGACGAGATTCCCGTCGTGACCGGTCTCGGCGACTCGGCGACGTTCGGCGCGTACGGCGAGGCATCCGAGAAGATCAGCTTCCTCAACCACTACTTCGCCGAGGCCCCCGACAACGACGTCAACACCGCGATGGTCGAGGCGATCGAAGAGGCAGGCGGCACGCCCGACCTGTTCAGCCCCGACGGTTTCAACGCGGCGATCATGATCGTCCACGCCATCGAGTCGGGCCAGGGCGACGTCGACGCGATGGTCGCGGCGCTCGAAGGCTTCGAGTTCGAGGGGCCGAAGGGCAGCATGACGGTGCGCGCGAGCGACCACGCCCTCATCCAGGAGATGTACCAGGTCAAGCTCGTCGCGAAGGACGGCACATTCGTGCCCGAGCTCGTCGACACGGTCTCGGCCGACGACGTCGCCCCCGCCGAAGCCGAGTGATCCGGGGCTTCGCGAAACGATGAGCACCACAGTCCCGTCCGCGCCCGCCGCGGAGACCGCGCGCCGCGGCTCTCCGCTGAAGATCGAGGGCCTCGGCCTGCAGATCGGTGGGGCGACGATCCTCAAAGACGTCGAGCTCGACGTCGCCGCCGGCTCCCTCGTGGGCGTCATCGGTCCCAACGGCGCCGGCAAGACCACGCTCTTCAACGTGATCTCGGGGCTCATGAAGCCCACTGCCGGCCGCGTCGTGCTGGACGACCGAGACATCACGACGGCGTCGGTGCCGGCGCGGGCGCGGGCGGGGCTGGGTCGCACTTTCCAGACGTCGAGCCTCTTCCCGAAGCTGTCGGTGCTCGAGAACGTGCGTCTGGCGGCCCAGGTGTCGCTGGGCGGCTCCGGCTCTCTCCTGCACTTCCCGAAGCGGACGGATGCCGCCACCGAGCTCGCGCTGACGAAGCTCGAGGTCGTGGGGCTCAGCCACAAGCGCGACGCGCTCGCGGGCGACATCTCGCACGGCGACAAGCGCAAGCACGAGATCGCCGTGCTCCTGGCGACGGAGGCGAGCATCGTGCTGCTCGACGAGCCCATGGCGGGCGTGGGCTCGGGCGATGTGCCCGGGCTGGTCGAGAACATCCGCGACATGCAGCGCGAGAAGGGCTGCACCCTGCTGATGGTCGAGCACCACATCGACGTGCTGATGGGCCTCGTCGAGAAGGTCGCCGTCATGTACTTCGGCACGATCATCGCGTACGACACGCCGCAGCGGATCATGGAGAACCCTCTCGTGCAGAGCGCCTACCTGGGCACCGGATCGGCGGGGGAGGCGGCATGAGCGGGGAATCCGTTCTGACCGTCCGAAACCTCCGGTGCACGATCGCGGGCCAGCAGGTCGTCGAGGACGTCTCGTTCGACGTGCCCGCCACCGGCATCACCGCGGTGCTCGGCCGCAACGGCGTCGGCAAGACCTCGACCCTGCGCGGCATCCTCGGCCTCATCTCCCGTCGCGGCGAGGTGACCCTCGCGGGCGACCGCATCGACGGGCTTCCCACGCATCGCATCGTGCGGCGCGGCGTCGGGTACGTGCCGGAGGACCGCGAGGTCTTCTCGAAGCTCACCGTCGCCGAGAACCTCGCCCTGGCCGAACGTCAGCGGAACCCTCGGCGCGAGTTCGTCGCAGAGCTGTTCCCGGATCTCGTCGCCCGCCGCGACCAGCAGGCGGGCACGCTCTCGGGCGGTCAGCAGCAGATGGTGTCGGTCGCACGGGCGCTGCTCAACGACAACCGGCTCCTCCTCGTCGACGAGCCGACGAAGGGCCTCGCGCCGAAGATCGTGACCGAGGTCGCCGACGCGCTCCAGGAGGCGTCGAAGACCGTCCCCATCCTCCTCGTCGAGCAGAACCTCGAGGTCGTGCGTCGTCTCGCCGATGACGCCGTCGTCATCGCCGGCGGGCGCGTCGCGCACGTCGGCAAGGCGCGCGATCTCCTCGACGACGAAGACCTCACCCGCCGCCTCCTCGGCGTCCACGTGGAGCACGCTTCATGAGTACCCTCGTCCTCACCCTCATCACCGGCGTCGGTCTCGGCGCCCTCTACTTCCTCGTCGCCAGTGGCCTGAGCCTCATCTACGGCCTCATGCACGTGCTCAACTTCGCGCACGGCGCGTTCCTCACCCTGAGCGCGTTCATGGGCTGGATGGTCGCGCAGGCGCTCGGCACCGACTCGTGGGGATCCTTCCTGCTGTCGGTCCTCGTCGGCGCGGGCGTGGGGGCCGTGTTCGCGACCCTCACCGAACTCGTGCTCATCCGGCCGCTGTACGAGCGGCACATCGAGCAGGTGCTCGTCACGGTCGGCCTGTCGTTCGCAGCCGTGGCGCTGTTCGAGGGGATCTGGGGCACCGACCCGATCCACATCGGCGGACCCCCGTGGCTCAAGCAGACGACCGAAGTGCTCGGCGCCCGCATCCCCAACACCTACTGGGTGCTGATGATCGCGGCCGTGCTCGTGCTCGCCGCCCTCGTGCTGTTCCTGCAGAAGACGCGTTACGGCATGATCATCCGGGCCGGCGTCGAGAACCGCTCGATGGTAACGGCGCTCGGGATCGACGTCCGTCGCTCGTTCACCCTCGTCTTCGCCATCGGCGGCGCGGCCGCGGGAATCGGCGGCGTGCTGGCGATGCACTACTCGACCTTCGTGTCGGCGCACCTCGGGCAGACGCTCCTCATCTTCGCGTTCATCGTCACCGTCGTCGGCGGCCTCGGCTCGCTCACCGGTGCGGCGGTGGCGTCCGTCCTCGTCGCCGTGCTGCAGCAGTTCGCCAACTTCTACCTCGGCGGCACCGGGGACTTCATCGTCGTGATCCTGCTGGCCCTCGTGCTGCTGGTGCGTCCGACCGGACTCCTGGGGAGGAAGGCATGACCCTTCGACAGGCTCAGGGACCCGAGGCGACCTCGGAGCGCAGCATCCGTCGCTTCCTTCCCGCCGTTGTCGGCGTCGTCCTCGTCGCGTTCATGGCGATGCTGCCGCTGCTCAACCTCTCGCTCCCGGGCATTCTGCCGACGCCGACGTACATGCCCGGCACCCTGGCGCTGCTGTCCCTCTGCATGGTGTTCGCCGCGCTCGCGCTGTCGTACAACCTGCTGCTCGGGTCGGGCGGGATGCTGTCGTTCGGGCATGCCCTCTACTTCGGCGCCGGCGCGTACGGTCTGGGGATCGCGCTCGAGCACTTCGGCGTGCCGCTGTGGCCCGGCGTGTTCATCGCGCTGATCGGCGGCATGGTCATCGCCCTCGTGACGGGCGCGGTGTCGATGCGCGTCTCGGGCATCCCGTTCGCGATGGTGACGCTGGCGTTCGCGCAGGCAGGATCGGTGCTGGTGCGGCGCAACTCGCAGGTCACCGGCGGCGAGGAGGGACTCAGCCTCAACACGGCGCAGGTGCCCGACTTCCTCATCGGGGTCGTGAACACCCGCAACCTGTACTGGTTCACGCTCGTGGTGCTCGTCCTGGTGTATCTCGTGGTGCTGTGGGTCGACACGTCGCGCCTGGGGCATCTCGCCCGAGCGACGCGCGAGAACGAGCAGCGCGTGCGTGTGCTGGGCCTGTCGCCCTACCGCGTCCGACTCATCGTGTTCGTCATCGCGGCGGGTCTCGCTAGCCTCGCCGGAGTCGCGTACATGCTCCTGCAGTCGGGCACCGTGCCCCGGTCGGTCTCCGCCGACCTCACGATCACGGTCCTGGTGATGGTGGTGCTGGGTGGCGTCGGATTCCGCTGGGGTGCGATCGTGGGCGGTGTGCTCTACACGCTGCTCGATCAGCGGCTCACCGTGCTCGCCGGCTCCGACGCGATCGCCGGGCTTCCCGACGTGCTGCGGATCCCGCTGTCGGAGCCGCTCTTCCTCCTCGGGGTGCTCTTCATCATCGTGGTGATGTTCCTCCCGGGAGGCATCGCGGGCACCATCGACGCCGCGGTCCGCCGCCGGCGCGGAGAGAAGGTCCGCGGGTCGCTGCGGCAGCTCGACGATGCCGACGAGTCCGCCGAAGCCCCCGTCGAGGTGCGCGCGTGAGCTGGACCGCCGACCCCGACGTCGACGACGGGCCGCACACCGTCGGCCGGTGGATCGTGGACCGCGCGACCCGCTCACCGGAGCGCATCGCGATCGACGACCGAGGAGTGACGACCGACTACGCCACCCTCGCCGCCCGCTCGTCGGAGCTCGCCGACCGACTGCGCCACGCGGGCTACGGGCCGGGCGACCGCATCGCGACCGTGTCGGGCAATTCCACCGACCACGTCGTGGCGTTCTTCGCGTGCGCGATCGCGGGCATCGCCTTCGTACCGCTGTCGTGGCGGCTCACGCCGCGCGAGCTCGCCGATGTCCTCACCCGTTCGGCTCCGGCGCTGGTGCTGATCGAGGACGAGCATGCCGCGCTTGCGGGCGAGGCGCTGCGCATCGCCGCCGTCGCCCCGCCGGTCTCCGTGCTCGGCACGACCGGCGTCGAAGCGGGGACTGTGCCCCGCGCAGCGAACCCGGTGACCCGCCGACCGGTGCGCGACGACGACCCGCTGCTCGTGATCTTCACGTCGGGGAGCGAATCCGCACCGAAGGGCGTCGTGCTCACGCACGCGAACTGCTTCTGGAACAACCTGGCCCTCGCGCAGGCGCTGCCGCTCACGCAGGACGACGTCGTGCTCGCGATGCTGCCGCAGTTCCACGTCGCCGCGTGGAACTGTCAGCCGCTGCTCGCGTGGTGGGTCGGCGCGACGGTCGTGCTGGAGCGGTCGTTCCAGCCGGCGCGCGTGCTGCAGCTCATCGCCGACCGCAAGGTCACCGCGATGATGGGCGTGCCGACGCAGTACGCGCTGCTCGCGGGCGACCGCGACTGGATCAGCACGGATGCCGCGTCCCTGCGTCTCGCTCTCGTCGGGGGCGCGACGATGCCGGTGGAGCTGCAGGAGGAGTGGACAGCGCGGGGGATCCCGCTCACGCAGGGGTACGGGCTCACCGAAGCGGCACCCAACGTGCTGCACCTGCCTGCGGCCGAGTCGATCGAGGCCCCCGGCGCCGTCGGCCGGCCGTACCCGCACGTGTCGGTGCGGATCGTAGATCCCGCCTCGGGGCTCGCACTGGAGTACGAGGCCACCGGCGAGCTGTGGGTGCGCGGCCCGAGCGTCTTCGCCGGCTATCTCGACGACGAGGACGCGACGGCCCGTGCGATGAGCGGCGAATGGCTGCGCACCGGCGATCTGGCATCCCGCGACGCGTCCGGCGTGTACCGCATCGTCGACCGCCTGAAGGACATCTTCATCTCGGGCGGCGAGAACGTCGCTCCCGCGGAGGTCGAGTACGCGCTGTGCCTGCACCCGCTCATCGAGGCAGTCGCCGTCGTCGGCGTGCCCGACGCGGTGTGGGGGGAGCGGGGAGTCGCGTTCGTGGTGCCCGTGACGGGGGCCGCGCTGTCGGTCGACGAGGTGCTTGCCCACGCGCGGCGCAACCTCGCCGCCTTCAAGATCCCCGTCCACGTGGAGTTCGTCGACGCGCTGCCGCGGTCGACCATCGAGAAGCTCGCACGATCGCGTCTCCGCGAACAGGCCAGGTTGCTGGTCGAACCGCGGCGAGAGCAGGAAGATCGTGCTGGGGAGCGCGCGCACACAGTGGTGCACGAGCGTACGAAGGGGGAATCCCGATGAGCATGTCCGACGAACTCGTCGACCGGGAAGAGGAGCTGGTGTCGTCCGCCACCGGACGCCCGCTCACCAAGCGCGGCGAGGCGACCCGTCGCCGTCTGCTCGAGGCGGCGGAGCTCGTGTTCGCCGAGCAGGGGTACCACGAGGCATCCATCGTCAAGATCACCGAGCGCGCGGGGATCGGTCTCGGCACGTTCTACCTGTACTTCGACAGCAAGCAGGCGATCTTCGAGGCGCTCGTGCTCGACCTCAATCGCCGCGTGCGCCATTCCATGTCGGAGGCGATGGCCGGGGCGACCGGTCGCCTGGAAGCGGAGCGCGCGGGGTTCGCCGGGTTCTTCCGGTTCACCGCCGAGCACCCCGCGCTGTACCGGGTCGTGCGCGAGGCGGAGTTCGTCTCGCCCGAGGTGCTGCGCACGCACTACACGCGCATCGTCGAGGGCTATGAGGCCGGCCTGCGCGCGGCGCAGGCGACGGGCGACGTCGATCGCGCCCTCGACCCCGAGACGACGGCGTGGGCCCTCATGGGCATGGGTGAGCTCATCGGCATGCGGTTCCTGCTGTGGGAGCGCGACGCCGACGGCAAGCCGCCCGCGCAGCTCGACCCGGTGGTGTTCGCCGGCATGACCCGGTTCATCGACAACGCCCTCGCGCCGCGAGCGGACGACGCAGGAGAGGAAGCCTGATGGCGGAGAAGGATCTCGCGGGCAAGCGCGCACTCGTCACCGGCGGGGCGAGCGGCATCGGCCTCGCCTGCGCGCACGAGTTCGCCCAGCGCGGCGCGCACGTCATCATCGCGGACCTGAACGCGGATGCCGCGACGGATGCCGCCGCCGCCGTCGGCGGTGAGTCCTGGGCCGTCGACCTCGCGGACACCGCCGCGCTCGACGACCTGACCCTCGATGTCGACATCCTCGTGAACAACGCCGGCATCCAGCGGGTCGCCCCGATCACGGAGTTCGATCCGGATGCCTTCCGGCTCATCGTGCGGCTCATGCTGGAGTCACCGTTCCTCCTCATCCGCGCGGCGCTCCCGGCGATGTACGAGCGCGGATGGGGGCGTGTGATCAACATCTCGAGTGCCCACGGCCTCCGGGCGAGCGCGTTCAAGTCGGCGTACGTCTCCGCGAAGCACGGGCTCGAGGGCCTGTCGAAGGTGACGGCGCTCGAGGGCGCCCCGCACGGCGTGACGAGCAACTGCATCAACCCCGCCTACGTGCGCACACCGCTCGTGGAGAAGCAGATCGCGGACCAGGCCGCCGTGCACGGGATCGCGGAGAGCGAAGTCGTCGAGAAGATCATGCTCACCGAGAGCGCGGTGAAGCGGCTCGTCGAAGCCGACGAGGTCGCGTCGCTCGCCGGATGGCTCGTGTCGGACAAGGCCGGCATGGTCACGGGAGCCTCGTACACGATGGACGGCGGATGGACGGCGCGGTGAACCACGAGTATCGGACGGTCGACGTTCCCGTCGACGGCGGGGCGCTGCGCGCGGGAGTCTGGGAGCCGGCGGATGCCGGGCCCGAGGCGCCGACGGTGCTGCTGGTGCACGGGGTCACGGCCTCGCACCTGGCGTGGCCGTTCGTCGTGGAGCGCCTCCCGGGGGTTCGCATCGTCGCGCCGGATCTGCGCGGGCGCGGGCGCAGCAACGGCATCGGCGGCGCCGCGGGGATGGCCGCACACGCGGCGGACCTCAGCGCGCTGCTCGAGGCGCTCGGCATCGACCGCACCGTGGTCGTCGGGCATTCGATGGGCGGGTTCGTGTCCGTCGTGTTCGCGCACCTCCACCCCGAGCGCGTCTCGCGGCTGCTGCTCGTCGACGGCGGGCTGCCGCTCGACGTCCCGGCGGGGCTCAGCACCGACGAGCTCGTCGCCGGCATCCTCGGCCCGACCGCGGCGCGCCTGTCGATGAGGTTCGCCGACACGGGGGAGTACCTGGACTTCTGGCGGCAGCATCCGGCCTTCGCCGGCGCGTGGACGCCCGAGCTCGAGCGCTATCTCGCGTACGACCTCGTCGACGACGGGGCGGGCGCGTTCCGTCCCGCGACGAGCTACGCGACGACCGCCGACGACACCCTCGACATGAACACGGGCGACGCCCTGCCGGCGGCGCTGGCCGGGCTGCAGCATCCGACCCGCCTCATCACCGTGCCCCGCGGCCTCCAGAACGAGCCGCCCGGCTTGTACGCGCCGGAACATCTCGGGCGATTGCTCTCGGAGTACCCCGGAGTGGAGCACGAGCGGATCGAGGGGTTCAACCACTACACGATCGTGATGTCGCCGGAGGGCGCCGACGTCGTCGCCGCTGCCGTCCGTGAGGAGCTCGCGGCCCGGGTGTGACCACGTCGTTCGAGCGCCCGGCGGCTGCGGTGATCGCATGCCGCCGGGCACTCTGAGGCGTGCGGGCTACTTCGTCTTGAACTGAGCCTTCAGCGTTGTTCCATCTGCGGTGGTCAGCGTCACCTGGTAGCACTTGCCGGCGTTCTTCGGCGTCGCCCAGTTCTGGATCCACTGGTGTGCGGTGGCGTCGTACCGGAGTGTCGTGCCGCCGGTGGTCGTGAACAGGTCGTCGCTCTGCATGTCGGTCAGATCGCACTTGATCTCGCGTGCGACGAATGAGGCGCCCAGCTTCGCGGGATCGGTCAGCTCGGTCGCGCCGGCGAACGCCGTGAACTTGAGCGGAACCGTCGAGCCCCCCTTCACGATATTGATGACGCTGTCACCCATGTCGACCGGCTTGAAGAAGCCGTTCAGCGTCCAGGCGGCGATCGTGAATGTCTTCGTGTCGTCGTCCGGGAGGTGGTTCGCGTCGCCGTCATACTTCGCGTACGCCTTCGCCGCACTGCCCGCCAGCTTGTTGTCGGTGTAGGTCGGCGTCAGGGTGAGCTGCAGGCCACCCGCACCGGTGACCTCCGCCGAGCATGGCTCGATCGGTGATCCGGTGGCCATGATCGGCGTAGACGGGCATGTCACCGTGACAGTGGACGGAGCCTTGGCGATCTGGAACCTCCCGGTGGCCGTGGCTCCGGTGTGATTGTCGTCCCCGGCCCACGCCGCCGAGATGCTCGCCGTTCCGGCCTCGGTGTTGCCGGAATACGTGACGGGGATGGTGAACGAGGCCAAGCCCGCTCCGGAGACCGTCGCGGTGCACGGAGTCAGCGCGCTGCCCGTGTAGGTCGCACCCGGAGCGCAGGACAGACCGATCGCCGACGTCGCCTTCTCGATCGTGAACTGCACCGCGTCATCGCTGCCCACGTGGTTTCCGTCGCCGGTGTACGCGGCGGACGCGGTGGCGGTGCCGACGGAGGTGTTGTCGGTGTACGAGAGTGTGAGCGGCTTGTTGAGCCCGCCCGGTCCGGTCACATTCGCCGTGCACGGTTCGATGGCGGATCCGGTGTAGATCTGCGACGCCGGACACGTGACCTCTGTGTTCGAGATCGCCTTCGCGATGGCGAACTTCGTCGATGCCTCGCTCGACGTGTGGTTGGCGTCGCCCGGCCAGGAAGCTGCGGCGTCGGCTTGTCCCGCATCGGTGTTCCCGGCATAGGTGACAGTGACCGTGAACGCGGTCAGACCGGCGCCGGAGACGGTCGCCGTGCACGGGGTCAGCGCACTGCCCGTGTACACGGCGCCCGGAGTGCACGACAGAGCGATCGACGACGGCGCCTTCTCGATGCGGAAACCACCCTCGGCAGTGCTGCCGTCGTGGTTCTCGTCGCCGTCCCACTTCGCGGCGGCGCTGGCGTCACCCACGTACATGTTGGCCGCGTAGTCGACGTCGATTGCGAAATCGGTGAGCCCGGCTCCGGAGACCGTTGCACCGCACGGCGTCAGCTGCTCACCGGTGAACACCACGAACTCGGGGCACTCCAGCGAGATCGACGATGCGGCCTTATCGATTTGGAAGCCGCCGTTCGCGCTGCTTCCGACGTGGTCGTCATCGCCGCCCCACGATGCGGTGGCGGTCGCGTGCCCCGCGTTCGTGTTGTCCGTGTAGTCCACGTCGATCTCGAACGCCGCAAGGCCGACGGCCGACACGCTCGCCGTGCAGGCGACCTGCGCGGCACCCGTGTAGACCACGGACGCGGGGCAGGAGAGCTTCACCGAAGACGTCGCCTTGGCGATGACGAACGACGACGTGTCGTTGCTGGGTTCGTGATTGGCGTCACCCTCGAAGACCGCGGACACGGAGGCGACGCCCGCCCCGGTGTTGCCGCTGTACGAGGGCGTGACCTCCTGGTCCAGGTCGCCGGCACCCATCACCTTCGCCGTGCACGGCGTGATCGGCGAGCCCGTAAAGGTGTGCGGCGACGTGCACGTGATCTCGGTCGTCGACGGCGCCTTGGCGATCTTGAAAGTCGTCGATGCCTCGCTCTTCGTGTGATTGAGGTCGCCGGGGTAGGAGGCGCTCGCCGTCGCCGTACCCGCCGTCGTGTTGAGGTCGTAGTGCACGGTCACCGACGCGGACAGCGCGCCGGCGCCCGTCACCGTCGCCGAGCACGGCTCCTGCGCGGCGCCGTTGTAGACGACGTCGGAGCACTGGATCGAGATGGATGAGGCTGCGGGGCCGATGGCGATCACCGCCGAACCGGACCGCGACGCGTAATTCGGCAACGCGAAGCTCCATGACGCCGTGCCTCCGGGCACGTCGGTGAATGACGCACCGAGATCCAGGCCCCCGCTGATGTCGACGCCTCCGAGGCCGGTGCACGCGCCGGTGGCACGGTGTGCGAGCCCGTCGTAGTCGCCGCTGAACCCGACGACGGCACAGTTCGCCGTGGCGCCGAGGATCGTGAACGTCTTGCTGTCCGTAGATCCGGTGTGGTTCGAGTCGCCCGCGAACGTGGCCGCGGCGCCCGCCGTTCCGGTGTCGGTGTTCGCGGTGTACGTCGGGGTGAGCGCCTGGCTCAGCCCTCCCGCGCCGGTGACGCCGGCCGTGCACGGCGTGAGCGGTGAGCCCGTGTACGTCGCCGATGCGGGGCAGGACACCGTCGTGGTCGATGATGCCTTGGTGATCCCGAACGTCGCGCCGCCGCTGCTGCCGGTGCGCGTCGAATCACCGGCGAAGGAGGCGGAGGCGGTCACAGAACCCACCGCGGTGTTCGGGGAGTAGGTGACGGGGAGCGACTGCGAGAACCCGTTCGAACCCGTCACGGTGGCCGAGCACGGCGTGATCGCCTGGCCCGTGTAGACCACCGACGCCGGACACGACACCGTGGTCGTGGTGGCGGACTTGCAGCCGACCGTCTTCCAGGTGACACTCTGCGTGACTTGCCGGGTGATCGAGTTGCCGCCGGTGTTGTCGCCCGTGCCGGAATAGGTCACGGATCCCGTGAAGGTTCCGGCGACGGTTCCGGCGGTCAGCGTGACGGTCGCGGTCGCGCCGCCGGGCGAGAGGGTGTTGTTGCCGAACGCGGTCTCCCAGTTGGCGGGCAGCATGACGTTTCCCGCGTCACCTGCGGCGACGCTCACCGACAACGGCGCGGCCGTCGTGGCGGTGATGTCGACGACCTCGCCGTTGGCGAACACCTGTCCGCCGCCGTTGTTGTCGTTGTTGTTGTTCCCGTTGCCGCCGTGACCGTTGCTCTGAACGTAGACGGTCACCTGTCGGCTCGTCGTGGTGCCGCACGTCACGTCACCGAAGTCGAGCACAGCTTGCGTGCCGGCCTTCAGGAGATCGCCGTCGACCTCGAGATTGTCGGCGTAAGCCGCGCCGGCTGTCGAAACCAGGAGTGCTGACACCGCCAGAGCGATTGCGGACAGCACAGACGTCCGTTGTTTCATTGGTCCCTCCCCAGGGGTACTGCTCCCCCAAGAGGCCCCTTTGCCGCTCGGGTTGCGATCAAGATAGCCGACGCGCGCTGAATCTCATACGGAACTGTGCGCAACTTAGCCGCGTCCTGAGGAGCGCTGCAGCCCGAGGACCGCAGGGAACGCCTTCAGCGCGACGCGGCGATGCGGGTCGTGAGCTGGTGTGCGTGGGCGAGGAGTGTGCGGCCGAGCTCGGGAAGGCGGTCGGGGCCGAAGCGGAACTCGACGCCCGTGAGGCTCAGCGCCCACTGCGGGTGGCCCTCGCGGGTGAAGACCGCGGCGCCGATGCCGTAGGAGCCCTCGACGATGAGCCCGGGGTTGACGGCGTAGCCGCGCTCCTGGGTGTCGCGCAGGCGCGTGCGCAGCCGCTGCTCGCTGTGTGACGCGCCCCATCGATCCGAGAGCTCCGGGTGACGCTCGAAGTAGGCGTCCACATCGTGGGGCGGGAGGAACGACAGGATCGCGAGCCCCGCGGAGGCGACGCCGAGCGGGAACCGCACGCCCTCCGACAGCACGAACGAGCGGATCGGGAAGCTGCCCTCCTCGCGCAGCAGGCACACGGTCTCGTCGCCACGGCGCACGGACAGGAACGCGCTCTCTTCGGTGCGGACGGCGAGCGAGCGCACGATGTCGCGAGCGACAGCGGTGATGTCGTACCGGGATGCTGCGACCGTGCCCATCAGGTACAGCTCCGGTCCGGGCATCCAGCCTCCGGTGCGCTCATCCTGATCGACCAGGCCCTCGTGGCGCAGCGCGGTGAGGAGCCGATGCGTCGTCGGGCGGGTGAGGTCGGCGCGGCGGGCGAGTTCGGCCACCGGCATCCCGTCATCTCCACCCGAGGTGACCAGTCGCAGGAGCTGGGCCGCGCGGGCGATCGATTGGGCTCCCGGAACGGTGCGCTTGGCTACGGTGTCCACAATATGGACGCTACGGCGCGGGGTGGCCACATGGCAAGCGGCGAGGTGGCGGTGCGCCCCGTCGAGCCGGACGATGGAAGCCGAGCGACCGGAATGCGAAGGAGCACAATGATCGACAAGACCTGGGGATCGGCGGCGGAGGCCGTCGCCGACATCCCCGACGGGGCGTCCCTCGCGGTGGGAGGGTTCGGGCTGTCCGGCAACCCCATCGCGCTCATCGAGGCGCTGCTTGCACAGGGCACGAGCGACCTCAGCATCGTGAGCAACAACTGCGGCGTCGACGACTGGGGGCTCGGCATCCTCCTGAACGCCAAGCGCATCCGGAAGATGACCTCCTCGTACGTCGGCGAGAACAAGGAGTTCGAGCGGCAGTTCCTCTCGGGCGAGCTCGAGCTCGAGCTGACTCCGCAGGGCACGCTCGCCGAGAAGCTCCGCGCCGGCGGATCGGGCATCGCCGCGTTCTACACCCAGACCGGCGTCGGCACGCAGGTCGCCGAGGGCGGACTGCCGCGTCGCTATGCCGCCGACGGCAGCATCGCGGTCGCGTCGCCCGTGAAGGACGTGCGCGCTTTCGACGTATCGGGCACGCCTCGCGACTACGTCCTGGAAGAGGCGATCGTCACCGACTTCGCGCTCGTCCACGCACTGAAGGGCGATCGTCACGGCAACCTCGTCTTCAACAAGGCTGCACGCAACTTCAACCCGCTCGCCGCGATGGCGGGGCGCGTGTGCATCGCCCAGGTCGAGGAGCTCCTCGAACCGGGCGAGCTCGAGGCCGACAGCATCCATCTCCCCGGCATCTATGTGCACCGCATCGTGGAGGTCGGATCCGACATCGAGAAGCGCATCGAACGGCGCACGGTCTCGGTCGCACAGGCCGCCGCGCGCGAGATGCCGGAAGGGGCCTGACATGCCGCTCACCCGCAACGAGATGGCCGCCCGCGCGGCCGAGGAGCTCGCCGACGGCGCCTACGTCAATCTGGGCATCGGCCTGCCGACCCTGGTGCCGAACTTCGTGCCCGAGGGCGTGACCGTGGTGCTGCAGTCCGAGAACGGCATCCTGGGCGTCGGGCCGTACCCGACCGAGGAGAACGTCGACCCCGACCTCATCAATGCCGGAAAGGAGACGGTGACGACGCTGCCCGGAGCCGCCTTCTTCGACTCGGCGACGAGCTTCGGGATGATCCGCGGCGGCAAGATCGACGCCGCGATCCTCGGCGCGATGCAGGTGTCGGCGACGGGCGACCTGGCCAACTGGATGATCCCCGGGAAGATGGTGAAGGGGCCGGGCGGCGCGATGGATCTGGTGCACGGCGCCGCGAAGGTGATCGTGCTGATGGAGCACGTCGCCAAGGACGGCTCGGCGAAGATCGTGAACGAATGCTCGCTGCCGCTCACCGGACGCGGGGTGGTCGACCGCATCATCACGGACCTCGCGGTCATCGACGTGACGGATGCCGGACTCGTCCTGGTCGAGACGGCTCCAGGGGTCACCGTGGAAGAGGTCATCGCGGCCACCGAGCCGGAGCTGACGGTCGCCGTCGGAGAGAGAATCGAAGCATGAACCACGACGACGTCGTCATCGTCGCCGCTGCGCGCACTCCGCAGGGGCGGCTCAAGGGCCAGCTGGCTCCGCTCACGGCGGTGCAGCTGGGCAGCGCCGCGATCAGGGGCGCCCTCGAGAAGGGCGGCATCCCCGCCGATGCCGTGGACGCGGTGCTCGTCGGTCAGGTGCTCGCGGCCGGGAGCGGGCAGAATCCCGCGCGTCAGGCGGCAGTGGGCGCCGGCATCGGGTGGGAGGTCCACTCGGGCTCGGTCAACAAGGTGTGCCTCTCCGGCCTCACAGCCATCATCGACGGCGCACGCATGCTCGCGGTGGGCGACGCGACCGTGGTGGTCGCCGCCGGCATGGAGTCGATGACCCGCGCCCCGCACCTGCTTATGGGCTCGCGCGACGGCTGGGCCTACGGCTCGATCGAGGTGCTCGACCACATGGCGTTCGACGGGCTCACCGACGCCTACGACCGCGAGAGCATGGGCGCGTCGACCGAGCGCCACAACGAGCGGCTCGAGGTGACGAGGCAAGCTCAGGATGCTGTCGCCGCGAGGTCGCATCAGCGTGCGGCCGCCGCGCAGGCCGAGGGGCTCTTCGACGCCGAGATCGTGCCGGTCGAGATCCCGCAGCGCAAGGGCGATCCGGTCGTCGTGACGAAGGACGAGGGCGTGCGCCCCGAGACCACCGTCGAGACCCTCGCGGGCCTGCGCCCGGCCTTCGCGTCGAGCGGGTCGATCACGGCGGGCAACTCGTCGCAGATCTCGGACGGCGCGTCCGCGGTCGTGCTGACGACGCGCTCGCACGCCGACGAGAACGGCTGGAACGTGCTCGCGGTCGTCGGCGCGTCCGGCCAGGTCGCCGGCCCCGACAACTCACTGCATTCGCAGCCCGCTCGGGCGATCGAGAAGGCTCTGGCCAAGCAGGGCATCGCCGCGAGCGACCTCGACATCGTCGAGATCAACGAGGCGTTCGGCGCCGTGGTCGTGCGTTCGCAGGCCGAGCTCGGCCTCTCGGACGACGTGGTCAACCCGCACGGCGGCGGCATCGCGATCGGACACCCGATCGGGGCATCCGGCAACCGCCTCGTTGTCCACGCCGTGCACGAACTCGTGCGGCGCGGCGGCGGCACGGCGGCGGTGGCGCTGTGCGGCGGCGGCGGTCAGGGCGACGCGCTCATCCTCACGCGCTGATCGATCCTCGACCCCCAGACGGAAGCGCCACGGGACCCGGACGGGTCTCGTGGCGCTCGTCTGTGCGGGTCAGGGCTGGATGCGGCGCTTGAGGAGCTTCTTCTCGCGGCCGTGGACGGGGGAGTCGTTCGCGATGAGCTCGCCGCGCGAGGCGCGGCGGACGTCGACGATCGCGCCGATCGCGAGGGCCAGGGAGATGCCCCAGCTGAGCCATGCGAGGGCCATCCGCCACGTGAACGGCTCGTTCTCGCGTAGTCCCCTCATCAGCGTCAGCCCGCCCGTGATCGCGGTGAGGATGCCGGTGCCGAAGAGGTACTTGCGCATGGGGCCACGTTAGCGCGGCCCGTGCGGGCGCCGCGCCCCTTGACATGGTGTCGTCCGGCGCGTCAAGGGGACTCGGGGCCCTCAGCCACGCTGTTAGCCTGAGCGTGCCGAGTCCACGAAACCGTCAGGAGACCGCGTGACAGAGCCCACCGCCCCCGCCGCCGAACTCGTCGTCGTCGCCAACCGCCTGCCCGTCGACCGGGTCGCCGACGCCGCCGACGGGTCGGGCTGGCGCCGCTCGCCCGGCGGGCTGGTGACGGCGCTCGAGCCGGTGATGCGGCGCGCCGACGGCGCCTGGGTCGGCTGGCCCGGCCAGCCCGACATCGAGGTCGAGCCCTTCGAGTTCGAGGGCACGCACCTGGTGCCGGTGTCGCTGAGCGCCGACGAGGTCGAGCTCTACTACGAGGGCATGTCGAACGACACCTTCTGGCCGCTGTACCACGACGTCATCGCTGCGCCCCGGTACCGTCGCGTGTGGTGGGACGCCTACGTCAAGGTCAATCGACGATTCGCCGAGGCGGCCGCCGGCGTCGCCGCCCAGGGCGGCACCGTGTGGGTGCAGGACTACCAGCTGCAGCTCGTGCCGCAGATGCTGCGCGAGGCCCGCCCCGACCTCACCATCGGCTACTTCCACCACATTCCCTTCCCGGCATACGGTCTCTACTCGCAGCTGCCGTGGCGGCGCCAGGTGCTCGAGGGCCTTCTCGGCGCGGACGTCATCGGCTTCCAGCGGGTGGCGGACGCCGGCAACTTCGCGCGGGCCGTGCGTCGGCAGCTGCGCTACCAGACGAAGGCGACGGGGATCACCGTTCCCGAGCCGGACGGCTCGACGCGCAACGCGCTCGCGAAGGCGTTCCCCATCTCGATCGACACCGGGTCGTACATCGAGCTCGCCGAGCGCCCCGACATCAAGGCCCGCGCCGCCGAGATCCGCGAAAGCCTCGGCAACCCGAAGAAGATCCTGCTCGGCGTCGACCGGCTCGATTACACGAAGGGGATCCGCCATCGCCTCAAGGCGTTCGGCGAGCTGCTCGAGGACGGCCGCATCGACGTCGAGGACGTGACCCTCGTGCAGGTCGCGAGCCCCAGCCGCGAGCGCGTCGAGGCCTACATGCAGCTGCGCGACGAGATCGAGCTGACGGTCGGGCGCATCAACGGCGACCACGACACCATGGGGCACACGGCCATCCGCTACCTGCACCAGGCCTACCCCCGCGACGAGATGGTGGCGCTGTTCCGTGCCGCCGACGTCATGCTCGTCACGGCGCTCCGCGACGGCATGAACCTCGTCGCCAAGGAGTATGTGGCGACCCGCACCGACAACCGCGGCGTGCTGGTGCTCAGCGAGTTCGCCGGCGCCGCCGACGAGCTGCCGAGCGCGATCCGCATCAACCCCCACGACATCCATGGGATGAAGGAAGCGATCTTGCGCGCGATCGAGATGCCCGCCGCCGAGCAGGGGCGCCGCATGCGGGCGCTGCGGAAGAAGGTCGTCGAGAACGACGTCGCCAGCTGGTCGCGGTCGTTCCTCGACGCCCTCGACACCGCCCGGGAGGGCAAGCGCGTGCAGAAGGCCGGCGCGTGAGCGCGGCGGACGAGGCGATCGCCCGGGTCGCGGCATCCGATCGCCTTCTCGTCGCGCTCGATTTCGACGGCACCCTGTCGCCGCTCGAGGACGAGCCGATGGACGCACGGATGCTGCCCGCCGCGCGCGAAGCTGTCGACGCCCTGGTCGCGACGCCTGACACCGTCGTCGCCTTCGTATCGGGGCGGAGCCTCGTGGATCTGCGCGTGATCGCCGAGCACGACGACTCGTCGAGGGTGCTGCTGGCGGGATCGCACGGAGCAGAGTTCTGGATCCCGGGCGAGGGCGTGGTGAGCCACGGCGAGGATGATGCCGACGTCGCCCTGCGCGACGCCCTCCGTGGCCACGCCGAGGAGGCCACCGCGCACCTCGAGGGCGTCTGGATCGAGCCGAAGACCTTCGGGTTCGGCGTGCACACGCGCCGGGCGAGCGCTGCGGCCGCGGCCGAGGCGAACCGCGTCGTCGATGAGATCGTCGCGGCCGAGGCCCCGCATTGGCGCCGTCGCACGGGACACAACATCGTCGAGTTCGCGTTCCGGCACGAGGGCAAGGACTCCGCGATCGCCGAGCTGCGCGAGCGGGTGGGCGCCACGGCGGTGCTGTTCGCCGGCGACGACGTGACCGACGAGGACGCGCTGGCGAGCCTCGGGGACGGCGACCTCGGCGTGCGCGTGGGGGACGGCCAGACGTCCGCGACCGTGCGGGTCGCGGACATCGCGGCTCTCGCGGAGCTTCTGCAGCAACTCGCAACGGCGCGTTCGCGGGGTTAGGCCCGCCCCGGCCGGCGGGTCCGTCACTCGGGCCGAGGGCGTCGCCGTGCGGGAATACACTGAGTCAATGGCCCAGCCCGATTCGCTCGCTGACAACTCCATCGACATCAAGCCCCGCAGTCGCGTCGTCACCGACGGCATCGAAGCCACGACGTCGCGCGGCATGCTCCGTGCCGTCGGCATGGGCGACGCGGACTGGGACAAGCCGCAGATCGGCATCGCCTCGAGCTGGAACGAGATCACCCCCTGCAACCTGAGCCTCGACCGGCTCGCGCAGGGTGCCAAGGAGGGCGTGCACGCCGGCGGCGGCTATCCGCTGCAGTTCGGCACCATCTCCGTCTCGGACGGCATCTCGATGGGCCACGAGGGCATGCACTTCTCGCTCGTCTCCCGCGAGGTCATCGCCGACTCCGTCGAGACCGTCATCATGGCCGAGCGCCTCGACGGCTCGGTGCTGCTCGCCGGGTGCGACAAGTCGATCCCCGGCATGCTCATGGCATCGGCGCGCCTGGACCTCTCGAGCGTCTTCCTCTACGCCGGCTCGATCGCGCCGGGCTGGGTCAAGCTCTCGGACGGCACCGAGAAGGACGTCACCATCATCGACTCGTTCGAGGCCGTGGGCGCGTGCCTCGCGGGCAAGATGAGCGAGGCCGACCTCAAGCGCATCGAGTGCGCGATCGCCCCGGGCGAGGGCGCGTGCGGCGGCATGTACACCGCCAACACGATGGCCTCCGTCGCCGAGGCGCTCGGCCTCAGCCTGCCCGGATCGGCCGCGCCGCCGTCGGCCGACCGCCGCCGCGACTACTTCGCGCACCGCTCCGGCGAGGCCGTCGTCAACCTGCTGCGCCAGGGCATCACGACGCGCGACATCCTCACCAAGGAGGCGTTCGAGAACGCGATCGCGCTCGCGATGGCGCTGGGCGGCTCGACCAACGTCGTGCTGCACCTCCTCGCGATCGCCCGCGAGGCCGATGTCGACCTCAGCCTGCACGACTTCAACCGCATCGGCGACAAGGTGCCGCACGTGGCCGACATGAAGCCGTTCGGCAAGTACGTCATGAACGACGTCGACCGTCACGGGGGCATCCCGGTCATCATGAAGGCGATGCTCGACGAGGGCCTGCTCCACGGCGACGCGCTCACCGTCACCGGCAAGACGCTGGCCGAGAACCTCGCCGACCTGAATCCCGACCCCGTCGACGGCACCGTCATCCACTCCTTCGACGACCCGATCCACGCCAAGGGCGGCATCACGATCCTGCACGGCTCGATCGCCCCCGAGGGTGCGGTCGTGAAGTCGGCCGGCTTCGACGCCGACGTGTTCGAAGGACCCGCCCGCGTATTCGAGCGCGAGCGTGCCGCAATGGACGCCCTCGAGGCCGGCGAGATCGCCGCCGGCGACGTCGTCGTGATCCGCTACGAAGGCCCCAAGGGCGGCCCGGGCATGCGCGAGATGCTCGCGATCACCGCGGCCATCAAGGGCGCTGGGCTCGGAAAAGATGTACTACTCTTGACGGACGGCAGATTCTCAGGCGGCACAACCGGCCTGTGCATCGGCCACATAGCACCCGAAGCGGTGGACGCAGGTCCCATCGCCTTCGTGCGCGATGGTGATCTGATACGGGTCGATATCGCGGCTCGCACTCTCGACCTACTCGTCGACGAGGCTGAGCTTGACTCCCGCCGCTCTGGCTGGGAGCCGCTTCCCCCGCGCTATACCCGTGGCGTCCTTGCCAAGTACTCCCGACTCGTGCGCTCCGCTGCGGAGGGTGCGACCACCGGTTGAGCCTGGCTTCCGACATCCGCCTCCGACCCACTTCAGAGGAAATCACCATGTCAGCCGACACCGCCGCGGCCGTTCCCCGGCCGCCAGCCCGCACCGCCTCGACGCCCGTGCTCACGGGCGCGGAAGCGGTCGTCCGTTCTCTCGACCTGCTCGGGGTGACCGACGTCTTCGGTCTTCCGGGCGGCGCCATCATGCCCGTGTACGACCCCCTCATGGACGACGAGTCCGTGCGCCACATCCTCGTCCGGCACGAGCAGGGCGCCGGTCACGCGGCCGAAGGCTATGCCGCCGCATCCGGTCGTGTCGGCGTCGCGATCGCGACGTCCGGCCCCGGCGCGACGAACCTCGTCACCGCGATCGCCGACGCCTACATGGACTCCGTGCCGATCGTCTGCATCACCGGTCAGGTCTTCTCCACCCTCATGGGGACGGATGCCTTCCAGGAGGCCGACATCGTCGGCATCACGATGCCGATCACGAAGCACTCCTTCCTGGTGAAGCGTGCGGAGGACATCCCCGGTGCGATCGCGGCCGCGTTCGAGATCGCGTCGACGGGTCGTCCCGGCCCCGTGCTCGTCGACATCACCAAGGACGCCCAGCAGGCTGAAGCGCCCTTCGTGTGGCCGCCGAACATCGACCTCCCGGGCTACCGGCCCGTCACGAAGGCGCACGGCAAGCAGATCCAGGCCGCGGCTCAGCTCATCGCCGACGCCAAGAAGCCGGTGCTCTACGTCGGTGGCGGAGTCGTGCGCGCCCGCGCCTCGGAGGAGCTCCTCTCGCTCGCCGAGACGACCGGCGCACCCGTCGTGACCACGCTCATGGCGCGCGGCGCGTTCCCCGACTCGCACACCCAGCACCTCGGCATGCCGGGCATGCACGGCACGGTGCCGGCGGTGCTCGCGCTGCAGGACGCCGACCTCATCGTCGCCCTCGGTGCGCGGTTCGACGATCGCGTCACCGGCAAGGCCGCGCTGTTCGCGCCGAACGCGAAGGTCGTGCACGTCGACATCGACCCCGCCGAGATCTCGAAGATCCGCACCGCCGACGTGCCGATCGTGGGCGACCTCAAGGACGTGCTCGTCGACCTCGACGTGGCGTTCCGTGCCGTCAGTGGCGGCACCGCGCCCGACATCACCGAGTGGTGGTCGTTCCTCGACGGCCTTCGCGACGAGTTCCCGCTCGGCTACACGCAGCCCACCGACGGGCACATGGCGCCGCAGTACGTGATCCAGCGCATCGGCGAGCTCACCGGCCCCGAGGGCGTCTACGCCGCGGGCGTCGGTCAGCACCAGATGTGGGCCGCGCAGTTCATCAAGTACGAGCGCCCGAACGCCTGGCTCAACTCCGGCGGCGCGGGCACGATGGGCTACTCGGTCCCGGCCGCGATGGGCGCGAAGGTGGCCGAACCCGACCGCGTCGTCTGGGCGATCGACGGCGACGGCTGCTTCCAGATGACCAATCAAGAGCTGGCGACCTGCGCGATCAACAACATCCCGATCAAGGTCGCGATCATCAACAACTCGTCGCTGGGCATGGTGCGCCAGTGGCAGACGCTGTTCTACGACGGCCGCCACTCGAACACCGACCTCAACACCGGCCACGGCACGGTGCGCATCCCCGACTTCGTGAAGCTGGCGGAGGCGTACGGCTGCCTCGCGATCCGCGTCGAGAAGGAAGAGGACGTGGATGCCGCGATCCAGACGGCGCTCGAGACGAACGACCGTCCCGTGGTCATCGACTTCGTGGTGAGCGCCGACGCGATGGTGTGGCCGATGGTGCCGCAGGGCGTGAGCAACAGCTTCGTCCAGTACGCGCGGGATCACTCGCCCGCCTTCGACGAGCAGGAGGACTGAGACATGACGAGTCACGTGCTGAGCCTCCTCGTGGAGGACAAGCCCGGTCTGCTGACGCGCGTCGCGGGCCTGTTCGCCCGGCGCGGCTTCAACATCGAGTCGCTCGCGGTGGGGGTCACGGAGGTCCCCGGACTCTCGCGCATCACCGTGGTCGTGGACGTGGACGAGCTCCCGCTCGAGCAGGTCACCAAGCAGCTCAACAAGCTGATCAACGTGATCAAGATCGTCGAGCTCGACCCCGCGGCATCCGTCCAGCGCGAGCACATGCTCGTGAAGGTGCGCGCCGACAACCAGACCCGGTCGAACGTGCTCGAGGTCGTGAACCTGTTCCGCGGCCAGATCGTGGACTACGCGCCGGACGCGCTCGTGGTCGAGGTCACGGGCGACAAGGGCAAGGTCGACGCGTTCCTGCGCGCGCTCGAGCCCTTCGGCATCAAGGAGCTGGCGCAGTCCGGCCTCGTCGCCATCGGCCGCGGCGGCAAGAGCATCACCGAGCGCGTGCTGCGCGGCTGAGCGCGCGGCATCCACTACTTCCAGAACCGATCAATCAAGGAGAAACACGAAGATGGCTGAGATCTTCTACGACGCCGATGCCGACCTGAGCATCATCCAGGGCAAGAAGGTGGCGATCGTGGGCTACGGCTCGCAGGGCCACGCGCACGCCCAGAACCTTCGCGACTCGGGTGTCGAGGTCGTCATCGCGCTCAAGGACGGCTCCAAGTCGATCGAGAAGGCGCAGGACGAGGGCTTCGAGGTCAAGTCGGTCGCCGACGCGGCCGAGTGGGCCGACGTCATCATGATCCTCGCGCCGGACCAGCACCAGCGCGGGATCTTCACCGACAGCATCAAGGACAAGCTGACCCCGGGCAAGACGCTGGCGTTCGCGCACGGCTTCAACATCCGCTTCGGCTACATCGAGGCGCCCGAGGGCGTCGACGTCATCCTCGTCGCGCCGAAGGCGCCGGGCCACACGGTGCGCCGCGAGTACGTCGCGGGCCGCGGCATCCCCGACATCATCGCCGTCGAGCGCGACGCGACGGGTGGCGCCTGGGCGACCGCACTGTCGTACGCGAAGGCCATCGGCGGCACGCGTGCCGGCGTCATCAAGACGACCTTCACCGAGGAGACCGAGACCGACCTCTTCGGCGAGCAGGCCGTCCTCTGCGGCGGCGTGTCGCAGCTCGTCCAGTACGGCTTCGAGACCCTGACCGAGGCGGGCTACCAGCCGCAGATCGCCTACTTCGAGGTGCTCCACGAGCTCAAGCTCATCGTCGACCTCATGTGGGAGGGCGGCATCGCCAAGCAGCGCTGGTCGGTCTCCGACACCGCCGAGTACGGCGACTACGTCTCGGGCCCGCGCGTCATCGACCCGCACGTCAAGGAGAACATGCAGGCCGTGCTCGCCGACATCCAGTCGGGCGCGTTCGCCAAGCGCTTCATCGACGACCAGGACAACGGCGCCGTCGAGTTCCTCGCGCTGCGCGAGAAGGCCGCCGCGCACCCGATCGAGTCGGTCGGCAAGGACCTGCGCTCGCTCTTCGCGTGGAAGCAGCAGGACGCGGACTACGTCGAGGGCTCGGCCGCGCGCTGATCCTGACCCGCTGACCGCGCCACGCGCGATCGTCACCGAGAGCCCGGTCCCGAGAGGGGCCGGGCTCTCGGCGTTCCCGCCCCAACGTAAGGGGAGTGTGCGTAGACATCGGATGTTTGTGTCAGGATGGGACCACGCACAGACGGAAGGCGAGTGGGGCGAGAATGCGACAGCAGTGGTTCGACGAGGCGCGATTCGGGATGTTCGTGCACTTCGGCCTGTACAGCGGTGCAGCACGGCACGAGTGGGTGCAGAACTACGAGTTCCTGACCGACGAGGACTACCTCCCGTACTTCGAGAACTTCGACCCCGACCTGTTCGATGCGCGGGCACTGGCCCGGCGCGCCAAGCAGACGGGAATGGGCTACGTCGTGCTCACCACGAAGCACCACGACGGCTTCGCGCTGTGGAAGACCGCGGTCAGCGACTTCAACGCGGTCGCGGCGTGCGGCCGGGACCTCGTGCGGGAGTACGTCGACGCGCTGCGCGCCGAGGGGGTCCGGGTGGGCCTCTACCACTCGCTGATCGACTGGCATCACCCCGACTTCACGGTCGACTGGAACCACCCTCGACGGGCCGACGAGGACATCGCTGCCCTCAACGAGGGTCGCGACATGGCGCGGTATCGTGAGTTCCTGCACGCCCAGGTGCGCGAGCTGCTGACCGACTACGGACAGATCGACTACCTGTTCTTCGACTTCACCTACCCCGAATCGATGGACGGGCTCGCCGGCAAGGGGCCGGGGGACTGGGGTGCCGAAGCGCTCCTGGCGATGTGCCGCGAGCTGCAGCCCGAGATGCTCGTCAACGACCGGCTCGGCATCCCGGGGGACTTCGTCACGCCCGAGCAGTACCAGCCCACCGCGCCGCTGATGGTCGACGGCGTGCCGCAGGTGTGGGAGGCCTGCCAGACCATGAACGGGTCGTGGGGCTACCACCGCGACAACACCGAGCAGAAGCCGGCGACGCTGCTCGTCCAGATGCTCGCGGACTCGGTGTCGATGGACGGCAACATGCTGCTCAACATCGGCCCCGACGGGCGCGGTGCGATCGCCCCGCGTGACGAGCGCACCCTGTCGGAGATCGGAGAATGGATGCGGCTGCATCGGGGTGCGATCGTCGGCGCCGGTCACGCCGGCTTCGCGCCGCCGCGGGAGGGCGTGTACACCCGACGCGGTCACAAGCTCTACCTGCACCTGCTGTCGTGGCCGCTCGGCTTCGTGCACCTCCCCGGGCTCGCCGGCAAGGTCTCCTACGCGCGATTCCTGAACGACGGCTCCTGGCTCCGCACGTCGGCGGCCGACCCGGGTCAGAAGGCGGTCAACATGACGCCGGCGGGTGAGGCGGAGGGGACGCTCACCGTGCACCTTCCGGTCGCCCGACCGGACGTGCTGGTTCCCGTGATCGAACTCACGCTCACCGAGGACTGACCGCTCAGGCGGTGGGCAGCTCGAGGTTGTCGAGCGCCCACCGCGCAGCGCCGTGGAGGATGGCGTCCGCGCGCGTCTGCGCGGCTTCGATCCGCAGCTGCTGGGTGGCCAGTGGGTGGCATGCCTCGTACACCCGGCTGCGCACCGCGGCGATGAACGGCTCCGACGCACTCATGCTGCCCGTGAGGAACACCGCGTGCGGATTGAAGAAGTTCACGACGCCCGACAGCGCCTGACCGAGGTGCGTCCCCGCCGTGCGGACGATCATCGTCGCCTCCGGCTCCGCGTCGCGCGCCAGCGCCAGCACGTCGGCGGTGGTCTCGACATCCGTCCGCCCGCGCTCGCGCATCTGCCGCACGAGGCTCGCGCCACTGGCCACGGTCTCGAGGCAGCCGGTGTTGCCGCAGGAGCACGGGATGTCGCCGCTGCCGTCGATGCGCGTGTGCGTGATGTCGCCTGCCGCACCCGTTGCCCCACGGTGGATGTGGCCGTCCACGATGATGCCGCTGCCGATGGCGGTGCCGGCCTTCACGGTGATGCTGTGGCCGTTCGCGCCGAACTGGGCGCGGTGCTCGCCGAGCGCGGCGAGGTTCGCGTCGTTGTCGACGGCGACCGGGACGCCGTAGCGGCGCCGCACGTGATCGGGGACGCGGAAGCCGGGCCACCCGGGCATGCGCGACGGCTGGGTGACCGTGCCGCGGTCGATGTCGACCGGGCCGGGAAGGCTGATGCCGATCGCGTGGATCGTGGTGTCGCGCGCGAGCTCGTCGAAGACCACGCACACGGCGTCGAGGGTCGCCTCGGGGCCGTCCGCGAGGACGACCGGGATCGAACGCGTCTCGCGCAGCTCGCCGCTGAGCGAGTGCGCGCCGATACGGGCGTGCCCGCCTCCCAGGTCGACCGTGAGCACGATCCCCGAACCCTCGTCGATGCCCAGCAGCCGCGGGCGTCTGCCGCCGCGTGACGTGCCGTCGCCCCGCTCGGTCACGAGCCTGGCGTCGATCAGCGACTGCACCCTCAGGCTGACGGTCGACGGCGCGAGGCCGAGAGCCGCGGCGAGCTCGCTGCGCGAGCTGGCCTGCCCCCGCGCGATCAGATCGATGATCCGCCGGGACAGGTCCTCATCGACGGAAGAGCGGTCGGTGTCGGGCGTCATGGTCCCTCTCGCGGGTGGTGGTCTGGGCGTGTTTCCGAGATGTGACGAAGTATCACACGTCGATAAACATCCGATGTTCGGGTTGCGTCACCGATCGAAACCTGCGAGGGTGACTTGCGACACAAGAGTACAAGGTTGGTTCGAGTATCGAAATAACCTTGTGAGAACTGGCTGCCATAGGAGGCATTCGATGAAGAAGTTGCGCGTCGGCGCGGTGGCCGCAGCCACCGGCGTAGCGGTGGTCCTGACGGGGTGCGCGAGCGGTTCGGGCGGAGACAGCTCCACGGACGGCAAGCCCACGATCGTCGTCGACATGTGGGCGGGCAGTGAGGCCGACACCACGGCGCTGGAGAAGCAGGTCGCGATCGCGCAGGAGGAGAACCCCGATGTGACGATCAAGCTCCAGACCGCGCCGTGGAACGACTTCTTCACGAAGCTCACCACCAACATGGCCAGCGGGAACATGGCGTGCGTCACGGGTATGAGCGGCGCGCAGCTCGGCGGGTTCACCGACGGATTCCGCGAGCTGACGGCGGAAGACCTCGAGACCGCGGGTCTCGACTTCGCCGACTTCAACCCGGGCGCCGAGGGCATCCTGAGCTTCGAGGGCGGCCTGTACGGCGTTCCCTTCGACGTCGCGACGATGCTCGTCTACTACAACCAGGACATGCTGACCGCGACCGGTGCGGCCACGCCCGAGATCGAGTGGACCTTCGACGACTTCGAAGACATCGCGACGACGGCGACGGCCGACGGCAAGTACGGCTTCGGCATGGGCATGGGCGGCTACCAGTGGATGTCGATGCCCATCGCGCTTTCGGGCAAGCAGCCGGCCTCCGAGGACGGCACGCTCCACATCGACGACCCCGACTTCGTCGACGCGGCGTCGTGGTACTCGGGTCTCGTCACCGACCTCGGCGTCGCGGCGCCGGTCGCCTCGGCGTCGGACACCGGCTGGGGCGAGAACCAGTACACCGGCGGCAACGCCGCCATGGCGGTCGACGGCACGTGGAACGCGGTCAGCTACCTCAACAACGAGTCGGGCTTCGCCGCCGGCATGGCGCCGCTCCCGGCGGGCGACCACGGCAACTCCGGACCGATCCTCGGCTCGGGCTACGGCATCTCGAAGACCTGCGACAACCCCGAGGCCGCGCTCAAGGTCATGGGGTCGCTGCTCGGCAAGGACGCGCAGGACTACATCGCCTCGTCGGGCCGCTCGTACCCGGCGCGCACCGAGTCGCAGCCGCTGTACTTCGACTCGATCGACGAGGAGTACCGCGAGCAGGTCCAGACGGTCTTCGAGTCGGCGTTCGCCACCACCGTCCCGCTGTACATGACGAAGAACTGGGAGAAGCTCGACAGCTACATCCAGCCGAACCTCGTCAGCGTCTACAACGGCCAGATGGAGATGTCGGACCTGCTGGAGAGCGCCCAGGCGCAGTTCGGCAACTGACCGGGTTCGTCCTCGAACCCTCGCACGTGAGCAAGAGAGCAGAGCAATGACGACCACGACGACGACACGTCGCGGGTCGCTCGCCAGGGCCGAGGCCCGCCAGGCGCTGGGCTTTGCAAGCCCGGCCCTGGTGGGGCTCGCCCTGTTCACGATCGTGCCCGTCGGGCTCTCGATCGTGATGAGCGTCTACGACTGGCCGACGTTCGGCGACCGCACCTTCAACGGCGTCGAGAACTACGCAAAGCTGTTCACCAGCAGCCCCGACTTCTGGCCGGCGCTGCGCAACTCCGCGGTGTACACGCTGCTGTACGTGCCGCTCAGCATCGCCCTCTCTCTCGCGCTCGCGATCGGGCTCGGGCCGCGCATCCGCGGCCGTGGCGCCCTCCGCGTGCTCTTCTTCATCCCGGTCGTCGTGCCCATGGTGGCCAACGTCCTGGTGTGGAAGATGATGCTGCAGCCGCAGGGTCTGTTCAACGGCCTGGCACAGAGCTGGTTCGGTGTCACGCTGCCGAACTTCCTCGCCGATCCCTCGTGGGCGATGATCATGGTGGTCGCCATGAGCGTGTGGCAGGGACTCGGCTACAACATGCTGATCTTCTCCGCGGCGCTCGAACAACTGCCCGAGAGCGTGCTCGAGGCGGCCAGCATCGACGGCGCCCGGGGCTTCCGCCTCGTCTGGAGCGTCATGATCCCGATGATCTCTCCGTCGATCTTCTTCGCGACGATCATGACGATGATCACCGCACTCCAGGTGTTCGCGCAGCCGCAGCTGCTCACCGGCGGTGGCCCGGGCAACGCGACGAAGCCGCTCGTGATGTTCATCTGGGAGCAGGGCTTCACCTTCGGCGACCTGGGACTCGCGGCAGCAGCGGCGTGGATCCTCTTCGCGATCATCATCCTCATCACAGGCATGCAGTTCGCCGCGCAGCGGAAGTGGGTGCACTATGAGCACTGACACCGAGACCGAGACCGACAAGGAAGCGTCGGCGATCGAGCAGACGCTGCTGATGACGTCGGACGACGAGTTCGTCGAGGAGCCCCCGGCGCGCCGTCGCACTGCCGCGCGTACCCCGGGTGAGCGCATCCGCCTGGTCCTCGCGCACATCTGCATCTACCTCGCGGCGCTCATCTTCGTCGCGCCCCTCGTCTACGCCTTCTTCTCGGCGCTCAAGCCCAACGAGGAAATGTTCTCGATGCCGCCCACGCTGGTCGGCTCGCAGATCAAGTGGGGGAACTTCGCGGAGGTGTTCGCCTACGGGCCGTTCCTCACCTACATCGGCAACTCGCTGTTCGTGGCCGTCGCCGGCACCCTGGTGGTGCTCATCGTCTCGACGACGGCGGGCTACGCGTTCGGGCGCCTGCGCTGGAAAGGCCGCGACGCGGTCTTCGTGCTGTTCCTGGCCACCCTGATGGTGCCGGCAGAGGTCCTCGTCATCCCGATGTTCCAGGTGATGCAGTGGTTCGGATGGGTCAACACCTATCAGGCGCTCATCTTCCCGTTCGCCTTCACGGCGTTCGGCACCTTCCTCATGCGTCAGTTCTTCCGCGGCATCCCGTTCGAGCTCGAAGAGGCTGCCCGGGTCGACGGGTCGGGTCCGGTGCGCACGTTCCTCCAGATCATCCTTCCGCTGTCCAAGTCGGCGGTGGCGGTGCTGGCGGTGTTCACGTTCCTGTCGTTCTGGAACAGCTACCTCTGGCCGCTCATCGTGACGGTCGACTACGCGACACTGGGCACGCTCCCCGTGGGCCTCGCCAGCTTCTCGGGCCTCACCGGCACACGCTGGGACCTGCAGATGGCGGCCGCGATCATCTCGATGATCCCCACCACGATCCTCGTGATCGTCCTGCAGAAGCACCTGGTGAAGGGCATTGCGATGGCCGGGCTGGGCGGCCGATGAGCGGGTGCGCAGGGGCCCCCGCCGTCGTCGCCGGCATCGACATCGGGGGCACGAAGACCGCCGGCGCCCTCGTCGCCGCGGATGGCACGGTGCTGGCGCGCGCGACGCGCGACACCCCGGCCCGCACCGGTGGCGCCGCGATGGCCGAGACGGCGGCGCTCCTGGTCGAGGAGCTCGTCGACGACGCAGGCGTGCGTCCCGATGCGGTCGGCGTCGGCGCGGCGGGGGTCGTCGACCCGCGCAGCGGTGCGATCCGCGCCGCGTCGGACATGTTCGTCGACTGGGCGGGATTCCCGCTCGGCGAGCGGCTCGGTGACAGGCTCGAGATCGAGGTGCGCGTCGAGAACGACGTCAACGCCTTCCTCCTCGGCGAGACCGCATGGGGCTCCGGGCGGGGCGCCGACGTGCTCGGCGTGATGCTCGGCACCGGCGTCGGCGGAGCGCTCGTGCTCGACGGCAGACTCCGCCACGGTCCCTACGGAGCCGCCGGCGAGATCGGCCACACGCCGGGCTACGGCGATCTCGTCTGCACCTGTGGCCGCACCGGTCACCTCGAGACCCTGGCCTCGGGCACCTCGATCGCGCGCCGCTATGAGGCGGCGACCGGCGATGGCGTCGTGTCGGCGCGGGTCGTGGCCGATCGGGCGCGAATCGGCGACCCGGCGGCGAAGGCCGTGTTCGATGACGCCGGCCGGGCGGTCGCCCTCGCGTGCATCTCCGCCGCGACCCTCGTCGACGTACCGCTCGCGGTGGTCGGGGGCGGGGTGGTTTCCGCATGGGACCTGCTCGCTCCTGCCGTCGAGGCCACCCTCCTGACCGATCCGCCGGTGTCCGGCGCCCCCTTGCGCATCGTCCCCGGCACGCTGCGCGGCGACGCGGTCGTGCTCGGCGCCGCGGCGCTGGTGGCGGCATCCGATCGGTCCATCCCCTCCGAACCGTTCGCAGAAGGTGAGCTCCTCCGTGACGTCGCGTCCTGACCACGACCAGATCTGGAAGGGCCCGCTGGGCCCGCTCCACCCGTCGGGGCTCGCGCGCCCGCGCATCGGCATCGGCGGCATCTCGATCGAGTCCAGCACGTTCTCCCCGCACATCTCGGGCGACGAGGCGTTCACGATCCGCACCGGCGTCGAGCTGCTCGCGTACTATCCCTTCCTCGCCGAGGGGGAGGAGCTGCGGGATGCTGCGGCCTGGGTTCCGCTCACCCACGGGCGCTCCCTGCCCGGTGGGGCCGTCGACCCGGAGACGTACGCGCGCATGAAGCAGGCGATCGTCGAGGGGATCCGCGCGGAGGGCCCGTTCGACGCGTTCTTCTTCGACATCCACGGAGCGATGAGCGTCGTGGGCATGGACGACGCCGAGGGCGACCTCGCGGCCGCCGTGCGCGAGGCGCTCGGTCCCGACACCCTCGTGTCGGCATCGATGGATCTGCACGGCAACGTGTCGGACGCGCTCTTCGACGCCGTCGACCTCATCACGTGCTACCGGATGGCGCCGCACGAGGACTGGATGAACACCAAGCAGCGCGCGGTGCACAATCTGCTCGAGCGGCTGCGCGCGGCTTCGGGGGCCGACCCGGATGCGCGACGCCCCCACAAGGCGTGGGTGCGCGTTCCGGTGCTGCTGCCCGGCGAGAAGACGAGCACGCGGCTCGAGCCCGCCAAGGGGCTGTACAGCACCATCCCGGATGTCGAGGAGCTCGAGGGCGTCGTCGACGCCGCCGTGTGGGTGGGGTATGCGTGGGCCGACGAGCCCCGCTGCCACGCCACGGTCATCGTGACCGGCGACGACCCGGCGGTGATCGCGCGGGAAGCCGAGCGACTCGGACAGCGGTATTGGGACGCGCGCGCGGACTTCGTCTTCGCGGGTCCGACCGCGAGCCTCGATGAGGCGCTCGATCTGGCTCTGGCGGACGACGCGCCGAGGCCCTACGTGATCTCGGATTCCGGCGACAACCCGACGGCGGGCGGCGCCGGAGACGTCTCGTGGACCCTCGGACGCCTGCTCGAGCGGGCCGACCTCCAGGATGCGTCGCGCACGGTGCTCGCGGCATCCGTCTTCGATCCGGAGGCGGTGCGCGCGGCCGAGGCGGCGGGGATCGGCGCCACGGTCACGGTGCACGTGGGCGGGCGTGTCGATCCCGGTCCGCGCGGGCCCGTCGAGGTCACCGGCGAGATCGTCTCGATCACCGGCGGCGACCCGGTCGCGGGCACGCAGGTCGTGGTGCGCCGCGGCGCCGTGCACGCGATCGTGACGGAGCGGCGCAAGCCCTTCCACCACCTCGACGATTTCCGGATGCTCGGACTCGACCCCGAGACGGCGGACATCGTGATCGTGAAGATCGGCTATCTCGAGCCCGAGCTCTACGACCTCGCCGCGGGATGGACGCTCGCGCTCACACCCGGGGGTGTCGACCAGGATCTGCTGCGCCTCGGTCACTCCCGGCTGCGCCCCGGCACCTACCCGTTCGCCACGACCGACGACGAGCCGGATCTTGCGGCACTGGTCACCCGACGCCGCGGCACGGAGGCACGTGCATGAACTTCGAGACCCGCACCGGACCCGATCTCGGCGACGCGGCGCCCGAATACCCCGATACTCCGGTCCCCGAGTGGTACCGCGACGCGAAGCTCGGGTTCTTCGTACACTGGGGCCTGTACTCCGTGCCTGCATGGGCGCCGGCCCACCCTCCCGGGGGAGTGCCCACCGAGGACGCCTATGCCCACCACCAGTACGCCGAGTGGTACGCCAACACGGTGCGCATCGCGGGCAGCCCGACGTGGCGGCGCCACCAGGAGCTGTACGGCACCGGCACGAGCTACGAGGACCTCGCGGACCAGTGGAATCCGGGCGGGTTCGACGCCGACGCCTTCGTCGGCGCGCTCGTCGACGCGGGCGCGCGGTACGTCGTCCCCACGACGAAGCATCACGACGGCTTCTGCCTGTGGGACACCGCGACGACGTCGTTCAGCGCGGCCCGCCGCGGCCCGCGCCGCGACCTGATCGCCGAGCTCCACGACGCGACGCGTCGCGCCGGCACGCGCTTCGGCGTCTACTTCTCGGGTGCGCTGGACTGGCACGTGAGCGACTACCCGCCGATCGAGTCCGACACCGACCTCTTCCGCTTCCGCCGGGCTGACGAGTGGTTCTCGCGGTACGCGGCCGCCCAGCTCGACGAGCTCGTCGATCGCTTCCGCCCCGACCTGCTCTGGAACGACATCGAGTGGCCGGACGGCGGCAAGGGGCGGCAGGACTACGCGGTCGCCGCGCTGCTGCGCCGGTACCTCGCGGCCGTGCCGGACGGCGCCGTGAACGACCGCTGGGGCGTGCCTCGGCACGGCTTCCTCACCCGCGAGTACACCCATGTCGCCGACATCGTCGCCGAGCCCTGGGAGTCGACGCGCGGCCTCGGGTACTCCTTCGGCTACAACCAGGCGGAGGATGCGAGTCACTCGCTGTCGGGCGCCGCCCTCATCCGCCTCCTCGCCGACGTCGTGAGCAAGAACGGCAACCTCCTGATCAACGTCGGCCCGCGCGCCGACGGATCGATCCCCGAGCTGCAGGAACGTGCCATGCGGGAGCTCGGCGCGTGGCTCCGCCGCGACGGCGACGCGATCTACGCCACGCGTCCGTGGGTGCGCGCGTACGAGGAGACCGGTGCGCCGCGCGCCTACACCGCCGCGGAGGGCGTGGTGAACGTGATCGCGCTCGATCCCGCCGCGGGCGGGTTCGATCTTCCTGAGGAGCTCGCCGGACGGCCTGCACGCTGGGCGGACGGCTCCGAGGCGGCGCTCGAGCGCACGCCCGATGGCCGCTCGCACGCGACGGTCCCCGATGCCTTCCGCGCCGAGCCGGCGATCGCGCTCCGGGTCGAGCTGTGATGCGCGCAGCCGTCGAGATCGCCGTGCAGGACGCCGCGGGCGCCCGTGCGGCGATCGAGGCGGGTGCCGATCGGCTCGAACTCTGCCAGGCGCTCGTCGTCGGCGGTCTCACGCCGTCGATCGGGTCGATCGAGGCCGTGTGCGACGCGGTCGGCGCCGAGAAGGTGAACGTACTGGTGCGTCCCCGGGGCGGCGGCTTCGTGTACGACGCCGAGGAGGTCGCGGTCGTCACGGCCGACATCCGCGCCTGCGTCGCGCGGGGGGTGGGCGGCGTCGTGGTCGGCGTGCTCGAGCGCGACGGCCGCGCCGACCGCGAGGCGCTTCGCCGGTGGACGGATGCCGCGGGCCCGGCGACGCTCGTGTTCCACCGTGCGATCGACGCGTCGCCGCGCAGTGCCGAGGTGTTCGAGACGCTCCTGGCCGAGGGCGTCGGCCGGGTGCTGACGTCGGGGGGCGCGGAACGCAGCATCCAGGGGATCGACCGCCTCGAGGCGTACGCACGCCTCGCCGGGCCGGACCTCGAAGTGACGGCAGGTGGGGGAGTGGCGCCGGCCGACATCCGCCACCTCGTCCACGCCGGCGTGGGCGCCGTGCACCTCTCGGCGCGCCGCCGCGCCGGCCTCGGCGCGCCCGCGGGACCCGGCGGCGGCACGGACGGGCACGACGTGACCGATCCGGGGATCGTTGCGGAAGCGGTGGCAGCCGCCCGGAGCTGAGCACCGCTGCCGGTCGGAGCGATTGCTGAGAGTTTCCTCATCCGCGGACCCTTGTCGGCGTGCCCGGGAGCGTGGTTCGATCCTCGCCATGGGAGAAAACATGCCTGATCACGCATCCGACCACGACCTCGGGACCACGGCGGAGAACCCGCCCCACTCGGGTCTGAGTCGACGCAATTTCCTCGTCGGCGTCTCCGCGGCGAGCGTGCTCGCCGCGGCCGGCTGGGTGCAGTCGCCCCAGGCGCTCGCCGCACCGGGCGGGAAGTCCGTGACCATCACCGTCATGGGCACATCCGACATCCACGCCAACGCGCTCAACTGGGACTACTACAAGGACGCCGCTTACAGCGACAGCGCAGGCAACACCATCGGGCTCGCCCGTGTGTCGAGCCTCGTGAACCAGATCCGCGCTGACCGCGGGCGGGGCCGGACGCTGCTGTTCGACGCCGGCGACACGATCCAGGGGTCACCACTGGGCTTCTATTACGCGACCGTCGATCCGGTCACCGCGTCGGGCGCGGTGCATCCGATCGCGGCCGCGTTCAACGCGATCGGCTACGACGCCGTGGCCCTCGGCAACCACGAGTTCAACTACGGTCTCGACTTCCTCGACAACTGGATCTCGCAGTTGGATGCCCCGGCCCTGGCCGCGAACGCCGTGCACGCGGGCACGACCGATCCCGCGTTCCGGCCCTACGTCGTCAAGAAGATGAACATCCCGGGCTACAAGCCGATCCGCGTCGGCGTGCTCGGCCTCACCAACCCCGGCGTCGTCATCTGGGACAAGGCGAACGTGAGCGGACGCATCGACGTGCTCGACGTCGTGGAGACCGCCGCACGGTGGGTGCCCGTGATGCGCGCCGAGGGCGTCGACGTGGTCGTCGCCAGCGTCCACGCCGGCGACAGCGGCCTGTCGTCGTACGGCACGGACATCCCGGTCGAGAACGCGTCGGCTCTGCTCGCCGAGCAGGTCCCCGGCATCGACGCGATCCTCTTCGGCCACGCCCACCTCGACATCCCGCAGCGGTTCGTGACGAACAAGGCCACGGGCAAGCAGGTCGTCATGAGCGAGCCGAAGAACTGGGGTCAGCGCCTCAGCGTGTTCGACCTCACCCTCACCATCGACCGCGGCAAGTGGGTGGTCACCGGAGCGAAGTCCCTCACCGTCAACACGAACACCGTCGTCGACGACCCCGCCCTCGTCCAGGTCGTGAAGGCGCAGCACGGCGCCGTCGTCGCGTATGTCAACACGCCGGTCGCGACCTCCACCGAGGTGCTCTCCGCCGCCGAGTCGTGCTGGAAGGACACCGCGATCCTCGACTACGTCCACCACGTGCAGATCGACACCGTGTCGAAGGCGATCGCAGGCACCCCCGAGGCATCCCTTCCGATCATCTCGCTCGCCGCGCCGTTCAACCGCGCCGCGACGTTCCCGGCCGGGCAGGTGACGATCAAGGACGTCGCGGGGCTGTACATCTACGACAACACGCTGCTCGGGTCGGTGATCACGGGCGCCCAGATCAAGGACTACCTCGAGTACTCGGCGAAGTACTTCCAGCAGGTGGCACCCGATGCCCCGGTCGCGCCGGCGACCTGGACGAACGCGCTGAACACGCCCGACTACAACTTCGACCAGTTCTCGGGCGTCACGTACGACATCGACATCTCCCAGCCCCAAGGGTCGCGCATCGCGAACCTTGCGTTCGGCGGAGCGCCGGTGGCGGCCGACCAGCGGTTTGTGGTGGCGATCAACAACTACCGGCAATCGGGTGGCGGAGGGTTCCCCCACGTCGCGACGGCGCCCGTGGTCTACAACGCGCAGGTCGCGATCCGCGAGGCGATCGTGGCGTACGCCTCGGCGACCGGGGTGATCGACCCCGCCGACTTCCACGTCGAGAACTGGCGGCTGGTGCGCGCGGGGGTGCCGGTGTTCTGAGCCTGGGTCGAGGCCCGGCGACGCTGTGTTCACGGCCCGGGGTATCACGGCGCCGCGACCGCGACTCACATCACACAACCCTCGCCAACCCGGGCGAGCATCATGAAAGGAACGGCCATGGACGGGAGCACCCTGACCTTCACGGCCGACCGGCTCGATCGCGAGCGGGCGGCCGCCCTGGATCGCGAGAACGAGATTCTCCGCAGCATCGCCGACCGCGGCGCGACGATCACGCCGGAGAGCCCGGCGTCGCATGTCGTCGCCGGCATCGGCGTGTGGTTCCGGCACCTCTTCGCGAGGCCGCGGCAGCTGCGATTCTCTTGATTCCGTCGAGACCCGCCGCCCGGGAGCGCGGCGGGTCTCACCATGTCTGCGGCCGGGCGCACCGCCGGACTAGGCTCACGGCATGTCCGCACCGCGCCCCGTCGAGATCGCCGTCCAAGACCCCGCAGGGGCCCGCTCCGCGATGGCAGCCGGGGCCGCGCGCCTCGAACTGTGCCAGGCCCTCGACGTCGGCGGGCTGACGCCGTCGCTCGCGACCCTCGAAGCCGTGCTCGCGGCCGTCGACCCCGGGGCCGTGAACGTGCTCGTGCGCCCTCGCGGAGGCGGCTTCGTCTACGACGCCGAGGAGGTCGCGCTCGTCGCGGCTGACATTCGCGCGTGCGTGGAGCGCGGCGCGGGCGGCGTGGTCGTCGGCGCGCTGACCTCCGAGGGCGGCCTCGACGTCGACACGCTGCGCCGATGGCGGGATGCTGCGGGCCCCGCGACGCTCGTGTTCCACCGCGCCGTCGACGCCGCTGCCGACCCGTCGGCCGTCTTCGACGGACTGGTGGCCGAGGATGTCGACCGCGTGCTGACCTCGGGCGGTGCGCCGCGCTCCATCGACGGGCTCGCCATGCTGGCGGCGTTCGCGGAGCGCTCGGGAGCCGTCGAGGTGATGGCGGGCGGCGGCGTGCAGCCGGCCGATATCGCGGCACTCTTCGCGGCCGGGGTCGACGCGGTGCACCTGTCCGCGCGAGCGCGCGCGGGCCACGATGCCCCGTCGGGCCCGGGCGGCGGCTCGCCCGGCCACGATGTCACCGACCCTGCGGTCGTGGCGGAGGCCGTCGCCGCCGCCGGCTGAGGCAAGCGTCCCGCAGCCGTACACCGGATGATCGCCGCCGCGCCCGTGCCGGTTCACCTCGCCCGGTCACCGTCGAGGCGTGCGCGCCACGAAACGTGTGACCACATTCCTTGCGGCATCCGTTCTCCTCGTCGGGATCGCGGCCTCGGTCGGCGGTCCCGCCGGTGCGGCGGAATCGCCCCGAGTCGTCACGTCGACGGGCACGGTGTCGCTCGTCGAGGTCGCGCCGGCAGGGGTCCGGGGCTCGGGTTCCGGGTTCTTCGAGCTCGCGAATCCCGGTGACCGCGCGGTCGATCTCACGGGGTACGCGGTCTTCCGCTGCGACGACGAGGGCCTGCGGTCTCGCCCGTCGGATCCCGAGGCGGATCTGGCGGGAGTCATCCTCGGGGCGGGGGAGCGGCGGGCGTTCCCGACGACCCGTCTCTCAGAGCGCGGCTACGGGCTCATCGTCATCGCCCCGTCGGGCGAGACCGTCGACGCTCTCGCGGTGTACTCGGACGATCCCGCGCCGACGACGTCGGAATGCGGCGGTGGCGTCGAGCTGCCGGTGATCACCGCGGCGGCGCTCGGCGAGAGCTGGCAGCGCGCCGGGTCGTCCGACGACGGGCGCTGGGTGCGCGCCGTCGCGACTCCGGGTGAGCCGAACGGGCTGGCGATCGCCGCCGACGAGCCGGTGCGGGTGTCCGAGATCGCCGCGGCAGGCCCGGCCGGGCGCGGCGACGACTTCGTCGAGCTCGTCAACGACGGCCCGGGGATCGTGGATCTCGACGGCTGGCGGCTCTACCGCTGCACCGCCACCGGCGCCGCGCCGACCGAGGCGCTTCAGCACGTGTTCGGGAAGAGCACGGCGCTGCGGCCAGGAGAGCGCCTGGTGATCGGGGGTCCCGGATTCGCACACAACGCGGACATGCGCGTCGAGACGTCGCTGGCCGACCTCGTGCACGGCGTGCTCCTCGTCGACGCCGACGGACGCCGGGTCGACGGAGTCGGGGTGTCTTCGCGCGAGGACACCGCCTGCCAGACCGGACGCGACAAGCTGCCCTCGACGCTGGACTACCGCACTGGAGAGAGCTGGCAGCGGCAGGCCGACGGCGGCTTCGCGATCGCGAGCCGCACGCCGGGCGCCCCGAATGCGGAGCGATCGTCCGCAGCAACGTCCTCCATCGCGACGGCGTTCGCGTACGGCGACCGGCCGGGGGTGGCGGTGAGCGAGATCGCGACCGACCCCGACATCGACGGGATGTCTCGGAGCAACTTCGTCGAGCTCGCGAACTTCGGTGCACGCGAGGTCGACATCTCCGGCTGGACGCTGATCGCGTGCGGTGCCGACGGCTTCCGCCGGTTCGACGACCTCGCCGTCGTGGCTCCGGGCACGGTGCTGGGTCCCGACGACACGTGGACAGCCGCCCTCGAACGAACACCGGCGTCCGGCGCGGCCGACGCGGCATACGCCGACCCGCTCGATCTCGCCGGAGCGGGCGTGTGGGTGCAGGACGCCGAGGGGCGTCGCGTCGACAGTGTGGGCATCTTCCACCGCAACGAGATGGACAGAAGCGTGGACGTCCCCAGCCCCTGCACGAAGGGACTCGCGCTGTCGACCTTCGCCGTCGACCGGCTGCGCGGCGAGACGATGCAGCGCGCCGCGTTCACCGGCGATGACGCGAGCGACTTCGTCCCCGCCGCGGCGACCCCGGGCGTGCTGGCCGCGCGCCGCGCGCCGTCCGCGGACGACCTGATCGAGCGCGCGCTCGACGGCGCCCGATCGGACGCGGCCGATGCGGCCACGGGCCAGGCCGCCGCCTTCGCGGTTGCGTCGCAGGACGGTGACGGCACGCCGCTGGAGGTGCTGGCCGCCCACGCCGGGTCCTGGCCTTCGCCGCTCACGAGCAGGACCGCGCCGGGAGAGCAGGAGGTCTCTGCCGCAGAACTCACGGCGCGCGACGACGGGTACGACCTGCCATACGTGCGGATGCGCGTGCGGCTGCCCGGCGACGGCGGCACCATCTCGTGGCAGGGCCGCACCGTCGGGCGGGCCGAGGTGCGGCTGTCGGTCTGGGCTCCGGCCGCCGGCGCCACGGGCCGGGCGGGATGGCGCGCCCTCGACGAAGCTGCGGGCGAGATGACGGCAGCGGATGCCGCAGCCACCGCATCGGTACGACTCGACGGAGTCGTGCGCGGCGAAGAGGTCATCGGCGGCACGGTCGACCTGCTGGTGCAGGTCGTGCCGAGGACGGAGTCGGAGGCTGCCGACGCGGACGGGCTCGCCGACCCCGCAGACTACGACGTGGCGCTTGGGCACATCACCGACACGCAGTACTACTCGGAGGCGTACCCCGAGGTGTACGCGGGAGAGGTGGCGTGGCTGGCGGAGAACGCCGACGCGCGAAAGCTCGCCTTCGTCACCCACACGGGCGATCTCATCCAGAACTGGGTCGATCCGGGCCAGACGGAAGAGCGTGCCCGCCGCGAGTACGAGGTGGCATCGCGGCTGCAAGGCGTGCTGGATGCGAACGGAATCGCGAACAGCGTGCTTCCGGGCAACCACGACAACAAGCGCGGCGTAAGCAACGACCTCTTCAACGAGTACTTCGGGCCGGAGCGGTATCGCGACCAGCCGTGGTTCGGCGGCTCGCTGACCGCGGACGACAACAGCGCGAACTGGTCGTCGTTCGCGGCGGGTGGCGCGCGGTTCGTGATGATCTCGCTGCCGTACGCGTACGGCGAGCGCGAGATCGCCTGGGCGCAGGACGTCGTCGCCGCGCACCGGGACGCGAACATCGTCATCTCGACGCACGAGCATCTGACGCCGGCGACCGCCACCGACGACGCGGAGCGTTCGACCACCTCGCGGTGGGTCTCGCACGGCGACCTGCTGTGGGAGCGGGTCGTCGCACCGAACCGCAACGTCGTGCTCGTGCTGTCGGGACACTTCCACGGGCTCGGCGCGATCGTCACCGAGAACGCCGGCGGGATCCCCGGGCACACCGTGCTCGAGGCGCTCGCCGACTATCAGGAGTTCCGCACGCCGACGGGGGAGCGGGCGACGGGCTTCCAGCGGCTGCTCCAGGTCGATCTGGCCGCGGGACTGCTCGCGGTCGACACGTTCTCCGTGCCGCTCGGCGCCACGGCGAGTCATCCGTACGACTACACGCAGTTCCTTCCCGACGACGGCGACGCCGCGACGCCGTCGAACGAACGGCCCTGGCGCATCCTTGCGCAGGGACTCCAGCACCGCTACACCGAAGAGGACGACGCGTTCGCGGTGCCGCTGGCGCTGCAGTACGCGAAGGCGGTGGAGACGGATGCCGTCTCCCTCGTGCGGGACTGAGGTATCAGCGCGCTCCGGGGACGCCTCGGAAGCGTGAGGGGCGGCACGCCCCGCAATCGATCGAGAACTGAGGAGCCGTCATGAACGTCGAACCGTGGAGCACCGTCGGACCGGGATCATCGGCCGCGATCGTCCCCGGCATCCAATACCTCCTGCGAGCGCACGGCCATGCTGTCGTCGTCGACGGCGACTACGGGCCCGCGACCGCGGCCGCCGTCTCCGCCGTCCAGACCGCGCAGGGCGTGCCCGCCGACGGCATCGTCGGGCCCGTCACCTGGCCCAAGCTCGTCATCGCGGTGCAGCAGGGGTCGACCGGCGACGCCGTGCGAGCCGTTCAGCAGTTCGGGCTCGTGCGATCGCCGGGGGAGGATCCGCTGGTCGTGGACGGGGACTTCGGCCCCATCACGAAGGAGCGGGTCGAGTTCTTCCAGGAGTCGTGGGGCCTCACTCTCGACGGCGTCGCCGGCCGCGAGACCTGGTCGTTCTTCAGCACGTTCATGCCGGGCGACCGGCCGTGGGCGCTCGTGAAGCAGGGGTCGTCGCAGGCGACGAACTGGCGCGTCCTCGCCGCGCAGCATCTGCTGCGTGCGCACGGCGCGACCATCGCGGCCGACGGTGCGTTCGGGCCTCAGAGCGGCCAGGCCGTCAAGACCTTCCAGCAGACGCTGCGCGCCGTCGAGATCTCGACCACTCTCGGGCAGCTGGACTGGCCGAGCCTCATCATCACCGTGAAGCAGGGCGACGGCCCGGGCGGGGCCAAGGGCGAGGCCGTGCGCGGCGTACAGACGCTCCTCGCCGGACTCACGGTCGACGGCGACTTCGGTCCGGCCACCGACGCCGCGGTCCGTGAGTTCCAGCAGCTCTTCGCGCCGCCGGCAGACGGGATCGTAGGCCCGGTCACGTGGCACACCCTGATGCTGCGGCTCTTCGACTGAGCGACGCGAGCCCGGGTGCCGCGCCCATCGCGGGTGGCACCCGGGCCTGCCGAGCCGCGGCACTACGCTGAGAACGTGACCACCGGACGCGACGACGACGCCCTCAGCTGGGACGGCGACGACGATCCCACGCTCGACCACGGCGCGGCCGCAGAGCCGGAGGACGAGCGCGATACGCCGCCCTCGTCGACGCCGCCGGAGCTCCCGAAGGGCTTCACCGCCGTGGGCAGGGGCAGCGAGACGCTGGGCGGCACCGACGCGCCGGCGGTGGAACCGGCTCCCGAGAGGTCATCCGAGGCGCCTGCCGTAACTGCCGACCGCCAGCCGATGGGCAACGGCGTGCTGATCGCGTTCGGTGTGCTCGGCGGCGTGTACGCGCTTTACGCGATCGGCTGGCTCATCGGCGGCCTGCGCCTGCAGGGGAGGGCTCAGTACCTCGTGACCGACGTGATGTACCAGGGAAGCCTGTGGCTCGCCGTGCTGGCCCCCCTGCTCTGGTTCGTCACCACCCTGCTGCTGACCCGCGCCTCGCACGCGTGGCTGCGGTTCACGTGGCTCGCGGCCGGAGTCGTGCTGCTGCTGCCCTGGCCGTTCGTGATGATCGGGGCGATCGGACAATGAGCGAGAACGTGATGGATGCTGCGCCCTCGGCCGCGAAGCGCGGCAAGACGCCCACCTGGCTCGTGGCGACGATCTCGGGCGCTGTGGGCCTGTTCTACGCCTACGCGGTCTGGAATGCGATCGGCAACCTCGTGATCACGCTTCAGACGTTCGGGGGCGCGGGCGTCTCGCTCAACGCGCTCGGCTGGTTCATCTGGATCTTCGCCGCTGTCTTCCCGCTGCTGGTGTGGGGCGGGGCGTTCGCGATCGGCCACCGGCGGGCACCGCACGAGCTCCTCCTCGTGATGCTCACGGGCCTCGCGCTGGTGGCGGTGTTCTGGCTGAACGTCGTCGCGTACACGACGCTGAACTCGGCGTCCTTCCTGGGCTGAGCCTGTCGCCGGCCGTCACACGGTCGGGCGCCTCGCCGCGCGGGCGGTAGGCTGGCACAGGCCTCGCCCCCCGACGGCGTGCGGCGCGGCATCCGGTTCTGCTCCGCGCGTTCGCGCACCGCCCCACTAAGGAACACCCGTGCCGAAGCCTGTCGTCCTGATCGCCGAAGAGCTCTCTCCCGCCACGATCGATGCCCTGGGTCCCGACTTCGACGTGCGCAACGTCGACGGCACCGACCGCCCCGCCCTCCTGTCGGCCCTCGCCGACGCCAACGCGGTGCTGATCCGCTCGGCGACGAAGATCGACGCCGAGGCGATCGCCGCGGCGCCCGTCCTCAAGGTCGTCGCCCGCGCCGGCGTCGGCCTCGACAACGTCGACATCAAGACGGCCACCACCGCCGGCGTCATGGTCGTCAATGCGCCGACCTCCAACATCATCTCGGCGGCGGAGCTCACGGTCGGCCACATCCTGAGCCTCGCGCGTCGCATCCCCGCCGCGCACGCCTCGCTCTCGGGCGGTGCGTGGAAGCGCAGTTCGTACACCGGCACCGAGCTCTTCGAGAAGACGGTCGGCATCATCGGCCTCGGCCGCATCGGTGCCCTGATCACGGCCCGCCTCCAGGCGTTCGACGTGCGCGTCATCGCGTACGACCCCTACGTCACGAGCGCCCGTGCACAGCAGCTCGGCGTGCAGCTGGTCACGCTCGACGAGCTGCTCGAGCAGAGCGACTTCGTCACGATCCACATGCCGAAGACCCCCGAGACCACGGGCATGATCGGCGCCGAGCAGTTCAAGATCATGAAGCCGACCGCCTACGTGGTCAACGTCGCGCGCGGCGGCCTCATCGATGAAGAGGCGCTCCACGCGGCCCTCACCGCGGGCGAGATCGCAGGCGCCGGCCTCGACGTCTTCACGTCGGAGCCCCCGGCGGAGGGCGGGACCGCCGCGGCCCTGCTCGACCTCCCCAACGTCGTGGTCACTCCGCACCTCGGCGCCTCCACCGAAGAGGCGCAGGAGAAGGCGGGCGTCTCGGTCGCGAAGTCCGTGCGCCTCGCGCTCGGCGGCGAGCTCGTTCCGGACGCCGTGAACGTCGCGGGCGGCGTCATCGACCCGTACGTGCGCCCCGGCATCCCGCTCGTCGAGAAGCTCGGCCAGATCTTCTCCGCACTTGCTCGGTCGCCGCTCACGAGCCTCGACGTCGAGGTGCACGGCGAGCTGCAGGGCTACGACGTCAGCGTGCTCAAGCTCGCCGCGCTCAAGGGCGTCTTCACGAACATCGTCAGCGAGACCGTGTCGTACGTGAACGCGCCGCTGCTCGCCGAGCAGCGCGGCGTCGAGGTGCGCCTGCTCGTCGACGACGACAGCCCCGAGTACCGCAACGTCATCACGCTGCGCGGCGCGCTGTCGGACGGCTCGCAGCTCGCGATCTCGGGCACGCTCACCGGCCCGAAGCAGGTCGAGAAGCTGGTCGGCATCAACGACTACGCGATCGAGCTGCCGATCGAGACGAACCACGTCGTCATGCTCTACACCGATCGGCCCGGCATCGTCGCGATCTACGGCCAGAAGTTCGGCGAGGCGGGGATCAACATCGCCGGCATGCAGATCGCGCGCCAGACGGCCGGCGGGCAGGCGCTGTCGGTCCTCACGGTCGACTCGCCGGTGCCCGACGCCCTGCTCGACGAGGTGAGCACCGCGATCCAGGCCGACCTGTTCCGCCAGATCGAGATCACCGAGTCCTGATTCCGCGACGGATGCCGCGTCCCTGAGCCCTCACGAGTGCTCGGTGGCGCGGCATTCGTGCGCCGTGACCCCGCGCGTCAGGGGCGCGCGGCGCGTTCCACGAGCGCGACCAGCGCGTCGAGCGCCTCGCCGCGGGGGACCGGGCCGGGGATGGAGCCGCCCGCGAGGGCGTTGTTGAAGTAGAGGCCGTCGCTCACGAGCATCACGAGATCGAGCGCGGTGGCGTCCTTCGTGTGGGGCCGAAGCACGGCGGCCCAGTCGTCTCTGATGTGCCGCAGCGCGTCGCTCGCCGTCGCGTCGCCTCCCTGTGCGAGTCGTGATGTCGCGAGGATCGCGCGGTCGATCGGGTCGTTCGCCATCACCGACGTGTGCAGGAAGTAGGCGATCGGGCCCTCCGGCGCGGACGACATCAGATCGACGTCCGCCTGCACGAGCGCTCGCAGCCGTTCGATGAGCGCGGCTTCGAGAGCCTCCTTCGTGCCGAAGTGGTAGAGCAGGCCGCCCTTGGAGACCCCCGCGGCCTTCGCGGTGGCGTCCATCGTGGCCGCACGCTCGCCCTCCTCGATGAGGATCTGCTCGAAGGCATCGAGCACCTTCTCGCGGGCGAGGGGAGGGCGACTCATGGCCTCGATGGTATCGACAGGTGTCGGCGCATCCTGTTACTATACCGGCTGGACGGTATAGAAATGATGACTCTCACTCAAGAACTCTCGCTCGCCGACGCCCAGGGCCGGAAGGTCGGCTGGCGCGGCTGGGCGGCGCTGGTCGTGCTCATGCTCCCGGTGCTGCTCGTGTCGGTCGACAACACGGTGCTGAGCTTCGCGCTGCCGTCGATCGCCCTCGAACTCGGGCCCTCGAGCGCCCAGCAGCTGTGGATCATCGACGCGTATCCGCTCGTGCTCGCGGGCCTGCTCGTCACGATGGGCACGCTCGGCGACCGATTCGGACGACGACGGATGCTGCTCATCGGCGCGACCGGCTTCGCCGCCGTGTCCGTGCTCGCGGCTTTCGCGCCGAGCGCCGCGTGGCTCATCGCAGCCCGCGCGGCGATGGGCGTGTTCGGCGCGATGCTGATGCCGTCGACGCTCTCGCTGCTGCGCAGCATCTTCACCGACCGCGATCAGCGGCGCCTCGCGATCGCGGTCTGGGCGTCGATGTTCTCCGCGGGAGCGGCGCTCGGCCCGATCGTGGGCGGACTGCTCCTCGAGCACTTCTCGTGGGGCTCGGTGTTCCTCATGTCGGTGCCCGTGCTGATCCCTCTTCTCGTGCTCGCGCCACTCCTCGTGCCCGAGAGCCGCGACCCGAAGCCCGGCCGCATCGACCCGCTCAGCATCGCGCTGTCGATGGCGACGATGATCCCGGTCGTCTACGGCATCAAGGAACTCGCGGTGCACGGGTCCACCGTCGCCGCGTGGCTGCCGATGCTCGTCGGACTCGGCTTCGGCGTGCTCTTCGTACGCCGCCAGCTCCGCGCCAAGACCCCGATGCTCGACATGCGGCTGTTCGGCCTGGGCACGTTCAGCGGTGCGCTGCTGGTGAACCTCCTCAGCGTGATCGCGCTGGTCGGCTTCCTCTTCTTCGTCGCGCAGCATCTGCAGCTCATCGTCGGGCTGTCGCCGATGCAGGCCGGTCTCGCACTCGTCCCGGGCCTCGCAATGATGATCCTGTCGGGCCTCGCGGTCGTGCCGATCTCGAAGAAGTGGCCTGCACGGATTGTCGTCCCGGTCGCGCTGGTGTTCTCCGTCGCTGGCTACATCGCGGTGGCGTTCGCGACCGGGCCCGACAGCATCGGCACGCTGGTGGCGGCGTTCATCTCGCTCGGCATCGGCATCGGCGCGGCCGAGACCGTGTCGAACGAGCTCGTGCTCTCGAGCGCACCACCCGCGAAGGCGGGTGCCGCGAGCGCCGTCTCCGAGACCGCGTACGAGCTCGGTGCTGTTCTCGGCACGACCGTGCTGGGCGGCATCCTGACGGCTCTCTACCGCACGAATCTCGTCGTCCCGGACGGTGTTCCGGATGCTGCGGCCGCGGCGGCGTCCGAGACCCTGGCGGGTGCGGTGCACGCGGCCGACCAGATCGGCGGAGCGTCCGGCGAGGCGCTCTTCGAGGCGGCGGCCACGGCGTTCGACGCCGGCGTCACGGTCACTGCGCTGATCGGTGCGGCCCTCGTGGTCGTCGCGGGGGTCATCGCGGCCACTACCCTGGGAGGGTCCCGCCAGAAGTCGTAGGAGCACCATGTCGCGTGTCGTGAAGCTGGCCGTCATCCCGGGTGACGGCATCGGTCCGGAGGTCATCGCCGAAGCGGAGAAGGTGCTCGACGCCGCGACCGCGCGCAGCAGCATCCGTTTCGAGAAGACGCGGTACTCGCTGGGGGCCGCCCGCTTCCTCGAGACCGGCGACACGCTCACGGACGACGACCTCGACGCGATCAAGACGCACGATGCGATCCTCCTCGGCGCCGTCGGGGGAGTGCCCGGCGACCCGCGGCTGAAGCACGCGAACATCGAGCGCGGGCTGCTGCTCAAGCTGCGGTTCGAGCTCGACCACTACGTCAACCTGCGTCCGTCGAAGCTGTACCCGGGCGTGCCGGGTCCGCTGGCCGAGCCGGGCGACATCGACTTCGTCGTGGTCCGCGAAGGCACCGAGGGGCCGTACGTCGGCAACGGCGGATCGATCCGCACCGGCACGCCGCACGAGATCGCCAACGAGACCTCGGTGAACACCGCCTTCGGGGTCGAGCGGGTGGTGCGCTACGCGTTCGACCTGGCGGAGCGCCGCTCGAAGCGCGTGACTCTCGTGCACAAGACGAACGTGCTCGTGCACGCCGGGGGCATCTGGAAGCGCCTGGTCGACGAGGTGGCGCGGGAGCACCCCGACGTCGCCGTAGACTATCTGCACGTCGACGCGGCAACCATCTTCCTGGTCACGAACCCGGGCCGTTTCGACGTGATCGTCACCGACAACCTCTTCGGCGACATCCTCACAGACCTGGCCGGCGCCGTGACCGGTGGCATCGGCCTCGCAGCCTCGGGCAACATCAACCCCGACGGCGCGTTCCCCTCGATGTTCGAGCCCGTGCACGGATCGGCGCCCGACATCGCAGGACAGCAGAAGGCCGATCCCACGGCCGCGATCCTCTCCGTCTCGCTCCTGCTCGATCACCTCGGGCTCACCGACGAGGCACAGCGCGTCACCACGGCTGTCGAAGAGGACATCGCGAACCGGGGCACCGCAGCGCGCACCACCGCCCAGATCGGCGACGCCATCGCCGGCCGGCTCCCGGCGTAACCTGGAACCGGCAAGCGCCTCTCCATCCAGCGGCTCGACCGCACGAAAGCACAGGCTCGTCATGACCCTCATCGATTCCGATCCCGACACCGGACTCGCGCCTCTCGAGTTCACCGTCAACCGCAACCTCCAGGCGAAGAGCGCCGCAGAGCGCGAGCAGATCCTCGCCAACCCCGGCTTCGGCACGAGCTTCACCGACCACATGGTCGACATCTGCTGGTCGGTCGGCGGCGGATGGCACCGACCGCGCGTCCAGCCGTACGGCCCCCTCTCGCTCGATCCCGCGGCGGCGGTGCTGCATTACGGCCAGGAGATCTTCGAGGGCATCAAGGCCTACCGCCACGCGGACGGCTCGGTCCACACCTTCCGTCCCGATCAGAACGGCCGCCGGCTGCAGCGCTCCGCCCGTCGCCTCGCGCTGCCCGAACTGCCGGTCACGTACTTCATCCAGTCGCTGCGCGAGCTCATCGCCGTCGATGGCGCGTGGGTGCCGTCGGGCGATGACCAGAGCCTGTACCTGCGCCCCTTCATGTTCGCCAAGGAGGCGTTCCTGGGCGTCCGTCCCGCGCACAAGGTCGGCTATTACGTCATCGCCTCGCCCGCCGGCGCCTACTTCAAGGGCGGTGTGCAGCCGGTGTCGATCTGGCTCAGCGAGGACTACGCCCGCGCCGGCAAGGGCGGCACGGGTGCGGCCAAGACGGGCGGCAACTACGCCGCGAGCCTGCTGCCGCAGTCCGAGGCGTACGAGAACGAGTGCGACCAGGTCGTCTTCCTCGACCAGGACCGCAACGTCGAGGAGCTCGGCGGCATGAACGTCGTGTTCGTCTACAAGGACGGCACCATCGTCACTCCGCAGTCCGACTCGATCCTCGAGGGCATCACGCGCGACTCGATCCTGCAGCTCGCTGCCGACCGCGGCCACAAGGTCGAGGGTCGTGCCGTGTCGTTCGACGAGTGGCGTCAAGGTGTGGCATCCGGCGACATCGTCGAGGTGTTCGCCTGCGGCACGGCCGCCGTGGTGACCCCGATCGGCGTGCTCAAGGGCAAGGACTTCCTCGACGAGCAGCCGACCGGCTCGCTCGCCCTCTCGCTGCGCGAGGAGCTCACCGACATCCAGTACGGCCGCCGCGAAGACAAGCACAACTGGCTCGTGCGCCTCGACGGCTGAGCGGCGCTCACACCGAACCTTCTGGAGCGGACGGATGCTGCGGCATCCGTCCGCTCCGTCGTTGCGGTTCACGCCACCCGGGCCCGCGTCGGCGCTTCTCGCTAGGCTGAGCGGGTGAGGATCGCGCGCTTCAGCCACAACGACGCCATCAGATTCGGAATCGTCGACGAGGGCGAGCTGGTCGTCCTCGCGGGCGACCCGATGTTCGCCGGCTACGAGACGACGGGGGAGCGCGTGCCGCTCGCCGATGTCGCGCTGCTGGCGCCCGTGATCCCCCGCTCCAAGATCGTGGCGGTCGGCCGCAACTACCGCGACCACGCTGCCGAGCTGGGCAACGACGTGCCGACGTCGCCGATGCTGTTCTTCAAGCCGAACACGTCGGTGATCGGCCCCGGCGACGCGGTCGTGCTGCCCAAGGGGTCGGACTTCATCAGCTTCGAGGGCGAGCTCGCCGCCGTCATCGGCCGCATCGCCAAGAACGTCTCGGCCGAGAACGCGCTCGACTACGTCTTCGGCTACACGATCGCGAACGACCTCACGGCGCGCGATTGGCAGAAGTCGGACGGCCAGTGGGCGCGCGCCAAGGGCTTCGACACGTCCTGCCCGCTGGGTCCGGCGATCGAGACCGACTTCGACGTGAACGGCACCGCGGTCATCACGACCCGTCTCAACGGCGAAGTCCGCCAGCAGGGTCCGATCAGCGACATGATCTTCTCGCTCGCCGATGTCATCGCCTTCGCCTCGGCCGCCTTCACGCTTCTGCCGGGCGACGTCATCCTCACGGGCACCCCCGCCGGCGTCGGCCAGATCAGCGCGGGTGACACCGTCGAGGTCGAGATCACCGGGCTCGGGACGCTCCGCAATCCCGCCCGCGATGCCTGAGACCGGATCAGAACCGGCGGTCGACCTCGCGCCGACCGCTGACGAGGTCGCGCGCGTCCAGCGACGCACCGTGTGGGTCCTGTCCGGCGGGCAGGTGCTCGGCGGGCTCGCGTTCGGTGCGACGCTGTCGCTGGGCGCGGTGCTCGCGGCCGAGCTGTCCGGCGAAGACGCGTTCTCGGGGCTGGCGGCGGCCGCCGTCACCTTCGGCACGGCGCTGACGGCGGTGCCGCTCGCGGCGATCGCCCGCCGCCGCGGACGCAGGCTGTCGCTCACCACGGGTATGGCCGTCGCACTCATCGGCGTCGGCCTCGTGATCTTCGCCGTCGCGCTGCGATCGTTCCCGGTCCTGCTCGCCGGATTCCTCATCATCGGCTCAGGGCAGGCCGCGAACCTGCAGTCCCGCTTCGCCGCGGCGGATCTCGCGACGGATGCGTCCCGCGGCCGTGATCTGTCGATCGTGGTGTGGGCGACCACCGTGGGAGCGGTCCTCGGCCCGAACCTCACCGGTCCCGGCGAACTGATCGGCGGCGCCATCGGGATGCCGCCGCTGACGGGTGCGTACCTGTTCACCATCGTCGCGCAGGGGCTCGCCATCGTCCTCTATCTGGTCGCGATGCGACCCGACCCGCTGCTGCTCGCGCAGCGCGTCGTGGCCTCCGCGAAGGCGGCGAGCCGGGCGATCGCCAAGGCCGACCGGCCCGTGGCCGCGCGCTATGCGATCTTCGCGGTCGCCGCGGCTCACGGCACCATGGTCTCGGTCATGGCCATGACCCCCGTGCACCTGGCGCACCTGACCCACGGGGCGACGGAGGCCGCGACCCTGTCGATCATCGGTCTCACGATCAGCCTGCACATCGCCGGCATGTACGTGCTCTCGCCGGTCTTCGGCATCCTCGCCGACAAGGTCGGGCGCGTCCCGACGATCCTCGTGGGTCAGGCGCTGCTCGCCGCCGCGCTGCTGACGGCATCGTTCGGCCAAGCCTCGACGACGGCGGTCACCGTCGCGCTGGTGCTGCTCGGGCTCGGGTGGAGCGCGTCGACCGTCGCAGGCTCGACACTGCTGACCGAGTCGTCGTCGGAGGAGCTGCGCACCCGGCGGCAGGGGATCAGCGACTTCACGATGAGCATCGTCGGCGGTGTCGGCGCGATCACCGCCGGCGCACTGCTCGGCTGGATCGGCTACGGCGGGCTCGCGCTCGTCGTGATGGTGCTCGTCGCCGCCTCGGTGGTGCTCTCCCCGCTGGGCTGGCGGGCGTCGACCACGCGGGCTCCGGAGGCCGCGTCGGGCGCCTGACCGCCCGACGGGCCCCTCAGAACCTCGTCTCGACGAGGTCGGTCAGGATCGCCGCCTCGAGATCCTCCACCGAGTCCACCACCGGCACGAGCCGCCACTTGTCGAGCATCGTGCACGGGTGCGAGAGTCCGAACACCACGAGATCGCCCACGGACAGCGGCGAATCGCGCCCGATGCGCACGAAGCCGTGCTGATCGCTGAGCTTGGTCGTCTCGGCGCCGGTCAGCGGCATCCGCTCACCGTCCCTCGTGATCGCGTACAGCGGCGTCGGCAGTCCCTCGTCGTACGGGAAGTCGCGCTTGCCGGCATCGACGATCGCCGTGTCGGCGTCCTGTCGCGATACGACTCGTGCGAGCCCGCGCGCCGCGGGGCGCAGTCCCGCGCCCTCGAACGGCGAGTTCTGGCGGTAGTAGCCGTGGTCGTGCACGAGGTACGCCCCCGAGCGCAGGACGAAACGCGCGCGGTCGCCCCCGACGGCTGCGGCTGCGAACGCCGTCCCGACGACGTCCGGGTAGGCGCTGCCGCCGGCAGACACCAGCACGTCGCCGTCGTCGTAGAACTCGGCCACCGCGTCGTGGACGGCGAGCAGCTCGTCGATGTACGCCCTCGCCGACGCCAGCGCCTTTTCGCCGCGCCCGTGCGCGACGGAGCCCTCGTACCCGGTGACGCCGGCGAGGCGCACGGCCGGCGAGGCTGCCGCGCGCTCGGCCACGGCCACCGCAGCCTCGCGCGAGCGGGCGCCCGTGCGGCCGCCGGGACGGCCCACATCCACGAGAACCTCGAGGGGACGCTCCACCGGCTCGCCGAGGGACCGCTCGATCGCCTCGATCCCGGCGACATCGTCGACCCAGCTCCAGATCCTCGTGCCGGCCGCGACGGCGTCGGCTGTCCACCGGATCGCCTCCGGCTGCACGAGCTGGTTGGCGAGCATGATCGCCGGGATGCCGGCATCCACCGCGACGCGCAGCTGCGAGGGGTTCGCCACCGTGATGCCGGTGGCTCCCGCATCGAGCTGCCGATGCCACAGCTGCGGCGCCATCGTGGTCTTGCCGTGCGGCATGAGCTCGAGCCCACGCGCGGCTACCCAGCCGGCCAGGAACGCGATGTTGTCGTCGAGCACGCGGTCGTCGAGCACGACGAGGGGCGTCCACAGGTCGGCGAGCCGTGGCACGCGCGCCAGGAATTCGGCGACGGTCAGGCCCACGGCATCCGACGGCAGCCCTTTGTCGGCCCCGTCGAGCACGCGATCGGCGACGCCGCCCTGTGGGGCCGACATCACTCGCCCGGGAGGACCGCGACGACGTCGATCTCGACGAGGATGTCGTACAGGTCCGAGCCGACCGTGGTGCGCACAGGATAGGGCTCGGTGAAGAACTCGGCGTAGGCGCGGTTGTACTCGGCGAAGTCGCGCTTGAGGTGCTGCAGGTGCGCCGTCACCTTCACGACGTCGTCGAACGAAGCGCCCTTGGCGGCGAGCACGCTGCCGACGTTGCGCAGAACCTGCTGCGTCTGCTCATAGACGCCGCCCGGCACGACCTCGCCCGTCGCGGGGTCCTGCGGGCCGAATCCGGCGGTGAACAGCATGCCCGCGGCAGCGACGCCGTGGCTGTAGGGCCCGGCGGGCTTAGGAGCGTTCTCGATGAGGACGGCTTGCTTGGTCATGGGTTTCCTTTCGAGGTGGAGGATGAGGGGAGGAGGGACCGGCGGAGTCCGCGCCCGGCGAGGGCGCCGGTGAGCTGTCCGCCACGCAGGACGTGCGTGCCGTTGACGAACACGTCATCGATGCCGCGCGCGGGCTGCTGGGGGTCGTCGTAGGTGGCGGCATCCGTGACGGTCGCCGGGTCCACGATGGCGATATCCGCCGCGGCGCCAGGACGCAGGATGCCGTGATCGGCCAGCCCGAACCGCTCGGCGGTGCGCGCGGAGAGGTGGACGGCGGCGCCCTCCCACGTGAACGAGCGGCCGACGTAGGTGCCCAGGAACCGGCCGAACGCGCCCCACGCGCGGGGGTGCGGCACGGCCCCGATGAAGATGCCGTCGGAGCCGCCGGTGTGCCCGGGGTGCGCGAACAGCTGTGCCAGGTTCTCGACCGGGCGCTCGTCTCGCACCGCCATGACCGCGTGGACCTCCATGCGCCCGGCGACGAGAAGGTCGAGCGTCGCCTCTTCGACCGAGGTCTGCCGACGAGCGGCGATCTCGGCGAGGGTCCGTCCGGGCGCCCAGGACCAGTCCTCCGCGGGTGTGTGCCCGACGCGGATCATCGATGGCCAGTCGGGTCCGAGACTCGGCTTGTGCGCGACGGTGGCGAACCACTCGTCGCGCAGCCGCGCGCGCTCGGCGGGAGCCGACAGCCGGGTGATCGCCTCGTCGACGTCCAGCGCGCTGTACTCCGGCGGCAGCACCGCCATGGAGACCAGCGTGCAGCCTCGGGTGTACGGGTACATGTCGAAGGAGAGATCGGCTCCAGATGCTGCGGCCTCCGCCAGCAGCAGCCCGGCGTCGTCGGCGTCGACGTGAAGGTGCGAGACGTGTCCGCGGACGCCGTCGTGCGCGTCACCCGCCGCGCAGATGGCGACGACTTCTTCGAGGCCGGCCGCCGTGTTGGTCTCGTAGCCGCCGCGCATGTGCGTCACGTAGAGTCCGCCCGCGGCGGCCACCGGTGCGCAGACACGGGCGAGCTCGTCCGTGTCGGCGAAGATGCCGGGCACGTAGTCGAGCCCGGTCGACAGCCCGAGCGCGCCGGCGTCGAGACCGTCGGCCACGAGCCGCTGCATCCGGGTCAGCTGCGCAGCATCCGCTCGTCCCGTCGCCATGCCCATGACCTCGTGACGCACGGTGCCGGCAGGTACGAGGTAGCCGACGTTGAGGGGCGTGGTCTTGTCGTAGGTGCGGAGCAGCTCCGCGACGCCGCCGCCCGCGTAGGTCGGGTGCGCGCCGTTGATCGCCGCGAAGTACCGGCTCGCCCAGATGCCGTCCCCCGGGGCGTACGAGACGCCGTCCTGCCCGCCGATGACGGTCGTGACTCCCTGGCGCAGCAGCGCGAGTTGCACGTCCGACCGGAAGACGGCTCCGTCGGCATGCGCGTGCGCGTCGATGAAGCCCGGCATCACGAGGCGCCCGCGGCAGTCGACGACGTCATCGCCTTCTCGCGCCGGGATGTCGCCGATCACGCCGATCCGATCGCCGACGATCTCGACGTCCGCCTCGCGGGAGTCGCCTCCCGTGCCGTCGACCACTCTGCCGCCGCGCAGCACCGTGCGGTCGGGGTGGGCGGTCATGCGGCCTCCGTCGTGCGGGGCCCGGCTGACCCGCGTTGGCAGTCTACGCAGTCGCCCGGATGCCCCGACGGCGAGCTGTCAGTGACCCAGCGCCGCGAGGGCGAGGTCGACGTCGTCGGCGTCGTTGAACACGTGGAACGCGACGCGCGCGCGGCCCGATCGACCGGATGCGGTGATCCCCGCCGCCGTCAGCCGCGCGAGATCGCACCCCTCGGCGTCGTCCCACGTGACGATCGCCGACGCGTGCTCCGGCTGTGCGAGGCCGAGGCCCGTGCGGAACGCCGCAGCGAGGCCGGTCGCATGCTCGTGGAGCTCCGCAGGATCCAGCGACGCGAAGAGCTCGAGTGCCGGGGCGGCGCCGACGAAGGCCTGCCAGGCCGGCGACACGTCGAAGCGGCGGGCGTCGGGGGCGAGCTCGACGTCCGTGCCGTAGCACGACGACCAGGGGTCGTCCCCGGCGTACCAGCCGGCGTTGAGCGGCGTCATGCGCGCCCCCAGACGGTCCGACACGGTCAGGAACGACACGCCCCGCGGTGCGCAGAGCCACTTGTACGCGTGGCACACGACGGCATCGAAGACGGATGCCTCGACGCGCAGCCAGCCGACGGCCTGGGTCGCGTCGCAGAGCGTGAGGGCATCGTGCGAGGCCGCTGCGGCGGCGATCGCCGCGGCATCCGCCACCTCCCCGGTCGCCGACTGCACCACGGAGAAGGCGACGAGCGCCGTGGTCGGACGCACGTGCGCGGCCAGGTCGGCCAGCGGTGCGGTGCGCACGACGAGCTCGCGGCCGGAGTGGACGAACGGCAGCACGAGCGACGAGAAGTCGCCCTCGGGCACGAGCACCTCGGCGCCGTGCGGGAGCGCGGAGGCCACCATTCCCGCCGCGACCGAGGTCTGCGAGCCGATGGCCACCCGTTCGGCCCCGACGCCCACGAGCGAGGCGAACAGCGCCCGCGAGCGCTCCACCGCCGCGCAGTAGGCGGCGAGGTCGGGACGGCCCGATGCGGAGGCGTCGAGGTCCGCCAGCACGGCGCGTCGCGTCGCCCGGCTCGGCAGGCCCACCGTGCACGCCGCGAGGTAGTCGCGGCCGCCGGCGAACTCACGCCGTGCGGCGTCGAGGGCGGAGGAAGGAGCGATCGCGGGCATGCATCCAGAGTGACGGTGGCGATTGCTCACGTCTACGGCAGGTGTTCCATGCTGGACATAACAGACGCTTATGATTCAGGCATGACGGATGCGTGGGACGACGACCCGGGCTTCGACGCGCGCGAACTCCGCGTCGTGAAGGCGATCGCCGATGAAGGATCCATCACGGGCGCCGCGCTCGCCCTGGGTTACAGTCAGCCCGCGGTGAGCCAGCAGCTCAAGCGCCTCGAGCAGCGCCTCGGGGTCGCGATCGTCGAACGCGTCGGTCGCAGCGTCCGGCTCACCGATGCCGGCCGCATCCTCGCGCGGCACGCTCCCGCCGTGACGACGGCATTGGATGCTGCCGCCGGCGAGCTCGCCGAGCTCCGCGGTCTCCGCGCCGCGCGCGTGCGCCTCGTCGGCTTCCCGTCCGCCTCGCCCACGATCGTGCCGCGCCTGCTCGCGGACCTCGCGCAACGGCATCCGGGAATCTCCCTCACCTACGTCGAGGCGGAGCCGCCGGAGGCCGTCGAGGCGGTGCGCGAGGACCGCACCGACATCGCCCTCACCTTCAGCTACCCGGGCGACCGCGACGACCCCCACGGCTCGAGCGCCCGCGGCCTCGCCGTGCAGACCGTCGGCGCCGACGAGCTGCTCGCGGTGCTTCCCGCTGAGCACCCGGCGGCGACCACGAAGATCATCGACGTCGCGACCCTTGCCGACGACGACTGGATCGCCGGGTGCCCGCGCTGCCGGGGTCACCTGCTCGAGCTGTGCGGGCGCGCCGGGTTCGCCCCGCGCATCGCGTTCGAGACCGACAACTTCGTCGCCGTCGAGGGGCTCGTGGCGCAGGGGATCGGCGTCGCGACACTGCCCAGGATGGCGGTCGAGTCGTTCCCGCAGCTGCCGGGGGTGGCGGTGGTGCCGCTGCCAGCGGGGGAGCAGCGCCGCATCCACACCGTGACGGCGCGCGGCGCGGACCGCGTTCCCGCGGTGCGCGCGACGCTGGACGCCCTCGCACGGCTCATCGCCCAGCCCCTGGCCGAGCCTGGTTCCGCGGCATCCCGCAACTAGACTCAGGGGTAATGTCTTCTTCGCCTGATCCCCGCACCACGACCGCCACCGGCACCGACGTCCGCGTCCGGTTCTGCCCCTCGCCGACCGGTCTTCCGCACGTCGGTCTCATCCGCACGGTGCTGTTCAACTGGGCGTACGCGCGTCACACCGGCGGCAAGCTCGTGTTCCGCATCGAAGACACCGACGCGGCGCGCGACAGCGAGGAGAGCTACCAGCAGCTCCTGGACGCCCTGCGCTGGCTCAAGATCGACTGGGACGAGGGTGTCGAGCTCGGCGGCCCGCACGCCCCGTACCGCCAGTCGCAGCGCCACCACATCTACCGCGAGGTGCTCGACAAGCTCATCGCCGCTGGCGCGGTGTACGAGAGCTACTCGACGGCTGAGGAGATCGACGCCCGCAATGAGGCGAACGGCCGCGCGAAGCAGCTCGGCTACGACAACTACGACCGCGACCTCACCGACGAACAGAAGGCGGCCTTCCGCGGCGAGGGCCGCGAGCCCGCCTGGCGCCTGCGCGTGCCCGACGAGGACCTCACCTACGTCGACCTGATCCGCGGCGAGGTGACCTTCCCGGCCGGGTCGTTCCCCGACTTCGTGCTCGTGCGTGCCGGCGGCGTGCCGCTGTACCCGTTCGTGAACCCCGTCGACGACGCGCTCATGGGCATCACCCACGTCATCCGCGGCGAGGATCTCATGCCCTCGACCGCCCGTCAGCTCGCGCTCTACAGCGCACTGGTCGATGCCGGTGTCACGACGTTCGTCCCGCGCTTCGCGCACATGCCCCTCGTGCTCGGCGAGGAGGGCAACAAGAAGCTCTCCAAGCGCGACCCGAAGGCCGACCTCTTCCTGCAGCGCGACAAGGGCTTCATCCACGAGGGGCTGCTCAACTACCTGGCGCTCCTCGGCTGGTCGATCGGCCCCGACCGCGACGTCTTCTCGCTCGAGGAGCTCGTGGCGGCGTTCGACATCGTCGACGTCAACCCGAACCCGGCGCGGTTCGACCAGAAGAAGGCGGAGTCGATCAACGGCGACCACATCCGGATGCTGCAGCCCGGAGACTTCGCCGATCGCCTGGTGCCGTACCTGGCCGCTGCCGGAGTGGTCGCCGAGAACCCCACGCCGGCGCAGGAGGCCATGCTCGTCGCGGCTGCCCCCCTGGTGCAGGAGCGCATGCAGCTGCTCGGCGACGCGCCGGGCCTGCTCGGCTTCCTGTTCACGGATGTCGTCGCGTATCAGGACGACGCGCTCGCCTCCCTGCCGGCGAACGCGAACGAGGTGCTGGTCGCCTCGGTCGGCGCCCTCGAGCTCGTGCCCGACACCGAGTTCACCGCCGCCGCGGTGCAGGACGCCCTCGCCGGCGCCCTGATCTCGCCCGTGGAGGAGGGCGGCCTCGGCCTCAAGCCCCGCGTCGCCTACGGCCCCCTGCGTGTCGCGCTGAGCGGCCGCCGGGTGTCGCCGCCGCTGTTCGAGTCGATGGAGCTGCTCGGCAGATCCGAGTCGATCCGCCGCCTCGGAGCACTGCTCGACGCGCGCGGGTGACGGCTCGGTTTGGAGCACGTGCCCGCGTCGCGTAGACTCATTCCTCGGCACGGCTTCGGCTGACAGCCTTGGGGTATGGTGTAATTGGCAACACGGCTGATTCTGGTTCAGTTGTTCTTGGTTCGAGTCCAGGTACCCCAGCAAGACGAGAAAACCCCCGCTGAGCGGGGGTTTTTCGTTTTCCTGGACAGTGGATGCCGCGGCCTCAGGCGTCTGCGAGGACCTCGGCGGCAGCATCCCGTCCCAGCGCGAAGTAGGCGGGGTTGTCGTCGCTGTGGGCGAGCAGCATGAGCACGACGGCGGCAGCCCAGGCGCGCGCCCGCACCCAGACATCGGCGTCGTAGTCCGAGCCCGCTGCAGTGATGAACCGCTCGCGCCCCGCGGCGTCGAATGCCAGCCACGCGACCGCCAGGTCGTAGGCGGGGTCGCCCGCGGTGACGTCGCCGAAGTCGATGATTGCGGCGAGAGTGCCGTGGCGTGTGACGAGGTTGCCCGGGTGCAGGTCGCCGTGGATCCACACCGGCGTGCGATCCCACGGCTCCGCCGCGAGTCCGTCCTCCCACAGTCGGTGCACGGCATCCGCAGTGGGGTCGTCGAGGATGCCGCCGGCGCGCAGCGTCCGCAGTCGCTCTTCGACGGCGTCCGTGCGCGCGGCGAGGGGGACACCGCGGAACGGATTGACCGGATGATCGTCGGGGGCGTCGGCGTGCAGAGCTGCGAGCGCACGAGCGAGCGTGTCGGCCCACTCGCCGCGCTCGGCGAGCGGCTGGTCGAGAGCCGAGACGCCGTCGATCCACGGCACGACGGACCATGCCCACGGGTAGCCGTGGCCCGCCACACCGTCGACCACGGGCGCCGGAACGCGCACGCCGACCGGTGCGAGCCGCTCGGCCACGCCCGGCAGCACCGCCTGCTCGTGCAGGACGAGGGGTGCGGCGAGAGCGCGTCGGGGGAGTCGCACGGCGTGCTCGTCGCCGAGCCGCCACACCTCGCTGTCCCAGCCCTCGGCGACCTTGCGGAGGGGCAGGCCGGTGGCGTCGGGGATGATCGCGACCGCCTGGTCGGCGAGCAGCCCGCGGATGAGTGGGATGTCGATCGAGATCTCGGCGGCGGGCTTGTCGGGCACCGTACGAAGATACTCTCTTGCGATTATGTGGGAATGTGTTGTAATGTGTGGGAATCCAACGGAGGGTTTCCCACATGTACGCGACGGAGCGCCACGAGCAGATCGAGCTCCTGCTGGCCGCACAGAGCCGCGTGAGCGTCGTCGAGCTCGCCGAGCGCTTCGACGTCACGACCGAGACCATCCGCCGCGATCTCGACCACCTCGAGTCGGCCGGCGCGCTGCGCCGGGTTCACGGGGGAGCGGTGAGCCGGGAGCGGGCAAGCACGCGCGAGCCCTCGCTCGCCGAGCGGCTCGAGCACCACGGCGGCGCCAAGGCCGCCATCGGTCAGCGCGCCCTGGACGCCCTCGGCGCCGACTTCACCGGATCCGTCTTCCTCGATGCCGGCACGACCACGGCGGCCGTGGCCTCAGCGCTGATCCCGCGCCTCTCCACCGCGCGGATCGAGGTCGTGACGCACTCGCTGACCCTCGGCAACACGCTGGCCGGCGTCCCGGGCGCCTCGCTCTCGCTCGTCGGGGGTCGCGTGCGCGGACTCACCGCCGCGGCCGTGGGCGCCGACACGGTCCGCGCCATCGGCGCCCTGCGTCCCGACGTCGCCTTCGTCGGCACCAACGGCGTGTCCGCGACCTTCGGCCTCAGCACGCCCGACCCCGACGAAGCGGCTGTCAAGCGCGCGATCGTCGAGTCGGCGCGTCGTGTGGTTGTCGTGGCCGACGCCGAGAAGCTCGGCGCGGAGCTGCTCGTCGGCTTCGCGCCGCTGTCCGACATCGACGTGCTGGTGACGGATGCCGCACCCGACGCAGAACTCGCGTCCGCGCTCGCGGACGCCGACGTGGAGGTCTGGCTCGCATGATCGTGACGCTCACCGCCAACCCGTCCCTCGACCGCACCGTGATGCTTCCCGCCCCTCTGCAGGTCGGAGACGTGCAGAGCGCGGCCTCCACACGGGAGGATGCCGGCGGCAAGGGGATCAACGTCGCCCGCGCCATCGCGGCTGCAGGCGAGGACTGCAGCGCGGTGCTGCCGCTCGCACCGGGTGATCCGTTCGACGCGGCCCTCCGCGCGGCCGAGGTCGACGCAGAGCGCGTTCCGATCCGCGGAAACGTGCGCGCCAACATCGCGATCACCGACCCGGCCGGGGTCACCACGAAGCTGAACCTGCCCGGCGCGGAGCTCTCGCCCGACGAGGTCTCCGCGGTGATCGATGCGGTGGTGGCAGCATCCGTCGGCGCACGTTGGCTGGTGCTGGCAGGCTCGTTGCCTCCCGGGGTCGCCGATGACTTCTACGTGCGCGTGATCGCCGCCGTTCGCCGGGCGCACGGCGAGAACGCCCCGCTCATCGCCGTCGACACCTCCGGCCCGGCGCTCACGGCCGTCGTCGCCGACGGCGCGCCGGATCTCATCAAGCCGAACGACGAGGAGCTCGCCGAGCTCGCCGGCGTCGCCATCGACGGCGCCGACCCGCGGGCGGTGCTCGACGTCGCGCGCGTTCTCGTCCCCGCACGCGTGCGGGCTGCGCTCATCACCCTCGGCTCCCGCGGTGCCGTGCTCGTCGACGCCGAGGGCGCCTGGGCGGCCACGCCGCCGCCGATCCAGGTCGTGAGCACGGTCGGCGCGGGCGACAGCTCCCTCGCGGGATACGTGCTCGCTGCGACCCGCGGTGCCGACCACGGCGAGCGGTTGCGCCTGGCCGTTCGGTACGGGTCGGCCGCCGCATCCCTTCCCGGCACGAAGGCGCCGGCTCCCGCAGACCTTCCCACCGGCGACGTGCCCGTCACACGTCTCGACTGACACCCACCCACCCCACCCCACGACCGCAGGAGGTCACCGTGTCCGACACCATCACCCCAGGCCTGGTGAGCCTCGACGTCCCCCTGGGCGCCGACAAGGCCGCCGTCATCCGGTCCCTCGCCGCACGCGTGGTCGCGCAGGGTCGCGCGACCGACGCCGAAGCGCTCTACGCCGACGCGTGGGCCCGCGAAGAGAAGGACGAGACCGGGCTTCCCGGCGGCATCGCCATCCCGCACGCGAAGAGCGCCGCGGTGACGACCCCGTCCCTCGCCTTCGCGCGACTGAACCCGGGCGTCGACTTCGGAGCGCCGGACGGCGCCGCCGATCTCGTGTTCCTCATCGCCGCCCCCGCGGACGCCGCCGAGGCGCACCTCGCGGTGCTCTCGAAGCTCGCCCGCAGCCTCATGCAGGAGGACTTCACCTCGGGCTTGCGCGCCGCCTCGTCCGACGACGACGTCGTCGCGATCGTGCAGGCGGCCATCGGGGAGCGCGAGGCGGCGCCGGCCGCCGCCGCGCCTGCGGCCGCCGCGGCACCCAGTGCCGCATCGGGCCTCGTCGTCGACGGCCGCCCGGCACGCGTCGTCGCGGTCACTGCCTGCGCGACCGGCATCGCGCACACGTTCATGGCCGCCGACGCCCTCACCGCGGCCGGCAAGAAGGCCGGCATCGACCTCGTCGTCGAGCCGCAGGGTTCCAGCGGCTACCAGGCGCTTCCGTCCGACGTCATCCGCGACGCCGACGCCGTGATCTTCGCCACCGACGTCGACGTGCGCGAGCCGCAGCGGTTCGCCGGCAAGCCGGTCGTGCGGTCGGGCGTCAAGCGCGGCATCGAGCAGCCTGACCAGCTGATCTCGGAGGCCGTCGCCGCCGCGAACGACCCGTCCGCCACGCGGGTGGGGGGAGAGGCGGCCGCCGCCGCTGCGGCCCCCGCAGAGACGATGTCGTGGGGTGCCCGCATCCAGCGGATCCTCCTCACCGGCGTCAGCTACATGATCCCGTTCGTCGCGGGCGGCGGTCTGCTGATCGCCCTCGGCTTCCTCATCGGCGGTGTCAACGTGAACGCCGACGACGCGGCGTTCACCGTCATCAAGGACAACGCGCTGTGGGCGCTGCCGGAGGGCGGGCTCGCGCAGTACTTCGGGTCGGTGTTCTTCGTGATCGGCGTGACGTCGATGGGCTTCCTGGTGTCGGCGCTGGCCGGCTACATCGCCTTCGCGATCGCGGACCGCCCCGGCATCGCCCCCGGCTTCGTCGCCGGCGCGATCGCAGCCCTGATGGGCGCCGGCTTCATCGGCGGCATCATCGGCGGTCTGCTCGCGGGCTACGTCGCGTGGTGGATCGGGCGATTCAACGCCCCGCGCTGGCTGCGCGGACTCATGCCTGTCGTGATCATCCCGCTCGTGGCGTCGATCGTGGCCTCCGGGCTCATGATCCTGTTCCTCGGCCGGCCCATCGCGACCCTGATGGTCGGGCTGAACGACTGGCTCACCGGCCTCGCCGCGACGGGCGCGATCATCCTCGTCGGCGTGATCCTGGGTCTCATGATGTGCTTCGACCTGGGCGGTCCGGTCAACAAGGTCGCCTACGCGTTCGCGGTCGCGGGCCTGGCGTCCGCGTCGGCGGAGAACACCACGCCGTACCTGATCATGGCCGCGGTCATGACCGCCGGCATGGTCCCGCCGCTGGCCATGGCGCTGGCGTCCACGGTGCTGGCGCGCAACATGTTCCCCCCGGTCGAGCGTGAGAACGGGAAGGCGGCCTGGCTGCTCGGTGCGGCGTTCATCAGCGAGGGTGCGATCCCGTTCGCCGCGGCGGACCCGCTCCGCGTCATCCCCGCGATGATGGCGGGCGGCGCGGTCACCGGCGCGCTCAGCATGGCGTTCGCGGTCGAGTCCCTGGCGCCCCACGGCGGCATCTTCGTCCTCTTCGCGATCAACCCGATCTGGGGCTTCCTGATCGCCCTCGCCGCGGGCACAGTCGTCTCGGCCCTCACGGTGATCGCCCTCAAGAAGTGGATCGCCCCGAAGGAGCTCGAAGAGGCCGAAGCGCGCGTACCCGTGGCGGCCTGAGGCCGTCGTCCGCCAGAATCGGAATCGTCGACCGCCGAGGTCCGACACAGACAGGAGAGAACCATGGCAGAACGTCAGGCCACCATCGCCAGCAGCTCGGGACTCCACGCCCGCCCCGCGAAGCTCTTCGTGCAGGCCGTGCAGGCGCAGCCCGTCCCGGTCACGATCGCGGTCGAGGGCGGTGCCGACCTCAACGCCGGCAGCATCCTGTCGCTGATGGGCCTCGGTGCCTCGCAGGGGACCGTCGTGACCCTCAAGGCCGACGGCGACGGCGCCGAAGAGGCGCTGGACGCCCTGGTCGCTCTGCTCGAGACGGACCTCGACGCACAGTAAGCACCGAAGAATGTGACGACGGATGCCGCGGGTCGAAGCCGCTGCGGCATCCGTCGTCCGCGTTCTGCGGGGTCTTCCGGCGCTCCCGGTTCAGATGTCGGTGCTGTCTCCGGGGTTCAGTGCGAGGAGCTCCCCACCGTCCTGCTCGGCCGCCCAGCCCAGGCGCGCGCGGCCCATGTCGCGGCCCGCGACCGACAGCGTCATGTCGTGCGTTCCGAAGACGCGCCGCGGGGCGACGGCGAGCACGAAGTCCATCGCCTCGCCGATCTTGAGCCACGGGGCGCCGACCGGAGATGCCAGCAGCTTCACCGCTCGTCCCTTCGGGACGGCGTACGAGTCTCCGGGGTAGTAGAACTCGTCGTTCACGAGCACTCCCACGTTGTCGACGACCGGGATCGACTCGTGGATCACCGCGTGCCGGCCGCCGAAGAACTCGAGGCGGAACGGCTCGACCTCGACGACGTCGCCCGGATGGACGATCGTCACGTTGTAGCCCTCGGCCACCTTCGATACGCCCTCGGGGGCGAAGATCGGCGTCCCCGGGAACGTCTGGAGGATGCGGTCCAGGTGGTCCGGTGTCCAGTGGTCGGGGTGCTCGTGCGTGATGACGACCGCGACGACGCCCTCGAGGTCTCCGAGCGGGGCCGTGAACGACCCCGGGTCGATGACGACGGTGCTGCCGGTGTCGACGAGGGTCAGGGTGGCGTGCTCGAACTTCGTGACTCGCATGCGTCGAGTCAAGCGCTACGGCGTCGTCGGAGCAAGCGATGAGGGGGCGGCGCGCCGGTGCCCGCGTCGATTTGGAGAGGGCATGTGGCCCGTGGCATAATCGAACGGTTGCCTGAACGGCCCCATCGTATAGCGGCCTAGTACGCCGCCCTCTCACGGCGGTAACGCGGGTTCGAATCCCGCTGGGGTCACCAGTCAGGCAACAACGTCGCAACCTCGGTTGCGGCGCGCTGTACGGCCCCATCGTATAGCGGCCTAGTACGCCGCCCTCTCACGGCGGTAACGCGGGTTCGAATCCCGCTGGGGTCACACGCGTGACAGAGCCCCCGAGTCCACCAGGACCCGGGGGCTCTTCGCTGTACCGGCACCGGCCGGCATCGCAGTGCTCAGTGCGCGCTGCCGGTGTAGCGGTCGTCGATCCCGAGCTCGGTGTAGGTCCCCGTCAGCTTTCCGGAACCCTTGACGCCCTCGTAGAGACCCCACGCGTCGACGAGCGTCCACGACCCTGTGGACCCGGGCTCCCCGAACCGTGCGACGAGCCGCACCGTGAAGCCCCCGTTCCCGCTGTCGCACGTGAACTCCTTCAGACCCCGGAACACGCCGCCCCAGGGCGTGAAATTCGCGCGGGGTCCGACGTCGAGGACGGTGCCGGTCTCGCATCCGTCGATGTTGCCCTCGAAGTCGTTGGGCCCGCCGCCGATCTCGGTGTGCACGACGACGTCGACGGGGTAGTTCACCGGCGCGGCACCGGCTGCGGTCGCTCCTGTGATCCCCAGGACGAGCCCGGCGATCAGGCCGGCGGTCACTCGCGATCTGATGTCCATTTCCATCCCTCCCAGTCCGGGCACGGTGCTCGGCGTGGGGGACACTACGCCCGCGTACAAAGGGTGTCGAGAGCAGTTCTCGTTCTCCGTAGGGTGGGCTGCGGGCGACTCCCTAGGGTGCGGATCGTGGCGCGAACGTCACGCTGAGGGGTCGGTCGTGCGGTCGGCTTCGACCGACGAGGGAGGCGGGGTCGCAGCATCCGTCCGCCGCCGCCGACGCCCGCGGACGAGTCGCACGATGCCCCACACCACGAGTGCGATCACGGCCGCCACGGCGAGCCAGGGCAGGAGGAAGCCGAGCGCGACCACGATGCCGTTGAGCGTGGCGACCAGGCCGTTCCAGCCGGCGGCGAGGCCGTCGCCGAACCCGGCGGGATCGGCGGTCACCGGCTCGACCTCGGGCACGACCGTGACAGACAGCGTCGACATGGCGACCTGGTCGTCGAGCATCTCGAGCTGCTGCTGGTAGGACTCCAGCGTCGCCTGGCGTTCCGACAGCGCGGACTCCGCGGCGATGAGATCGGCGACGCTCTGCGCCTGTGCCATCAGCTCGGTGAGGCGGTCCACAGACGCCTGTGCCGCATCGATGCGGGCCTCGAGATCCACTGTCTGCTCGGTGACGTCCTGACGGGACAGGTTGGTCGCCGTCACCTCGCCCACGTCGCCGAGCTCGTCGACGACGCTCTGCAGCTGGTCGGCGGGGACGCGGACGGTGATCCACGCGCCGTCCGTCGGATACGGGTAGGGCATGGTGTCGTAGACGATGCCGCCGTCGGTGGGACTCACCGGGTACACCGTGCCGTCGCTTCCGACGCTCATCGACTCGACATAGCCGCCGTGGGCGACTGCCGAGTTGGCGATGGCCCGCGCGGCCACGTCGACCTCCTCGGCGGTGACCGTCGCAGAAGCCGTGGTGATGATGTCGCGATCAGCGGCCGCCGAGCCGGCGGCGGTGTCGCCGGCTGCTCCGGGTGCGACCGTGAGCGGTGCGGATTCGCGCGTGTCGGCACCCGAGGAGTCCGTCGTGTTCGCGCCGGCCCCGGAGTCGGCGGGCGCGACGGGCGCGACGGCGTATTCGTCGCCGACGCCGCCCCCTGAGGGACTGACCAATGAGCCCACCGACGGGGCGATGACGGCCGCGACGGCGATCACCGCGGCTGCCGCGCCGCCGGCGATCCAGAGGCGTCCTCGTCGCGTGCGCCGTGCGGACAGGCGTGCCCGCTCGTGCGCGATGTCGGCGAAGAGAGCGTCCTCAATCTCGTCGATGCGCTCGCTGCTGAGCTCGGGGAGGGATGCGGGGGTCTCGGGACCCGGGGGCTGCGTGCTCATGTGCTCTCCTTCACAACGGTCCGCAGTCGGGTGCGGATGCGGGAGAGACGGTTGCGGACGACGCCGTGCGCGACACCGAGCTCGTCGGCGGCCGCCTGGTACGCGTACCCTTCGGTCGCGCACAGCCGGAAGATGGCCCGATCGAGCTCGCCGAGTCCGGCGACCTCGTGCAGGATCGCCTCCGCCAGGCGGTCGTCGATCACCTGCTGCTCGACGTCGACCGTGGACGGCAGGGTCTCGTCGGCCGCGGCCCCGGTGCGCTCGCGGTCGCGCCGCTGCCGGCGGATGCGGTTCGCGGACTGGAACCGGCAGATCGTCGCGAGCCAGGGCAGGAGCGAATCGCCGACCAGGTCGAGGTCGGGGAGCTTGCGCCAGGCGACGAGGAACGTCTCCTGGGTGACCTCCTCGGCGTCCGCCGGGTTGCCGACGAGCCCGTGCGCCAGCCAGTAGACCGGGCGCACGTACGCCCGGTACAGCGTGCGGAAGGCGTGCTCGCTCCCGCCCGCAGCCAGCACCACGAGTTCGGCGTCGCCCGGCACGTCGTCGTCGGCCATCCCCATCCTCCGAATTGTCTCTCACCGTGTCAGTGTCCGCATCGCCCGGATCGTCTCACAGGCGCTGAGCGCGCCCCGCCGAGCCTGTATCCTGTTGCGAGCGAGAGGGAGTATCCCGACACCGCGCATCCGTCATCACGGGTCCCGACACTGCGACCCCGGGTGCGCGCCGCAGGCGGTCAGCCGGCGGGGGAGAGACTTTCGGATTCCGCCGACCCCTCTCACGTCCCCTTCGAAAGGCCCTCCATGGACCTCGAACTCCCGCTGTGGTTCGAAATCGGATCACTCGTGATCCTCACGCTGATCCTGATCGCGGATCTGCTGCTCATCCTCAAGCGGCCCCACATCCCCTCGACGCGCGAGTCCACGCTCTGGGTCGTCTTCTACGTGACTCTCGCGCTCATCTTCGCAGGCATCATGTGGATCGTCGCCGGGCCCGAGTACGCCGGCCAGTTCGTCGCCGGCTGGCTCACGGAATACAGCCTGTCGATCGACAACCTCTTCGTCTTCGTGCTGATCATGAGCCAGTTCGCGGTTCCGCGGCGCTATCAGCAGGAAGTCCTGATGGTGGGGATCATCATCGCCCTCGTCCTGCGCGGCATCTTCATCATGGTCGGCGCCGCCGTGATCGAGGAGTTCAGCTGGGTCTTCTACATCTTCGGCGCGTTCCTCGTGTGGACGGCGTGGCGCCAGGCCTTCCCGGGCGGCGACCACGACTCCGACGTGAAGCAGGAGAACTTCGTGGTGCGCATGCTGCGCCGCACGATCGACATCAGCGACCACTACGACGGCGCGAAGATCCGCACGGTCGTGGACGGCAAGAAGATGTGGACGCCGATGATCATCGTGTTCGCGGCGATCGGCGTGACCGACCTGCTGTTCGCGATCGACTCGATCCCCGCGATCTTCGGCATCACCCAGAGCGCGTTCATCGTGTTCACCGCGAACATCTTCGCGCTCATGGGCCTCCGCCAGCTCTACTTCCTCCTCGGCGACCTCCTCGACCGCCTCCGCTACCTGCACTACGGCATCGCGTTCATCCTGGCCTTCATCGGTCTGAAGCTCGTCTTCCACGCCATGCACGTCAACGAGCTTCCGTTCATCAACGGCGGCGAGCCGATCGAATGGGCGCCCGAGATCTCGACGTGGATGTCGCTCGGCGTCATCATCATCTCGATGCTGGTCGCGACGGTGGCGAGCCTCGTCGCGTCCGCGCGTGAGAAGAAGATGCCGAACGCGGATGCTGCCGCCGCCGTCGTAGCGGACGAGAAGGGCACCCCTCCCACGGTCGATCAGCCCCGTTCGGACGACGCTCGCTGATCTCCTTCCTCAGCCGTATCCCTCGGGCCGCCGACCGCCGTCGGCGGCCCGAGGCGCGGGAGGCGCGGGGGAGACGGCAGATGACAGCGGCGGCACGGGTGCCCGTTTCGGCGGTGGTAGCCTGGGCACGTGCGGATCGCTCGCCTTCTCCTTAGCGGCCGCGACGAGTCCTAGTCCCCAGGCCTCCCTCGTCGCGGAGTTCGTCGCGGGCCCCACCCCTTTCGGGCGCAGTCCCACAGAGGAGAACGACTAGCAATGAGCACGACCGATGCATCCGGCATTCCCGACCGTCCCCGTACCCTCGCCGAGAAGGTGTGGGACGACCACGTCGTCGTCCGCGGCGAAGACGGTCAGCCGGACCTGATCTACATCGACCTGCACCTGGTGCACGAGGTCACCAGCCCCCAGGCCTTCGACGGTCTGCGGGCGGAGGGCCGCCCGGTGCGGCGCCTCGACCTGACGATCGCGACCGAGGACCACAACACCCCGACGCTCGACATCGACAAGCCGATCGCCGACCTCACGAGCCGCACCCAGATCGAGACGCTGCGGCGCAACGCCGCCGAGTTCGGCGTGCGCCTGCACTCGCTCGGCGACAAGGAGCAGGGCATCGTCCACGTCGTCGGACCGCAGCTGGGTCTGACCATGCCGGGCATCACGGTGGTCTGCGGAGACTCGCACACCTCCACGCACGGCGCGTTCGGCGCGATGGCGTTCGGCATCGGCACCAGCGAGGTCGAGCATGTCCTCGCGACGCAGACGCTCCCGCTCAAGCCCTTCAAGACCATGGCCATCACGGTCGAGGGGGAGCTGAAGCCCGGCGTCACCGCCAAGGACATCGTGCTGGCGATCATCGCCAAGATCGGTGCGAACGGCGGACAGGGGTACGTGCTCGAGTTCCGGGGCAGCGCCATCCGGTCCCTCTCCATGGAGGGCCGCATGACGATCTGCAACATGTCGATCGAGGCCGGCGCCCGCGCCGGAATGGTCGCGCCCGACGAGACCACCTTCGCGTACGTGAAGGGCCGTGAGCACGCGCCGACCGGCCAGGACTGGGACGACGCCGTCGCCTACTGGCGGACGCTCCCCAGCGATGAGGGCGCGGTGTACGACGCCGAGGTGTTCCTCGACGCCGCCGAGCTCGAGCCGTTCGTGACGTGGGGCACCAATCCGGGCCAGGGCGTCTCGCTGAGCGCGTCCGTCCCGTCGCCGGAAGACTTCGCCGACCCCAACGAGCGCGCCGCCGCCGAGCGTGCGCTCGAATACATGGATCTCGTTCCCGGCACCCCGCTCAAAGAGGTGCCCGTCGACGCCGTGTTCATGGGGTCGTGCACGAACAGCCGCATCGAGGACCTCCGTGCGTTCGCGTCGGTCATCGAAGGCCGCAAGAAGGCGGACGGTGTCCGCGTCATGGTCGTCCCGGGCTCGGCCCGGGTCCGCCTCGAGGCCGAGGCCGAGGGCCTTGACAAGGTCATCGAGGACTTCGGCGCGGAGTGGCGCTTCGCCGGCTGCTCCATGTGCCTCGGCATGAACCCCGACCAGCTCGCTCCTGGAGAGCGCTGCGCGTCCACGAGCAACCGCAACTTCGAGGGCCGCCAGGGCAAGGGCGGCCGCACGCACCTCGTCTCGCCGCTCGTCGCAGCGGCCACCGCCGTCATGGGCCGCCTCGCGAGCCCCGGCGACCTTCCCGCGCCCGTCGCGGCCGCAGCCGAGGGCACGGAGGCCTGACATGGAGAAGTTCACGACGCACACCGGTATCGCCGCGCCGCTGAAGCGCTCCGCGGTCGACACCGACCAGATCATCCCGGCCGTCTACCTGAAGCGCGTCACCAAGACGGGTTTCGAGGACGCCCTGTTCGCCAGCTGGCGCCAGGACCCCGAGTTCGTGCTGAACCAGCCGGCCTACGCGGGTGCCAGCATCCTCGTCGCCGGCCCCGACTTCGGCACCGGCTCGAGCCGTGAGCACGCCGTCTGGGCGTTGCGCGACTTCGGGTTCAAGGTCGTGCTGAGCCCGCGGTTCGCCGACATCTTCCGCGGGAACGCGGGCAAGCAGGGCCTCGTCGCCGGAGTGATCTCGGAGGCCGACCTCGAGGCCGCATGGGCCGCCATCGAGGCGGATCCCGGCGTGTCGATGACGGTCGACCTCGACGCCCGCACCGCGCGCATCGGCGCGCTGGAGCTCCCTTTCGAGATCGACGATTACACTAGGTGGCGGCTTCTCGAAGGGCTCGACGACATCGGGCTCACGCTGCGCGACGCAGACAGGATCGCGCAGTTCGAGGCTCGCCGAGAGGCGTGGCGGCCGCGGACACTTCCCGTTCCGTAAGCCGGGCCGGGTGCCCAGACCCCGGGCACCCGACCGTCGCAAGCCCCCTCTGCACACCAAGTGAGGACCACCGGATGAAGCCGCTCCTGAACGTCGCCGCCGGCGAAAGCACCACTGCCGAAGCGGAAGAGCAGGAACGGACCGGCGAAGTCCTCGCGATCCGGGGCGGGCGACCGCTGACCGGACGCGTCGAGGTGAAGGGCGCCAAGAACCTCGTCACGAAGGCGATGGTCGCAGCTCTCCTGGGAGAGACCGCCAGCACGCTGCGCGACGTCCCCGATATCAGCGACGTCCAGGTGGTCCGCTCGCTTCTCGAAGTCCACGGCGTCCGCGTCGTGGACGGCGAGGAGGAGGGCACGATCCACCTCGACCCGAGTGGGGCCGTCGCCGCGCACTTCGAGGAGATCGACGCGCACGCCGGGGCCTCCCGCATCCCGATCCTCTTCTGCGGGCCGCTGCTGCACCTCCTCGGCGAGGCGCTCATCCCCGACCTCGGCGGGTGCCGCATCGGGGACCGCCCGATCAACTTCCACATGGACGCGCTGCGCGCCTTCGGCGCCGTCGTCGACAAGAGCTACGAGGGCATCCGCATCACCGCCCCCGACGGCCTGCACGGCGCGAACATCGAGCTGCCGTATCCGAGCGTCGGCGCGACCGAGCAGGTGCTGCTCACGGCCGTGCGCGCGAAGGGCGTGACGGAGCTGCGGAACGCCGCGATCGAGCCCGAGATCATGGATCTCATCGCGGTGCTCCAGAAGATGGGCGCCATCATCTCGTACGAGCCGAACCGCGTCATCTTCATCGAGGGCGTCGATTCGCTGCGCGGGTACGACCACCGCGCGATCTTCGACCGCAACGAGGCAGCCTCGTGGGCGTGCGCGGCGCTCGCGACCGACGGTGACATCTTCGTCGGCGGAGCGCGGCAGCAGGAGATGCTGACGTTCCTCAACGTCTTCCGCAAGGCCGGCGGATGGTTCGACGTCCGCGAGGACGGCATCCAGTTCCGTCGCGGAGGGGCCCTGAAGCCCGTCGTCGTCGAGACCGATGTGCACCCCGGCTTCATGACCGACTGGCAGCAGCCGCTCATCGTCGCGCTCACGCAGGCCGAGGGCACCTCGACCGTGCACGAGACCGTGTACGAGAACCGGCTCGGATTCACCGAGGCGCTCAACCTGATGGGCGCCGACATCGCGGTGCACCGCGACGGGATCGATGCGCCCGGCCGTCGCGTTCCCCGGCGAGCCCTGGAGCAGGCCGCCGTGATCAACGGCCCGACACCGCTTCACGGCGCCGACGTGGAAGTCCCCGACCTCCGCGGCGGATACAGCTACGTGATCGCGGCACTGGCCGCCGAAGGGGAGTCGGTCGTCCGCAACGTCGGAATCATCCGTCGCGGCTACGAGAAGTTCTTCGCCAAGCTCGACCAGCTCGGCGCCGACTTCGACGTCATCGGATAACCCGGTGGCCACCGATCGTCCGCGCGCGTCGGCCGAGAAGACGCGTCCGAGCGCCTTCTGGCCGCTGGCCGGCCTCCTCGTGCCGCTCCTGAGTCTGCTCTTCAAACTGGAGATCGAAGACGGCAGGAAGCTCCCGCGCGACGGTGCGTACGTCCTCGCTCCGAACCACATGAGCGAGATCGATCCGCTCGTGGTCGCCCTCGCCGTGTGGCGGCTGGGCCGTGCGCCCCGGTTCATGGCGAAAGAGAGCCTGTTCCGCGTGCCGGTGCTGGGGTGGGTGTTGCGCATCACGGGGATGGTGCCGGTCGCTCGTGCGACGTCGGCCGCCGCGGCTCGCGCCACGCTCGAGGCGTCGCAGACGCTCGTGGAGCACGGTCGCGGAGTGATCGTCTACCCAGAGGGCTCGCTCACCCGTGAGCCGAACCTCTGGCCCATGCGCGGCAAGACCGGAGCCGTCCGCCTCGCGCTGGCCGGAGGCATCCCGGTCATCCCCATGGCGCAGTGGGGCTCGCAGCAGGTGCTCCCGCGCTACGGGAAGCTCAAGCTCTGGCCGCTGCGCCGCCGCGTGCGCGTGATCGTGGGCGACCCGGTGGACCTGTCGGCGTATGCCGGGTCGGCCTCGTCGCAGACGGCGCTCGTCGAGGCGACGGACGCCGTGATGGCCGACATCTCAGGCCTCCTCTCGCAGCTGCGTGGCGAGCCCGCACCTGCGGAGCGCTGGAACCCGGCCGATCACGGCCAGAAGGAGACGGGGCGCCTTGAGCCGTAGGCAGGATGCCGCGCGCCCGCGCGTCGCCGTCGTCGGCGCGGGCAGCTGGGGCACGACGTTCGGCAAGATCCTCGCCGACGGCGGTGCCCACGTCACGATGTGGGCACGTCGCCCCGAGCTCGCCAGCGAGATCCAGGAGGGCAAGCGCAACAGCGAGTACCTCCCCGGCATCAACCTGCCGCGCGACATGCACGCCACCCACCACCTGTCGGAGGCGCTCGAGGGTGCCGAGCAGATCTATCTGTCGATCCCGAGCCAGGCGGTGCGCCAGAACCTCAAAGCGGTCCGCCCGCTGAGCGCGCAGAGCGACGCGCCCGTCGTGTCGCTCATGAAGGGTGTCGAGCGGCGCACGGGCCTGCGCATGAGCCAGGTGATCGAGCAGGAGCTGCACTGCGACCCCGCGCGCATCGCGGTCGCCTCCGGCCCCAACCTCGCCCTCGAGATCGCCCGCGAGCAGCCGACGGCGGCCGTCATCTCGTCCACGAGCCAGGAGACGGCCGAGGCGGTCGCCCGGCTCGCTCGCAACAAGTACTTCCGCACGTTCGTCAACACCGACGTGATCGGCACCGAGTTCGGCGGCGTGCTCAAGAACCTCATCGCGGTGGCGATCGGCATCGTCGACGGCGTCGGCTACGGCGAGAACACGAAGGCCTCGATCATCACGCGCGGCCTGGTCGAGATGACGGACTTCGCGGTGGCGTTCGGCGCCCAGCACGAGACGCTCCAGGGGCTCGCCGGGCTCGGCGACCTCATCGCGACGTGCCAGTCGCCGCTCAGCCGCAACAACACCGCCGGGCGACTGCTCGGGCAGGGCTATCGCTTCGACGATGTCGTCAAGCAGATGAACCAGACGGCGGAGGGGCTCGCGTCCGTCGCGCCCATCCTGCAGCTGGCGCGGGAGGTGGGCGTGCAGATGCCCATCGTCGAGCAGGTGAAGATGGTGCTCGACGGCACCATGAACCCTCGCGACATCGCGCCGCACCTAACGACCGACGACGACACCCCCCAGGGCGAAAGGACGACGAATGGACAAGCCGGCGGTGGCGGTGCTCTTTGGCGGTCGATCCAGCGAGCACTCGATCAGTTCCGCAACGGCGGGCGGGGTGCTGCGGGCGATCGACCGTGACAACTACCGCGTGATCCCCGTCGGGATCACGCGCGACGGGGTGTTCGTCCTCGAGGACGACGACCCCGACAAGTTCGCCCTCGACGCGGAACGGCTTCCGGAGGTCGTGGACAACGGCACCCGTGTGCTGTGGCCCGAGGTCGGGGAGCGCGAACTGCGCGTCCGTCGTGCCGACGGGACCGTCGACGACCTGGGCGCCCTCGACGTCGTCCTCCCGATCCTGCACGGCGTGCACGGCGAGGACGGAACGATCCAGGGCTATTTCGACACGCTGGAGATCCCGTACGCGGGCGGCGGTGTGCTCGACTCCGCGCTGTGCATGGACAAGCACTTCATGAAGATCGTCCTGCAGGCGGCGGGCGTGCCCGTCTCTCCCTGGGTCACGGTGACGCAGGAGCGCTGGGACCGCGACCCCGAGGGCGTGCGAGCGGATGCTGCGGCCCTCGGTGAGCCGTCCTTCGTGAAGCCCGCGCGCGCCGGGTCGAGCGTCGGCGTCTCGAAGGTCCACGACGCCTCGGAGCTCGATGCGGCGCTCGCCCTCGCGTTCGCCGAGGATGACAAGGTGCTCATCGAGTCGGCGATCGTCGGCCGCGAGGTCGAGGTCGCGATCCTCGAAGGACGCGGCGGTGCCGCCCCGCGCGCGTCGCTGCCCGGCGAGATCGTGCTCACGACGCGCGAGTTCTACGACTTCGAAGGCAAGTACCTCGGTGGCGACGGTGCCGAGGTCGTCTGCCCCGCGGATCTGACGGACCGCGAGATCGCGGCGATCCAGGAGCTCGGCATCCGCGCCTTCCAGGCAGTCGACGGCAAGGGGCTCGCACGCGTCGACTTCTTCCTCGCCGCGGACGGGCTCTACGTCAACGAACTCAACACCATGCCGGGGTTCACACCGATCTCGATGTTCCCGAAGTGCTGGATCGCGTCCGGGATGTCGTACCCCGAGCTCATCACGGAGCTCATCGACACGGCACTGGAGCGCGCCCGGCAGACGGTCTCCGTCCGCGCGGTTCGCTGAGTCGGGGACTCAGGGAGCGGGGGTCGCCTCGCCGCGATCGAGGCACTGGCCGTCGACGGGCAGCACGCTGACGATCGGCGACAGGGCATCGAGCACATCGCGGCTCGACACGCCCTCGCCGTTCTCGTCCGCGGTCGTGTCGAGGTAGATCTCCACGGCGGGGGTGCGGCCGAACGTCGTCACACGGAAGCGAGGCGCGTCGGAGTCGTCGATGATCCAGTCGACGCCCGCGACGTCCTGGCAGGGGAGGGTGGTCGGCCCCGGCGGCTCGACGCCGCACGTGAGCAGCACCGTGGCCGGATCGCCCCACGCCCCGGTGGCCTGAGCGTCGGTCCACCGGCGCGCCTGTCCGCTGACCGTCCCCGGGAGGTTCGAGGTTACCTCCGCACAGAGCGGGTCGTTCGCGGCTTCCGCGGGATCGAGGTCGACGGTGGTGGTGCACCCCGTCAAGCCGACGGCAGCCACCATCGTGAGCCCGAACGCAACCAGGGAGGGGAGAACACGCACCGTTCCAGGCTAACCCGGCGGCGCTGTGGGGATCGTCGGCACCGGTAGCGTGGTCGTGTGGTCGACGAGCGCATGGATCCGACGGTGGGCGAGCTCAGCGAGGGGCGCATCCTGCGGCGCATCCTGGAGCGCCTCGGCGAGTCGAACGCCCTCGTCGGACCGGGCGACGACGCCGCCGTGATCGCCGCTGCGGACGGCCGGGTGGTGGCGACGGTCGACACTCTCGTACACGGTCCTGACTTCCGCCTCGCATGGTCGAGCGCGTTCGACCTCGGGTACAAGGCGGCTGCCGTCAACCTCGCGGACGTCGCCGCCATGGGTGCGACCCCCACCGCCCTGCTCGTCGCCCTCGCCATGCCCGATGCGACACGGCTCTCCTTCGTCACCGGCATCGCCGACGGACTGCGTGCGGCCTGCCGCGACCTCGCGCCCGGATGCCGCGTCGAGGGCGGCGACCTGACGGTGTCCGACACGCTCACGATCGCGGTCACCGCACTGGGTGCGCTGGCAGGTCGCTCACCGGTGCTGCGCTCCGGTGCCGAACCCGGCGATCTCGTCGCCGTGGCGGGCGAGCTCGGACGCGCGGCGCGCGGCCTCGGCATCCTCTTCGAGCGATTCACGGATGCCGCGGGCCACCCGATCCCGGTCGACGAGAGTCTGCTCGATCACGCGGAGCTCGCCGATCTCGCGGCCCAGCTGCGTCCGTCGCCTCCCGTGTGGCTCGGTCCCGAGGCGGCCGACGCGGGTGCGACGGCGATGATGGACGTGTCCGACGGCCTCGTGCTCGACGCGTCGCGCATGGCCGCGGCATCCGACGTCACCATCGCCCTCGAGTCGGCGGCGCTGGGATCCGACGTCGCATCGGCCCTTGCGGGCGGTGAGGATCACGCGCTGCTGGCGACGTTCCCGGCGAACCGATCGCTGCCGCACGGGTTCGTCCGCGTGGGCGTGGTGCAGGCGCGGGGCCAGGACGCCGTGCTCGTCGACGGGAGGCCTCACGATGGCCGCGGCGGCTGGGACCCCTACCGCGATTGGGACGCCGGCACCGGCTGATCCGGCGTCGGAGCGACGCTCTCAGCGCTCCGTCGATCAGTCGGCGGTGGTCGCCCACCACATCGCCGTGTCGCCGTAGCGCTTCGAGCGCGTGGCGACGAGTCCGTGGGGCAGGCTCGGCTCGGGGGAGCGCGTCGCGCGCTCGATCACGACGTCCGCACCGGCGGCAAGAACCGGCACGAGCAGCGCCAGGGTCGACGACAGCTCCGTCTCACCCAGGTCGTAGGGCGGGTCGAGGAAGACCAGATCGAAGGGTCCGCGGGCCGACCGCAGGAAGGCGTCGGCCGATGCACGGTGCACGCGGATCGTGCTGCCGGTCCCCACGGCCTTCGTGACCCGGCCCGCGTTGCGCTGGACGATGGTCGCGGCGCGCGGGGACTTCTCGACGAGGTCGGCGGAGGCCGCACCGCGACTCACCGCCTCGAGCCCGAGTGCGCCCGAGCCGGCGTAGAGGTCGAGCACGGCGGCGCCGCGGAGCGCGTCCGCGGACTCCAGCGCGCCGAAGAGCGACTCGCGCACGCGATCGCTCGTGGGCCGGGTGCCGGCGTCCGGCACATCGAGCAGGAGCGAGCCCGCACGGCCGGCGATGATGCGCGTCACGCTCCCACGATATCGGCCCGCCGCTGCGCGGCCCGGTCGCGGCCGCCCCTATGATCGCGAGTGGGGGAGTCCGGAATCGACGGGGGTCGCGATGAATCGCAGCGGCATCAGGGTTTCATCGGCGGTGATCGCGTTCGTCGCGGCCGTACTCGTGCTGACGGGTTGCGCGAGCGGCGGCGGTTCTCCGACGACGTCGCCGACGACGTCGGCATCGCCCTCGGAGTCTCCGAGCCCGACGCCGACACCGACACCGACCGCGTCCGCATCCGTCACGCTGCCGACGGACTGCAACAACCTCGCGACGCCCGCGACGTGGCAGGCCGCGGTCGGTGACATGACGCTGCAGAGCAACGGTGAGGGCTTCGTGCGCCCGGCTCCCGAGGGTGCGACGCTCGCGCTGGGCTGCGACTGGATCGTCGGCGACGCGACCGGGATGCTGCTGCTGATCAGCACCGCGACGCCGGAGGCGGTCACCGCCGCGGTCGCGGACCTCCCCGCACAGGGCTACACCTGCCAGGTGTCGGATGACTTCGGCGCCGACTTCTGCGTGCTCCCGGGACAGGGGACCGACACCGAGGAGATGATCGTCGCGCGCGACGGGGTGTGGATCTACCTCTCCACGGTGAACCGGAACGGGCGCGCGTTCCTGTCCGAGATCGTGGAGTCCATCTTCGGCTAGCGCAGCGGCACGTCGCGGGTCGCTCCTAGACTCGTGGCGTGGCCTCCTTCACCCTCGACTCGAGCCTCGGCGGCGCGATCGGCGGCAAGACGGCGGCGGCGCTCGAGCGCGCGTTCGGCATGACGACGGTCGGCGATCTGCTCGTCCACTATCCCCGCCGCTACGCCCGCCATGGCGAGCTGACGCCGATCTCGACACTGCCGCTGGGCGAGCCGGTGACGATCGTCGCCGAGGTGCGCCGTGTCAGCGAACGGCGTATGAAGAACCGCAACGGTTCGCTGCTCGAAGTCGTGATCAGTGACGGAAACGGCGAGATGTCGCTGACCTTCTTCAACCAGTCGTGGCGGGTGCGCGATCTGCAGCCCGGGCGGCAGGGCATCTTCGCGGGCAAGGTGGGCATCTACAAAGGGGCCCAGCAGCTCGCGCACCCCGACTACGAGCTGTTCGAAGATGCCGACACGGCGCGGCTCAAGGTGCAGGCGAACGCCAACCTTCCCATCCCGATCTACCCGGCGACGAGCACCGTCGCGAGCTGGCAGCTGCAGAAGATCGTCGAACTCGTCCTCGACGGACTCGGCGAGGTGCCCGAGCCGCTCACCGACGAGTTGCGCGCACGGCACGGCCTCATCGAGGCCAGGTCCGCCATCGAGCACATCCATCGCCCGACCGATTTCGAGCAGATCGACCCGGCGCGCGCCACACTGCGCATGCAGGAGGCCTTCGTCCTCCAGGTCGCGCTCCTGCAGCAGCGCCAGTTCGTGCGTGCGCTGTCGGCGACCAAACGCGCTGGGGGAACGCTGCTCGAGCGATTCGACGAGGCCCTGCCGTTCCCGCGGACGCCCGACCAGATCACCGTCGGCGACGACGTCGCGCGCGACCTGCAGGGCGATTGGCCCATGAACCGCCTCGTCCAGGGCGAGGTCGGCTCGGGCAAGACGCTCGTCGCGCTGCGCGCCATGCTCCAGGTCGCGCAATCCGGCGGTCAGTCCGCCCTCATCGCGCCGACAGAGGTCCTGGCGGCGCAGCACGTGCGGTCGATCGCACGGATGCTGGGGCCGAAGCTCGCCCCCGAGCTCATGCCTACGCTCCTCACGGGGCAGCTCCCCGCTGCGGAGCGCCGCAAGGCGGCGCTGCGCGCCGCGTCCGGACAGGCGCTCATCGTCGTCGGGACGCACGCGCTCCTGAGCGAGAGCACGACCTTCGCCGACCTCGGTCTCGTCGTCGTCGACGAACAGCACCGCTTCGGTGTCGAGCAGCGCGAGTCGCTGCGCGCCAAGGGATCGTCGCCGCACGCGCTCGTGCTGACCGCCACCCCCATCCCACGCACCGTGGCGATGACGGTGTTCGGCGATCTCGATGTGTCGACGATTCGCACCATGCCCGCCGGCCGGGCGGGCATCGAGACCTTCGTCGCGCCCCTCGCGGAACGTCCGGGCTGGTTCGCGCGAGTGTGGGAGCGCGTCGCGGAAGAGGTCGCACAGGGGCGTCAGGCGTTCGTCGTGTGCGCCGCCATCGACGCCGAGAAGCTCACCAAGGACGACACCGCCGACGAGCCCGCCGGCGACACGGGGGGCGAGGCGGCCCGGACCCGCTGGGGCGTCGTCCAGGTCGCGGACCTGCTGTCGCGGCATCCGTCGTTCTCGAACATCCGCGTCGAGGTCCTCCACGGCAAGATGCCGTCGGACGAGAAGGACGCGATCATGCAGGCCTTCGCCCGGGGCGACATCGATGTGCTCGTGGCGACGACCGTGGTCGAAGTCGGCGTCGACGTGCCGAACGCGTCGACGATGGCGATCCTCGAGGCCGACCGGTTCGGTGTCTCGCAGCTGCACCAGCTGCGCGGACGCGTGGGACGCGGCGGAATCCCGGGGCTCTGCCTCCTGGTGACCGAGGCGCCGCTCGGCACCCCCGCCCGCGAGCGTGTGGAAGCCGTCGCGTCGACCCTCGACGGCTTCGCCCTCGCGGAGATCGACCTCGAGCTGAGGGGTGAGGGCGACGTGCTCGGCGACGCGCAGTCCGGGGCGCGCTCGTCGCTGCGACTTCTGCGGGTCGTGAAGGACGCCGACATCATCTCCGAGGCACGTGTGGCGGCCGAGCGGCTGCTCGCCGAGGACCCCGCGCTGCTGCGGCATCCCGGGCTCGCCGCCGCCCTCGAGCGCAACGTCGGCATGGCGGAGCGCGCCGCCCTCGCCAAGAACTGACGCGTCCGAGGGCCTTCGGACGGCCCACTAGGCTGGACCGCATGAGCAGCCGGATCGCCGTCGTCCCGGGATCGTTCGATCCGCCGACCCTCGGTCATCTCGACGTGATCCGCCGCGCCGCCTCGCTGTACGACCAGCTTCACGTTCTGGTCGTGCACAACCCCGGCAAGGAGGCGATGCTCCCCATCGCGCAGCGCCAGTCGCTGCTCGAGCAGTCCATCGCCGAGGCCGAGATCGAGGGCGACGTGATCGTCGCCTCGTGGAGCATGGGCCTCCTGGTGGACTACGCGACGGATGTCGGAGCCGGCGTCCTCGTCAAGGGCATCCGATCGCAGGTCGACGTGGCATACGAGACGCCGATGGCGATCGTGAACCGTCACCTCGCGCACGTCGAGACGGTGTTCCTGCTGCCTGATCCGGCGCACGCGCTCGTCTCGAGCTCGCTGGTGCGGCAGGTCGCGTCGCTCGGGGGCGATGTGTCGCCGTTCGTGCCGCCTGCCGTGGGGCGATTCCTCGACACCGGCGCGCGCGGCATCTGACCAGAAACCGCGGCTAGGCTGGAGCCGTGGTCAGAAAGCATGTGACGGGTCCGTTCGTCCTCCCGGTCCGCGACATCGCCCACCGTTCCGGAGAGATGCGCGAGCACGCCCTCGAGGTCCCCGCTCCTGAGAAATGGGGCGAGGGACTCGTCGCCGTCGCCCAGGGTGAGCCGGTCGTCCTTGACGTTCGCCTCGAGTCGGTTCACGAGGGCATTCTCGTGTCCGGAGAGGTCGACACCGAGTACACCGGCATCTGCAGTCGTTGCCTCATCGACATCGCCGAAGGGCTCAAAGTCGAGTTTCAGGAGCTTTTCGCGTATCCTGGGGAGGAAGAAACTGACTTCGAGGTTCAAGACGACCACGTGGATCTTGAAACTCTGGTCAGGGAAGCGGTCGTCCTGTCGCTTCCGTTTCAGCCGGTGTGCCAGCCGGATTGCCCCGGACTCGATCCGGTCACGGGTGAGCGACTGGCCGAGAACACCGGAACGCCGCAGAGCGAGCCTCTCGATCCACGATGGGCCGCGCTCCAGGACTTCACCACGAGCCACGACGACGATGCACCGCGCCCCCGCGGTTGACAGCGGCGTCGAGAACACAGAAGAGAGCTAGCCATGGCAGGTAACCCCCCGAAGCGGAAGGTCTCCCGCTCCAACACTCGCTCGCGTCGCGCGCAGTGGAAGGCCGAGGTCCCCACGCTCGTCAAGACCGTCGAGAACGGCAAGACCGTCTACAGCCGTCCGCACCAGGCGAAGGTCGTCACCGACTCGCAGGGCACCGAGCTGTTCCTCGAGTACAAGGGCCGCAAGGTCGCCGACGTCTGATCGTCGCGCACGGTCTGACGTGACAGACGTCGCAGCGGAGCGGAACACGCTCTCAGACCTCACACAGAAGCTCGGAGTCGATATCGACCCCGAGCTTCTGTCGCTGGCGCTGACGCATCGGTCCTGGGCGTACGAGAACGGACAGGCTCCGCACAACGAGCGCCTCGAGTTCCTCGGGGACTCCGTGCTCGGCCTGGCGGTGACGGTGCGCCTCTTCACGGGGCATCCCGAGCTCGAAGAGGGTGCACTCGCGAAGCGGCGCGCCAGCGTCGTCTCCACGGTGGCCCTCGCCGAGATCGCCCGGGGCATCGGCCTGGGCGCGCATCTCAAGCTGGGCCGCGGCGAGATCCTCACCGGCGGACGCGACAAGGACTCGATCCTCGCCGACACCATGGAGGCGATCTTCGGGGCGACCTATCTGTCGACCGGATCCGACGCCGCGACCGGACTCGTGCTGCGGCTCGTGGAGCCGCTGCTCGCCGACCCCGAGCGCTACGGCGCGGCCATGGATCCGAAGACGGCGCTGCAGGAGCTCGCCGCGCACGCCGGCATGCTGCCTCCCGCGTACGAGGTCACCTCGACGGGACCCGACCACGACCGACGATTCACCGCGATCGTGACGGTGGGCGAACTCTCGGCGGAAGGCGCGGGCACGAGCAAGAAGCACGCCGAGATGGCCGCCGCGCTCACGGCGTGGCGCGCACTCAGCGGACGTGCCTGAGCTTCCCGAGGTCGAGGTCGTCCGCGCCGGCCTCGCCCCAGCCGTCACCGGCGCGCTCGTCGTGGGCGTCACCGTGCTCGACGAACGCGCGCTGACGCGACACGCCGGCGGCGGCTCCGAGTTCGAGTCACGCCTGACCGGTCGCGTCGTCAGCGCCGCCGCCCGCCGTGGCAAATTCCTGTGGCTTCCGCTGGAGGCCGACGCGGAGGAAGCTCCCTCCGAGGAGGCGGTCATCGGCCATCTCGGCATGAGCGGCCAGATGCTCCTGCGTGCGCCGGGCGCGGCGCCTGAGCGTCACGAGCGCGTGCGCATCGACCTCGCACATCCGGTGCACGGCGAGCTCTCGGTCGTCTTCGCCGACCAGCGCACATTCGGCTCGCTCGCGATCGACGACCTGATCGCCACACCTGACGGGGCGCCCGGGGGTCACGGATGGGACGAGGCATCCGTCCCCGCGCAGGTGGCGCACATCGCGCGCGACCCGCTCGATCCGGCGTTCTCGGATGCCGGGTTCCGGCGTGCCCTCGCGCGCAAGGACTCGGCGATCAAGCGCGTGCTGCTCGACCAGACGGTCGTCAGCGGGGTCGGCAACATCTACGCCGACGAGTCGCTGTGGGCCGCGCGCATCCACCCCGAGACGCCCGCCCGCGCGCTGCCGACCCGCGCCGTGAACCGCCTCCTCGGCGAGGTGCGCCACGTGCTCGACAAAGCGCTGGCCGAAGGCGGCACCAGTTTCGATGCGCAGTACGTCAACGTCAATGGGCAGGCCGGATACTTCGCGCATTCGCTCAACGCGTACGGCCGCACCGGGGAGCCGTGCCCCCGATGCGGCCGTCCCATCGTGCGCGTGTCGTTCACGAATCGCTCGAGTCACTTCTGCGCGCATTGCCAGCGGGTGCCGCGCTCGGGTGTGGACGGACCGAGCGCGGCACACGTCTGAGTGACCTCCGGTGCGGGCCCCAGATCAGTGTTCGAGCACCTTCTTCCACGCCCCGGCGTACGATGCCGGCACGAAGCCGATGGTCTCGTTGATGTCGAGCATGTGCCGGTTCTCCTCGGCGTTGAACGTCGAGACCCTCGGCGACTGGGGCACGAGGTCGCGCCAGCGGAGCAGATTCGCGCACTTCACGATCGTTCCCAGGCGGTGGCCGCGGTGTTCCTTCACGACGAGCGTGCCGTACTGCTGCGTCGCGCCGGAACGGTCCTCGCCGATCACGAGCTCGTTGTACGCGGCGACCCGGCCCGTCGGCACGTGGAGCACGGCCGCGACCGAGACGGTGAGCCCCTGTGCCTTCAGGCGTGCGTCGCGGCGTTCGACCCGCGCAGCGTCCCAGTGCTGCTCGTCGATGACGAGACCGCCGGCAGGCACATCGGTCGACATGCGTGACAGCGCGTAGGCGAACCCGTCGACGTACTCCGGCGGCGTCGGCGACGTCCACTGGATCGGCCGGTACTCCTCCCCGGCGACCGCGACGGCATCCGCGAGCATGCGCTGCACGAGGGCGAAGTCGCCGGTCAGATCGAAGACGCTGTTGCGCTCCACCTGCTCGAGCGTGAAGCCGCTCGCCAGCTGGAACTTCGTCTGCGCGTCGTCGGCCGGGACGGCGCCCCAGCCCGTGGAGGGCTGAAGGCGCGGGCCTGCAGCATCCGGTCGATGAAGTGTCCACGTCTGGATCGTGGCGAGTCCGCGCTCGCGCGCCTCTCGCTCGACCTTCGCGAGGAGCAGCTCCTCGAGACCACGACCGCGGTGCGGCGGATCGACCATCAGGTCGAACTCGATCGTGCTGGCATCCGACTCGTTCGAGATCATCAGCTTCACGGCCCCGAGCACCTCGTCGGCCCGCAGCACGGCGAAGCCGAGCTGCGTCCAATCGGTCTGGTCCTGCCAGAACCCGAGCATCTCGTCGGGCTCCTCGCGGAGGTAGTCGTGTCCGGCGTCCTCGAGGCAGACCGCGTTGGCGATCCGCACCATCTCGAGGAACACGCGGGCGTCGGCGGCGTCCGCCGTCTCGGGGACGACGATCCGCTCGACGGTCACGACGTCGTTTTCGGCCAGGTCAGTCATCGAGCACCTTCTTCCATGCACCCTCGTACGCGATCGGCGCGAAGCCGATCGCCTCGTTGATGTCCAGCATGGGACGGTTCTCCTCTGCGTTGTAGGTGATGACGCGCGCCGAGTCGGGCGCGATCTCGCGCCAGGACAGGAGCCCCGCGCACTTCACGAGCGTTCCGAGCTTGTGCCCGCGGTGCTCCTTGAGGACCAGGGTGTCCTCCTGATGCGTCGCCTCGGTGTGGTCCTTGCCGATCACCAGCTCGTTGAACGCGCACAGCTCACCGGTCTCGATGTGCTGCGCCGCCGTGACCAGGATCGTGCGCCCAGACGAGGTGTACCGCCCGTCGTGCTCGGCGATGCGCGCGGCATCCCACGTCTCCTCGTCGAATTCGAGAGCCGCTGCCGGGGCATCCGTCGACATGCGGGACTTCATCCAGGCGTAGCCGGCAACGTACTCGTCCGGCGTCGGCGCGGACCACTGGACGAGGCGGTAGGCCGACGATGCAGCCTTCGCCTCGGCGAGGAGTCGCTCGACACCAGCGAACGAGCCCGTCAGGTCGAAGGCGCTGTTGCGCTCGACCTGTTCGAGCTTGTATCCGTGCCGGAGATAGAACCGGGCGACGTGGTCCTCGGGGATCTCGCCGAAACCCGTGGGCGGTGCGAGCTGCGGTCCCGGCGCAGCCGGGTGCTCGGCCCACGACTGCAGCACGGTGCGACCGTGTTCGCGTGCCGTGCGCTCGACGAGCTCGTAGGCCGCGGAGCCGATGCCCCGGCCCCACGTCTCGCGGAGCAGCTCGATGAGCCAGAACGCGGCGGTCGAGCCGTCCTCGTGCGGGACGTCGAGGCCGATGCGGCCGACGATCGCGCCGTCGTCGACGATCACCCAGCTGAGCCGGGTCTCGTATTCGGAAGGCTGGTAGTGCGGGAGCAGCTCGTCGGCGGTGATCCCGTGGTCGTCGTGCCCCGAGATCTCGCGGTAGATGATGTTGCGCACGCGCACCATCTCGATGAAGTCGGCGGCGTCCGGTGCGTCGATGGAAGCGGGTACGACGAGGGGGCGGAACTCGAGCCCCGTGATGGTGGTCATGTCAGTGCGTCCTTGCGATGTCGATGCGTGTGTTCGAGGGGTGGGGTCCGGCCCCCCCCGGCGGGGGGGGGCCCCCCCCCCGGGGGGGGGGCGCCGGACCCGGTGGCCGTCACGGCCGGGGTGCGAGGCTGGCCTCGCGGAGGTAGGCGCGTTCGCGCTCTGCAGTGGCCTCCTGGTGCCGGTACGTCTGAGCGTGCCGGCGGCGGTCGTCCGCGAGCCGCGGGGTGCGGGTGCTCCACAGCAGCAGCCACAGACCCAGGTGGAGGGCGAGGCGGTCCAGGAGCGATGTGCGGGTGTCGCGGCTCGGAAGCCGCAGCGTATCGGGAAGGCCCGAGGGGCGCTGCGGCGCAAGGAGAGTATTCATGAGAGTTCTTTCCGGTTGTGGAAGGGATGCCTCGGGCGGGCGCCGGAGGCGGCGGATGCCGTGCCGCAGCACGACGGGACGTGGATGCAGGGGGAGAGCGCTCAGCACCGCGAAGCGGGTGCGGCGCAGCAGACGATCGTCGCCCGAAAACGGGCAGACTCGTCCCCTGCGGGGATCAGATGGCGGCGGGGAAGCGGCCGCTCAGCACAGCGCCGAAGGAGACGGTCCCCGACGCGACGGCACGAATCGCTCCGCCATCACGGGCGGCGATTCCGGTTGGAGTCATCAGCATCATCGGGGGACCTCCTTTCTCGACTTCAGACGCAGAGAGTGACGTTAGCGGGTGCGGGATACCCGCGTCAAGCTTTCTCGCAGATTCGGTGATCTCATGGCGTGTCGCGGCATCCGCGATGCGCTCGGCCGGTCCTCCCGGCAGGGGAGCCGCGCTCCGGTAGCGTAGGCGGGTAAACGACCGGGGTGGAAGGCGTATCCATGCACCTGAAGAGCGTGACGCTCAAAGGGTTCAAGTCGTTCGCCCAGCCGACGACCTTCGCCCTCGAGCCCGGCGTGACCTGCATCGTCGGCCCCAACGGCTCCGGCAAGTCCAACGTCGTCGACGCGCTCGCGTGGGTGATGGGGGAGCAGGGGGCGAAGACCCTCCGCGGCGGGAAGATGGAGGACGTCATCTTCGCCGGCACCGCGACACGTGGACCGCTGGGTCGTGCCGAGGTGCAGCTCACCATCGACAACAGCGACGGTGCTCTTCCGATCGAGTACTCCGAGGTCACGATCAGCCGCACGCTGTTCCGCAACGGCTCCAGCGAGTACGCGATCAACGGCGAGTCCTGCCGTCTGCTCGACGTGCAGGAGCTGCTGAGCGACTCCGGCCTGGGTCGCGAGATGCATGTGATCGTGGGCCAGGGCCGCCTCGACAGCGTGCTGCAGGCGACACCCGAAGACCGCCGGGGTTTCATCGAGGAGGCGGCCGGCATCCTCAAGCACCGCCGCCGCAAAGAGAAGACCCTGCGAAAGCTCGACGCGATGGAGGCGAATCTCACCAGACTCAGCGACCTCGCCGGAGAACTGCGCCGACAGCTGAAGCCGCTCGGCCGTCAGGCGGAGATCGCCCGCGAAGCGGCCACGATCGCCGCGGTCGTGCGCGACGCGAAGGCCCGCCTCTTCGCAGACGAGATCGTCGGACTCCGCGCCGAGCTCGCCTCGCACGCGCACAGCGAGCACGAGCGGCACGCCGAGCGCATCGTGCTGCAGGAACGGCTCGACAACGCCCGCGTGCGCATCGAGCAGCTCGAGAGCGACCAGCGATCCGAGAGCGTGGACCGCGCGCGCCGGGTGGCGTTCGGGCTCGAACGGGTGCAGGAGCGCCTGCGCGGGCTGTACGCGCTGGCCGGCCAGCGACTCGCACTCCTCGGAGACGCCGAGGACGAGGACCGCATCGAGCTCACGACGGTCTCGCAGGCGATCATCGACGAGGCGCGTGCCGAGATCGACGACGTGTCGGACGGGCTCGGTGCCGCGCAGGATGCCGCCGCCGAGGCCGCGCGCGGCGTCGTGCGCGCCCGCGCCGAACTGGATGCGCTCGACGTCGACATCGCCGCGCAGAGTGCACTGGTCTCGGAGCACGACATGCGCATCACCGCGCTGCGCGGCACCGCGGAGGCCGCGGCATCCGCTCTCGCTGCCGTGCGCGCGGCCGTCGAACGTCAGCAGAAGGCGCTGGATGCCGCGCTCGCGCGCCGCGCGGAGGCCGAGGCGATCCTTGCCGGTGTCGACCCCGACCTCGTCCCCGAAGAGTCCTCGGCCGATCACGCCGCGGCCTACGACCGGGCGCAGCGCGACGCCTCCGAGTCCGAGGCCACGGTCTCCTCGCTCCGTGAGCGCCTGCATGCCGCGGAACGCGAGCGCGAGGCGCTCACCGCGCAGACGGCGGCGCTGAGCCGGGCACTCGATGTGAAGAACGGCGCCTCATCCCTGATCGCCGAGGGGCGCGAGGGTGTCCGCGGGCTGGTCGGCGACGCCGTGCAGGTCAAGCCGGGGTTCGAGGCCGCGATCGCGGCGGTGTTGGGGCCGGTCGCCGAAGGCGTGCTGGTCGAAGACCGCGACAGCGCGTTCGCCGTGGCGGACGCCGCACGCGATGCCGAAGCGGGCGTCGTCGACATCGTGATCGCCGCGGCGGGCGTGATGCATCCGCAGTTTCCGAGCCTGCGCGGTGTGGTTCCGGCACGAGAGGTCGTGACCGCTCCTGAGGGCGTGCTCGGCCTGCTGTCGTACGTCGTGGTCACCGACGATCTCGACACCGCCCGCGACGCCGGACCCGAGCTGGCGAAGGCTGAGCTGGGCGGTCCGATCACCCTCGTCACCCGCCGCGGCGAGGTGTACACCGAGCACTCGCTGCGCGCGGGCGCGGGGGCCTCGCGTTCGCGGCTGGAGCTCGCGGCGGAACGGGATGCCGCCGCCGACCGCCGTGACGAGATCGCCGTCGTGGCGGACTCGCTGCGTGCTGCGCTGACAGACGCGACGAATGAGCTCGAGTCGGCGCGCCTGCGCACCAAGACCACGCTCGCAACCCTCCGCGAGCACGATGCGGCACTGGCCGCCCACGCGGAGCAGGTCAACCGGGCGACGGTGCGCCATGAGGCCGCGGTCGCGGAGTGCGATCGGCTCGCCGCGGGACTCGCCCAGGCGGCCGCGGCCGTCGAGGAGGCCGAGGGATCGGCGCGGTCCGCCGACGACCAGCTGACCTCGGCGCTCGAAGCTCCCCGTCCGATCCTCGACGCCTCCGCGCGCGAGGGCATGCTCGCCGCGCTCGAAGAGGCTCGCGACGGCGAGATGCGCTCCCGTCTCGACGTCGAGACGCTTCGCGAACGCATCCGTGCGGGCGAAGCGCGCGTGGTCGCGCTCGAACGCCAGCGTGAACGTGAGCGTGACGCGGCGGCCGAGGCAGCGCGCCGCGCCGTGGTCCGTCGCGCGCAGCGCGAGATCGCCGCCGGCGTCGCAGGTCAGCTGCCGGCGGTGATCGACTCGGTCGACCGTTCCCTGGCGCAGGCCCGCGCCGAGCTCGCCGCGGCGGAGTCCGAGCGCACGGCGGTGACGGCCGAGCTCGCCGAGCTGCGCACCCAGGAGAACGGGGTGCGGGAACGGCTCGCCGGCCTGACGGAGAGCGTTCACAGCCTTGAGCTGCAGATCCACGAGAAGCGTCTGCATGTCACCGGCCTTCTCGAGCGGGTGCAGTCGGAGCTCGGACTCGACGAGGATATTCTCGTTTCGGAATATGGTCCGGATCAGCCCGTTCCCGTCGATCCGGTCGCCCAACGGCCGCGAGATGCGGACGACCCCGAGGGCGCAGCATCCACTCCGTACGATCGCCCGCAGCAGCGTCGACGCCTGCAGGAGGCCGAGCGCAAGCTGGCGCAGCTCGGCCGGGTGAACCCGCTCGCGCTCGAGGAGTTCGAAGCGCTCGAGCAGCGTCACAAGTTCATGACGGAGCAGCTCGCCGATCTCACCCAGACGCGCAAGGACCTGCTCACGATCATCGAAGAGCTCGACGAGCGCATGCAGACGATCTTCCTCGCGGCATTCGAAGACACCAAGGTGGCGTTCGGAGAGGTGTTCCCGATCCTCTTCCCCGGTGGCACGGGCTCGATCGCGCTCACGGATCCTGACTCGCCCCTCACCACGGGGATCGAGGTGGCCGTGCGGCCCGTCGGCAAGAAGATCGAGCGGCTCTCGCTGCTGTCGGGCGGCGAGCGGTCGCTTGCGGCGGTGGCGCTGCTGACCGCGATCTTCAAGGCGCGCCCGAGCCCGTTCTACATCCTCGACGAGGTCGAGGCCGCCCTCGACGACGCGAATCTCGGACGCCTCCTCGGCGTCTTCGAGCAGCTGCGCGCCTCGAGCCAGCTCATCGTCATCACGCATCAGAAGCGCACGATGGAGATCGCCGACGCGCTCTACGGCGTCTCGATGCGGCAGGACGGCGTCTCGGCCGTGGTCGGACAGCGCATCGCCGAGCGCGTCGCCTCCTGAGCTGACTCTAGGCTGGGACCATGGCAGAGAGCTCCTGGTCGCTCGGACGCGCGCTGCGCGGAATGTTCGTCAAGCCGACCATCGACGAGACGACGTGGGAAGACCTCGAGACCGCGCTGCTCACCGCGGACTTCGGACCCGACATCACCGAGCGCATCGTGGACGAACTGCGCGAGAAGGTGGAGCGCTACCGCACCACCGACCCGAGGGACCTGCAGCGGATGCTGAAGGAGACGCTCGAGGAGCACTTCGCGAAGTTCGACACGACGCTGCGTCTGACCGAACGACCGGCCGTCGTGCTGGTCGTCGGGGTCAATGGCGTCGGCAAGACAACGACGATCGGCAAGTTCGCGAAGTTCCTGCAGCGCTACGGCCGCTCGGTGGTCGTGGGCGCGGCCGACACGTTCCGTGCCGCGGCCGTCGACCAGCTCGCGACGTGGGCGGAGCGCGGCGGCGCGACGATCGTCCGGCCGCAGCAGGAGGGCCAGGATCCGGCATCCGTCGCCTTCCAGACGATCGAGTACGCCAAGAGCACTGGTACCGAGATCGTGCTCGTCGACACCGCGGGACGCCTCCACACCAAGGGCGGGCTCATGGACGAGCTGAGCAAGATCCGGCGCGTCATCGAGAAGCAGGCGCCCATCAGCGAGGTGCTTCTCGTGCTCGATGCGACGACCGGACAGAACGGGGTGATGCAGGCGCAGGCGTTCCTCGAGCACGCCGGCGTGACCGGCCTCGTCCTCACGAAGCTCGACGGTTCCGCGAAGGGCGGGTTCGTCCTCGCCGTGCAGGAGCGCACCGGGATCCCGGTCAAGCTGCTGGGCCAGGGCGAGGGCATCGGAGACCTCACGGGCTTCACTCCGCACGTGTTCGCGGCATCCCTCGTCGACTGAATCGCCGCGCGGATCCGACCGAATCCGCGCCATGCCGCGCTCGGGCTATCGCGGACGCGCTCGTTGCGGTTTCATGGGGTCATGGCGATCGAGCACGACTACTTCGGACTCCTCGAATCGGGGCCTGACGGATCGATCTTCTGGTCGGAGAACGTCGAACTGGGAGACCAGTCCGTCACGGTGGATCTCACGGCTCCCGACCAGGACGACGTCTCCGAGGCGGCCCTCGACGTGGCCGCCGCGCTCATCTCCGCGATCGAGGACATCGACCGCAGCGCCCGCAACGCGATGGTCAACGAGCTGAGCGACCGCACCAGCGAGGTGACCGAGTACATCCTGCAGCAGCAGGAGGCGCTCGGCGACGCCCTCGAAGACACGCTCGTCGACATCTCGGGCGACGTGCACATCGACGTGATCCGCTCGCTGCAGCTGATGAGCATGACGATCCTCGCCGACGAGCACGGCGGCTCCGACCCGTTCGCCGTTCTCGAGTACGCCCTCGATCCCGACGCCACCGACGACGTGCTGCTCGTCAACCTCGACTCCGACGGCGGCGTGCTGTCGGTGACGAGCGCCGACTAGCGTCCGCTCGCCCTCAGACCGCCTGCGCGAAACCGCGGTCGACGTGCACGTCCTCCGCGATGTGCGCGAGGTGCGACGGGATCTCGCGCCCCTTGGAGATCATCGACTGCGCCCAGAGGCGCCCGGCGCGGTACGACGAGCGCACGAGCGGTCCGGCGAGGACGCCGAGGAACCCGATGCGCTCGGCCTCCTCCTTGAACTCGACGAACTCCTGCGGCTTGACCCAGCGGGCCACCGGCAGGTGGCGCGGCGACGGCCGCAGGTACTGCGTGATCGTGATGATGTCGGTCCCGGCAGCGTGCAGGTCCTCGAGCGCCTGCACGACCTCTTCCGGCTCCTCGCCCATGCCGAGGATCAGGTTCGACTTCGTGATGAGGCCGGCATCCCGTGCCTGCGTGAGCACGTCGAGCGAGCGCTCGTACCGGAACGCCGGGCGGATGCGCTTGAAGATGCGCGGCACCGTCTCGACATTGTGCGCGAAGACCTCGGGGCGGCTGTCGAACACTTCGCCGAGCAGCGTCGGGTCGCCGTTGAAGTCGGTCGCGAGGATCTCGACGCCCGTGTTCGGGTTCGCCGCGTGGATCGCGCGCACCGTCTCGGCGTGCAGCCACGCGCCGCCATCGGGCAGGTCGTCGCGGGCGACGCCGGTGACCGTGGCGTAGCGCAGGTTCATGCGCACGACGCTCTCGGCGACGCGGCGGGGCTCGTCGGTGTCGTAGTCGGCGGGCTTGCCGGTGTCGATCTGGCAGAAGTCGCACCGACGGGTGCACTGCGAGCCGCCGATGAGGAACGTCGCCTCCCGGTCCTCCCAGCACTCGTAGATGTTCGGGCAGCCGGCCTCCTGGCAGACGGTGTGCAGCTCCTCGGTCTTCACGAGCGAGTGCAGCGCCTGGTATTCCGGCCCCATCTTCGCCCGCGTCTTGATCCACTCCGGCTTGCGCTCGATCGGCGTCTGCGCGTTGCGGACCTCGAGCCGCAGCAGCTTGCGCCCCTCGGGAGCGGAGGAGGGGGAGACGGATGCTGCGCCCCCGGCGCCTGCGGATGCTCCGTGGCTCGTGCCGCACGCGCTCATGCCGGCACCCCCGCGAAGTCGTCGGCGAAGACCCGTGACACGGTGTCGATCACGTCGCTCGGGGAGATGTCGGCGCCGACGATCTCGCTGACGGTCGTGACCCCGGCATCCGTGATCCCGCAGGGGATGATCCCGCGGAAGCCTGCCAGCGAGTTGTCGCAGTTCAGCGCGAAGCCGTGCATCGTGACGCCACGCTGTACGCGCACGCCGATGGCCGCGACCTTGTCCTCGCCGAGCGGGCGGCGCACCCACACACCGCTGCGCCCCTCGACCCGGTAGCCGTCCACGTCGAACTCGTGCAGCGCGTCGATGAGCAACTGTTCCAGGCGACGCACGTGCGCGACCACGTCCACCGGCTCGACGAGGCGCACGATCGGGTAGCCGACCAGCTGGCCGGGTCCGTGCCACGTGATCTTGCCGCCGCGGTCGACGTCGACGACCGGCGTGCCGTCGGTCGGCCGCTCGTGGCGCGCCGTGCGCGCCCCTGCGGTGTAGACCGCCTCGTGCTCGAGCAGCAGAAGAGTGTCGGGTCGGGTCCCCGCGACGATGTCGGCGTGAAGGCTGCGCTGCAGCGCCCACCCGTCGAGATACGGCACGTAGTCGGGGGACAGGCCGACGGTCTGGATGTCGAGCATCGTGCTCCTTCGCTCTTCGCTTGTGGCGATTGATGGATCGCGTCCAACAATACATCCGCAGGGCGGAGTGCCGTCGCTCCCGGGCATCGTCCGGCACGCGCTCCGAGGGCGGCCAATAGGGTGGGCTCATGTCCACCGAGCCGCGCGCGGGGCGCCCCAAGGCGTCGTCGCGCGAGACCATCGCCGAGGCTGCCTGCGAGCTCTTCCTCGAGCAGGGGTACGAGCAGACGTCGATCGTCGACATCGCCCGTCGTGCCGGAGTGAGCCGATCCAGCTTCTTCAACTACTTCTCGTCGAAGTCCGACGTCCTCTGGGCGGGTCTCGACGAAAGGCTCACGGTCTTCGAGCAGCGACTCGAAGAGATGGATGGCACGGATGCCTCCGCCGCCGTTCGGGCCGCGACGCTGGGCATCGCCGAGTCCTTCGCGCCCGACAGCCTCGCCCTCGGGATCGTGAACGCCACGGCGATGGGTCTGGAGGCGGAGTACGAGCGCGATGCCGCGCTGCGGCGCGCGCGTGCGGCGCGAGCGGTCTCCGCTCGCCTGCTGGCGGGCGGCGCCGATCGCGTCCGCGCCGAGGTCGCCGGAGCGGCGTGGGGCGGCGCGGTCCTCGCCGCCGTCGAGGCGTGGGCGCACGACGGCGCGGGCCGCACGTCGCTCGCCCGCTTCCTCTCGCTCGCGGCCGACGCGGCGGCGCCGGTCTCGTCGACGGCTCCGGCCGGCGACGTCGCGCAGCTTCGCGTCGTGGTGCAGGCGGCAGCCTTCGAGCAGACCCTCGCGTTCTATCGCGACGTGGTCGGGATGCCGCAGGCCGAGGCATACGAGGCGGAGGGCGGCGCGCGCGTCGCGATCCTCGCAGCCGGTCGCGCAACGCTCGAGATCGCCAATCCTGCCCAGGTCGACTTCATCGACCGCGTCGAGACCGACGGCGATGCTCCGAGCGACCGGATCCGTCTGGCCCTCGAAGTCGCAGACGCGGCGAGCACCGCCGTACGGCTGTCCGACGCGGGCGCCGAGATCGAGGCATCCGCACGCGAGACGCCCTGGCGCTCGGTCAACGCGCGTCTCCGTGGCCCGGCGGGCTTGCAGCTCACGCTCTTCCAGGAGCTCGGCCCCGCGGAGTGACGCTCCACGGGAGCGAGGGTCTCTTGCCGGAGTCCTCTGGCAGCCGCCCCTGAGACGGTGCACGATGGTGCCCAGCGCACATCGTCGTGGGAGGTACCCGTGGAATCGGCATCCGCACTCTCCATGCACTGCTCCGTCGCCCTTATCGGGCCGACGGGTTCGGGCAAGACGATGCTCGCGGAGGCGCTGCTGCACCGATCCGGAGCGATCTCACGGCGGGGGGCGATCGAGCAGGGCACGACGGTCTGCGACCACGAACCCGAGGAGATCGCGCGTCATACGACGCTCGGACTGACACCGGCGTGGCTGTCCTGGCGTGTCGGCGACGCGGACTGCGGCATCACGCTCCTGGACACGCCCGGTCACCCGGACTTCGCGGGCGCCGTGGACGCCGCGCTGGCGGTCGCCGATGTGGCGGTGCTCGTCGTGAGCGCGATCGACGGCGTGACCGCCGGCGCCCGCGCATCATGGTCCGCTGCGGAGGCCGCCGGCGTCGCCCGGGTCGTCGTCGTGACCCAGGAGGACCGTGCGCGGGCGTCGTTCCGCGGAGTCCTCGATCAGCTCCGCGAGGAGTTCGGCGACCGCATCTGGGCGCTGGAGCTGCCCGTCGGGGAGGCGCAGTCCTTCCACGGCGTCGCCGACGTCCTTTCGGAGCAGGCCGTGCTGTACGACGCCGACGGCGGACAGCACGAAGAACCGGTGCCCGCCGACCTCGCAGAGGAGGAGCACCGCCTTCACCAGGCGGTCACCGAGGAGATCGTGTCGCGGGACGACGACCAGCTCGAGGCGTATCTGGAGGGACGGGAGCCCGCAGCAGCCGAACTCGGGCGCACGCTCGCCCGGACCGTCGCCGCCGGAGACGGCGTGCCTGTCGTCGTATGCTCCGGTGTGACCGGGACGGGAGTCGACCGCGTGCTCGACCTCCTGGGGGAGCTCGCTCCCGCCGTGGCGCACCGTGACAGCAGCATCGTGCTCGGCGTGGACGAAGACGGCGGAGGAGGCCGCGAGCACAGCGTCGCGCCGGAGCCTGCGGGCGAAAAGCTGGTCCACGTGTTCCGCACCGTGGCAGACCCGTTCGTGGGTCAGATCGCGATGCTCAAAGTTCTCTCGGGAGTCCTGCGACCCGGTGATCGCCTGCGCAACGCCACGACGGGCGTCGAGGAGCGGATGCCGGCGCTGTTCCGGCTTCGGGGCGCCGACCATCTGCCGGTCGACGCGCTGCAGGCCGGCGAGATCGGGGCCGTCGCCAAGCTCGCCGGCACGCCTTCGGGCTCGCTGCTGTGGAGCCGGCCCCAGACGAACGCCCGTCCTGCGCGGCTGCCCAGTCGGCCGCCGGTGTTCGCGATGAGCCTGCAGCCGGTGTCGCAGTCGGACGATACGAAGCTCACGACGGCGCTCGGTCGCCTCCTCGCCGAGGACCCGACACTCGTCGTGGATCGGGTCGGGCCGGACACGATCCTGCGCGGACTCGGCGACACGCATGTGGCGGTCGCCGTCGAGCGGCTCGCGCGTGTGCTCGGCGTGCATGTCACGACCGGCCCCGCACCGGTCGCCTACCGGGAGACGATCGCGCACGGCGCGGCGGCGGAGGGCAAGCTCAAGAAGCAGTCGGGCGGACACGGGCAGTTCGCCGTCGTCATGCTGCGGGTCTCTCCGCTCGCTCCTGGAGGGGGTTTCGAGTTCGTCGACTCCGTCGTCGGCGGTGCTGTGCCCCGCTCGTACATCGCGGCCGTCGAGAAGGGCGCACGTGACGCCCTCGCCGCCGGAGGCACGCTCGGGCATCCGGTCGTCGACGTTCGCGTCGAGCTCTACGACGGCAAGTCGCACTCGGTCGACTCGTCGGAGATGGCCTTCCGCACCGCCGCGGCCATCGGGGTGAGGGCCGCGCTCGCGCAAGCCGGGGCTGTGCTGCTCGAACCCGTCTCGACGGTGGTCGTCGTCGTGCCGGCTGCCGGACAGGGGCATGTGCTGACGGACCTGTCGGGACGCCGGGGTCGCGTGGTCCAGTCGGAGACGGACGCAGACGGACGCACCCGCGTCATCGCGACCGTCCCGGACGCGGAGCTCGCGCGGTACGTGCTGGACCTGCGCGCACTCACCGGTGGTCAGGCGGAGCTGACGCTCACTCCGTACGGCTATGAGCGGGCGCCCGAGGGTGCGCGCACGTGAACCACGCGTGAAACGGCGAGGCGACGCCGCCCGGCGAAGCACGTGGCGCGCTCCCGTAGAATCGGGGGATCATGGCGACTTTCGGCACCCTCTCCGACCGGCTCACCGAGACCTTCCGCAACCTCCGCACCAAGGGCAAGCTCACGCCCGCGGACGTCGACGGCACGGTCCGCGAGATCCGGCGCGCCCTACTCGATGCCGACGTGGCGCTGCCTGTCGTCAAGGAGTTCACTGCCAAGGTGCGCGAGCGTGCGCTCGGCGACGAGGTCAACCGGGCCCTGAACCCGGCCCAGCAGGTCGTGCAGATCGTCAACGAGGAGCTCATCGCGATCCTCGGCGGCGAGCAGCGCCGCCTGCAGTTCGCCAAGAACCCGCCGACCGTCATCATGCTCGCGGGCCTCCAGGGCTCCGGAAAGACGACCTTCGCGGGCAAGCTCGCGAAGATGCTCGAGAAGGACGGCCACACGCCGCTCCTCATCGCCGCCGACCTCCAGCGGCCGAATGCCGTCAACCAGCTGCAGGTCGTCGCCCAGCGCGCCGGCGCCGCGATCTACGCGCCTGAGCCGGGCAACGGGGTCGGCGACCCGGTCAAGGTCGCGAAGGACGGCGTCGAGGTCGCCCGTCGCCAGCAGCACGACGTCGTCATCATCGACACCGCCGGCCGTCTCGGTGTCGACGCCGAGCTCATGAAGCAGGCCGCGGACATCCGCAAGGCGACCGATCCCGACGAGGTCCTCTTCGTCATCGACGCGATGATCGGTCAGGACGCCGTCAACACGGCGAAGGCGTTCCAGGACGGCGTCGACTTCACCGGCGTCGTGCTGTCGAAGCTCGACGGCGACGCACGCGGTGGCGCCGCGCTGTCGGTGGCCTCGGTGACCGGCCGCCCGATCATCTTCGCGTCGACGGGTGAGGGTCTCGACGACCTCGAGGCGTTCCACCCCGACCGCATGGCGTCGCGCATCCTCGACCTCGGTGACATCCTCACCCTCATCGAGCAGGCGCAGCAGGCGTTCGACGAGGAGGAGGCGCTCAAGGTCGCCGAGAAGCTCGCGACCGAGACCTTCACCCTCGAGGACTTCCTCGCCCAGATGCAGCAGATGCGCAAGATGGGCTCGATGAAGAAGATGCTCGGGATGCTCCCCGGCATGGGGTCCATGAAGGACCAGCTCGAGAACTTCGACGAGCGCGAGATCGACCGCACCGAGGCGATCATCCGCTCGATGACCCCCGCCGAGCGCCGCAACACGAAGCTCCTCAACGGCTCCCGCCGCCTGCGCATCGCGCGCGGTTCGGGCATGACGGTGACCGATGTCAACCAGCTCGTGCAGCGGTTCGACCAGGCCGCGAAGATGATGAAGACCGTCGCCCGCGGCGGCGTGCCGAACATCCCAGGCATGGGCCCGATTCCCGGCGCCGGGCGCCCGGGTGCGTCGTCGAAGCGCGGCAAGCAGCAGAAGGCCAAGGGATCGCGGTCGGGCAATCCGGCCAAGCGCGCCGCCGAGAACGCAGGCATCGCGGCGGAGGCGGCGGAGGCGCCGACCGGCTCCGGCTTCGGGCTCGGCGGCGGTGGCGCGAAGGGCGCGCCGACCGAGGCCGACCTCGCCGAGCTGCAGAAGATGCTCGGCCGCGGCTGACAGCGAAGGAAACGGATGCTGCGGCCCGCAGCTGGGCCTACGCGCCCGGAGGCTCCGGGCGACGCGCCAGCGGCGCCTGGAGTGGGCGTGGGGACCGTCAGCCCGCACGTCTGCGCAGGATCAGTTGCCGAGCGCGGCGAGATGCTCTCGCAGGGTGGGGCCTGAGCGGAACTCGCCCACGAGGTGACGCACGACCTCGCGGAGGTCGCCGTGCGCGGCGTCGGCGATCGCGAGCTGACGCGAGTAGCTGGCGCCGTCGCTGAGGATCGTCCGGATCCCTGCCAGCTCGCGTGCGCACTTGAGCTCGACGGCGATGTCGTCCACCTCCTCGAGGGTTTCGCGGAGGTGGTCCACGACGGGGCGCTGCGTACCCGCGTGGTCCACGATCACACGGGCATCGAGGCCGTAGCGGGCGGCGCGCCACTTGTTCTCGCGGATGAACCAGGGCTGGATCGTCTCGAGCGGCAGCCCTTCGTCGAGGCGTCGCGAGAAGTGCTCGACCAGCACCTGGACGAGCGCGGCGACCGCGGCGAGCTCCGGGAGCGTCGACATCCCGTCGCACGCACGGACCTCGATCGTCCCCCAGCGAGGGGCGGGGCGGATGTCCCACCGCACCTCGCTGGCGTCCTCCATCACGCCCGTCTTCACCATGTCGTCCAGGTAGCCCTCGAACTCGGTCCAGTCGCGCAGCGGCCAGGGGAGTCCCGCGGTCGGCAGCTGCTGGAAGACGAGGGCGCGGTTCGATGCGTAACCCGTGCGGTCACCCGCCCAGAAGGGGCTCGACGCCGACAGCGCCTGGAGGTGGGGGAGGTACACGGCGAGGGCGTTGATGATCGGGAACACCTTGTCGACGTCGTCGACGCCGACGTGCACGTGGATGCCCCAGATCATCATGTTGCGACCCCACCACTGGGTGCGCTCGATGAGCTTGTGGTACCTGGTCTTGTCGGTGACGCTCTGGTCGTACCACTGCGCGAACGGGTGGCTGCCGGCGCACAGCAGATCGACGCCGTGGGGGTCGGTGTATGTGCGCACCTCGGCGATCGCGTCGGCGATGTCGTCGACGGCGGCGGCGACCGTGTCGCCGATCCCGCTGGTCAGCTCGACGGTGTTGGTCAGCAGTTCCCCGGTGACCGTGTAGCGCTCGAGGGTCGATCGCTCCTCGAGGGCGGCGAGCAGCCCGGGCGCGCCCGGGATGAGGTCTCCGGTCACGGCATCGGCGAGCATCAGTTCCCACTCGAGACCGACGGACGATCGGGCGGATGTCGCGAAGGGCACCGTCATGGGCACAGTCTGACATGGGGACTCGCCGGACCTTCTTGGTTCACGGCATCGTTCGTCATCTGGCAGAATAGAGGGCTGGATCACCCGCTCGACCCTCTATCCAGCGCGGAGATCCTCCCTCAGAGCTTCCGCCGGGTGTGCACCCCACTCTCCAGGCGACCGGTTCAATCACTTTCCACACATTCAGGAGAATCGTGGCTGTCAAGATTCGTCTCAAGCGCCTCGGCAAGATCCGTGCGCCCTACTACCGCATCGTCGTGGCCGACTCGCGCACCAAGCGCGACGGTCGTGTCATCGAGGAGATCGGCAAGTACCACCCCACCGAGGAGCCCTCGTTCATCGAGGTCGACTCGGAGCGCGCGCAGTACTGGCTGTCCGTCGGCGCCCAGCCGACCGAGCAGGTGCTCGCCATCCTCAAGCTGACCGGCGACTGGGGCCAGTTCAAGGGCGACAAGAACGCGGTCTCGACCGTGAAGACCCGCGAGGACAAGGCCGCTTTCGAGGCCGACGCCTCGAAGAAGTCGGTCGTCAAGCCGAAGGCTGAGAAGAAGGCAGAGGAGCCCGCCGAGGCTCCCGCCGACGAGGCGACCGACGCGGCCGACGCCGCCGACGAGTCCGCCGAGTAATCCGTTGCTCGCCGCCGCGCTCGAACACGTCGTCAAGGGGATCGTCGATCACCCGGACGACGTCCGCATCGACTCGTCCACGTCGCCGCGAGGCGACGTGCTCGAGGTGCACGTCCACCCCGAAGACCGGGGTCGCGTGATCGGGCGCGGCGGCCGCACGGCCAAAGCCCTGCGCACCCTCATCTCCGCCCTCGCCGACGGACGCCGTGTGCGCGTCGACGTCGCGGACGACTGAGGTGTCAGGCGAAGACACCACGGGATCGGGCGCCGACGCCCGGAAGCCCGTGAACGCAGTTCCCCCCGCGGGCAAGACGCAGCTCCGGGTCGGCCGCCTCGTGAAGGCGCACGGCCTGAAGGGCGCGATCAAGCTCGAGCTGTACACCGACGACCCGGAAGGACGCTTCGTCCCCGGCGCGACGTTCACGCTCCAGGTGCCCGAGTCGTCGCCGTGGCACGGCAAGCCCCTCACGGTGCGCGAGTTCAAATGGATGAACAGCCACCCGGTCGCCTTCTTCGACGGTGTCGACGACCGCGACGCGGCCGAAGGGCTCATCCGCGCGATCCTCTGGGTCGACGAGGACATGCAGGCCTCGCCCGCCGAAGAGGACGCCTGGTTCGACCACCAGCTCGTCGGCCTCGACGTCGTGCGTGACGGGGAGACCGTCGGCAAGGTCGCACGCGTGGACCACTTCCCCTCGCAGGACCTGCTCATCGTGAAGGTCCGCGACGACGAGGTTCTGGTGCCCTTCGTCAAGGCGATCGTGCCCGAGGTCGACATCGCGGGCGGTCGCGTGATCGTGACACCGCCCGCAGGACTCTTCGAAGAGATCCCGGACGACGGCGAAGAGGCTCCTTCCGAGCCCGACGCCGACGACTCCACCGACTGACTCCTCTTCACTGCGCGCAGCCGCTCGGCGTGCGGCAGATGTGATCTGCGGGAAACACGGCGGGAAACGCCCCGGAATCTCCGTCCGGGACCATCGAAGACATGGGCGAAGTGCGCACCGTGTGCTCCTACTGCGGCGTCGGCTGCGGTATCTCGGTGACGACCTCGGGCGCCGAGGCGGGGCATCCGCTCGCCATCGCGAAGGTGGCGGGCGACCGCGCGCACCCCACGAACGCGGGGCGGCTGTGCACCAAGGGCGCGACCCACGCCGAGCTCATGCAGGCTCCGGGTCGCATGACCACGGCGCACGTCCGGCCGTCGCGCGGTGAGCCCGCGGCGCCCGTTCCGGTCTCCGATGCGGTGACGGATGCTGCGGCCCGCCTCCGCGCGATCCTCGACGAGTACGGTCCCGACGCGATCGCGCTGTACGTCTCGGGGCAGATGAGCATGGAGGCGCAATACCTCTCGAACAAGCTGGTCAAGGGGTACCTGCGCGGCATCCACATCGAGTCGAACTCGCGGCTGTGCATGGCGTCGGCCGGCACCGGCTACAAGCAGTCGCTGGGTGCCGATGGACCGCCCGGATCGTATGAGGACTTCGACCGCGCCGACCTCTTCTTCGTGATCGGCTCGAACACGGCCGACTGCCACCCGATCCTGTTCCTGCGCATGGCCGACCGGCTGAAGCAGGGCGCGAAGCTCATCGTCGTGGACCCGCGTCGCACCACCACCGCGGACCGCGCCGACCTCTTCCTGCAGATCCGGCCCGGCACCGACCTCGCGCTGCTGAACGGCCTCCTGCACCTCCTCGTCGAGGCCGGCGACATCGACGAGGAGTTCATCGCCGCCCACACCGAGGGCTGGGAGCACATGGACGAGCTCCTCGCCGAGTACCCGCCGGCGCGCGTCGCAGAGCTGACCGGACTGGCCGAAGACGACATCCGCACCGCCGCCCGCTGGATCGGCGAGGCCGGCGAGTGGATGACGCTGTGGACGATGGGGCTCAATCAGTCCACCCACGGCACGTGGTCGACGAACGCCATCTGCAACCTCCACCTCGCGACCGGCGCGATCTGCCGCCCCGGAAGCGGACCGTTCTCGCTGACCGGCCAGCCGAACGCGATGGGCGGGCGCGAGATGGGGTACATGGGGCCGGGTCTGCCCGGCCAGCGCGCGGTGTTCAGCGCGCCCGACCGCGCGTTCGTCGAGGACGTCTGGGGACTGGAGTCCGGTGCGATCCGCGCGGAGTCGGGCTCGGGCACGATCGACATGTTCCGGCGCGCGGCCGACGGCGAGATCAAGGCCGTCTGGATCATCTGCAGCAACCCCGTCGCGTCGGTGGCCAACCGCAAGACCGTGATCGAGGCGCTGGAGACCGCCGAGCTCGTCATCGCACAGGACGTCTACACCGAGACGGCCACCACCGCGTACGCCGACATCCTGCTGCCGGCCACGCTGTGGGTCGAAGCCGATGGCGTGACGGTGAACAGCGACCGCACGCTGACGCTCGTGCGCGACGTGATCGCGGCGCCGGGCGAGGCGCAGCCGGACTGGCTCACGATCTGCCAGATCGCCCGTGCGATGGGCTTCGAGGGGTTCGACTTCGCCTCGAGCGCCGAGGTGTTCGACGAGATCCGACGCTTCTGGAACCCGCAGACCGGGTGGGATCTGCGCGGTGTGACCTACGAGCGGCTGCGTGAGACGCCGGTGCAGTGGCCCGCGCCGCCGGACGACCCCGGGACGCGGCATCCGATCCGGTATCTGAACGACGGGGTGAGCCAGTCGCTGCACGTCGAGGACGACGGCACGGTGCCGCGCCTCGCGTTCGCGACGCCGTCGCGGCGCGCGCAGTTCCTCGCACGGCCGCACCTGGCACCGGCTGAGCTTCCCGACGACGACTACCCCTGGGTGCTCAACACCGGGCGCCTCCCGCACCACTGGCACACGCTGACGAAGACCGGCCGCGTGGCCAAGCTCGCGAAGCTGCACCCCGGACCGTTCGTCGAGGTGCACCCGGCCGACGCCGAGCGGCTCGGCATCGCCGAGGGCGATCAGGTCGAGGTCGCCTCGCGCCGCGGCCGTTTCGTCGTGCCCGCGGTGCTCACCGACCGTGTGCAGCCCGGCGGGCTGTTCGCGCCGTTCCACTGGAACGACGAGCACGGAGAGTACGTCACCGTCAACGCCGTGACGAGCGACGCGGTGGACCCGCTGTCGGCGCAGCCGGAGTTCAAGTTCGCCGCCGTGACCCTCCGCCGGGTCGGCCCGGCGGTCGGGGGAGCAGGATCGTCGACCGCATCCGCCGACGAGGCGCTCGCGAGCGCCGGCGTGGCGCTCGCGCCGCCGCAGCTGAACGATCTGGAGGGCGCCTACCTCGCAGGCTTCCTCTCGACGGTGCGGTCGGTGGTGCTCGCTCCGGGCGAGGTGCCGGTGCTGCCCGCCGAGGCCCCGCTCGGTGCGCTCGTGCGGGCGTGGTTCGACGGCGTGCTCGCGGGGGCCTTCTCCCGCACCGCGGTCGGCGTGGCGATGCCGGGGGCCGAGGGCATGGACGAGGTCGTCGTGCTCTGGGGCTCGCAGACGGGGAACGCCGAGGAGTTCGCGACGGCGGCGACCGCCGCACTCGGCGCGCGCGGCATCCCCGCGCGTGCCCGGAGCATGGCGGAGCTGCGCGCGACGGACCTGACGGCGGTGAAGCGTCTGCTGGTGGTCACCTCGACGTTCGGCGACGGTGGGCCGCCCGACAACGCCGCAGCCCTGTGGCATGAGCTCAACGCCGACGGTGCGCCCGAGCTGTCGGGGCTGCGCTACGCGGTGCTCGCGCTCGGCGACTCGAACTACGACGACTTCTGCGGCCATGGTCGGCGGCTCGACAGTCGCCTGGGCGAGCTCGGCGCGACCGCTCTCCTCGAACGAGTCGATCTCGAGCCCGACGCCGACGAACCGCGCGAGGCGTGGCTGGCCCAGATCCTCGACACCCTGGCCGCGGAAGGGACGACGGGTGCGGCATCCGTCGCCCTCCAGGCTCCGCCGGCGAAGCGCCTGTTCAGCCGCGCCAACCCCGTGCTCGCACCGCTCGTGCGCAACGACCTGCTCAGCGGTCCGGGTTCGCAGAAGGAGGTGCGGCGCTTCGCGTTCGACCTCTCGGATTCGGGCGCGACGTACGAGGCCGGAGACTCACTCGGCGTCGTGTGCGCCAACGCTCCGGCGGTCGTCGCAGAGTGGATCGATGCGACCGGCATCGCGCCGCTCGAGATCGTGGAGGTCGACGGCGAGGAGCGCACCTTCGCCGATGCCCTGCGGACGCGGCTCGACATCACGAAGACGCCCGTCGACCTGGTGCGCTTCATCGCCGAGCGCAGCGGCGACAGCATGCTCGCCGGCCTGCTGCGGCGTGAGAACAAGGGGCGCCTCGAGCAGTTCCTGTGGAGCCAGCAGGCGGTCGACCTCGTGCGCGACTTCCCGGTGCGGGCCACCGCCGCCGACTGGGCCGGCGTGCTCAAGCGACTGCAGCCCCGTCAGTACTCCATCTCGTCGAGCCCCAAGGCCGACCCCGACACGGTGGAGCTCACGGTCTCGGTGGTCCGCTTCGAGACCGACTCCGGACGCGCCCGCGGCGGCGTGTGCTCGACGTTCCTCGCGGATGGCGACGCCCTCGGCGCGCCGGTGTACCTGCAGCGGTCGCCCGCGTTCCGCCCGCCGGCCACCAGCGAGACCCCGATGATCATGATCGGCCCGGGCACCGGGATCGCCCCGTTCCGCGCGTTCCTGCACGACCGTCGCGCCGACGGCCACACCGGCCGCAACTGGCTGTTCTTCGGCGAGCAGCACGCCGCGAGCGACTTCTACTACCGCGACGAGCTCGACGAGATGCGCGAGGACGGGTTCCTCACCCGCTTCGATGTCGCGTTCTCGCGCGACCAGCGGCAGAAGATCTACGTGCAGGATCGCATGATCGAGCACGGCGCCCACCTGTGGCGCTGGCTCCAGGACGACGGCGCGCACGTCTACGTGTGCGGTGACGCGATGCGCATGGCCAAGGACGTCGACGCCACCCTGGTCGCCATCGCCCAGCAGCACGGCAAGCTCTCCGAAGAGGCCGCCGCCGAGTACGTCCGCGGCCTTGCCGCCGACGAGCGGTACGTCCGCGACGTCTACTGAGCGCGGCCCTGGCCGACGCTGCCGGTCGCGGGACCCGCAGCTTCACGCGGTCGCGGCCGTCGCGAACCCCCGCCACCCTCCTGTTCGTTCGTCACAGATGTACGCAGATCGGCGACGTTCGCGTACATCTGTGACGAACGAACGCGCCGTTGACCAGGATGCGGACGGACACGCAGAAGAGCGGATGCCTCGGGTCGAGGCATCCGCTCTCCGTCAGAGCTGGTGCGGTCAGATGCGCTGCTTCGCCAGCGACGCCCTCGGGATCACGTACACGAACACCGTGAGCAGCAGGAGCCCCACGTACGCGGCGACGAAGCCGTAGAACGCGGCCTGGTAGCCGCCGGTGGCGAGCTGGGAGGCGTTGAGCACCTGGGGAACGAGGAACCCGCCGTAGGCGCCGATCGCCGAGATGAGGCCGAGCGCCGCGGCCGCCTTGCGGATCATCTTCGTGGCCTCCGGCGTGCCGGGCTCAAAGCCCCGCGCCCGCGAGCGCGCGGCGAAGATGCTCGGGATCATGCGGTAGGTCGACCCGTTGCCCATGCCGGTCGCCGCGAACAGGACGAGGAAGCACGCGAGGAACACGACGAAGTTGTGCATCGGCAGCGTCCAGACGAGGGCGAGCGCGCCGAGTGCCATCACCGAGAAGGCGCACACCGTCACGCGTGCGCCGCCGAACCGGTCGGCGAGGCGGCCGCCGTAGGGGCGGGCGAGCGAGCCGACCAGCGCGCCGAGGAAGGCGAGCGAGACCGCCGCCTGTCCGACCTGGATCGTCGAGAACTCGGGGAACTGGTCGGCGATGAGCTTCGGGAAGACGCTCGCGAACCCGATGAACGAGCCGAACGTGCCGATGTAGAGCAGCGCCATGATCCACAGGTGCGGTTCGCGCAGCGCGGCGGCGGAGCTGCCGAAGTCCGCCTTCGCCGACGACAGGTTGTCCATATAGCGCCATGCGCCGAACATCGCGACCAGGATCAGCGGGATCCACATCCAGCCCGCGAGGGAGATGTTGAGGGTCGCCCCTGCGCCGAGCGTCACGACGATCGGCACGGCGAACTGGGCGACCGACGTGCCCAGGTTGCCGCCCGCGGCGTTCAGGCCCAGCGCCCAGCCCTTCTCCTTCTGCGGGAAGAAGTAGGTGATGTTCGCCATCGAGCTCGCGAAGTTGCCGCCGCCCACGCCGCCGAGCGCCGCGACGAGCAGCAGCACGCCGAAGGGGGTCTCGGGGTTGGACACGACGATGCCGAGCAGTGTCGCGGGGATGAGCAGCAGCGCCGCCGACACGATCGTCCAGTTGCGGCCGCCGAAGATCGCGACCATGAACGTGTAGGGGAAGCGCAGGGTCGCGCCGACGAGGCTGGGCAGCGAGATGAGCCAGAACGACTCGGAGCTGGTGAGCTGGAAGCCGGCGGCCGGCAGCATCACGACGACGATGCTCCACAGCTGCCAGATGATGAACCCGAGGAACTCGGCGAAGATCGACCAGCCGAGGTTGCGTCGTGCGATCGCGCGGCCTGACGCCGCCCAGAACGTCGGGTTCTCGGCGTTCCAGCCGTCGATCCAGCGGCCCGGGCGATGGGTGAGTGCGACCGGCGCATCGGCCGGTGCGGTGGTGCGGGATGGAGCTGCGGTATCCGTCATCGACGGGGTGTCGGTCGTGGTCATGGCGCCTCCCTGATTGAGCAGACACTGGGGGTGAGTGTGTCTCCACGCTAGGAACGCGGTGTTTCGGCCCGCCTGCTCCCGCGGTTACCTCTCGGTCACTTCTCGATCACGGATGCTGCCGCCCGAGGTGGACGCCCCGTCACACGTCGGAAACACGTGGGGCTTCTAGACTCGAAGGCATGCGCGTCGACATCGTCACGATCTTCCCGACGTTCTTCGACGTGCTCGGCGTCTCGCTCATCGGGAAGGCCCGGGATCGCGGCATCCTCGACATGCACGTCCACGATCTGCGGGACTGGACCCACGATCGCCATCGCACCGTCGATGACACCCCGTATGGCGGGGGCGCCGGCATGGTGATGAAGCCCGAGCCCTGGGGCGAGGCGCTCGACGAGGTGCTGAGCGACGACGCCGTGCTGCTGGTGCCGTCTCCCGCCGGCGAACTCTTCTCGCAGCCGATGGCGCGCGAACTCGCCGACGAGAAGCACCTCGTGTTCGCCTGCGGACGCTATGAGGGGATCGACCAGCGCGTCGTCGACCACTACGCGGCGCGCGGGCGCGTGCGACTGGTGAGCCTCGGCGACTACGTCCTCAACGGGGGAGAGGTCGCGGCGATGGCCGTGATCGAGGCGGTGTCCCGGCTGATCCCGGGCGTCGTGGGCAACCCCGAGAGCCTCGTCGAGGAATCGCACGAGCTCGGCCTGCTCGAGTACCCGAGCTACACGAAACCCGCCGAATGGCGCGGGCTCGAGGTGCCGCCGGTCCTGCTCAGCGGCAACCACGGCGCGATCGCCGCGTGGCGGCGCGAGCAGAGCCTCGAGCGCACGCGGGCGCACCGTCCGGACCTGCTGAGCGAGCCCGATCCTGCCGCCTGAGGCGGATGCCGCGGCCCCGGCGGAATCGCCGGGGAGGCGTCAGGCGGGTTCGATGACGTTGAGCCGGTAGCCGCGCTTCACCACGGTCTTCACCAGGTCGGGAACGCCCAGCGACTCGCGGAGCCGCGCGACGGCCATCTCGACGGCGTGCGTGTTCTCGCCGGACCGCGGCAACGCCGCCTGCAGGCGAGGCCGCGACACGACACCGCCCTGGGCGTCGAACAGCGCGGCGACGATGTCGGTGGCGCTGCGCGACAGCGGGATGTGCCGGCCCTCCAGCACGATGCCCGTGCTGCGCAGTTCGAGACGCCCCGCAGAGGTCGGCAGCGACGCCGCGCCGCCGCCGCCGAAGTGGGTGACGACGGCTCGCACCAGCGAGCCGAGGCGACCCCGCTCGGCGATCAGCGGCTGGAGTCCTGCATCCTGGAGCGGACCCGCGGTGATGGGTCCGACGGCGGCCATGAGCAGGCGTCCTTCCGCCTCACGGTCGACGATCTGGTCGATCACGCCCTCGTTCCGTGCCGCGGTGATCCACTCTGCGGCGCCGGGGGCGGACGTGAACAGCACCGCGTCGACTTCGCCCTGCGCGGCGGCGATGACGGAGCGCGAGACCGCTGCGGGGTCCGGCGGAGGACCCCAGCGATACACGGTGAGGCTCACCACGTCGGCGCCCGCGCCCTCGAACAGGTCGTCCAGGCCGTCGGCGCCCGAGCCGTGGTGCTGAACCGCCACGCGCCTGTCGGCGACACCCTCGGCGAGGAGGTACTCGCCGAGCTCGGCAGAGGTCTCGGACTCGGCCACCCAGTCGGCGGTGAGACCCGCCTGCTGGATCGCGCCACGCGCCTTGGGGCCGCGGGCGACGATCTGGGCCCTGGACAGTGCGGCGTGGAGGTCGTCGAGGAGTCCGGCTTCGTCGGCGGCCTCCATCCAGCCGCGGAAGCCCACGCCGGTCGTCGCGACGACCACGTCGGGCTGCCGCGCTATCAGCTCGCGCGTCGCGGCGATGAGGGCGTCGTCATCGATGTGGGGCACGATCGTCAGCGCGGGAGCGTGGCGCACCTGAGCGCCATGACGCTCGAGTGCTGCGGCCAGCTCGGAGGAGCGACGATCGACGGCGATGACGATCGTGCAGCCGTCGAGCGCGGCCGAGAGGGTGGGGCGTGGGGTGGAGCTCAAAGGACGATGTCACCTGCCAGTTGGGGGTCGGGAAGCAGCAGCCCGGCGCGGGCCACCTCGCCGACCACGATGACGGCGGGGTTGCGCACGCCGGCGAGGCCGGCATCGACGACGACCGACCCCAGGGTACTGCGCGTCGTGCGCTGGTCGCGGTGGTGACCGCGCTCGACGATGGCGACGGGGCGATCCGCGGGAACGCCGGCGTGGAGGGCGTCCGAGACGATGCGGGGCAGTGCGCCGACGCCCATCAGGATGACCGTCGTGACGCTGTTGTCGCGGAGGGCCGCGAGCGTGGCCTCGGTCACCTCGGACGGTCCGTTCATGATGTGCACCGCTCCTGCGACACCGCGATGGGTGATCGGGATGCCGGCTGCCTGAGGAACCGCGACCGCGCTCGAGATGCCGGGCACGACGTCGACCGGGATGCCGGCCGCGAGGCACGCGGCGACCTCTTCGCCGCCGCGGCCGAAGACGAAGGGGTCCCCTCCCTTGAGGCGCACCACCCGCTTGCCCGCACGGGCGCGGTCGACGAGGAGCTCGTTGATCTCGTCCTGCGGCACCGGGTGGTGGCCGGGGAGCTTTCCCACGTCGATGATCTCCACGTCGGGGCCGACGTGGTCGCGGATGTCGGTCGGCCCGAGCCTGTCCATCACGACGACCTCCGCGCGCGTCAGCAGGCGCCACGCGCGCAGGGTGAGCAGGTCGATCGGACCGGGACCGCCGCCGATGAGGTCGACGCGCCCGACGGTGGTCTTCGCGCGCCCGGTCATCGCTCGCCCTCCCAGCGGACCAGGACATGCCCGTCGTCGATGGCCACGGGCCAGACGTGCAGGCTCTTCGGCTCCTTGCCCTGCGTATCGAGGCAGACGCCCGTGCGCAGATCGAAGACCTGCTTGTACATGGGCGAGGCGACCGTGGGGACGTCCTGCCGGGTGCCGACGATGCCGCGCGAGATGACGTGCGCGTGGCTGTAGGGGTCGAGGTTCGAGACGGCGTGAACGCGGCCCGCAGAGCCGTCGGGCCCGTGGAGCAGGAACAGTGCGATCTGCGTTCCGCCCAGGAGAGCGGCGCGGCCGCGCTCGATCTCGAGGTCGTCGAGCGCGCAGACGCGCACCCAGCCGTCGGGAGCGGTGTACTCGGCGGTCTGCGGGTCGACGAGGGTCATCGGCGCACCTCCAGGGTCGTTCCGGCGATGAGCACGCGCGAGTCGGCGCGCTCGTCCTCGGTGGCGGGTCGGGGCTGGCCGCGCTCGGCGGTGTAGGCCAGCGAGGGGTCGGGCGTCGTCGGGGCGTTGACGAACGACGCGAAGCGGCGGAGCTTCTCGGGGTCCTCGAGGGTCGCCTTCCACTCGTCCGCGTACGAGTCGAGGTGGGCTTCCATCGCGGCGTCGAGGTCGGCGCAGATTCCGAGGCTGTCGTCGAAGATGACCTCACGGAGGCCCTCGATGCCGCCGTCCAGGTCCTCGAACCACGGCGCGGTCCGCTGCAGGCGGTCGGCGGTGAAGATGTAGTACATCAGGAACCGGTCGATCGCCGTGAGGAGCTCGTCGTCGTTGAGCCCCTCGGCGAGCAGCACGGCGTGGCGGGGCGTGAAGCCGCCGTTGCCGCCGACGTACATATTCCAGCCCGCTTCGGTGGCGATCACGCCGACGTCCTTGCCGCGTGCCTCCGCGCACTCGCGCGCGCAGCCCGAGACACCGAGCTTGATCTTGTGCGGGGAGCGCAGCCCGCGGTAGCGAAGCTCGAGCTGCACCGCCATGCCGACCGAGTCCTGCACGCCGTAGCGGCACCAGGTGGAGCCGACGCACGACTTCACCGTGCGCAGCGACTTGCCGTAGGCGTGACCCGACTCGAATCCGGCGTCCACGAGCTGCTTCCAGATCTCGGGCAGCTGCTCCAGGCGCGCGCCGAACATGTCGATCCGCTGCCCGCCGGTGATCTTCGTGTAGAGACCGAAGTCCTTCGCGACCTGGCCGATCACGAGCAGTCCCTCGGGCGTGATCTCGCCGCCGGGGATGCGGGGGACCACCGAGTAGCTGCCGTCCTTCTGCAGGTTCGCCATCACGTGGTCGTTGGTGTCCTGCAGAGTGGCGTTCTCGCCCTCGAGCACGTGACCGCGCACGAGCGTCGACAGGATGCTGGCGAGAGCGGGCTTGCAGATGTCGCAGCCGCGCCCGGTGCCGAAGCGCTCGATCACGGCGCTGAACGTGGTGAGTCCCGACACGCGCACGGCGTCGAACAGCTGGCGGCGCGACATGTCGAAGTGCTCGCAGATGGCGTTGCTGAGCGCCGCGCCGGACTTCGCGAGCTCCGTGCCCACGATCTTCTTCACCATCATCACGCACGAGCCGCATGCCGCCCCGGCCTTGGTGCAGGACTTGATGGCCGCGACATCCGTGCAGCCCTCCTCGTGCACCGCGTGGCGGATCGCTCCCGCCGTGACACTGTTGCACGAGCACACGAGCGCCTCGTCGGGGAGGTCGCCGGTCGGCGCCGCGACGCCGCCCTCGGGCATGAGGTAGGCGGCGGGGTCGCCGCCGAGCGCGCCGCCGACGAGCGGACGCAGCGACCCGTAGGCCGATGCGTCGCCGACGAGGATGCCGCCGAGCAGCGTCTTCGCGTCGTCCGACAGCACGAGCTTCTTGTAGACGCCGGCCACCGGGTCGGCGTACGTGACGTCGAGTGCGCCCGGCGTCTCGGCGAACGCGTCGCCGAAGCTGGCGACGTCGACGCCCGACAGCTTGAGCTTGGTCGACAGGTCGTAGCCGGGGAAGGATGCCTCGCCCCCGAGCAGCCGCGTGGCGGCGACTTCGGCCATCGCATATCCGGGTGCGACCAGTCCCACGCACATGCCGTCGTAGTTGGCGACCTCGCCGATCGCCAGCACGCGAGGGTCGGAGGTCTGGCAGCCGGCGTCGATCAGCACGCCGCCGCGGGGGTGCACGTCGAGGCCGGCGCCGCGCGCCAGCTCGTCGCGCGGGCGCACGCCGACGGTGAAGACCACGACGTCGGTGCGCGCGTACGTGCCGTCGCGGAACTCGAGGCCCGTCACCTGTCCCGAACGGTCGGGGTCGAGACGGGTGGTGACCGCTTCGGTCTTCACGGTGATCCCGCGCGACTCGATGAGGCGCCGCAGGGCGTTGCCGGCGGGAAGGTCGAGCTGCGCCGACATGAGCCGGTCGGAGGACTGGACCACCGTGCAGTCGACGTCGAGTCCCTGGAGGGCGCCTGCGGCCTCCAGTCCGAGGAGTCCGCCGCCGATCACCGTGCCGACGAGCGGACGTCCGAGCTCGGCCGAGCGGCGCTGGACGAACTGCTCGAGCTTCTCGACGTCGTCGAGGGTGCGGTAGACGAAGCAGCCTTCGAGACCGAAGCCGTCGACGGCGAGCTTCGCCGCGTACGAGCCGGTCGCGAGGATCAGCCTGTCGTAGGCGAGGCTCGTGCCGCTGCGGGTCGTCACGCGGCGCGCAGCGCGGTCGATGCGGGTGACGGCCTCGCCGCGGAGGAACCGCACGCGCTCGTCGTCGAGCACCGCGCGCTCGAGCTCGAGGTCTTCGGGCGATGCGCCGGCGAAGAACCCGGTGAGGCCGACCCGGTCGTAGGGGTGACGCTCCTCTTCGCCGATGAGCGTGATGCGCCACTCTTCGCCGGCCCGGCTGAGCAGGCTCTCGATGAAGCGGTGCGCGACCATGCCCGCGCCCACGATCACCACGTGGGTGCCGAGGGCAGGGGTCTCGCTCATGCCGTCACCGTACGCCGGTGATGTTGCAGCAGCGTCAGCGTCATGTTTCCGGCTGTTGACACGGTCGCGGTGGGCCATGGCTCCTCCTCGGGGGGCAGACGTCTCGGTGACGCTGACGCTACGAGCGCGGTGTTTCACCGCCGGACCGCGGGCGGTTACCCCGAGCGAACGTTTCGATCACACCGGACGGCACGGGGAAGTGAGAAGAGCGGAGAGGATGCTGCGACCTGCAGGGCGCCCGCAGGCGCGCGGCCCGCCGGCCGGAGGCTCTTGCCGCGCGGGGTGAAGAGGAGGATTCTCTGCTGCATGGGGAACCTCGCTTCGCGCGAGCTCCAGCTGATCCGCTCCCAGTTCGCGTTCCCGCTCCGCGACCGCACCGTGACGAACAATGCCGCGAGCACTCAGCCTCCGCTCGCGGTGTTCGAGCTGCTGCGCGACCTGTCCGAGACGTACGAGAACGTCCACCGCGGGCAGTCCGATGCGTCCATCCGGACCACCGAGATGTTCGAGGCGTCCTTCGACACCATCGCGGCGTGGATCAACGCGCCGTCGAGACGCACGCTGTCGATGCACCGCAGCACGACGGAGGCGATCAACGCCGCGATGTACTCGCTGATGGCCGACTTCCGCGACGGCGACAACGTCGTCACGACCCTCATGGAGCACAACTCGAACTACGTCCCGTGGTATGCGCTGTGCCGCGAGATCCTGCCGCGGTTCGGCCTGCGGGTGGAATGCCGGCTCGCGCGATTCGACCATGAGACCGGTGAGCTCGATCTGGAGCACCTCGCCTCACTCGTGGACGCCCGCACGAAGCTCGTGTGCTGCACGGGCGGGTCGAACTTCCTGGGGACGAAGCCGCCGCTGGACAGCGTGCGCGCGATCGCGGACGCGGGCGGCTACGCCCAGCCGGACGGCCGCCGCGGTGCGCTCCTCCTCGTCGATGGCGCCCAGCGGTTCGCGAGCTCACGCGTGGACGTGCAGGCGATGGATGCCGACTTCGTGGCGTTCTCGTTCCACAAGCTGCTGGCTCCCTTCGGCGTCGGCGTGCTCTACGCGAAGGAGACGCTTCGAGAATCGCTTCCGCCTTTCCTGTACGGGGGCGACATGATCGCCGAGGGGCGAGTCTTCCCGGACCGCGTCGAGTACAACGAGCTGCCGTGGAAGTACTCCGCCGGCACCCCGAACATCCTCGGTGTGATCGCGTCGGCGCAGACGCTCCGTCTCATCGTCGACATGGTCGGCGCGGATGCCGAACGCGCCTGGTTCCGCACGGACGACCCGATCAGCTCTGCCGCCGTCGACGCCGCCATGGGGATCGTCGCCGGGCACGCGGCATCCCTCACCCAACAGGCCTTGGAGGAGCTCTCGGCCATCGACGGACTGCATGTGTACGGCGTGCCACGGGGGAGGGAGCGGACCCCGCTCGTCGCGTTCAACGTCGACGGGCACTCGCCGTTCGACATCGCCCGGGCGCTCAACGCGCAGGGGGTCGAGTCGCGCGCCGGGTGCCATTGCGCGACGCTCGCGCACCATGACCTGGCGATCGATCCGCCGGCGAGCTGCCGCGTGAGCTTCACCCTCTACAACACCCCCGAAGACGTCGATCGTGTCGTCGAGGCCGTCCGGCAGGCCGTCGACACGCCGGAACGGTTCGTCGCCGCCCCGGCGCCCAGCGGCGCCCCGCATCCGCTCGAGGGAGTCGCCGAGCGGATCTGAGCTCCGGGGGATCGGCAATCCCGCTCCGATAGGGTGTAGCGACCCGACGGCGAGGAGAAGATTCGTGCACACCTGGCCGGGATCGGCATATCCGCTCGGAGCGACATTCGACGGGAGCGGTACGAACTTCGCGCTGTTCAGCGAGGGCGCCGAGCGCGTCGAACTCTGCCTGTTCGGCGAGCGCGGTGCCGAGACCCGCCTCGAACTCGTGGAGGTCGACGCGTTCGTATGGCACACGTATGTGCCGAACATCCAGCCCGGCCAGCGCTACGGCTATCGCGTCCACGGCCCGTACGACCCCGCGAACGGCCTGCGCTTCAACCCCGCCAAGCTGCTCCTCGACCCGTACGCGAAGGCGGTCGAAGGTGCGGTCACGTGGGGGCAGTCGGTCTACGGGTACACGTTCGGGGATCCCGATTCACGCAACGACGACGACTCCGCCGCCGACATGATCAAGGGCGTCGTCGTCAATCCCTTCTTCGACTGGGCGGGCGACCGCCGGCCCGGGACGCCGTACTCCGAGACGCTCATCTACGAGGCACACGTCCGCGGACTGACCGAGCGCCACCCCGCGATCCCGGAGGACATGCGCGGCACCTACAGCGCCGTCGCGCATCCGGCGATCATCGAGCACCTCACGAAACTCGGCGTGACGGCGATCGAGCTCATGCCGGTGCACCAGTTCGTCGACGACGCGGTGCTGCAGGAGAAGGGGCTCTCGAACTACTGGGGCTACAACTCGATCTCGTACTTCGCCCCGCACAACCGCTACGCGGCGACCGGCGACCGCGGTCAGCAGGTCCAGGAGTTCAAGGGAATGGTGCGGGCACTGCACGCCGCGGGCATCGAGGTGATCCTCGACGTCGTCTACAACCACACGGCCGAAGGCAACCACCTCGGGCCGACCCTTTCGATGCGAGGCATCGACAACGCCGCCTACTACAAGCTCGACGACGACAAGCGCTACTACACCGACTACACGGGTACCGGGAACAGCCTCAACGTGCGCAATCCGCACTCGCTGCAGCTCCTCATGGACTCGCTGCGGTACTGGGTGCTCGAGATGCACGTCGACGGGTTCCGCTTCGACCTCGCGTCCGCCCTGGCGCGCGAGTTCTACGACGTCGACCGCCTGTCGACTTTCTTCGAACTCGTCCAGCAGGACCCCGTGGTCTCGCAGGTGAAGCTCATCGCCGAGCCGTGGGACGTCGGCCCCGGCGGCTACCAGGTGGGGAACTTCCCACCCCAGTGGACCGAGTGGAACGGCAAGTACCGCGACACCGTCCGCGACTTCTGGCGCGGTGAGCCGCAGGCGCTCGGCGAGTTCGCCTCACGGCTCACGGGGTCGAGCGACCTCTACGAGCACTCCGGGCGCCGGCCCGTGGCATCCGTCAACTTCGTCACTGCCCACGACGGGTTCACGCTGCGCGATCTCGTGTCGTACAACGAGAAGCACAACGACGCCAACGGAGAGGACGGCCGTGACGGGGCCGACGACAACCGCTCCGACAACTTCGGCGTCGAAGGCCCCACCGACGACCCCGCGGTGCTCACGATGCGCGCCCGCCAGCAGCGCAACTTCATCGCGACGCTCATGCTCAGCCAGGGGGTTCCCATGCTGCTGCACGGCGACGAGCTCGGCCGCACGCAGCAGGGCAACAACAACGGCTACGCGCAGGACAACGAGACCACGTGGATCGACTGGGATGCTGCGGACCGCCCGCTGCTCGAATTCACGGCGGCGATGAGCCGGCTGCGGCGCGACCACCCCACGTTCCGCCGTCGGCGCTTCTTCGAGGGCCGTCCCGTGCGCCGCGACGCCGGCGTTCCGATTCAGGACATCGCGTGGCTCCGCCCCGACGGGACGCTCATGCAGCCGGACGACTGGGAGTCCGGCTTCGGGCGTGCGGTCGGGGTCTTCCTGAACGGTCAGGGCATCCGCGAGAAGGACCGGCGCGGCGAGCCGATCCGCGACCGCCACTTCATCGTCCTCTTCAATGCCGGCGACGACATCATCGACTTCCGCATCCCGGTGGTCGAGTTCAGCCCCGACTGGGAGGTCGTCATCGACACGGCGGGGGAGCGGGCAGACTCGGCGCTCATCGAGCCGGGCGACACCCTGCGCCTCGCGGCGAAGTCGCTCATCGTGCTGAGCGAGCACCCGCGGGTCGAACGAGAGGTCGATCACTCGGTGGCGGCATCGCTCGCCGCCCTCGCCGGCGCCGGGACGCCCGCGCACGCACCCCGTGCGGAGCTGCGCACCTGACCGGACCGGTCAGGTGCACCGGGTCAGGCGACGCCGAGCCAGGACCGGTCCGTGAGGACGATGGGGCCGTCCTCGGTGATCGCGACGGTGTGCTCGGCGTGGGCGCCCCGGGATCCGTCGACCGAGCGCAGCGTCCAGCCGTCAGGGTCGGTCACGAGCTCGTCGGTCGTCTGCAGGAACCACGGCTCGAGCGCGACCACGAGGCCCGCGCGGAGCGGGTAGCCGCGTCCGGCCTTGCCGTCGTTGGGCACGTGCGGATCGCCGTGCATGATCCTGCCGACGCCGTGACCGCCGAAGTCGGTGTTGATCGCGTAGCCGTCGGCGTGCGCGACCGCGGCGATCGACGCCGAGATGTCGCCGATGCGGTTGCCCACGGTCGCCGCGCCGATGGCGGCGGCCAGTGCACGCTCGGTCGTGTCGATGAGCGCGAGGTCCTCGTCGCGCGGGGTCCCCACGACGAACGAGACGGCGGAGTCTGCCACCCAACCGTCCACCGAGACCGCGAAGTCGAGCGAGACGAGGTCGCCGTCGCGGAGGGCGTAGTCGAAGGGGAGTCCGTGCAGGACGGCGTCGTTCACCGAGGTGCAGATGACCTTCCCGAAGGGACGGGCGCCGAACGACGGGTGGTAGTCGATGTAGCACGACTCGGCGCCGGCTCGGCGGATGAGGTCGTGCGCGCGACGGTCGATCGCCAGGAGGTTCGTGCCCACCTTGGTCTCGTCGCGCAGCGTCGCGAGGGTCTCGGCGACGAATCGCCCTGCGGGCTTCATCGCCTCGATCTCGGCAGGCGTGCGCAACTCGATCATGTAGGGGATCCTCTCGTTCCCCTCCATTCTGTCTGACCCGTACGCATGGGGCTGGGAGGATGCTCCGCGGCACGCGGAAGCGGACCACCGGGGACGTGTGCGGGCGTAGCATCAGTGGCATGTGGCTGCGTCGCGCATTCTTCGGCTGGCTGATCCCGGCCGCCTTCCTGCTGCCGCTGTGGCTCCTGGTCGGATGGGCCGTGTTCAACGCCGGCGGCTGGGCGTTCCTCTGGGTGCTGTTCCTCGCCATCCCGGGCGTCTTCCTGTGGCAGCTGCTCCTCACCGTGCTGGTGCGGGCGCGCGGAACCGTGCGGGCTCACCGCGCCGTCTCGTGGTGGGACGTGCTCGGGTTCACGGTTTGGCACCTGCTCGTCATCTCGCTCGGCTTCTTCGCCGAGGCGTGGTGGGCGCCCGTCATGGTGGTGGCGATCCTCGCGGGCGTCGGCCTCTTCTGGCTCGAGCTGTGGCAGCTGTGGAGTGAGGCGCGGCCCTCGCGATTCGTCCTGCACACCTCGGAGGGGGTCGCCTACATCCCCGCGGAGACCGACGCGCCGGAGGCTGCTCCGCGCGAGGTCATCATCATCTCGGAGAAGCAGACTCCACCCGCGAGCTGACGCGGTTTGGCCGGGTGCGGCATCCATGGCAGAATGGTTGTTTGTGCCCTGACCGGTTCTGCCTCAGGGGAACCAGCTGGACGGCGTCACGCCGAAGGCCTGCGGCACACTCAGTCCTTTACCATCCTTCCCGCGGTCGACCTGTGGCGGCCGCAGAGAGAGACGATCATGCAGATCCTCGACGCCGTCGACGCGGCTTCACTCCGCTCCGACATCCCCGCCTTCAACGCCGGCGACACCGTGAAGGTGCACGTCAACATCACCGAGGGCAACCGCTCGCGTATCCAGGTCTTCCAGGGCGTCGTCATCGGCCGCTCCGGCGACAGCGTTCGCGAGACCTTCACGGTCCGCAAGATCAGCTTCCAGGTCGGCGTCGAGCGCACCTTCCCGGTGCACTCCCCGGTCATCGACCACATCGAGGTCGTGACCCGCGGTGACGTGCGTCGCGCGAAGCTCTACTACCTGCGCAACCTCCGTGGCAAGAAGGCCAAGATCAAGGAGAAGCGCGAGAGCAACTGACGCTCTCCCTGCAACGCTGTCACGAAGCCCCGGACCGACCAGGTCCGGGGCTTCGTCCGTACTCCGGAAGGGCCGGAGTGTGCGACCCTTGAAGGCGGGCCGCCGCGACCGTCGGCACCCGCGAAGGAACTCATGACGACCGAGAAGTCGGCTCCGGCCGAGCCGGCGCCCGGGCCCGAGCCCGCTGCGACCATTCAGCCGCGTCGTCGGGGCTGGCTGGTGTTCCTTCGCGATGTCGTCGTGATCATCCTGATCGCCGTCCTCGTCTCGCTCGTGGTGAAGACGTTCCTCGTGCGGTCGTTCTACATCCCCTCGGGGTCGATGGAGGACACGCTCCACGTCAAGGACCGCATCCTGGTCGACGAGATCACGCCGCGTTTCGGCGGTTACGAGCGCGGCGACATCGTCGTGTTCCAGGATCCGGGCGGATGGCTGCCGCCCAGCACGGCTCCCGCGCGTCCTCCGATCGTCGAGGGCGTCGAGTGGGTCCTGTCGCTCGTCGGCCTCGCGGCGCCCGACAGCGACGACCATCTCGTGAAGCGCATCATCGGGGTTCCCGGCGACCACGTCGTGTGCTGCAACGCCATCGGTCAGATCACGGTCAACGACGTGCCGATCGACGAGAGCGCGTACCTGAAGCTGCCGGCGGGGGAGACCGCCGCTTCGGGCGACCCCTTCGACGTGACGGTCCCCGAGGGCAGCCTCTGGGTGCTCGGCGACAACCGCTACCGCTCGAAGGACTCGCGGTACAACACGGATCAGCCCGGCAAGGGCTTCGTGCCGATCGACAACCTCGTCGGCCGTGCGTTCCTCGTGACCTGGCCGTTCGACCGGTTCGGCCTGCTGGACTTCCACCACGACGTGTTCGCCGGGGTTCCCGACGCAGAGCCGGAGGGCGGCGGGAAGTGACCGTCGCCGAGCCCCGCCTCACGCTCGAGCGCCGGCTCCTGCGCGAGCACACGCTCGTCATCGCGTGCGACGAGGTGGGGCGAGGGGCGCTGGCAGGTCCGGTCGCGGTCGGCGCGGCGGTCGTGGACGCCCCGCGATCGCGCAAACGCATTCCGCAGGGGCTTCGCGACTCGAAGCTCGTTCCCGAGCCGAAGCGCGCCGACGTCGCGGCACGCGCGGCATCGTGGGTCGCCGCAAGCGCCGTCGGGTGGGCGAGCTCCGAGGAGATCGACGAGATCGGCATCATGCGCGCCCTCGGGCTCGCCTCGATCCGCGCCATCGCGGATCTCCGCGCGCACGGCGTCGTGCCGGAGGACGCCATCGTCATCCTCGACGGCAACTACGACTACATCCGTCCCGCCGGCGAGTGGGGACTCACCGTGCGCCCGGTGATCAAGGCCGACCGCGACTGCGCCTCTGCGGCTGCGGCATCCGTCATCGCCAAGGTCGCGCGCGATCGCCTCATGACCGAACTGCATGACGAGCTCCCCGCGTACAACTGGGCGCGCAACAAGGGCTACGCCAGCCCCGACCATCGTGAAGCGATCCGCACGCACGGCATCAGCCGCCACCACCGGGCCTCGTGGTCGATCGCCGAGGCGCCGACGCTCTTCTGAGCGTTCGCCACACGCGCATGCGGGTCGCCGTACCCGCTCGCGCCCATAGGATGGATTCACCATGGATGACGAGGTCTTCGAAGACTACGACCGCGAGCTCGAACTCGCTCTGTACCGCGAGTACCGCGATGTCGTCTCGCAGTTCCAGTATGTGATCGAGACGGAGCGGCGCTTCTACCTCGCGAACGAGGTCAACGTCGTGCGCCGCGACACCGAGCACGATTTCTACTTCGAGATCTCGATGTCCGACGTGTGGGTCTGGGACATCTACCGCGCCGACCGTTTCGTGAAAGCGGTGCGCGTGCTGACCTTCAAGGACGTCAACGTCGAAGAGCTCTCGCGCCGTGATTTCCACCTCCCCGAGGAGCTTTCGCTCGATACCTGAGCGGGCCTGACGCCTCCTCCCCAGCCCGCCGATTCCGGGGCTCACCGCGAGTTCTGAACGGATGCCGCGGCCGCGCGCCCGCGCGCGTGCACTGGCGCGCGACGATGCCGGAATGGCAGATAAAGACGTCCTCGGCCGGGCGGGCGAGGACCGCGCCGCCCGGTACTTCGAGGCGCAGGGATTCACCGTCCTGGCGCGCAACTGGCGATGCCGCGACGGCGAGATCGACCTCGTGGTCGCCGATCGCTCGGCAGTGGTCGTCGTCGAGGTCAAGACGCGGCGTGATGAGGGGTTCGGGCACCCGTTCGAGGCGATCGACGCCCGAAAGCGGGGAAGGCTCTGGCGCCTCTCGATCGCGTGGGCGAGTGCGCACCGCGAGCTCGTGCAGGGACGACGGCTGCGCATCGACGCCGTCGGCCTCATCGGCGGCGATCCTCGCACCGCGCGCTTGGAGCACCTCGTCGACGTGGAGGTGCCGTGAAGGTCGCACGAACCTGGGCGGTCGCCCTCGTCGGGGCCGAGGGCGAATGCGTCGAGGTCGAGGCGGACCTCTCGAATCAGCAGCCGGACTTCCGGATCATCGGGCTTCCCGACAAAGCTCTCGGCGAGTCCGTCCAGCGCGTGCACAACGCCTGCGCGAACACCGGCACGCCGCTCACGCGACGACGCCTCACGGTCAATCTGTCGCCCGCGAGTCTGCCCAAGCAGGGCTCCGGATTCGACGTCGCCATCGCCGTCGCGTCTCTCGCCACCGAGACCTCCATGGATGCGGCCTCCGTCGCGTCGGCGGTCCACATCGGTGAGCTCGGGCTCGACGGGCGCCTCCGGCCGGTGCCGGGCGTCCTTCCGGCCGTGGTGGCCGCGCGGCGGGCCGGCCATCGACGCGTCGTCGTTCCCCACGCGAACGGCCCCGAGGCGTCGCTGGTGGAAGGCGTCGAGGTCCTCGCCGCCGTCAACCTCGCGCAGGTGATCGCCTGGCACGGCGGTGACGTCGAGGTCACCGCCGACGAACCGGTCGCTCTCCCGGACGACGAGGAGGCGGCCGAGCCCGCGCTGGATCTCGCGGAGGTGATCGGCCAGCGCGACGCCGTCGAGGCGCTCGTGGTCGCAGCGGCGGGCGGTCATCACCTGCTCATGTGCGGGCCGCCCGGGGCGGGTAAGACGATGCTCGCACGGAGGCTGCCCGGAATACTCCCCGAGCTCGACGACCGTGCGGCGCTGGCGGCGGCGTCCATCCGGAGCCTCGCCGGCTCCCGCGTGGTCGAGCTCTCGCGCACCCCGCCGTTCGTCGCCCCGCACCACAGCGCGAGCGTCGCCGCGCTGGTCGGCGGCGGTTCCCGAGTGGTGCGCCCGGGGGCGATCGCGCGCGCGAGCGAGGGGGTGCTGTTCCTCGACGAGGCCGGCGAGTTCGCAGCCAGTGCGCTGGATGCCCTGCGTCAGCCCCTCGAGTCCGGCGCCATCACGATCGACCGCGCGGGCGCGCACGCCGAGTATCCCGCGCGGTTCCAGCTCGTGCTCGCCACGAACCCGTGCCCCTGCGGTGACTACGGCATCCGCGGCGGCACGTGCACGTGTCCACCGGCCGCGATCCGCCGCTATCTCGGCCGGCTGTCCGGACCGCTCCTGGACCGCATGGACATCGAGCTGACGCTGACGCGCGTCGCCGTGGCGCAACGCGGCACCGGGCCGACGGTCTCGACCGAGAGCGCGCGAGCGCAGGTCGCCGATGCGCGGGCACGCGCGCGCCACCGCCTCGCCGAGACGCCGTGGAAGGTGAACGCCGACGTGCCGGGAACGTGGCTGCGCGAGGGACCGGCCGCGCCGTCTCCGGTCGTCCGGCGCCCGCTCGACGCCGCACTCCGCCGCGGATCGCTCACCCTGCGGGCGTACGACCGGGTCTTGCGCGTCGCCTGGTCGTTGGCTGACATCGAGGGCCGCGGCCAGCTCGGGGCGGAGCATGTCGGGCGCGCCCTGTACCTGAAGAAGGGGATCGCACTGTGATCGCGTTCGACCTGAGCGCAGACGCCGCCCGACGGGCCTTGTCGCCCGCCGGCATCGAGTACGACGCGGATGAGGGCCGGACTCGGTATGCGACGGCTGTCTGGTGTCAGCTCATCGAGCCGGGCGACTCCGTCGCCGGCCGCATCATCGGCGCGCGCGGCGCCGTCGCGGCGCTGGAAGCCGTGCTCGGGGGCGCAGCGCTTCCCGAAATCACGCCGAAGGAACTCGCCGAAGGGCGCAAGCGCTGGCTTCCGCGGCTGTCGGCGGGCGCGGTGGCCGAATCACTGGCCACAGCGGCGGCACGCGGCGTGACGCTGCTCACGCGCGGCGATCCGGACTGGCCGGCCCAGCTCGACGACCTCGGCGCGCATGCGCCCCTGTGCCTGTGGGTGCGCGGCGATGCCTCGGCGCTGCGCCGGCTCGAGGCATCCGTCGCGATCGTCGGCGCCAGGGCCGCCTCCCACTACGGCGACCACGTGGCGAGGGAGCTCGCCGCCGACCTGGCGGGCACAGGCATCGCCGTGGTGTCGGGCGGCGCCTACGGCATCGACGGCGCAGCGCACCGGGCCGCCCTTCTCGCCGGCGGACTCACCGTCGCGCTCCTCGCGGGCGGCGCCGACCGCGCGTATCCCGCGGGCCATACGCAGCTGATCGACGACGTCGCCCGACGAGGTGTCGTGGCGAGCGAGGTGGCGTGCGGCTCGGCGCCGACGAAATGGCGCTTCCTGCAGCGGAACCGGCTCATCGCCGCTCTCTCCGCCGCGACGGTGGTCGTGGAAGCCGGCTGGCGCAGCGGATCGCTCAACACCGCGGGCCATGCGGCGACGTTGTCGCGCCCGCTCGGCGCCGTGCCCGGCCAGATCACATCCGCGACGTCGGCAGGCACGCATCGGCTCATCCGGGAGTACGGCGCCCAGTGCATCACGAGTGCGGATGACGTCCGCGAGCTGCTGGGGATGGGAGGGGCGATGGATGCCGCACTCTCCGTCGGCGGGACGTACACCGGGGACGCGACCCGTGTGAAGGATGCCATGAGCACCCGGGTGTGGCGGGACGCCCGCGCGATCGCGCAACGCGCAGGGATGGCGGCCGACGTCGTGGAGGGGATCCTCGGGCTGCTGGCGCTCGATGGGGCGGTGGAGTCGGGGATCGAGGGATGGAGGCTGCCACGGGTAGGAGCGTGATCGGCGGGCGGCGGAGCGTCTTCGGGTGCGTCGCAACACCGCCGCGCGCACGCGCGGGCGCAAGCTGGACGCATGGACATCCACGAGGCAGCGGCGGCCTACCTGCGCCACCTCGCGGAGGTGCGCCGCCTGTCTCCGGCGACGGTGCGGGCCTATCGCTCCGACCTGGACGGACTCGCCACCGCCTGCGGCGACATCGACCTGGTCGCGGTCGATCTCGACAAGCTCCGCGACTGGCTCTGGCACGCCGTCCAGCGCGGCGACAGCCGCGCGACGATCGCGCGGCGCACGGCGGCCGTCCGGGGCCTCTTCGCCTGGGCGACCGAGACCGGCGCGATCCCGGCTGACCCGAGCCTTCGCCTGGTCGCACCGAAGCGCGGCAAGACGCTCCCCAAGGTCGCGACAGCGGACACCCTCAGCGGGGTGCTCGACCGGCTGGCATCCGCCGCCGCCGAGGGCGACCCGGTCGCGTTGCGCGATCACGCCATCCTCGAGCTGCTGTACGGAGCTGCCGTGCGTGTCTCCGAGCTGTGCGGGCTCGACGTCGACGACCTCGACCGCGACCGACGCACTGCTCGCGTCCTCGGAAAGGGATCGAAGGAGAGGGTCGTGCCGTTCGGCGTGCCGGCGCTCCGGGCGGTCGAGGCCTACATCGTCCGCGGCCGACCGTCGCTCCTCGCCAGACGCGCGGACGACGTGCCCGTGCCGGCCCTGTTCCTCGGTGCCCGGGGCGGTCGGATCGGCGCACGTGCGGTGTACGACCTCGTGTCGCGCGAACTCGGCCCCGAGCTCGGGGCGCAGGTGGGACCGCACGCGCTGCGTCACTCTGCCGCGACGCACCTCCTCGACGGTGGCGCAGACCTCCGCGCCGTCCAGGAGATGCTGGGCCATGCGAGCCTCGGGACCACGCAGATATACACGCACGTCTCGAGTGAGCGACTGGCTGCCTCCTACCGCCTCGCGCACCCGCGGGCCTGAAGGGCGGCTAGCAGCAGGGAAGGAGCACGGCCCGCGGCACACCGCCCAGCAGCACGAGCGGGTTGATGTACGCACCGTCCAGCCGGACGCCGAAATGCACAGCGCCGGGCTCAGCGTGTCCTCCGGCCGAGATCGTGCCCAGGGGAGTGGATCGTTCGACCGGGGTCCCGACGGCAAGCCCGGGGTCGACCGGCTCGATCGTCGACACCAGGCCGTCGCCATGGTCCACGGTGATCACTCCGCGCCCTGCGACCTGTCCGGAGAACGCCACCACGCCTGGCGCCGGGGCGCGCACCACGCCGTCTCCTGAGGGCAGCAGGTCGATTCCCCGGTGACCTGGCCCAAACTCGTGCGGCGGTGCGACGAAGGGGTGCACGAGCCGGAACGGGTGAACCGGCCAGGTCCAGTCCCGCGCGACCGACACCATCCCGCCGTCGGCGACCGGCGCGGGCTCGGGCTCACGGACCGCGGCGGCCTGTGCGGCAGCGGGTGCGGCCGCAAGGAGAACGCTGAGGGCCATCGCGCCCACGGCACGACGGTGCGACCCGCAGCGGAATCGGCGTTGGCGAGTGGGAACCGATCGCGACATGATCCCACCGTGACCGTGCGGTGAACGCCGTGGATCTGTGGCACCGACACCCGTGGAGAAGGCGCGCATTCGGCCGTCGGGGGAGGAGGAGCGGCCCGGCCGCTCCTGATACACTGACTGTGCACTCCGCATGTCGGGGTGACTCCGCGTGCCCATAGCGCCGCAAGCCCCGAGCCTGACGAAGGGTGCGGCGCGGCATCCATCCCCAACGGTCCTGGCGAACGCTTCCGAGCGAGCGCGAGGCGGGAATGAGCCGGGCACCAGGCCACGCCGGCCACGAGCCGGCGCGAGAACAACCGCAACAGGCGCGCACGCGCCGGAACAGGAGAACGGCCATGGCCGTCGTCACCATTCGCCAGCTGCTCGACAGCGGCGTCCACTTCGGACACCAGACCCGCCGGTGGAACCCGAAGGTCAAGCGCTTCATCCTCACGGAGCGCAGCGGCATCCACATCATCGACCTGCAGCAGTCGCTGACGTACATCGACAAGGCGTACGAGTTCGTCAAGGAGACGGTCGCCCACGGCGGCACCGTCCTCTTCGTCGGCACCAAGAAGCAGGCGCAGGAAGTCATCGCCGAGCAGGCGACCCGCGTGGGCCAGCCCTACGTCAACCAGCGCTGGCTCGGCGGTCTGCTCACCAACTTCTCGACCGTGTCGAAGCGTCTCGCGCGCATGAAGGAGCTCGAGGAGCTCGACTTCGAGGACCCGGCAGCGAGCGGCTTCACCAAGAAGGAGCTCCTCCTCAAGAAGCGCGAGCTCGACAAGCTCCACAAGTCGCTGGGCGGCATCCGCAACCTCCAGAAGACGCCCTCGGCCATCTGGGTCGTCGACGCCAAGCGCGAGCACCTCGCCATCGACGAGGCGTCGAAGCTCGGCATCCCGGTGATCGGCATCCTCGACACCAACGCCGACCCGGACGAGTTCCAGTACCCGATCCCCGGCAACGACGACGCGATCCGCTCGGTGGGCCTGCTCACCCGCATCATCGCCGACGCCGCCGCCGAGGGCCTGATCCAGCGCCACCAGCCCACCGACGAGACCGCTGACGCGGAGCCCCTCGCCGACTGGGAGCGCGAGCTGCTCGAGCAGCCCGCGCCCTCCGACGAGGCCGTGGTGACCGACGTCGCCGAGGTCGAGACCATCGCGACCGAGTCGGCTGCCGACGAGGCGGGCGCCGAGGCCGCTGAGACTGTCGAGGTCGCTGAGGCCGCTGAGGCGACCTCCGCCGAGTAAGGCTCACACACACTCCGCCCCGGCGGGATCGCCCAGATCGAACGGTCCGGACGGTCCCGCCGAGGCATCCACGAGAACTCACCAATTCAAGGAGCCGCCACCCATGGCAAACTTCACGATCGCTGACATCAAGACGCTGCGCGAGCAGCTCGGCACGGGCATGGTCGACACCAAGAAGGCGCTCGAGGAGGCCGACGGCGACCTCGAGAAGGCCGTCGAGATCCTGCGCCTCAAGGGTGCGAAGGGCAACGCCAAGCGCGCCGACCGCTCCACGAGCGAGGGTCTGGTCGCGGCCAAGGAGGTCGACGGTCAGGTCACGATCATCGAGCTGAACACCGAGACCGACTTCGTCGCGAAGAACGAGCGATTCATCGCCCTTGCGGAGAAGGTCCTCGACGCCGCCGCGGCTGCCCACGCCGACTCGGCCGAGGCCGCCCTCGCCGCGTCCGCCGGCACCCAGACGGTCGCCGAGCTCATCTCGGACGAGGCCGCGATCATCGGCGAGAAGGTCGAGCTGCGTCGCGTGAACACGCTCTCGGGCGACAAGTTCGAGATCTACCTCCACAAGACCAGCAAGGACCTGCCGCCGCAGGTCGGTGTCGTCCTCGCCTACTCGGGCGACGACGCCGAGACGGCGCGCAGCCTCGCACAGCACATCTCGTTCGCGAACCCGTCGTACCTGTCGCGCGACGAGGTCCCCGAGGCCGAGGTCGAGAAGGAGCGCGAGATCGTCACCGAGATCTCCCGCAACGAGGGCAAGCCCGAGGCCGCCCTTCCGAAGATCGTCGAGGGCCGCGTCAACGCGTTCTTCAAGCAGGTCTCGCTGCTCGACCAGGACTACGCGAAGGACAACAAGCAGTCGGTCGCGCAGGTCGCGAAGGACGCCGGTCTGACCTTGACGGGCTTCGCCCGCTATAAGGTCGGCGCCTGACCTTCTGAGAAGGCCCGCATCGGCAAGCCGATGCGGGCCTTTTCTCATGCCCTTCGGTAGTTTGTCGTAGACGAGAGGACCACAGTGATCAACGAGAACACCGGGCGCCGCCGCGTCCTTCTGAAGCTGTCCGGCGAAGCGTTCGGCGGAGGCCAGCTGGGTGTGAACCCCGACGTGGTCAGCCAGATCGCCCAGGAGATCGCGGCCGCTGTCGACCGCGTCGAGATCGCGATCGTCGTCGGCGGCGGCAACTTCTTCCGGGGGGCCGAACTCAGCCAGCGCGGCATGGACCGCGGCCGCGCCGATTACATGGGCATGCTGGGCACCGTCATGAACGCCCTCGCCCTGCAGGACTTCCTCGAGCAGGCGGGCGCCGCGACGCGCGTGCAGTCCGCGATCTCGATGACACAGGTCGCCGAGCCGTACATCCCGCGTCGCGCCGAGCGGCACATGGAGAAGGGCCGCGTGGTCATCTTCGGCGCCGGCGCCGGCCTGCCGTACTTCTCCACCGATACGGTCGCCGCCCAGCGCGCTCTCGAGATCGACGCGCAGGAGGTGCTCGTCGCGAAGAACGGCGTCGACGGGGTGTACACCGCCGATCCGAAGAAGGATGCCTCGGCCACCCTGATCGATCGCATCACGTATCTCGACGCGTTGCAGCGGGGTCTCAAGGTCGTCGACTCGACCGCGTTCAGCCTCTGCATGGACAACCGCATGGACATGCGCGTGTTCGGCATGGAGCCCGCGGGCAACGTGACGAAGGCTCTGCTGGGCGACACCATCGGCACGCTGGTCACGGCGTGACGCGTCCCGCGTCGATAGACTTGACCAGCCCCATCTACGCGAAGGAGACACTGTGATCGCGGACGTCTTGGCCGATGCCGGAGTGCGCATGGACCGCGCCGTCGAGGCTGCGAAGGAGGACTTCGCCACGGTGCGCACCGGACGCGCGAACCCGCAGCTGTTCCAGAAGGTCCTCGTCGACTACTACGGCAGCCCGACGCCGCTCGCGCAGCTCGCGTCGATCAACAACCCCGAGGCGCGCACACTCCTCATCACGCCGTACGACAAGTCGGCGCTGAAGGCGATCGAGCAGGCGATCCGCGACATCCCGAACCTCGGTGTGAACCCCACGAACGACGGCAACCTCGTTCGCGTCACGATGCCCGAGCTCACCGAGGAGCGCCGCAAGGAGTACGTGAAGCTCACGCGCACCAAGGGCGAGGACGCGAAGGTCCACGTGCGCGGCATCCGTCGCAAGGCGAAGGACGACATCGACGCGCTGAAGGGCGAGGTCGGCGAGGACGAGCTCGCTCGCGGCGAGAAGGAGCTCGACGCGCTCACGCGCGCGCACGTCGACGCCATCGACGAGGCGCTCAAGCGCAAAGAGGCCGAGCTCCTCGAGGTCTGAGGTCTGCCCATGACCGACGCATCCGACCCGCCGCGGAGCGACCAGCCGTCCTCACCGCAGACGCGGCGCGAGGCCGGCGAGGCACGCCGTGCCGCCGAGACCCCTGACACGGGCCCCGCACTGCAGTCTCATCTGCGCGCGGCGCGCAGCGAGTTGGAAGGCCACGTCGCGCAGGCGCGGGCCGATTTCGAGGAGGCGAACGAGCGCATCAAGGAGCGGACGGGGCGCGACCTGATCGTCGCGATCCTCATCGGCCTCGCGATCGGTCTCGTCCTGCTCGGGTCGCTGCTGTTCGTCAAATGGGCGTTCGTGCCGTTCGCCCTGGCCGCGGCGCTGCTCGCGCTCTTCGAGTTCTCTCGGGCCCTCATCGCGAGCGGTCGCCGGGTCGATCTGATCCCGCAGCTCATCGCGGGTGCGGTGGTCGTGCTGTCGGCGTACTTCGTCGACTCGTGGCTGCACTGGGTGCTGCTGTTCGTCGCACTCGCCTTCGTCGTGGTGTGGCGACTGGTCGGTCAAATGGCGTCGCACGACGGCAGGCCGTACGGTCTGGTGCTGGGCGACGTGCTCATCGCGACGTTCCTCCAGCTCTATGTCGCCTTCCTCGGAAGCCTCACGCTCGTGCTGCTGGCGAAGGAGGGCGGCGAGTTGTGGGTCCTGTCGTTCATCATCGTCGCCGTCGCGGTCGACACGGGCGCCTACGCCGCGGGGATCACGATGGGCAAGCATCCCATGGCTCCCCGCATCAGCCCGAAGAAGACGTGGGAGGGCTTCGCGGGTGCCGCTGCGGCCGCGATCCTCGCCGGCGTGCTCGTCGGGCTCTTCATGCTGGGCCTCGAGTGGTGGATGGGCGCCGTGTTCGGCATCCTCATCCTCGCCACGGCCACGGTCGGCGACCTGGGAGAATCGATGATCAAGCGCGACCTCGGGATCAAGGACATGAGCTCCTGGCTCCCGGGTCACGGCGGCGTCCTGGATCGCCTCGACTCGATCCTCCTGTCGGTCGTCGCGGCGCTGACCCTCTACTACCTCTTCACTCCGCTGGTGGCATCATGACGGCATCCGAGACGACCGCCCGGGCGTCCTTCCCCGAAGCCCGTGGGCGCGAGAAGGGCTACGACAAGCAGCCCGTCGACGAGTTCCTCGCCCGCGCACGCGCGTCGTTCGAGCGCGGCAGCGACGCACTCACGTCCGCCGACATCCGTCAGGTCGCGTTCCCGCTGGTGCGCCACGGCTACGCCATCGCTTCGGTGGACGCCGCACTCGGCCGCATCGAGGATGCCTTCGCCGCCCGCGAGCGCTCGTCGGCGGTCGCTGCCACCGGTGCCAGGGAGTGGGTCGGCCACACCCGCGAGCTCGCCCAGGAGGTGCTGGACCGCCTCAGCCGGCCGGCCAAGCGCCGCTTCGACCGCGTGTCGCCGCTGCGCTACGGCTACCGCATCGCGGAGGTCGACCTCGTCACCGACAAGCTCGCGCGGTTCCTCGAGACGGGCGACTCCGTCACCGTCGAGCAGGTGCGCTCCGTCGCGTTCCGCATGCAGCGCGGGGGGTACCGCGAGACGCAGGTCGACGCCGTGCTCGATGCCGTCGTCGAGGTGATGCTCGCCGTCAAGTGAGACGCGCGGGTCCGCGGATGGCACCTCGTCGTGCCGGTATGCGAGAATCGGGACACTGTGACTTCTGGAAACGAGCTGTACCCGACCAGACGCGCCCGACGTCACGAGGTGGCGGCCCGGTCTGCGAGGCCGGTCGCGGTGGCAGCATCCAGTCCCTCGACGCCGTCTTCGCCGCCCCGCAAGCCTGCTCCGCGCTGGTCTCGTCGCCGTGGTGTCGTCGGCGCGTTCGCCGCCTTCGCTGTGCTCGGCTTCGTCGTCGCGTACATCGGTCCGACGGGACTCGCGCTGGCCCAGGCGAGCGCCGACGAGGAGTCGCAGGTCTCGCTCTACGCCAGCGGACTCGATGACGTCCAGTCCCGCGCCGGCGACGAGTCCGCGGCAGATCCGGAGCCCGCGGCTCTCGACCGCGGCAACTACACGGTCTACGTGAAGCCGAAGCCGACGCCGACCGTCCAGGCATCGACCTCCACGTCGTCGTCCTCCGGCGGGTGGCGTCCTCCGTTCGTCACGCCGGACCCGGGCAGCGCGCAGGCCATCGCCTACGACATGGTGCTGGCGCGGGGCTGGGGAGACGACCAGTTCGCCTGCCTCGTCGCGCTCTGGAAGAAGGAGTCCGGCTGGCGCGTCAACGCGTACAACGCGGGCAGCGGCGCCTACGGCATCCCGCAGGCGCTCCCGGGCAGCAAGATGGCCAGCGCCGGCGCCGACTGGGAGACGAATCCCGCGACGCAGATCGCCTGGGGTCTCGGTTACATCGGCGGCCGTTACAGCACGCCGTGCGGCGCGTGGGACCACTCGCAGCGCACAGGCTGGTACTGAGTCGTGCCGCGCTCCAACCGCCGTCGACACGATTCGGGCGGCGACGACTCGTTCGAGCGCCTGCTCGCGGGCTGGAAGCGCACCGAGATGCGCCGCGGTGTCGAGTGGACCGTGCAGCCGGTCTCGGCCGCACAGGCGCAGAAGCCGTACACGTGCCCCGGGTGCGGTCGGCAGATCGACGTCGGCGTCGCGCACCTGGTGGCGTGGCGCGCCGACGGCGTGCTGGGCGACGCTGCGGACCTCGCCGCACGGCGGCACTGGCATCAGCACTGCTGGAAGGTGGCCTGACATGGAGATCCGCGGACCGATGCTGCTGCCCGCGCGCCGCGAGGACATCGAGCTCGAGACGCTCGATGGGCTGACCCTCGTCGGCGAACTCGCCCTGCCCGAGACCCGCGAGCCCGTCGCGACGCTCGTGACGCTGCATCCGCTTCCGACGGCCGGCGGCTTCATGGACTCCCACATCCTGCGCAAGGCGGCCGGGCGCCTTCCCGCCCTCGCCGATCTCGCCGTGCTGCGGTTCAACACCCGCGGGACGACCTCGCCGCGCGGGACCAGCGACGGTTCGTTCGACGGCGGTCGTGCCGAGGCCTTCGACGTCGCTGCGGCGATGGACTTCGTGCGCGAGCGCGGCCTCCCGCGACCGTGGTTCGTGGGCTGGTCGTTCGGCACCGAGCTCGCGCTCAAGTACGGTCGCGACCACGGCGTCGAGGGCGCGGTGCTGCTGTCGCCGCCGCTGCACCGCGCGACCGACGAAGAGGTCGCGGCGTGGGCGGGGGACGAGCGTCGTCTGATCGTGCTCGTCCCCGAGTTCGACGACTACCTTCGACCGGATGCCGCGGCCCAGCGCTTCGCGAGCGTCCCGGAGGCCGTCCTGATCCCGGTCGAGGGCGGCAAGCATCTGTGGGTGGGGGAGAACCAGACCCGCCGCGTGCTGACCGAGATCGTCGCTGCGGTCAACCCCGACGCCCTGCCGCTGCCGCTCGAATGGCACGGCCCGGCCGCCGAGGGCTGAGCCTCAGCGCTCGTTCTGACGCGGGATCACGACCTGTCGGTAGATGATCAGGATGCTGGCGGCCACGGGGATCGCGACCAGGGCGCCGAGCAGGCCGAGCAGTGATCCACCGGCGAGGGCGGCGATCACGACGACCGCACCGGGCACCGCCACCGCGCGTCCCATGATGCGCGGCGAGATCACGTACGCCTCGATCTGCATGTAGATCAGGTAGTAGATCGCGGCGATCAAGGCGGTCGTGGGGGAGCCCACGACCAGGCACGTGAACACGATGATGATCGAGCCCGTGAGCGTGCCCACGAGAGGGATCAGCGAGAAGAAGAAGGCGATCACCGCGAGCACGGCGGGGAACGGCGCCTTGATGATCGTGAGGAAGATCGCGCTGAGCACACCGTTGATGAGGCCGAGCGTGACCTGGCCGATGACGTAGTAGCCGACCGAGTCGGTGATCTGCTCGCCGAGGTCCATGAAGCGCGCACGCTTGGACGCCGGGACCAGCTGGTAGACGGCGCGCTTCAGGTTCGGCGTCGACGCCGTGAAGTAGATCGTGAGGATCAGCACGATGAACGCACCGGCGAACCCGGCGATGAGGGCGCCGATGATCGCGATGATGCTGCCGCCGACCTCGGAGCCGATCGCGCCCACGTCGAGCGAGGCGTACCAGTCCTCGATATAGCCCCACACCTCGTCGACGTTGAGGGCGGGGAAGACCGCGTGCAGCCAGTCCTGGATCGCACTCACCGGATCATCGAACTCGCCCTTCTCGGCGAGGTCCTGGATCGTCGTGACGAGCTGACCGATCTGCTGCACGATGATCGGCACGACCATGAGGATGATCCCCGCGAAGACGGCGAGCACCCCCAGGATCGTGATGAGGACGGCCGCCCAGCGCGGCAGCTTGCGGCGCTCGAGCCAGGCCACGATCGGATCCAGGCCCAGCGACAGGAAGAGCGCCGTGCCGACGTACAGCAGGATCGTCTGGAGGTTCTGGATGCTTCCGATGAGCAGCAGCCCGAGCCCGACACCCAGCGTCGCGAGCAGCGCTGTGCGGAACGGGTTGTGCAGCTTCATCGAGTTCCCCCTCAAGTCGACACGGTGTCGATTCGTCTGTTCGCCCAGGATACGCATCAGGGACGTTCAGCCCCGGGAATGCCGCCTCCCACGCGCCTCTCAGGTCGTATTCGCTAGTCTGAACTGTCGAATCGAAGGGCTGCGCTGTGTCCGCGCGCCCCGGAAAGGTGTTCTTCGTGCGTTTCGTGTGGGCCGTGGCGGCTTTCGTGCTCGCCACCGTGATGATCGGTGCGGGCATCGCCCAGCGGACGATCTTCCAGGGACCCAAGACCGAGACCGCGGCGATCTCGGTCGAAGAGCAGACTCCGTATCTCCTCATCGACGGCGCCGTGCTCAACCAGATGCCCGGCACGCAGACGCTGCGCGCCCAGGCCGAGGGCGACATCTTCGCCTCTTACGGCCGCACCGCCGACATGGAGGCCTGGCTCTCCGACTCGACCTACACCCACGTCACGCTGGACGACCAGGGCGCCCTCGACACCCAGGTGGTCGAACCCGCAGTCGACGCGACCGTCGATCCCGCTGCTGAGGCTCCGGCCGAAGATGCGGCAGCCGGTGACGCTGCCGCCGACGACGCGGCCGCGACCGATGACGCGACAAGCGGGGACGCCGCCGCAGAGACGACCGGTCGCACGCCTGTCGGATCGGACCTGTGGCTCGACGAGTACCAGCAGACCGACCTTCTCATCGCTCCGCTGCAGCTGCCGGAGGACATGAGCGTGCTCGTCGCCGCGGACGGCACCGCCCCCGCGCCGAGCAAGGTGACGGTCTCCTGGCCGCTGCAGACGTCGACGCCGTGGGCGGGGCCGCTCATCGTCGTCGGCGGCATCCTGATGGCGGTCGGCGTGTTCCTGTACATCCTCGGCATCCGCCACGCGCGCCGTAAGCGCGGGCCGCGACGCAAGGGGCTGCCGCTGCCTGTCACCGAACCCATCGACATCGCGATCGACCACGACGACAAGGGCGTGATCAGCAGCGCGAAGCCGACGCGGCGCGCCGTCTCGAGCGCCGGCCGTCGCGCGTTCGCGGTGCTCCCCGTGGTGGCCGTCTCGGCGCTGCTGTTCTCGGGCTGCTCGGCCGATGCCTGGCCGCAGCTCGGCTCGTCGCCGACGCCGTCGCCCACCGCGACCGTGATCGCCCCCGACGGCCAGCAGGCGCCGGCCGTCACGAAGGCCCAGGCCGAGCGCATCCTCACCCGCATCGCCGCCACGGTGGCAGACGCGGACGCGGCGATGGACGGCGACCTCGCCGACACGCGCCTCGAGGGCGCGGCACTCGCGGCACGCGACACGAACTACAAGCTGCGGGCCGCCCTCGGCGACTACCCGGCGCCGGCGCCGATCCTGGCGAAGCCTCTCGAGATCATCCTGCCGCAGGCGTACGACGGCTGGCCGCGCTCGGTCATCGCCGTCGCGGACGACGACGAATCCAAGACGTCGAGCATCATGGTGCTGACGCAGCAGGATCAGTGGGCGGACTACAAGCTGTCGTATGTCGGAAGCCTGGAGGCCTCGACGACCCTTCCCGACCTCGCGCCCGCCTACATCGGCGCACCGCAGGTCGAGCCGGACTCGCCGTTCCTCCTGCTGCCGCCGAACGAGATCGCCGCCGCGTACTCGGACATCATCACCAACGGTGAGTCCAGCCAGTACTACGACCTCTTCGAGGCCGACGGCGACCAGCTCCGAGCCAGCATCGCGGCCGACCGCCAGCGCCGGCTCGAAGAGTTCAACAAGACCGCATCGTCGACCGGAAACCTGGAGTTCAGCTCGGCAGCCGGGGTGCAGGAGCCGTTCGCGCTGCAGACGGTCGAGAGCGGTGCGATCGTCGCCGTGAACATCAACGAGATCGACACGGTGAAGCCGACCAACGCGGACGCCGTGATCAAGGTCAACGACAACCGGACGGTCAAGACGCTCGCCGGCGTCGACCAGTCGCAGACCGGATTCGCGACGACCTTCAGCGACCAGGTGTTCTTCTACGTGCCCGGTCCGGGGTCGAACGAGAAGATCCGGCTGCTCGGTTACTCGTCCGACATCCTCGATGCGAAGATTCTGTAGTGACCGATCCCACTCTGGGCGCCTCGCTGCGCGGTGCCGTCGACCTGTCCTCCCTCCGTAACCGTCCGGCGCCCGCCGCGCCGGGTGAGGAAGCTCCGGCCGGCGCCGGCGTCGCGGTTCCGTCCCTCGTGCTGGACGTCACCGACGAGACGTTCCCGCAGGTGCTCGAGCTGTCGCGCACCGTCCCCGTGGTCGTCGATCTCTGGGCCGAGTGGTGCGGCCCCTGCAAGCAGCTGAGCCCGATCCTCGAGAAGGTCGTGGTCGAACTCGGCGGCCGCGTCGTGCTGGCCAAGGTCGACGTCGACGCCAACCCCCAGCTGTCGCAGGCGTTCCGCGCCCAGTCGATTCCGATGGTCGTCGCCCTGGTCGCCGGCCAGCCGGTGCCGATGTTCACGGGCGCCGTGCCTGAGCAGCAGGTGCGCGAGGTGTTCGCGCAGCTCCTTCAGCTCGCCGCGCAGAACGGCGTGACCGGCTCCGCGTCCGTCGACGGAGAGGCACCCGAGGAAGCCCCCGCCGAGGAGCCGCCGCTTCCTCCGCTGCACGCCGAGGCGTTCGCGGCCATCGAGGAGGGCGACTACGCGCGCGCCGTCGCCGCGTACGAGCAGGCCCTCGTCGAGAACCCCCGCGATGCGGAGGCACGCGCCGGCCTCGGGCAGGTGCGCCTGCTCGACCGTGTGCAGGGCGTCGATCTGCAGGCCGCCCGCGCGGCCGCAGCATCCGCCCCTCAGGACGTCGCCGCGCAGTTCACCGTCGCCGATCTCGACCTCGCCGGCGGGCACGTCGAAGACGCCTACGGGCGCCTGCTCGATCTGTTCGCCCAGCTTCCGGCTGATGAGCGCACCCCGGTGCGCGAACGGCTGCTCGAGCTCTTCGCGCTCGTCGGGGACGCCGACCCGCGCGTCATCGCCGCCCGGGGTCGCCTGGCGTCGCTGCTGTTCTGAGCGATCCGCTCACCTGACGACGGAGTATCCACTTCGCTGATGAGGGCCCCGGATGCTGCATCCGGGGCCCTCATCGCGCGTCGGAGGATTCTCAGCCCTTCGTGGGCGACGGGATGTGTGCGTCCGTCCGGTGGCGCAGCCACAGGACGCCCAGCGGCGGCAGCACGAGCGACGCGCGGCCGCCCGCACCCGCGTGGACCACGCCGAGGTTGCCGACCCCCGACCCGCCGTACAGCTGCGCGTCGGTGTTGAGGATCTCGTCCCACACTCCCGTCTCGGGCAGGTCGAGCTCGTAGGACGAGATCGGGTTGCCCGAGAAGTTCGCCGCGACGACGATCGTGTTGCCGTGCCAGTCCCTCCGGGCGAAGGCGATCACGTTGGGGTTCCACTTCGGCGCACCCAGGCGCGTGAACGCCGCACCGTCGCTGTCGCGCGCCCACAGTGCGGACTCCTCGCGGTAGACCCGGTTGAGCGCGCCGACGAACTGCTGGAGCTGGGCGTGCGTGGGCTGATCGAGCAGCCACCAGTCGAGCGAGCGGCCTTCCGACCATTCCGAGAGCTGACCGAACTCCTGGCCCATGAACAGCAGCTGCTTGCCGGGGTGCCCCCACATGTAGGCGAGGAATGCGCGCATGTTGGCGAGCTTCTGCCAATGGTCGCCCGGCATCCGTGAGAAGAGGCTGCCCTTGCCGTGGACGACCTCGTCGTGGCTGATCGGCAGCACGTAGTTCTCGCTGAACGCATACACGAACGAGAACGACAGCTCGCCCTCGTGGTGGGAGCGATAGATCGGATCGCGCGCGATGTACTGGAGCGAGTCGTTCATCCAGCCCATGTTCCACTTGAAGCCGAAACCGAGTCCGGCCTGGCTGGTGGGCGCGGTGACCCCGGGGAAGCTCGTCGACTCCTCGGCGATCATCGCGATGCCGGGATACCGCTTGTATGCGGTGGCGTTCACCTCCTGCAGGAAGCGGATCGCCTCGAGGTTCTCGCGGCCGCCGTGCACGTTCGGCGCCCACTCGCCGTCCTCGCGCGAGTAGTCGAGGTAGAGCATCGAGGCCACGGCGTCCACGCGCAGCCCGTCGACGTGGAACTCCTCGAACCAGTAGAGCGCGTTGGCGACCAGGAAGTTGCGCACCTCGTTGCGACCGTAGTCGAAGATGTACGTGCCCCAGTCGCGGTGCTCGCCCCGCCGCGGGTCGGCGTGCTCGTACAGCGGCTCACCGTCGAAGCGGGCGAGGGCGAAGGAGTCCTTCGGGAAGTGGCCCGGCACCCAGTCCATGATCACGCCGATGCCGGCCTGGTGGAGCCGGTCGATGAGGTACCGGAGGTCGTCGGGGTGCCCGAATCGGCTGGTCGGTGCGTAGTACCCGGTCACCTGGTAGCCCCACGACCCCCCGAACGGGTGCTCGGCGAGCGGAAGGAATTCGACGTGGGTGAAGCCCTGCGCGCTCACGTAGTCGATGATCTGGTCGGCGGCCTCGCGGTACGACAGCCCCTGACGCCACGAGCCGAGGTGGAGCTCGTAGACCGACATCGGCCGCGACACCGGGGTCGACTTGGCACGCTGAGTGAGCCAGGCGGCATCGCCCCACGAGTAGGAGGACTGGACGACGACGGATGCTGTGGCCGGCGGCACTTCGGCGAACCGGGCCATCGGGTCGGCCTTGAGCACCCAGTCGCCGTTGCGGGCACGAAGTTCGAACTTGTAGGTCGAGCCCTGGCCGACGCCGGGGATGAACAGCTCCCACACGCCGCTCGCGCCCATCGAGCGCATCGCGTGCCCCTGGCCGTCCCAGCCGTTGAAGTCGCCCACCACGCGCACCGCGCGGGCGTTGGGCGCCCACACGGTGAAGGCGGTTCCCGGCGAGCCGTCGTGCTCGCGCTCGTGGGCGCCGAGCACACGCCACAGCTCCTCGTGGCGTCCCTCGCCGATGAGATGCAGGTCGAGCTCGCCGATCGTGGGGGAGTGGCGGTAGGGGTCGTCGGCGATGAAGTCGGGACCGTCGGGGTACGTGGTCAGCAGCTCGTACCGGTTCAGCGCTCCCGCGCGCGTCCCCTCCCAGATCCCGCCGTGCACGTGCTCGAGCGGCACGCGGGTGCCATCGGCGAACACCGCGGTGACGCTGCGCGCCAGCGGCCGGCGGGCGCGAACGATCCAGGTCGCGGTGCCCTCGGCATCCGTGTCGGGATGGATGCCGAGCACGGCGTGGGGATCGTGGTGCGAGCCCGTCGCGACGGCATCGAGGATCTGGTCGGCGGGCGTCATCGGGACTCCTTCACGTGGAGGATGTGGACCGGCTCGGTGAACGCGTCGAGCATCACGAAGTTGTGATCCGACCACGTCCACCGGGCGCCGGTGACGAGGTCCTCGACCTCGTACGGCGTGCCCGGCTCGACGCCCCACACACGGGTGTCGAGGTGGACCATCGTCTGACGCACCGAGTGGGGGTCGGTGTTGACGACGACGATGATCGTGTCGCTGCGGCCGTCGGGAGACAGCGCGGCGTCGAGGTGCTTGGCGTAGACCAGGATGGCGTCGTCGTCGCTCCAGTGGACGCTGAGGTTGCGGAGCTGCCGCAGGGCCGGGTGCGCGCGCCGGATCTCGTTGAGGCGGGTGAGGAACGGCGCGAGCGAGTCGCCGCGCTCGACGGCGCCCGCCCAGTCGCGGACCTTGTACTCGTACTTCTCGTTGTCGATGTTCTCTTCGGAGCCCGGGCGTGCGACGTTCTCGTAGAGCTCGTAACCCGCGTACACGCCGTAGCTGGGGGCGGCGGTCGCCGCGATGGCGGCACGGATGCGGTACGCGGCCCTGCCGCCGAACTGGAGGTACTCCGTGAGGATGTCGGGCGTGTTGACGAAGAGGTTGGGGCGGAGGAAGGCGGAGGTCTCGTGCGCGAGTCCCGAGAGGAACTCCTCGAGCTCCGCCTTCGTGTTGCGCCACGTGAAGTACGTGTAGCTCTGCTGGAAGCCGGCGGACGCGAGGCTCTGCAGCGGAGCCGGACGCGTGAACGCCTCGGCGAGGAAGACGACGTCCGGCTCGTCGGCCGATACCGTCGCGATCAGCCACTCCCAGAACTGCAGCGGCTTCGTGTGGGGATTGTCGACGCGGAAGATGCGCACGCCCTGGGCGATCCAGTGGCGCACGATCCGCAGCACCTCGGCGCGGATCCCTGCCGGATCGTTGTCGAAGTTGACCGGGTAGATGTCCTGGTACTTCTTCGGCGGGTTCTCGGCATAGGCGATCGACCCGTCGGGGAGGGTCGTGAACCACTCCGGATGTGCGGCGACCCACGGGTGGTCGGGCGCGGCCTGCAGCGCGAGGTCGAGGGCGATCTCGATGCCCGCGTCGCGTGCTTTGCGCACGAACGAGCGGAAGTCCGCGAGTGTGCCGAGGTCGGGGTGGACGGTGTCGTGGCCGCCGGCCGCCGAGCCGATCGCCCACGGCGAGCCGGGGTCGCCGTGACCCGCGTCGAGCGTGTTGTTCGGCCCCTTGCGGTTGAGCGTGCCGATCGGGTGGATCGGCGGCAGGTAGAGAACGTCGAAGCCCATGTCGGCGACGGCCGGGAGCCGCTTGACCGCCGTGCGGAACGTGCCGCTCTTGATGGTGCCGTCCTTGAGGCGACGGGCCCCTTCCGATCTGGGGAAGAACTCGTACCAGGCGCCGACGCCGGCGCGTTCGCGCTCGACGAGCAGCTCGAGGTCGTCCCCGATGGTCACGAGCGACATGACAGGCCGCTCGTGGAAGTACTGTGCGATCGCAGGGTCTTCGACGATCGACAGCGCCCCGGCATCGTCGACCTCGGTGTCGCGCAGGGACGCCGCCGCGTCGGCGAGCGCCCGGCGTTCCGCCGCGGGGCGGCCCCTCTCGGCGCCGGCCTGTTCGAACAGGCGAGCGCCCATCTCGCGCATGAGAGGGACGTCCACCCCCGCCGCGATCTTGAGCGATGCGGCGTGCTCCCATGTCGCGAAGTCGTCGCCGAAAGACTCGAACCGGAATCGCCAGATGCCCTGCTCGAGCAGGGCGATCTCGGTCCGCCAGCGGTCGAAGCCGTCCTCGAGCGGGTCGAGGCGGTGCAGCGATTCGTCGCCGGAGGGTGAGAACAGCCGCACCTGCACGCCGATGCGGTCATGCCCTTCGCGGAACGACGTCACCCCGAACGGCACCACCTCGCCGGCGAACGCCGTGGGCCGGTAATCGCCCCACGGAACCGCCGGTGTCGGCTGAGCGAGAGGAACGCGCCGCGCTGCGGTATCGCGTTCCGCCTGCCAGGCGCGGGTCTTGCGGACGGGGAGTGCCGAGGCGCTCCGCCACGGGCGGGAGCGCACGGAGCGCGTCTTCGTGACCACGACTCGAACCTATCGCGCGCCCGACCGGGATGACAGCGACGTGACGCGGTGCCGTGATTTCACCGACGGTTCCGAGCTACTCGGCACGGAAGAGACGCATCGACGTGCCGGCGAGCGAGACGGTGTCTCCGGGTGCGAAGGTCTCCCCGCTCTCGGACGGCGTCTCGTCGGCGCTCGACCACAGCGACACGTATCGTGTCACGTCCTCCACGTCGGGAAGTGTGACGTCGATCGCCCGCTCCGTGCCGTGGATCATCAGCAGCACGCGGTTGAACCCCTCGAACTCGGGCGTCGACGCGGCGACGTACTGCAGCGTGCGGTGCGACGGATCCGTCCACCGCTCGCCCGACATGGTCTCGCCGTGCTCGTCGTACCACTCCATGACAGAGGCCGACGGCGTGCGTTCGCCGAGCCGCGCGAAGCGGCTCGGGCGCAGCGCGGGGTTGTCTCGACGCAGACGGAGCAGGTGGCGCACGTGCGCATACAGGTCCTGCTGCCACGGCGCGTGCTCCCACGACAGCCAGGTCAGGACCGAGTCGTGGCAGTACGCGTTGTTGTTGCCGCGCTGAGTGCGGGCGAACTCGTCGCCGGCGGTCAGCATCGGCACGCCGGCCGACAGCAACAGCGTGCCCATGAGGTTGCGCATCGCCTTGCGTCGCGTCGAGAGGATGCGCTCGTCGTCGGTCGGTCCCTCCGCGCCATGGTTGAAGGATCGATTGGTGTCGGCTCCGTCGCGGTTCTGCTCGCCGTTGCCGAGGTTGTGCTTGACGTCGTACGACACGAGGTCGCGCAGCGTGAAGCCGTCGTGGGCCGTCACGAAGTTGATGCCGGCGAGCGGACCGCGCGCGTCCGCGAAGGTGTTCGCGGAACCCGCGAGACGGTTCGCGAACCCGCCGATGCCGACCGGGGAGGTCGAGGCGCGGCGGGCATAGTCGACGTCGCTCAGCCAGAAGTTGCGGACGCGGTCGCGGTAGCGGTCGTTCCACTCGCTCCAGCCGTCGCCGAAGTTGCCGGTCTGCCAGCCGCCCATGCCCACGTCCCAGGGCTCGGCGATCATCTTGACGCCGGCGAGCGCAGGGTCGTCGAGGATGGCGCGCAGCAGCGGATGCTCCGGGGTGAACACGTGCCCCGCGTCGCGTCCGAGCGTCGCGGCGAGGTCGAACCGGAACCCGTCGATCTGCACGTCGTTCGCCCAGTAGCGCAGGGAGTCCAGCACCAGGCGGGCGGCAGCATCCGTCGACGTGTTCACCGAGTTGCCGCAGCCGGTGACGTCGATGTACGCGCCGTCCTCCTGCTGGCGGTAGTAGGCGCGGTTGTCGATGCCGCGCAGACTCGAGCGCGGACCGCCGATGCCCTCCTCGGCCGTGTGGTTGTAGACGACATCGAGGATCACCTCGAGCCCCGCCTCGTGCAGCAGCTTCACCATGCCCTTGAACTCGCGCAGGACCGCCTCGGGGCCCTGTCGACGCGCATCCTCGGTGGCGTACGCGGCGTGCGGGGTGAAGAAGTTCAGCGAGTTGTAACCCCAGTAGTTGGTGAGTCCGTGCTGGAGCAGCCGCGGTTCGGTCGTGAACGCGTGGATCGGCAGCAGCTCGATGCTCGTGACGCCGAGGTCGAGAAAATGCTGCACCATGGCCGGGTGGGCGAGGCCGGCGTACGTGCCGCGGAGGGCGCCCGGGACATCGGGATGCCGCTTCGACAGGCCCTTCAGATGGCCCTCGTACAGCACGGTGCGGTCCATCGGGATCGCCGGCTTGGCGACACCGCCCCAGTCGAACGATCCGTCGACGACCTCCGAGCGCCAGCCGTCGTAGCCGGTGCGGACCAGGCCGCGGGAGTACGGCTCGAGCAGGAGCGTGCCGCGATTGAAGGTGTTGCCCGGGGCCTGCGGCCCGTCGACGCGGATGGCGTATCGCGTGCCGGGGCGCAGGAGCGGCGTCTTGATCTCCCAGACGCCGCCGCCGATCGCGACGAGAGGCTCGGTCGCGGTGATCCAGTCGAGGTCGGTGTCGTCGAAGACGACGAGGTCGATCGCGTCCGCCGCGTCCGACCAGACGCGCAGGCGTGCGTGCCCGTCGAGCAGCACGACGCCCAGCCCATCGAGCTGGGGATCGAGCAGATCCTCGTCAGGGGGCGAGATCACGGAGACCGGGCTGATCATGCGGACTACCATAACCATGGTCCGAGTCGGCGGTGTTACGACACCGGGTCCCACCGGACACGGAACTCGGATGCAGCAGCCGCCGCATCCGATCGCGAGGGAGGCCGACCGGTCATGAGCGACGTGCGGATCTATCTGGATCACGCCGCGACCGCGCCGCTGCGACCGGAGGCGCGAGACGCGTGGGTCGACGCCGCGGCGACGGTGGGCAACGCCTCGTCCATCCACGGCGCGGGCCAGCACGCGCGACGTGTGCTGGAGGAGGCGCGCGAGCGCCTCGCCGCGGTGGTGGGGGCGGACCCGATCGAGATCGTCTTCACCTCGGGCGGCACCGAGGCCGTCAACCTCGCGGTCAAGGGCCTGTGGTGGGCGCGCCGACCCGAGTCCGACGCCGTGGTGCTGCCGGACGGCGAGCACCACGCCACCCTCGACGCGGTCGAGTGGCTCGAGGCGCAGGGCGCGAGCCTCCGGCACGTCGGCATCGACGACGCTGCTCGGATCCCCGTGGACGGGTTCGCCGCGGCGCTGTCCGACGCGGCTCTGGCCACCGCGCTCGTCGCGAACAACGAGGCCGGCACAGTGAACGATGGGGCCGCGCTTTCGGCCGCGGCCTCGGCGGCGGGCGTGCCGCTGCACCTCGACGCAGTGGCGGCCTTCGGTCACGTGCCGGTGTCGTTCCGCACCTGGCGGGGCGATGCGCGAGGTCGCGCCGGGCTCGCAGCAATGAGCGTGTCGGCGCACAAGATCGGCGGCCCCACAGGCGTCGGCGCGCTCGTCGTCGCGCGCGGCGCGGAGCTCACGGCGCTCCTGCACGGCGGTGGCCAGCAGCGACGACTCCGCGCCGGCACGCAGGACGTGCCCGGCGCCGTGGCCTTCGCGGTCGCCGCAGAACTCGCGGAGGCGGAACGGGTGGCGGAGGCGGAGCGACTCGCCGCCCTGCGGGAGCGGCTGGTGGGCAGCATCCGGAACCGCATCCCCGATGCCGAGCTGCTCGGAGACCCGATCGACCGTGTCCCGGGCAACGCGCACCTGCTCTTCCCGGGGGCGTCGGGTGAGACGCTGCTGTTCCTCCTCGACATGGCGGGTGTCGAGGTCTCCACCGGATCGGCGTGTCAGGCGGGAGTGCCCGAGCCGTCGCACGTCGTGCTCGCGATGGGACGGACCGATGCCGAGGCCCGCCAGGTGCTGCGGTTCACGCTGGGGCGGACCACCACCGACGCCGACGTCGACGCCGTGCTCGCGCTGCTGCCCGACCTCGTCGAGCGCGCGAGGGCGGCATCCGGGCCACGGTCAGGCAGAGGTTCGTAGACTGGACCCATGCGGATCCTTGCGGCCATGAGCGGTGGAGTGGACTCCGCCGTCGCGGCCGCCCGGGCCGTCGAGGCGGGACACGAGGTCGTCGGCGTGCACCTGGCGCTCTCACGGGCCGGCGGCACGCTGCGCACCGGCAGCCGCGGCTGCTGCACCATCGAGGACGCCATGGACGCGCGCCGGGCCGCCGACCGCCTCGGCATCCCGTTCTACGTGTGGGACTTCTCCGAGCGGTTCCGTGACGACGTCATCGACGACTTCGTGGCCGAATACCGCGCCGGTCGCACGCCGAACCCCTGCATGCGGTGCAACGAGAAGATCAAGTTCGCCGCGCTCCTGGAGCGTGCGATCGAGCTCGGCTTCGACGCGGTGTGCACAGGGCATTACGCCACGCTGGTCGAGGGTCCCGAGGGCCTCGAACTGCACCGCGCCTCGGATGCCGCGAAGGACCAGTCCTACGTGCTGGGCGTCCTGAATGCCGAGCAGCTCGCGCACACCTACTTCCCGCTGGGTGCGACACCGTCGAAGGCCCTCGTGCGCGCCGAGGCCGAGGAGCGCGGCCTGACCGTCGCGCACAAGCCCGACAGCCACGACATCTGCTTCATCCCCGACGGCGACACGCGCGGGTGGCTCGCCGAGAAGGTCGGCGCCGAGCGCGGTGACATCGTCGACCGGACCGGCGCGGTCGTGGGAGCGCACGACGGTGCGCATGCCTTCACCGTCGGCCAGCGCCGCGGCCTTCAGCTCGGCGTTCCGGCGCCCGACGGCAAGCCGCGCTTCGTGCTCGAGGTGCGGCCGGTGTCCAACACCGTCGTCGTAGGCCCGAAAGAGGCCCTCGCCACCGCCGAGATCGCGGGGGAGCGGTACTCCTGGGCCGGGCGTCCCCAGCCCGCGGGCGAGTTCGCCTGCCATGTGCAGATCCGCGCCCACGCGGACCCCGTGCCGGCGACCGCCACGCTCGCGGACGGCCTGCTGACGGTCGTTCCCGAGGAGCCGTTTGACGGCGTTGCTCCGGGCCAGACAGCCGTGCTGTACGACGGCACGCGCGTGATCGGGCAGTTCACGATCGATCGCACGGTCTCGGCCGTTCCGGTCGAGGCCTAGACCGGATCGGATGCTGCGCCGCCCGGTTCTGCGGGCGCCTCGGCGCCCTGGCGGTGTCCGACCCCGCTCCTAGACTGGTGCGGTGACGGATGACCTCGGTACGCCAGCCACCGCCCCGCTCGATGCGGCGGCCCCCCTCCCCGCCGACGCCGGTCTGGAGGCCTCGCGCGCCGAAGCGCAGGAACTGACGGACCGCATCATCGACGCCCGCGACGCGTACTACGGCCGCAACGCCGAACTCGTCGACGACGCGACCTACGACGGGTGGATGCACCGGCTCGAGGAGCTCGAGCGGCTGCACCCCGAACTCCAGGGCCAGGACTCACCGACCCAGACCGTCGGCGCGGCCGAGAGCTCGATGTTCGCCCCGGTCGAGCACGCAGAGCGCATGCTGAGCCTCGACAACGTGTTCAGCCTCGACGAGCTGCGGGACTGGTGCGTGAAGGCCGAGACGGCGGCCGGCCGCAAGGTGCGGTGGCTCACCGAGCTCAAGATCGACGGACTGGCGATCAGCCTGCGCTACGAGAAGGGCGTCCTGACGTCGGCGGCGACGCGCGGCGACGGCCGCACCGGTGAGGACGTCACGGTCAACGCGATCCGCGTGGCGGGGATCCCGCAGCGACTCGAGGGCAGCGGACACCCCGACCTCGTCGAGGTGCGCGGCGAGGTGTTCATCCCGGTCGCGGCCTTCGAGGCGCTCAACGCTCTGCAGGCCGACATGCGCGACCGCGCCGTCGAAGAGACGCGCGCCCGCGGACGCGCGCTCGACGAGGCCAAGGCGCGCCTGAGCGCGGAGCGGCGGTTCCCGTCGTTCGCCAACCCCCGCAATGCCGCCTCGGGCGGCCTCCGCCAGCAGCTCGACAAGAAGGACGGCCTGGAACGCGAGGCCGGGCAGGCCCGGCTCGATTCGCTCCGCCTCTTCGTCCACGGCATCGGGGCGTGGAGTCGCCCGCCGGTCGATTCCCAGAGCGAGACGTACGGCCTCCTCGCCGAGTGGGGACTTCCGGCCAGCCCGTACTTCCGCACGGCCGACGGCATCGACGGTGTGCTCGACTTCGTCGCACACTATGGCGAGCACCGCCATGACGTCGAGCACGAGATCGACGGCGTCGTCGTCAAGGTCGACGAGCTCGCGCTGCACGACGAGCTCGGCGCGACCAGCCGCGCGCCGCGGTGGGCGATCGCGTACAAGTACCCGCCCGAGCAGGTGAACACGAAGCTGCTCGACATCGTCGTCTCGGTCGGTCGTACGGGTCGCGCCACGCCGTTCGCCGTGATGGCTCCGGCGCGCGTCGCCGGGTCGGTGGTGCGTCAGGCGACGCTGCACAACCAGGACGTCGTGCGCGCGAAGGGTGTGCTGATCGGCGACACGGTCGTGCTGCGCAAGGCCGGCGATGTGATCCCCGAGATCCTCGGTCCCGTGGTCGAGCTCCGCGACGGCACCGAGCGCGAGTTCGTCATGCCCGCCGACTGCCCCGAGTGCGGCTTCCCGCTCGCGCCGGCGAAGGAGGGCGACATCGACTTGCGCTGCCCCAACACGCGGGCCTGCCCGGCCCAGGTGCGCGGCCGCGTCGAGCACATCGGGTCGCGCGGTGCGCTCGACATAGAAGCGCTGGGCGAGGTGACCGCGGCTGCCCTCACGCAGCCGTCGGTGCCCGAGGTGCCTCCCCTCGAGACCGAGGCGACGCTCTTCGAGCTCACGGTCGACCAGCTGGTGCCGATCGAGGTTGTCGTGCGGGATGCCGAGACCGGCGAGCCGCGCATCGACGAGAAGTCGGGCGAGATCGTGCGGCGGGCGCCGTTCCGACGCAACCCCACTCCCGCCGAGAAGAAAGCCGGCATCACCGACGCACAGCCGTCGGCGCAGGCCCTGACGCTGATCGATCAGCTGGAGCGCGCGAAGTCCAAGGAGCTGTGGCGTTTCCTGGTGGCTCTCAACATCCGCCATGTCGGGCCGGTGGCGGCGCGAGCGCTGGCGCAATGGTTCGGGTCGGTGGCGGCGATCCGTGAGGCATCCCGCGACGACCTCGCCGCGGTCGAGGGAGTGGGCGGGATCATCGCCGACTCACTCGGGGAGTGGTTCGAGGTGGACTGGCACCGCGACATCGTCGAGCGGTGGGCGGCGGCAGGCGCCCAGCTCGCCACGCCTGGCCACCCAGGGCCCGGCGCGGCCGTCAGCACCGGGGGAGTGCTCGACGGCCTCACCGTCGTCGCGACCGGCTCCCTCGAGGGCTACAGCCGTGAGGGGGCGCAGGAAGCCATCCTCAAGGCCGGCGGCAAGGCCGCGTCGAGCGTGTCGAAGAAGACGGACTTCGTCGCGGCCGGCCCGGGCGCCGGTTCGAAGCTCGCGAAAGCGGAGGAGCTCGGGATCCGCATCCTCGACGCGGCACAGTTCCACATCCTCGTGACGCAAGGACCCGAGGCGCTCGACGCCCTCGTCCCCGACGCGGGCTGACGCCGACTTCCCGACGATGGTGCGCCGGCGGTCCGCGGCTGGGATGATGACCGCATGGCGCAGTGGCTCTACCGGATCGTCCCGTCTCGACCCGAGATGGTCGCCGACGCGACTCCTGACGAGCAGCGCATCGTGGGCGAGCACTTCGCCTACCTGGTCGCGCTGCGCGACCGCGGTGTACTGGTCCTCGCCGGGCGGACGCAGGAGACCGAGGGCACCTTCGGCATCACGATCTTCGAAGCCGACGACGAAGCCACGGCGCGCGGCATCATGAAGGCCGACCCCGCGGTCGCGGCCGGCGTCTTCGTCGCGTCGCTGCATCCTTATCGGATCGCAGTCGCCCGCGACAGCCTCGAGGACTGAGTCGTCAGGCTCCCGTGTTCAGCGCGAACAGGCGGTCGCGCACCTGGCGGCGCAGCACCTTGCCGATCAGGGACTTGGGCAGCTCGTCGACCACGTAGATGCGTCGCGGCACCTTGTAGGGCGTGAGGATGCCCCGCGCGAAGTCGCGCACGGCTTCGACGTCGATCTCCTGGCCCGGGGCGACCACGATCGCGGCGACGACCTCCTCGCCGGAGTGCTCGCTCGGGAGTCCGACGACGGCCGCGTCCTCGACCTGGGGGTACTGGCGAAGCGCGTTCTCGACCTCGGTGGGCGCGACGTTGAAGCCGCCCGTGATGATCAGCTCCTTGATCCGGTCGACGATGCGCACGAACCCGGCGTCGTCGATCGTGACGATGTCGCCGGTGCGGAACCAGCCCTCGGTGAACACCGCCTCGGTCTCTTCGGGCTTGCCGTAGTAGCCGCTGAACACCTGCGGGCCGCGCACGACCAGCTCACCCCGTTCGCCGGCGGGCACGTCCTGGGTCGGGTCGTCCGGGTCGACGACGCGGCACTCGGTGCCCGGCAGCGGAAGACCGACCGTCCCCGGGACCCGGTTGTCGGCGACGGGATTCGCCATCAGCACCGGCGAGCACTCGCTGAGCCCGTAGCCCTCGACGAGGAACCCGCCGGACGCCGCCTCGAAGGGCACCACGAGCTCGTGCGGGAGCGCCATGGCGCCCGAGATCGCGACCTCGGTGCCCGCGAGCGACACACCCTTCTCACGCGCGGCCTTGAGGAGGCGATCGGCGATCGGCGGGACGAGCGGGAGGAAGGTGGCGGGATGCTTCTTCGTGACGTCGAGGACCATATCGGGGTCGAAGCGGGGGAAGAGGACCAGGCGCGCGCCCATCGACATCGCGAAGGTCAGGCACAGGGTGAGTCCGTAGGCGTGGAACATCGGCAGCACGGCGTAGACGACGCACCCGTCTCCGCGGACGATCGAGGGCACCCACGCGCGCGCCTGCGCCGCGTTCGAGAGCAGGTTGCGATGCGTGAGCGAGGCGCCCTTCGGAGTGCCGGTGGTTCCGCTCGTGTACTGGATGAGCGCGAGGTCGTCGGTGCCGGGGAGCGGATGGGATGCCGGGAGCGCCGGCGACCCGACGACCTTCTCCCATGTCACCGTCCCCGAGACCCGCTCGGTCAGCGCCTCGCGCGCCTCGCGGGCCTTGGCGATGGGGAGCTTGAGGGCGAGGCGGGTGCCGAACGGCATCGCCTTGATCACGTCGACCGAGATGAGGTTCGTCACGGCGAGATCGGCGGGGAAGTCCTGCACGGTCGCGACGACCTTGGTCCAGACGATCGCGTGCTTCGCGCCGTGGTCCTCGAACTGCTTGCGGAGCTCCCGCGGCGTGTAGAGCGGGTTGTGCTCGATCACGACCGCGCCCAGGCGCAGGATCGCGTAGAACGCGACGATGTGCTGCGGGCAGTTCGGCAGCACGATCGCAACCGGGTCGCCGGCCTTCACTCCGAGGTCACGGAGTCCGGTGGCCGCGCGCTCGATCTGCTCGTGCAGCGAGCGGTAGGACGTCTCGCGTCCGAAGAACTGCAGGGCCGCAGCATCCGGGTAATCGCGTGCCGACGCATCGACGATGTCGACGAGCGAGCCGGTCACGGGGGCGAGGTCCTCCGGAACCCCTTCGGCATAGCTGGCGATCCAGGGGCGCGGCGGGTCGTAGGTCGTCACGGGCACAGCCTACGCCGGGGACGCCCGGGGCCATGGGTGCGGCCCCGGTAGTCTTAGGTGGTGTCTGAAATCACCCCCGATCTCGTGCGCCATCTCGGTGTGCTCGCCCGGATCCAGCTGAGCGACGGAGAGGTCGAGCGCCTCACCGGCCAGCTCGACGCCATCGTCGACAACATCGCCAAGGTCTCCGAGGTCGCCACCCCCGACGTCCCCGCCACCAGTCACCCGATCCCTCTCGAGAACATCTTCCGTTCGGATGTGCCCGGCGATCTGCTGACACCCGCGCAGGTGCTGCAGAACGCACCGGATTCCGCGGACGGCCGATTCCGCGTGACCGCGATCCTCGGCGAAGAGCAGTAAGGGGCCCCGACGTGACCGATCTCACGAAGCTGAGCGCCGCCGCGCTCGCAGACAAGCTCTCCGCCGGCGACGTGTCGAGCGTGGAGGCCACGCAGGCCCACCTCGACCGCATCGCCGCCGTCGATGCCGATGTGCACGCCTTCCTCCACGTCAGCGAGCACGCGCTGGACGTGGCCGCCGACATCGACCGCCGGCGCGCAGCCGGTGACGACCTCGGCCCGCTCGCGGGCGTTCCCCTCGCCATCAAGGACGTGCTGGTCACGACGGACATGCCGTCGACCAGCGGCTCGAAGATCCTCGAGGGCTACATGTCGCCGTACGACGCGACCGTCGTCGCGCGCTCGCGCGCCGCGGGTCTCGTCCCGCTCGGCAAGACGAACATGGACGAGTTCGCGATGGGCTCGTCGACCGAGCACTCGGCGTACGGTCCGACGCGCAACCCCTGGGATCTCTCCCGTATCCCCGGCGGCTCGGGCGGTGGCTCTGCCGCCGCGGTCGCGGCTTTCGAAGCCCCGCTCGCCCTCGGCTCCGACACCGGCGGATCCATCCGCCAGCCCGCGCACGTCACCGGCACCGTGGGCATCAAGCCGACCTACGGCGGCGTCAGCCGCTACGGCGCGATCGCGCTGGCCTCGAGCCTCGACCAGGTCGGTCCCGTCACGCGCACGGTGCTCGACGCCGGACTCCTCCACGACGTGATCGGCGGGCACGACCCGCACGACTCCACGTCGCTCGCCCACGAGTGGCCGTCGTTCGCCGCCGCCGCGCGAGAAGGCGCGACCGGCCAGGTGCTCAAGGGCCTCAAGGTCGGCGTGATCCGCGAGCTGCCCGACAGCGGCTTCCAGGCCGGCGTGTCGGAGTCCTTCCGCGCGGCTCTCGCCGCGATGGAGGCCCAGGGCGCCGAGATCGTCGAGATCAGCGCGCCGCACTTCGAGTACGGCGTCGCCGCGTATTACCTGATCCTCCCGGCCGAGGCATCCAGCAATCTGGCGAAGTTCGACTCGGTCCGCTTCGGCCTTCGCGTCGACGTGCCCGGCGGCACCGTCGAAGACGTCATGGCCAAGACCCGCGACGTCGGCTTCGGCGACGAGGTGAAGCGCCGCATCATCCTCGGCACCTACGCCCTGTCGGCGGGCTACTACGACGCCTACTACGGCTCGGCCCAGAAGGTGCGCACGCTCATCCAGCAGGACTTCGCGGACGCGTTCTCGAAGGTGGATGTCATCGCGACGCCGTCGGCTCCGACCACGGCGTTCAAGCTGGGCGAGAAGATCGACGACCCGCTCCAGATGTACCTCAACGACGTGACGACCATCCCGGCGAACCTCGCGGGCGTGCCCGGCATCTCGATCCCGTCGGGCCTCGCGTCCGAGGACGGCCTGCCGGTCGGCATCCAGTTCCTCGCCCCGGCCCACGAGGACGCTCGCCTGTACCGCGTCGGTGCGGCGCTGGAGTCCCTGCTCGTCGACTCGTGGGGCGGCCCGCTCCTCGACAGGGCGCCGGCGCTCGGCGCGAACGGAGGTGCCCGCTGATGGCGAAGGACAAGCTGATGGACTTCGACAAGGCGCTCGAGCTCTACGAGCCGGTGCTCGGGTTCGAGGTGCACGTCGAGCTCAACACCGAGACCAAGATGTTCTCGGCGGCGGCCAACCCGGCGAACGACGCGAACCACGGCGCAGAGCCGAACACCCTCGTCGCTCCGGTCGACATGGGACTGCCGGGCGCGCTCCCCGTCGTCAACGAGACCGCGGTGCGGTACTCGATCAGCCTGGGCCTTGCCCTCGGCTGCTCGATCGCGCCGTCGAGCCGGTTCGCGCGGAAGAACTACTTCTACCCCGACCTGGGCAAGAACTACCAGATCTCGCAGTACGACGAGCCCATCGCCTTCGAGGGCTCGGTCGACATCGAGCTCGCCGACGGCGAGATCGTCACGGTGCCGATCGAGCGCGCGCACATGGAAGAGGATGCCGGCAAGCTCACGCACGTCGGCGGCTCGACCGGTCGCATCCAGGGCGCCGAGTACTCGCTCGTCGACTACAACCGCGCCGGCGTCCCGCTCGTCGAGATCGTCACGAAGCCGATCTTCGGAGCCGAGCACCGCGCGCCCGAGATCGCGAAGGCGTACGTCGCGACGATCCGCGACATCGTGATCGGACTGGGCATCTCGGAGGCGCGCATGGAGCGCGGCAACCTCCGCTGCGACGCCAACGTCTCGCTGCGTCCGCGCGGCCAGGAGAAGCTCGGCACGCGCACCGAGACGAAGAACGTCAACTCGATGCGCTCGGTCGAGCGTGCCGTGCGGTACGAGATCCAGCGTCAGGCCGCCATCCTCGCCGCTGGCGGGACGATCACTCAGGAGACGCGCCACTGGCACGAGGACACCGGCACCACGTCGCCCGGTCGTCCGAAGTCCGACGCGGACGACTACCGCTACTTCCCCGAGCCCGACCTGCTGCCGGTGGCTCCGTCCATCGAGCTGATCGAGCAGCTGCGCGCGGCCCTGCCCGAGCCGCCCGCAGCCCGCCGCCGCCGTCTCAAGGCGGACTGGGGCTTCGCCGACATCGACTTCCAGGGTGTCGTGAACGCCGGTCTGCTCGCCGAGGTCGAGGCGACGATCGCCGCGGGCACGTCGCCGGCAGCGGCGCGCAAGTGGTGGACGGGTGAGCTGCTGCGCATCGCGAACGCCGAGGGGCGCGAACCCGCGGAGCTCGCCACCCCCGCGGACGTGGCTGCACTGCAGGCGCTGGTCGACGCGGGAACGCTCACCGACAAGCTCGCGCGCCAGGTGCTCGAGGGCATGATCGCCGGTGAGGGCACGCCGCAGGAGATCGTCGACGCCCGCGGCCTCGCAGTGGTCTCGGACGACGGCGCGCTCATCGCGGCGATCGACGAGGCGCTGGCCGCTCAGCCCGACGTGCTCGAGAAGATCCGCGACGGCAAGGTGCAGGCCGCGGGCGCCGTCATCGGCGCGGTCATGAAGGCGATGAAGGGCCAGGCGGACGCCGCACGCGTGCGCGAGCTGGTGCTCGAGCGCGCCGGCTCGACGGGCGCGTAACGGCTGAGGGCGCGTGAGCGCCCGTGCTGCTTCGAGAGGGCGGATCCCGGCTGGGATCCGCCCTCCTTCTTCGATGTCCGGGGTTGGTGGAAGGATCGACGCATGGGGCGTGGCGACGGGACCGGCCGTGTCGTCTCACCAGACGGTGCCGATGACAGTGGCGCCGGCATTCTGCACGTCGACATGGACGCGTTCTACGCGTCGGTCGAGCAGCTGGACGATCCGTCGCTGCGCGGCAAGGCGATCATCATCGGCGCGCCCGACGGCCGCTCGGTCGTATCCAGCGCGTCGTACGAGGCCCGGCGCTACGGCGTGCGTTCGGCCATGCCGGTCGGCCAGGCGCTCCGGCTGTGCCCGCACGCGGTCGTCGTCCCCCCGCATTTCGACCGGTACCTCGAGACGTCGGCGCAGGTCATGCGCATCTTCCGCGATGTCACCCCGCTGGTCGAGCCGCTGTCGATCGACGAGGCGTTCCTCGACGTGCGGGGCGCGCGCCGGCTGTGGGGGAGTCCCGGAGAGATCGCACGGATGCTGCGCCGCCGCGTCCTCGACGAGACCGGCCTCACATGCAGCGTGGGCGTCGCGTCGACCAAGCACGTCGCGAAGATGGCCTCGACGATGAGCAAACCCGACGGGCTGCTCATCGTCGCGGAGGCAGACACGGCCGCGTTCCTCGCGCCGCGGTCGGTGCGCGCGCTGTGGGGCGTCGGCCCCAAGACGTCCGAAGCGCTCGAGGCACGCGGCATCCGTACCATCGCCGACGTGCTCGACACGCCCCGCGAGCTGCTGGACCGTGCTCTCGGGGTCGCGATGGGGGATCGGATCTGGCATCTGGCGCGGGGGATCGACGCGCGCGAGGTCGACACGAGCCGCGTCGAGAAGAGCGTGGGGCACGAAGAGACCTTCCATGAGGACATCGGCGACACCGCCATCCTGCGCTCCGAATTGCGGCGCCTCGCCGATCGTGTGGGTGCCCGACTGCGCAGCAGCGGGTGGGAGGCGTCGACCGTCGCGATCAAGGTGCGCTACGCGGACTTCACGACGATCTCCCGCTCGCAGACGCTCACCGAGCCCACGGCCGTGGGGCAGCGCATCGGCGATGCCGCCCACGAGCTCTTCGCGTCGGTGGATCGAGCGCTGCCCGTGCGGCTCATCGGCGTACGCGCGGAGAAGCTGCTCCCGGCGGGCGCGGCGATGCCGACGCTGTGGGACGACGACGAGGGATGGCGCCGCATCGAGGACGCGCTCGACGGTGCCACCGCGAAATTCGGCCGGGGCGCGGTCACCCGCGCCACACTGCTCGGTACGCGCGGCGGAGGCACCCTGCCGTCCAGCCCGCCCCCGCCCCGGCTCGACCAAGCGTGACGCGCGCGGTCGAGGCTGGACAGGGACGCCCGAGTTGGCCTGCGCGCTGTGCGCGCGGCGCGGCGGCGGGTACGTTGGACCCATGCCCAACATCGCACTCGAACTCGGCAAGCAGTCCGCGTCCTTCGGCGTGAAGAGCGCATACGGCGATCAGCAGGACGTCGACGGCGTCCGCATCATCCCGGTGGCGCTGACGTGGTCCGGCTTCGGCGGCGGATCCGACGAGGCGGGGAACGGCGGTGGCGGCGGAGGCGGCTGGGCCATCCCGGTCGGCGCATACATCCGTCGGGGCGATGACCTCCGGTTCGAGCCGAACATCATCGCGCTCCTGACGGTCGCGGTTCCGTTCGTCTTCTTCGCCGGTCGCGCGCTCAGCCGTGTCATCCGCACCCTCAAGAAGTAACCCGGACGCGGTCGGCAATTCGCTCGGGATCGCGGTCGATCGGATCATCGCGGCAGTCGCAGAGGTCGCCGCATCCAATCCCGTGGTCCTCATCGACGGACGAAGCGGTGCGGGAAAGACATCGCTGGCACGGACGCTCGTGGCGAGATGGCCGCTGCGCGGCCGCGTTCAACTCGTGGCGCTCGACTCGATCTACCCTGGCTGGGACGGCCTCGACGACGGCGTCGAGCTCGCGAGGGAACTGATACTGACGCCGCACGCCAAGGGACTCGTGGGGGTGTGGCAACGGTGGGACTGGACTGTCGGTGAACCTGCGGAGGCGCATGCCGTCGATCCGTCTCTGCCGCTCATCGTCGAAGGCTCCGGCGCACTCACCCCGGCGACCGCTCGGCTCGCGGACGTGCGGGTGTGGCTCGAGTCGCCGGCGGCGTCGCGCAAGGAGCGCGCCCTGGCCCGCGACGGCGCGACGTACCGTCCTCATTGGGATCGGTGGGCACGGCAGGAACAGCAGCACGTGACCCGCGACGATCCGATGAGCCTCGCGTCCCTCGTGTTCCCCGTGCCGTGAGTGCGGATCAGTCCCCGCTGTCGAGAGCCGCGACGAGACCGTCGAGCCGGTACCCGATCCAGTCGTAGACGCCGAACCGCGGATCGTCGTGTTCGTGATCGTCCTCGTCGACGACGCCCAACCGGGTGGCGAGCACCAGGCGGACGGCGGCGAGGGTGCGCAACCAGGCCTGAGCCGTCTCGGGGGCGAGCCTGATCTCCACCTGCTCCAGCAGTGCCGGGTCGTTCGGGTCCTCCGGGATCTCGGCCGCGTCCTGGAGGGATGCGAGCACGAGACCTGCGTCGGAGGCACGCCGATCGAGCAGGTCGGACTGCGTGAGCGCCCGGAACTCCCGCGCCGCGTCCTCGTCGTCCGAGTAGGCCGACGGCACCAGCCGGGCGATGGCGGGGTCGCCGTCGTCGGGCGCGGATTCGCGCAGCAGTTCGGCGAACTGGCCGACCAGGCCCGCGAGATGGGCGGCCTCGAGGCGGGCGACCTCGAGCACGACGACCCGGTCGCTCATCGGGGCTCCTGTCTCACGGTGGCCCACAGGCCGTAGTCGTGCATCGCCTGCGCGTGCATCTCCATCTGCTCGCGGGGGCCGCGCGAGACAACCGCGTGCCCCTCGTTGTGAACCGCGAGCATGAGGCGCTCCGCGTCCGGGCGGGCGAGGCCGAAATACTCGCGGAACACGTGCGTGACGTAGCTCATGAGGTTGATCGGATCGTCCCAGACGACGGTCTGCCAGGGGCGTGCGGGATCGACGAGCTCGGAGAGGTCGATGTCTTCGTCGACCGACGGTGTGGCGAGCGCGGCCATCATGCCCACCCCAGCTCGTGAAGGCGGTCGTCATCGATTCCGTAGAAGTGCGCGATCTCGTGCACGAGCGTCGTGTGGACCTCATCGCGCAGCTCGTCCTCGTCGTCGCAGACCGCCAGATGGGGTTCGCGGTACACGATGATGCGATCCGGCAGCTCGCCGATGCCGTAGCGCTCCCGCTCGGTCAGCGCCCAGCCGTCGTACAACCCCAGCAGGTCGAGGCTGCCGTCCTCGGGCCGGTCCTCGACGACGAACACGACGTTGTCGAGGCCCTCGACCATGTCGTCGGGGAGCGCATCCAGCTCGTCGATCACGAGCGTCTCGAAGGTGGCGGCATCCATCTCCATCATGATGCCCCGCTTCTACGCGAATGGGGCGCGTGAGACGCGCCCCATTCGATCTGACTTGGGGTGAGTAACGGGGCTCGAACCCGCGACATCGGCCACCACAAGGCCGCGCTCTACCAACTGAGCTATACCCACCATGTGCCCTGCTCGCGCGGGGCAACCAGATGATTCTCTCACACCTCGGGAGCAAACGACGACACGACGGCAGCAGCGGCTGCGCGCGCGCCGTCGCTCGTCGGACCGGGCTCCGGAACGAACACCGCCTGGCGGTAGTAGGCGAGCTCGCGGATCGACTCGAGGATGTCGGCGAGCGCGCGGTGGCCGCCGTCCTTCGCGGGTGCGTGGATGTACGCGCGCGGGTACCAGCGGCGCGAGAGCTCCTTGATGCTCGACACGTCGACGTTGCGGTAGTGCAGCCAGCGGTCCACCCGCGGCATGTACTTCGCCAGGAACATGCGGTCCGTGCCGATGGTGTTGCCCGCGAGGGGAGCCTTGCCCTCCAGCGGGACGAACCGCTGGATGTACTCGAGGACCTGGAACTCGGCATCCGCCAGGCTCACGCCGTGCGGGATCTCGTCGAGCAGCCCCGAGGAGCGGTGCATGTTCGTGACGAACTCGTTCATGTTCGCCAGTGCCGAGTCGTCCGGTTTGATCACCACCGAGAAGCCCGGGTCGAGCGTTCGCAACTCGAAGTCGGTGACGACCACGGCGATCTCCACCAACTCGTCGACGCCCAGGTCGAGGCCCGTCATCTCGCAGTCGATCCACACCAGACGGTCGTTCTCGGATGCACCCACCATGTGCTCCATCCTTATCGCAAGTCCAGACATCCCACGGGCCTGGACTCAGGTGCCGACTCCCACGCCGGACCCGTTCGCCCCTCCGGGAGGATTCGAACCCCCGACCTTGCGGGTAGAAACCGCTCGCTCTGTCCCCTGAGCTACGGAGGGAAAGGTCCTTCCACACTACCGGGTCGCACCACGCCGTCGCGGACGCTGGCGGATGACGGACTCTCGGCGTAGCGTCAGCACCGGAGGCATCGAAAGGAGTTCACCGATGAGCACCACGGAGACGCACCACCCTCTCTGGGTCGCCTACGGAGCATCCGGCGTCGCCGGAAGCATCCGCAAGGACGACGACGGCTACACGGTCACCATGGCCGGCGCGAGCGAAGCGACGGGTACGTACCCGACGATGGAGATCGCGAAGAGCGCACTTCACTCGCACATGACGCCGGGCAGCGACTGGCCCATGTTCCGCGAGCACTGACCCGCACGGCGCACCCGATCGCGGGTGCGCCGCCGGGTGACGCGCGTCACGCCGAATGCTCGGCGGCGACGCGCGTCGACGTCCTGCGGGTGTCGAGCAGGGGCAGTGCGACGTGCACCAGCGGGCCGATCAGGACCGCGAAGAGCACCGTGCCGATGCCTACCGTGCCGCCGAGGAGCCATCCCACGATCAGCACCGACACCTCGACGAGTGCACGGCACAGCCAGATCGGCCAGCCGAAGCGCGCGTGCATGCCTGTCATCAGGCCATCGCGGGGCCCGGGCCCGAAATGCGCCCCGATGTAGAGGCCTGACGCGATCGCGACCAGGGCGATCCCGCCGAGCAGAGTCGCGAACTGGGCGACGAACCCCGAGATCGGCGGGACGACACCGAGCACGATCTGCATGCTGGTGCCGACCAGGAGGATGTTGGCGATCGTGCCGACGCCCGGCTTCTGCCGGAGCGGAATCCACAACAGGAGCACGAAGAAGCCCACGATATTGGTGATCCAGCCGATGCCGATTCCCGTGCGGACGGAGAGTCCCTGGGCGAAGACGGTCCACGGATCGACGCCGAGGCCGGCTTCGACGGTCAGGGCGCAGCCCGCCCCGTAAAGGAAGAGACCGACGAGCAGCTGGACGATTCGGCGTGGCATGCGTCCATCCAATCGCAGAATTGGATCGCTACCTGCAGTCCAATGCGACTACTCTGGCCTCATGGACTCCCGCATCTCTGCGCGCGCCCTGTCGGCAGCCCTCGGTGGCTGGCGCACGCGCGAACCCGCGTACGAAGCACTGGCGGACGGCATCCGTCTGCTCTGTCTGGACAACCGCCTCGCCCCTCGCACCGCCCTGCCGGCCGAGCGCGAGCTCGCGTCCGCCCTTCACCTGAGCCGCAGCACGGTGGCGGCTGCCTATCGGAGCCTTCGGGAGACGGCCCACATCGCGAGTCTGCGCGGGTCGGGCAGCGTCACGCTGCCCCTCGGGCGGCGAGAGCCCGGGCGCGCCGACGCCGGCGAGGGGATGATCGATCTCCAGCAGGCCAGCCCGCCCGCCTGGCCGGGCTTGGCCGGGATCATGGCCGAGACGGCAGGCGGTGCGTCCGCGCTGGTATCGCGCGTGGGGTACGACGTGCTCGGACGCATCGAGCTGCGTGAGGCGATCGCCGACCGATACACCGCTCGCGGGGTGCCGACGCGCCCGGATGAGGTGCTCGTGACGACGGGCGCCCAGAGCGCGATCCATCTCGTGTCGACCGTGCTCATCGGCCGCGGGGACCGTGTGCTGGTCGAGACGCCGACCTATCCGCACGCGGCCGACGCTCTCCGCCGGGCCGGCGCTCGGCTCGTGGGCGTGCCCGTCACGACCGAAGAAGGCTGGGATCTCGATCGGGCGGAGCAGGCCTTCTCGCGCACGCTTCCCGTGATGGCGTACCTGATGCCCGACTTCCAGAACCCCACGGGCCGGAGCATGAGCATCGGAGAGCGTGAGGCCATGCTCGCGGCGGGGGAGCGGTCGGGGACGGTGCTCGTGCTCGATGAGACGACCGCGGATCTGGACATCGACCGCGGACCGCTCACCGCGGGCTTCGCGGCGTCCGAGCCCGGAACGGTCGTGCGCATCGGCTCTCTGGGCAAGACGGTGTGGGGCGGGCTGCGGCTCGGGTGGGTGCGCGCGGACGGCGACCTGATCCGCAGGCTCGTCGCCGCGCGGCCGGCGCACGACCTCGGCACGCCCGAGTTCGAGCAGGCGATCGCCACCCGACTGCTCTCGCAGTTCGACGACATCGTCCGGCAGCGCTCGGAGCTGCTGCGATCGGGTCGCGACGCGCTGGTGCGAGCGCTGGGGGAGCGTCTGCCTTCGTGGGACGTCCCGGACGTGCATGGCGGCGTCTCGCTCTGGATCGAGCTGGGTGCCCCGCTCAGTTCCGCGCTGGTCATCGAGGCGCGGACGCGCGGCGTGCTGCTGAGCGCCGGGCCGCGTTTCTCCGTGGAGGGCGGGCACGAGCGACACCTCCGCGTGCCTTTCACTGCGCCGCCCGAGGAGATGGTGCGCGCCGCAGACGTGCTCGCGGACGCCTGGTCGTCGGTCCGCGCCGGCGCGCCCTCGACGCTCGTGGAGCAGGTCGGCGCGGTCATCTGAACCACGGGTGGCGCCTCATGCCCGGCGTGCGGGTTCAGCGGGCGAACGCCAGACACTCGACGGCGTCGTCGGCGTTCCAGAAATCGCCCAGATCGCGGAAGACGTGGGCTGCGGGGTTGTAGCGGCGCGCGCGGAAGCGGATGCTGCCCGCCTGTGCGACTTCTTGGAGATGGCCGATCACGCGGCCACCCGGTTCCACGACCCGCCACAGGGAAGGGGCCGCGGCGACGAGACGCATGCGGGTCCGCGACTCGAGCGGCGGAGCGCCCGAGGTGCGGGTTTCGATGAGAGCTGACATGGTGCCTCCTTCGCGTTCGAACATAGCTACGACCTCCGACATCCAGGGTGACGAATTCGTCCGGCGTTTCCTCCCCAGGCAAGCGCACGACGCCGCTGTCCACAGATCACCCGCGCGCCTCACTCCAGGCGCTTCGGCGCGGTGAGGCTGGATCCACTGCCGGCGTCCTCGGGCACGGGGCGCCGGCAGGACCGAGGAGGGTCCTCGGAAGACAGAGAGGATGAGCGATGAGCGACAGAGGCGACACCATCACGATCACCGGGAACGTGGCGACACCTCCCGAGTTGAAACGGACGCCGGCCGGGGTGCCGATCACCACCTTCCGGGTCGCGAGCGGTCAGCGCCGCTACGACCGCGGGGCGGAGGCGTGGACCGACGCCGGGACGAACTGGTACACCGTGTCGGTGTTCCGTTCGCTGGCCGACCATGCCTACAAGTCCTTGCAGAAGGGAGATCGGGTGATCCTCACGGGCCGCCTCCGGCTGCGCGAATGGGACAACGGCACGCGCCGTGGCACGGCGATCGAGATCGACGCCGACGCGATCGGGCATGACCTGCTCTGGGGGACCACCACCTTCGTGAAGGACTCTCACAGCGCGACGATCGACCCCGCCGCGGCGCGGCCGACTCCCGTCGGCGACGACGCGTGGGCGACTCCCGGGATCGACGGCGGGGCCGCGGGCGAGGTCGAAGAGGCCGTGAGGCCGGTACTCGTCGCGGTCGCGGCGGGCGGCGACTCGTCGACGGACGGCATGGAGGCGCCCTTCTGAGGCGTTCAGCTTGCGCGGGGCCGGCGGCCCTAAACTCTCCCCGTGGCCCGAGACCTCCCGCCCCGCGCTCGCTTCGATGTCCGTTCACGGCGCGCCGCGCGGGTGATCCTCACCGTCGCGCTCGTCGGGGTACTCGCGGCGTGCAGCCCCGGTGACCCGGAGGCGACACCCACCCCCACCACGACGACCGCCGACGGCACCCCGAGCCCGAGCGCAACGCCGACGACGCCGGCCGCGCCCACGCTCGTGCCGGACGGAACCGCGGAGGACAACCTCCCGCTGTTCTCGTCGGTCACCGCGGCGGTGTGGGCGACCGACGCCCGGGTGACGGGGCGGGCGTACATCGACGCGCTCACTGCGGCGGGGTTCGACAAGGCCGCGATGCAGGTGACCCAGGATCAGTCGACGGTGGGCAATCCCGCCGAGAGCATCCAGTTCTCGGTGCGCTGGAACGATCAGTGCCTCATCGGCCAGGTGGGCCCGGCGACGGGGGACCCGGTCACCGTCGTGGTGCCGGTGCTCGCCGAGGGGAACTGCCTCGTGGGGCAGACCCGGCCCATCGACTGGTGACGTCCGAGCGCCGCCCACGTCATCCCGGACGCGGGTCGGCTCACGCCGCTCGTCGCATCGCCCGGTAGGCTGGGACGCTGACGTCTGAAGTCCAAGGAGAGCAGAAACCCGCATGGCTGAGTACATCTACTCGATGGTCCGCGCCCGGAAGGCCGTCGGCGACAAGCTGATCCTCGACGACGTCACGATGGCGTTCCTCCCCGGCGCGAAGATCGGCATGGTCGGCCCCAACGGCGCCGGAAAGTCGACGATCCTCAAGATCATGGCCGGGCTCGACACGCCGTCCAACGGCGAGGCGAAGCTGAGCCCCGGCTTCACGGTCGGCATCCTGATGCAGGAGCCCGAGCTCGACGAGACCAAGACGGTCCTCGAGAACATCCAGGACGGCATCGCGATCAAGGCGAAGGTCGACCGGTTCAACGAGATCTCGGGGCTCATGGCAGACCCCGACGCCGACTTCGACGCCCTCCTCGCCGAGATGGGCGTGCTCCAGGAAGAGATCGACGCCGCCGACGCCTGGGACCTCGACTCCCAGCTCGATCAGGCGATGGACGCGCTGCGCACCCCGCCGGGCGACGCCGAGATCGGCCCGCTCTCGGGCGGTGAGAAGCGCCGTGTCGCTCTCACCAAGCTCCTGCTGCAGAAGCCCGACCTGCTTCTGCTGGACGAGCCCACGAACCACCTCGACGCCGAGAGCGTGCTCTGGCTCGAGCAGCACCTGCAGAAGTACCCCGGCGCCGTGATCGCCATCACCCACGACCGGTACTTCCTCGACAACGTGGCGGAGTGGATCGCCGAGGTCGACCGCGGCCGCCTCATCGGCTACGAGGGCAACTACTCGACCTACCTGGAGAAGAAGGCGGAGCGCCTCGCCATCCAGGGCAAGAAGGACGCCAAGCTCGCCAAGCGTCTCGCCGAGGAGCTCGACTGGGTCCGCTCGAACCAGAAGGGCCGCCAGGCGAAGTCCAAGGCGCGCCTCGCCCGCTACGAGGAGATGGCCGCCGAGGCGGACCGTACGCGCAAGCTCGACTTCGAGGAGATCACGATCCCGCCCGGGCCGCGCCTGGGCAGCGTCGTGATCGACGCCAAGAAGCTGCAGAAGGGCTTCGATGGCCGCTCGCTCATCGACGGCCTGAGCTTCACGCTCCCGCCGAACGGCATCGTCGGCGTGATCGGTCCGAACGGTGTCGGAAAGACGACGCTCTTCAAGACCATCGTCGGCCTGGAGCCGCTCGACGGTGGTGCCCTCAAGATCGGCGAGACGGTCAAGATCAGCTACGTCGACCAGTCGCGGGCGAGCATCGACCCGAACAAGACGCTGTGGGAGGTCGTCTCGGACGGTCTCGACATCATCACCGTCGGCAAGACCGAGATCCCCTCGCGCGCCTACGTGTCGAAGTTCGGGTTCAAGGGCCCGGACCAGCAGAAGAAGGCGGGGGTGCTGTCCGGCGGTGAGCGCAACCGCCTCAACCTCGCGCTGACCCTCAAGGAGGGCGGCAACCTGCTGCTCCTCGACGAGCCGACCAACGACCTGGACGTCGAGACGCTGCAGTCGCTCGAGAACGCGCTGCTCGAGTTCCCCGGCTGCGCCGTCGTCATCACGCACGACCGGTGGTTCCTCGACCGCATCGCGACCCACATCCTCGCCTACGAAGGCACTGACGAGAACCCCGACCAGTGGTACTGGTTCGAGGGGAACTTCGAGGCGTACGAGGCGAACAAGATCGAGCGCCTGGGCGCGGAGGCGGCACGTCCGCACCGCACCGCGTACCGCAAGCTCACGCGTGACTGAGACAGGCGACGCGGCGGTCGCAGCCACGGCCGGCGACCGCCGCCTGCACATCCCCATCCACCTGCGATGGGGAGACCTCGACGCGTTCAACCACGTCAACAACACGTCGATGCTGAAGCTGCTCGAAGAGGCCCGAGTGCGAGCGTTCTGGCTGCCCGAGCCGGGCGAGGACGCGCCGCCGACGGCGGTGCTGGACTCGAGCATCTTCAGCGGGATGCTGACGCTCATCGCCCGGCAGGAGATCGAGTACCTGGCGCCCGTGCCGTATCAGCGGCACCCGCTCGACGTGCAGATGTGGTTCGGCAAGCTGGGCGGGTCGAGCATCGAGGTCTGCTACGAGGTCTACAGCCCGGTCGAGTCCGCTGCGGGCGGTCGAACCCTGTACGCACGCGCCACCACGGTCATCGTGAAAGTGGATGCTGAGACCGGGCGCCCGCTCCGGCTCACGGGCGAGGAGCGCGCGGCGTGGGGGCCCTACGTCGGCGAGCCGATCCACTACGCCCACCGGCGGTGACCGGCCGACGGACTCAGCCGGCGTCGCCTCCGGCCCCGGGAACCCGAATCATGATCTCCTGCGCCACGCTGGCCAGCAGGGTGCCGTCAGCGGCGTAGATCCGTCCTGACGCGAGGCCCCGGCCACCGCGGGCGCTCGGGGACTCCTGGACGTACAGCATCCATTCGTCCACGCGGCCGAACCGATGCCACCACATGGCGTGATCGAGGCTCGCGACCTTCAGCCCCGGCGTCGCCCACGAGACGCCGTGTGCGCGCAGGATCGACTCCTGGATGGTGAGGTCGCTCAGGTACGCGAGCGCGGCGCGGTGGATCGCTGGGTCGTCAGGGATCGGGCGGCGCACTCGCATCCAGACGGCCTGGCGCGGCGCCTTCTCGGCGTCCGCCCTGACGTAGATGGGCGCCGGGACGTGCCGAAGATCCACCGGTCGATCGGTGAAGAGCCGCTTGGACATCGGATGCAGGCCGCCGAGGTGCGCCTCGATGTCGGGGAGGTCCTCGGGCGCGGGCACACCCTCCGGCATCGGCTCCTGGTGCTCGAGCCCCGGGTCCTCGTCCTGGAAGGACGCGATCATCGAGAAGATCGGGACCCCCTCCTGGAACGCCTGCGTGCGCCGGGTCGAGAACGAGCGGCCGTCGTGGATGCGGTCCACCGAGAACGTGATGCCCTTCGCGGAGTCGCCGGGGCGCAGGAAGTACCCGTGCATCGAATGCACGATCCGCTCCTCGGGGATCGTGCGCGATGCGGCCACGATGGACTGTGCGAGCACCTGGCCGCCGTACACGCGCCCGAGCGGCATCGACTGCGATGCGCCGGTGAAGATGTCCTCCGTGGTGCGCGCATCGGATGCGCTCAGATCGATGACCGACAGCATCGAGGCGACCGGATCCTTCTCCGGTGCGGTCTCGGCGTTCGGCTCGGCATCCACGGGTGCTCCTCTCCGGGGCGGCGGCCGCCCGTAGGTCCGCTTGGTAGCTTAGAGGCGATGTCACCGCGCCTGTTGCTCGCCGATCCCGAGTCCGCCGCCGACGCCCTCACCTTCGCGGGTCGGGCAGCGCGCTTCACCGTCGAGGGCGTGCGGCTGCAGGCCTCCGGCGGGATCCTGGCGATGACCGCGGCACCGCTCGCGCCGCGCGGATTCGGGGATCCGACGCCGACTGTCCTCGCACTCCGGTCGCTGAACGCGGACCCCGAGCTCGTGTGCGACCTCGTGGTCGAGGCATCCGCCCTCTCTGCGAACGCCGACGATCCGCGCGCCCTCACGCTCCCCGAGACCGCCCTGTCGCCCGCGTGGGCGGGCATCACCCCGCCGCGCAGCGGCTGGGACGCGCGGCCCGGCATCGAGGCCTCGACGCTCGCCGCCAAGGCCCAAGGAGGGATCGCCCGCGTCGCCGACACGGTGCCGACGGATGCCGGCGAGGACGTGGTGCGCACCGTCCGCGCCGCCGTGTGGGGCGCGCCCGACGACGAGCTGGGCGGTCTGCCGCTCGGCGTCGCGTTCGCAGCCCTGAGCCTCGGCTTCATCAGCGGCGGCGAGACCGCTCGGGTCTTCGCGAGCGGACCGTGGACGCGAGTGAGCCTCAGCCGCGGGCACGTGCTGGTGCGCGGACCGGTGGCGACCGGACTCACGCCGGTGCGCCGCACGGGCTCCTCTGCGAACTGACGCTCGCGCGCGAGGCTCAGCTCCGTTCGGTGGGAGCGACGATACGGAACATGCCCGCCATGTCGCCCCGCTCGAACCCGCGGGAGCGGTAGAGCGCATCCCCCTCCGCCGTCGCGAAGAGCCCGACGAATGCGTGGGAGGGGGCATGATCGGCGACCCACGCGAGCAGGTGGTCGAGAAGCCGGGCACCGAGCCCTTCGCCCTGGGCCTCGGGGACCACGGCGAGGTCCTGGACGTAGAAGTACTTCACGCCGTCGCCGACCAGGCGGCCCATGCCGATGGCACGACCGTCCCGAACCGCGACGACGCCGGCGGTGGAGCCCGCGAGCGACGCGTCCATCGTGTCCCAGTCGAAGGCGTGGGTCCATCCGACGGCCTCGGCGATCGTCCGATGCTCGGCGGGAGTCGGGATCCGGTCGACGAATTCCACCGGCGACGGCGTCATACTGCCGCCGCTGCCGCACGCCCGGCGACCCGCCCCGAGAAGAGGCATCCGCCGACGAAGGTGCCTTCGAGGGCGCGGTAGCCGTGGATGCCGCCGCCGCCGAATCCGCTCGCCTCGCCCGCGGCGTACAGGCCGGGAACGGGCTCGCCGCCGGCACCGAGCGCGCGGCCCGACAGGTCGGTCTCGATGCCGCCCAGGGACTTCCGGGTGAGCACGTGCAGCTTCACGGCGATCAGCGGTCCGGACTTGGGGTCGAGGATGCGGTGCGGGCTCGCGGTGCGGATGAGGCGGTCGCCGCGGAACGCGCGCGCCGAGCGCAGCATCGCGATCTGCGCGTCCTTGGTGAAGTCGTTGTCGATCTCACGGTCGCGAGCCTCGACCTCGAATCGGACGCGGTCGGCGTCGAGCGCGTCGCCGCCGGGGAGCGCCTGCATGCCCGCGATGAGGTCGTCGAGGTTGTCGCGCACGACGAAGTCGGCGCCCTGATCCATGAACGCCTGCACGGGACCCGCGGCGCCCTTTCCGAGGCGGGACTTCGCGAGGAGCTTGACGTCCTTGCCGGTGAGGTCGGGGTTCTGCTCGCTGCCGGACAGCGTGAACTCCTTCTCGATGATCTTCTGCGACAGCACGAACCACGAGTGGTCGTGCCCGGTGGCGCGGAGGTGCGCGAGCGTGCCCAGCGTGTCGAAACCGGGGAAGAGCGGGACGGGCAGGCGATTGCCCGTCGCGTCGAGCCAGACCGACGAAGGTCCGGGAAGGATGCGGATGCCGTGATCCGGCCAGATCGGATCCCAGTTCTGGATGCCCTCGACGTAGTGCCACATGCGGTCGCCGTTGATCAGGCGCGCGCCCGCAGCCTCCGACACGGGCTGCATCGAGCCGTCGACGTACGCCGGCACCCCGGTGACCATCGTCGCGGGGGGAGTGCCGAGGCGCTCGGGCCACCACTGGCGGACCAGGTCGTGGTTGCCCCCGATACCCCCGGACGACACGATCGTCGCGTCCGCCGTGACCTCGAACGTGTCGACGACCTCGCGCGAGCTCGCGACGCCGCGCGCGGCGCCGGACGGCGCCAGCACATCACCGGCCGCGCCCGTGACGACGCCGCCCTCGACGGTGAGCGACGTGACGCGATGACGGGGGAGGATCGTCACGCGTCCGTCGGCTTCGCCGGCTTCCACGGCCGCCTGGAAGGGCTCCACGATCCCGGGCCCGGTGCCCCATGTGATGTGGAAGCGCGGCACCGAGTTGCCCGGGCCGGTCGCGGTGTACCCGCCCCGCTCCGCCCAGCCGACGATCGGGAAGAAGCCGACGCCCTTCTCACGCAGCCACGCGCGCTTCTCCTCGTGCGCGAACTGCAGGTACGCCTCGGCCCAGCGTCGGGGCCAGAGATCCTCATCCCGGTCGAACCCGGCATTGCCGAACCAGTCCTGCCGCGCGAGCTCGAGCGAGTCGTGGATGCCGAGGCGCCGCTGCTCGGGCGAATCGATGAAGAAGAGGCCGCCGAACGACCACCACGCCTGCCCGCCGAGATTCGACCGCGGCTCCTGGTCGACGATCGTCACCCGTTTGCCCGCCGCGACCGCCTCCGCGGTGGCGACGAGGCCGGCGAGTCCCCATCCGATGACGAGGATGTCGGTGTGGTGGGAGGGCATGTCGACTCCTTCGTCGGCGAGGGGAGGCTGAGGCGAAGCTCAGCGAGCGGGGTCGGCGTCAGCCGGCGGTGCCGCCGTGACGGGAATGGATGCTGCAGCCCGGGGTCCTGCGGCGGGTCCGATGCCCGAGGGCTCGAAGGTATTCACCATGGCATACGCGGCGCGCTGGAGGTAATCCCAGAGGGTGGCCTCGTGGAGAGGTGGGAGCTGGAGCTCGTCCACGGCGACCCGCATGTGCGCGAGCCAGCGGTCGCGCGCGTCTGGGTCCACGTGGAACGCCGCGTGACGCATGCGCAGCCGAGGGTGGCCGCGCTCCTGGCTGTACGTCGTCGGACCGCCCCAGTACTGCTCGAGGAACAGCGTGAGCCGCTCCTGCGCCGGGCCGAGGTCCTCCTCGGGGTACATGGGGCGCAGGACCTCGTCCTCGGCGACCCCGCGGTAGAACACGTCGACGAGCCGCACGAACGTGTCGTGGCCGCCGACCTCGTCGTAGAAGCTCAGCGGGGTGGCGGGGTCCGTCATGGGGTTCCTCCGGTGGTCGGGCCGGACTCGTCGCCCGTGGACGGTGTCGACGGCTTCTTGGGGGTTCGCTTGGGCTTCCACACGGGGCGCTCCGGCGTGGAAGCGACCGGCGTGGGCTTGGTCTTGGGCGGGTTGGCGCCGCGGACGCGCTGCGCGCCCTCGAGGCCGCTCGGCATGACCGCTGTGAGGGCGGGCAGCGTGATGCCCATCTCGTCGATCGTGTGCTTCAGGCGCATGCGCAGCTCGCGTGCCACGTCGTCCTTCGCGTTCGCACGCGTCTTCATGACGAGACGGATGACGAGCGCGTCGCCCGAGATCGACTCGAGACCCCACACCTCGGGCTGCTCGAGGATCCGCGTGCGCCACTTCGGATCCTTCGCGAGTTCCTTGGCGGTGTCGAGCATCGCCTTCTCGACCTCGCCGATGTCCGAGTCGGTGGCCACCGAGAGATCGAGGATGACGCGCGACCACCCCTGCGAGAGGTTGCCGATGCGCAGGATCTCGCCGTTGCGCACGTACCAGAGGGTGCCGTTGACGTCGCGCACGTGCGTCACGCGGACGCTCACATACTCGACGATGCCCGTCGCGAGTCCGAGGTCGACGACGTCGCCGATGCCCACCTGGTCCTCGGCGACGATGAAGATGCCGTTGAGCACGTCCTTGACGATGTTCTGCGCGCCGAAGCCGAGGCCGGCGCCGATCGCCGCCGTGAGGAGCGTGAGGGATCCGAGCGCGGACGGCGCCAGCACGTTGATGATCAGCAGCAGCGCGATGATCACGATCGTCACGTTGACGATGTTGCCGAGGATGGAGCCGAGCGTGCGCGTGCGCTGGACGAGCCGCACCGACGCGAGCGGCGACCGCTCGAGCGCCTGGGTGTCGTCGACGTTCGCCTTGTTCTTGGCGCCGTTGACGATGCGGCTGACGACCCGGTGGATCACGAAGCGGAGGATCCAGGCGAGAATGAATGCCCCGACGATGATGCCGGCGACGGTCAGCAGGTTCCAGCCGGCCTTCACGAAGAACTCGCCGACCTGCTGCCAGAACTCGATGTCTGCGATGGTCGGCTCGTCAGGAGTCGTTGTGTCGAGGGGGACGCTGATCATCGTCACGATCCTAACGAGGTGAGGATGCGCTCAGCCTGGGCGGCGCTCAGGTTGTGGACCGCTCGTCCGCGGGCGGCGCGGACTCGTCGACCAGCCGGTGACGGTGGGCGAGGATCACGGCCTGCACCCGGTCTCGCGCCCCGATCTTGGCCAGCACACGCCCGACGTGCGTCTTCACCGTCGATTCGCTGAGGAACAGGTGACCCGCGATCTCGGCGTTGTTCATCCCGCGCGCGATCGCGAGGAACACCTCCCGCTCGCGGTGGGTGAGCTCGGCCGTCGGGTCGCTCGCCGGGCTCGTGGGTCCCGTCACGGGCGGCGCCGCGTGGAGCCGGTCGATGAGCCGCCGTGTGACCGACGGCGCCAGCACGGCGTCACCCCGATGCACAGCGCGGATCGCCGCGGTGAGCTCGGACCGGTGCGCATCCTTCAGGAGGAATCCGCTGGCGCCGGCATCGAGCGCCCCCACGGCGTACTCGTCGAGGTCGAACGTCGTGAGGACGAGAACGCGTGTCGACGGGTGTGCGGCGACGATCGACCTGGTGGCCGCGATGCCGTCGGTACGCGGCATCCGTATGTCCATCAGCACCACATCCGGTGCGTGCGCCGCCACCGCACGCAGCGCCTCGTCGCCGTCGGCCGCCTCACCGACCACCTCGACGTCCGTTTCGGCCTCGAGCACCAGGCGGAAGCCGAGGCGGATGAGCTCCTGGTCGTCGACCAGGAGCACGCGGATGGGTGTCGTCATGGTGCGTTCTCCTCGAGGTCGGCCTGCGCGCCTGCCTGCGCCGGCAGGGGCAGCGAAGCGCGCACCGCCCAGCGCCTGCCGTCGACCGCTCCGGCCTGCAGCGTGCCGCCGACGTGCGCCGCGCGCTCGCGGAGCCCCGGGAGGCCGAACCCCGCGCCCCCTGGCGAATCCGCCCCTTCGGTGCGTGGTCGCACGCCGTCGTTCACGATGTCGAGGTCGACGGCGTCCGCCCGCACGGCGATCCGCGCGTCGATCGTGGTGGCGAGGGGGGCGTGCCGCATCGCGTTCGTGAGGGACTCCTGCACGATGCGCGCCACTGCGAACCGCACCTCCGCGGGGACATCGTCGAGGCGACCCTCCACGTGCAGCACGACGGGGAACCCGGCGCGCTGCGCCGACTCGACAGCGTCCGCGACCGACGCCGCGTCGACGGGGGCGAGGGGCGCGTCCGGGGACAGTTCGGGATCGCGCAGCACGCCGAGCATCGCGCGCATCTCGGTCAGGGCGCCGCGCGCCGTGTCGGCGATCTGCTCCGTGACCGCCCCCGCGCGGGCCGGGTCCGGAGTCGCGGTCGCCCCCTCGGCGAGGGCGACGATGACGGTCAGATTGTGCGAGACGATGTCGTGCATCTCGCGAGCGATCCGCGTGCGCTCGGCGGCGGCGCCCAGGCGCGCCTGCTGATCGCGTTCGACGAGCAGCTGGCGCGATCGGTCGATGAGAGCCTCGAGATACCGCCGCCGGTTGCCGACGTTGATCCCGATCAACGCGCCGATGAGCATGGCGATCGCGCCCGACACGAGCGAGGTGACGAGATAGCCCCACGTCGCGGGAGCCGCCAGGCCGGCGATCACCGTGTACACCGCCATCAGGCCGGTCGCCGTGGCGAAGGCGATCCAGCACGACCGCACCGACCGATAGACCGCGACCGCGTAGATCGCGAAAGCCGGAAGGACATGGGCTGCGGGGACCAGGCTCGGCGGCAGGATCACCAGGGGCATCGCCGCCACGGCGAAGACGAGGAGCGGCCGCGAGCGGCGGAACACCAGGGCGACGCAGGCGCCGACGACCACGACGATCGCATACACCGTCTGCGGCACCGTCGGGGGGACCGGGTATTCGGAGCGGAACGCGGCAGTGGGTGCCGACAGGAGGAACGCGAGGACCGCGACGATCACATCGGCGGCTCGCGGATGCCGCGCCCAGAAGCGCCGGAAGACGCCTGGGGGCGACGGCCTGGCTGGCGGTTCGCGGCATTCGGTCGACTCTACGCGTCGCGACCGCGCAGCACCGCCCAGCCGCCCACGAGCGGCACGAGGCCCCACGCGGCCAGCGTGATGAGCGGGACCGCGAGGTCCTCCGCGCCCGGAGCGGTCACCGCGGACGCGGCATTCATCGGGAGGTACTGGGCGAGGTCGGCGATCCAGCTCCAGCTCTCACCGAACATCGAGAACAGGCTGAACACGATGGGCAGCACGAACAGCACGCCGACGGTCACCGCGATGGCTCCGGCGCCGTTGCGCAGGATGAACCCGAACCCGAGGCCGATGAAGGTGAAGACCACCATCGAGAGCACGCCGAGTGCGAGCGGCACGATCGACTGCGCGGGCTCCGACCAGTCGATGCCTTCGGCGAGGAACGGGGCGGTCGCCGCGATCGCGAGGGCGTAGGTCACCACGGTCGTCAGCGCGATCAGCACGCCGATGACGACCGCCTTCGCCACGACGACGGCGCCGCGGCGCGGCTCGGCGGTGAGGGTCGAGCGGATCATGCCGGTGGAGTACTCGCCGGTGATGACGATCGCGCCGAGGATGCCGGCGACGAGCATGGTGAACTGCGTCGGCGAGAGGATCGCGCTGACCGCGGGGAATCCGCCGCCGAACTGGGCGGACGCCGACGCGATCATCATCGAGATGCCGATCGAGAGCACCGCGGTGATCCCGAGCGACCACCACGTCGAGCGGAGCGTCGTGATCTTGATCCACTCGCTGCGCAGCAGATTCGCGAACGTCAGGCGGTACGGCGATGCGGCGCGCGCTCCGGCGTCGGCACGCGTGGCGGGGGCGAGGGCGGTCATGCGATCTCCTTGGAGGTGTACTCGACGGCGTCGCCGGTGAGCGCGAGATAGGCGTCTTCCAGTGATCCGGTGCGGGACGTGAGTTCGTGGACGGGAATGCCGAGCGACGCGGCGAGGTCGCCGATCGACGCGGCCGTGACGCCCGAGATCTCGGCGACCCCGGGGGACGACGCCGTCACGGTGACGTCGGGGCCCGCGAGGGCGGCGACGAGCTCCGACAGGCGCGGCGACCGCACGATGACATTGTTGGTGGTCCACGCCTGCACGAGCTCGGACAGTTCGGCATCGGCGAGCACCTGCCCGCGGCCGAGCACGATGACGTGGTCGGCGGTCTGCGCCATCTCGCTCATGAGGTGGCTGGACAGGAGCACGGTGCGCCCCTCGGCGGCGAGGTGCCGCACGAACTGGCGCACCCACCGCACGCCCTCGGGATCGAGGCCGTTCACCGGCTCGTCGAGGATGAGCGTGCGCGGATCGCCGAGCAGCGCCGCCGCGATGCCGAGCCGCTGGCCCATGCCGAGCGAGAACTTGCCCGCCCGCTTGCCGGCGACCGACTGGATGCCGGTGAGCTCGATCACCTCGTCGACGCGCGAGCGTCCGATGCCGTGGGTCGCGGCCATCGCGCGCAGGTGGTTGCGGGCCGAGCGACCCGTGTGCACGGCCTTCGCGTCGAGCAGGACGCCGACCTCGGTCAGCGGTGAGCGCAGGTGCGCGTAATTCTGGCCGGCGACGGTCACCGTGCCGGATGTGGGCCGGTCGAGGCCGACGATCATCCGCATGGTGGTCGACTTGCCGGCGCCGTTCGGACCGAGGAACCCGGTGACCTTCCCCGGCTGCACGGTGAACGACACGTTGGACACCGCGGTCTTGTCTCCGAAGCGCTTCGTGAGCTGTTCTGCAACGATCATGCCCACAACGCTATGAGTCAGCTGTGCCCGTGCGCGTCAGCCTTCGGGATGAACAATGGCCGACGACGTGGTACCAGGGTGCCGAAGACGACGGATGCCTCGACCCACGCAGGGTCGAGGCATCCGTCGTCGTTGCTTACTGGGCGTCGCGGTCCTGCACCGACAGCGCGCGCTCGACACCGGCGAGGTTCTCGGCGACGAGGCGGCGGAGGGCGGGCGCGGCGTCGCCGTTCGCCTCGAGCCACGCGCGCGTGGCGTCGCGGAGGGCGACGTCGGCGAGCGGCGCGGGGTAGAGGCCCACGATCAGGTACTGCGCGATCTGGTAGGTGCGCGAGTCCCAGATCGGCAGCAGCGACTCGAAGTAGCGCGCGACGAAGTCGCCGAGCAGCTCGCGGCCGGCCGGGTGCGTGAAGCCGAGGGCAGCCGACCGGACGATCGTGTTCGGCTGGTCGTCGCTGTCGACGAGCGACGACCACGCGGCCGCCTTCGCCTCCGCCGACGGCAGCGCCGCCTTGGCCTGCGCGGCGAACTCGCCGCCCTTGGCGGTGTTGTCGGCCTCGAGGGCCTCGTCGATGTCGGCCGCGGTGACGACCCCGCCGGCGGCGAGCGACACGAGCAGCTGCCACGAGAGGTCGGTGTCGATGGCGAGACCATCGAACGTCGCCTCGCCGTCGCGCACCTGACGGACCTTGTCCCACTGGCCGGGGGTGGCCGCGGCGGACGCGAACGCGGTCACGAACTGCAGCTGGCTGTCGCCACCGGCCTCGGCCGAGCCGGCCAGCGCCCACAGCGCGTCGGCGACCTTGGCTCGCGTGACGTCGCGCTTCTCGGGCGAGACGTACGAGTTCGCGGCGAGCTGCAGCTGCGCGAGGGTGGTGCGGACGGTGGTCGACTCGGTCTCGGCGCCGATGTTGCGCAGCACCAGGTCGACGTAGTCGGAAGCCGATGCCTCGGCATCGCGCGTCTGGTCCCACGCGGCACCCCACACCAGCGAGCGGGCGAGCGGATCGCTGATCTTGCCGAGGTGGTCGATCGCGGTCTCCAGCGACTGGTCATCGAGGCGGATCTTCGCGTAGGCGAGGTCCTCGTCGTTCAGGAGCACCAGCGCCGGGCGCTTGTGCCCCTTCAGCTCGGGCACCTCGGTGAGGTCGCCGTCCACGTCGAGCTCGACGTGGTGCACGCGCACCAGCGCTTCGCCGCGGAGCTCGTAGAAGCCGACCCCGAGGCGGTGCGGGCGGATCGTCGGGTAGTCCGCCGGGGCGGTCTGCACGATCGCGAAGCGCGTGATGGTGCCGTCGACATCCGTCACGATCTCGGGCGACAGCGTGTTGACGCCCGCCGTCTCGAGCCACTTCTTCGACCACGTCGACAGCTCACGGCCGCTGGTGGCCTCGAGCTCGGCGAGCAGGTCGCCCACCTCGGTGTTCGACCACTCGTGCTTCTTGAAGTACGCGGCGACACCCGCGAAGAACGCCTCGATGCCCACCCATGCGGCCAGCTGCTTGAGCACCGAGCCGCCCTTGGCGTACGTGATGCCGTCGAAGTTGACCTGCACGTCTTCGAGGTCGTTGATCTGCGCGACGACCGGGTGCGTCGAGGGGAGCTGGTCCTGGCGGTACGCCCAGGTCTTCTCCATCGCGTTGAACGTGGTCCACGCCTCGGTCCACTCGGTCGCCTCGGCGGTGGCGATCGTCGACGCCCACTCCGCGAACGACTCGTTCAGCCACAGGTCGTTCCACCACTTCATGGTCACGAGGTCGCCGAACCACATGTGCGCGAGCTCGTGCAGGATCGTGACGACGCGACGCTCCTTGACGGCGTCCGTCACCTTCGAGCGGAAGACGTAGGTCTCGGTGAAGGTGACCGCGCCCGCGTTCTCCATGGCGCCCGCATTGAATTCGGGCACGAACAGCTGGTCGTACTTCGCGAACGGGTACGCGTAGTCGAACTTCTCCTCGAAGTACGAGAAGCCCTGGCGCGTCTTGTCGAAGATGTAGTCGGCATCGAGGAACTGCCAGAGGCTCTTGCGGCCGTAGACGCCGAGCGGGATGACACGGCCCGACGAGCTGGTCAGCTCGGAGAAGGTCGCCTCGTACGGGCCGGCGATGAGGGCGGTGATGTACGACGAGATGCGCGGCGTCGGCTCGAAGCGCCAGGTCGCCGTGCCGTCGCCGTGCTTCTTCGGCTCGGGAGTGGGGGAGTTGGAGACGACCTTCCACGGCTCGGGGGCCGTGACCGTGAACGCGAACGTCGCCTTGAGGTCGGGCTGCTCGAACACAGCGAACACGCGGCGGGAGTCGGGCACCTCGAACTGCGAGTAGAGGTACACCTCGCCGTCGACCGGGTCGACGAAACGGTGCAGGCCCTCGCCGGTGTTGGTGTACAGGCAGTCGGCGTCGATGACGAGCTCGTTGTCGGCGGCCAGGTCGTCGAGCGCGATGCGCGAGTCGGCGAACGCCGTCGCGGGGTCGATCGAGCGGCCGTTGAGGGTGATCTCGCGCACCTCGCGCGCGATCAGGTCGATGAACGTCGCGGCACCGGGCGTCGCGGTGAAGCGGACGACGGAGCGGGATCCGAAGACCTCGGCGCCCTTCGTCAGGTCGAGCGCGACCTCGTACGACTGCGTGTCGACGATCGCGCGGCGCTCCTGCGCCTCGATGCGGGTGAGGTTCTCTCCAGGCACTGCTGTGGCTCCCATGGGTGAGGATGACGGAGGTGGTCGATCGGCTCGTCGCGCGAGCGCTCGATCCGGCGGCCGCCACCAGCGCTGCTGGCACCGATGACAACCGTCCCAGCCTATGCCAGCGGGCCCGCGAACGCCCGATCCCGTGGCTGAAACCACCCGGGCGCGGTGTCAGGATGGAGGGGTGACCTCTCCCGAGCAGCACGTCGTCCCGTTCGCCTCTCCCGCCGCCGCACCGGGTGCCCCGTACGTCGAGGAGCCCGTCGCGTACGACGGCATCCTTCTCGCGGGCTTCGGCGGTCCGGAGGGTCAGGACGATGTCATCCCCTTCCTCCGCAACGTCACCCGCGGCCGCGGCATCCCCGACGAGCGCCTCGAAGAGGTCGCGCACCACTACCGCCACTTCGGCGGGGTGAGTCCGATCAACGCGCAGAACCGCGCGCTCAAGGCCGCGCTCGAGGGCGAGCTCGCTCGGCGCGGTCTCGACCTCCCCGTCTACTGGGGAAACCGAAACTGGGCGCCCTATCTCGGCGAGGCCGTGACGGATGCCGCGGCCGCCGGCCACACGAACCTCCTGGCGCTCGCGACCAGCGCCTACTCGTCGTTCTCGAGCTGCCGGCAGTACCGCGAGGACTTCGCGCGCGTGCTGACGGAGACGGACCTCGCCGGGCGCGTCACCATCGACAAGGTGCGGCAGTTCTTCGACCACCCCGGGTTCGTGCAGCCGTTCGTCGACGGTGTGCGCGACGCGGTGGCAGGCTTCCTCTCCGACGGCATCGTCCCCGAGGCCGTGCGGGTGCTGTTCTCGACCCACAGCATCCCGACGGCGGATGCCGAGCGCTCCGGCCCGCGCGATGGCGACGAGCTGCATCGCGACCTGGGTGAGGGCGGCGCCTACGCCGCACAGCATCTCGCGGTGGCTGAGGTCGTCATGGCGGCCGTCGCCGCCGAGGTCCCGAGCGCCGATCGCGTCGCGTGGGATCTCGTCTACCAGTCGCGCTCCGGCCCGCCGAGCCAGCCGTGGCTCGAGCCCGACGTCAACGACGTCATCGCCGAACTGCCCGCGGCGGGTGTGCAGGCGGTGGCGATCGTCCCGGTCGGGTTCATGAGCGACCACATGGAGGTGCTGTGGGACCTCGACACCGAGGCGATGGATGCCGCGGCCGAGGCCGGCATCCGCGCGGTGCGCACGCCCACGCCCGGCGTCGACCCGGTGTTCGTGTCGGGGCTGATCGACCTCGTCGAAGAGCGCCTGAACGGCACGCCTCCGGGGGAGCGGCCCCACGCGACCGACCTCGGACCCTGGTTCGACGTCTGCCGTCCCGCCTGCTGCGAGAACGTGCGCGCAGGCTTCAAGCCCGCCGCCGCGGGCGTCGCGCCCTGAGCCCGCGAACCGCCTGAGCGGACCGCTCGCCGCGGCCGCAGCATCCTTCGTCCTCCGCCTCCCGCCCCCTCTCTAGGATTGAGCCCATGCGCATCCACATCGCGACCGACCACGCCGGCCTCGAGTTCTCGACGCAGCTGCAGCACCACCTCGCGGCCGCCGGTCACGAGGTCGTCGACCACGGCCCGATCGAGTACGACCCGCTCGACGACTACCCCGCGTTCTGCATCCGCGCCGCGCAGGCGGTCGTGCGCGACCAGGCCGCCGGCATCGAGGCGCTCGGGGTCGTCTTCGGCGGCTCCGGCAACGGCGAGCAGATCGCCGCGAACAAGGTCGTCGGCGTCCGCGCCGCCCTCGCGTGGAGCATCGCCACCGCTGAGCTCGCCCGGGAGCACAACGACGCCAACGTCATCGCGATCGGCGCCCGGCAGCACACGTTCGAAGAGGCCGCGACCTTCATCGACCGCTTCATCGCGACCCCGTTCTCGCGCGAGGAGCGCCACGCCCGCCGCATCGCGCAGCTCGCCGCGTACGAGGAGGACGGCACCCTCGAGCCCGACCCGCGTGCGGTGACCGGGCAGCCCGACGTCCTCTCCGCCGACGACAGCTCGTTCGACCCCGAAGCCGGCTGAGCCGTGCCCGAGGGGCATTCCGTCCATCGCATCGCCCGCCAGTTCGACCGCAACTTCGTCGGGCGCGCGGTCACGGCGTCGAGCCCCCAGGGCCGCTTCGTCGACGGCGCGGAGATCCTGAACGGCCGCACCGCGACCTCGGTGCGAGCCGTCGGCAAGCAGATGTTCCTCGAGTTCGACGACGACCTCTGGCTGCGCGTGCACCTGGGCATGTACGGGGCGTGGGACTTCGCGGGTGAGATCCTGGTCGATCCGACGATCGCCTCGGCCAATGGCCGCATGGGACAGACGAACCAGCGCGGCACCGACCTCGACGACCCGATCCTCGACAGCGCCGGCGAGAATTCGCTGACCTCGATCGGCGCCCCGCGGCGCACCCGCGTGCACGTGCGCATGTCGGAGCAGACCACCGGGCTCGCCGACGAGGGCGACGAGTGGCCGCCGCCGGTCGTCGGTCAGGTGCGCCTGCGTCTGCTTACCGACGTCACGTGCGCCGACCTGCGTGGCCCGACCGCGTGCGAGCTGCAGAGGCCCGATGAGGTCGCCGCGACGATCGCCAAGCTGGGGCCCGACCCGCTCGTCGACGACGTCGCGGAGGGCGAGGAGCGCTTCACCTCGGTCGTGCGCCGCAAGCCGACATCCATCGGCCTGCTGCTCATGGACCAGAACGTCGTCAGCGGGATCGGCAACGTATACCGCGCCGAGCTGCTGTTCCGGGCACGGCAGAACCCCCACACACCGGGGCGCGACGTGCCGGTGGAGGTCGTCCGCGATCTCTGGCGGGACTGGGTGCGGCTGCTCGCGATCGGCGTCGAGACCGGCCAGATGATGACGATGGACGATCTCGACCCCGAGGCCTACCGTGCCGCGATGGCCAGTCGCGACGACCGCCACTGGGTGTACCACCGCGCCGGGCTGCCGTGTCGCGTGTGCGGCACCGCGATCGTGGTGGAGGAGGCCGCGGGGCGCAAGCTCTACTGGTGCCCGCGCTGCCAGGCGTGACGCCGATCCGCGGGGGCAGCGTGCGCGAATAGGCTGGGCGCATGCGTCAGAACCCGAGCTTCGCGATGTCGGATGTCGGCGAGATCCGCCGGCTCATCGAGCACAACCCGTGGGTCACGATCGTCTCGTCGACCGAGGACGGGCTCGTCGCCTCGCACTACGCCGTGCTCCTCGACGCCGACCGCGACGACCTGACGATCGTCGGCCACGTCGGCAAGCCGGACGACCTCATCCACGGGCTCGGGGAGCGTGAGCTGCTCGTGGTCGTGCAGGGACCGCACGGGTACGTCTCGCCCGGCTGGTACGGCGACGTGCAGAGCGTCCCGACCTGGAACTTCGTCTCGGCGCACCTCAGCGGCATCCCGGAGCTGCTCACGCCGGAGGAGAACCTCCGGGTGCTCGAGCGCCTCGTCGCGCGGTTCGAGAGCGGCCTGCCGCAGCCGCGCCTGATGTGGGAGCCGCCGAACGATCCGGAGTACGTGCGCCGGCTCGAGAGGGGCACCGTGGGCTTCCGGCTCACGCCGACGAAGGTCGTCGGCAAGCGCAAGCTGAGCCAGAACAAGCCCGACGAGACCGTCGAGACGGTGATCATGGAGCTCGAGGCCGGTGCGAGCCCGTACGCCGACCCGCGGCTCCCCGCGGAGATGCGGCGCGACCTCGAGACGCGGAAGGCCGCTCGGTGACGGCGGCGCGCGGCGAGGCGGTCGACGTCATCGCGAACGCGCGTCTCACCGGCTCCGACCGCACCGATCCTTTCGGCGCCGACCCGGTCGACGTGCACTTGGCCGAGGGCCTCGTCGTCGACATCGCGCCCGCCGGGGCGCTCGCGCGCAACGGGAACGTGCTCGACGCCGACGGCGGCTGGGTGGTTCCAGGGCTCTGGGATCACCACGTCCACACCGTGCAGTGGGCGCTCTCGGCCCAGCGGGTGCCCCTCGGAGGGGCGACGTCCGCCGCGGAGGCGGCGAGGCTCATGGGCGAGGCCGATCCGCTCGCCGACGGGCGCCGCGTCGGCAGCGGCTTCCGCGACGCGTTCTGGGCCGACACCCCCGATCTCGCCGCGCTCGATGCGGCGACGGGCGAGGTCCCGACCTACCTCATCAACGCCGACGTGCACAGCGTGTGGCTGAACTCGGCGGCGCTCCGCCGCGAGGGCTTCGACCCCGACGATCACGGCATCCTCCGCGAGGAGCCCGCGTTCGAGATCTCACGCCGGCTCAACGCCGTCGACGCGTCGGTGTCCGACCCGCTCGTCGCGCGCATGGCGCAGGATGCCGCCGCCCGCGGCGTCGTGGGACTCGTCGACCTCGACATGTCGTGGAACGAGGACGCGTGGGCCCGGCGCCTCGCCGCGGGGTTCGACGCGCTGCGGATCTCGTTCGGGATCTACCCCCAGTTCCTCGACCGCGCGATCGCCGACGGACTCCAGACCGGAGACGCCGCCCGGGGCGCAGCATCCGATCTCGTCCGCGTCGGCCCGCTCAAGGTCATCACCGACGGATCGCTCGGAACGCGTACAGCGGCGTGCTCACACGCGTATCCCGATGACCCGCACAACCACGGCCTGCTCACCGTGGACGTCGCGACGCTGGTCGACCTCATGACCCGCGCGACCGCGGCAGGCATCGCGTCGGCGATCCACGCGATCGGCGACGTGGCGAACTCGCACGCGCTCGACGCCTTCGCCGCGACCGGGGCGTGGGGCACGATCGAGCATGCGCAGCTCGTCGCGCACGCCGACATCCCGCGGTTCGCGCGACTCGGGGTGGGCGCGAGCGTGCAGCCCGAGCACGCGCTCGACGACCGCGACCTGACCGACACCGTCTGGGCGGGCCAGACGGCGCAGCCGTACCCGCTGCGGGCCCTCGCCGATTCCGGCGCGAATCTGCTCTTCGGCTCGGATGCGCCCGTCGCGCCGCTCGATCCCTGGGCGGCGATGGCGTCCGCCGTGTTCCGCACGCGCGGGGGCCGCGATCCGTGGCAGCCGTCGCAGCGTGTCGACGCGGCGACGGCACTGGCCGCGTCGACGCGCGGCGGGTCCGCGGAGCCTGCGCGCATCGATCCCGGCGACGTCGCCGACCTCGCGATCTGCGAGCACGACCCCCTCGCCGCCGACGAGCCGCGGTTGCGCGGGATGCGCGTCGCCGCGACGCTGCTGGCGGGACGGCTCACACACGTGGCGTGACCCGTCGCGGGTACGGGGGTCAGCCCCCGTACCCGTTCGGGAGGGCATCGGATGCCGCGGCACCGCGACCGTCGCGAAGCTGGGAGCATGAGTTCCGAGGGAGACACCGATGACCGCCGCCACCACTGAACCGGCCCCGCTCCAGCCGATCGCGTCCCACCCCGCCACGGGGTTCTGGGCATCGTACGGACAGGCGTGGGTGCGCACGCCGGGCAGTGCGCTGTACCTTCTCGCGGTCTTCGTGCTCGCCATGGTCTCGGTGAGCCTGCTCGCCTCGCTGTTCTGGACCGGCGTCGGCCTGCTGATCCTGGTGATCGGGCTGCCGCTCATCGTGCTGACGCTGCTGATCGCGCGAGGGTTCGGCGTCGCGGACAGGTTCCTCCTGCTGCTGACCGGACAGCCCGAGATCGCCGAGCCGGAGTGGAATCGTGACGCGCCCGAGGCGACGGGCTTCTGGGTGACGCTGACCCGCCCGATCCGCAACACGCACTACTGGCTGTACCTGGTGCACGGCATGATCGTGAACCCGATCATCAGCACGATCTCCTTCACCCTCACCGTGGTGTGGCTGAGCGTCGGCCTCGGCGGCCTCACGTACTGGTTCTGGGGGCTGTTCCTACCCCGGAACTGGAGCAGCGGAGACGGCTTTGAAGGGGAGTGGGGGCACTACGTCGCCGACTTCATGCCGTGGCTCTTCGGCGGCTGGTCGAGCTGGGCCGTCGAAGTCGCGCTCTACCTCGTCGCCGGCATCGTCTTCACCTTCACGATGCCGTGGGTGCTCGGCGGCCTCGCGCGCGGCCACCATGCGGTCGCGAAGGGCATGCTCGGCCGCTGGGAGTCGGACGAGCTCGCTGCCGAGGTCCGTGCCGAGGCGGCGGCTCGCGGTGCCGCGGTGCACGCCGAGGACGTCGCCCTTCGTCGCCTCGAGCGCGACATCCACGACGGTCCGCAGCAGCGCCTGGTACGGCTGCAGATGGACCTCGCCGCGCTGGAGCGCCGCGCCGCGTCGGGAGACACGGATGCTGCCGCCGACCTCGCGCGGGACGCACGGGGCCACGCGAAGGCGGCGCTGGACGAGCTGCGCGCGCTGTCGAGCGGGGTCGCCCCGCCGCTCCTGCAGGACCGCGGGCTCGCCGCCGCGCTGGACGCCGTCGCGACAGCCTCGCCGCTCTGGGTGCAGGTCGAGATCGACCCCGCGGTCGACCGCGCGGTCAGCCAGGAGGTGGCCCGCACCGTCTACTTCATCGTCGCGGAGCTGATGACGAACGCGGTCAAGCACTCCGGCGCCACCGGGGTCACACTGCGCGCGTCGCTGCGACGGACGCCTACCGGGGCACCCACGCACCTCGATGTGTGGGTGGTGGACAACGGCCGCGGCGGCGCCGCCATCACGTCGGGTCATGGGCTCGAGGGCCTGCGCGAGCGCGTCGCAGGGCTCCGCGGCGTACTGGTCGTGACCAGCCCGGTCGGCGGACCGACCTCGGTCGGCGCGCACATCCCGCTCACGGCCCTGCCATGACCGATCCCTATCCTGAGGGGATGGTCTCGTCGCCCGGCTCCGCCCCGCTCCGCGTCGTCCTGTTCGAGGATTCGGTCCTCCTGCGCGAGGGCCTCATCCGGCTCTTCGACGAGGCGGGCTACGTCACCGCCGGCGCCTGGGGCGACGCCGATGACGTCGTGGCCCGCGTGCGCGAAGCGCGTGCGGACGTCGCGATCCTCGACGTCCGCCTGCCTCCCGGGTTCCGGGACGAAGGCATCCGCGCGGCGCTGGCGGTGCGGGCCGCACTGCCGGCGGTCGGCATCCTCGTGCTCAGTCAGTATGTCGAGGGCGTCTACGCGAAGGAGCTCCTCGCCGGCGGCGAGGGCGGCGTCGGCTACCTCTTGAAGGACCGCGTCACCTCGCTCGACGAGTTCACCGACGCGGTCCGCCGCGTCCGCGAGCGGGGGACCGTGCTCGATCCACTCGTCGTGCAGGGGCTGCTCGCGGCGCGGCCGGATCCGCTCTCCACGCTGACGCCGCGCGAGCGCGATGTGCTGACGCTCATGGCGGAGGGGCGCAGCAACGCGAGCATCGCGGAGCGGCTGTTCATCGGCGTGGGAGCGGTGGAGAAGAACATCAGCGCGATCTTCGCGAAGCTCGGGCTCGAGGAGTCGGGCACCGAGCATCGCCGGGTCCTTGCGGTGCTCGCCTTCCTGCAGCATCCGTGACACGACGAGGGCCCCCGGGAATCCCGGGGGCCCTCGTCATCAGATGGCGATCACTCGGCGAGGTGCGCGAAGAGGAACCAGCGGTCCTTCTCGAGCGACTCCTTGATGCCGATCGCGATGTCCTGGCTCGTGAGGTCGAACTCGTCGAGTCCGTCGATCGCGGCCTGTGTGTCGGCGATGACCGTGTCCATGTCGGAGATCACGTTGCGGATGAGCGCATCCCACTGCGTGAAGCCGGCGGGGACCGCGGACGAGGTCTTCTGGGCGACCGTGCCGACGCGGGCGTCGATCGGGAGCCCGAGGGCCACGATGCGCTCGGCGGCCTGGTCGGCGCCGGCCTGAGCGTGGGCGACAACGGAGTCGAGCAGTTCGTGGATCGCGATGAAGTTCGCGCCGCGCACGTTCCAGTGCGCCTGCTTTCCGTTCACGGCCAGGGCCTGCAGGCCCAGGACGACGGGGGTGAGGAACTGCGCCGTCGCGGCGGCGACGTCGGGGTTCGCTGCGGTTGCGGGGGTGGTCTGGGTGTTCGTCATGTCGCTCGTCTCCATCTTTCGGCCTCTGGTGACTGCAACGCTACTCACGAGGAGTCATTCCGCAAGCAAGAGAAGGCTGGGCTAAACCGGGGAATCCGCGCCGTCGGTGCGGGCCGACGGCGCGACAGCGGCTAACGTCGATTCGTGCCTTCCGCCGATCACGACCTCGGACCGCAGCATCTGAGCGTTCCCGCCAAGACCGTGACCCGCGAGCCCCGGGACCGCTCGCCCGAACACGCCGAGCCCTCCCGCTTCATCCCGCACGTGCAGGGCCTGCGTGCGATCGCCGTGCTGTGCGTCGTGCTGTACCACTTCTGGCCGGGCCGGCTCACGGGCGGCTACATCGGCGTCGACATCTTCTTCGTGATCTCGGGCTTCCTCATCACCGCGCACCTCATGCGCGAGCTGACCGCCACCGGCTCGGTGAAGCTGGGCCAGTTCTGGGCGCGACGCGCACGGCGCCTGCTCCCGGCTTCCCTTCTCGTCCTGCTGTTCTGCGCCGTCGTCGTGATGTCGCCGTATCTCATGCCCACGTCGGCGCTGCCGAACGAAGTGCGCGAGATCCTCGCGTCGACGTTCTACGTCGAGAACTGGTACCTGGCGCTCAACTCGGCCGACTATCTCAACCACGCGGGTTCGCCCACCACGGTGCAGCACTACTGGTCGCTGTCGCTCGAAGAGCAGTTCTACGTGATGTGGCCGCTCATCATGCTGCTGGCCGCGTGGATCGGCGTGAAGTTCTTCCGCGGCGCCCGGCGCCGCGCGATCATCACGACGCTCGGCATCGTGACCGCCGTCTCGTTCGTGTTCTGCGTCGTCTTCACGATCACGAACCCCGCGCCCGCGTACTTCGTCACGTTCGGCCGCATGTGGCAGTTCGGCGTGGGCGCCCTGATCGCGCTCGTGCCGATGCTGAGGGTCCGGGGCGCAATCGGCAGCTTCGTGCTCGGCTGGGGCGGCATCCTGCTCCTCCTCTACGTCGCCTTCACGTTCGACGGGCAGACGCCGTTCCCCGGCTACATGGCGGCGCTGCCGACCCTGGGCGCTGCCTCGGTCATCGCGGCCTCGAACACCGAGCGCTGGTGGTACCCGACCCGCATCCTCGCGATCCGTCCGGCGCAGTTCGTCGGCGACATCTCGTATTCGCTCTACCTGTGGCACTGGCCGCTGATCGTCATCGCACCCTCCGTGCCGTTCTGGGGTCTCACCATCTACCATCGCGTCGCGCTGCTGGTGCTGTGCTTCGTGCTCGCCTGGCTCACGAAGCGATTCGTCGAGGATCCTGCCCGCGGCTGGAAGGTGCTCACCTCGCGTCCCGCTCGCGTGACCCTGTGGTCGTCGCTCGGCGCCATGATCGTGGTCGGCCTGGTGGCCGCGTCCGCATGGTTCGTCAACGCGCCCCTGTACAGCCAGGGCACCCGCGACATCGCGGAGCTGCAGCAGAATCCGCCCGAGTGCTTCGGCGCGGCATCCGTCCTCGACCCCTCCTGCGCGGGCGCGGACTTCGGCGACACGATCCTCCCCGCTCCCGGTTTCGCGGGGATCGACCGGCCCGAGAATCCGGACTGCTTCGTGCAGCTCACCGATTCGCGACCTGTCTCGTGCACCTTCGGCTCGGACGACCCCGACGCCCCGCGCGTCGCGCTCATCGGCGACAGCCACGCGTACCAGTTGCTGTCGACGTTCCAGCGCATGGCGAACGAGAACGGCTGGCAGCTCGTCACGTGGTTCAAGGGCGCGTGCCCCTGGAACGCCACACCGCTGGCTACGCCGGGCGCGTTCGGCGCAGCCTGCACCGAGTGGCGCGACCGCGTGCAGAACGCGATCGACGACGCCGACCTCGACGCCGTGTTCACCGCGGCGATCGCGACCACTCCGTACTCGGCGGCCGGCTACGACTCCTCCTACGACGCGGCCGTCGCCGGCTACCGCGACGCGTGGAGCACCGTCACCGAGCGCGGCATCCCCGTCATCACGGTCGTCGACAACCCCGTGTGGGAGACCGACCCCAACAAGTGCCTGCGCACGCATGACATGTCCGAGTGCGACGGCGCGCGATCGGACGTGCTGGTGGACGACGATCCGCTCCGGGGCGCAGCATCCGGTCTCGACTCCGTCACGCTGCTCGACTTCACCGACGTGTTCTGCGGCCCCGACACGTGCGCGCCCGTCGTCGGAGGGGCGAACATCTACCGCGACCAGGACCACCTGACGGTCACGTTCGCCGACACGCTGGCGCCCTGGTACACCGACGCCATCGAGAAGGCGCTGGCGAATAGGGTCGGACCATGACGGTCGCACCCGGAGCATCAGTCCTCGTCGCCGCGGGCAGGACGCCCTCGCTAGACCCCACGTCGTTCATCGCCGCCGGCGCCCGCGTCGTCGGGGGCGTGACGCTCGGCCCCGGTGCGAGCGTCTGGTACAACGCGGTGCTCCGCGCCGACGGCGACACCATCACGGTGGGGGCGAACAGCAACCTCCAGGACAACGTCTCGGTCCACGTGGATGCCGGCAGGCCGGTCGTCATCGGCGAGAACGTGTCGGTCGGCCACAACGCCGTCGTCCACGGCTGCACGATCGGCGACGGCTCGCTCATCGGCATGGGCGCGGTGGTGCTCAACGGCGCGAAGATCGGATCGGGATGCCTCGTGGCCGGTGGGGCGGTCGTGCTCGAGGGGTCCGAGATCCCGGACGGATCCCTGGTCGCCGGTGTACCCGCGAAGGTGCGCCGCGAGCTCACCGCGGACGAGCGCGCCGGTCTGCTTCGCAACGCCGAGCACTACCTCGCGCACATCGACGAGCACCGCGACGCGACGCCCCTCGACTGAGGCGGCGACGCGTCAGTCGCGGGGCTGTGCGGGCGGGTGATGCTTGCCGCGGTGCACCTCGTACAGGCGCACGTGACCGGGCCACGCGGGGTCGTTCTCGATCGGCAGGTCGTCTATGAAATGACGGATGACGTGGGCCAGCTGCCCCGGGTGGCTGAAGTTGATCGCGTGGGCGGCGCCCTCGAGCATCACGACCAGCACGTGGCTGTCGGTCTGGCTCGCGATCTCGTCGACGCGGTGCGCGTGGGGGAGGAGCGGGTCGCGCTCGCCCAGCACGACCAGCGTGGGGATGCGCATCTCGAGCAGCCGCTGCAATGAGGGGTACTGCGTGAGCGAGCGGAACATCTTCATCGTGCTCGGCACGCCGAAGCGCACGTAGTCGGGCACGGCGACCCGCGCCATCTTCACCGGCTCGCGCGGAGCATCCTGCGAGAGCTGCTTGATCGCCCGCCGCAGCGGCTGGTTGAACAGTCCGCCCGCGGGGGACACCAGCACCGCACGGTCGATGCGCTCGGGGTAGCGGTGCGCGAACTCGATGATGACCGGGCAGCCCATCGAGTTGCCGACGAGCGTCGCCTTCTCGACCCCGCGGTCGTCGAAGAAGTCGACCGCGGCACGCGCGAGATCGGGGATGTCGAGCATGTCCTTGCGCTTGCCGCTGCGCCCGAATCCGGGAAGGTCCGGGACGTAGGTGTGGAACTCGTCGGCGAGCCGCTCGGCCGTCGGCAGCAGATAGCGGCCCGACAGCCCGAATCCGTGCACGTGCGCCATGACGCGCTCGTCCTTGGTCGGGTTCGGCGACTCGCGGTAGAAGACGTCGACGCCGTCGATGCGGGTCCACTTCTCGGCGAGTTCCGACGCGGCACGCCGCGGGAGCTTGCGCTCGCCCGGCTCGGGGATCGGCTTACGGCTGCTCATCGCGGCTCCTGGAGGGCATGGAACAGTTCCACACCCAGTCTGCCGCGAGAGGGCGACCCGGGAACAGTAGGGCACGCGGGAGCAGATCGCGCGATGTGAATGAAATCGCCCCTCCGGGGCGGCCTGGGCCTACCTCGAAGGGGCATTCGGAGGGGATGACGGGAATCGAACCCGCACCATCAGTTTGGAAGACTGAGGCTCTACCATTGAGCTACATCCCCGTGCGCCCGCGGACGGGCACCGGTCAATCGTATTACATCGCGAAGGTCTTCCCGTTCCGACCCGCCCTCCAGACGCGCGGCCGAGCGAAGGGCCGGTCATGGAACGCACGGGCAAGCAGGTCGTCGAGGCGCTCGTCGCCACACTCAACGCGGGCGACGTCGCGGGCATGGACGATGTGTTCCACGACGATGCCGTCATCGAGTGGCCGCAGTCGGGGGAGCGCATCGTGGGCGCCGACAACCGGCGCGCCATCTACGGCGCGTTTCCGCAGCTTCCTGCGATCTCGCCGCGCCGTCTCACCGGCGCCGGGGACCTGTGGGTGCTGGAGGCTGATCTGGACTACGGCGACGGCGATCCGTACCAGACGGTGTTCGTCTTCGAGCTGCGCGACGGACTCATCTCGAAAGAGACCGCGTATTGGACGAAGCCGTTCCCGGCGCCCGACTGGCGCGCGGGTTGGGTCGAGCAGATGTAGGGGCGCAGGAACGTCGCGGGCGCGTCGGCTAGACTTCTCGGGGCCGAAAGGCGCACGCACGCGTGCGAACCCGCCCGGGGCGTAGCTCAGCTTGGTAGAGCGCCCGCTTTGGGAGCGGGAGGCCGCAGGTTCAAATCCTGTCGCCCCGACATCACGGCCCTCGGAATTTTCGAACCCAGACCTTCAACCGCACGCTGCCGCGTGCGGCCGGAAAGAGGAGAAGTACAGGCATGGTGAACAGCACCGTCGAGAAGCTCAGCCCGACCCGGGTCAAGCTGCACATCACGGTCAGCCCCGACGAGCTCAAGCCGTCGATCAAGCACGCATACGAGCACATCGCACAGGACGTGCAGATCCCCGGCTTCCGCAAGGGCAAGGTGCCCGCGCCCATCATCGACCAGCGCATCGGTCGTGTCGCGGTTCTCGAGCACGCCGTCAGCGAGGGTCTCGATACCTTCTACCGCGAGGCCGCCGCCGCCCACGAGCTGCGCGTGCTCGGCCGTCCGTCGGCCGACGTCACCACCTGGCCGAACGAGAAGGACTTCTCGGGCGACCTCGAGGTCACCGTCGAGGTCGACGTGCGTCCCGAGTTCGACCTGCCGTCCTTCGAGGGCACGACCGTCGAGGTCGAGGCCGTCAAGGTCGACGAGGCCGCGATCGACGAGGAGCTCGACCGCCTGCGCGGCCGCTTCGGCACGCTCGTGACCGTCGACCGTCCCGCCGCCACCGGCGACTTCGTCGAGCTGGACCTCGTCGCCACGATCGACGGCAACGAGATCGACCGCGCCGAGGGCGTCTCCTACGAGGTCGGCTCGGGCGAGCTCCTCGAGGGCATCGACGAGGCCATCGACTCGCTCACCGCCGGCGAGGACACCACCTTCCGCTCGAAGCTCGTCGGCGGCGACCACGCCGGCGACGAGGCCGAGGTCTCGGTGACCGTCAAGGCCGTCAAGGAGCGCGAGCTGCCCGAGGCCGACGACGACTTCGCCCAGATCGCAAGCGAGTTCGACACGATCGCCGAGCTGCGCGACAGCCTCAAGGAGCGCGTCGGCCAGCAGGGCGCCTTCACCCAGGGCTCCGCCGCGCGCGACAAGCTGATCGAGACGCTGCTCGAGCAGGTCGAGATCCCCGTTCCGCCGCAGCTCATCGAGGACGAGGTGCACAACCACCTCGAGGGCGAGGGCCGCCTCGAGGACGACGTCCACCGTGCCGAGGTCGCCGAGGCGAGCGAGAAGCAGTTCAAGACGCAGATGCTGCTCGACAAGATCGCCGAGACGGTCAACGTGCAGGTCTCGCAGGACGAGCTCACGCAGTACCTCGTGCAGTCGGCCGCCCAGTACGGCATGGCACCGCAGGACTTCGTGAACGCTCTGCAGGAGGGCAACCAGCTCCCCGCGATGATCGGCGAGGTCGCCCGCAACAAGGCTCTCGCCGTCGCGCTCGGCAAGGTCAACGTCGTCGACACGAACGGCCAGCCCGTCGACCTCAGCGGCTTCGTCGCCACCGAGGACGAGGAAGAGGTCGTCGAGGAGGCGGAGGAGATCGCGGATGCCGCGGCCGACGCCGACGCCGTGATCGAGGCAGAAGAGGCCGAGGTCGCCGAGAAGCCCGCCAAGAAGGCTCCCGCGCGCAAGCCCGCCGCCAAGAAGACGGCCGCGGAGGACGCCGTGACCGCTGAGAAGGCTCCCCCCAAGAAGCCGGCCGCCAAGAAGGCTCCGGCCAAGAAGGCCGCCGACGCCGAGTGATACGCGTTCCGATCGGCTGACCGATCGACAGAAGAGGACGGATGCCGCGGCATCCGTCCTCTTCTGCGTTGTGCGCGCTCTGCCCAGGGCGAACACGGGCGGGTCGTTCGCGAGGCGCCGGTAGATTCGATGGCGACCCAAGGAAACAGGAGTACACATGGCCGAACCACTTGTCGCGACCAGCGTCTTCGACCGGCTGTTGAAGGACCGCATCATCTGGCTGGGGTCGGAGGTGCGTGACGACAACGCCAACGAGATCTGCGCGAAGATCCTGCTTCTCGCCGCCGAGGACTCCGAGAAGGACATCTACCTCTACATCAACTCGCCGGGTGGCTCGATCACGGCCGGCATGGCGATCTACGACACGATGCAGTTCGTGCCCAACGACATCGTCACGGTCGGCATCGGCATGGCCGCCTCGATGGGCCAGCTCCTGCTCACGGCGGGAACGAAGGGCAAGCGCTACATCACGCCGAACGCCCGCGTCCTGCTGCACCAGCCGCACGGCGGCTTCGGCGGCACCGCGAGCGACATCCAGACGCAGGCGCAGCTCATCCTCGACATGAAGAAGCGCCTCGCCGAGATCACCGCCAAGCAGACGGGCAAGTCGGTCGAGCAGATCAACGCCGACGGTGACCGCGACCGCTGGTTCGGCGCCGAGGAAGCACTGGAGTACGGCTTCGTCGACCACATCCGCGAATCCGCGACCGACGTCATCGGCGGCGGCGGCACCGCCTCCGACAGCTGAGACCGAAGGCGAAAGAGAGAGAACCCGGAATGCAGACCCCCACCTTCGGAGCGGCGGCGCCCCAGGCGCTCCAGATGCCCGGCAGCCGCTACATCCTGCCGCAGTTCGAGGAGCGCACCGCCTACGGCTACAAGCGCCAGGACCCGTACAACAAGCTGTTCGAGGACCGCGTCATCTTCCTGGGCGTCCAGGTCGACGATGCCTCGGCCGATGACGTCATGGCCCAGCTGCTCGTGCTCGAGTCGCAGGACCCCGACCGCGACATCATCATGTACATCAACTCGCCCGGTGGCTCGTTCACGGCGATGACCGCGATCTACGACACCATGCAGTACGTGTCGCCGCAGATCCAGACGGTCGTGCTCGGCCAGGCGGCGTCCGCTGCGGCCGTGCTGCTCGCGGCCGGCGCACCCGGCAAGCGTCTGGCGCTGCCGAATGCCCGCATCCTGATCCACCAGCCCGCCGTCGGCGAGGCCGGCCATGGTCAGGCATCGGACATCGAGATCCAGGCGGCCGAGATCCTGCGCATGCGCACCTGGCTCGAGGAGACGCTCGCGAAGCACTCGAACAAGACGCAGGCAGAGGTCAACAAGGACATCGATCGCGACAAGATCCTCTCCGCGGAGGAGGCGGTCACCTATGGCCTCGTCGACCAGGTACTGACTACGCGCAAGCGCGGCCAGCAGGCCCTGACGAAGTAGTCTCTCCGCCGCTATCAGCGCAGCGTTCAGCGCCCCGCCGCCCGGATGACCGGGCGGCGGGGCGCTTGCGTGTGACGAGATGGTTCTCTCTCCGCGAACCCCGGGTCGTCCACAACGTGCGTCGCAATGCCGCCGCATGTCGGCCTCAGCTATTAGGCTCGGAGAACAGCTGGGGGGCTCGGCCCCCGACGTACGAGGAGGAGCGCATGGCACGCATCGGTGAGAGCGCCGACCTGTTCAAGTGCTCCTTCTGCGGTAAGAGCCAGAAGCAGGTCCAGCAGTTGATCGCCGGACCCGGCGTCTACATCTGCGACGAGTGCGTCGAGTTGTGCAACGAGATCATCGAAGAGCGCATGGCCGAGTCGTCGTCCGGCGTCGTCGCCGACTTCGACCTGCCGAAGCCCCGCGAGATCTTCGCGTTCCTTGAGGAGTACGTCGTCGGGCAGACCGACGCCAAGCGCGCACTCTCGGTCGCCGTCTACAACCACTACAAGCGTGTGCGTGCGCACGGCACCATCCAGTCGGCCGAGCAGCGCGCCGACGAGATCGAGATCGCCAAGAGCAACATCCTGCTCCTCGGCCCCACGGGCTGCGGCAAGACCTATCTCGCGCAGACGCTCGCGAAGCGCCTCAATGTGCCGTTCGCGGTCGCCGACGCCACTGCGCTGACCGAGGCCGGCTACGTCGGCGAGGACGTTGAGAACATCCTCCTCAAGCTGCTGCAGGCCGCCGACTTCGATACGAAGCGCGCCGAGACCGGCATCATCTACATCGACGAGGTCGACAAGATCGCCCGCAAGGCCGAGAATCCGTCGATCACCCGTGACGTCTCGGGTGAGGGCGTGCAGCAGGCGCTGCTCAAGATCCTCGAGGGCACCGTGGCCTCGGTCCCGCCACAGGGCGGTCGCAAGCATCCGCACCAGGAGTTCATCCAGATCGACACGACGAACGTCCTGTTCATCGTGGCCGGCGCGTTCGCCGGACTGGAAGACATCATCTCCTCTCGCGTCGGGAAGCACGGCGTCGGCTTCGGCGCCTCGCTGCACCGCAAGGACGAAGACCTCAACCTGTTCGGCGACGTGCAGCCGGAAGACCTGCACAAGTTCGGCCTGATCCCCGAGTTCATCGGTCGGCTCCCCGTCGTCGCCTCGGTCTCGCCGCTCGACCGCGAGGCGCTCATGGAGATCCTCACCGAGCCGAAGAACGCGCTCGTGAAGCAGTACCACCGCATGTTCGAACTCGACGGTGTCACCCTCGAGTTCGATCGCGAGGCGCTCGAGGCGATCGCCGACCTCGCGGTGGCGCGCAAGACCGGCGCGCGCGGCCTTCGCGCGATCCTCGAGGACGTCCTCGGCCCGATCATGTTCGAGATCCCGTCGACCGACGACGTCGACAAGGTCATCGTTACCCGCGCCGCCGTCGACGAGGGCGCTCCGCCGACTCTCGTGCTTCGCGAGAAGCGCAAGAGCGCCTGACCGGATCCCACGACCGCGGGAGTCCTACGCATGGGCGATGTCGCGCCGGACCTCGAGGGCTTCTGCGGCGTCATCAGCGCGCGCCGTGGTGACGCCGTGCTGGGCGAGTGGGCTGTCGGGCTTGCCGACCGTACCGCCGGTGCGCCGAACACCCCTGCGACGCGGTTCGGGCTCGCGAGCGGAACGAAGACCTTCACCGCGCTCACCACGCTCTCGCTCATCGGCGACGGCCTGCTGCGGCAAGACACTCCCGCGCGCGAGATCCTTCAGGACGACCTGCCGCTCATCGCCGACGACGTCACCATCGACCATCTCCTGAGCCACACGTCCGGCATCGGGGACTATCTCGACGAGGAAGTCGACGCTCTGGCGCCTCTCAGCGTGCCGGTGCAGAGCCTCGACTCCACGCCCGCCTATCTGCCGATGCTCGAGGGCTTCCCGACGAAGTTCCGCGCGGGCGAGCGGTTCTCCTACTGCAACGGCGGCTACGTCGTGCTCGCGATCATCGCCGAGCGCGCCTCGGGCATCCCGTTCGCCGACCTCGTGCGGGCTCGCGTGTTCGAGCCCGCCGGCATGACCTCGACGGGCTTCCCCCGCTCCGATCTGCTCCCACCGGGCACGGCGACCGGCTACAAGGACGACGGCCGCACCAACGTGTTCGAACTGCCGGTCGTCGGATCCGGCGACGGGGGAGCGCACTCCACCGCGGGCGATCTTCACCTGTTCTGGCTGGCGCTCCTGGCGGGGCGCGTCGTCGACCCCTCGCTCGTGGCGCTGCTCACCGAACGGGTCACCGCCGACGCGGGCGACGGGCTGGGCTACGGCCGCGGGGTGTGGCTCGATGGCGAGGATCTCGCCATCGTCGGCGGCGACCATGGCGTGGTGGCGGTGAGCCGGCACCACCCTCCGACGGCGACAACGGTCACCGGCCTGGCGAACGCCGAGGTGCCGACCTTCGTCCGCGTCCGCGAGCTGATGAGCGCGATCCGGGCCGGCGGTGTCGGAGGGGCCGAGTAGCTTCGGGCCATGCCCACCGTCCGCCCCTTCTCGATCCACGTGCCCGATGCCGCACTCGCCGATCTGCAGGAGCGCCTCGACCGGTTCCGGCCACTTCCGGAATCGCCGCGGCGACCGCCGTCAGGCATGGACGCCGACTATCTGACCACCCTCGTCGAGGCGTGGCGCGACTGGGACTGGCGCGCGAGAGAGACATGGCTGAACGGGCACGCGCAGTTCCTCGCCGACATCGGCGACACGACGATCCATTTCGCGCATCTGCGCGCCGCCCGCGACGACGCGCCCGCGCTCCTGGTGATGCACGGCTGGCCGCACACGTTCGCGCTGCAGCTCGACTTCGCGGATCTGCTGCCCGACTTCCACCTCGTGGTGCCGAGCTTCCCCGGCTTTGCGTACTCGTCCGCGTACGCCGAAGGCCCGATGACCGAGACCCGGCTCGCTGCGACGATGCATGCCCTCATGACCGATGTGCTCGGCTACGAGGCCTACCTGACCTACGGCGAGGACGTGTCGGCGAACGTCAACGACCTGATCGCGGGATCGTACCCGGAGTCGGTGTCGGGCGTCGTCGTCACCCACTCGCACTTCCCCTCGATGGCCGAGCGCCCACTCCTCACCGCCCCCGACGAGGTCGCCTTCTTCACACGTCTCGAGCACTGGGGCGGCGCCAATGGCGCCTACGGGCACGTGCAGGCGACCCGGCCCGACACGCTTGCCGCCGCCCTCAACGACTCGCCCGCGGGACTGCTCGCCTGGCTGACCGAGAAGCTCGTGGAGTGGAGCGACACTCCACAGGGCGACCCGCGCGCGGTCGAGCGACGGATCTCCCGCGACCGCATCCTGACCGAGGCGATGATCTACTGGACGACCCAGAGCATCGGCACCTCGTTCCGGCCGTACTACGAAGGCGCCGACCAGCCCGACGAGATGCCGCCGGTCGTGGTTCCGGCATCCGTCCACATCCAGCGCCACGAGGGCGACTACCCCGAGTCGCTGGCGCGACGCTTCTACCGCGACCTGCGCACCTTCGAGCGGCTCGACGAGGGCGGGCACTTCGCGATCGCCGAAGTGCCCGCCGTGATGGCCGAGCGGGTGTGCGCCTTCGCCCGCGAGCTCGGCCTGCTGTGAACGTCGGCTAGCCTGCCAGTCCGCGGCGCTCGAGCAGCGGCTGGATCTCGGCGTCGCGGCCCCGGAAGTCGCGGTAGGCCTCGAGCGGGTCCTTCGACCCGCCCACGCCCAACAGCCGGCCGCGGAAGCGATCGCCGTTCTCACGACGGAGGCCGCCGTTCTCGCGGAACCATTCCACCGTGTCGGCGTCGAGCACCTCGCTCCAGATGTACGAGTAGTACCCGGCGCTGTAACCGCCCGAGAAGACGTGGGCGAAGTAGGTCGACGAGTAGCGGGTCGGCACGACCGCGTTGTCGAGCCCGATGTCGGCGAGTGCGGCCGCCTCGAAGGCCGCGACGTCGATGTCGGCGGCAGCGCCGTCGACCGACAGCGAGTGCCACGCCTGGTCGAGCCATGCCGCCGCGAGGTACTCGCTCGTCGCGAAGCCCTGGTTGAACGCCTCCGACGCGTGCAGCTTCTCGACGATCTCGGCAGGCAGCGGCTCGTCGGTGTCGATGTGACGGGCGTACGAAGCGAGGATCTCGGGCCAGTAGATCCACATCTCGTTGACCTGGCTGGGGAACTCGACGAAGTCGCGGTAGACGTTGGTGCCGGCGAAGTGCGGGTACGTCACGGTCGCGAACAGCCCGTGCAGCGCGTGTCCGAACTCGTGGAACAGCGTCGTCACCTCGTCGAGGCTGAGCAGAGTCGGCCGCCCTTCGGCCGGCTTCGGCACATTGAGGTTGTTGACCACGATCGGCTGTGTGCCGCGCAGCCGCGACTGCAGCACGATCGAGTTCATCCAGGCGCCGCCGCGCTTGGTGTCGCGCGTGTACAGATCGAGGATGTACAGCCCGAGCGTCGATCCGTCGGCGTTGTGGATCTCGAACACGCGGGTGTCGGGGTGGTAGCCCCCGAGGTCCGCTCGCTCGGCGAACGTGATGCCGTACAGATCGGTGGCCGCCCGGAACACGCCGTCCTGGAGCACCCGCTCCGCCTCGAACCAGGGGCGCAGCGCGGCGCGGTCGAGGTCGTACTCGGCCGCGCGCACCTTCTCGGTGTAGAAGGCCCAGTCGTGCGCCTCCAGCGCGAACGGCTCCGGCTCGGAGTCGATGATGGCCTGCAGCTTGGCCTGCTCGCGCCGGGCATTGCGGGCGGCGGGCGCGGCGAGCTGGCGCAGCAGGTCGTGGACCGCTGCGGGGGAGCCGGCGGTCTCGTCCGACGTGATGTACGACGCGTGCGAGTCGTAGCCGAGCAGCGCCGCCCGCTCGGCGCGGAGCCTGACGATCTCGAGCAGGGTGGCGCGGTTGTCGTGCTCGTTGCCGCGCGCGCCCCGGGAGCGGGATGCCGCGAGCAGGCGCGCACGGGATCCACGGTCGGTCAGGCTCGACAGGTAGGGATGCCCCGTGAAGAGGGTCAGGGTCACGACCCACTTGCCCTCGAGCCCGCGATCCGCTGCGGCCTGAGCCGCCGCCGACAGCTCGCCCTCGGAGAGCCCGTCGAGCTCGGACGCGTCGTCGAACACGATCGCGAGGTCATTGGAGTCGGCGAGGAGGTTTTTCTCGAACTGCGTGGTGAGGGTCGACAGCCGCTGGTTCAGCTCCGTGAGGCGCTGCTTCGCCGCGTCGTCCAGTCCCGCACCGGCGTGGACCATCTCGGTGTGGTGGCGCTCCACGAGGTACCGCTGCTCGGGCGTCAGATCGAGCTGGTCGAGCTGTTCGCGGATCGTCCTGATGCGCCAGAACAGGTCCGAGTCGAGCTGGATCGAGTCCTGGTGCGCCGACATGAGGGGCGCGAGCTGTTCCTCGATCTCCTGGATCTCGGGCGTCGCGTCGGCCGACGACACGGTGTAGAACGTGCGGGCGACGTCACCCAGGAGACGACCGCTCTCTTCCAGCGGCACCAGCGTGTTCTCGAACGTCGGCATAGAGCGCACGCGCGTGATCGCCGCCACTTCGCGGGTGTGATCGGCGAACGCCTGCTCGAACGCTGGCAGGTAGTGCTCGGGGCGGATGGCCGCGTACTCGGGCAGACCGTACGGCAGCGTGCTGGGGGACAGGAGCGGGTTCTCGTTCGGCATGGCGTCCAGCCTAGTCACGCCGCCCGCCCATGCCGAGAGTCTTTTGCAAAGAGCAGCTTGCAAACTATTGGTTGCAAAGAAGTACTTGCAAAGACTTCTTTGCATCGCTACTCTGGTGTCATGGCAGAGAACGAGACACCCGAGACCACGGATGCCGCCGCCCGCACCGAGGAGCGTCACAACCAGGATCGCGTCCTCGACTCCGGGGCGCTCCGGGCTCTGGCGCACCCGTTGCGCGTGAAGATCTACGACATCCTCAGCCAGTACGGCCCGCAGACGGCGAGCTCGCTCGCGGAGCGGCTGGGGGAGTCCAGCGGGTCGACGAGCTACCACCTCCGCGCTCTCGCCAAGCAGGACCTGATCCGGGAGGCCGAAGATCGCGGCACCGGCCGCGAGCGGTGGTGGGAGCGTCCCGTCGGAGGCGTGTCATTCGCCAACCCGGATGCGATGGCGACGCCCGCCGGCCGTGCGGCGACGCAGGTCGTGATGAACGAGTTCCTGCGCAACCGCAACGACCAGCTGCTCGACTTCGTCAACCGCGGCATCGGCGGCGAGGACGAGATGTGGCAGGAAGGCACGCTGATCTCCACCGCCACCGCGCGCCTCACCGCCGAGCAGAGCAAAGACCTGGCGCTCAAGATCATGGCGCTCATCGACGAGACCGTCGACAACTACCGCAATCAGACCGGCGAGAACGTCCGCCCCGTCACCATCCGGGCAGACCTCTTCCCGCTCCCGCAAATAGGAGGACAGTCATGACCGCCATCACGGCAGACGAACTCGCGGCACGTGGGTTCCGGGCATCCGCCACCCGATTCGACCGCGCGCTGCTGCGCGCAGCATCCGCTCTCGACGCGTACGTCGTCGCACGCGTCGAGAAGCGAGACGACGCCGAAGAGCGTCGCGCATTGACCGCCCAGGCCGCCGTGGTCGGGGCTCGGCGCGAAGCCGAGGCACGCGCCGCAATGGGGCTGCTGCCGCGGTGAGCGACAGCGTCGACACGGCCGAGCGGACCGGATCGTCGGCCGGGCGGGCACGCAGGGTCCCGCTCGGCCGCGATTTCGGAAAGCTGTGGACCGCGGCCGCGTTCAGCAACCTCGCGGATGGCCTCGGACGCGTGGCGGTTCCACTCATCGCCACCACCCTGACCCGCGACCCGCTCGCGATCTCGGCGATCACCGCGCTCGCGTTCCTCCCGTGGCTCGTCTTCGGCCTGCCGGCCGGCATGCTCGTCGACCGGTTCGATCGCCGCTGGATCATGGCGATCGCCAACGGCATCCGTGGACTCGCTGCGGTCGGGCTCGCCCTGCTCACCGTCTCGGGGGCTCTCGACATCTGGTGGCTGTTCGCCGGCGTGCTGGTCTTCGGTCTCGGCGAGACGCTGTTCGACAACGCGACCAACGCGATCATGCCGGCTGTCGTCAAGCGCCCGGCGCTGGATCGCGCGAACGGCTGGATGCAGGCAGCGCAGATCACGATCGACAGCTTCATCTCGTCGCCGATCGGCGGCGTCCTGTTCGCGATCTCGCTCGCGCTGCCGCTCTGGGTGGGCGCCGCGGGCTACCTCATCCCGATCGTGCTCGCCGTGATGCTCCCGCTGTCGGCCGCTCGTCCGCTGCACGAAGCGCGCGCCACGGCGGTGCGGGCTGAGGCGGCGGTCGCAGCCGGCGACCCGCTGGCGGCCTCCGAAGAGGCGACGGAGACGGATGCTGCCGCCACCGCCCGTCCGAACGTCTCGGCTCGCGACGCCTTCGTGTACCTCTGGAATCACCGGTTCCTGCGCTCGATGGTGATCTTCACCTCGATCGTCGGTTCGGCCTTCGCGTTCGCCCAGGCACCGGTGTACCTGTACTTCCTCGACGTTCAGCACGTGCCGGCGGCCGCGATCGGCGTGGTCACCGCCGGAATCGGGCTCGGGGGACTCGCGGGGTCACTCGTGGCCTCGTCGCTCGTCGCGAAGTTCGGTCGCGGCCCGGTGATGCTCGGCGCCAACGTCGTCGCAGCCATCAGCCTCGCGGCGGTGTGGGCGGCGCCCGAGGCGATCACGGGAACCATCGCGTACGGCCTCATGGCCGCGGCCGTCTCCGTGTGGAACGTGCCGTGGGGCGCGCTGCGTCAGACGATCGTGCCGGGTCACATCTTCGGCCGCGTGCTGGGGATCACCCGCACGTTCACGTGGGGCATCTTCCCGTTCGCGACGCTCCTCGGCGGATGGGTGGCCCGCATCGATCTGCGGCTGCCGTTCCTCATCGCCGCGGGAGTGACACTCGTCGCGACCCTCTTCGCCATCCGGCTGCTCCTCTCGGCGTCGCACCACGACGCGCCGGAGGAATGAGCCGCTGAGGCTTAGGCGAAGCCGTCGTCCGGATCGTGCCGGACGACGGCTTCGCCGTCGGCGTCCAGCGACACGATCACACCCGTGTCGAGCTCCGCGATGGGCTTGCCCTCCAACCACGTGAGCGTCCAGCGCGGACGCGGCTGACCGAGCTGGTCGGCGGGGATCGTCTCATCCACGGAACGGATGCCGCGCACCAGCGCGGCCGGGACGGCCTTCGGCGGTTCGTCACCCGAGGTCCAGCGTGTTCCGAGCTGCATGTCACACCTCCTGGGGAGCGAGTTCGATCTCCGTGACGGAGACGGCCTCGGCGTCGACGTACTCGATCTCGGTGATCCGGCCGACCGCCTTGAGGTCGCCTTCCGCGAGCCGCAGCGCATCGAGCGCGGCGGCCGGGCCGGCGAGGACGGCGCGGGCGACCGCGGTCTTCTGCGACGCCTTCGCCTCGGTCTTCGCGCGGCGGATGCCGATGAGCGCCGCGCTCACGGCGGTCAGCACCGTGGGGTCGCCCCACTCCTCGTCCGGTGCGACGGGCCAGTCTGCGGTGTGCACCGAGCCGTCGTTGAACCACGACCAGGCCTCTTCGGTCGCGAACGCCAGCACCGGGGCCAGCAGGCGCAGCAGCGCCGACATCGCCAGGCGCAGCGCGAGCGCGGCGGAGGCCTGACCTGCGTCGGTCTGGTTGTACGCGCGCTCCTTGACGAGCTCGAGGTAGTCGTCGCAGAACGTCCAGAAGAACGACTCGGTCACCTCGAGCGCACGGGCGTGGTCGTAGTTCTCGAGCGCCTTCGTGGCGTCGCGCACGACGCCGTGGAGCGTCGCGAGCATCGATGCGTCGAGGGCGTGGGTCACCTCGGCACCCTCGGGAACCGGGAACGACAGCACGAACTTCGCGGCGTTGAGAACCTTGATCGCGAGGCGGCGGCCGATCTTGATCTGCGTCGGGTTCTGCGGGTCGAACGCCGCGTCGGTGCCGAGGCGGCTCGAGGCCGCCCAGTACCGCACCGCGTCCGAGCCGTGCTGCGCCAGGATGTCAGCGGGCGTGACGACGTTGCCCTTCGACTTCGACATCTTCTTGCGGTCGGGGTCGACGATGAAGCCCGAGATCGCGGCATCCATCCACGGTGCACGGTCGTCCTCGAGGGCGCTGCGCAGCATCGTCGAGAACAGCCAGGTGCGGATGATGTCCTGACCCTGCGGGCGCATGTCGAACGGGGCCACGAGGTTCCAGAGCTCCGGATCGCGATCCCAGCCGCCTGCCAGCTGCGGCGTGAGCGACGAGGTCGCCCACGTGTCGAAGATGTCGTTCTCGCCGTCGAAGCCGCCCGCGACGCCGCGCTGGTCGGCGCTGTAGCCCGGGGGCACGTCGGTCGACGGATCGACCGGAAGCGACGCCAGGTCGGGGGTGAGCACGCGGTCGTAGTCGCGCTCGCCGTTCTCGTCGAGTCCGTACCACAGCGGGATCGGCACGCCGAAGAAGCGCTGGCGCGACACGAGCCAGTCGCCGGTGAGACCGTTGGTCCAGTTCTCGTAGCGGACCCGCATGAAATCGGGATGCCACGACATCTGCTGTCCGAGTGCGATGAGCTTGTCGCGCAGCTCGGCATCGCGTGCGCCGTTGCGGATGTACCACTGGCGCGTCGAGACGATCTCGAGCGGACGGTCGCCCTTCTCGAAGAACTTCACCGCGTGGATGAACGGCTTGCCGACGGCGGTGATGTCGCCGGTCTCCTGCAGCTTCTCGACGAGGGCCTTGCGGGCGGAGAAGACGGTCTTGCCCGCCATCTCGGCCTCGTACCACGCGCCCGCCTCGGCGTTCGCGACGATCGAGGGCGCCTGGGGCAGGAAGCGCCCGTCGAGGCCGATCGTGGTCATGTTCGGCAGGTGGCGGCCGTCGGTGGTGCGGAGCTCGCGCCACCACACGATGTCGGTCACGTCGCCGAACGTGCAGACCATCGCCGCGCCCGTGCCCTTGTCGGGCTGGGCGAGGTGGTGGCCGTGGATCTCGATGTCGGCGCCGAAGAACGGGCTCCGCACCTTCGTGCCGATGAGGTGCTTGTGGGGGCCCTCGGGGTGCGTGACGATCGCGACGCACGCCGGCAGCAGCTCCGGACGAGTGGTCTCGATCGTGATCGCGCCCGAGCCGTCCGCGAACGGGAAGTCGATGGTGTGGAACGACGCCTGCTGTTCGCGGTCCTCGAGCTCTGCCTGGGCCACGGCGGTGCGGAAGTCGATGTCCCACATCGTCGGCGCGAGGTCCTGGTAGGCCTCGCCGCGCTCGAGGTTGCGCAGGAACGCACGCTGGCTCGTGCGGATCGTGTCGTCGGAGATGGTGCGGTAGGTCTGCGTCCAGTCGACACTGAGGCCCAGCTGGCGGAAGAGCGCCTCGAACTGCTTCTCGTCCTCGACCGTGAGCTTCTCGCACAGCTCGATGAAGTTGCGGCGGCTGACGGGCACCTGGTCGGCGGCGCGGCTCGACTTGTTGTCGCCGCCCTCGAACGGCGGCGTGAAGTCGGCGTCGTAGGGCAGCGACGGGTCGCAGCGCACGCCGTAGTAGTTCTGCACGCGGCGCTCGGTGGGCAGGCCGTTGTCGTCCCAGCCCATCGGGTAGAACACGGTCTTCCCGCGCATGCGCTCGTACCGCACCTTGAGGTCGGTGTGCGTGAACGAGAACACGTGCCCGATGTGCAGGCTCCCGGACGCCGTCGGCGGGGGAGTGTCGACCGAGTACACGCCGGCGCGACCGACCTGTGCGGCACGAGCACGGTCGAACAGGTACGTGCCCTGCCCGGACCAGGCGGCATCCCACTTCTCCTCGAGGCCCTCCAGCGCGGGCTTGTCCGGGATCTGACCCTGTGCGGGGCGGGCGTCGGTCATGGCGTCTCCTCGAGGCGATATGTGCGGCACTGTGTGAGCGTGCCTGAGTGTGGGATGTCGCTCGATTCTACCCGGGTGTCCATGCACCGGGAGAAGCGAGCGGATGCCGGGGGTTCCGGCATCCGCTCGCTTTCCGGCGTCTTCGCTCAGGCGTTGGCCGTCGCGGTCGCCGGGTCGCTCGCGAGCTCGGGCTCGACGGTGCGCCGGGAGGCCAGCCACGCGGAGACCAGTGTGATGGCCGACATGATCGCGAGGATCACGCCCGGGTGCCACCACGCGAAGCCCGTGGCCACGCCGAGCTCGAACGTGAGGTAGGGCACGAAGCCGCTGATCGTCGCCGCCAGCGCGTACGCGAACGACAGCGCCGAGTAGCGGAAGCGGTCAGGGAAGAGGTCGTTCATGAGACCTCCGAGCGCGGCCCAGGCCATCGTCGGGAGGATGCCGCCGACGAGCATCGTCGCGATGAGGATCGGGAAGGTCGCGAACTGGAGCAGGAAGTACATCGGGAACGTGATGAGGAGCGTGCCCAGCGCGCCCCACACGACCACGTTCGCCGACCCGACCCGGCTGGCCCACGCGCCGAACAGCGGGATCGTGACGAGCTGCAGCAGACCGCCGATCGTGGTCGCGATGAGCAGGTCCTGGAAGCTGAAGCCCAGCTGCTCCACGCCGTAGTTGACGGTGTACGTGTTCATCAGCGAGTAGGACCCGATGCCGAGGAGGGCCGCACCGATGGCGATGGCCATGGCGCCGGGGCGCTTCGCGAACATCGTGAGGAAGGGGACGCGGTCGCGGCGCCCCTCGGAGACGACGCGCTCGAACACCGGCGTCTCGGTGATCGACCATCGCAGGTACAGCGACACCAGCAGCAGCGGGATCGCGAGGAGGAACGGGACGCGCCAGCCCCACTCCGCGATCTGATCCGCCGGGAGGACGGTCGTCAGCACGATGAACACGGTCGCGGACAGGATCGAGCCGACGGGGGATCCGAGCTGGGGCACCGCGGCGTAGAAGGCGCGCTTGACGGGGCCGGAGTTCTCGGTGGCGATGAGGATCGAGCCGCCCCACTCGCCGCCGAGCGACAGGCCCTGCACGATGCGGAGGAGGATCAGCAGGATCGCGCCCAGCCAGCCCGCCTGCGCATAGGTGGGGAGGAGGCCGATGAGGCCGGTCGCGACGCCCATGATGGCGACGGTCCACAGCAGGGTCGCCCGGCGGCCGAGGCGGTCGCCCATGTACCCGAAGATCACGGCGCCGATCGGGCGCACGACGAACGCGAGGGCGATCGTGAGGAACGCCGCGCTGGTCGCGCCGAACTCGCCCAGCGGGTCGAAGAAGAGCGGGCCGACGAAGAACGCCGAGAAGTAGGCGAACAGGTAGAAGTCGAAGGACTCGAGGGAGGTGCCCACCATCGACGCCCACGCGACGCGACGCGTCGGGGCGGTCTCGAGGGCGAGCGCGGGTTCGGGTGCTGCTGCGGTCACGGGCGTCAATCTTGGCACGAGTCCAGAAACCCCGGCGACGGTCGCCGCATTCCCTCTTGCACAGCCACGGTAGACTCGTCGGACCAGCGCGGATCCGGCCATCACCGGGGAGCTCTCGGAAGAACAGGACCCCACGCACGTGGCGCCCCCAGTAGAACCGAGCGGGTCAGGCCCGTCACAGCCGCAATGAGAGAGGGCGTCTCGGTCCCTGAGCCTGTCGAAGGGCCGAGCGTCAATGCAGGGTGGTACCGCGGTACGTCTGGTCAGGGATCCAGGCAGTGTCGTCCCCGCAGGAAGCACACGAGCGAGCACCTGCGAGAGAACATGACCTACCCCCGACCCTCCGCCTTCGGGCCCGCGGCCGACGCCGCGCCGGCCGCCGTCGTTCCGAGCCCTCGCTTCCCCGAGATCGAGCAGCAGACGCTCGCGTTCTGGGAGGCCGACCGCACCTTCCGCGCATCGATCGATCAGCGCGACGGCGCCGAGGAATGGGTCTTCTACGACGGCCCGCCCTTCGCCAACGGGCTGCCGCACTACGGCCACCTCCTGACGGGCTACGCGAAGGACGTCTTCCCGCGCTTCCAGACGATGCGGGGCAAGAAGGTCGATCGCGTCTTCGGCTGGGACACCCACGGCCTCCCGGCCGAGCTCGAGGCGATGAAGCAGCTCGGCATCACGGAGAAGAGCGAGATCGAGGCGATGGGCATCGCCACGTTCAACGCCAAGTCGCGCGAGTCCGTCCTCGCCTACACGCGGGAGTGGGAGGACTACGTCACGCGCCAGGCGCGCTGGGTCGACTTCGAGCGCGGGTACAAGACGCTCGACCTCACGTACATGGAATCCGTGCTGTGGGCGTTCAAGACGATCTACGACAAGGGCCTCGCCTACGAGGGGCACCGCGTGCTGCCTTACTGCTGGCGCGACGAGACACCGCTGTCGGCCCACGAGCTGCGCATGGACGACGACGTCTACAAGATGCGCCAGGACCCGTCGGTCACGATCACGTTCCCCCTCACGGGCGTGAAGGCGGAGGCGCTCGGGCTGACCGGCGTGCGCGCCCTCGCCTGGACGACGACCCCGTGGACCCTGCCCACGAACCTCGCCCTCGCGGTGGGGCCCGACATCCGTTACGCCGTCGTTCCCGGCGGTCCCCTCGGGGCGGCCGACGTCCCGGCGGGAGACGACCCCGAGGGCGCGACCGCACACCGTTACCTCCTCGCCGAGGATCTGCTCGCGGGCTACGCGAAGGACCTCGGGTACGACTCCGTCGAGGCCGCACGCGAGGCCGTCGAGCAGACGGTGCTGGGCGCCGACCTCGAGAACGTCACGTACGACCGTCTCTTCGACTATTACGCGGATGCCTCGATCTGGGGCACGCAGACCGCATGGCGCCTCCTCGTCGACGACTACGTGACGACGGGCGACGGCACGGGCATCGTCCACCAGGCACCGGCCTTCGGTGAGGACGACCAGCGCGTGACCGAGGCCGCCGGCATCCCGCTCATCATGAGCCTGGACGACGGCGGACGCTTCCTCCCGCAGGTGACGGATGTCGCCGGCGAACTGTGGATGGACGCGAACCGTCCGCTCATCCGCCTGCTCAAGCAGGAGGGGCGCCTGCTGCGCGAGGCGAGCTACGAGCACTCGTACCCGCATTGCTGGCGCTGCCGGAACCCCCTCATCTACCGGGCGGTGTCGAGCTGGTTCGTGCGCGTCACCGACATCAAGGACCGCATGCTCGCGGGCAACGAGCAGATCACGTGGGTGCCGGAGAACGTCAAGCACGGCCAGTTCGGCAAGTGGCTCGACGGCGCACGTGACTGGTCGATCAGCCGCAACCGGTACTGGGGCTCGCCGATCCCGGTGTGGAAGAGCGACGACCCGGAGCACCCGCGCGTCGACGTCTACGGGTCGCTGGAGGAGCTCGAGCGTGACTTCGGGCGTCTCCCGACGAACGCGGACGGCGAGGTCGACCTGCACCGTCCGTACATCGACGACCTCACGCGCCCGAACCCGGACGACCCGACCGGCAAGAGCACGATGCGCCGGATCGAGGACGTGTTCGACGTCTGGTTCGACTCGGGGTCGATGCCGTACGCGCAGGTGCACTACCCGTTCGAGAACCAGCAGTGGTTCGACGAGCACTCGCCGGCCGACTTCATCGTCGAGTACATCGGGCAGACGCGCGGCTGGTTCTACGTGATGCACGTGCTCTCGACGGCGTTGTTCGACCGCCCGGCGTTCACCGGTGTGTCGTGCCACGGCATCGTCCTGGGCAGCGACGGGCTCAAGATGTCGAAGTCGCTGCGCAACTATCCCGACGTCAGCGAGGTGTTCGACCGCGACGGGTCCGACGCGATGCGCTGGTTCCTGATGTCGAGCTCGGTGCTGCGCGGCGGCAACCTCGTCGTGACCGAGGAGGGCATCCGCGCGGGCGTGCGGGAGTTCCTGCTCCCGCTGTGGAACGCGTGGTACTTCTTCGCGACGTATGCGAACGCCGCGGGCGGCGCCGGTGGCGAGGGCTACCACGCCTCGTGGCGCACCGACTCGACGGATGTGCTCGACCGCTACATCCTGGCGCTCACCGGTGACCTCGTGCGCGAGGTCGCCGCCGATCTCGAGGTGCTCGATTCGACGCTCGCCGCGGCGAAGGTCCGCGACTTCGCCGAGGCGCTGACCAACTGGTACATCCGCCGCTCGCGCGACCGGTTCTGGGTGGGCGTCTCCGAGGACCCGACCAGTCGCGAGGCGTTCGACACGCTCTACACCGTGCTCGAGACGCTCACGCGCGTCGCCGCCCCGCTCATCCCGCTGGTCTCCGAGAAGATCTGGCAGGGCCTCACGGGCGGACGCAGCGTCCACCTGCAGGACTGGCCCGACGCCGACGCCTTCCCCGCGGCGGATGACATCCGCACCGCGATGGACGCCGTCCGCGAGGCATCCAGCGTCGCCAACGCCCTGCGCAAGAAGGAGGGCCGTCGCGTGCGCCTGCCGCTTCCCACCCTGACGGTGGCAGTTCCGGATGCTGCGTCCCTCGCGCAGTTCGACGGCATCCTGCGCGACGAGCTCAACGTGAAGTCGGTCGAGCTCATCGAGCTCGGCGACGACGTCTCGGAGCGCTACGGCATCAGCAAGCGACTCAGCGTGAACGCGCGCGCCGCGGGCCCACGCCTGGGCAAGCAGGTCCAGCACGTGATCTCGGGCGCGAAGGCGGGCGTGTGGGAGGAGCGCGACGGTGTCGTGGTCGTCGACGGCATCGCCCTGGAGCCGGGGGAGTACGACCTCACGCTCGAGGCCGGCGGCGTCGCCGACGGCACGGCGATCGCCCTGCTCGCGGGCGACGGCTTCGTCCTGCTCGACACGACGACGACGCCCGAGCTCGAGGCGGAAGGTCTGGCCCGCGACGTGATCCGCGCCGTGCAGGACACCCGCAAGGCGGCCGGGTTCGACGTGAGCGACCGCATCCGCCTCGGTCTCGTGTTCGACGACGAGGCCGACGGCGAGGCGGTTTCCGCAGCCTTCGACATCGCCGACGTGGCAGGCGAGACGCTCGCGCTCGCCCACAGCGTGCGCACGCGCACGGCCGAGCTCGCAGCATCCGGTGATTCCGGGACACCCATCGAGTTCGAGGCAGTGGTCGACGCGGGAACCTATGCGAACCGCGGCGCCTTCACCGTCTCGGTCGGCCGGACGGAGGCCACGGCATGAGCGATCGCGACCGCAAGCGCGCCGACGCCGTCTACGAGGCGCTCCTCGAGCGCCAGGGGGAGCGGTGGGTGCAGCCGCGCGTCGAGCGCACGCGGCGCGTGCTCGAGCTGCTCGACGATCCCCAGAAGACGTACCGCGTCGTCCACGTCACCGGAACCAACGGCAAGACGTCGACCAGCCGGATGATCGAGACCCTCGTGCGCGCGCACGGCCTGCGCACGGGCCTGTTCACGAGTCCCCACCTCGAGCGGTTCACCGAGCGGATCATGGTCGACGGCGAGCCGATCGCCGACGCGGCGATCGCCGACGCGTGGGACGAGATCGCACCCTTCGTGGACCTGGTGGATGCGGAGCTCGCCGCCGCCGACGACGCGCCTCTCACGTTCTTCGAGCTGCTGACGGTGCTCGCGTTCGTCGCGTTCGCCGACGTGCCGATCGACGTGCTCGTGCTCGAGGTCGGCATGGGCGGGTCGTGGGACTCCACCAACACCGCCGACGGCGACGTCGCGGTGTTCGCGCCCATCGACCTCGACCACGCGGACCGGCTCGGCGACACGATCGCCGAGATCGCGAGCGTCAAGGCGGGCATCATCAAGGACGGCGCAGCGGTGGTGTCGGCCCGGCAGGATGCCGCTGCCGAGGCAGTGCTGCGCGAAGCCGCGGCCGCCCACGGCGCCACGATCGCCTTCGAAGGCTCCGAGTTCGCGCTCGCCCAGCAGCGCCTCGCGGTCGGCGGGCAGCAGATCACCGTGCGCGGCCTCGCCGGCACCTACGAGGACGAGTACCTGCCGCTCTACGGCGCCCACCAGGGCTTCAACGCGGCGCTCGCGATCGCGGCGGTCGAGTCGCTCGTCGGTGGAGCGTCGCAGCCGATCGCCGGCGACGTGCTGGCGGAGGGCCTCGGGGGAGCGACCTCCCCCGGACGCCTCCAGCTCGTCGGCGCGGCCCCGACCGTGCTGGTCGACGCGGCGCACAATCCGCATGGCGCCCGCGCCCTCGTCACCGCGCTGCGCGAGGCGTTCGACTTCGACGAATGGGGTGTGGTGCTCGGCGTGCTCTCCGACAAGGATGCCGCCGGCATCGTGTCCGAGATCGCCCCGGTCGCCGCCCACGTGTTCGCCACCGCCCCCGACTCGGAGCGGGCCGAGGACGCGGATGCCATCGCTGACCTCGCGGAGGCGCACGATCTGCGCGTCTCCGTTCACCGGGACCTCGCCGATGCCGCGGAGGCGGCGCGCGCGTGGGCCTCAGCATCCGATCGGCGTGCCGTCGTGATCGCGGGGTCGGTCGTGCTCGCGGGGGAGGCCCTCGCCCTCGCGGCGGACGAGGACTGGAAGTCCGGGTGGAACGCGTGACCGACGAGAAGCAGCCGAAGCCCCGGCGCCCCCGCGGTGCGGCGGAGTCGCTCGCGACGATCGTGCTCGGCTTCGAGTCGATCGTCGTCTTCCTCGGCGGCCTGGTCGTCTACGGTCTGAAGGCGCTTCCCGCGTCGGTCCCGCCGTGGTGGGGCATCGTCGCGGGGGCCGGACTGGCCGTGCTGATGATCCTCACGACACGGGTCGTGCGCTACCGGTGGGGCATCGTGCTCGGCTGGGTGCTGCAGGTCGTCGTCCTGCTGGGCGCCTTCCTCGTGCCGGCGCTCGCCATCGTCGCGCTCATTTTCGGCGGCATGTACGGGTATGCGACGATCAAGGGGGCCGCTCTCGACCGGCGCAACGCGCGCCTCGCGGCGGATCCTCCTCCCCACGCCTGATCAGCAACGAAAGGTCCCGCATGCCCATCGAAGAGACCCTCGTCCTCGTCAAGCCCGACGGCGTCGCCCGCGGCCTCACCGGCGCGATCCTCGCCCGCATCGAGGCGAAGGGGTACGCCCTCGTCGACATCCGGCTCGTCGAGCCCGACCGTGAGACGCTCGAGCGCCACTATGCCGAGCACGAGGGCAAGCCCTTCTACGAGCCGCTGCTCGAGTTCATGATGTCGGGTCCGTCGGTCGCGATCCGCCTCGCCGGCAACCGCGTGATCGAGGGCTTCCGCTCGCTCGCGGGCACCACCGACCCCACGACGGCCGCGCCCGGGACGGTCCGCGGCGACTACGGCCGCGACTGGGGCCTGAAGGTGCAGCAGAACCTCGTGCACGGTTCCGACAGCCCCGAGTCCGCCGCACGCGAGCTCGAGATCTGGTTCGGCTGATCGCCCGGTCGGCTGACCCTGGACGCGCCTCCGGGGTCAGCCGAACAGCGTCTGCCAGATGTTGACGACGGCGTTCATCTCGAGCTGCGCCAGCAGCAGGATGATCGCGTAGCTCACGATCGCCGCCAGCGGCACCCACACCATAAGCCGGTCGGCGACGTCGCGGACCCGGTCGGATGCCGGAACGAGGCCGGCGCGGAGCATGTGGAGCGTCACGGCGTAGAACGTCGGGATCGTGACCGCCCAGGTCACCATGCACCACGGGCACAGCGTGTGCAGATTGGGCGCGTAGATGCTCTGGCTGATGAGCCAGATCACGAACCCGAACGCGAAGGCGATACCGGCCCAGAAGCACCACCAGAACCACCGAGCGAACCGGGCCCGCGCGAGGAGCGCCATGCCGACCACGATCGGGGCCACCCAGCCGGTGAGCCCGAGGATCGGATTCGGGAACCCGAACGCGCTGCCCTGCCACGACTCGAGGTTCGCGCTGCACTGCACCAGCACGCTCAGGTCGCACGAGGCGATCGCGTCGGGGTTCGCGAGCTTCTCCAGCTTCTCGACCGTCAGAGAGAACGCCGCCCACCAGCCGATCACACCCGCGATGACGAGCCATACGGCGAGTCCGGTCGGGCGGGTGTGAGTCTGCTGCTCGGGCATGCCTCGGATTATGACATCGAGTTCTGCACGGATGCCGCACCCCCGCGCCGTGGCAAATCGCCGATCCGCGGCGTGGGGAAGGCGCAGTCGCCGGGCGAATGGGCATTCTGGCGGTGTAAGTGCGATAATGGGGGGCGATGACTCACGGCCGCGCCGTGACGATCATCACCAGAAGACTTCAGGGCGACGAATGCCCTTGGCAGCGCGAGCATCCGCCTAGCGCCGGACGACCGCTGCAGACCGAGTGAGTTCGCGGCACCGCCCCGTCCAGAGGGGCATGGGCGGCGCTGCACGAGATTTCGCCGGGCGACGCGCGGTGTCGCCCCGCTAGGAGTACGCCAGTGATGGCTGATGGAACCGATGCAGAATTCACCCCTCAGACCGAACCGGACGCGCCGCTGACCACAGCGGGCGACGAGGCGACACCCGCGGTGGACGCGGACCCGCCGGTCGAGGAGCCGCAGCAGACCGTCGAGGTCCCCGCGGAGTCCGAGGAGAGCCCGGCCGAGGCGACCGAGGTGGCGCCCGAGCCGGCCGCAGAGGCTGAGCCCGCCGCAGAGGCTGAGCCCGCCGCAGAGGCTGAGCCCGCCGCAGAGGCGGCGGCTGAGCCCGAGAGCGAGCCCGCGGCCGAGGCCGAGGCACCGGCCGAGGCACCGGACGACGGCGATGCCGAAGCCCCGTCCGCCCCCGAGGCGTCCGCCGAGCCGGAAGCTCCCGCCGAGGCCGAAGCGCCCGTCGAGCCGGAAGCACCGGCCGAGCCCGAAGCCGTGACCGCGGTGACCCTGGGGCTTCTCCCCGAGGTCTTCGTGTCGGCCGTATCGACGCAGCTCATGTTCTACGCGCCCGAGATCGCGCCGCTTCCGGCACGTCCGGGCCGCCAGCAGCCCGAGCCGGAGCCCGAGGCTGCAGCGTCGTCGAGCACCTCGCGTCGCCGCAGCCGTCGTCGCGGCGAGGGCCGGGACGAGGCATCCGCGCCTTCCGAGCCGTCGCAGCCGCGTCAGCGCGCCGTAGAGCTCATCACCGAGCCGCAGCGCATCAAGGGCTCGACGCGTCTCGAGGCCAAGAAGCAGCGCCGTCGCGACGGCCGCGAGGCAGGTCGCCGTCGTGCGGTCGTGACCGAGGCGGAGTTCCTCGCCCGTCGTGAGGCCGTCGACCGCGACATGATCGTGCGCTCGCGCAACGGCCGCATCCAGATCGCGGTCCTCGAGGACAACGTGCTCGTCGAGCACTACGTCGCCCGCAATCAGGACGCGTCGCTGATCGGCAACGTCTACCTCGGTCGCGTCCAGAACGTGCTGCCGAGCATGGAGGCCGCGTTCGTCGACATCGGCCGTGGCCGCAACGCCGTGCTGTACTCCGGCGAGGTCGACTGGGACGCCGTCGAGACCGGCAACCAGCCCCGCCGGATCGAGCTCGCGCTCAAGACCGGCGACCGCGTGCTCGTCCAGGTCACGAAGGACCCGGTCGGACACAAGGGTGCCCGCCTCACGAGCCAGATCTCGCTCCCCGGTCGCTACCTCGTGTACGTGCCGGGCGGCAACATGAACGGCATCTCGCGCAAGCTGCCCGACACCGAGCGCGCGCGCCTCAAGAAGATCCTCAAGGAGGTGCTGCCCGAGTCGTCGGGCGTCATCGTGCGCACCGCCGCCGAGGGCGCCACCGAGGACCAGTTGACGCGCGATGTGCAGCGCCTCACCAACCAGTGGGAGCACATCTCGAAGCAGATCGAGACGATCCAGGCGCCGGCGCTGCTGCACTCGGAGCCTGACCTCCTCGTCAAGATCGTCCGCGACGTCTTCAACGAGGACTTCTCGAAGATGCTCATCCAGGGCGACGACGCGCACCACACCATCTCGAAGTACCTCGAGTCCGTGGCGCCCGACCTGCTGGAGCGCGTCGAGCGGTACGAGGGCGAGCACGACCCGTTCGACGTGTTCCGCGTCACCGAGCAGATCGAGAAGGCACTCGACCGCAAGGTGTGGCTGCCCTCCGGCGGCTCGCTGGTCATCGACCGCACCGAGGCGATGACGGTCGTCGACGTCAACACCGGCAAGTTCGTCGGCTCGGGCGGCAACCTCGAAGAGACGGTCACGAAGAACAACCTCGAGGCCGCGGAGGAGATCGTCCGCCAGCTGCGCCTGCGCGACATCGGCGGGATCATCGTCGTCGACTTCATCGACATGGTGCTCGAGTCCAACCGCGATCTCGTGCTGCGCCGTCTCGTGGAGTGCCTGAGCCGCGACCGGACGAAGCACCAGGTCGCCGAGGTCACCTCGCTCGGTCTCGTGCAGATGACGCGCAAGAAGCTCGGACTGGGCCTCCTGGAGACGTTCAGCGAGGCCTGCGAGGTCTGCGCGGGGCGCGGCCTGATCGTGCACCACGACCCCGTCGTCAAGCACCGCGTGCCCGCCGCGAGCGGTGCGCCGTCGTCCGGCCGTCGCCCGCGGGGCGGCGCGCAGGCTCCCGCGACTGGCGGCGGCTCGAACGGCACGCACGTGATCACAGAGGGCGTGAAGTCGGCGCTCGCGCAGATCGCGGCATCCACGATCCACCACAGCGAAGAGGCTCCGCACGTCGAGGCGGCCCCCGTCGTCGAGCAGGCTCCGGCCGAGCGCCCGAAGAAGCCGCGCAAGAAGCGTCAGGATTCCGGCGCGAAGAAGGAGAACCGCACCGAGAAGGACCTCCTCCTCGACTCGGTGCTGAACGCCCTTCCCGAGCCCAAGGCTCCGGGGCAGGGCCGCGCGCGCCGTCGGGTGACGACCGCGGCTCTCACGGGCACCCCGGTGCCCCACACGCCGTCGGAGGACTGAGCGTGTCGCGCCGTCCCGGCCCCGGCCGGGACGGCGCCCCTCTGTCGGCCCTCGGACCCCCTCGATAGGCTGATTGCCGGGAGCTGGGGAACGGGGGCGCGATGGCGCGCTACGTGTTCGTGACGTGGGACGGCGGCGGCAACCGCATGCCCACCATCACCATCGCGCGTGCGCTCGTGGAGCGCGGGCACGACGTCCGCGTCCTCGGCCACGACTCCCAGGCGGGCGCCTACCGCGCTGCCGGCCTGCCCTTCACCGCGTTCGCGAGCGCACCGGGCTTCGTGCTGGATCCACGCCCCGCGGGCCTCTTCCGACTGTTCACCGACACCGGCCTGGCCGACGACACCGTGGCGCTGCTCGCGGCGTTCCCCGCCGACGTCGTGGTGGTCGACTGCACGCTGTTCGCCGTGATGGACGTCCTCGATCGGATGGATCAGCGCATCGTGGTGCTCGAGCACACGCTGCACGATTTCCTGGCCTCGGGCGCGCGGGTGGCGGGATCGGTGCTGTGGACGCGGGGGATACGGGTGCAGGCGCCGCGCCGACGCGCCGCACCGATCCTCGTGGCATCCGTACCCGGGTTCGGGCTGCCCTTCCCTGCCCAAGATGCGCTGTCAGCCGCGCCGGGCGCGGTCGTGTACACGGGAGCGATGACGCGCGCCGTCGCCGCACAACCCGCCGCACCGACGGTGGTGCTGAGCCTCAGCACCTTCCGGTTCGCCGAGCTCGTCGCGACCTGGCAGCGGCTGCTCGACGCCGTCGACGGCCTCGACGTGCGGGTGATCGCCACCCTCGGCCCGGCGGTCACGGCGGGGGAGATGCGGGTGCCCCTCGGCATCGAAGTGCACGAATGGATGCCGCACGACGAGCTCTTCCCGGAAGCCTCCCTCGTGGTGGGTCACGGCGGACACGGCACCACCCTCGCCGCGCTGGCCCATGGCGTGCCGGTGCTCACGCTGCCCCTCGAGCCGACCTCCGACCAGCCGCGCATCGGCCGCGCGGTGGCCCGCGCGGGTGTGGGAGCGACGATGTCGCGGCGGACGGACCCCGCCACGATCCGCCGCGCGATCCGGCGGACGCTGGCCGATGGTCCCACCCGCGTGCGCGCGCAGCGGCTCGGCGACGCGATCCGCGCCTTCGACGGCCCCGGCCGCGCGGCCGACGTCCTCGAGCTGTCGGCGGCCGCGGCCCGGTGAGTCAGCGGCGGTCGCGCCCCCGCACACGAAGACCGGATGCGATGAGGCGCCGCACCAGTTCGTGACCGCTCACGTGCAGCGCGCCGGCCGCGACCAGACGGGCGTGCGCCTCTTCGGGCACGTCGTAGTGGTCGAGGTCGAAGCCGCGCGCAGGGATGCCGTTCGCAGCGGCGAAGGCGTGGAGCTCCGCGAGGTCGGTATCGGTCACCAGATGCGCCCACAGCCGACCGTGCGCCGGCCACAGAGGATCGTCGATGAGGATCGCCACGTCCAGATCCTACGCACCCGATCCCGCGACACGGCCCGGCGCGCTTTCGCGGACTGTTCCGGCATCTGATAAAGTAGACCCTTGGTGCGTCGAGATATCCGCACCAAGTCTTCGTTGACGTCCCCGAGTGCGTGCGCGCGCTCCCAGAAGAAACAGGTGTGAAGTGGTTTACGCAGTTGTGCGCGCCGGCGGCCGGCAGGAGAAGGTCGAGGTCGGCACGATCGTCGTCCTCGACCGTCAGGCGGCGAAGATCGGCGACAAGATCGAGCTCCCCGCGGTGCTCTTCGTCGACGGTGACACCGTCACGACCGACGCCGACAAGCTCGCGAAGGTCACCGTGACCGCCGAGGTGCTCGGCGAGGAGCGCGGCCCCAAGATCGTGATCCAGAAGTTCAAGAACAAGACCGGTTACAAGAAGCGCCAGGGGCACCGTCAGGACCTCACGCGCGTCAAGGTCACCGGCATCAAGTAAAGCCACAGGAGACGCAGAGATGGCACACAAAAAGGGCGCAAGCTCCACCCGTAACGGTCGTGACTCCAACGCTCAGCGCCTCGGCGTGAAGCGCTTCGGTGGCCAGGCCGTCAACGCCGGCGAGATCCTCGTCCGCCAGCGCGGCACGCACTTCCACCCCGGCGCCAACGTCGGCCGCGGTGGCGACGACACCCTGTTCGCACTGGCTGCGGGCTCGGTCGAGTTCGGCCAGAAGGGCGGCCGCAAGGTCGTCAACATCGTGGCGGTCGCGGAGTAATCCAGCGAGTCTCACAGACTTCAGGAAGGGGCGGGCTTCGGCTCGCCCTTTCCCTTTATCCCCTTCCCGATACACCGGGGAGCATCCAGACCTGAGGGGGACCGTATGGTCACGTTCGTCGACCGGGTGACGCTGCACCTGCGTGCCGGCAAGGGCGGCAACGGCTGCGTGTCGGTCAAGCGCGAGAAGTTCAAGCCGCTGGCCGGCCCCGACGGCGGCAACGGCGGCCACGGCGGCGATGTCGTCCTCGTCGCCGACCCGCAGGTCACCACGCTGCTGTCGTACCACCACTCGCCGCACCGCTCCAGCGGTAACGGCGGCTTCGGCATGGGCGACCACCGATCGGGTGCCGCCGGCGAGCCGCTCGAGCTGCCCGTCCCGGTCGGCACCGTCGTGAAGGACACCTCCGGCGACGTGATCGTCGACATGATCGAGCCGGGCATGCGCTTCGTCGCCGCCCCGGGCGGTCTCGGCGGGCTCGGCAACGCCGCCCTCGCCAACCCCAAGCGCAAGGCGCCGGGCTTCGCTCTGCTCGGCACGCCCGGCTGGGAGGGCGATGTCCTCCTCGAGCTGAAGACCGTCGCCGACGTCGCGCTCGTCGGCTTCCCCTCGGCGGGCAAGTCGAGCCTCATCGCCGCGGTCTCCGCCGCACGGCCCAAGATCGCTGAGTACCCGTTCACCACGCTCCACCCGAACCTCGGGGTCGTTCAGGCGGGGGAGCAGCGCTTCACCGTCGCCGACGTGCCGGGGCTCATCGAGGGCGCGAGCGAGGGAAAGGGCCTGGGGCTGGAGTTCCTCCGCCACGTCGAGCGCTGCACGGCGCTCGTCCACGTCCTCGACTGCGCGACGCTCGAGCCGGGCCGCGACCCGCTCACCGACCTCGACGTCATCCTCGCCGAGCTCGCCGCCTACCCCGTGCCCGACGGGCAGCTGCCGCTGCTCGATCGCCCGCAGCTGGTGGCGCTCAACAAGGTCGACGTCCCCGAGGCGAAGGATCTCGCGGACCTCGTCCGCCCCGACCTGGAGGCGCGCGGCTTCCGCGTGTTCGAGATCTCGACCGTGAGCCACGAAGGACTGCGTCAGCTCACCTTCGCGCTCGGCGACATCGTCGCGAAGCACCGCGCCGAGCAGGCGGCGGCTCCCGCGCCCGAGCGCATCGTCATCCGGCCGAAGGGCTCGGAGAAGGACTTCTCGGTCCGCGTCGAAGGCGGCACTTACGGCAACATCTACCGCATCCTGGGCGACAAGCCGCTCAAGTGGGTGCAGCAGACCGACTTCCAGAACGAGGAGGCCGTCGGCTACCTGGGTGACCGCCTCGAGAAGCTGGGCGTCGAGGTCGAGCTGTTCCGCGCCGGCGCGACCCCCGGGGCCACCGTCGTGATCGGCGAGGGCGACGGCATCGTCTTCGACTGGGAGCCCTCGATCTCGTCGAACGCGGAGCTGATGACCGCCCCGCGCGGCACCGACCCGCGACTGCTGCGCGACACCCGTCGCACCACGTCGGAGCGCCGCGAGCGATACCACGACATGATGGACGCCAAGGCCGACGCGCGCGCCGAGCTCGAGGCCGAGCGGATCGCCGAGCGCTACCGCGACCACGAGGACGACGAGTGAGCACGCGGGAGCGCAGCGACCTCCCGCTCGCCCGACGCGTCGTCGTCAAGGTCGGATCCTCTTCGATCAGCGGCGACAACGCCCACAAGATCAAGCCGATCGTCGACGCCCTCGCCGCCGCCCACGGGCGCGGCACCGAGGTCGTGCTCGTCTCATCGGGCGCCATCGCGACAGGGATGCCGTATCTGCTCCTCGACGAGCGTCCGAGTGACCTCGCCACACAGCAGGCCGCGGCTGCGGTGGGTCAGAATGTGCTCATCTACCGCTACCAGGAGTCGCTGCGGCCCTTCCGCATCGTCGCCGGCCAGGTGCTCCTCACCGCGGGCGACCTCGAGAACGCGACCCACCGCTCCAATGCGCGGCGCGCGATGGAACGGCTTCTGGGCCTGCGCATCCTCCCGATCGTCAACGAGAACGACACCGTCGCCACGCACGAGATCCGCTTCGGCGACAACGACCGCCTTGCCGCGCTCGTCGCCCAGCTGATCGGCGCGGACGCCCTGGTGCTGCTGAGCGACATCGAGTGCCTCTACACGCGTCCGCCGGACGAGCCCGGTGCGCGGCCGATACCGCGCGTCACGTACGGCGACGACCTGCACGGGTTCGAGTTCGGCTCGGTCGTCGTCAACAGCGTCGGCACCGGGGGAGCAGCGACCAAGGTGTCCGCCGCGCGGCTGGCCGCAGCATCCGGGATCGGCGTCCTCGTCACGAGCGCGGACCTCGTCGGCGAGGCGCTGTCGGGCGACGAGATCGGCACGTGGTTCCAGCCCAACCCCGAGCCCACGGCGCCCGCCGCGACCGGTCCCGTGCGCACGGCGGTCGATACACTGGGCGGATGACCACCACCGCCACGACGGCACGCGAACGGATGCTGCTCGCCAAGGACGCGGCGCGCAGCATCGGCCTCCTCGGAGACGAAGCGAAGCGCGATGCGCTCCTCGCGATCGCCGATGCGATCGAGGCTGCGGCACCGGAGATCGTGGCGGCGAACGCGGATGACCTCCGCCGCGGAACTCAGACCGGGCTCTCGACGGCTCTGCAGGATCGACTGCGTCTCGACGAGCCGCGCGTCGCGTCCCTCGCCGCGGCGGTGCGCGAGATCGCCGCGCTGCCCGACCCGGTGGGCCGCATCCTCGACGAGCGCACCCTGGCGAACGGCGTCTCGCTCACCAAGGTCGCCGTCCCGTTCGGCGTGGTGGGCTCGATCTACGAGGCGCGACCCAATGTCACGGTCGACATCGCGTCCCTCGCCCTGCGGTCCGGCAACGCGGTCGTGCTCCGAGGCGGCACCGCGGCCGAGCACACGAACGCGGCGCTGGTGCGCGCGATGCGCGGCGCACTGGCAGACCGAGGGATCGACCCCGAGGCCATCCAGACGGTGGACGAGTTCGGCCGCGAAGGAGCGCGCGAGCTGATGCACGCCCGGGGTGTCGTCGACGTCCTCGTGCCGCGCGGCAGCGCGCAGCTGATCGAGACGGTCGTGACCGAGTCGTCGGTCCCGGTCATCGAGACGGGCGCGGGCGTCGTGCACATCGTCCTCGACGAGACGGCCCCGCTCGACTGGGCGCGCGACATCGTGGTGAACGCCAAGACCCAGCGGCCGAGCGTGTGCAACGCGGTCGAGACGGTCCTCGTGCATCGCGGCGCCGCCGATCGCCTGGTCGGCCCCGTCGTCGAGGCCCTGCAGCAGAGCGGCGTCACCGTCCACGGCGACGAGACCGTCGAGCGCCTGGCTGCAGGCGTCACACCCGCGACCGACGAGGACTGGGCGACCGAGTACCTGAGCCTCGATCTGGCGATGCGCGTCGTGGACGACCTCGACGACGCGCTCGCGCACATCCGCCGGTACTCGACCCACCACACGGAGTCGATCGTGACGCAGGATGCCGCCAACGAGGCGCGCTTCCTCGCCGAGGTCGACTCGGCCGTGGTGATGGCCAACACCTCGACCCGGTTCACCGACGGCGGCGAGTTCGGCTTCGGCGCCGAGGTCGGCATCTCGACCCAGAAACTGCACGCGCGCGGCCCCATGGGCCTCGCCGAACTCACGAGCTCGAAGTGGCTCGCGCGGGGTGCCGGGCAGGTCCGCGCATAACGGAATAGACTTGTCCCGTCCCGCGCCCCAGAGGCGAACCCGAACGGAGCCCGAATGACACTCGCCACGATCATCGCCTTTGCCGCCGAAGAGTCGGAGCACCACGGCAACGTCGCCCTCGAGACCATCGGGTATGGCATCACCGCGATCGTGGTCTTCGCCGCGCTGGCGATCGTGACGCTGTCGTACCGCAACGTGGCGAACCGCCACGCGCACAAGGCCGAGGCGTACGCGAAGGCGCACGCGAACGACGTCCAGCGAGCGGGGCACGGCCACTGAGGCTGCTGGATGTCCTTGGCGACAGCCCCGAGGATCGGGGTCATGGGCGGCACCTTCGACCCCATCCATCATGGGCACCTGGTCGCCGCGAGTGAAGTGGCGCAGTGGTTCGACCTCGACGAGGTCGTCTTCGTTCCGACAGGCGAGCCCTGGCAGAAGGCCGACGTCTCGCCGAGCGAGCATCGCTATCTCATGACCGTCATCGCCACGGCATCCAACCCCCAGTTCACCGTCAGTCGCGTCGACATCGATCGCGACGGTCCCACGTACACCATCGACACGCTCCGCGATCTGAAGGCCCAGCGCCCGGACGCGGAGCTGTTCTTCATCACCGGTGCCGACGCCATAGCGCAAATTCTCAGTTGGAGGGACCATGATGAGTTGTGGGACCTCGCCCACTTCGTCGCGGTGTCCAGGCCTGGACACGTACTGAACACGGATGGCCTGCCCAGCGACGACGTCAGCCAGCTCGAGATCCCCGCCCTCGCCATCTCATCGACGGATTGCCGCGACCGAGTTCAGCGAGGACACCCCGTGTGGTACCTCGTCCCCGACGGGGTCGTCCAATACATTGCGAAGCACCATCTCTACCGGAGCAAGGAATGAGTACACCCGAGCACCCGGCGACGCCAGCCCTCACACGTAAGCAGATCCGCGAACTGCGCAACACGGGGTCCACCCCCGTGATCACGGCGACCCCAGCGGACGACGATGCCATCGAGACCGAGGCCGCGCCCGTCGTGGCGCCCCCCGTCGACGCGGCGCTGTCGACCCCGCCTCCCGCGCCCATCGCCGCCGCACCGTTCCCGCGCCCGTCCGAGCCCGCCGCCGTGGCGCCGGCGCCCGTTCCCGACTCCGCCGTGGACCTGGGCGTGTCTCCGCTCACGCGCCGCCAGGCGCGCCAGCAGGAGCGCATCCGCACCGCTTCGGTGCCCGTGATCACGCCGGAGGTCGTCGCCGCCCACGCGGCCGCCACCGGCGGCACCGCCCCGACGTTCGCGTTCCCCGTCGCCCCGCCGCCCGTGGCGCCGTTCGACGAGCCCGCGCCGTCGCTGTTCACCCCTGCCCCTGACGAGTCACCGGTGTCGACCGACAGCGGCATGCACGCGCTGTTCGGGATCCCCCGCGAGGCGGAGCCAACGCCCGCCCCCGCGCCGAGCTGGCAGCAGGCCGCGCCCGTCGCCCCTGTCCCGGTTCCCGCCTTCGCGGAGCAGCCCCCGGCGCCCGAGGTCGAGGACCGCCCGTTCGACAGCGTGTTCGGCGCCTCCGCCGACGACGAGGCCGAGGCCGAGGCCGAAGCGGTTCCTGCAGCGCCGAAGGCCGTCAGCCCGCTCCTCGGCGCCAGTCTGCTCGACGCCGCGCCCGCCGCCGGCGAGCCCGCGGCCGTCGAGTTCCCGCCGTCGTTCGACCAGCTGCTCACCCGCACGACCGGCGCGATCGCGATCCCCAATGCGCTCATCGTGTCGCAGGCCCCGGAGGTGGCGCCCCTCGTGGCGCCCGTCACCGCCACGGGCGAGGTCATCGTCACCGGCACCTTCAACCTGCCCGAGGGCCTCGGCTCCACCGGCCACGCGAAGGGCACCGCCGACGGCAAGGAGATCGACGCCACGCTGGTCGACGGCGAGCTGCCGTCGCACTCCTCACCGACGCCGATCGCCGCGAGCGCCGCCGTCAGCACCGCGAAGGCGCCCGGCGACGTCATCAAACCCCCGGTGCCCGAGAAGGGCGGCAAGCTCATGATGTCGCTCGCGATCACCGCGGGCGTGCTGGCCCTCGCCCTCGTCGGCGTTCTCATCCTCGCCTTCGTGACAGGAGTCTTCTGATGGTGGCGAGCGCGCAGTCGCACGACATGGTCCAGATCGCCGCGGCCGCGGCGGACGCCAAGGGCGGCGAGGATCTCGTCGCCCTCGATGTGTCCGAGCCCCTCCCGCTCGTCGACATCTTCCTGCTCGTCACCGGACGCAGCGAGCGCAACGTGGCGGCGATCGCCGACGAGATCGAGGACAAGCTGCTCGAAGCCGGTCACAAGCGGCTGCGCCGCGAGGGCCGTGAGGAATCGCGGTGGATCCTCATCGACTTCGGCGACCTGGTGGTGCACGTGTTCCACGAGCAGGAGCGCGTCTACTACGGCCTCGAGCGGCTGTGGAAGGACTGCCCCGTCGTGCCCATCACCCTCCCGGCCCGGGCGACCGTCGAAGAGTGATCCTGGTACGGAGCACCCCTCGGAGTGTTGTAAGCTAGACGAGTTGCCCCGCGAGAGCGGGAACAGCGTCTGGGCCTGTGGCGCAGCTGGTAGCGCACCTGCATGGCATGCAGGGGGTCAGGGGTTCGAGTCCCCTCAGGTCCACCATATTTTCCCGGAATGCCGCGGCTTTTCGCCGCGGCTCCGGCGCCCGGTGGGGGATTGAAGGGGCTCGGTCGCCTTTTACTCGCCTTTTTCAACCGTTCATACTCGGTGGCAACCGGTGCGGATCAGGAAGACACACGCCTCCATCCCGTCGCTGGGACTCGGAACTCGGACCCCGTGCGTACCCGCGGCGGTCGCGCGAACGCACCTATCCGGCAAGTCGACGGACCTCCCCGCGCACCGAGGGATTTCACCGCAGGGTCGTCGATGCCGATTCGACGCGCGAAGCGGGGCTCTGAATGCCACGACCGAAACTTCAAGAGGGCACCTGGGGCGAGTTCACCCAGACGACCCTTGCGAACGGCAGGATCGTCCTTACCGCCCGCTATCGCCGCACCGACGGCAGCGAGTCCAAGACAACAGCCCAGGGCAGGAGCAGGTCGGAAGCCACCCGCAAGCTGCTCGGCAAGCTCCCCGAGCTCGTCGCGGCGGATGGCCCTGGGAAGCGGCAGCCGGAGCGAGCGGTGGCGCGTACATTCCGGGGTCTCGCGATGGAGTGGATCGACCACGATCGACTCCGGATGGAGCAAGGCGAGATCGCGCCCTCGACACAACACGAACACGAGCGCATCGCGCGAAACATCCTCATTCCGCGACTGGGAGACCAACTCGTCGACCAGATCACGACTCGTGAGATCTCCGTGACGTACCACCAGATGGTGCGCGAATGGCCAGCGCAGGCACGCAACGCCAAGGGAGTGCTCTCCCTGATCATGACGTACGCGGCCCAGATGGGCTTCGTCGAACGCAACCTCGTACGCGAGGTACCCGCGATGCGCCGGAAGAAGAAGGAGATCTTCGCACCGGGCATCGACGAACTGCGGGTCTTCCGTGCGGCGGTCGTCGCGTACAACGAGGACCCTGACCGCCCGGGTCCGATGCCCGGGCCGCTTCTGCTCGATTGCGTCGACATGATCCTCGCAACAGGGCTTCGTATCGGCGAGGTGCTCGGCCTGCGGTGGGAGAAGGATGTCGTCCTCGACGCCCCGTCTCCTTACATCGTCGTCAACGGCGCCATCAAGGAGAAGGGGGGAGCGAAGCGCTGGGAGCCGTTCCCGAAGTCGGAAGCGGGGCTTCGCCAAATAGCCCTCCCCGAGTATGCGGTCGCGCTTCTGCTGCGCCGTCTGGTCGACAACGTAGGCGGCAGCGAGTTCGTGTTTCACACTCGCACACTCCGACCGAACGGTCAGCAGGATGTGCACCGGGCGCTGCGGAACGTCCGAGAGCACGCGAAACTGCCCAAGGACTATGTACCGCACGCTCTTCGTAAGTCGGTGGGTACCGTCGTCGCGAAGAACATTGGGCTCGAGCCGACGGCGCTGCTGCTCGGACATGAGCGGTCCCGGGTCACCGAGCAGTTCTACGCCAAGCGAACGCGTGAGACTCCGGACGTACGAAAGATCGTGCAGGCCGTCCACGAGAGCATCAGCGAGTCGAACGACCGGTCTGGATGAGGCTCGTAACGCCGCCGCCCGCCCTCCGCCGAGGTCGCGCGAGGCGGGAGTGAGCGATGTCCTGGTCGGCATTACCACTCATCGTTAGCTGACCGTTGAAGGGCGAGTGTAGCCGCGGGGAGCACCCATGTTGAGGCCGGTTGTCTCCGGTCTGTGAGGGTGTGGCGCACCTACTCTTCATGGATCTGAACGATGTCGCCGCGCGGGACGAATGGGGCCTGGAGCATCTGATGAATGTAAGGGAGGTAGCCGCGCACCTGCGAGTACCCGTCTCGACCGTCTACGACTGGCGGACCCGTGGTCTCGGCCCGCGCGCACACCGGTTCGGTAAGCACCTGGCTTTCGCTGTATCAGACGTCCAAGTCTGGATCGAAGAGCACCGAGATCCCGCGCGGCCGGCCTAGGACGTCGGCACCGTTTCTGCTCAGGTCGTCTCGCCCGGGACGAGGGTGATAACGGCACGCTCCTGCTCCTCGTGAATTTCGTTCACCGCGCCCGGAAGAACGTCACGGAGCTGCTCGATCAGCAGGCGAGCCGCGCCGTCGATCACTGCGCGCATATCGACAGCAACGGAACTGAGCCTGGGGGCCCATAGCTGTCCGAACTGGGTCGCGTCCGTGCCGACGATCGACAACTCGCCGGGTACGTCTATGTCGAGTCGGCGGGCCCCAGCGAGGATCGCGATCGCGGCGTAGTCGTTGTAGGCCGCGATGCCCACTGGTCCTGTTCCAAGTTCCCTGACCTTCTCAATTGCGCGCTCGGGGTCCGCCTCCACGGTGATCCTGAAGGGCGCAGGGAGCCCGAGCCTTTCACATGCACGTTCGATCCCCGTGAATCGTGTGGGACCGTATGGATCTGTGCGCTTATCGGACAGTGCGGCATAGACGATGGGACGCGGGCCACGCTTGGCGAGTTCGGTGACTTGCAGCAATGCGATCGCATCCTGAAAGTCGACGCCGCCAACGGTGATGGGCCGGCGGTGGTCGGGGACGACCGTGACTCCCTGGGCTCGAAGGCGGTCTCGGGCGGAGTCAATGAGGGAACCGAAGTCGATGACGGCGAGCGGGCGGAGGCCGAGGATCGCGCTCACCGTTCGTTCGGAATCCTCGTCACCGAATCGCAGCACGACGTTCGCGTTCGAGCCGAGGTCTTCGCTCAGGCGCTCGATGGCCTCTTGGATGCCGAATCCGATGGTGGTGTTCGGCATCAGGACGACGACTGTGTCGCTGTGTCCGGTGACGAGGCTTCTTCCTGCCGGGGAAGGGCGATAGTCCAACTCCTCAGCCGCGGCCAGCACGCGTGACCGTGTCTCCTGGGGGAAGCGTGCGTCCCGGCCGTTCAGGATGTGGCTGACGGTCGCTCGGGAGACTCCGGCCCTCTGCGCGACGTCCGTAGCTGTTGCGGGGCGGGGTCGGTCGGTGAGCGACATGCCGCCATCCTCTCACCGATCGACATTGGTCGTGGAATTGACAGTACCACGTGATACCCGTAATGTTCAGCGTGGGTATCACGTGATACCACCCGACATAACCCCCACACTGCTGTCTGACAAAGGAGTCGCTCCCGTGACCGACAAGTCCCCGGCGTCCGCGCCGTTCCCGCTCAACACTTCGCCAGACGCCGCTGCGAGCGTCGACGAGGTCTTCACACCGACCGGCTCTCTGATCGTCCGGGAAAGGGTGGGCGCCGGCTACATCTGGCTGCTGATCCTCGCCACCCTTGGCGCGTACGTCGCGATGGTTGCCCCGATCGGCATCTCACTGTCGCTCAAGGTCCAGCAGCTCGCGCCAGCCAACGTCGAGGTGCTGGGCTACGTCATCGGCCTGGCTGCAGTCGTGTCGACGGTGGTCGGTCCGCTTGTCGGCATGTGGAGCGACCGGACGCGCAGCCGGTTCGGCCGTCGCCGCCTGTTCGCCCTGGGCGGGGCCGTTCTAGGGATCCTGGCTTTGGCGTTCGTGGCGTGGGCTCCGACAGTGCCGCTGCTCATGGCGGGCTGGGTCTTCGCGAACGTCGGCTGGAGCACGGTGATGGCATCGCTGCTGTTCTCCCAGGCGGATCGCCTGCCTGAGGAGCAGCGTGGAAAGGTGGCCGGTCTGAGCGGCTTTGTGCAGATGATCGCTTCCGTCCTCGGAGTTGGGATCGCCAGCGCATTCATCGGGAATGACTTCCTCGTCTTCCTGATCCCCGGATTCGTGGGTCTGATCCTCGCCCTGCTGTGGTTCCTGCTCGTCAAGGAACCCGACAGCCGGTCGCTTCCGGACACCGGGAAGCTCACCGTGGGCAAGGCGCTCAGCAACATGGTCTTCAAGCCGGCAGACCACCCCGACTTCGCCTGGAACTGGCTCGGACGGCTCTTCTTCATGTTCGGCGTCACCTTCGCCACCACGTTCACCACGCTGTTCTTCGCGTCACGACTCGCCCCCGACGGGCAGGTGTCGAAGATCGGCGGCCTGATCGTCATCCTGTCCCTCCTCGGCGTCGTGGCCACCGCCGGCGGCGCGCTCCTCGGTGGCTTCTTGTCGGACAAGCTGAAGCGGCGGCGGATCTTCGTATTGCTGGCTGGACTCGGCTTCACCGCGGGCGCGATCGTGATGGCGTTCGGTGGGTCAAACGCCACCCTGCTCATCACCGGCTCGATCGTGACCAGTCTGGGCCTTGGCGTGTTTTCCGCCGTCGACCAGGCAATCGTTCTCGACGTCCTTCCGGAGCGCGACACCGAAGCCGGTCGATACATCGGCATCAACTCCTATTCGACTTCGCTGGCTCAGGCGATCGCCCCCATCCTGGCAGCGCCTCTTCTGCTGATCGGCGTCACCGGCGCGGACAAGAACTATGGACTGCTGTTCTTGATCGCCGCGGCCTGCACCCTCGTCGGCGGCACGCTCGTGATGGTCTTCGTCCGGAAGTCCAACTGATTCCAGACGCCGGTACGTGAAGTAGCCGCCTCCCTCCGCAACAAGGAGTGAGCCTGCCCGATCACGCCGAACGCGAACCCCCGGGCACTGACCCCGGCCGATTCCCGAACGCTGTTACCGCGAAGGACCACTGATGATGACGACGACGCTGTTCACCGAGGGGTGGACCTTTTACCGCGAGGGGTCGGACCCGGAGCAGGTGCGCCTGCCGCACGACGCGATGATCGGAGAGCCACGCGCGGCCGGCGGGGGCACCGGGAACCATGGCGGGTACTTCCCCGGCGGCAGCTACCGCTACAGCCGGACGTGGACGGTGCCTGCCGACGCCGCGACGCGCGAGTACCGGCTGTTCTTCGAAGGCATCTACGGCGACACGGTGGTCACGGTCGACGGGGTGGAGATCGCCCGCAGCACGAGCGGCTACCGTGCCTTCCGCGCTCCGCTGCCGGATCTGGCTCCGGGGAGTACCGTGACGATCCGGGTGGATGTCGACAACCGCCGCACCCCCAACTCCCGTTGGTACACCGGCTCGGGCATCTACCGGCAGGTCTGGCTCGAGGCGCTGCCGCAGGCCAGCTTCGCCGATGATGGGATTCGCCTGGTCACCCGCTCCCTCGGTGCGGAGGCGATCGTCGACGTCGAAGTCGCCCTCGACGGCTCGACGGACGGTCAGGTCGTTCGCGTGAGCATGGCCGATGCGGACGGCGGTACCGCCACCACGGACCTGCGTGTGCGCGGCGGCGTCGCGACGGGTCAGCTCGTGATCCCGGCACCGCGTGCGTGGTCGGCGGAGTCTCCGCACCTGTATACCGCGAAGCTGCTGCTTCTGGACGGCGACCACGTCGTTGACGAGCGGGTCATGCGCACGGGGATTCGGACGATCACCGTCGATGCGGTTCACGGGCTCCGCGTGAACGGGAGGGAGGTCAAGCTGCGTGGCGCGTGCGTCCACCACGACAACGGGATCCTCGGGGCGGCCACCATACCGGCCGCCGAGCACCGCCGCGCCCGCATCCTGAAGGACAACGGCTTCAACGCCATCCGGTCCGCGCACAACCCGCTCTCCCGCGCCTTTCTCGATGCGTGCGACGAGCTCGGCCTGTACGTCATGGACGAGCTGACCGACGTCTGGTATGGCCACAAGACCCCGCATGATACGGCGGACCGGTTCGGCGACCTGTGGCGGGACGACGCGCGCGCGATGGTCGCCGAGGACCGCAACCGGCCGAGCGTGATCATGTACTCGATCGGCAACGAGATCGCCGAGACCGCCGACGCGGAGGGGGTGCAGACCGCGGGCCGGATCAGCAGCTTCATCCGGGAGCTTGACCCCACGCGACCGACCACGCTGGCTGTCAACATGCTGCTGAACATGATGGCGGCCCGCGGGAAGTCTCCTTTCCAGGGCGAGCACTACAGCGCAGTCCCGGTTGCTGAGCCGCCAAAGGAGAAGCCGACCAGCACGGCGGCGAACGCGGCAGCGGCGTCGATGGGGAAGATCATGCAGACCATGTCGCGGCTGCCCGCCGCCGATAAGGTTTCTCGGGATGTGTTCGCAACGGTGGATGTCGCGGGCTACAACTACGCCTTCGGCCGCTACCGTGCCGACCGCCGCCGCTACCCGCGGCGTGTGATCCTCGGGTCCGAGTCCATGCCCGGCGATCTCCCGACGATCTGGAAGCTCGTGGAGAGCGTCCCGGGCGTCATCGGTGACTTCATGTGGACCGGGTGGGACTATCTCGGCGAAGCCGGCATCGGCGTGTGGTCGTACGGCGCCGAGCCGGGTGGCATCAACAAGCCGTATCCGTGCCTGGTGGCCGGCCCGGGCGCGTTCGACATCACCGGGCAGCCTGGAGCGCCCGCTCTCCTCGCGCGCGCCGTGTGGGGACTGCTCGACGCTCCCGCGATCGCCGTGCGCCCCCTCCAACATGCCGGAAAGAAGGCGAATAGGACGCCCTGGCGGGTCAGTGACGCCGTGCCGTCGTGGGCGTGGCGCGGCATGACCGGCAAGGCGCAGATCGAGGTGTACTCCGCCGACGACGAGGTGGAACTCCTCATCAACGGCAGGTCACTGGGTCGGAAGAAGACCGGCGCCCCGCGGCGATTCGTGACAAGGTTCACTACCCTCTACGAACCGGGGGAACTCGTCGCGATCGGCTACCGGCGCGGCGTGGAGACCGGCCGCTCATCCCTGCGATCGGCCGAGCCAGTCGCGCTGACGCTGCGAGCCGAGACGGACGTTCTGACCGGTCCCGACGACCTCGCGCACGTGTGGGCGGAATTGGCCGACGAGCACGGTGTCGTGGACTTCGCAGCGGCCGACGAGGTCACGGTCACCGTGAGCGGCCCGGCCAGCCTCGCCGGACTGGGCTCCGCCGCCCCTGCCACCGAAGAGACCTTCGTCGACGACACACATCGCACCCACCATGGCCGGGCCCTCGCCATCGTCCGCGCCACGGGTGAGCCGGGCGAGGTGACGGTCACGGTGAGCTCTCGGCGGCATGGATCGGCGACCACGGTCATCCAGGCGCTCCCCCCGCGCGCTGAGACCGTCGCCGCAGCGCTCGCGGAAGGGAGCGCAGCGTGAGAGCCGTGCGGCTGCGCACCGAGTACCTGGACCGGCCGCTCGGACTGGGCACGGCGTCCCCGCGAGTGTCCTGGAACTGCGAAGGCGGAATCACCCAGACCGCATACCGCGTCCGCGCAACCCGCGACGGCGAAACCGTCTGGGACACCGGAACCGTCCGATCCGACCGGATGACGCACATCCCCTACGCCGGCGCACCCCTGCGAAGTCGGGACCGGGTGGAATGGTCCGTGACCCTGTGGGACGAGCAGGGTGAGGCCGGGGAGCAGTCGCAGTCCTGGTTCGAGTTGGGCCTGCTCGACCCCGCCGACTGGACGGCATCCTGGATCGCCGGCGACTACACCCCCAAGAGGAGCCGGCGTCACCCAGTCGACCACTTCCGCAAGTCCTTCCACACACACCCAGATCCGGTTCGGGCACGCCTCTACATCACGGCGTGCGGACTGTATGAGGCGCACCTGAACGGCCGCCGGGTCGGCGACGCGCAGCTCACGCCGGGGAGCACCGACTACCGGACCCGCCTTCACTACCAGGCGTACGACGTCACTGAGCTCCTGCGGCAGGAGAACCAGCTGGAACTCCAGCTCGCCGACGGCTGGTATCGCGGATCGATCGGATGCTTCGGCCCCACCAACGTCTTCGGGCGGCAGACGCGTGTGCTCGCCCAACTCGAGATCACCTTCGCCGACGGCACCCGCCACACCGTGGCCACTGGCCCTGAGTTCGCGTGGAGCAACGACGGCCCCATCCGGCTCGCCGACCTCAAGGACGGCGAGCGCGTCGACGCCCGAATGACGCCGAGCTACGCCGGCGCGGCGCGACCGGCGAAGGCCCCGGCACCCGTGCCGACAGCATCAGACAACGTCACCCCGCGCATGCGCGAGCGGTTGGTGCCGGAGCTCGTCACGACGCCGTCGGGACGTACGGTGCTGGACTTCGGTCAGAACATCGCGGGGTTTCTGGAGTTCCGGATCCACGCCAAGGCAGGGGACACGCTGGACCTGCGCTTGGGGGAGATCCTCGACGAGCAGGGCGAGTTCACCCAGGCGAACTTCCAGAAACGCAAACCGGCACGATCCTTTGGCAAGGTCGCCGAGGTGCTACTGATGACCGGCAAGGAGAACCTCCTGCGCGGCCCGACGCAGAACACCCCTGAGCAGCAGATCCACTACACCTGCCGCGACGGCGAGAACACCTACCGTACGCGCTTCGCGGTGTTCGGCTTCCGGTACGTGCTCGTCGAGACCGACCTCGAGATCAACCCGGAAGACTTCGCCGCGGTTGCCGTGTACTCCGACATGGAGCAGACAGGGTCGTTCGAGTGTTCGCATCCCGGGGTGAACCGGCTGCTGGAGAACACCCGGTGGAGCATGAAGGGCAATTTCCTTGACGTGCCGACCGATTGCCCCACGCGGGAACGGCTGGGCTGGACCGGCGACGCTCAGGTCTTCTTCCACACGGCGGCATACCTGATGGACGTCGCCGCCTTCTACCGCAAGTGGATCAGGGACCTGCAGGACAACCAAGCCCCCTCTGGCAAAGTGTCGGCGGTCGCACCGTACAACGGCTTCGGCATGCTCTACGAAAAGACGGGGGGATCGGTCGGCTGGGCCGACGCTGTCGTCCTCATCCCGTACCGATTCTGGAAGCGATACGACGATGAAGCGCTCCTGCGCGAGGCCTACCCGATGATGCGCGCGTATGCGCAATATCTCATCTCCATGGCTGGCCCCGAGAACCGCCGCGCACCGCTGGCTCACCCCGACGACGCCTACCTCTACGTGCGTGGCTTCCACCTGGGGGAGTGGCTCGAACCCGCCGAATTCCGCGACCACGTCGGCAAGAACGGCCCCCCGCGCACCGAGGAGGCCACCGCCTACCTGCACTACACGATGCGCCACCTCGCCGAGATCGCTGACGCACTGGACCATCCCGACGACGCGGCCACCTACCAGGAGTACGCAGAAGGTGCCCGTCGCGCCTATCAGCGGCATTTCCTCACCGCCGACGCGACGGACACCGACCGCCAGGCCAAGCTCGTTCGCCCGCTCGCGTTCGACCTCGTCGATGATATGAACCGCTCCAGAGTCGAGGACCGCCTGGTCACCGCCGTGGAGAAGCGCCACTACCGCGTCGGCACCGGGTTCCTCTCCACGCCCTTCGTCCTGCCGGTGCTCACCGACGCCGACCGCCCCGACGTGGCGTATCGGATGCTCGAAAACCGTCGCACGCCCGGCTGGCTCGCCGAGGTAGATGCCGGAGCCACGACGATCTGGGAGGACTGGGAAGGTGAGGCCAGCCACAACCACTACTCACCGGGGGCGGTCTGCCAATGGCTCTTCGACACCGTCGCGGGGATCCGCATCGAAGGAAGGAACCGCTTCCGGATCCAACCCACCCCGGGCGGCAGCCTCACCCATGCCTCCGCTCAATACCTGAGCCCGTACGGACCGGTCGCCGTCTCCTGGCGGAGAGCAGCCGAGCGAGTCGAGATCACAGCCACCGTCCCACCGAACACCACGGCAGAGATCGGTCTCCCAGACGGCACAACCCAGGTCGTACCCGCGGGCGTCCACCAATTTGCCTGCGCCGAGGCATTCCGACCACGAGAGGTCTCCCTGTGACATATACGAGCTTCCGCCCCGGACAGAAGTGGCTCGACACCAACGGTCGACCCATCCAGGCACACGGGTTCTCCGTCTTCGAGAAGGACGGCACCTACTACTGGTACGGCGAGAACAAAGAGCGCACCCGAGGCGGGCCGTTCAACACCGTGTGGCACTGGGGCGTGCGGTGCTACACCTCCCGAGATCTGTACAACTGGGAGGACCGCGGCCTGATCATCCCGCCGCAGCCGGACGACTTGCAGTCCCCCCTGCATCCCACCTACTGCGTCGACCGTCCGCACATCATCTACTCCGAAACAACCGGCAAGTACGTCGCGTGGCTCAAGGTCATGAGCGGACACACCAGCCAGTCGATGGCGATCATGCAAGCCGACGACTTCCTCGGGCCCTACGAATTCGTCACCCGCATCTACAAGCCGCTCGACATGGATGCCGGCGACTTCGCCCTCGCCACCGATCCGTCCACGGGCAAGGCGTACATCGTGTTCGACCGCCCCCACTTCGAACTCATCACCGCGACACTCACCGACGACCGCACCGCCGTCACCGGCGAATACTCCACCCACTACCCCGGACGTGTGCCACCGCAGACGCGCGAAGCCCCCGCCTGGTTCGAACGAGATGGCATCAACTACCTCTTCACCAGCGGCACCAGCGGATACTTCGCCAACCCCACAACCGTCTGCTCCTTCATCGACTGGCACGGCGAATACACCGACCTCGGCGACCCCTGCATCGGAGACGACACCCGCACGACGTTTTACAGCCAGATCACCTGCGTTCTGCGCGTCCCCACCACCGGGCAATACATCGCCATGGCCGACCGGTGGAAACCCGGCCCCCTGGGCCGGTTCGGCAGCCGCCACTACCAGCGCCTCATCGAGCGATCCTTGCAAGGCGCCCGCGGTGACACGTTCCGCAACCCCGACCGGTCGCCCCGAACCGTCCAGCCCCTGGCAGGGAAGAAGCTCCGGCATCCCGAGAACACCAGCATCGCCCGCTACGTCTGGCTCCCCATCGAATGGCACGGCGATAAGCCCGTGCTGCGGTGGCACGACGAATGGCGGCTGCAGGAGCCGAGCTGACCCGCCGAAGGAGCGCTCCCGCTCCGCAGAGGAAAGACGAAACCATGACTCTGAAGACGCTTACAGCCAAGACTTCGATCAGCGACTGGCTGACCCATCCGGTTGGTGGACATGTCCTTCGGGGGTTCCTCGAACGGGCAGGCACGAGCGCCGACAGCCTGGCTCCCATCCAGAGTCTGCCGTTGCAACAACTCGTCGAGCTCAGTCGGGGGCAGATACCCGAAGACGCGATCGACGCGCTCGTGCTCGCTGCCAACGATGGGATACTTCCGGACAGCAATGATGAAGATGTCTGGATCGAACGTGTCACCCCCGGAAGGTTCAACGGCAAGACCGTCATCGTCACCGGCGCGGCATCCGGGATTGGGAAGGCCACTGCGTCTCGCGTTGCACGCGAGGGTGGTCGCGTCGTGGCCGTAGATGTATCGGCAGAGCGTCTCGACGACCTGCTCGAAGGGCTGGGCGGTCTTGACCTCGTCGCCGTGGAGGGCGACATCACAGACCAGGAATCAGTCGACTCGATCGTCGCCGCTACGAGCGGCCGCATTGACGGCCTCGCGAACATTGCAGGCATCAACGACGACTTCTCACCTCTCGCCGAGACGACCGACGCTATGTGGGACCGTGTCATTGGCGTGAACCTCACCGGCACCTTCAAGCTGTCTCGCGCCGTGCTCCCTTTGATGGTCGAAGCGGGTCGGGGTTCCATCGTGAATGTGGCGAGCGAGGCCGGACTTCGGGGCAACGCGTCGGGCAACGCGTACACCGTGTCCAAACACGGCGTCGTCGGGCTGACCAAGTCCGCGGCCTTCATGTACGGCCCCGCCGGCGTGCGCATCAACGCCGTCGCTCCTGGGGGAGTGGCGACCGGAATCCCATTCCCGCCTAACCTGTCCGAGACGGGAAGTCAGCGACTCCGGCCCTTCCAGTCGCAGATCCCGGTCGCCACTGCGGAGCAGCTGGCCGCGTCCATCTCGTTCTTGCTGTCTGATGACGGTGTGAACATCAACGGCGCGATCCTCGCGAGCGACGGCGGCTGGTCCGTCCAGTAGCTGCGGCCTACCACTCTCCCCACACGGACGGAGCGCCTCTGCATCGTGATGCATCCGGCGCTGTGGTAGCGGTCTGCGCATCATGCGGTAGCAGTGGACCGGCAGCGATGGCTGCCGATTAGATCTCACACGCTGATAGGGGCCCTGCGGGAGCCGTTATGGAAGGCCGATTGAATGCTCTTCTCCCTTCAACTCGCGGTTTATTGCGCAACGCTCTTGGCGCGCCCACCGCATGGCGAATAGCGTGCACAGACACCGGACGGAGTTCTTCTGAGTGCATCGGTTCTGCGGACACGTGCCAGAGGGTCCAGTTTGGTCTGAGCCTGCCCGGGAAGGTCCCTGGGGCGTGCTTCAGAAGAAGGCCCGAGCACGAACTCCGAGATTGAAGGGGAGCACAATGAGGCGCGCAATCGTCACCGGCGGTATCAGTGGGCTTGGAGCGGCGACCGCCGCTCGACTGCGTGCCGACGACGTCCAGGTCATCACCGTCGATCGTTCCGCCGGCGCTGACCAGACGCTCGACATCACCGATGCGGCTGCAGTGGCCGCGCTCGCTGAGCGCGTCGGCGACGTCGACATCCTCATTAACTCGGCTGGCATCGTCGGTCCCAACATCGCACTGTTGGACACTGATCCGGACGACTGGCGCCGAACCTTCGAGGTCAATGTGCTGGGCACTGTGGCGATGATGCAGGCGTTCACTCCCGGCATGGTGGCTCGTGGGTGGGGCCGGGTCGTGAACTTCGCGAGCATGGCGGGCAAGGACGGCAACCCGAACCTGAGCGTGTACTCGGCGACCAAGGCGGCCGTCATCGCGCTCACCAAATCCGCTGGGAAAGAGCTCGCGACGACAGGTGTGATCGTCAACGCCATCGCTCCCGCAGTGATCGCAACGCCGATGAACGACTCCACAGCGCCTGACGTGCTTGCTCACATCACTTCGCTCATTCCGATGAAGCGAGTCGGTGAAGCGCACGAGGTTGCCGAGCTGGTCGCTTGGCTGGCGTCGGACAAGGTGTCGTTCTCGACCGGCGCTGTCTATGACATCAGCGGTGGCCGCGCGACGTACTGACGGCCCCGAGGAACGAACCGAGCGTAGACATGAATGAGCAGCGCAGCTCGCAGTGGTATGCGGGTGATGACCGCAATGCGTATATCCATCGGGCGTGGATGCGGCGAGGTGTGCCGGGGTCGGCGTTCGAGGGCCGGCCGCAGATCGCGATCGCGAACACGGCGTCCGATCTCACGCCGTGCAACAGTCACCTGGATGAGGTGGCGCAGTCGGTGAAGAACGGCATCTACGAGGCCGGCAGCATCCCTCTGGAGCTTCCTGTCGTGTCGCTGGGGGAGACGCAGGTGCGTCCGACGGCGATGCTGTGGCGCAACATGGCGGCGATGGCGACGGAAGAGATGCTGCGCGCGAACCCGATCGACGGGGTCGTGCTGCTGGGCGGGTGCGACAAGACGATCCCTTCGCTGCTGATGGCCGCAGCGTCCGTCGACCTCCCCGCGGTCGTCGTGCCCGGCGGGCCCATGCTCACCGGTCACTTCCGCAACGAGGCGCTGGGCTGCGGCACCGATGTGTGGCGGCTGTCGGAGGAGGTCCGCGCCGGCACCCTGAGCGAGGCGATGTTCCTCAAGTCCGAGTCGTCGATGATCCGGTCCAAGGGCCACTGCAACACGATGGGCACGGCGTCGACGATGGCGCTCGTGGCCGAAGCGCTCGGCGTCGTCGTGCCGGGGGTCGCGGGAACCCCCGCGCCGGACGCGCGGCTCCTCGAAGCGGCACACGAAACCGGTCTGCTCGCCGTGCAGCTCGTCGCGGACGACCGGCGCCCCTCGACCTTCCTGACGAAGGCGAACTTCCACAATGCGATCGTCGCGCTCGCCGCGATCGGCGGATCGACCAACGCGGTCGTGCATCTCCTGGCGATCGCGGGACGCCTGGGGATCGAGCTCACGGTCGACGACTTCGACCGGATCGGGGCCGAGGTGCCGCTGCTGGTGAACCTGCAGCCCGCGGGCCGGTTCCTGATGGACGACCTGTATCGGGCGGGCGGGTTCCTGGCCGTCATGCGCGAGGTCCGCGACCTGCTCGACCCGGACGCGCTGACCATCACCGGCCGGCCGTTCGTGTCGTACCTCGAAGACGCGCAGATCTGGGACGCCGAGGTCATCGCGCCCCGCGACACCCCGTTGCTGCCTGCGGCGGGCATCAGCGTGCTGCGGGGGAGTTTGGCACCAGGCGGCGCGATCATCAAGCCTGCGGCGGCCTCCGCTCATCTCCTGAAGCACCGCGGCCGGGCAGTGGTGTTCGACTCGATCGAGGACTTCCACGCCCGCATCGACGACCCCGGCCTAGACATCGACGAGAACAGCGTCATGGTGCTGCGCGGCTGCGGCCCCAAGGGCTACCCCGGCATGCCTGAGGTCTCCAATATGCCGCTGCCCGCGAAGCTGCTCGAGAAGGGCGTGCGCGACATGGTTCGCATCTGCGACGGCAGGATGTCGGGCACCGCCTACGGCACCGTCATCCTGCACGTCACCCCCGAAGCCGCCGCCGGCGGGCCGCTCGCCCTCGTGCAGACGGGCGACTGGATCAACCTCGACGTCCGCGCGGGACGCCTCGACCTCGACGTCCCCGCCTACGAACTGGCCGTCCGCACCCCGAACCAGGCCACCCTCGACGGGTACGCCAAGCCCCGCCGCGGGTGGGAGCGGCTCTACGTTGATCACGTGCTGCAGGCCGACCGAGGCGCCGACCTCGACTTCCTCGTCGGCTCGTCCGGATCGAAGGTGTCACGTGAGTCGCACTGAACGCCGCGTCGGAAGCGGGGGATCCGCGACGCTCGCCCCGGTCGACCCCGCGCTGATCGCCGCAATCGAGGCCGTCGGCGCGGCTGTCGGCACGCGGGCGACTGATCGCCTGGCCTCCGCCCACGACGCGTCGCACTACCTCCTCACTCCACAGGCGGTGGTGACGCCCAAGGACGTCGACGAGGTCGCCCGGGTGATGGCGGTCGCCGGCGCGGCCGGGGCGCCGGTGACCTTCCGGTCCGGCGGGACGAGCCTTTCTGGGCAGGCAGGCACCGATCAGTTGCTGCTCGACACCCGTCGTCACTTCCGCCGCATCGACGTGCTCGACGCCGGCGACCGGGTGCGGGTGCAGCCGGGCGCGACCGTGCGGGCTGTCAACACACGGCTGGCACGTCATCGCCGCAAGCTTGGACCGGATCCGGCCAGTGAGATCGCGTGCACGATCGGCGGCGTGATCGCGAACAACTCCTCTGGCATGTCGTGCGGTACTCACGCCAACGCGTACCGCACGCTCGAATCCGCGGTGCTTGTGCTGCCGTCGGGCACCGTCATCGACACTGGCGCCCCTGGCGCCGCTGGCCTGTTGCGGCAGAAGGAGCCCGCGATCTACGAGGGGCTCGAACGCCTGCGGGACCGGATCCGCGGCAACCCCGGGTCGGTCGAGCGTCTTCAGACTCTGCACTCGATCAAGAACACGATGGGGTACGGCCTGAATGCGTTCCTCGATAACGACACGCCTCTTGAGATCCTCGAGCATCTTGTGGTCGGTTCCGAGGGCACGCTCGCCTTTGTTGCTGAGGCGACGTTCCGGACGCTGCCCGTCAGGCCCCACGCCGCTACAGGCTTGCTGATCTTCGCCGGTCTCGCGGATGCGACCGCCGCACTGCCGGCGCTCATCGAGGCGGGCTTCGCGACGATCGAGCTCATGGATGCCGCATCCCTTCTCGTCGCCCAGCGTGACCCGGAGGCGACCGCGGAGCTGGCCGGCCTGGTCGTCGCCGAGCACGCGGCGCTGCTGGTCGAGTTCCAGGAAGAGACCGCCGCGGCCTTGGACGCCCGCCTCAGCGCTGCAGCGCCGGTGCTCGCGGACCTGCCACTCGTCGACAGCGCGGAACTGACGACGGATGCCGCGACCCGCGCGCAGCTCTGGCACATCCGGAAGGGTCTGTTCACCGCGGTGGCCGGTGCGCGGCCGTCCGGTACGACGGCGCTCCTGGAGGACATCGCCGTCCCGGTCGACCGGCTGGGCGAGACGTGCGAGCGCCTGATCGAGCTGTTCCATGCGCACGGCTACGAGGGCAGCGTGATCTTCGGGCACGCGAAGGACGGCAACATCCACTTCCTCATCAATGAGCGCTTCGACGACGAGACGCTGCTGGCCCGATACGAGGCCTTCACAGAAGACATGGTGAGCCTCGTCCTCGGGCAGGGCGGCACGCTGAAGGCCGAGCACGGCACGGGGCGGATCATGGCCCCGTTCGTGCGGCGCCAGTACGGCGACGAGCTCTACGACGTGATGTGGGCGGTCAAGCGCCTCATCGACCCCGGCATGAGCCTCAACCCGGGAGTTCTCCTCACCGAGGATCCCGAGGCGCACACGAAGCACCTCAAGACGGCCCCGACGGTCGAGTCCGAGGTGGACCGCTGCGTGGAGTGCGGCTACTGCGAACCGGTGTGCCCGTCAAAGGACGTCACCCTCACTCCGCGGGAGCGGATCGTGCTGCGCCGCGAGCTCCAGCGCGCCCGCGACAGCGGCGACAAGCTCCTCGCCGCTGCACTGGAGCAGGAGTACGACTACGACGGGGTGCAGACGTGCGCGGTGGACGGCATGTGCCAGACGGCGTGCCCGGTGCTCATCAACACCGGCGATTTGGTGAGGCGCCTGCGCGCAGAGAGCCAGGGTGCGGTTGCGCAGGCCGCGTGGAAGGTCGCGGCGAGGCAGTGGGATGCTGTCAGCGCCGCCGGCGGCGTCGCGATGACCGTCGCAGATGCCCTTCCCACCGCTGTCCCGGCGCTGGCGACGAAGCTCGGTCGCGGCATCCTCGGCACCGACACTGTCCCCCTCTACACGGCAGACCTCCCGCGGGGCGGCACACGGAGGCGAGTCGTGGACGCGCCGGAACCGTCCGCCGTCTTCTTCTCGTCCTGCACGAACACGATGTTCGGTCCCGTCGGAGGTGATGGCGCTGCGGAGTCGTTCCTGCGGCTGTGCGAACGAGCAGGCGTTGCGGTGAGCACGCCCGACGACCTGCCGTCGTTGTGCTGCGGCACCCCGTGGAAGTCGAAGGGACTCACGGGCGGCTATGCCGAGATGACCGCCCGGGTCTCGGCGTCGCTGCATCGCGCGACCGACGGCGGCCGCATCCCCGTCGTCTGCGATGCCTCATCCTGCACGGAAGGCCTGGAAGTGCTGCTCAACGCCGCCGAAATGCGCGGCATCGAGGTGCTCGACGCCGTGGCGTTCGTCGACCAATACGTGCTCCCCCGTCTGCCGGAAGGGCGGAAGGTCCGCTCGATCACCCTGCACCCCACCTGCTCCTCCACGCGCCTGGGCGTGAACCCCGCGCTCACGAGAGTCGCGGCCGCGGCCGCCGAAGCCGTCGTGATCCCCGACGAGTGGGGATGCTGCGCCTTCGCCGGAGACCGCGGGATGCTGCATCCCGAACTCACCGCAGGCGCCACCCGCCGCGAAGCCGATGATGTGACGGCCGCCGCCTCAGATGCGCACGCCTCGCTCAACCGCACGTGCGAGCTCGGCATGACCCGCGCCACGGGGCACCCGTACCGGCACATCCTCGAGGTGCTCGACGACACTTTCGCGGAGTCGTCCTCGTGAGCGCGCTGGAGCGGGTGCCGCTGCTGGGCGTTCCGCGTGTCGCGACGCCGATCTCGCATCACCTCGGGGAAGGGCCGGTCTGGGATCCGATCCGCGGCCGCGTGCTGTGGGTCGACATCACGGCCGGTGTCGTCTACGCAGCCCGCTTCTCGTACGGTGGCGCGATCGAGATCGAGGAGCGCGTCGCCTTCCCCGATGTCGCGGCCGCTGTCGCCGTCTCGGCGACAGGCGAGTGGCTGGTCGCCGGCGCTCACCGGCTCTGTGTGCGCCACCGCGACGGATCGATCACCACCGGCCCCGATCTCATCGACGGAGCGGATCGGCGATTCAACGACGGCAAGCCCGACCCGGCCGGGCGCTTCCTCGTCGGCACAAAGGGGCCGGGGCCCGAGCTGCTTCTGCGACTCGGCGCCGACGGGCGGGCGACGGTCCTCGACGGGGACCTCGGCCTCTCGAACGGCCTCGCCTGGACCTCGGACGGGCGCACGCTGTACTCCATCGACACGACCAGCCGGCGGATCCACGCCCGCTCGTACGATCCCGTCTCCGGAACGACCGGCGAGCGACGCGTGTTCCTCGAGGTGGACGCCGGGTTCCCCGATGGGATGACCACAGACACGGAGGACCACCTGTGGGTCGCGCTCTGGGGTCAGGGCTGTGTGGTCCGGATCTCGCCCGACGGCGAGATCGTGGGTCGGGTGGACGTCCCAGCCCCCCACACGTCGTGCCCGGTGTTCGCCGGACCAGACCTCGACACCCTCGTGATCACCACCGCGACCGAGGGTATGACGCGAGAGGACATCGCCGCGCATCCGCTGTCCGGTCGCCTCTTCACCGTCCGAACAGGACACCGAGGCATCGCCCCGCATCTCTGGGCTGGAACCCGTCCGCCCACGACTTCCCTGGAGGAAACAGCATGAAGCTCCTGCGCATCGGCGCCCCCGGCGCCGAGATGCCCGCCGCGCTCGTCGGCGAGAGCCGCTACGTCGACCTGTCGGATGTCGTCGCCGACTTCGACGAGGCCTTTTTCGGCTCGGGCGGGCTCGACCGGATCGCGCCGATCGTCGCCGAGCGCGCCGCGACCGGCGGGGAGCCGATCGGCGACCAGCGCATCGGCGCCCCGATCGCCCGCCCGCACCAGATCATCTGCGTCGGCCTGAACTACTCCGATCACGCTGCCGAGACCGGCCAGGCGGTTCCGTCGGAGCCGATCCTGTTCACGAAGTCGCCGAACACCCTCGTCGGCCCGAACGACGACGTCCGCATTCCGCGGGGCGCGACGAAGCCGGATTGGGAGGTCGAGCTGGGCATCGTGATCGGCAAGCGGACCAGCTATCTCGACTCGGTCGACGAGGCGCGGGACCACATCGCGGGGTGGGTGCTCGTCAACGACGTGTCGGAGCGGGCGTTCCAGATGGAGCGCGGCGGACAGTGGCTCAAGGGCAAGTCTGCCGAGACGTTCAACCCGGCGGGCCCCTGGCTGGTCACGCAGGACGAGGTCGCCGATGTCACGGACCTGGGCATGTGGCTCGACGTCAATGGCGTGCGTCGCCAGACCGGATCGACGTCGACGATGATCTTCGACCCGTTCTTCATCGTGCACTACATCAGCCAGTTCATGGTGCTCGAGCCCGGCGACCTCATCAACACCGGCACCCCGCCCGGGGTCGGCATGGGCTTCACCCCGCAGGTCTGGCTGCAGGCGGGCGACGTCATGACGCTCGGCATCGGCGGCCTCGGCGCGCAGCGCCAGACCGTGCTGGCGCCCCGATGAGGGCGCTCGTCATCACCGGTCCGCACCGGGCGGAGGTGCAGGACGTCGCGCCGCCGACCGCCGCGCCCGGCGAGGTGGTCGTCGACGTGAAGCGCGCCGGAATCTGCGGGACAGACATCGAGCTGTTCACCGGCGAGATGGCGTACTACCACTCGGGGCACACCACCTTCCCCGTGCGGATCGGGCACGAATGGATGGGTGTCGTCTCCCGGATCGGAGACGGGGTGGATGCCTCGTGGCTGGGCGCCCGGGTCACCGGCGACACGATGCTCGGCTGCGGCGAATGCCGTCGCTGCCGAAGCGGACTGCAGCACGTGTGCGAGACCCGCGGCGAGCTCGGCATCCGCGACGGCCGTCCCGGCGCCCTCGCCGAACAGGTCGCCGTGCCCGTCACGTCGCTGCACCGGCTGCCCGACACGGTCGACGACGCGATGAGCGCCATGGTCGAACCGGGCGGCAACGCCTACCGGTCCGTCGAGGCCGCGAACCTCCGACCCGGCGACCGATGCCTCGTCCTCGGCCCCGGCACGATCGGGCTGCTGTGCGGGCTGTTCGCCCGCGCCGCGGGCGCCGAAGTGCACCTTCTCGGCCGCAGCGAGCGCTCCCTCGCCTTCGCCCGGACGATCGGGTTCGACAATGTGTGGACCGAGGAAACCCTTCCCGACCTGCCGTGGGACGCCGTGATCGAGGCATCGAACGCGCAGCATCTGCCGGCGAAAGCGCTCGAGCTGGTCGAGCCGGGGAGGCGTGTGGTGTATGTCGGACTCGCGGGTAGCGCGAGTCTGATCGACACTCGTGAGCTGGCACTGAAGGATGTAACCGCTGTCGGCGTGCTCAGTGCCTCGCCCGGACTCGCGGGGACGATCAACGCTTACGCGGCGGGTGGCGTCGATCCGCGGCCGCTGATCGCGGCCACAGTGTCACTCGAGGAGCTTCCCCGCATCCTGGCGGAGGGCCGGCCGGACACAGCCGGTCCGGGGCCGAAGTTCCACGTGGCCATCGGTCGATGACTGTGCGCTGGAGTTTGCGCAAAAGAACTCGGCTCGATTGATCGGGTGTGAGCGGTCACCGTAGCGTCGGTGCCTGTTCGCCCTGCACCACCCCTCGCCTGGGGCGTTCGCCGTCGCGATGGTCGCGGCGGCAACCACCGATGACGTTGGAGGAATCAGTGCCCAGATCCGTCCTCACTCGCCGAGCGCCACTGGCGCTCGGCGTTGCGATCGCGATCGTCGCCGCCGTACTGCCCGCGGCGACCGCATCCGCCGAACCAGCCCCGTGTACTCAAGCCGGGTCGGGCGCCCCAATGATCGTGACCCCGGACTGCGTGGATCCGCGCTTCAATCGTCCGGTGATCGACGCCGAATCGGATGAGACCTCACCGGTCCCGCATCACCGCGTGTCCGGACACTTCGAGGGCACGAACATCCAGTTCAACATCTATCTGCACTCCGCGGTCGACAAGGGAAAGTGGGAGGGCCGGTTCTTCCAGTACACCTACCCCACCGTGTTCGTCGCGGGGGCGAGTACTGCGCGCGCCGACGACCGCGCGATCGGCTTCGCACTGGCGAGCGGCGGCTACGCCGTCCAGGCGGGCAACGGCTCCGTCTCGGTGGGATACCGGCATGATGCGGCTGCCGCGAAGTTCGCGGAGACCGTCGCCGCGGCGTACTACGGCAGCACCCGCCCGATCTATGGCTACCTGTATGGTCCCAGCGGCGGTTCGTTCCAGACCGTCGGCGCTGCCGAGAACACCGAGGGCGTCTGGCAGGGGTTCGTGCCGATGGTGCAGGGGGTCCCTACGCCCTCGAGCTACAACTTCAATGGCCGCGCGGCAGCTGAGCTGATCCTCAACGACAAGGCTGACGAGATCCGCGACGCCATCCTTCCTGGCGGCAGTGGAAACCCGTATGCGACGCTCGACGCTGCAGAGACCGCCATGCTCAAGGAGATGCTGGCGCTGGGCATCCCATTGAAGGGATGGGAGAACCCGGACTACCTGCTCGGCTACGACCCCGCCTACTTCGGGGGAGGTCTCGACTCCGACTCGCCCCTCTCCTACGACCCGACCTATGTCGACGACTTCTGGAATGCACCGGGCTACCTCGGCACCGAGGACAGCGCCCTCGGCACCCGTGTTCGCGCCGAGCTCGCAGAAATGGGCGACACGATCGGGCACCGGTGGAACATCGCCAAGCGGTTCGCGTACCGCTACCAGCTGCCGCCGGTCGACCAGGGCTGGATCGGGCTGGATCAGTTCCGCAAACCCGATGGCACGCCGCTGTATCCCCAGCGCGCGGTGGGCGAGCCCGCCTCATTCCGAGCGGTATCGGGCAATGCCGCGTTCGACGGGTCGATCACCGGCAAGATGATCGTCGTATCCAATCTGTACGACAGTGACGCCCTGCCGTGGCACACCGACTGGTACCGCAAGCGCGTAGAAGCCGCGCTCGGGGCGGCGGCGACGGACAGCTACCGGGTCTACTTCACCGATCACGCCGACCATCAGGACGCGCCGCCGACAGGGCTGCGGGCTACGACGTTGGTGGACTGGTATGGCCAGGTCGAACAGGCTCTGCGCGATGTCGCCGCATGGGCGGAGGACGGCATCCCCGCCCCCACCTCGACCCGGTACTCCGTCAACGAGGCGCAGATCATCGTGCCAGCGTCGGCCGGCGAACGGCAGGGCATCCAGCCGACGGTGGACCTCGTGTCGCGCGGCGACGATTCGATCACCGCCAAGCCGGGCAAGTCTGTGCCTCTCGTGGCGACCGCCCGCACACCTGTCGGCGGCGGCAAGATCATCGCCGCCGAGTGGGACTGCGAGGGAGACGGCACATACGTCGGCGGGACGCTCGCCACGCCCCAGAAGGTAGCGGCGCTCACCACCAAGTGCAGCTTCGCTCAGCCCGGGACGTATTTCGTCAGCGTCCGCGTGACGGCAGAGCGCGGTGGTGACGTAAACGCCAAGTACGCGCTCCTGCACAACATCGATCGGGTTCGCGTGATCGTTGCCGACTAGACGATGGCGAGAGGATGCCCCGACCACCTGTGTGGTCGGGGCATCCGACTTTCGATCCGGGAACGAGGCGGTCAGGCCCGCCGCAACCGGATGGCCATGTAGGGCCGAGTGGGCAGATAGACGCGCGTCACACCTTCGTGGAGGCCGGGGACCTGCTGGATCGTCATGTTCCACGTATCGATCAGTTCGATCGACGCATTCATGCCTGCCGGGACCGAGACATCGCGGAACCGCGGCTGTTTTGCGCCGAAGTAGAGGACGCAGTATTCGCCGGCGACACCTCCCCAGGGCACGTCCCAATCGGACGGCAACGGGTCGAGTCGATGGGTCGGGGAGTCCGCGACGATCCTCCGAAGGAACGCGATTCGCGCAGGGCTCCGGCCTACGAGCGTCCCGCCCTTCGACCAGAAGATCTCCTCGTCCTCACGATGGAAGGTCTCACCGTGCGTCAGATAGCCGCCGCGCACGGTTGCGCTCCAGAACCTCTCGACGACCTCCTCGGCGGTCAGGTTTCCCCATCCCTGGTCGAGGTCGCCCTCATAACCGAGCTCGTCGACGATGACGGGCTTGCCCCAGGTGTAGCGACATTCGTCGATCTTCTGGCCGAGTTCCCGATCGCCGCGCTGGATACTGGCGTGCGTCGCCCATCCGATTGTGTAGTCGAACAGCTCAGACCAGTTGTGGATGGATAGCAGATGGCCGACGTGATCCTCGCGAGTAACGACTTCGGCGATGTGGTGCCAGTCCTCCGGGCGCTTCGTCGTCAGCAGCTCGTACTCGTTGGCCAACGACCACCACACGTTCGGCAATCCGGAGAGACGTCGCACGATGTAGGTCAGGTACCGTTCGTCCGCCACGCGGCCGAGTCGGCTGAAGCCCCAACGATCATAAGGATGGAAGAGGATGATGTCTGCTTGGATGCCGAGCTTGTCGAGTTCGACGATGTTCTCCTCCAGGCGCCGGAAGAACTCGATGTCGAAACGCTCGGTGTCCCACGTGCCGTCGTTCCTTCTGCGAAACGCGAAATCGTCGGGCTCGTTCGAGTTGTAGAGGAAGCTCTTGGGGAACACGCACATGCGCAGTTTGTTGAACGGTGCCGCCGCGAGGCTTTCGAGGGTACGGGCCTGCAAGTCTGCCGGCTGGTGTATCCACGCGTAGGCGGTGGTGCCTACGGGAGTGAAGACCTCCCCGTTCGCGTGGGCGAATGCAAATTGGTCGACTACGCGCACTGGTCCGGGATGAGTTGACCGCTTCACCACAACCTCGCCGCTGATCGCGTTGAGCGAGCGCGCGTTTGATCGCGTCGTCCATCGCCACGTACCGGCACGAGGTGGAAGGAAGCGGACGACAAAGCGCCCGTTGCCGTCGTAGAAGCCGCCGACGACGAGCGGATCCTCATCCAGCCTGAACTCGGCCGCGATCTCGACGTCGACGAAAGGGTTGCCGTGCGCGGGGCCAGAGAAGATCAGCTCGACCGGACGGTTGACTTCACCACCACCCACCTCAACCGCAGCAGAGCTCATAGGCACAGAGCCGGACTCGCAGTCGGAGCGCGGTACGACTGTCCGGGACTCCTCAAGCGGCGGCGTGGTGCTCTCGATCTCGCTGAGCGCCGCAATGACGGCTGCCGCTCGGGTGCGATCGGCGCCGAGAGCGAACTCGAGGAAGGGGCCGAGTGGGAATTCGCGCAGCTGCGCCGCCAACGAGGAGTGCAGGACTTCGGGCACGAGGGCCTCAAGAACCTGACTGGCTGCAGGGTTGTCGAGTGCCGCGCCGAAAGCGTCGTATCGATCGAAAGGCCGAGTCATGGGATTCCTCCATTGCCGAGCGGCACGCAACTCTGCGGCGCGTGACGCGGCGAGCCTAGTGTCGCCGCCTTCCGCCGACGGCCGCCGCGGGCGATTTGCGCAAACGGGCGCTACCGCGCCGATGTCGGAGGGGCGGCTCTGGTCGAGCCGCGCACAATCAGCTCGCACGGAAGCTCGATGCGCTCGAAGCTCGCGTCCTCATGACGGCGAAGCTCTGCGGCAATCTCAACGGCCCTGGCCGCCATTGCTCGCAACGGCTGCCGAACCGATGTCAGCGGCGGGGTCGCTCTGGCCGCTCGGGGCTCGTCATTGAAGCCGACTACCCCGATGTCATCCGGGATGCTGCGACCCAGCTGGGCTGCGGCCCGATACACCGCCAACGCCATTTCGTCGTTGCAGGCGAACACGCCCACGGAAGAACGGTCGCCAGCGATCGCCCGAAGCATCTGCTCGGTCAAGGGGGCGTCTGTCCATTCGGAGTTGACTCGGACGACGTCCAGCCCGACCGTATCGGCGATCGCCTGGCGGAAACCCTCCTCGCGGGCGCGCCCGAAGCGGTAGCGCGGTTCGCCCGTGACGATGACGAATCGGGAGTACCCGCCCGACGCAAGGTGTGCGCCCGCGTCGTATCCTCCTTGCCAATCCGTCGTGCCCACGCTCGCGAGCGCTCCTTCTGGGTCGGATCTCGGCTCGAGCAGCACAATCGGAATGCGGAGCCCGCGCAACTCGTCGAGCTGACGCGCTGTCGGTCGGATGATGCCGATCACCACACCCGAGGGGCGGCGGGTCGCCACGCGGGTCGGCCAGTCGTCGGTGGGCTCTGATCGCTCGAGGGTGAGAACGAGATCGAATCCCAGCCGGAAGGCCGCCTCCCGAGCACCGGTCGTCATCGCGTCAGTCCACGCGTCGTCGAAGCTGCCGAGGACGAACTCGATCAGTCGGGGATCCAGAGTCGTGGGCCGTCCTCGCATGACGTTGCCGCGGTCGTATCCGAGCTTCTGGGCAGCATCCGCAACCTTCTCGCGTGTCCGTCGGGACAGGTCTCCACGCCCGGCGAGAGCCCGCGAAGCTGTCGCAACAGACACGCCGGCTGCCTCGGCCACGTCCCGGAGGGTTACGGAAGCAGTCGGATCCATCGACACCCCTTCCGGCTTGCGCAAAATGAATCTGCCCCGAGCCTAGTCTTCGCAAGCAGCGCGGCAAGGGAGTTGTGCCCTGTTGTTCCCGGCCGGAACATTGGTGCTGACATGGGGATGCCAGAGCGCGGCCACTCCTGCGACCCCCGTACCGGCGGGTCGCTTTGCGCAATAATCGCATACTTCGTTGCTGGGTCGGAGAGCACTCTCTACCGTCACTTTCGGACGACCCGAACGTCATGGTCCTCCGCCCGACGGGCAGCACCGCCCGAGCCAAGAGACACAACAAAGGAGTTGCAATGCGATTCACACGACGCCGCATGGCTGCAGCGGTCGCGATCCCCGCGCTCGCCGCAGGCCTCGCGCTCAGCGCCTGCGCCCCCGGAGGGGGAGGGTCCGCCACCGGGGATGGCGCGAAGGACACGCTGGTCCTCGGCATGACCGCCGACATCCCGGGCCTCAGCGTTGCGATCCAGCCCAGCTATCAGGGCTGGTTCGCCGACGCCGCGTGGGACACGCTGCTCATCTGCGACGAGTTCGGCAAGCCGTCTGCGGAGATCGCCGAGGAGTGGGAGTACAACGACGACAAGAGCGCCGTCACGGTCAAGCTCCGAGAGGGCATCACATTCTCGGACGGCAGCGACCTCACGACGGAGGATGTCCAGGCTTCCTACGAGTTCATCGGTGAGAGCAACGGCAGGTTCGCCGATCTGAAGTTCGATTTCGCCGACGACTACAACATGACGATCACCTGGCCCCAGCCCACCCCGACGCTCGACCTCCTCCTCTGCGAGGCGAACATCACATCCGCCGAGTACGTCGCAGGGGATGAGCACGACACCACCATCGTGGGAAGTGGGCCTTACATCTACGAGCCGAGCAAGAGCACGCAGGCGTCGAGCTACACGCTGTCCAAGAACCCGGACTACTGGGACAGCGACACCTACCCGTACGAGACGCTCGAACTCAAGGTGTTCACCGACGCGACCGCTGGCCTCAACGCCCTGAAGACCGGTCAGATCGACGGGATCCTCGGCAGTTCGGCGACCATCGAAGAGGCGGAGAAGGCGGGACTGGAGGCGATCACCCTCCGAGGCACGACGACCCGACTGCTGCTCACGGATCACAATGGCGAGACGGTCCCCGCCCTCGGCGATGTGCGCGTCCGCCAGGCGATGAACATGGTCTTCGATCGCGATGCAATCGCCGAGGATCTGTATCGCGGCTACGCAGAACCGGCGTATCAGATCTTCCGGCCGGGGAGCAGCGCTTACCTGGAGGACCTCAGCGAGGACCCCTACCCGTACGACGTCGACGCGGCGAAGGCGCTCATGCAGGAAGCCGGTTACGAGGACGGGTTCACGCTCCAGATGCCGAACGTAGAGGGGGTCGGGCTAGACCTGCTGTTCCCGTACATCACGGAACAGCTTGCGCTCCTCAACATCACCGTCGAGCAGGTCAACCTGACGGGTCCGGACAAGTACACCGAGCTGCTGAGCGGTACCTACCCTGTTCCGCTGTGGCCGCTGGGCAATTACGGCGAGTCGATCAAGGACATCCAGGACTACATCCTGCCCGACGGCATCTGGAATGTGTCGCACCAGCCTGACGCGACGGTCGACGAGCTGTGGCAGACGATCCTCACGGGGACCGATGAGGAGCGGGTCGCCGCACAGCAGGAGATCAACCAGTACGTGATCGACCAGGCGTGGTTCGTCCCCATGGCGTACCCGGACGGTTTCTACCTCTACAGCGACGACATCAGCATCCCGACCATGTCGGACTTCTCAGCGCTGCACCCGCTCCTGCGGGACTTCCAGCAGAAGTAGGACCGGAGAGCCCCAGCTATGTTCCGCTACATCGCGACCCACCTGGTCCGCGCCCTCGGACTGTTCCTGATCGTGACGTTTATCACCTTCGCGGTCATGTTCACCGATGGCCTCGGCATCGCTCGATCCGTGCTGGGTCTGAGCGCGTCGGAGGAGCAGGTCGCGGCCAAGGCGGAAGAGCTGGGGCTCACCCGGCCGCTGATCGTCCAATATCTGGATTACCTGGCGGGCGTGGTGAGGGGCGACCTGAGCGCGTCGTTCCTCACCGGCCAGCCGGTCACCGAGGCGCTCGCCACGCGCATTCCGGTCACCCTCTCGCTCATCATCCTGACGATGATTCTCACCACGATCTTTGCGGTCGTCCTGGGGGCCACGGCAGCGCTTTACGGCGGCTGGGTCGATCGGATTCTGCAGTTCATCACTGTGCTGGGAGCGGCGGTCCCCGGGTTCATCATCGCGATGGGCTTGATCTTCGCGTTCGCGATCGCTGTCCCCATGTACCCGGCTACCGGGTACATCCGGCTGACAGACGATCCTCAGGGCTGGCTCTGGTCGCTGACGCTGCCCGTGATCTCTCTCCTGATCGGCACGATCGCCGCCTCGGCGGCCCAATTCAGGGGCTCGGTCGCCGACACTCTTTCCCAGGACTACGTGCGCACACTTCGATCCCGCGGCATCCCGTCGGCGCCGCTTCTCTTTCGCCACGTGCTGCGCAACGCGGCCGGCCCGGGCCTCATCGTCCTGAGCCTCACGATGCTGGGTCTGCTGGGAGCGGCCCTGTTCATCGAGGCGATCTTCGCGCTCCCCGGCATCGGCCAGCTGATCATCTCCGCTGCCCTTGCAGGTGACGTCCCCATGGTGATGGGCACGGTGATATTCGCGATGCTCCTCGTCCTCATCGTCAATCTCGCTGCCGACATCCTGGTCGGCATCCTGAACCCGAAGTCGAGGATCCGATGACCGTCGATCAGCATGACCTGGATCCCTCGGTCGACGGCACCGCCGCGCTGATCCGCAAGGGCGTCCGCCGCAACACCTTTGCGACTCTCCTGAAGAACCCCTTCGCCATCTTCAGCTTTGCGGTCCTCGCGGTCCTGATCTTCGTCGCGGTGACCGCCCCGTGGCTCGCGCCGTACCCGCCCAACGCCACGGACCTGGCCGGCGCGAACCAGCCTCCGTTCAGCGAAGGTCACATACTCGGTTCCGACCAGTCGGGCCGCGACATCCTGTCCCGCCTCATGTGGGGAACGCAGCAGACCCTTCTCGCGTGCGTCCTCGTGCTCGGCGTCTCTCTGCTGCTCGGCCTGACATTCGGACTGCTCGCCGGGTTCTACCGCGGCAAGATCGAGGCCGTCGCCAACTTCGTCTCGGATCTCGTGATGTCGCTTCCGGGCATCGCGATCATCATCGCGATCTTCACGCTCACCGGCCCCAGCATCCCCGTCTCCATGACCGCCTTCGGCGTGATCGTCGCACCGTCGTTCTACCGGCTCGTCCGTTCGGTCGTCATCTCCGTGCGGTCCGAGCTTTATGTCGACGCCGCGAAGGTCGTGGGCCTCTCGGACGTCCGCATCGTCGGCCGCCATGTGCTGTCCGCTGTGCGAGCACCCGTGATCGTGCAGAGCGCGTTCGTGCTCGCGACCGCTGTCGGCATCCTCGCGGGCGTGGACTTCCTCGGCCTGGGCAACCCGCGGGAGCCCTCCTGGGGTCGTGTGCTTGCGGAGGCGTTCGCGAACATCTACCTGGTCCCGGCCAACCTCGCGGCGCCGGCGATCCTCATCAGCGTGACGATTCTCGCCTACGTACTGCTGGGCAACGCGCTGCGCGACACCCTCCAGGCCTCAAATCGGAGTGCGGCACTCAAGCCCTCGCGCCGGCGCGCGCTTGTCCGCGCAGCTCAGGATGACCGAGTCGCCGGGACGCACGAGTACGGAGCGCCCGACGATGTCGTCCTCGCGATCCGCGGGCTGCGCGTCGGATATCCGACGACGGGCGACGAGGTGCGCGAGGTTGTGCACGGGGTCGAGGTTGAAGTCAGGCGAGGTGAGATCCACGGCCTCGTCGGCGAATCAGGCTCCGGCAAGTCGCAGATCGCGTTCTCTGTCCTCGGCCTCCTGCCGCGCGAGGCCGTCGTCCTCGGCGGAAGCGTCTTCTTCAAGGGGAAGGATCTTCTCGCCGATCCGGCGCGGATGCGCAAGGCGCGCGGCCGGCAGATCGCCTACGTGCCGCAGGAGCCGATGTCGAACCTCGACCCATCGTTCACCGTCGGCGCGCAGCTGGTCTACGGACTTCGCGCCGCCACCGGTGTCTCCAAGGCCGAGGCTCGCGCGCAGCTGGTCGCGCTGCTCGCTCGAGTCGGCATCGACGACCCAGAGCGCGTAATGCGTCTGTATCCCCACGAGATCTCTGGGGGCATGGCGCAGCGCGTCCTCATCTGCGGGGCAGTCGCGTCCAACCCGGAGGTCATCATCGCGGACGAACCCACCACGGCACTCGACGTCACCGTTCAAGCCGAGGTGCTCGAGCTGCTGCGCGAGCTCAGTGTGGAGCGTGGTCTGGCCATGATCATCGTCACCCACAACCTCGGGGTCGTCGCCGACCTCTGTGACCGGGTCAGTGTCATGAAAGACGGGCGAATCGTCGAGTCCAACGACGTGGACACCCTTTTCGCAGCTCCGAGCGACCCGTACACGAACGACCTGCTCGCCTCCTCACGCAAGGTCGAGATCATGGAGGTGATCGGCGATGAGTGACCAGCTGCTCGAGATCAAGAATCTCGTGGTCCGCTACGGCGGACGCCGCGGCGGCAAGACCGTCATTCAGGACGTCTCCCTCGGACTCAGGGCCGGCGAGACCGTGAGCCTCGTGGGCGAATCCGGATCGGGGAAGACCACAATCGGCCGCGCGATCCTCGGTCTCGCTCCCGTGAGCGGAGGGTCGATCGAGTTCCGCGGACAGGAGATCAGCAACATCTCGCGCTCTCGCCGGCGCCAGGTCGCCCGCGACATTCAGGTGATCTTCCAGGATCCCTACTCATCGCTGAACCCGTCCATGACCGTGGAGAGCATCCTCGTCGAGCCGCTCCGGGCCACCGGCGCCACCGCGGGCCGCGCACGGGTTCGTGAGCTGCTGGATGCTGTCGGCTTGCCGTCTGACGCCGGATGGCGGTATCCGCGCGAGTTCTCGGGCGGCCAGCGTCAGCGCATCGCCATCGCCCGCGCCCTCGCCCTCGAGCCGTCCGTGATCGTCTGCGACGAACCGACGAGTGCACTGGACGTCACAACGCAAGCGCGTGTCCTGACGCTCCTCGACGAGCTGCAGAAGGCGACCGGTGTGGCGTACCTCTTCATCAGCCATGACTTGGGCGTCGTTCAGGCGATCAGTGACCGGATCGCCGTGCTCAAAGGTGGCCAGATCGTCGAGATCGGCGATGCACGCCAGGTGGCCACCGCTCCGCAGCATCCCTACACCCAGAGGCTGCAGATGTCGGCCCCGATCGCCGACCCGCCCCGACAGCGCGCCCGGCGCGCTGCGCGGCTCGCTCGGTTCGGAGGCGACCCGGTCGCCGATGCCGCCGACACCTCGGCCGCGCCCGCATGAGCGGGATGCGCTCCGTCTTCTCACTGTCAGGACTTCAATGACCCTGCTCTCGGCACCCACCGCGCCCCGATTCGAGCACCGCACCGACCCGGGTCCCGCGCTCGGTCTCACCACGGTCCGGCCGCGCCTGAGCTGGACTGTGGCGAGCGCGCCCGACGGGTTCGAGCAGTCTGCGTACGAACTCGAGATCGTCCGAGGCGATGAGGACCGGGAACGATGGGTCGTGGAGACGGCGGACCAAGCGCTCGTGCCATGGCCCTCCGCCCCGCTCGAAGCGCGCGAGACCGTGCGCGTCCGGGTTCGCGTGAAGAGCACCGACTGGAGCCCATGGAGCGAGCCCGCTGACGCAGAGGCCGGACTCCTCGGGAGCAACGACTGGCGGGCGCGGTTCATCACTCCGGTGGGAATCGGCGGAATCCGACAGGCGGCGCCAGAACTGCGCGGCACGATCGACGTGCCCCACCAGGTGGTGCGCGCGCGACTGTTCGCGACGGCCCACGGCCTCCTCTCCGCTCGGTTGAACGGCACCCCGATCGACGACACGCTGCTGGCGCCCGGCTGGACGTCCTATCCGCATCGACTTCGCTACCGCGCATACGACGTGACCTCGCTCGTCCAGGAAGGGACCAATGTTCTCACCGTGACGCTCGGCAACGGCTGGTGGCGCGGTCGCTTGGGCTTCTTGGGCGAACGTGCACACTATGGAGATCGGCTTGCCTTCCTCGGACAGCTCGAAGTGACGACAGCGGACGGTGCCGTCCACGTGCTTGCCACCGACAGCACGTGGCGGGCGCGGGAGTCCGGCATCCTCATGGATGACCTCTACGACGGCCAGACGACGGACCTGCGGCGCCCCGCGGCCGCGTCGTTCGAGCACGCAGTGGAGACGATCGACGCGGATCTGAGCATCCTCGTCGGTGAAGACGGGCCTCCGATGCGCATCACGGAGCGTATCGAGGCACGCCGGGTCTGGCGGTCGCCGAGCGGAAAGCTCCTTGCCGACTTCGGGCAGAACCTGGTGGGCTGGGTGTGCCTGAAGGTCCGCGATGCATCGCCTGGCCAAGAGGTCGTCGTGCGACACGCAGAGGTTCTCGACGAGGGGGAGCTCGGCATCGGACCGCTCCGCACGGCCAAGGCAACAGACACGTTCTACCTTGCGGGCCGGGGCGAGGAGCAGCTTGAGCCCTGCTTCACCTTCCACGGCTTCCGCTACGCCGAGATCACGGGTGTCGACGACATCACCCCGAACGACATCGAGGCCGTTGTCGTCGGCAGTGATCTGCGCCGGGCGGGCTGGTTCGACTCCAGCCACACCCTCCTCAACCAGCTTCACAGCAACGTCGTGTGGGGGATGCGCGGCAACTTCCTCGACGTGCCGACCGACTGTCCACAACGCGACGAGAGGCTCGGGTGGACAGGAGACATCCAGGTCTTCTCGCCCACCGCGACCTACCTGTTCGACACCTCGGGCTTCCTCTCCTCCTGGCTGGCCGACGTCGCGGCCGAGCAGGATCCCTCCGGACGGGTCCCGCACGTCGTCCCCGACATCCTCCGCTCGGAATTGACCTCAACGCCGACCGCCGCCTGGGGAGATGCCGCCACCGTCGTGCCGTGGGTGATCTGGGAGAGGACCGGCGATCGCGGCATTCTCGAACGCCAGTTCGCGAGCATGCGCGCCTGGGTCGACCACGTTGCGTCCATCTCGGGCCCCGACCTGATCTGGCGGGGCGGCATCCAGTACGGCGATTGGCTGGATCCCACGGCCCCGGCCGACGATCCGTTCAACGCGAAGGCCGATCCGGACATCATTGCGACGGCGCACTTCGCGAGGTCGGCCGGCATCGTCGCCCAGGCGGCGGCGGTGATCGGCGATGGCGCGAACGAAGAGCGGTATCGGGAGCTCGCTGAGCGCGTGCGCGCCGCCTTCAACTCCGAATTCGTGACTCCATCCGGCCGGATCGTCTCCGAAGCTCAGACCGCCTACGCGATGGTGCTGGAGTGGGGCCTGTTGACCGACGTGCGACAAAGGGCGGTCGCAGGCGCCAGACTCGCTGACCTGGTCCGCGCGAGCGCGTTCCGCATCTCGACCGGATTCGTCGGTACTCCACTTATCTGCGACGCCCTCACCAACGCGGGCTACCCGGATCTGGCGATGCGACTGCTCCTACAGACAGCACCACCGTCTTGGCTGTACCCGGTCACCGTCGGCGCCACCACGGTCTGGGAGCGGTGGGACAGCCTGCTGCCCGATGGCACGATCAACTCCAACGGCATGACGTCCTTCAACCACTACGCCCTGGGTAGCGTCGTCGACTGGGCGCATCGCCGGATCGCCGGACTCGCGGCCGGGGAGCCCGGATACCGCACGCTCGTCGTCGCGCCGATCGTCCCGCCGCAGCTCACCCACTGCTGCACACGACACACGACGCCATATGGCGACGCCTCCGTGTCGTGGCGGCGCGCCGATGGTGTGCTGACCCTCGAGGTCGAGGTACCTGTGGGGACGCGCGCGCTTGTCACGCTGCCGGGGAGTCCGAGCAGCACCACTGTGTTTCACGGGCGCCACATCTGGGAGGTCGCCGAACCTCCCGTCGAAAGGAAGCCCCTGCGCACTATCCGCGACCTCGTCGATGATCCTCGCGCGTGGGAAGGGCTCACCGAATTCTCCGTCGACAACGGACTCGCGGCATCCGAGGTGCGGCTCGCGCAGCTTCTCGCTCCGTTCTTCGACCGGCCCGTCGAGGAGCTCGGAGAGGCGGTCTGGACGAAGATCTGGCCGGCGGACTCGGTCAAGGCGGAGCTTGAGAACCTCATCGCCACAATGGTGACCGCGACGGCATCTACGGACGCCGTTGCGTCGGCCAGCGACCCGATCGGAGTGGCCCTTGTCTGAGTCAACCGCCGTCTCCACCGCGCGGGCGGGCGGCCGCAGCGGGGAGTTCCAGCCGATCCTTCCCGGGTTCTACCCCGACCCCACGATCTGCCGCGTCGGTGATGACTACTACGTCGCCAACTCCAGCTTCGAGTACTTTCCCGGCGCGCCGCTGTTCCACAGCCGCGACCTCGTGAACTGGACGCAGCTCGGCAACATCCTCACCGACCGCATGCAGTTCCGCCGCGGCACCACCGGACCGTCGACCGGCATCTACGGCTCGACGCTCCGGCATCGGGACGGTCGCTTCTGGTTCATCACGACCAATGTCAGCGACTTCGACAGCGGGCAGATCATCGTCCACGCTGAGGATCCGAGCGGCCCCTGGAGCGCCCCGGTCTTCGTGCGCGATGCGATCGGCATCGACCCTGACCTGTGCTGGGACGACGACGGCACCTGTTATCTCACGTGGCATGTGCTCGACTTCACCGTCGGCGGGCAGGGGATCCGTCAGGCCCCGATTGACCTCGCGACGGGCCGGCTGCTCGAGCCCCACTATCCTGTCTGGCAGGGGAGCGGGATGCCGGCCGCCGAGGGTCCGCATCTCTACAAGATCGACGACCTTTGGTACATGCTGCTCGCAGAGGGCGGAACTGAACGCGGACATTGCGTGACGGCGGCGCGGAGCTCCAGCCCCCGCGGGCCGTTCGAACCGTGCCCCTGGAATCCAGTGCTCACGCACCGGAGCACCGTCCACCCCGTGCAGAGCGTGGGCCACGCAGACCTTGTCCAATCGCCGGACGGCAGCTGGGCGATCGTCTATCTCGGATCGCGACCCCGCGGCTCGACGCCCGGCTTCCACGTCCTGGGGCGCGAGACATTCTTGGCGGGAGTGGACTGGGTCGACGGCTGGCCGGTGGTCGAGGAAGGTCGTTTCGAGGTTCCGGCGCCATCGACGGGCTTCGTCGATGACTTCGCGGAGGCGGAGCTGGGCCCGCGTTGGGTCGTCCCCGATTCCGAACCGGACGTCGTCGTCACCAGGCATCCGCTCGGAGGTCTGTCGTTCCCGGGCGCGGGCGCATCTTCCGATTTGTTGTGCACCCGGGTCCGCGATTTCGCCTGGACCGCAGACGCCCTCTTCGAGACGTCGGGCGAGCTGCGGCTTCGCCTTGACGATCGGCATTGGTGCGCCGTCATCGTGGAGAAGGGTCGAGCACGGGTCGTCGTTCAGATCGGCGACGTCTGTCAGGAAGTGGGCTCGGTGGCGGTCACCACACGTCGGTTCACGCTCCGCCTGGAAGCCACCAGCCCGCAGTCGGCACCGGTCCCATTCGGGTATGCCGGGCCCGACGATATCGCGCTCTCGGTGCGCGTCGACGAGGGGTTCGAGGAGCTCGCACGACTCGACGGGCGATACTTCTCCACTGAGGTCGCCGCGGGATTCACAGGCCGGATGCTGGCCGTCGGATGTCCCACCCTTGATGGGCGGATCGTCTCACTGTCGTACCGGCCGTCGGGATCATGAGTGCGCGGGAACGCCGGGCGGTGTTTGGGGAGGTGCGTGGAGCAGATCACGCACACTCGGCGCCGCTCCCGCGGTGATATGAACGGAGAATCATGACGAGGCACCTCTTCAACGACGATTGGGCGGTGCGCCGCAAGATCAGCGGGTTCGTCGATCTCATGGGCGGTGCGGAGTGGCAGAAGGTGACCCTCCCGCACGACGCCATGATCGAGTTCGCGCGCTCCGCGGACGCACCCGGCGGCGCGTCGGCCGCTTTCTTCCCCGGCGGCGAGGTCGAGTACGCGAAGCGATTTGCGGTGCCTGTCGAGTGGCGTGACCAGCGCGTCGCCATCGAATTCGAGGGCGTGTATCGAGATGCCATGGTCTACGTGAACAACGAGTTCGCGGGCCAGTGGAGGTACGGGTACAGCGTCTTCCGAGTGCCCCTCGACGCGCACCTGCGATACGGCCAGGACAACGTGATCCGGGTAGAGGCGCGGGCTCACCTCGACTCCCGGTGGTACACGGGCCTCGGAATCTATCGCGACGTGCATCTCGTCCTCACACCGCTAGCCCACATCGTTGACGATGAGATCCGCGTGACTACGCCGGATGTCGACGGGGAGCGTGCGGTCGTGGAATCCGCGGTTCTTGTGCGCAACGAAAGCCACCTGACGCGCCAACTGGTGCTCGAGGTCGAAGTGCGGGACGACGACGGCGAGGTCGTCGCTCTCAACAGCGGACCGGTGACGATCCACCCGAACCGGACGACGACCGTCCGCAACCGCCTTTACGTTGATGACCCTCGCCGGTGGGGAGTAGACCACCCGCATCTGTACGAACTCCGTGCGCGCTTGCGTGACGAGGATGGCCACGAGTCGCACGAGGTGAGCACATCCTTCGGCATCCGCACACTCCGCATTGATCCACGTCACGGACTCCGCATCAACGACGAGCCGGTCAAGCTGCGCGGCGCCTGCGTTCATCATGACAACGGACCACTGGGCGCAGCCACGGTCCGACGCGCGGAGGAGCGGCGGATCGAGCTCTTGAAAGCAGCCGGGTTCAACGCCATCCGCAGCTCGCACTGCCCTGCCAGCCCCGCGATGCTCGACGCGTGCGACCGTCTCGGCGTACTCGTATTTGATGAGACGTTCGACGCATGGACGGAGATGAACAAGCCCTTCGATTACACCCTCGACTTCCCGGAGTGGTGGGAGCGCGACGTTGACGCGCTCGTCAAGAAGGATTTCAATCACCCCAGCGTGATCCTCTACTGCATCGGCAATGAGATCCACGAGTACGGCTCCGGCTTCGGAGCGTCTCTCGCACGCGACATCGCCGAGCGGATTCGCCTCAGGGACGATACGCGCTTCGTCGCGACCGCGGTCAGCAGCTTCTGGGCGGTGGCCGGTGAAGTCATCGACGACCTCAAGCAGCGCCTCGAGGATGCGACCGCCCGCGGCGTCAACGACGTGATGAACGAGATGACGGAGTTCTTCGACGGCGTAACGGTGTCAGACGTCGTGACCGTGCGCACGGCTGAGGCTCACGCCGCCGCAGACATCGCCGGACTGAACTACGCCGAGGCTCGATACGCGTCGGACGCTCGGGTCTTCCCGAATCGCGTGGTGCTTGGTTCGGAAACCAACCCGCGGGTGACGGCGCAGTCATGGATGCAGACTCTCGCGCATGATCACGTCATCGGCGGCTTCACCTGGACCGGCTGGGACTACCTCGGCGAGGTCGGATTGGGACGCACCGATTACACGGATGACCCTGAGGTTCGCGGCGGCGGCGATCCGGCATTCCCCTGGTTGACGGCGTGGGCAGGCGATCTGGACATCACGGGCTTCCGCCGCCCCCAGTCGTACTATCGCGAAATTGTCTATGGTCTGCGGAAGGAGCCGTACCTCGCGGTGCTGCGGCCCGAACACTACGGACAGCGCAGGCTGGAAATGCAGTGGGCCTGGAGCGATGCAGTGGCGAGCTGGTCATGGGACCTCCCGCAGGGCGCACGCGCCGAGGTCGAGGTCTACAGCGACGCGGACGAGGTCGAGCTCGTCCTGAACGGCACCACGCTGGGCCGTTCGCCCGCCGGGCCGGCACACGACTTCCGCACACTCTTCGACGTCGCTTACGAACCGGGCGAGCTTGTTGCAGTCGCCTACCGCGACGGGGTTCCGTGTGAACGCACCACCTTGGTCACGGGGTTCGAACGGCAGCTCGTGGCATCTGCAGACCGTTCACGCATCCGTGCGGACTCGACGGATCTGGCGTATATCAGCATCGAGTTCCACGACGAGCACGGTGGGCTGAACCCTTCGCCGGACTCGGTCGTTCGCGTAGCTGTCGATGGCGCTGGTGAGCTCGCCGCGCTGGGTTCGGCGCGCCCGGTTACTGAAGAGCGATTCGACGCAGCCAGCTGCACGACGTTCGATGGGCGGGCGGTCGCCATCGTACGCCCGTCAGGTGCAGGAGAGATCACGGTGACCGTCAGCGCCGGAGGGATGGTGGACGCTCAGGTCACGGTGACCGCCGAGGCGGTCTGATTGCATCCGGGGACGACCTTGGCCCAGTCCGACGTTGCCCGGAGTCGTAAACCCGGAACTGACGGGCGCGAGGTCACACGAACGTTGCGCAAAACTCGCCCCCTGCGTACCTCAAGGGCGGCGTGCGGCGTAATGTGGGGATCCCCGCCGTTCGCGGCGTCGATGCTCCCGGGAGACCCGGCAGTGCGCACGGGTATGAGAAGGCGCCACGCGATGGCTCCCCACTCCTCGATTCTTGCTCTTGTCACGCCGACCCCTCGGTCACCCCGGCGTCGACGTCGACCGCCCGGTCGCGGTGATCGACTTCCGCGGGTCGGACTGCTCGTGCTGGCATCAGCCGTCTTCGTGTCGATGACCACCGAGTTCCTCCCCGGCGGGCTGATTCCCGACATCGCCTCGAGCTTCGGCCGCCCGGTCGCCGAGGTGGGCCAGCTCGTCACCGTCTTCGCGGCCACCGTCATCCTCGCGACGGCGCCGCTCGCGGCCGCGACTCGCCGCGTCCCGCGCAAGGTGCTCGCGGTCATCGCCCTCTCCGCCATCAGCGCGGCCAGCGCCCTGGCGGCACTGGCGCCGACATTCGAACTGCTGGTCGTGTCCCGAGTGGTAGGGGGCGCCGCGCACGGGCTCTTCTGGGTCGTAGCCGCGGCGTACGCGGCCGATCTCGTCCCGCCCACTCAACTGGGCCGTGCGACTGCGATCACCGCGGCGGGCGGATCGCTCGCAAGTATCCTCGGCATCCCCGTCGGAAACGCGCTCGGCCAGGCGCTCGGGTGGCGGGCTGCTTTCGTCGCCATCGCGGCCGTCGGCGTCGTTGTCGTGGTTGTGCTCGGGTTGCTCCTGCCGCCAGTCGGAGCGGCCGGTGGACCCCGGCCGTCAGCGCGCCCACGACCAAAGACACCCGAGACTGGAGGTGCAACGAGGTCCACAATGCCAGCTGTCCTGCTGCTCTGCGGGATCATCCTTTTCGTCGTCATCGGGCAGACGACCATCGGGACATACTCGGTGGTCTGGCTGACGGATGTCGCCATGCTCCCTAAGCAGGCCGTCCCGCTTTATCTGCTCGCCACCGGAGTCGCCGCCCTCGTCGCCCTTGCACTCGTCGGCCGCCTGGCCGACGCCTTCCCGAACGCGACGCTCGCGGTCGCGACCGCCGGAGTCGCGGCGCTCGTGGCGTGCTTTCCTCTCGCGGCGGCGGCTGGGCTCACTCCGCTGATCGCCGTCGCGATCACGCAGGCCATGTGCTTCGCGGTTGTCCCCATCCTGCTTCAGGCACGCATCATGCGGGTCGCGGCTGCAGACCAGCGCGTGGCGGCAGCAACGCTCCAGACAACAGCCTTCAACGTGGCGATCGGTGGCGGAGCCGTCATCGGTGGGTTGGTCGTCAGCGGCTTTGGAGTGTCATCGCTTCCCTGGGTGTCTGCGTTGCTCACCGCAGCCGGACTCTGCGCCCTCCTGCTCGCTCCATCCGTCCGCGTACCACCAGCCGAGGCCCACTATGTCTCTTGACACCTCCTTCAAGAACCAAGCCCTGAGCGCCACCGAGCGAGCCGACCTCCTCCTCGGCCAGATGACCCTTCGGGAGAAGGCGCACCAACTCGTCTCGGTGCCGCCCTGGTACCTATCCCTCGCCGACGGCAGCGCGCCGGCGGAGCGCTCAGAGTGGCTCTCCAAAGCACCCGGCCACATCTGCAACTTCGGGGTCGATGACCCCGTCACGATGGCGAGGATCGTCGGCGATCTTCAGCGCACCGCGATTTCAGGAACGCGGCTGGGAATACCGCTCCTCGTCCACATCGAGGCCCTCAACGGTGTCCTCGCCGGCGGCCACATGGTCTTTCCGACACCGATCGGACTCGCAGCGGCTTGGAGCACGGACCTCGTGCAGCAGATGGCCGACACCATCCGTCGTCAACTCATCCGGGTCGGCGTCCGCCAGGCGCTGTCGCCGAACATGGACGTCGCTCTCGATCCGCGTTGGGGACGCGTGCACGAGACGTACGGTGAGGATCCATACCTCGCGGCCGCCCTCGGGATCGCGTACACGCGGGGTCTGCAGGGCGATGATCTGCGTGCGGGTGCGATTGCGACCGCGAAGCACTTCGTCGGATACAGCCTGCCAACGGGCGGCATGAACCTTTCATCCTATGAGGGCGGTGCTCGGCGCACCCGGGACCTGTTCGCCTATCCGTTCGAAGCGGCGATTCAGCATGCAAACCTGCAATCGGTGATGAACTCGTATGGCGACGTCGATGGTGTGCCTGCGGCAGCCAATCCCGACATCCTGACCACGCTTCTGCGCGACATTATCGGTTTCGACGGCTTCGTCGCCAGCGACTACATGACCCTCGAGCACATCGTCACTCGCCAGCGTGCTGCCGCGACGGCTGGGGAGGCAGGACGGCTGACGATCATTGCCGGGCTCGACACCGAGTTCCCCATCCCATACGGCTACGGTGACGCGCTCGTCACGGAGGTGGAAGCCGGTCGCGTCGACGTCGGTCACGTGGACCGCTCCGCGCGCCGTGTGCTGACCGCCAAGTTCCGGCTGGGGTTGTTCGAGAACCCGTATCCGACTGAACGGATCGACCTCGACGCCGTCGCCGGGGAGGGGCGCGAGCTGTCGCGCGAACTGGCGGCACGGTCGGTGGTGCTACTCAAGAACGATGGGCTGCTTCCCCTCGCCCCCGAGACGACGCGCGTCGCGGTCGTCGGTCCCCACGCGGACGCGGTGAAACTCCAGTTTCCCACCTACAGCTACCCCGCTTTCCGCGACATGACCACCTTCATGTCGGACGGTGGGATGGGGAACATGGTCGGGATCGACCCGGGCATGGCGGCGTGGAACAACAGCCTGTTCCGGTCCATCCCGGTTGAGGATTTCGTCAGGGACCGGCTGGGTGCCACGTCGCTCGTCGATGAGATCCGCAATCGCACCGCGGCTGTCGAGGTCGTACAGGGAAGCGGCCTGACCGATGACCTCGGCGCCGAGGCTATCGCGGAGGCGGTCTCCGCGGCCGAGACGTCCGACGTCGTCGTCCTCGCTCTTGGCGGGGCGAGCCTCTGGTTCAACGGAGAGCGGACCGAGGGGGAGGCGAGCGACTCAGTCGATATCTCGCTGCCGGCCGCACAAACCCGGCTTGCCGAAGCCATCGCGGCCACGGGCAAACCGCTCGTCGTCGTGCTGGTGCAAGGGCGCGCCTACGCGCTCCCGCAGGTTGTTCAGGACGCAGCAGCGATCGTCGTGTCTGCCTACGGAGGCCCGTTCGGGCCCGCGGGCGTCGCGGACGTGCTCTTCGGAGCATCGAACCCCAGTGGAAAGCTGCCGTACAGCATCCCTCGCCACTCCGGTCAGATTCCCGTTTACCACCACCAGCGCTACGGCACCGGGTACCGCAACCCACTGCCGCCCGACGTCGACAAGCATTACCTCGACATGCCGGCGACGCCCGCGTATTCGTTCGGCCACGGCCTGAGCTACACCCGCTTCGGCCTCTCACACCTGTCGGCTGGCCAGGAGATGACCACCCGCGGGCAAGTCGCGATCTCTGCGACCGTCGCGAATACGGGTGACCGGCACGGGGCCACCGTGGTGCAGCTCTATGTGCGGGTGAACACCAGCGGCGCTACGCGCCCAGCGCAGCAGCTCGCGGGCTTTACGCGCGTCGAGCTTGATGCCGGCGAGTCGCGGCGAGTCGAATTCACGCTGGCGGCAGCACACCTCGGCTACACGGACATCCGCGGCGAGTTTGTCGTCGACCCCTCGACCGTCGACGCCTGGTTGAGCTTCGACTCAGAGACCCGCCCCTTGCAGACGACGATCCGGGTGACGGGGCCTCGGCGCGCGTTGCGCAGCGCGGACCGGGTCTTCCTCTCAGATTGCACGACGACTCCGTCCGAGATGGGACCTTCTTCATGACCCCTTCGAAGGTCCACCACGGGTGGAAGGTCGCACCCAACGTCGGGTTCTTCTCGGAGATCAGCCGAGGACCGGGGACCGGCGTCGGCGGAGAGGATGAGGTGAAGGCGGCCGTCATGGTCGAGGCCGGCGGGCAGAGCGGGGAGCGCGCCGATGAGCAATGACCCGACGGATGGGAAGCGGGCTGTCGAGTTGACGATTGAACCGCTTGGGGTGGGCGGCCCAGCGGTCTCCCGTCTGTGCATCGGTACGAGCCCACTCGGGGGTATGCCGCACCTGTACGGGTATGACGTCGCGGCCGAGGATGCGATCGCGACGGTGCTGAGAACCTTCGAATCGCCGATCAACTTCATCGACACGTCCAACAACTACGGGAACGGCGAGAGCGAGAGACGAATCGGTCAGGCGATCGCAGTCGCCGGTGGGCTCCCGCACGGCATTGTGCTGGCGACGAAGGCGGACCCGCTTCCGGGCTCGAAGGAGTTCAGCGGCGAGCGAGTGATGTCGTCGCTCAAGGAGAGCTTGCTTCGGCTAAGGGTCGAGCGCGTTCCCGTCTTCTACCTGCACGATCCTGAGCAGTTCGAGTTCGACCAGCTTGTTCGACCCGGGGGCGTCGTCGACGCGATGAAGGAGCTGAGATCCCGCGGCCTCGTGGACAGGATCGGAGTTGCAGGCGGGAGCATCCCGGAGATGCGACGCTACGTTGACACTGGGGTTTTCGACATCCTGCTGAACCATAGCCAATACACGCTCCTCGATAGGACCGCCGATGAGCTGATCGACCACGCGGTTGGCGCGGGCCTAAGCTTCGTCAACGCGGCTCCGTATGCGAGCGGCATGCTCGCCAAGCCCGCGGACAATAGGCCGCGATACCAGTACCGGGAGCCGGATCGAATGATCGAGAAACGGGTAGCCCGCCTGCGAGATGTGTGCGCGGATTACGCCGTACCACTCGCGGCGGTCGCACTTCAGTTCTCGACACGAGATCGCCGTATTTCCTCGACCGTCGTGGGCGTGTCATCGCCGACGCGGGTCGATGAGCTAATCAGAAACGTGGGTCTCGAGATTCCGACGGCCGTGTGGGACGAGGTCGACGACGTCCTCGCCTGAGTAGCCGCAAGAAGTCGCCTGCCAGATGGCGCAATGCCGGCTCGGTCGGCGCAGGCGGTAAGTCATTGTTGACTCGGCGATCGCCCACAGTGGGGACCCTAACCGCCCTGTCGCGTGGCCCAGGCCGTTGCGGCTGGATACGATCGACCTGATCCTGGCGACGGGGTATCGCAGCGGCGCGGTCCTTGGCTGAGGTGGGAATGTCTTCTCATGCCGCGCTGCCATCCATAGCCGCGTAGAACTGCTCTTCCGCCGCGCGGCGGCTTGCGGTGTCTTCGAGCACGAACCTGATGAAGTCCTCGTCGCGGTTGGTGATGACTGTGTCTTCGACGATCGGGGCTGGATCCTCCCCGGGCCACGTCGTCTGGCGCGTTGTGCGATCGCGATCCAGACGTGTGCCGCAGTTTGTCGTCCAGTCGTGGAGGCGCTGTCGTGCGTCAGCGAAGTCACGATGCCATCCGATCGCGGCCGATCCGTGCTGGTCCGGGTCGTACGCACAGAGCCAGTGCGTGTGAAGCGCGGACAGTTCCCAGACGAGCTCAGGATGACGATGCCAGAAAGGAGGGATGACGGATGCGGGGAGCCCATAGGTCCGGCGAAGCCAGTTCACCCAGCGGTTGAGTTCGATCCATTCCACCTCAGCTTCTTCGGCCGTGAGGACATTCCAGTTCACAGGGCGCGGAGGTTCGGCCGTCGTGGGGCCGTCGGCGTCCTCGTCCTGCTGTCTTTGCCCTGGGAGATCGGGCTCGGGAGCGTATCGCGAGCTCTCGGTGACTGGCATTGCGGTCCTCAGAATCCGAGTGCGCCAGCGACGGTCGATTCCTTCGCCGCTGCGGTGCGCGAGGGTGCGTCTCGTTCTACGGCGCTGGCCCGTCGGCTGCGGTCGACTTCGTAGTTGGTGCGGGCGAGGTCGTGTCCGAGCTTCTTTGCGACGAACTCCTCGGCCTCGATGACATGGCCGTCGCGTTCGATGGGGAACGTGCGCTTGTAGCCTTCGGCCACGAAGCTGTCGCCTTTGGCGAAGCGGGCGAGGGCGCGTTCGGCGGTGGCGCGGAAGGCGACCATGTCGTGGAAGGTGGGTTCGAGTTCGGTGAAGGATCCGTCTTCGTTCCGGCGGTATTGCGGCTGCCCGATGCGGACATACATGCGCACGTCGCCGGCTTCAGTGGTGCTGCGCTGCGGTTCGGAGGCGATGAAGCCGGAGATCGACTGTTGCGTGTGAAGAGCCATGGGACTCACCTTTCGCGTGACGTGAAGCGGGCCATCCGCCTACGCAACAGGTGTGCGTCGGTCCCCGCCACCTCGCACTCTCAGCGGTAGGCGTGGTGGACGTGCCAGTCTGTGGCGCTCTTGTAGACGTCGAAGACCAGGGATTCGCCGGCCTCGTCCGTGGCCTGGAAGCGCCAGCCGTAGAGCCCGCGGCCGGGCGTGAGCGGCGAGCTCCAGATCGAGTCGCGAAGTCGTGTCGGCGTATCCGTTACGCGCCACCTCCGGCCGGCGTAGAACATGCGTGTCGGAATGTCATCCGTGGCCCATATCGTCGCTTCGTGTTCTACTTCAACGTTCGTCATGACAGTCCAGAGTAGAACACATGTTCGACTCAATCTAGAGTGAGTGGCGGGCCCGATGAGGAGTGTCCGGGCCGTGACGACGAACAAGCGCTACCCGAACCTTGCCGGCAGGTTGATGAACGAGCGAATCCTGAAGCAGGCCGCCGCCGCTCATCCGCTTCAGACCCTCACCGACCAGGAGCTCCAACGCGGTGTGCTGCCGATCACGAGAGATCCGCAGCCGAAGAAGTGCAGGGCCTGGGTGCGGTTCGGCCCGAACGCAGTGCTCGTCGACGCCGAAGTCGTGATGTGGAACGACGTCGCATGCGGCATCCAGTTCGCCGTCGAGGAGAAGCTCATGCGGTGCTGGGTGTGGAGCAACGCCGTGGCGGCTGTCCCGCCGCCACGGTGAGCGCCTCAGGCTGGTTCGTTCTCAGCATCTATCGGCGCGGCGTCACGTCGAGGCGGCTGCTGCAGCTGGGATTCCAGCGCGCGGCGGTCTGCAAGGAGCGCCGTCGCATCCGGCCGCGAGGTCCACGTCCTGAGCCGGGTGACGATGGGCGGCGCTGCCCGGAGCATCACCAGGCCCGTGCCGAACGGGAGCGTTCTGATGACGTCGGGAGGCATGATCGAGACCCGGCGGATCGAGCGTTGCGACGAGCGGGACCCGCGGTCGCCGAGAGTGGTGGAGTCGGTGACCTCGTCCCGTTCGCCGATGAGGGTGGAGAGATCTTGGAGGTCGCGGGAGTTGGATGCTCCGCCTAGGACGATCTTGACGATCGAGGCATCCCAGATCGCGCCGGCGGCATTGTCGCTCCATTTCGACCGCGCCTGGGTGAGGGACTGCAACACGGGCATTGTCGTGATCCCGGTGCCGCCGCCTTCGGCCATCAGGGTGGGCAGTGATGGAAGGGGTGCCAGGTTTCCGATCTCGTCGAGCGCGAGCAGGAGGGGCGGGTCGAGGCGGGCGCCGGGGTTGCGGGCGGCGATCCGCCGGGCGGACTCGACGACGTCCTCGACGAACGCGGCGACGAGCGCGGCAGAGTTGTTCGCCCCAGCGCCTGTGGCGAGGAGGTACAGGGTCCCGTTGCTTTGCAGGAACGTCTCTGGGTCGAAGGATTCGCCGTCGGCGGGGGAGACCGCCGCGAGGACACGTGGATCGGCGAGGGCGCCGAGGGCGAGTGCGACACCTTGCCAGATCGAGTCCCGGGTGCGGGGATCGGAGTCGAGCATCGCCTGGAGGGAGTCGGCCCAACCGGTCGCCGCACGAGGGTCGTTGACGAGGATCGCGACCGCTTCTGAGGCGACAGCGGGATCCAGGGTCCAGCGAAACAGCTCGCTCGGGGGCCGTCCGGCGAGCGCGGCCGCGTGTAGGAGTGACTGGAGCGCGGTCCGGGTCTTGGCTTCCCAGAACCCTCCGGACTCCACACCGCCGCCAGCCAGGCCCGTGCCGGAGGCGAGACCGGTCGCGCGGATCATCGCGGTCAGCGGATTCTCGCAGCCGCGGATCGGTGACCAGCGCAAGCCGGCCGGAACTCCTTCTGCGAGCTGCTGCGGGTCGAACACGGCGACCGGGCCGACCCGCAGTCGCGCGCACAGCGTCGCGGTGAGGTTATCGGGGCGGGTGGATGTCGTGACGACAGCGCCGGGGGCGTCGAGGATTGCGTTGATGACGATGTGCGCGCCCTTGCCGGACCGGGGCGGGCCGATCACCAGGATCGAGTCTTCGACGCTCGCCCAGACTGCGGTGGACCGAGAATGGCCGATCAGGTAGCCGACGTCCGATGGCTTCGCGTTCGTGAGCGAGGGGCGCAGGTGCGCGGCCCGCTTCATGAGTGCGGAGTGGGAGGCGGCTTTGGCGACGTCGTGGGTGCCGGCAACTCCGGGAATCCTGTACGGATCGGCGGACGTACGCCGTCGTGACGGACGCACGAGCCTCCAGCCGAAGACGATCGTAGCGACCGTGACGACGAGCAAGAGTGCGAGGCATATCCAGTAGGCAATCGGGCTAAGCCCCGTGGCGCCGAGCGCGGTACCCGGGTCGGTAGGGCTCAGAAGGACGCCGAGGCCCGCGTCGAACCCCGCTGCAGGCTGAGGGATGCCGGTGATCCACGCGGCGGCGGACCCTGCGGCTCGAAGCAGTGCCGCAATCGCGGCGCCGGCGACGAGAAGTCCCAGGGCAAGGTTGGTCAGTTCGTCGCCGAGGGAGGTGCTCGGTTGCGGGCTGCTCATCACGCGACCCAACCGACAGGACGTGTTGTGTTCACAGGCTGATGTCGGGTTCGAGGCGCCGCGGGCGGCTCTGGATGAAGTCGAACTCGAAGTTCCGATCAGCTCCGGCGCCAATCGGGTCGGTGGAGTCAAGCAGGTCGCTGGCGTCCCGGGCATCAGTGACGACCGTCGCGATTCCTTCTTGCAGGAGCCGGTGGCAACCCGCGCTCGCCGCGCTCGTGATGGGTCCCGGCACGGCGCCGACCGGGCGGCCGAGCGAGTGAGCTTGCCCTGCCACGTTGAGGGATCCGGAGCGGTAGCCAGCTTCGACTACGACGGTCGCGCCGGCCAGGGCTGCGAGCAGCCGGTTTCGCTGGAGGAAGCGCCATCGGGTGGGTGCGGCGCCGGGCGGCAGCTCGCTGAGGATCAGCCCGCCGGTTTCTGTGATTCGTTCGAACAGGGGCTGGTTGCCGACCGGGTAGAACCGATCCAGCCCCGTCGCAAGGATCGCGACCGTGGCGCCTGGCCGTGCCATGGTCGCGGCTTTGTGGGCGGCGCCGTCGATCCCGTAGGCGCCGCCGGAGACGATGATGCGTCCCTGCTCGGCGAGGTCCGCGGCGAGCTGGGTGGCGACGTGCTCCCCGTAGCTAGTGGCAGCGCGCGCGCCGACCAGAGCGATGCGTCGGGAACTGACACCCTCGAGCCTGCTCGGCGTGCCGCTGAGCCATAGAGCGATCGGCGCGTGCGCCCCGAGCTGCTGCAGCTCGGCAGGCCAGTTCAGGTCCTCCACAGTCATCATGACAAGACCGCGAACCTCCATGACCTCGCGGATGCGGTCGACCTGCCCCAGGTCGATTCGTGGCGCAAGCCGTCGCCGCCACAGGCTTCCTTCGGCGGGGTCGATCTGGTGGGGGAGTGGCCCTTCGGAGCTGACCAGAGCGAGGGTTTCGACTGCGCCGACGCGCGCGATGAGCGCGCCGGTAACCGCGTCGCCGGGTTCCGATGCCGCCGCCAGAGTGATGCGGGCGAGGCGTTCTTCGGTGATCGAGTCGGGCATGGGATGCCTCCTTGTGATGATCAGGTGGGCGGGTCGCGCCCGGCGATTACGTCGTCATTCGGGCGGTGGTGTCGAAGATCGCGAGCTCGTCGGGGTGCATCTGGTGCTGCACCACAAAGCTGCGATCCTTCACCCGCCACAGCCCTTGGCCAGTGCCGAGAGCGGGCAGCAGGTTCATCTCGGTGCGCGTGAGCCCCAGTGCTGCACCGGTCGATCCGAGCTGGTCAGGCTCCTGTCGATAGACGATCCGGGTCTCCGCATTCGCCAGTAGGGAAGAAGCGAGGGCGCGCATGGCCGAGCCGGAGTCGCCGACGTTGTCGAGGTCGGAGAGCTTGTGGAAGACGAGCATGTTCGCGATGCCGAAATGGCGGGCCAGACGCCACTGCGCGTCCATTCGTCGCAGCAGCGCCGGGTACGCCATGAGTCGCCAAGCTTCGTCGTAGATGACCCAGCGCTGGCCGCCGGCGGGATCGGCGAGTGCCGACTCCATCCATGCGGATGAGCAGGTCATCAGCACGGAGATGAGGGTGGAGTTCTCCGCGACGCGGGAGAGGTCGAGTGAGACCATCGGCAGGGTGGGGTCGAAGCGGACGGTGGAGGGGCCGTCGAACAGGCCAGCGAGGTCACCGGCGACGAGCCGCCGTAGAGCGTGGCCGACCAGCCTGCCGTCCTCGGCGAGGCGTTCGTCGCGGTCGGCCGAGGTGTCGGGGGCCAGGATCCGCGCGACCACCATGGGCAGGATCGGCACATCTGTGCTGCGGACGACGTCTGTGAGTGCGATGTCAATGGCAGTGTGCTCGAGCGGGCTGAGCGAGCGTTCCAGAACTGTCTCGGCCAGGGCTCCGATCAGATCGCGGCGACGGGAGGCGAGCAAAGCCGACCACTCGGAATCGGACAGCGAGGAGGAGCGGTGGCCTTCGTCGAGCGGGTTCAGGCGGTTGCGGAGACCGTGGCCGAGGATGATGGCGCGGCCGCCGACCGCTTCGGCCACCGCGGTGTGCTCGCCCTTCGGGTCGCCGGGCACATACACGCGCCGGCCGAACGGGAGCGAGCGGGTGTAGAGCGACTTCGCGAGTGACGACTTGCCGGATCCGACGATCCCTGCCAGAACGACGTTCGGGGCCGTGATCAGCCCGCGCTGATACAGCACCCACGGGTCATAGACGAAGGAGCCGCCGGAGTACAGGTCTTGGCCGACGAAGACTCCGGCGGGTCCCAGGCCGGCTTCGGCGAGGAACGGGTAGTGGCCCGCGAGGGTGGCCGAGGTGTCCTGATGCTTGGGGAGCCGCAGCCGCCCAGGCGTCCTCAGTGCGGCCGGACCCGGTTCGCCCGCGGCTGGCAGGTAGGCGGCAGCTCTCGCTTCCGCTCGCTCGGCGGCCCGCTGCTCCTTCGCGCCGCGCGAAATGGCCCTGCGCGCATCCGCCTCAAGCGTCATCGCCGCACGATGCCGGTCCCGGCGGCGGCGTCGTTCCTCGCCGCGCGGATTGACGAGAGTCGTGGCGTACAGTCGCTCGTCGACAGTCACAGTGCAACGCTCCGGATGTGGTCTCGGTGTTGCGTCGGAGGCTGGGTGAACCATCCCGGCGGCAAGGACGCTGTGCGCGGCATGCCCCGATCCGTCGCTGAGTGCCCCTCCGCCTCCTGAGGTGCGTCCAGCTCGTAGCGGCGCAGCAGGGACACGTAGTGGAGTGTCGGGTTGAAGGTGAGGGCGTATCCGGTTGCAGGATCCTGGGCGACGCGATCGGTCGAGCACGTCGGGATCGCGTCGTACACGTACCCGTCGATGAGCGCTGCTTCCGTGGTCTTCTCACCGTGATCGTGGCGCGCGAGATGGCGGATCGCGAACGGGGCGCCGAACCGGTCGACGAGTTCGAGCGCCTGGGTCGCGTCCTCGCCCTGCAGGAAGAGGACATTGAGCCATCGTTCGGGGGGTTGCGGTTGTGTCCAAGCGATCTGTGCGCAGTTCTGAGATGCCTCGTCGAAGGCGTCTTCAGCGGCGTTGAGCAGGTCGCGGGCCCGGGTGAGCGCCCATGCTGTGTTGTCGGATTCTCGGCCGCCGAGGGTCGGGTCGCCGTCCTCGGACCGCGCGCGGCCGCGCAGGCGCAGGTGAGCGTGTGCGAGCTGGTCGGTGACCTGCACGAGCGACCGCAGCGAACTGAGCAGGTCGCCGATCATCGGGTAGAGGCTCGCGGGGTCGTCGACATTGATCGTCGAATGGGCGAGGTCTCGCGCCGAGGCGGAGACGTGTCCGGCGGAGCGAACAGCCGCTTCATCCTTTTCCATGATCTGCTCCCATCGCTGGTTCTGCTCTGTGATTCATGCGGGGCGGCACAGCGGAAGTGCTGCGGCGGTGAACGCCTGCGCCTGCTGACCGACGAGTCGTCGCACTTCGCAGGACGCCTGGATGGCGGCTTGTTCGACGCTGGCGACGGCAATGTCTAGCTCGGTGCGGGTCTGGGCGGAGATGCTGATGAGGCCGATCGTGCGGAGCACGCCGTGCCCTGCGGTGAGGTCCGCCTCCTGCTGCAAAACGTCTTCGTACTCTGCAGCGGCGGAGGCATCCTCGATCTGCCCGATCCGTCGACGCTGATGCGCGTCGCTGATCAGCTCGGTCTTCTTGCGGCGGATGTCGCGAGCCGCGTGGTCGGAGCGCACCGGTATGTAGTGGAGCGACACTGTGCGGAGCACACCGTTGGACAGGACGAGCGGGGAGAGGAAGCCGGGGAAGACCTGCGACCGCGGCCACTCGCTGATCCACAGCACTGTGTGAAGCGCGCTGTCGGACCGCAGAGTTTCCCAGCTCTCCGTGACGGCCACGGGCCCTGCGTCCGCCACGCTACGGCCGATGGTCGGGTGCCGCTCGAGGGCGAGGCTCGCTGCCGGGTCGTATGCCGACCGCAAGGCTGCGGCCAGCTCGCCCGGTCCGAACCAGTCGCCGACCGTGAGGTCGGCCGATCGGAGGGCGGCGGTAATGGCTTCCATCTCCTGCCGCAGCACTGTGGCAGCTCCTCGCATGCCGCCGCCGCTGGAGCGGATCTGCTTCCCGGCGGCCTGCATGTCGAGTGCGATGGTGATCGTCGTTGCGTGTCGTTCCCCGGCGGGGCCGGCGCGTTCGATTAGCTCCTGATAGGTCGCAGCGGCCCAGCCGCCGTCGTTCGTGCCGTGGCGGGCCCACCAGTCGTCCAACCCCGTGCCAGAGTCGAGGAGTGTCCGCTCCGACACTTGAAGCCGGCTGATGCGGCCGGACCGGCAGGACCCGGCGAGCACACGGCCCCATCCAGTCACACGGCGATGCTGCTCGGCCGGGTCGAGCAGTACGAACGCGGGGTGCGAGACGGCGAGCACGGCGCTTAGGGTGCGGGCGTGCGGGTCGTGGATCATCACGGCGCCGGACTCGGCATCCACCCACTCCCGCAGAGCTGCGGCATCCCCAGGCAGCGCCAACGTGCCGGCGGGTCGCGGACGTTCGATGCGCTTGCGGAATGAGAGCTGGCCGTGAAGGACGCGCCCGCTCCATCGGCATAGGACTGGGGTCCACTCGACGAGCTTGCGGCCACCGACCGCGACGGTGGCCAGGACGACGGCTGACACCCAGATCGGTGAGGTCCAGATAACCCCACCCGCACCAGAGGTGTACAAGGCGATGACGACGGTGAGCAGCCCGACGGACAGCGCGACCAGCTGGGGGAGGGACAGTCCGAGCAGGATGCCGCGCCGCGTGAGGCGAGAGAACTGGACGGGATTCAGCTCGAAGCTCGGAGCGGAGCCGGTCTCAGGTCGCGTCATGGCCGTGGTCCTCCCGGTCGAGCCAATGTCCGTGCAGGCTGGCGAGATGCTGACCCAGCGTGTGCGGGTGCGGGGATCGCCGGTGCGTCATGCCGGTTGCCGACCACGCGCTGCGGCTCGCCGGAGCCCACAGCGTCAGCCGGGGCGTCGGCCGACCGTGCGACCGCGCCGCCCATCTTCGGGCCGGCCGTTGCCGCACCGTGAACGACAGCCGCGCCGGCCGCGATTCCCGCACCAATCGCACCCGCGGATGCCCCGCCGCCCGCGGGGGCGGCACCCGCTCCGGTTGTTGCGCCGCCTCCGGCAGTCCCGGAGCCTTTGCCGGCAGCGCCTAGTATCTTCCTCGCGCTGTCTGCCATCGGGGCGGAGGGCACGGGGACGGGCCTGTTGAGCGAGGATTTCGCCTCCTGCTCACTGGTCATCGCGTGGTACATGTCGAAGCCGACGAAGTTGAGGAACTTATAGGTGATGTACGGCGCGAACCCTGCGATGAACATCAGCACGATGCCCGCGATCGGATCGCTGATCGACGAGAGGTCCGCGTTGATTGGCGCGGACACCTGCGCCACCGCCACGAGGAAGATGACGACCAGAACGAGCTTGGACACGATCAGCGCGACGACGAACGCCGCCCACTTCGAAAACCACCCCTTGGTGGCGTCCCACGCGGCGCCCGCGAGCGCGATCGGGCCGAACACGATCGCGACCAGCAGCAGCGCCTTGCGGATCAGCAGCGAGAACCACACGATCGCGGCGGCGCTGATCGCGAGCCCCGCGAGGAAGATCGTGACGATCGCCCCCACCCCGGGTGTGGCGATGTTGATTGCGGTCAGGCCGACGACGAGGAGCGCGATCCGATCGCCGATGCCGGCCATCGTGTTGCCGGTCGCCTGCACGATACCGATCGCCAGCTGGTCCGTGATCTCCAGCAGCAGCCCGGTGACGGTGATGAGGATGAAGGATCCGAGGATGGCCTTGGCCAGTCCGAGCCCCGCCCTTGGCAGCGCACCGGGATCGCGGCGGGCGAGCCCAGTGATGAGCTGTAAACAGAAGAAGATGAGTGTGACGAACACCGCCACGCCGAAGAGCACGTTGAAGACGCCGATGTAGCCGGGGTCCTGGATGTCGACGAGTGTCGTGGTGTCGAACGCGCTCCAGACCGCTTCGAAAAGCCACGCTGCCGCCGACCCCATCGCGTAAGCGAGCCAGTCGAACGGCGCCGCGATCAGCGACGCCGTCCCGTCCCCAACCGCGTCGCACACGGTTGCGATGACCGGTACATCGCAGACGCTCATGACAGGGTCCCGGGTTCCGCGAGGGGTCAGACCGTCTGCCCGACGCTCCAGAAGAAGTTGATGAGTGTGACCGCCGCGCCGCAGATGATCGCCGCGCCACACGCGACGAGCACGCCGAGCTTGCCCCTTGAGGCGAGGTGCGGGTTGGATGAGTTCGCGCCGAACCCCCAGACGATGGCAGCGACGATCAGCGCGAGCACAGCGAGGACGAGGCCGATCGTCATGACGGCACCGACAATCACGCCCAGCTGCGCGATGCCGGGAAGACCGGTGTTGTTGGGGTCGATGTCGATCACGATGGGTCTCTCCTCGAGTGACAGAAGCGGTTCGAAGGAGAGGAGAGCCTCCGCTCCCTGACCCGAGGGGCCGAACTACAAGCTGGCGCCAACACCGAGGAAGAAGTTGACGAGCGCGACACCCGCACCGGCCAGCGCCGCGGTTCCGCACGCAAGCCAGACGCCCATCCGCCCTCTCGAGGCTGTCTGGTAGTGCCCGTGGCTCGCGGCCAACGCCCATGTGATGACGCAGACGACCAGCATGAGCACCGAAACGGTGAGGGCGAACATGAGCAGTGCGCCGACGACTTCGCGCAATTGAGCCGCGCCGCCGACGGCGCCGAAGTCGGGGAAGACGTCCATGCTCAACCCCCCGCGACGCAGCGAGCCGGAACGACCGCCGCGCCATCCAGTCCTTCGGCGGCGTGGGTCGCGAGCCAGTCCATCGCGTCCACGGATGGCTGAGCCGCGCCACCCGGGTGGATCTCCAGATGCAGATGTGTTCCGGACGAGCGTCCGGACGAGCCGACGTCGGCGATGTGCTGGCCCGCTGCGATGGTGCTGCCGATGCTGACGTGGATGCCGGCATCCCACATGTGCGCGTAGAACGACGCGACACGTTCCCCTGCAACGGTGTGCTCGACGATGATGAGGTTCCCGTACCCGCCGCGGCGACCGGCGAACGTGACCACGCCATCGGCGATCGCGAGGATCGGCGTGCCGCCCGCCGCGGCGAGGTCGCTGCCGGCGTGGAAGGCGCGTTTGCCGGTGAACGGGTCGGTGCGCCAGCCGTAGCTGGAAGTGTCGGTGTACGACCCGGCCGGAAGGGGGAAAGCGATGCGGGTTGTCTCGGGGACGGCAGGATCTGCATCGGGCGGTGCCGGCGCGCGGGTGAGGGCACGGAGGATGTCCTCCGCGACAGGCTGGTAGTTCTGGTAGCGATCCGGGTAGGCGCTGACCTCGACCGACTGTGCGGCAACGCCCGGATCGAGCGCCTGCCAGCCGGCGATATCGAGCAACCCACGCGGCGATCCGCCGTTCGGGCCGGTGGGACCGCCGTAGAACGCGCGCGCTTGATATCGGGGATCCATGAGGTCGACAACGCCGCCCCATCCGGTTGCGGGTCGCATCTGGAAGATGCCGAGCGAGTCGTGGTCGGAGCCGTCTCCGTCGTTCGGATAGTCGGCGGACTCGGGGTACGCGCTCGAGTTGGACAGCATCCGCAGCGTCGATTCCGTCAGGCCAGCCATCAGGGCCACGAGCACCCCGGCTCGGCCGACACCGGCCGTCTGCGTGCCGACAGTGATGATCGTCGCGGCATGTGTGAGCTGCTGCCGGTTGAGGGTGACCGAGTGGCCGTCCCGCGTGCGGGCGGTGAGCGACTCGGGAATGGGGCCCACGCTGAGGCGCTCGATGCTGCAGGAAACGACGGCCGGGCTCATGAGCGTTGCGAGCGCGACCATGCCCAGTGAGGGGGTGGCGACGATGAGGAGAAGCAGGATGCCGAGAACCTTCGCCATGACATCACTCGAGCGGCTCGTCCAGGCGCGAGAACCGCAACAGGCGACACGCTTCGCCGTCCGCGCAGGCGATGAAGACCGTGAATGTCACTCGGCTCTCGGTCCGGGTGGGCTGATCCGCCCAGGTGCCGGCGCGGTGTCTCACTCCGACGATCGTGTAGGCCGTCGCTCCGGGCGGAATCTGGCCGGGCGCCGCCTGCGTCACGGCCGTCGCCCAGGCGTCCGGGACGTGCGCCGTGTCGATAGTGAGCCACTGCCGCGTGCCGTAGGTGCGCAGCTGCTCCCACTGCTCGATGGTCGGCAGATACGCGCGCACGTCGGCCGCGAGTCCGGCCGCCTCGTCCGCGTCCGCCGCGTCGACGAGCACCTGCCCCCACTCGGACGAGCTGGCCGAACTGCGGGTGTCCCATCCGAACATCGCAGCTGCGGCGGCGCGCGCGAACGCTTCAGGTTCGCGCGAGCGGGGGAGTGGCCGCGGCTGCGCGACCGGCACGAATTCCGGCCTGGGCGTTGCAGCAGCCGCCGGCCTCGTCGATTCGTGCGCCAACGCTGGTCCTCTGAGCAAACCGTAGACGCCGACGCCCACCAGCACTGCGAGCGCGGCACCCACAGCGATCGTTGCGATGAGGATCGTCCGATGGTGGCGTGCGGCGTTCATTCGGAATCCCGTCGACTGGGTGGACTGGTCGACGAGAAGGTGCGCGTCGGTAGCCAGTCGGGGCTCAGCTCACGCGGCGCGCGTCCGTCGATTCGGCCTGACGGAGGTCACGAAGTTGATCGGCGAATGCGACCGTGCCTTCAAGCGTGACCTCGAACCGTTGCCATTCGTCATCCGAGAGGCCGGCTGCAATCACCGAGGGGTCGAAGCTCTCCCACCAGTTGGCAAGGTCATCCCACGTGAACATGAAGCGCTTGAGCTGCGCAGACGATCGGTCTCCGTTGTGGCTGCTCGGCGACTGCGGCATCTTCGCACGGCCCAGCGCCTTCATGGCGAATTGGCGCGGGTCCTCGCCCCAGGACCGCTCGTGGCCGGTTCGGATGTGCCGCGCAACATCGTCGGCAGCCGCGCGGTCATCCGCGGACTGAGTGGCCGAGGCTGCGACGTCATCCAGCTCCGAGAGGACTTGGATGCCGCTGACCCGACGGAACGCGGGCTTGACGGGTGCGCCGTTCTCGACAGCTTCAAGTTCGGCACGCGCCCGATCGCGCACCACATCGGGCACGGTTTCATCTTGGGCGATCTCCTGCAGCCGCCCGATGCGCTCGAGTGTCGTGAATGAGCGGCGGCCTGTGACAAGAAGAGCGGCTTGGGTACGGGAATCTCTGTCGTTGCGTTTCGCCGGTGCCGTTACCGTAACGGCACCGTCCAAGCCAGCCGTCTCAGCGGGCGACCCGAAGCGGGAGGCTCGCTGCCGACGCGCGGCATCCTCCGAAAGAAGCGCCTTGCACTCCCGGTAGAGCGCGGCGGCTTCGGTCGGTGAGAGCGGCTTGTGCAGGGCGTTCTCGTCCTGCTCGGCGAGCAGCTGGGTGAGGCGATCCGAGACGCCGGCGCGCACCCACACGTTGATCGTGCGGATGCCGAGCAGCCGCAGTGCGGCAAGCCGTCGGGCACCACATACGAGTACTCCTTCCGGAGTGACGGTGATCGGCTGCAGCAGGCCCTGCCGGGTGATCGAGTCGGCGAGGGCATCGATGTCTCCGAGGTCCACGCGGTGCCTCGATCCGACGCGGATGGAGTCGACGGACCGCTCGAGCTCGATGTGCCCCTGCTGCTTCATGGTCGTCCTCAGGGCACGTTCTCGAGGAGATTCTTCATCAGGCGATCGTCGTGGAGCAGGGTCTCGAGCGATTCGCCGACGAGGAGTCGGAGGAGGATGCCGCGCCCGGCTGCGGTGTGTTCCTGCGCGGGGTCTGGACATCCGAGCAATGCCCGGAGCATCGACCGCCACGAGCGCTGAGAGACATCAAGCAGCGCGCGCGCGGCGCAATCCCGTCGGAGCTGCTCGAAAGCAGAGGGGCGGGATGCCGCGTCCGCGAGGCGCGCGCAGACGTATTCGACGCCGGCGCGTGCAGTGTCCGCGGGCCAGCCGACAAGCGCGAAGAGAGCGGTCGCGTCTTCCATCGCCGACGCGACTGCCTCTCCGGCATCCCGACCGTCCTCGTCCTCCGGCAGCACCCGAAAAGCGGGGTGATAGTCGATGAGCGCGTTGTCCCGATCGCTGAACCGCTCCGCATCATGGAAGCCCGAATATCGAGGGCGCCGCGCCTTCTGCACCGAGCACAGCAATCCGCGAGCCCGCTCCTCTGCGATGCACGTCACCTGAACAGCTCGCGTGACAAGGGCCCACGGATCGTCGGCGTGCCGCGCGGATGTGCCACGCATCGCCTCGAAGGTTGCGGCGGCGGCCTCCCATGGATCCAGCCCGTGTTTGCGGGCGAGCGCGGCGAACCGTTTTGAGGCATAGCTCATCAGCTCGGCGACTTCGGGGTCGTCGCGCCAGGATCCCTCGCCGTCCGCCATTCGCGTCAGGACGGCGCGGAGCCCCTCCGACTTTGCGTAAGTGAGCTCCTGATCGTCGACCGCTTCTCGCATCGAGCCACCTCCTCCACGAAAGGTGCGCACGGCGTCCTCGGCATCGAGGCCGAGCGAATGTGAAGGGTTGTCGAACATCGCTCATCTCCGCGAGATCGACTCGCGGCCGGCCTCCGGCTGACGCAGCCCGAAGGCGGACAGCGGCGGCAGCGCTGAGATTCGATCACGAGTGGTGCGAGTGACTTCGAGGGGATGCCGGAGCCGGCGTGCGAGCTCGGCTTGGAAGTCGATGCCTCGACCTGCAAGGCGACCCGTTCCCGAGGTGATGAGATCCGAGATCCGGACCCATGCGACACGATGCTCGGGCGAGAGGGTCGCCGGCGCGCCTCTGCCGTCGGCGTGAGCGGCAAGCGGGTGCATGACGTGCGCCGCGTCGGGATCCAGATCTTCCATCGGGTGTGAGCGATGGCTCTGAACGGGATCAGGCCATCCTCCATGCGTGCTTTCCACTGCTCAGCTCCCTTCTGCGAGTTCCTCTTGCGGCACCGTTCCGACGCGATCCCTGAGCCACCGCCCCACTGTCGACGGGTGCACTCCGAGGTGCTGGGCGATCGCCCGGTTCGACCAGCCAGATGCGCTCAGCTCCGCCGCAGTCCCGGGTTCGGCAGTGAGGGCGGTGGTCGGTGCTTCTGTTACGACGACCTCGTACTGGAGCGGCGGCACTGGCTCGGCGACCGCCGACACCGTGGCATGGTGTGCCAGGACCGAAGTGAGATGGGTGATGGCGAGCAGCACGAGGGGTGGCACCGCTGCGACGGCTGCGGCGAGGACGAGCGGCACTTCGGAGTTGGCGGTTACGATCGCGTGCAGCGCGTTGCCAGTGACGGAGATCAGTGCGCCGGCGAACAGCAGCGCCCACGGGTACCAAGCGCCGCGAGAGCCCGCGAGTACGACGACCGCCACCGTGGCAACGACGATGATCCCGTCGACGATCAGCGGCCAGGCCCACGCCTGCTCCGCACCGAGCCCCGATCGGCGGGCGAGGTCGGCCAGCGAGGTGAACGACAGCCAGAAGGCCCCCGCGGCGATGAAAACCGTCCCGACAACTGCCGTGAACATGGCGACCCGGATGCCGCTGAACTTCGTGTGCGTCACGGCAGGCTCCGCGGGTCCCGATGAGATTTGGACTGCGTCGGAGCGCTGAAGGCGCTGATGCCCAGTCCGCCGCTGCCGCCCGAGGTGTGCCGACACGCGGAAAGCACGGTGCGTTGAATCTCGCGGTCGTCGAGACCGATGCGGGAAGCGGCTGGCCCGAGAACATCGACAATGGCATCCGCCTGCACGCCTGCCTCGCTGAGGCGACAGGCGGCCCAGAAGAGGCCGTGGTTTCGCTCGCCCTCGCGTAGCTTTGCGATCCAGTGGGCGAGCAGATCACCGCTCGCGACTCGTCCCGGTGCGTTCCGTGCCGGCGCGGGGCGGGGGTCGATGAAATCCCGCAGCGCCATCGCATCGATCGGCCGCGTTTCCGCCGCGGAAAGCGAGAAGGGCCGATACGCCGCGACTCCGCTGGGTTCCACCACTACCGACGGCGGTACGACGACGTAACCGCCCTCACCGCGGAAGTCGATGTGCGCGCGGGCGGCTTGCCAGCAGCGCTGCGGTCGGGTTCGGTCGGTCGGGAAGTAGATGTGCATGCCTCCGGACGGTGTGCGCACGCGGGCGATCTCGCCGTCGAGCAGTCCCTCGTCGACAGCACGGTGGAACGCTGTGAAGCCCGTCCCGTCTGGCTTTACGTCGATGTCGACGACATCGACGCCCGACATCGGACCCGTCGGAAGCCCGATGTTCGCTTGCTGCCACCGCCGCCACCACGTCGAGACCATCGAGGAATCTCGGCTGGCGTCGAGATAGCCGGCGCGAGTGAGTGGTCGCTTGCCGCCAGGCTCGCAGGGGAAGACCGGTAGGCCCGCGGCAACGAACGTGCGCGCCGCCTCCGACGTGCTGAGCCGGGCGACAGTGAGGAGAACGTCGGCGATGCTCACGAGAGCCCTCGCGTCCGCGGGTGCCGACCAGCTTCACGCGCGCCGGCGGGCGATATCGCGGCGCGAGGGGGATCCGCGGCGGGACCGGATCGATCCAGCCCTGGTGGGTCGCCCGCACCGACCTGCTCGGTGGGGAGCGCATCGAGAATCGCCACTGCGGCGCGCCGCACTCGTTCGCCCGTCTGCTGTACGACCGCGACGACATCTGAGTCAGGCACGGCTGACGCCCAGCCTGCGACATACGGGACGGTGTAGTCCCCCGTATCCATGCCGTGCGCGGCGGCGATCATGAGCGCGACCGACTCCGCTTCCACCTCGCCGATGCCGCGATGGGCGAGGGCCTCGTGATCCGGGCCATGGAGCCTCACGTGCGCGAGCTCATGTGCCAGTGTCTTCGCGCGCGCCGCGTGGTCCATATCCTCTCTGACCGTCACCCGCCGGCTCGAGAAGTCCGTCTGCCCGTTCGCTCCCGCGATCGATACCGCGTCGGCGACGAGCGTTAGTCCGAATCCGTCAGCGTCGATCAGGCTCGCGAGTCCTTCCCACAGGCCCTCGGGTGCGGCGCCCTGCATGAGCTGGGGCCGGGGGAGTTCCGCCACCGGAGGCCCGTCAGTCTGCGAGATGTCCCACACGTACGCCGGGCGGGCGCCGACCATCCCGGATCGGACGACCTCTCCCGGTCGGGGGCGTTCGCGCGGATCGAGGCGCCGCCACGACGCGACGTCGAGAGGAGTAGATGTCGCGAACCGCGCCGTTCTCGGAGCGAAGATCATGTATCCCCGCTGGCCGGCAAGAACGCTGCGCCCCAGCTTGTGCCACTGCTGGTAGCCAGCCACGTACGTCGGCACGGGCTCTGGAACTGTGCCCGCCTCAAAGGCGGCGCTGTGCTGCGCCCAGATGAGCAGTGAGTTGTTGAACGAGCGCGACCGGAAGTGCGCGGCGAACTCGAGAGCCCGCTTCCAATCCGCACCGGAGACGAGGGCCTCGACGGATCGCACCAGTCGGTCGTGCAGTTCGCTCAGCTTCGATTCGGAATCGAGCCTTGTCATCTGATCGGACACGACGTTCACCTTCCCGAGTGACTGCGCGCCGTGGTGCGCGCTCGTGACACTTAGGTGCTCCATGGGGAGCAGATGAGGCACTTACCCCGAGACCGCACCGCTCAGCGGGGTCATCGAACGCGGAAGTGCAAGTACAGCGCGCAGCGCTTGTGCGCGCCGGGGGTCGACTCGTTCCGTCGACCAGTCGATAGTCCGGAACCGCTATCTCGCTAGTTCGCCCCCTCGTTGCTCAGTTAGATATAGTAAGGCACACCGTGCGCAAATAGGCAAGCACGAATCTTGGGTTGCGCAGGGCTAACCTGTCATCGTGGGTAGGCGAGCGCTCGGTGAGGCCGGTGCCTGGTCGATGGACCTGGTGCGCGCCGTGTCGACACTGCGCGATGCCGCGGGAATGACGAATCAGCAGCTCATCGAGGGCGCTGGTATGTCGACTAGCTATTACTACGCGCGAATGCGAGGCAGCGCGCCATTCGATGCCAATGACCTGGAGAACCTCGCTCTGGCGCTGGGGACGCATCCACACGAGATCTCGAGAATCGCAGCGTCCCTCAGCGTGGCAGACGAAATCGAACCCAGGATTGAGACCCGGCCATCGGAACTCGGTCGGCGTCTCACGGCCATCGTGAAATCGCCGCGCGTGGATGGCTCAGCCTTCGACGTCGGCGCGCTCATCGCCAAGCTTTCCGAGCGGGGGGTATCGCTGGAGTCAGAGGAATGGTCGGCACTCCTGGCTGGGACGGCAGACTCATCGGTCCGGAGCCGACTGCTTGAGGGAGTGGCTGAGTATGCCGGCCTCCCCGCAGCGTACCTTCTGAGCCTGGACGACGCCGACGCCGCCGAGATCGCCGAAGCCAACCTGGAGTTCCGCGACGCGTTGAAGACTTCGGGGGCGGACTCGGTGTCGGCGCGGGCTGTGGGTGAGGTGTCTCCGGCAGCGCTCCGCGCGATCGCTCAAACGCTCAGATCCATCTCTGCGCAATGAGATAGTCTCTCCCGCTCGACTGCGCGGACGCGTACCCTAGAGCAAAGTCGGACGATCGCATCGCGGGCGTTGCGGTCGAAGGACGGACCGCATGATGCACACCGTGTCTCGAAACCAGCGCGAGCTCCGCAGTCGCGCCGAGGCTCAACTTGAACGCCTCAAGCTTCCCTCGGACCTGGAGCTCCCGGACATCGTGCGCCAAGTTGCGCGCGCGACGGGCAAGCGGATCGAGGTAGAGCCAGTCGGCGATCGCGACTGGGAGAACATCACCGGTCTTGTGCTTCTGACAGCAGATTCGGCGAAGATCCTCGTCCGCAAGTCGGATCCTCGCTGGTATCAGTTCCACACTGTGCTGCATGAGCTCTCCCACGTGGCTTTCGGTCACACGGGGTGTGCGACGCTCCCCGTAAAGCATCCGGGCCAGGAGCACGTTCGCGCCGGCCAGACAGTCCTGGCACGCGGCATCGTTACGCCCGACTTCGAAGCCGACCTCGACTTCAGCGACACCGAGCTCGTGATGGAGGCCGAGGCCGAGAAGCTGTCGCAGATGCTCTCCCGTCTTGTGCTTCGCCCTCGTCATCATCGTGACGAGGTGGTGTTCGGCTGATGCAGTTTCGACTCGAGACGATCGCGTTCCTTGCGTTACTGGCACTGACTCTGTTGCGGCTCCCGGCAGCGGTCCGCGAGCCGTCGAGCCGCCTGACATGGTTCGCCACGATCACCGGGCTCGGGGCAATCTTCATGGTCGGAGTTGTCGTTCCGCTCCCCGTTGTCGACGGCCTACTGGGCGGCTCGAACATCGCCAACCTCATCCAAAACCTCCTCGCGACCACGGCCTTTTGGTTCGTGATGCAGGCCTCTCGCACACTCGATGGCACGCGATTCGACCCCCGAAGCCTGTGGGAGCTGCCGGCGATGTTCCTCTCCTTCACGATCCCCTTCCTGCTGATTGCGGATCCTGGCCCCACCTCGGACGACTTCGTGAAGGAGAAGGCGGGTGAGTGGGGCCTTTGGGCGTACGCGTCGATCTACATGGGATGGGTCGTCGTCATCATGGCCCGGATGCTGCGCGGCATCCACGGCAGGGCTCCTCGTCCATACGTGCTCATTCGCATCGGCGCGTGGTCGATCCTTATCGCGAGCTGCATCGAGATCGTCTACCTGACGGTCCGACTCGCCGGCACGGGTCGAACTGCCCCCGTGGAGTTCGTCGGCAATCTGTTCACGATCCCGTTCTACGGCGGCGTTCTGTTGGTCTGTGCAGGAATAATCACGTTCGCGATCGCGCGGGTGAGTCGCAGGCCGATCCACTCGGCACTCGGGCGGCTGCTCAAGCGCGCAAACGTAGGTCGGGGCATGGCTCTAACTGCGTTTCCCGATGAGGACCCGGTACATGAGGCATACAGACTTGCTGTGCGACTGACGGACATCGCCAACAGTGAGCCCCTGTCGAAGAGCGAGCAGGTGCTGCTGCGGGCAACGGCAGAGATGTTGGATAGGCAGATGCGGGCGCCCGCCGTGGCAAGAATGTCGAGCGCCGACCCGAAGGTCGTCATCGCATGACTCTCGCCGCGCTTGCCCTCGGGGTGCTTGCCCTCCTGCTCTTTCCGATCGCGTGGCTGGTGCGCAAACTCGCACTTCGAATCGTCGGGGTGTCCCCGCGGCGCAGGGTAGTCGTGGCGCGGCGGGTGAAAGACGGGATTGAGCTGCCCCAGGACGCCCTTTCAAGCGCGCCCGGTGAGTACGGTCTTTGGTTCGGTGACGGTTTCCAGCACCACGCCTTGGTCGGTGCCATCGAGCGCACTGACAACCAGCGAGTGGTCCGCACTCTTGTCAGGTCGAGCGCCGACGTCCCAACGGACCCCTTCCAGGCTCAGCTAACGGGACATGTCATGCACAGTCCGTCAGAGATCGACGCCAGTTGGGAAGATGTCATGGTCCCCCTGAGGGGTGGCAACACCGCTCCCGCGTGGCTCTTTCGTTCGGACAGCAAAGACGCGCCGTGGGTCGTCCACGTGCAGGGAATCCGCACGTCTCGCCTGGTCACTCTTCGCTCCGTCCAGGCGGCAAAACGTGCGGGGTTGACATCGCTCGTAATCACCTACCGTGGCGCCGGCGACGGACCGACAGTCCCTGTCTCTTCTCTGGGGCAACGCGAGTGGAGCGACTTGGCCGACGCAATTGCATATGCCCGGGCACATGGCGCGCCCGAGGTCTTCGTGGTGGCCTGGTCGATGGGCGCTGGCATCGCTCTCGAGCTGCTGCGCCGCGAGCCCAAGGCGTTCGAGCGACTCGCCCTCGTGGCTCCGGCGACCAACTGGAGGCGCATCGTCCGCCGCGGCGTCCATCGTGCCGGCATGCCGGGCTTCATCGCTTCGGTCGTGACCTGGGCGCTCGGTTCGCCGGTTGCCAGCCGCTTGATCGGGATGTCGGGGCCTCTGGACTTCGATCGGCTCGACTGGAGCCATGGCTTCGATCTGCGGATCCCGACCCTCGTGCTGCATTCGCGAGGGGATCAGGAAATCCCATTCGAACTCACCAAGGAGTTCGCGGCTGCACATCCGACGGTGACCCTGGTGGAGACCAAGAGCGCCCCGCACGGATGGGAAGCCAACGTCGATCCCGAGCTTTTCCAGTCCGCACTGACGACATGGCTCGCGCCGTCCAGCCCTGATGCGTAGCGGTGATCTCCGGGCCAGGCCAGGTGCCCGGATCCGCGGTTCCGGTGCTGACCAGGAGGTGTCCCTTCGCACGGGTGACGTCGCCCCGGATGCCGATCCGAACATTTCCCCAGGCGGGCGTGCCCGTTATGGTCCCGCCGCCGTCGGGCAAGTCATCGGGTGGCTCAAACGGCGCGCGGCAACATGACGGCCTTCCGGCCGTGCTAGCCACAGCGCCGGGCCCGCGCGGCAGGACCCCTTCTGCCCCGCGGTCCGCGAAGAGATCTATCGGTGCAGGCAGGTTCAGCTACTCCAATCCACATCACACGCCACGGCGTCCAGGTTCGCGCCGAAGTTCAACCCATGTGGCTCCAACGGCTGATCGAGAGGATGAGCGAACCACAACTCAAATTGGCCGAACACCCATACGTCGGTTAGAGAGTCGCGATACCCGGAAAGAGCTCTGGGATCGTAGCCCACGACGTGGGCTGTCAACCAACCGTCGGCCTCGCCCTTGAGGACAAAGTTCATCTTCCCGTCGTGGCGTTGAACCTCGGCGCTGGAGAACGTCAGCTCAAGATCCATAACGTCGGGTGGGCTCACATCGAGCCGTGCGGAGACGGGTTGCTCGCCGTGATCGTCGATCGCTAGACCAGCACGGTCAGTGAGCGCCGAAACCACGTACTCGGCGGCTTCGCGGACAATGTCGAAGAGATCGACGGACCATAGCGTCGAGGCAAGCCCCCGAACGAATCGCAGTCGGTTGTCAAGCACCAGCCGCACATCGAGAGGCAGGCCGCGTTCGGCACGCAGCGCGGTCTCGACCGTGACGAAGTCCACGCTAGCTTCGTCTAGTCCGGCGAGCCGCTGGACAACGGCGGGGGCGAACTCGATGAATAGCGCGCGCGCCTCGCCGTCGGCGAGGTCCGCTTGCGCGGCCGACACCAGTTGGCTTGCAAGTTTATGGCCGTCCCGCACCGTCGCGACGATCTTCCGTACCTGATCGGCTCGCTGAGCGGCCTCCTTTTGGTGCATCTCAAAGGCGAGCGAATTGCGGAAGTCCTTATCGGACTTGAGTCGGTTGCAACGTCCGCAGATCACCGCAAGGTTCTCCGGGTCGTCAACATGGACGCCAACGGGCAGCCGGGACGCTTCAGCGTGAGCCACCGAATTTGTGCTCAAGGTGGACCTGGGCACGAGGTGGTCGATCTGCAAGTCCGGAAAAGGCTTCGGCTCCGTGCACGAATAGCACCTCAGTCCGGAGACTTGAGCAAGGGCCGATCGAAGAAGCGCATTCGCGTTCGAGTCCGAGCCGTACCGAATCAACGCTTCCTTGCCCACTCACGAAAGATTAGGCCACAGGAGTCGGGTGTTGTGGACCGCGGCGTGTCCCGGCGAGGACCTTCGCATCCCTCAGGACACGACGCGCGCAGGCGGCCGCTCAACAAAGCGATCTTGGCACGCTCGTGAGCGCGCAGGCGATCGACCGTGTGAATGTTCGCCGGCGACTGTGCGATGCAGCCCCGTCTGGACGAGGGCTAGCTGATCCTGCCCGCCATCCACCCCGCGAACGGTTGGAATCGAAATCCGCAGTGGGGCACCGCCATCCCGGTGGGAAGGCGACGCAGATTGATACGCTCCGAACTATCGACGATCGCCTCCCTCGCGATCGGCGAAGCTTCAACAGACCACACTTGGCCAGATAGTCGTACACGACCATCACGGGGGTTCAACACCTGCAATACGGTGGTGAGGATGTAGTGGTTGCAGTGGTGGCCCGCGGGCCGCCGCAAGTGCGTTATGAACGAGGGAAGACCGATTCCAATGTCATTTCAGAACCGTTCCACCGGCGAGGCGTTCGAGGACGAAGACGCGTACCTGCGTTCCATGAAACAGGAAGACTCCTACGCGTTCACATACGACTATGAATACATTGCCAACAGATTCGGCGACGGTGACGACGACGTTGAGCTCGAGAACGCCACACTCAACGTCTCGCTCCGATGGGACGACTCGTCCGCCCCGGGATACGTAGTTTCGTACGCGGTCGAATCGCCCACCCCCATCCCCAACCAATGGACAGGCAATGCTGACCAAATCTTTAACGACGTATGGAGCGAAGTAGTGGCTGATCTAGACTCGCTCGGCATCGGCCCCGAGCTGCACAAGGAGTGGCCCGTCTGAGTTTTCTCGATGCTCTTTGCTAGAGGGCTCGATCTTCCGATTGAGCTTGAGTTCGAAGTGGTCGGGATGGATGCTGGCAGCGGAACCGGCCAGCTCGTCGCCGACGGCGATCGCGTGCTACTCGACACCGGCTATCGATTCTCCTTTAGTACTGGTCGCTCACCCGCGCGCAGCTTGCAAGGACGAGCTGGCGATAAGCCGGTCGCGCTGGTCGGCAGCGTCTGGGTCTCCTCATCTGGTGCAGGACTTCTCATTTCCGAGCTGCGAGTCGGCTCGGACGAACTCCAGCCGAGGTATACCGCGGTTCGCGCCTATTTCGAGCACGGAGGGTTGGCCGCTGCCTATCGTTTCGAAGACGGGGCTGCACGTTCGCGTGACACTCCGATGTCACTTCCAGCGTTGGAGTCCGCTCGGGCGATGAAGTTGGTCTATCCGGACACAGCAGGTGCAGCGACAATTCAGAGCAACACACCGGCGGCGCTTGAGGAGTTCGAGATCCATCTGGCCGCCTTGCAAGACCTACTCAGCGTCGCTGAGGACACGCCGATCGAACGTCTGCGGCTCGAGGCGACTGGCACGGCTGGCAGCGTGGTCGTCATCCACGGACGCAACCGCTTCCCGCCGTTCAACAAGCCGATGAGGAAGCCGATCGAGTTCCTGCTGCGACTCGGCGCCGAGTACTCACCAACGGTCATTGATCGCTGGTGGCGTGCTCGTGCCGAACTCCGTCCGGTACCGCAGATTCTCGCCGGTATTCTGTACCAGCCAGGCTACGTCGAGAGCACCGTCATCGCTCTAGCAGCGATCGCACAACGAACCGCCCGAGCACAGCTCAGCGTTCCGCACGCGAACTCGTTCCGGCAGGGCCTGCAGGCCATCGTCGACTACCTAGGCTCCGGGGTCATAGCCGCGGCGAAGGTTGACCCCCGCGAATGGCAAGACCATCTCGTCTGGGCGCGCAACGACATAGCTCATGAAGGCGCCCCCGACAGTCTTGCCGGAGATCGTTTCGTCACCGACGAGGAGTCCCGGGCCGTGCGAGATGCCACCCGGGTGCTTGTTTCGCTCACGATAGCAAAGGCGATTGGTGTCCCGAACTCCGTGCTTGACCGCGCGGCCGAACGTTTTGGCGTCCGGTACGGGCCTCGGCATTGGAGCACCACAATATTCCGCCGCTGAACGTCTACGTCGCCATCTCACAAGAGCTGTGCGCCCGCGCGAGTCGAAGTGTCGGTTAGCAGGCCCGTTCCTTACTCTGAGCACGTGGACTCGATTCCGGAGCAATTCACCCACAGCATCGGGCGCATCGTCTTCAACGCCGGACGCGTCGAGTTCTTGATCGGGCGGATGCTTCCGTCGGGGCCCGCGGGACAGAGCGGCAAGCCGTTGATTACTGCAGCCCGGGAGATCGAGCACCCCGCAGTCAGAGAAGTACTTGACGGCTACGAACGCATGCTTCCTGACCGAAATCACCTAATCCACGGCACTTATCAAGTCACGGAAGATCAGATCGTGGCCTGGCACTTGCACCGAGGCGGCGACGCCCTCACTAGTCATCCCTACTCGGTTGCGACGCTGGCGTACATAGCCGAGAGCTGGGAGAATCTCGCGCACGCCGCTCACCGTGCCCTTCACCAGCTACAAGATCCCGCGGCCCAAACCTGAGACGAGCAGAGGTAGGGAAGCGTCTCGTTGGCATATGCAGCGCCGCCGCCTCACAGAGCAGGTTGTCGGGGCTTGCCGACATCCTCCGGGCCGGTGGAGGTCGACGTGGCATGCGATCTCCTGAGCGCACTCCAGCCTCACAACGTTCCGGCGCGCTGACGATCACAAGTCCAAGGTCTAGGTCCTCCTGATAGTTGGCGGACAGGGCGCACTGTGCCGCGGGCTGGGCGTCGGTACCTCGACGGTCTTGATTCGCGCCAGGCGTCCGACGAGCGAGCGCCTTCCTTCGCTGCACCTTGACGATCGCGTGGACCCCCACCAGTGATCAGGACGCTATCACCGCAGTCGCAAGCCCCTCATGAGCTGCCACGCCTCTTGCAGATCGAGGATGCGCACCTCCTCCGTGAGAGACGGAGGTGCCGCCGTGACGGTGTCGATGCGGGTCATGAGCGCCGGCGATGGCTACAAGTACCTGCTGCGCACCGTGGCCGCCGGCGACAGTGCCCGTTCGCTGTCCACCCCTCTGACGCGGTACTACACCGAAGCGGGAACACCGCCGGGCCGCTGGATGGGCGCTGGAGTCGCGTCGTTGAGCAGCGCCATCCAACTTGGTGACTCGGTTACGGAGGCGCAGCTTCAACTCCTGATCGGAATGGGCCGTCATCCGCTCACCGGCGAGCCGCTCGGCCGCGCCTACCCGCACTACAACCTGGGCACCAATGCGGACGGCAACCCTGCCCGTCAGCGCGCGGTCGCAGGGTACGACTTCACGTTCTCGGTCCCGAAGTCGGCGAGTGTGCTCTGGGGTGTTGCCGATGCGCGCACGCAGGCGCTCATCGTCGATGCGCACCACCGCGCTGTTGCACACGTCGTTGCATACCTGGAGCGTGAGGTTGCAGCGACCCGGACTGGTGCAACGGCCGGCGACGGCGCTGTCGCGCAGGTGAGCGTAAGAGGAATCATCGCAACGGCGTTCGATCACTTCGACAGCCGCGCCGGCGACCCACACCTTCACACGCACGTCGTCGTGAGCAACAAGGTGCAGACAGAGCTCGACGACAAATGGCGCTCGCTCGACGGTCGCCCACTCCACGCGGCAGTCGTCGCGCTGTCGGAGTTACACGAAGCAATCTTCACCGACGAGCTCACGCACGCACTCGGCCTGGGCTGGGAAGCCCGTGACCGAGGTCGTGACCGCAATACTGCGTGGGCGATCACCGGCGTTCCCGATGAACTCCTCACTCACTTCTCCTCGCGCTCGCACGCGATCGACGATGAAACCGACAAGCTCATCGACGCGTTCCTCACGGCGCACGGTCACCGACCCAGCGCCGCCACGATCATGAAGCTGCGGGCGCAAGCGACGCTCGCAACGCGGCCAGAGAAGCAACTCCACTCGCTCGCGGATCTCACGAGCGGATGGCGGAAACGCGCAACCGAGGTGCTCGACCAAGATGCGACGAGCTGGGCTCGCGCGCTCACGGCGCAACGGCAGAATCGAATCGCGCCGATCCGCGCGACCGACCTCTCGCCGACGATGATCGCCAATCTCGGGGGAGCCGTGGTCGCCGCCGTCGCCGAGAAGCGCGCCACCTGGCGCCGATGGAATCTCATCGCGGAGGCAGCCCGACAGACGATTCCGCTTCGCTTCGTATCGGCATCCGATCGTGAGGCGGCGGTGGAACTCGTCGCCGACGCGGCCGAACTGGCCTCGCTGCGATTGACACCGCCCGAACTTGCGGAGAGCCCCCTCGAATTCCAGCGCCCGGACGGGTCGTCGGTCTTCCGCGCCCGGCGAAGCGCCGTCTTCACCGCGAACGTCCTGCTCGAAGCGGAGTGCCGACTGATCGAGCGCTCGCGCAATACAACCGCGCCGCGCCTGCCGACGCCGGCGCTAAGCGAGCGTGTTCGCAGATCACTATCACCGGATCAGATGGCGGCGCTTGAGAAGATCGCCACATCGGGGCGCAGTGTCGACTTGCTCGTCGGGGCGGCGGGCACGGGAAAGACCTCGGCCATGCGCGCGCTGCGCGACGCATGGGAGCGAGCGTACGGTCGCGGCTCGGTCGTCGGTCTCGCGTCGTCCGCCAGCGCGGCCAAGGTTCTCGCTGAAGACCTCGGCATTCCGACCGAGAACACGGCGAAGTGGTGGATGAATCACCTGACGCTGGGGGAGAGATTCCGCGCGGGACAGCTCGTGATCGTCGACGAGGCCTCGCTTGCCGGAACGGTCTCGCTCGATCGCATCTCGAGCCTCGCCGCACACGCTGGCGCAAAGGTGTTGCTCGTCGGCGACCACGCACAATTGCAGGCCGTTGACGCAGGCGGTGCGTTCGGGCTGCTCGCTAACGAGCGAGACGATGTGCCGGAGCTCGTCGACGTGCACCGCTTCGTTCACGACTGGGAGAAGAAGGCATCCGTGCAACTCCGCGGCGGCGACCCAGACGTCATCGATGAGTACGCCCATCACCACCGAGTGGTGGAGGGGGAGTCCGATGCGATGATCGACGCTGCCTACCTAGCGTGGCGCACGGACGTGGGTGCGGGGCGCGCGAGCATCCTCGTCGCCGATTCCAACGAAGCCGTCACCGCGCTGAACTTCCGTGCCCGCGCCGAACGCATCCTCGACGGCGAGATCTCTGGAAGTACAGAGGTGGCGCTGCATGCGGGTGCTGCGGCGGCGGCGGGCGACATCATCTTGACCCGCCGCAACGCCCGCAACCTGCGGACTGGCCGCAGCTGGGTGCGCAACGGCGAGAGATGGAACGTCATCGACGTACTCCAAGACGGACGAATGCTGGTGCGCCGCGCCGATCGCCGGTTCAGTGCAACAGTGACCTTGCCGGCGGCCTACGTCGCTGAGCATGTCGACCTCGCATATGCGATCACCGCCCACCGAGCCCAGGGCGTCACCATGGACACGGCCCACGTGCTGGTGCAGACGGGGATGACGCGCGAGAGCTTCTACGTCGCGATGACGCGCGGCCGCCAGGCCAACACTGCGTACGTCGCCGTCGACCGGCCCGAGGTCTCGCACTCCGGGCCCCACCCCGGCGAGCCTCACGACGCTACAGCTGCGTCCGTTCTCCGCGGTGTCCTCCAGCACGTCGGCGCCGAGCTCTCGGCCCACGAGACGATGACAGCCGAGCAGGACCGCTGGGCATCCATCGCCCAGCTCGCTGCCGAGTACGAGACGATCGCCAGCGCCGCGCAACACGACCGCTGGGTGGCGCTAATGGAAAGCTCCCGACTTTCGACGGCCGAGGTGGCGAGCGTCGTCGGGTCCGACGCGTTCGGCTCGCTTACAGCTGCGCTGAGGCGCGCCGAAGCCGACCACCGTGACGTCGAACTCTTGTTCCGTGCAGTAGTCAACGCGAGGACGCTCGGCGATGCGGATGATGTCGCAGCCGTCCTGCAATCGAGGATCGAGAAGGCCATGGCGCGCCAGCCCGGGCAACACATCGGAAGGACGGCGCCACGCCTGGTTGCCGGATTAATCCCCGAGGCGCTCGGCCCCATGATTCCTGAGATGCGCCGTGCCCTCGATGAGCGGCGGACGCTGATCGAGCACCGCGCCCACGCGCTCGTGGACAACGCCCTGAATGCCAGCGACAGCTGGATCAAGGAGCTTGGCACCGAGCCGACCGGGTCCGCCCGTGCGGCGTGGAGACGACAGGCGCGAATCGTCGCCGCCTATCGCGATCGCTACGGAGTCACAGGAAGCAGTGCGCTGGGCAGAACCGAGGGCACCACTGCGCAAGAGCGCGACCACGCATATGCACGCGCAGCCCTCGACACCGCCGTCCGACTCGCGCGGACTGAGAGCGACGAGAGCCCTCAAACGGGGGGAGTGTCCCGCAGCGGAGCGCGCTCGCCAGGTAGCGGTCTTCCGAATGTCCGCGCGGAGTTCTAACCTGTGAACAGGCAACCTCATACGCACCGTCGCACTCGCGACGGCTTGGCCGCCTCGCGGCAGTCCTCCCAGGTTCTCGTTGCCGAACACATGGAGGGCAGCAGCATGTTCGCGATGATCGGGATGCTCAGCATCCGTCTCCGCTCGTTCCTGCGTCGGTACGCGCCGACCAACATCCTCATCGGAGCGATTTTCACGCGCCGGGGACTGAAGTGGGGGATGCCGGCCATGCTTCTCGCTGGCCCGTACCTCCTCGCGGCGGTGATTTGTGTCGGCTGGATAGAGCGGAGCGGGCCCGGATGGCTAAACCTCCTTGTGCTTCTCCTGCTCTGGAACGCGATCAAATTCCTGGTTGTCGGTCCGGTGAGCCTTCTGTGGCTGGTACGGGTGCGGGTCGGCGAGGCGCGCGTGCGACGGCTGGCTCGGGTTCCAGCGATCAGCGACACGGTCGCGCTTCAAGAGCGCATGACGCGTTCGCCGGCCCGGGTTCTTCACTGACCTCTGCGGCACCCGACAGGTTGGATGCGCTCACCTGCTATTCAGGCCAATCTAGCCAGGAGCATGGTCGGGCAATCGAATCTCGGAGGTCTTTCATGAGTCTGCCCCAAGAGCAGTTCGACGAGCTTCTTCAGCGGACGGCGCTGGCCTCGCTGTTCTACTACCCCGAGATCGCTGTCGACGATGCCGACTACAACATCGAGAAGGATCTGACGTACTGCTTGGAGCCGGTGAGCGGGTTGGATGCCGACGACCTCAATGAGCTGCGCGCCGTCGTCGGGCGTGTCATCGCGAACCCGTCGGCTCATCGCGCGGAGCTCATCGAACTTGTCATCGGACTCGCGCCGGGGCCTTCCGCGGAGTAGGCACATCGATGGACGATCCATCGTCGGACGACCCCGCGCGGTGCGCAGCAGATGACGGATCGGCAGGCGACGCGCGCGGTCAGCGCGCACGAAAGAACGAGCGCAATCGTCGCTACCGACAGGCTCGTCCGGAGCAACACGCGGCGTCGACCCGCCGCTGGAAGGAAGCCAACCCAGACAGAGTCCGCGAGGCGAACCGGCGGTGGCGGGCCGAGCACCTCCAGCGGTCCAGGGAACTGAACCGCGAATCGGCGCGGCGCTCCGCCGCTCGGAAGCGTCAGCTGCTCGACAAACGCCGCCGATCAAACGAGGCGTCGAGGCGCTGGAAAGAAGCCCACCCTGACCACGTCCGGGAGTACCACTGCCGCTGGCAGGCGGCCAACCGCGACAAGGTGACGCAGTACCTCGAGCGCTACCGCCGGACACATCGGGAAGAACTCAACGAGCGGGCGACGATCTGGCGCGATTCGGCACCCGACAGGATGAAGGCGGCGCGAAAGGCTTGGGCGGACCGGAACAAGGAGCGCACCGCCGAGATTCAGCGGAAGCGACGAAACGATCCTGAGAAGTACCGTGCCGACCTCGACAAAAACAACGCTGCTAAGCGACTCGCACACCGCCTCGAGCGGGCGGGCCTGCCACCCAAGCGGCTGCATCGCACCACGGCAGCGGAGCGCCGCGCGAACGATCGAGTGGCTGCTGCCTACTTCGACGACCCGGCGTTGTCGGAGCGACTGCGGCAGTTCGCTCAGCTCACGCAGGGCCTGACAGAGCACATGTTGACGCATGGCGATCGAGCCCGCGACTTCGCGCAGGCTTTCGTGGCCACCCGCTCGCGCCTGGGTCTGCCGCCAGTCGACGTCGAGCAGGTCGTGTGGGCTCGCGCGGTGGAGATGGTCACCGATCGGATGAAGCGTGTGGACTTGCTGACGAGCCGGGATGTCGCGGCCGCTGTGCGAAGCGCGAGGTCGAACATCGACGCTGCCGAGCGTGAGCGACGCGCACAGCAACTGCGTGCGGACATTGAAGCGCACGTCCGGAGGAACCGTCTGCGCCTGCTCGAGGAAGCAAGGCTCGAAAACGCGATGCGACTGCGTTCGGGGAAGGCGAGGATGCCGGTGGAACTGATCGTCGCTCACGCCGCTGTGGTCGAGGTGCTCGAAGCCCGTCCCGAAGGCGCCCTCGACCGCGCGGGGATCCGACAGATCCTGGGGCAAGTTCAGACAAGGCTCGCTGGCATCACGCAACAGCGCGTCTGGGACCGGAAGGGAAGGCGCGTTTCCGGGTCAGAGGCAAGGTCGCTCTAGCGTCCAACTCACCTGCCTCAGCGGAGCGGAGCACGTGCACGGGCCATCGCCGATCAACTGGCCGTTAGGTGCTGCCGGTTCGGTTTGTAGCCCCGGATCCGCGCTGTCGATGCGGAGCGCCTACTGTCGCTCGCGATCGGGCCGCGCACCGCTCAGCCCTGCGCGTACCTCGTACTTAGGCCATCTGTCGTATCGATACTCGGATGCGAGTCGTGCGACGCGACCGTGTTCTTCGAGTACACCAAGCCAACTGCGCACAGCTTCCTCCGGGAACCGGACGTCGCGGTCCATCGCTTCGAGTTCGTCGGTCATTCCTCGGATGCTTACTCGCCACCCGTCGCGGCGGCCGTGAATGTATCTGAGATAGAACTTCCCCTGCCATACGACCGGCGGGACAGGCAGCTGGATCGTCGTCTTCCCGCTGATCGGCACGTGTTGGAGGAAGTCCGGGACGTCACCAAAGATCTCGAGAATGCGTCGGTGTTCGGGTGTCCCCGGCCAACGCCGCGCGAGGGCTTCGGACTTCGCGCGTACCCGCGCGTAAAACCCCTCATATCCTTGTCGCTTACGCCGTTCGCGTTCCTCTGCTTCTCGCCTCTCCTTTTCCAGGATCTCTTCGACCCGCGCTGGGGCGTCGAGGAGATCAGAAAGCTGATTGGTTAGGAATCTTCGGTCAGCGTCGATCCAGAAGTCGGTGAGCGGTTCGGACTGTAATTGGCCTCCGTGGTCGCTCAGGACCGGTATCCCGAGAAGCCGGTAGGGAGCGCCGTCGCGCGTTGCATACCCAATGTGTTCGGTGGCGGGATCGATGAAGAGGACGGGTAGGCCGGCGTGCCCTGCCGTAGATAGCGTCGAGCCGAACGAAATGCAGCTTGTCGAATCCCTCCTGGGGTGGAAGTGCGCGCCGCCATATCCCCAGAGCCAGACGTCAACGATTCCCATTTCTTGGTACGAGTCGTGTCGGGCCTGCCACTCAGCGGGCGTCATGCCTGCGTACTGCACCTCGAACGCAATCTGCGCTCCCGTCGCCCGCGAGGTGGCCATCACATCCGCCCGCCGGCGACCATCTGTCGTCGTCCTCTCCAGATCCACCTCCAATGACGGATACCGAGTCGTGAGCCAGCGCTGGATCAGCAGTTGGCTCTGCAAATGGTCCACACCCATCCCGTCGTGTCCACCGCCAGAAACGTGCGAGAACCCGTGCCGTCGACTACCTCGATCGACGATCTTGAGCGTCGGCGACTCGCAATCGGGAACGATGCAAGAGAATGTCTCACCGGCATCCCGCCGCTCCTTGAACGCCGTAGCAGCGCCGTCCGGCATGTACTCGACTTCACCGTCAGGACCAAGCGCGAAGACGATGCGTGTCTCTGGCGATCCAGAGAAGGCGCGGCAGTCATCGACAGAGTGACCCACAAGCGCGCACTCTAGCGCCCCCCGCCGACGTTGCCACCCGCTCGCCGCTGGAATGGAGTCAGTAGCCCCGTACCACCCACGCGCATGGAGCCACCTCGATGCGACCGCACGACCGAGCTCAGGGGACAACACGCCCTCGGCTGGTCTGCATCAGTGTGATGAGCGCCGCTCCCACCCGCTCGGTTGGAAGGATCCGGAGCCGCTCGTCGCCGTTCAAGACTCCGCCGCTGACCGCGTTGCCGTCCTCGAGGAGGATGGAGACTCCTATCGCCAATTGGTTGCGCGGCTCGCCGACCTCTGCTGGTCAGAGACGATCGATCCAGGTGGCTTCGGTGCGGCTATCCCAGGAGTTGCCAGTCGACTCTCGCCCTTGATTCGCCACCCGTGTCCGCAAGCGTTCGATCAGGCGATGCGCCGTCGCGCCGTCCAATTCCGCGACCGACGTGATGTTGATGCCCGTGACCTCTGCGACGATCCTGAACTGCTCGCGTGCTGTCGGGATCTGCAACGACTCGAATAGTGATCGAATGGCTTTGCGTTGAGCGTCCGACATCATCACTGGCGCGAGACGGGCTTCTTTCACAGCGGGTTGCTCATCGAACAGCTCTAGCATTGGACCATCTTCACAGAGGTACATGACGCCGCGTAAGTACGGTCTATCCGTAGCGGCGGTCGCGTGGGCGTAAATGCGGCAACTTGCGCGGCGTCGCGAAGACTCGGCGCGCGCACCGTCTCTTGTCCGGCACCGGTGGCGCATACATGCTGCTTCGCTTCATCGATTCGTGCCGAGGTGCGACTTCGCCCCCAACCCTAGGCAGACCGCATGATCGACAGATGGGGAAGTTGTCGGGGACGGGTTCGCCACGGGATCCGGCATGCTGTGGGCAGCGCTCACGGCGAAGACGTGGATAGCTCTCCTGCTCGCGGGAGCCTTTGGCTCCAGCTCACCCTGGACTAGAGGGCAATCGACCGAACCGGATCCCGTGAACCGATGACTTACCCCACGGCGCGGCCTCCGCGATCAGGCGAAGACCAAAGGGCGCGGGTGGCGAGCTGATCCTCCGGCCGCCGACTGGCCGCGCAATAGGCGGTGATCGCTAGCGAGTGGCGCCGAGAGGCGCCGGCCGCCCCCTAGCCGCTGAGACACGCTCGAGGCGCGTGCGGTCGGTAACCTGCCCCTGTGCTGCTCATCTTCCCCGACACAAACGCGTTCTTCTCGGACTATTTGATGCGGGGGGACGCCAGCCAGGCGTTTCTCAGGCTGCTCAAGCGCGGTTCGGTCACGGTCTCGCTGTCGCCGGTGGTCGTTGCCGAGGCGAACCGGCATCTGCGCGAGAACGTCGAGAAGCTGGTGCGCGAACTACGAGGTTCACTCGCAAACGTACGTCGGTCGTTCCCCATCGATGACGAGCTCACGGAGGGACTCACCGGGTCGATCGAGAGCGAGCTCATGGGGCATAGCGTCGGTGCGCTGAGGCCGCTACTCGAACATGACGCCTGCGGGTTGCTCGACTGGTCGGCGGTACGGGCGGAGGAGCTTGTGCAGCGCGAACTCGATCGGCGAAAGCCGAACCTCGAAACGGGCAGCGGTCAGAGCATTGGCCTGCGAGACGCCGTGATCTGGCATGACTTCCTCGATGCACTTGCACGCCTGGACGCAGAGGATACGGCGGTGTTCGTGAGCAACGACAAAGCCTTTGCGGAGAGCGGTGCGTTCCACGGGAATCTGATCGACGAAATCGAGGCTCTCAGTAGCATCCCGTCCGACAACGTGAAGGTCGTGACCACACTCGGGGAAGCCCTGCAGGAAATACGACGATTCGCCCAACTCATCAGCGATCGTGAGGAGTCCGTGATCGACGCGCTCGTAGATTGGGTCTACGGGCTTGATACATTCGACTGGGAGGGCTATCCGACGTCGAACGACGCGCTAGTCGACTCCACGCTCCCCGAAGGGCTGAAAGACATCGAGCTCATCGTCGTGCCGAGGTTGAGTGTGTTCGAGGTGAGTGAGGGCAACCCGGCCAACTGTGTCGCGTCGAACGAGTTGATCTTTCGAGCGCGCATGTCCACGTTCGACTTCGTCGAAGCGACCGACGACCGGCTCACGATTATCGGTCAAACCCCGAATCCTGACGAGCTAGCGGTTGAGTTCCGCGTCGAGGCTGAGGTGCAAGCGGAAATTGAGATTGAGCCTGGAGCGCGCTACGCGCGTTTGCTGTTCGCCAAGATCTCCTGGGACGCATAGCGACCGGTCGACCTCTGGAAGATGACGAAGGGTGATGGTTGGGAACCTACAAGGGCTCAGAAGTCATCGACCTCCACGCGCGTACGTGCGTCGAGCTCTGCCGCCTTCGTCATGACGGCACCCTCATTTCCCTCAGCAGTGGTCAATGTGACAGTGAGGTCAATGAGTTGATGATCCGCGGAGTTCGCGGTGTCGATAATCTTGCTCAGCTCCCGCAGGAACTGCCAAACGCGGTCGCGCATCTGCGGATCGACGATGCTTCGATTCCGCAGTTCGACCGAGTACCGCCGGTAGACGGCAGCTTCTACCCCACTTGCGTGCTCGGGAATCACTCCAGTCTGAGTAGATTCGCCGAACGCGGCAGTGGTGGAGCGAGTCTGAGTCGTGTTGTGCCCATTAGGTCCGGGAGAGGCGGGAACTGAAGCGTCGTCGCCCTCGCCACTCGACGCGCCCGTGGACACGACGCGTTTCCGAACCTGTTGCGTGATGCTATTGATGGCGAGCTGATCGGGTGATCCGACAGAAAGTACCTCGCCATGAGATCCAACTAGCTCCCAATCCGCGTTGATCAGACCGAAGACGGCCCTCCTCACCTCGTCAACGGTTGCCACCATCGGGAACGCGGGATGCGAGTAGAAGGACTGAGTGATCTCCTTGAGCGTCAGGTCGCGATCGAACAGATCGAGCAAGGTCGCGAGATAGTTCGACGACAATCCGCCCGACGCCGCGGCACGACCGGATGTGACCAACTCCGCCCAGACTTGATCGCCATGCAGCGCCGACTTGTTGTCGTCATCGAAGCGCCGAAAGTCGACGTCCAGGTTGCGAGCACGGATCAGGTACGCAAAGTGCTGGTACGCGCGAAGCATCTCCTGTTTGAGCCGCTTCTCGGCATCCTCGCGCTTGAGTTGAGCCTCGGCCAGCTCATCCTCCTCGTCGGGATTGATCTGGCGAACGACATGGCGCCAGGCGAGGAACTCTTCGGCACGCTTACGCGCTACATCACGGCGGTGAGTGTTCACGCAGGCAATCACCATACTTGCCGAGTGATTCACGCGCAGCGGGGTTTCACCTAGGCCGAAGGCGGCAGCAATATCCTCGCGGCTCGATGCGTCCTTACCGTTTAGGAGAGTCCAGCGCCGCGGGTCGAGGACCACGAGCACGGTCTCCGCGGCGTCGACTCCTTCGAACGCGCGCTGCAGATCCAGCTTTCCATCGCTATCCTCCCCGTCGATGAAGCGGATCTCCTCAAACGGCCCCTTTCGAGCCAACTTCTGCGCCACCTCCCATATCAGTCGGTCCTTCTCGTTGACTGTTACCAGCGCGCGGGAGGATGTGAAATACATCCTCAGCGTTTGCTTGATGGACAGGTAGTACCGTGCCTGCGCATTTGATGGGTTGGTTACCTCTAGGGCGCCGAGGCCGTCTTCGTTCGTCAGTGCGTTGAAGACCTCTTCTGCGCCAGTGAATTCTGTCCCCGGTGCCGGTTGCGGATCGAAGACGGCCGCCAGGATCTCTGCGCGAGTCGCCCCTCGGCCCGCGCGCGGTCTCGCGACGAGCGAATAACAGAACAGCGCTGTGGCCATTCGGACGGCAGGACTCGGTTGACCCGTGGCGACCTCAGCGCTCAAACGCTCATCGACAGCCACCGCACGGCCACCGGTACCGTCCAAGGTCGTGACGTCCGTCGATGCGACTGACCTGAAGCCCTGGATTGCGCGATCGTTGCCCATCAGCAATCCGGATGAAAGTACTTGCTCTAGGGCGGTGGTAAGCGGAATGTCCCCGACACCGATCAGGGTCGGCGTCCACCTGCCCTTCGCGTGTTGCGCCTGCCAATAGAGCGCGGTTCGGGCGAAGATAGCGACCGTCGATCGCACGCGCTGGAACGCCTGGACCTGCGACCACTCCTCTTGGACGAGCCGCATCAGCTCGGGGTGAAACGGGTACGTCGCGTGTACGCGATCGGCGAAGCCGGCCCGCCCCCGGTTAGCGCCCAGTTTGTCAAACACCTGTTCTTGCCAGGCGCCCACAGCCCCACCCAAGAAGCTGCTGGCGAGCTGCGATGAGGGAATCTCGCGCGTCGGAGTCTCGAAGAGCCGTCTCTTAATGATCGATGAGAAATCTTGAGCTTCTGTGACGGCCACCGTGGTGCCGTTCCTCACAAGACGTGCGGTCACGTAGTCCCGAAAATCCTCAGCGATCGGCGGGTAGCCGCGCTCATCCAGTTCGCTCCGGATCATCACCACGACGAAGGCGACCCGCGGGACGTCGTCGCAAGCGTCCATCAGCGCATTGAGGAATGCCTTCTCGTTGGGCATCCCGTGCACTTCTGTTCCATCCGAGAGCTGCAGGACGTAATCCATTAGCTCGTCGAGCAGGATGAGGACCGGTCGATTCGCCGCAACCAGGGCTTCCTGCAACGTCGACTTGTTTGGCCCTCCCGCAACGAGTCGCTTGTAACGGTCCATATCGCCCTCGGTCAGCGACCAAAGGAAGCGCTCGAAGAGCGTCGTTGCTGGCCCGAAGATCTCGTTCTTCTTGCCAGGGCTGAAGTAGTCGGCCGTCAAGATGACAGATTGCGTTCCGCGGACGTCAAGCTCCAGCCCACCCTGCTCGGCCTCGACTACAACCTCGCGACCGAGGTCGGAAGCGAAGAACTTGTCAGGGCTCGAAGCCATGTGGTGGAGACCGACGAGCGCGTGGCTCTTTCCGCCGCCCATGCCCTGATCGAGGTGGAAGAGCGCCGTTGACTCATGGTCGGTACCGAGCCGGCGCGCGATCCGCGCGAAGAAGCCAACCAGCGCGGGCGTGGGCTCCGTGATGTCAACGTAGTACTCCGGCTTCCGATACGGAACGTCCACAGTCTGGTAGACCGCCTTGTGGAGACTCATCTGCAGTTCACCGACGGAGCCGTCAGTACCGACTACTTCCGCGCGGAGCGGCAGTACGTCGGTCCAGTGGGGAATCTCATCGCTCATAGCTTCTGCTCCTCGATGCTTACGAAGTCGAGCGTCTGTTCCACGAACGCTGCTGTCGTGTCGTCCGCTACGCGCGCGGCAAGCGTGCCGATAGATGTGGAGTTGCGCTGGACGGCCGACAGCGACTTAGCAACGGTGTCGCTGGGCGGCAATTGCCGCACGAGTTCGCCGACCACTGCCCATAAATGAGGGTCATTGGGCTGACGTTCTCCCCTGGCGATCACGCGAGCGACAGCTTCGGTGCCGCCCTCGTTCCACGCCGCTGACATCGCGCGGACCACTTCAAACGTCGATGACGCGGCACTTACATTGGGCGGTGAATCAAGGCGGAGTCGGAACCCCTTCTTGCTCTCGGTCATCAGTGGTCCGCGGATTTCCTCGAGCCGCAGCCCGTCGGCTTGGGCCAGGAACCGCGCTTCCCCTTTGGGAACGTCATTGCGTCCGTAAAGTCGATGCCAGAAGATCGCGAGCCGTGTCGCTGAGTCGAAGGTCTCCAGCGGGAGCTCGTCGAGCTTCAGCGCGGTCGCGTCCCGCACCGCCGAGCGAGCCAGGGTCACGTATCGGTCGAGATCGGCCTGCGATCCGTCAGGCTTCATGATGCTTGAGTAGCGACCGAAAACTTCCATGGCCGGGCCATGGGAAGCCATCAACTGATCGTCCAACGCGAGGCCATCCGTTTCCCACCCCCGTACCGCGGATGCCACGGCGTCCTCCACCTCGCGGTCAACCTGAGCTGCGGTCGCGACCGGACGGTACGCCGGGGCAACGCGGCACCCAATGGTCACCGTCACCTTGATGCTGGCGACTCCCGTTGAGGCAGTCTCGGTGCGAGACGGCCAGGAGCTCGTAACGATGAAGCCGGCATCATGCAACGCTCCAAGTAATCGTCTCCAGGCCTCCGGGTCGGAGTGCCCGAACACGACGACCAGATGACCGTCTGGTCGAAGGACGCGCTTCGCTTCGGCGAAGGCTCGCCCAAGCATTCGCTCGTAGTATTCCCGCGTCCGATGCTCCGACGGCCCCCCGCCGCGCTTGACGACGATCTCTTCGGACTTGTCTTGCAAGCCGCTCTCGTCGAAGAGCTCCGGAAAGACATCGAACAAGCACCGCTTCAACCAGACGTAGAACAGATCTGATGCGTCTGCGTAGTCGATCATGTTGTAGTAGGGGGGGTCGCATATGACGGCGTCTACGGTGGCGTCGCGAAATGGCAACGCGACCGCTGAGGCACGCCTGAATCTGCCGGGTCTGCCGCCGCGTGACTCTTCGACCACCTTCTTCAAAGCGTTCAGCCCGCTGGCACCCACACTGCCCCACGTGCCGGGGCCGCCGCCCACTCCCGCCTCGATGTAGTCAAAGTTGAAGGACACCTTGGATTCGTCGGAGAAGACGTCAGAAACCTGGACGCGATTCTGTTGACCGCCGTTCACGTTGCCGTGGCTAAGGATCCGAGCGCCGCGGGTGGCTCGGCGGATGAGGCGTGGCAGGTTCGCCGCTGCGTAGCCCGTGAGTGCATCGGCGTACTCGGCGCTCACACCCGCCAGCAGTAGTTCTTCGCGGACATGACGAATCGACGTGACGAGCTGCGCAAACCTAACCGTCTGACGTTGGTTCATCAGGTCGCCGAAGCGCCGATAGCCGTAACCGCTCGCCCTGATCGTGTCCTGGTTCCCGGCCGGGATCACCTCGTCGGGGACCGCTGGAAAGGGACCGAACTGCGGGTAGTCGCGTGTGTGTGCCTTCTCCGCCGCGCGCTGTTCGAGTTTGGTCGGCCGGCGGAAGACCTTCTGTACGTCGCCGCGTTCCTCAGCGACAACGAGGAGTGCATCCTCGTACGTCCCCGCGAAACCCATCGCCTTGACCGTCTCGAGACTGTGTACATGCCCACAAAAGAGGCATCGGGCACTCTTGCCCTTGGTTCCGCTCGCGGCGGAGAACGTCGGCGGTTGGGTCGGGGCGCCGTCCGCCACGTCGGCGTACCAGTCGTCACCGTCGACGAGAAGTCGCAACGACTGACCGACGTCGTCAGTCTTCGCGTAGGGATTGCGCAATGTCATCGAGCCGACCAGGGGAAATCTACGACGACAGTTGTCGCAAACTATTGTGATTGCCCACAGATAGGCCCACGGAAACTCGCCGAGATCGTTTTTCGGGTAGAGCTCGCTGATGGCTTCGGATGAGTGCCGGTCAACCTCTGCTAGGACGGCTCGCACGTCCGCAACCAGCCGAGGCTCAGCCGAAGAAACGAGTTCATTTGAGCCGTCTCGCGCGTCGCTGAAAGGGATCTTTGGCTCGCGGGACCAGTCGCGAAGTGGGAAATCTCCGAGCAGGCGGCCACCTAAGGTCGCGACTGGGCTGAGGTCGGTCCCCACAGCTACCGCACCCAGTCGGGCCGCTTCTAGGGGAATGATGCCTCGACCGCTGAAAATATCGAGTACCACCGGACGCCCATCCGGGTACTGGTCAGCGATAGCAGCGCGTAGGCGATTCAACGCCGCGGGGGCGCCGGTCTGCACCGCGGACCGCACGTCCACGCGCGTCGAGGCTTCGTTCGGTAGGAGAGTGCAGAGCACCGCGGCGCGCGCCTGCGCGATCGGACGAGACGCAAACCAGGTGAAGAGTGCCTTCTCGCTGCGACCAGATCCCGCCGGGGTGCCGACCGCCTCATCAACTGCTGCACACGGGAACCACTCATCTATAAGGCGAACTGTTGTCAAGGCTTTTCCTGGCTCGAGTGCTGCGGGGCTCGTCACTGGGCCTCCATCCATCTACGAAGGTCTCGCAGGGGAATCTGGAAGCGCTCGATCCGGCGACTTCCATCAGCTAGTTGGCCGGCGGGGTCCTGAGCACGGACCGTGACCCGCGGCGCGTCCTTGCATTGCACGACGACGTACAACCAGTAATCGCCTGCACGCTGCTGCGCTTGAGCCCACTCGTGCTGCTCCAGCCATACGGGCCCTATAGACGAGTGGAAGCCCTTCACCTCGATCAGGCGCTGTTCGCGAGTTACTCGATGGCGGGCCAGGAGGTCGTAGCCGACGCCCGCGGTTTGACGATCGTCGACGTCAAACCCAAGGCGGTCGAGTTCCGCGAGCACCGTCGCGACGGCAACCCGCTCGGAATCCGGGTCGTATCCAAGTTGGTCTGTCCGCGCTCCTGCCCGGACCTCGGCCCACCCCACCATCCGTGGCGCGGTCGGCACGACGCGGGCGATGTCCTCAAGCTGTGCGATTCTTTCGGCCTTCAGCGCACTGAATTCCTCACGTCGCGCCCGCCTGGCCGTGACATCCAGGTTGTCGAGTTCGTCGAGATAGCGGTACTCGACCTCATCAAGCTGCTCTCGTGCTCGCGTCACCCAAGCAGCGCGCTCTGCTCGGGCACCTTCGCTCTCACGTAGGAGAGCGGCGTTCGCCGCCGACATTCCCTCTGCGCGCATTGCCGGAGTCAGTGGCATTGATGGAGCGTCTTCGGTAGCCGCTGTGAGCGTCATTACCGACTCCCACGCCACCTCGAAAGCGCCCGCACCCGAATAGCGGATGAGCACGGGCGTCTTGCGCCGTATGCGCCGCACACCGTCGTGCACCTCAATCTCGGCGTCGTAGATGAGCAGCGTGTACCCCGTTAGCGAGCTCGCGTCTACCAGCAAGGACCCGCGCACCAGATCTATCTCACCGTCCGACAGCCCCAGTTGCACTAGCTCCAGGAAGGTCTGCTCCGTTGGACCCAGGACGATCACTTCGTCGAGCCCTGCTGCTCCATCATGGACGGCCGTCCGCACAGACGACCCGTCGACCGCAACCAATGCCCGTCGTCCCGGACCCAGTCCCGCTGGAAGTCGCGCGTCCGAAGTGACCACACGGACTCCCGCCGCGGGGCCGGGACCGAGCGACCATTGTTGCGACGCCGCGAGGTGCTGCAGGAACGCGTCGACGATGACGGGATTGATCGCCTCGATTCGATCACTCCGGAGTCGGTCCAGTGCCTCCTCGGTGTTGGTAGGCCTACGAAGACGATCCTCGTCGCGGACGAGTTCTTGTGCCCGACTGATGAGTTCGTCCGTCGCCGGAACATCTACCACTGTGTGCGAACGACGCTGTGCCTCGGTCAGTGCGCGGGTGTAGTCGAAGCCCGCACGAGCGGCCGTCGCGTCGAGCAAGTCGAAGATCCGTCCTCCGAGCGCCTGGCCTGCTGCATCCAGGTTCGCGAGCATGACTTGCTGTACGCGTCCTTCACGAGTATGCGGCGCTACGAGGTGGTAGATGTGCACAGGATTTCTCTGACCGATGCGGTGCAGTCTTCCCATCCGTTGCTCGAGCCGGACGAGCGACCACGGGATGTCCCAGTCGATCATCGTGCTCGCGGACTGCAGATCGATTCCCTCGCCACCAGCGTCTGTGGAGACCAGGACCTGAAAGTCACCGTCGAGGAATCTCTGCTGCAGGAGGTCGCGTTCCCTGTGTCCGACTGCACCCTCCAGGGTCTCGACACTGAATCCAGCGGTGCTGAACTGTCGAGCGAGCCACCTGGCAGTGTCGGCGAATTCTGTGAACACCAGCAGCTGACCGACGCCTGGCCTGATCGCGTGGCGATCTATCAACTCGAGTGCAGCCAGCCACTTCGTAGAAGGCCCTGCAGACTGAGCTGCTTCAATCCGCGCCAGCACGCCGTCCACGACGGCGAGCTCCTCCGCCTTGTTGGCTGTGGCCGCGTTGACAACCATCTGCTCTGCGCGCGCCCAAGCATCGTCATCCTCGACGGCGAGGTCGAGCCCCCGATCGTCGAGGAACTCCTCCGGGACGCTAGGGGTGGAACGACCCGAGGCAGGTCCCTGCAACGCCTGCCGTCTCCGTCCAAGAGTCTCCGCTGCTGCCTTCAACGAAGATGCCGCCCGTTTGCCGTAGATCGACCGAGCAAGCGTGGAATGGGCGTCGTAGTAGACGTCCACGTAGTCCATCACAGCGTCGTACGCATCTTGTTCGGGACTGGTGAGTTCAACGCTCACTGTGGTCGCGTAGCGCGGAGGAAACAGCGGCTGTCCCTCCAGATCACGCAAATCCTCCTTCATACGACGTAGGAAAGAGAGCGCCGAGGGCCGCAGCGCAGCCGAGTACTCGGTCTCCCGCGGGTCCCAGGGGTACAGGGTTGGATCGAGCAGATTGAGGAGACCCCGGAAGTAATGCTCCTTCCCGCGGTGAGGAGTAGCGGTGAGTAGGAGAAGGTGGTGCGAGCGGTCCCCGAGCTCTCGCGCAGCTCCCAGGTACTGAGATGTAGGTGTGAGGCGATGGGCCTCGTCGAATACCGCGAGAGACCACGACGCGCGATTGCCGGATACTTTCCGACGAACATCGATGTTGTGCGTGTAGAGGTCAACCGAGACCACCCACACCAACACTCGTGGATCGAGGTCGCGCGGATCGCGCGCGACCTCGGGCGTGATGCTGGCGGCGTCGACGGCGAAGTAGCGGAGGAGGTCACGCTTCCATTTCTCAACGAGGTGAGCGGGCACGACGATGATCGTGCGACCGGGAATGAGGCCGCGCCGGGTCGCCTCAAGGATGTACATGCCGGTCATGATCGTCTTGCCGGTACCTGGCTCGTCGGCGAGCAGATAACGCAATCGCGGTTGCGCAAGCATGTGCGTGAAGACGGCCTCATCCTGGTGCGCGTACGGCCTCAGCGGTCGAGTTGCCATTACGGCGGAACGAATGCGCGGGATGGTGTGCTCCATCCAACGCGACCAGATAGCGGTGAGACTGCGCCTCGGATTCCCACCCCCATCGTTGGATGGGACGCGAACCGAGGCAAGATCTGTCATCGTCAGAGCGACACTGCTGAATGTGCCGTCGCCCGACTGAACGACGAGATCCGCTCCAACTGCTGTCGCAGTCGCAGCGATCACCGTCACAAGCTGCCCATCGACTCGAAGCTGGGCGCCCATCGAGGGCAGCACATGCTCAAGTCGGTCGTCCAACGGTTTCCCCTTCGGTCACGTTGCTGGGTGACGGACCTCGCGCTCTCCATTTCTATCAGTTCGCTGTCTTGAACACGCGATCATCAACCGACGGCCGAGGGATGTCGGTGACTGAGCAATCCTCACCGCTCCGCTGGTCGTCTGTCACGTCGACAGGGCGGAGAACAGCGGGGTCGTCACAGCGATTGAAAAGGGCTCCTGGCAGGAGGCGGGATGCAAAGCAAGACGCGCCGTACTGGCACCCCTCGCACACTGTACGTACTCCAGGGAGCACCGCGGGCCGCGTGGACCGTCGTGAGAGCCTCTGGGAGATCTGCCACTCCACACCGCCGACAACCGAGACGCGTTCCACCGCACCACCACCACGTTGTTGGCGTCCGCGCTGCACGAACATTGGTCCCTCGCCGAGCGCGACCCGCCGTCGCGACGCGAACGACGAGGGGTTCAACCGACCGGACGTAACCTGGCTTGATTAGCACGCGCGCTTGGCTGCACGATGGGCCGGCGCCCGATCGCGCAGGAGCCGCGGGGGGCCTCCCACGTCTTGTTGGTGGTCGCCTTTTACTCGCTCTTTTCAACTCGAACCGACCCGAATCAACCGCATCATCGCGCCTCCGGCGGTGCGGGACGACAACGTAGAATCCCTTCTAACGACTGAGAAGTCGAAACAACAGAAAGGATTCGGATCTCATGCACTCCTCTCAGGGGGTCAGGGGTTCGAGTCCCCTCAGGTCCACCGAAAAGGCCGCCCGATCAGGGCGGCCTTTCGTTTTGTCCGGGAGTCCCGGCACGTGCTGTCACCCGCCCATGCGCGGGTCGTGGGTCGGGTCGGCGTAGGGCGCCGGACAGCCGTGATCGGTCGCTTCCGGGCGCAGCTCGAAGTGCCAGGACTCGTTCCCGTAGGTCTGACAGAGGCCGTAGGCGGCGCCATGGGCGGTCAGCCAGTCCACGGCGTCGTACGAACCGACGTCGACCGCGTCGCCCGCCACATGGGCCGAGGTTGCGGACGACGCCACCCAGCGAGCGGCCTCCTCCGCCGAGCCGTACTGCGACACGGCCTCCTGCAGCAGCCGGTCCTGGTACTCCGCGGAGCGCCAACCGCTGTTGACACGGACGACGATGTCATCGGCGGCCGCGTCGTGCGACGCACGCTGCAGCGCCTCTCGCAGACCGTGCGAGAGACGCGCGATGCCCGGGTACGCCTCATCGAACGCCGTCGCACCGGAGGGAAGGAGTCCATCGTCCTGGGTGACCGCGCCGTCGGGAGCCGGCGGCGCGTCGGTGAGCGACGTGTCCTCGGCGATGCCGCCCGTCGGCACGGCGGCCCACGCCGACCGGTACACCGCGACACCGGCGATCGCGAGGGCGGCGACGAGCAGCGACACGAGCACGGCGCGGCGCGCGCGCCGGGTTCTCGCAGGGACGGTTGCTGTGGGGATCATGCTCCCAGTTGACGCGCGCGCGTGTTGCGAGGGCGTATGGGGTTTCGGATACGCGGACGATACGCGCCGGCTCGTACCATCGAGGGCATGCGCGTGCTGGTGGTGGAGGATGAGCCCCTGATGGCGGAAGCGATCCGCGACGGGCTGCGCCTCGAGGCGATCGCGGCCGACATCGCGGGCGACGGTGACACCGCGCTGGAGCTGCTGAGCATCAACGGCTACGACATCGCCGTGCTCGATCGCGACATTCCCGGCCCCTCGGGCGACGAGGTGGCGGCGCACATCGTGAGCTCGGGCAGCGGCATCCCGATCCTGATGCTCACGGCCGCGGACCGTATCGACGACAAGGCGACCGGATTCGAGCTGGGCGCCGACGACTACCTCACGAAGCCGTTCGACCTGCAGGAGCTCGTGCTGCGGCTGCGGGCATTGGATCGTCGCCGCGGCCACAGCCGGCCGCCGGTCCGGGAGCTCGCGGGGCTCCGACTCGATGCGTTCCGGCGCGAGGTCTACCGCGACGACCGCTACATCGCCGTGACGCGCAAGCAGTTCGCCGTGCTGGAGGTGCTGATGAGCGCCGAAGGCGGCGTCGTGAGCGCCGAGGCGCTGCTCGAACGCGCGTGGGACGAGAACGCCGACCCCTTCACGAATGCGGTGCGCATCACGGTCTCGGCCCTGCGCAAACGACTGGGGGAGCCCTGGGTCATCGCCACGGTCCCCGGCGTCGGCTACCGGATCGACGTCGACGACAGCGCGCCGCATGACTAGGGCGCCCGGTATGAGCGTGCGGCTCAAGCTCACCCTGAGCTACGCCGGATTCCTGATGGTGGCCGGCGGGCTGCTGCTCGCCGTGGTGTGGGTCTTCCTCCTGAGATACGTTCCGGACGGGCAGATCACCGGCCCGGGGCCCTTCGTCCCGAATCGCGGCGACCTCATCCGCGCCTTCACGCCGGCGGCCTCCTGGGCGCTGGTCTTCCTCCTCGTGTTCGGACTGCTCGGCGGCTGGATCCTCGCCGGACGGATGCTGGCGCCGCTGGCGCGGATCACGGAGGCCACGCGCCTCGCCGCGAGCGGTTCGCTGTCGCATCGGATCGCTCTCCCTGGTCGCCAGGACGAGTTCCGCGAGCTGGCCGACAGCTTCGATGCGATGCTGGCGCGCCTCGAAGCGCACGTCGCCGAGCAGCGACGGTTCGCCGCGAACGCCTCGCACGAGCTGCGCACGCCGCTGGCGATCACCCAGACCCTGCTCGACGTCGCCCGCACCGACCCCGACCGGGACGTCGACGCGCTCATCGGCCGGCTCCGCGCGGTCAACACGCGCGCGATCGACCTCACCAAGGCGCTGCTGGTGCTCAGCCGGGCGGAGCAGGGCTCATTCGCCCGTGACGCGGTCGATCTGTCACTCGTCGCCGAGGAGGCCGTGGAGACGCTGCTGCCGCTCGCCGAGGCCCGAGGCGTGACCGTCCACGCGAGCGGCGTCGCCGCCTGGACCAGCGGCTCATACGCGTTGCTGCTCCAGCTCGTGTCGAACCTGCTGCACAACGCCGTCGTCCACAACCTCCCCGAGCACGGCACGGTCGACGTGATCACCTCCGCACACGGCGACGTCGTCGAGCTCGTCGTCGAGAACACCGGCGAGGTGATCAGCCCGACGCGCGCAGCCACCCTGGTCGAGCCGTTCCAGCGCGGCAGCGAGCGTGCCCGCACCGGCGATCACGCCGGGGTCGGGCTGGGACTCGCGATCGTCCGGAGCATCGCGGAGGCCCACGGCGGGACGCTCGCGCTCATGGCCCTGCCGGAAGGAGGCTTGCGCGTCGCGGTGCGGCTCGGCGCGCAGCATCCGTGATCCGCCCATTGCGCGGGTGGGGCGCGTCGACAAGGGTGGAACGCATGAGCGCTGTGACCCCGTTCCTCTGGTTCGACGATGCCGCCGAGGAGGCCGTCACGTTCTACACCGCGCTGATCCCGGACTCCGAGCTCGTCACGATCGACCGCTACCCGGACGAGGTGCCGGGTATGGGCGGCAAGGTCATGCACGTGCACTTCCGGCTCGGCGGCCGCGACTACTTCGGGATGGATGCCGGCCCGCAGTTCCCCTTCACCGAGGCCGTCTCCCTGTACGTCGCGTGCCGCGACCAGGCCGAGGTCGACCGCTACTGGGACGCCCTCACCGCGCAAGGCGGCCAGGAGCAGCCGTGCGGCTGGCTCAAGGACCGGTGGGGCCTGTCGTGGCAGATCATCCCCGACCGGCTCGTCGAGCTGATCCGCCACCCCGACCCCGACATCGCCCACCGCGCGGTGCAGGCGATGCTCCGCATGCGGCGCATCGACCTCGCGGTCCTCGAGGCGGCCGTGGCCGGCGGATGAGGCGCGACGCCCGGTGGGCGGCGGTCGGATGCCTCGTGCTGGCGCTGACCGCGTCAGCCGGGTGCACCGCGCCGGCGCCGTCACCGGCGCCTTCGTCGCAGGTGCCCTCGATCGGCCCGAGCACGGCTCCGGCAGCCGAGACGTGGTGGCGTGCCGGGTCGGTCACGGGAACCCTCGCGTCGGATCTGGTGGCGCCGTGGTCGGTCGTGCCCCTCGACGGCGGGGGCGCGCTCATCTCCGAACGCGGCGACGGCGCGGTGCTCGAGCTCACCGCGGACGGTGAGGTCCGCACGGTCGGCGCCATCCCCGGTGTGGTCTCCGGCGGCGAATCCGGCCTTCACGGGCTCGCCCTGCACGACGCCGGCGGCGCGCGCACGCTCTTCGCCTACTTCGGCGCGAGCGACGACAACCGCGTGGCACGGATGCCGCTGCTCGGCGAACCGGGATCCTTCGAGCTGGGCGAGCCGGAGGTCATCCTCGACGGCATCGCGCGGGCGAGCACCCACGACGGCGGACGCCTCGCGTTCGGGCCGGACGGCTACCTCTACGTCACGACGGGGGATGCGCAGCGCCGCGACGCCGCCCAGGACCGCGACGACCTCGGCGGCAAGATCCTGCGCGTCACGGTCGACGGCGACCCCGCCCCCGGAAACCCGTGGAACACGCGCGTCTGGTCCATGGGACATCGCAACGTCCAGGGGATCGCGTGGACGGCGGACGGCACGATGTGGGCCAGCGAGTTCGGTCAGAACACCTGGGACGAGCTCAATCGCATCGAGCCGGGCGAGAACTACGGCTGGCCGATCGTCGAGGGCATCTCCGGCCGGGAGGGCTTCACCGACCCCGTGGCGCAGTGGCCGACGAGCGATGCGAGTCCGAGCGGGATCGCCACCCGCGGCGACACGGTCTTCATGGCGGGGCTCCGTGGCGAGCGGCTCTGGCAGATCGACACGGATGCCGGCGTGATGCGTGGCGAGCCTGTCGCCGCGCTGGTGGGTGAGTACGGGCGCCTGCGCGATGTGGTCGCGCCGACCGACGGGTCACTGTGGCTCCTCACCAACAACACCGATGGGCGCGGCTCGCCGCGACCGGGCGACGATCTGCTCCTGCGGGTGGAGCTCGTCGAGGCGCCGTGACACGTGCGTCCGCGCGCACCCCGGCACGCTACGGTGAGAGCGTGACCTCGCAGCCCCGCTGTCCGCATTGTCGCCACTTCGTCTACCTGGACACCTTGCAGTGTCCGAACTGCGAAGCCGAGATCGGCTACCACATCCCGACACGCGAGTTCTTCGGTCTCCGTCACGGCCAGGCCGTCATCGACGGCGAGACCTGGTACACCTGCTCGAACCGGGAGTGGGCGTGCAACTGGCTGGTGTGGGAGAACGCACCCGCCGGCCGCTGCTTCTCCTGCCGGCTCACGCGCCGCCGTCCCGCGGCGGACGACACCGTCGCGCTCGAGAAGCTCGCGAAGACCGAGGAGGCGAAGCGCCGGCTCCTCCTGCAGCTCGCCGATCTGGGTCTGCCGATCGTCGGCTGGGACGTCGAGAAGGGCGGGCTCGGGTTCGACCTGATCTCCAGCCTCTCCGACGGCAAGCCGGTCACCATCGGGCACGCCAACGGCATCATCACGATCGACCTGGCCGAGAGCCTCGACGACCGCCGCGAGGCTCTGCGCGTACGGCTCGGCGAGCCGTACCGCACCATCCTCGGCCACCTGCGGCACGAGGTCGGTCACTACTACCAGAACGTCCTCCTCGCCGACGACGAGCTGTGGGCGCGGTGTCGTGAGCTCTTCGGCGACGAGCGCACGAGCTACCGCGACGCCCTGAAACGCCACTACTCGTTCGGGGCCCCCTCCGACTGGCACGAGGCCTTCATCTCCGAGTACGCGACGATGCACTCGTGGGAGGACTTCGCCGAGACGTTCGCCCACTACCTCCACATCACCGGCACGCTGCAGACCGCCGCGGTCATCGGCATCCATCTCGATGCGTCCGTGACGAACCTCCGCGACACGGATGTCGTCCCGCTCGAGTCGTACGAGAACGAGCCGATCCAGAGGCTGCTCACCGATTGGGAGTGGCTGTCGCAGGCGTTCAACCGCATCAACCGATCGATGGGCTTCGGCGATCTGTATCCGTTCACGATCGTGACGCCGGTGCGGCACAAGCTCGCCTTCGTCCACGACATCGTGACGCGCGCGCCGCTCAGCCCGGGGGAGCAGTACACGCTCGCGATGGCGGGTGCCGGGGCGGGGGAGACGGAGACGTCATGACCTCGTTCGCGCGAGGGCAGCGGGTGATCGGTGCGGCGACGCACTACGTCGAGAACCAGCCGCCCTGGCGCGTCGACGTCGACGAGTACGGACTGAACGCGCCCCTCGGCACGGCCGTGCGCGCGCTCGGGGCCGAGTGGGCGGAGGACGGCCTCCGCGAGGCCGGCGCGCTCGTCGGCTCGGGGCCGTTCCAGCGCGACGCGCATCTCGCGAACGTGCACACCCCGGTCGCCCACGCCCACGACCGGTGGGGCTTCCGCCTCGATGAGGTGGAATACGACCCTTCCTACCACCGCGTGATCGCCGAGGCGGTCGCGCGTGGCGCCCACACCTCGGCATGGGCGGAACCGCGGCCGGGGGCGCACGTCGCCCGCGCGGCGATGTTCATGCTGTTCGCGCAGGTCGAGCCGGGTCACGCGTGCCCGGTGTCGATGACGCACGCCGCGGTCGCCTCGATCGAGGGCTCGCCGTGGGTCGCCGACGAGTGGCTCCCGCGTCTGTACTCGCGCGAGTACGACCCGAGGCTCATCGTCGACGGGGGCAAGGCGAGCGCCCTCATCGGGATGGCGATGACCGAGAAGCAGGGCGGCTCCGATGTCCGCGCCGGCACCACCGTGGGCGAGTCGATGGGCGGACACGCCTACCAGCTCACGGGGCACAAGTGGTTCTGCTCCGCCCCGATGTCGGACGGCTTCCTCGTGCTCGCCCACACGCGCAGCCGCGGCGTGGACGAAGGTCTCACGTGCGTGTTCGTGCCGCGCATCCTGTCGCCGCACGGCATGCGCAACGCGTTCCGCATCCAGCGGCTCAAAGACAAGCTCGGCAACCGCTCGAACGCGTCGGCCGAGGTCGAGTTCGACGGCACCGTCGGGTTCCTGATCGGCGAGCCGGGCCGTGGAGTCCGGGCGATCATCGAGATGGTCCAGCGCACGCGCCTCGACTGCGTCCTGGGCACCGCCGCGGGCATGCGGCAGTCGGTCGCCGAGGCGGTCTGGCACGCGCGCGGGCGTGAGGCCTTCGGCGCGCTCCTGGTCGACCAGCCCGCGATGACCGGCGTGCTCGCAGACCTCGCCCTCGAGTACGAAGCCGCGATGCTCACCGGCCTGCGCCTCGCGCAGCTCTTCGAGGCCGAGGCATCCGATCGCGATATCGCGCTCAGCCGTCTCGCCACGCCGGTGTCGAAGTATTGGGTGTGCAAGCGCGGCCCGCACCATGCCTACGAGGCGCTCGAGTGCCTCGGCGGCAACGGCTACACCGAGACCTTCCCGCTCGCCCGCCGGTACCGCGAGCAGCCCGTCATGGCGATCTGGGAGGGCTCGGGCAACGTCATCGCCCTCGACGTGCTGCGGGCGCTCACGCGCGACCGCGCGTCCGGCGAGGCCTTCGCCGACGAGCTCGCGACCACGGCAGGTTCCTCGGCGGTCCTCGATCGGCACGTGGAACGCGCCCTCGCCCTGCTGCAGCGTCTCGCGGCCGATCCGGACGAAGCACCGTCAGAGGCCCGTCGGCTCAGCGAGGACCTCGCGCTCGCGTTCCAGGCGTCCCTCATGCTGCGCCACGCGCCGGGGCAGGACGCCGACACGTTCATCGCCGCCCGCCTGGGCGAGGACCGCGGTGCGCAGTACGGTGTGCTGCCTTCGGGGACGGATGCCGCGGCCATCGTCGCGCGCCACTGATCCGCCGACCGCGCTTAGGCTGTTCGAGTGACTGCGGCGCGACGATCCCTCCTGCTCGCCGCGGTCGTCGCAGCCGCGGCGATCGTCTGCGCCTCGTGCGCGGCGACCCCTACCGCGAAGCCGTCGCCGACGTCGTCGCCGTCTGACACGACGACCCCGACGCCCGACGCGGCAGGCCTCTCGCCGGCTGAGCAGGCCGTCTCCTCGATGTCGCTGCGGGAGCGCGCGGCGAGCGTCGTGATGGGGCACATTCCGACGACGGATGCCGCGGCCCTGCGCTCGTACATGGAATCCACCGGCGCCGGGGGCTTCCTTCTCATGGGCGCGAACATCCCCGAGGACGAGGCGGCACTCGAGGAGATCACCGCATCGCTCACGGTCGACCCGGCACAGCCGCCGCTCATCGCCATCGACCAGGAGGGCGGGGACGTGTCACGGCTGCCGTGGGACGATCTCGCGTCACCGCTCGAGCTGCAGCAGGCCGATCCCGCCACGGTGGAGGCCGCGTATGCGGGGCGCTCGGCGCTCGTGCGCCAGGCGGGCATCCCCGTCAACTTCGGCATCGTGGCGGACGTCACGGCCGACCCGAACTCGTTCATCCATCGTCGCGTCCTCGGCACGACCCCCGACATGGCGGCCGCCCACGTGGCCGCCGCGGTGAACGGCGAGAAGGGGAACGTCTTCTCGACGCTCAAGCACTTCCCGGGTCACGGCGCGGCACCCGGCGACTCCCACTCTTCGATCCCGTCGACCACGATGCCGCTCGATCAGTGGCGGGCCACCGACGCATTGCCGTTCGAGGCGGGGGTCGATGCCGGCGCCGAGCTCCTGATGTTCGGTCATCTCGCCTACATCTCGGTCGACCCGGCACCCGCGAGCCTGTCGCCCGAATGGCACCGCATCGCCCGGGACGAGCTCGGCTTCGACGGCGTGACGATCACCGACGACCTGGGCATGCTGGAGGGCTCAGGCCTGCCCGAGTACGCCGACCCCGTGGCGAATGCCGTCAACGCCCTCGCGGCCGGCAACGACATGCTGCTGACGGTCGTCTCCTCGACGCCCGACACGGCCCCGCAGATCGTCGACGGCATCGTCGCGGCGGTGGAGTCGGGGGCGGTGCCGGCCGAGCGCCTCGAGGAGGCGGCGACGCGCGTGATGGAGCTGCGTCTCGCGGTCGCCGAGGCCGGGGACGGCGAGCTCCCGTGCACGACCTGCGCCGATCCCGCCGAGTGGCTCAGCCGCCAGCGATCTCGATGAGCCTGGCGCGGACGACCTGTCCGCGCTCGGCGAAGCCGCGCTGCTCCCGTACGTAGGCCGCCTTGCCCTCCGCGGTCTCGATCGGGACGGGCGCGTAGCCCCAGTCCGCGAGATCGTACGGCGACGCCCGCATGTCGAGCACGCGGATGTCCCTGGCGAGCTCGAACGCGTCGAGCATCACCTCGCCCGGCACGAGGGGTCCGAGCTTGACCGCCCACTTGTACAGATCCATACCGGCGTGAAGGCAGCCGGGCTGCTCGAGCGCGGACTGGGTCTCGCGCGTGGGTGTGTCGCGGTTGCGCGGGACGGCGTCAGGCGTGAAGAACCGGAATGCGTCGAAGTGCGTGCAGCGGAGGTCGTGCGCCTCGACCACCGCGTCGGTCGCGTCCTGTCCCAGTCGGAGCGGAACGGGATGCCGGTGCTCTCGCTGCCGGTACACCATGGCCCACTCGTGCAGGCCGAAGCACCCGAAGCCGGGGGCCCGGCCGGCGGTGGCCCGGAGGATCCGCCCCACGTTGGCCACGAGCGCGCCCCGCTCGGCGCGGAAGCCGTCACCGTCCACGGCGAGAGCGCCGGGCACGGTGCCGGGCCGGTACCAGCGCCATCCGGCGCGGGCGTCGGAGGCGGCATCCGCCAACTCGATGCCCTCACCGGGATGCCAACGGTGCAGGACAGCGGGCTTGTACGAGTAGTACGTGAAGAGGAAGTCCTCGACGGGGTGCTTCTCGCCGCGCGCGGCCCGGACGCGGTGCGCGGCCGTGAGCGCTCGGGCACGCTCCTCGTGCGCCGCCTCCCGTGCGCGCCAGACGCCGCCGGCGAGCACCGAGGCTTCAGGGGGCGCGATCGTCACCGTTCGAGGATACGCGGGCTCGCCTCGGCAGGCCCTGGGTGCGGATCAGGCCTCGACGGGCCCTGGGTGCGGATCAGGCCTCGACGGGCTCGATGAGTTCCGGAGAGTTGTTGCGGACGTTGCCGACATCCTTCGACACCTCGTGGTCGTCGAGGGTGTCGGCGAGGGCGGGAGCCGCGTCGATCGCCGCGTCGAGCACATCGCGCACGTTGTCTGTGGTCGGATCGAGCCAGGCATCGGCGTGGTCGGGGTCGAGGAACAGGGGCATGCGGTCGTGGATCGAGCCGAGGTGGCCGATCGCATCGCGGGTGAGGATCGTGAAGCTGAGCAGCCAGCGCTCGGGGTCGTCGTCGCCCTTCGTCTTGTCGCGCCACCACTCGTACAGCCCGGCGAGGAACAGCGGCTCACCGTCGGCGGGATGGATGTAGTGCGGGATCTTCGTGCCGTCGACGTTCTTCCACTCGTAGTACCCCGACACCGGCACCACCGCGCGACGCTTCTCGAGCGCGCTGCGGAACATGGGCTTGTCTTCGAGTTCCTCCGCCCGGGCGTTGAACGCCCGCGCACCGATCTTGGTGTCTTTCGCCCACGACGGGATGAGTCCCCAGCGAGCGGCCTCGAGCCGGCGGGTCGGCGGCTCGGTCTTCGCCGAGTCGAGCACGATCGCCGCACTGGCGGTCGGCGCCACGTTGAAGGACGGAGCCGGGAGATCGTCACCCTCGACGTCGACGCGCAGCACCCCGACGAGGTCGGAGCCGGCGCTGGCCACTACGAAGCGTCCGCACATGCGGCCAGCCTACGCGGGGCCGCCGACGTCGGTGCAGGAGGTACCGATCAGGCCTCAAGTGCGCCGGCCGCACCGAGGACGCCGACGTCCTCCAGCCGCTCCAGCAGGCCGGCGCCGTCGCTGTCGCTCACCCACGGCACCTCGGCGGCGGCGTGGTCGTTCACCGCGGTGCGCCCGCCCGCGAGGACCGCCTCGGCGGGGGAGAGGCGGCGGATGGCGACGGCCACGACCCGCGACGGGTGCTCGTCGGTGAAGGTCGTGTAGATCGCGTCGTCGTGCTGGCCGTCGTCGCCGATGAGGAGCCACCGCACCTGGGGGAACTCCTCGGCGAGGCGACGGAGGTTGGAGAGCTTGTGGGCCTTCCCGCTGCGGAACCAGCGATCGTGGGTCGGGCCCCAGTCGGTGAGCAGCAGCGAACCCGGCGGAAAGACGTGGCGGCTCAGGAACCGCATGAGGGTGGGCGCGATGTTCCACGCACCGGTGGAGAGGTAGATGAGCGGGGCGCCGGGGTTCTCGCGCACGACACGCTCCATCAGCACCGCCATGCCGGGGACCGGCTGGCGCGCGTGCTCGTTCACCACGAACGAGTTCCACGCCGCGAGCAGCGGGCGGGGGATGGCCGTGACCATGACGGTGTCGTCGACGTCCGACACGATGCCGAACGTGACATCCGGCGCGACGATGTACGCCCGTGTCTCGACCGGCGTGCCTCCCTCCACCGACATGGTGAAGGTCTGCCAGCCGGGCTCGAGGTCCGCGGGGAGCCTCGTGTCGATGACGCCGCCGCGGTCGGCGACCACGTCGTGGTCGACGCCCGCGATCGTCACCGTAACCTGCGCGTACCCGATCGGGACGGCGGCGAAGCTGCGCCAGCCGCGGACGCCGGCGTACTCGCCGGACGTGCGTTCCTTCACCGGCGGGACGATCATCACGCGGCCGAGGACCCGCACCCAGTCGGTGCCGCCGTAGCCCGGGAAGGGTGTGACGGTGGGTGTCTGGCCGCGCCGGCGCGCACGCCGTTCGCGCCACGCATGGAACCGGTACTCCAGGCGCGCGAGCCACAGGACCTTGGCGCGCACATTCTGGGGATCGGTGTGGGGCACCCCTTCAGTCTTTCATGTCCGCCATGGGGGACTCGTCGGGCCCGTCGTGCTCGAGGTGCTTGCGCTCGGCCCGCTCGATGACCTTCTTGCTCACGTAGACGAGCACGAGGAACAGCACGATCACGCCCACGAAGATGTAGCCGGCGTAGTGGATCTGATCCGCGAGCTCCCGGTACGTGCCCGCGGCAAGGGCGGCGACCGAGATGTACAGCGTCGTCCAGATCACGCACGCCGGGACCGTCCACGCGAGGAACCGCCGGTAGGGGTAGCCGCTCATCCCGACGGTGAGCGGCACGAGCGAGTGCAGCACGGGCAGGAACCGTGAGATGAAGATCGCGGGGCCGCCGCGACGTCTCAGGTATCTCTCCGAGCGTGCCCAGTTCTCCTCGCCGATACGGCGCCCGAGCTTCGAGTGCTGGATACGCGGGCCGAGGTAGCGTCCGAGCCAGAACCCGATGCTCTCGCCGATGAGGGCGCCGACGACCACCGCGATGCCGAGGATCACGCCCTCGAGCACCGACGAGACCGCGGTGCCGGCGACGATCACGATCGTGTCGCCGGGAACGACGAGCCCGATCAGCACGCTCGTCTCGAGCATGATCGCGAATCCGGCGAGGAGCGTCCTGATGATCGGGTCGACGCTCTGGACGGCGTCGAGCAGCCACGTCAGGAACTCGTTCACGCCATGAGCCTAGAGCTCTGCGCACCCCTCTAACCTGGGAACATGACGGAGCCCCTCGCCGCCGCGGACGTCGCGCACTGGGTGGATCCGGCATCCGTCTTCAGCGCCGTCTTCAGAGGCGAGCCGCACTCCTTCTGGCTGGATGCCGGACCCGACGCCCGCGAGGGCTGGAGCTGGATGGGCGCGGGGCCTCCGGACGACCCGGCGCACGTGAAGGCGACGACCTGCACGGGCGTCACGACTGCCGATGGCGAGAGCCCGTTGCGCGGGGGATGGGTGGGCTGGACCGGCTACGACGACGCCGCGGCGCGCGCGGGAGCGCCTGCGTCCCGCGAGGCCGACGGAGTCCCACAGGACCTGTGGCTGCGGGTGGAGCGCCTCGTCGCATTCGACCACGCGCGTCAGAGCGTCCGCGTGTACGGCTCCGCGACGGACGTCGATGAGCTCGCCGCCGCGGTCACCGCGGCGACCGGCACGCCGGACCCGCCCTCACCTGCCCGGCCCGACACGGTCGCGCACGCCCGCCACCGCCCCGATGAGTACGCCGGCCTCATCGAACGCTGTCGCGACGCGATCCGCGAGGGCGACGCGTACCAGCTGTGCCTGACGACGCGCTTCGAGGTCGAGGCATCCGTCGATCCCGTCGCGGTCTATGCCCGCCTCCGGGCGGCCACGCCCGCGCATCACGGGGGATTCATCCGCTCGGGCGACACCGCTCTGCTCAGCGCGAGCCCGGAGCAGTACCTCCACGTCGAGGGGGCACCCGACGGCAGAGCGGTGGTGCGCACGCGCCCGATCAAGGGCACCCGCCCGCGCGGCGCGGACGAGGGAGAGGACGCCGCGCTGGCCATCGAACTGCGCGCGAGCGAGAAGGAGCGCGCCGAGAACGTCATGATCGTCGACCTCATGCGCAACGACCTCTCGCGCGTGTGCGTGGCAGGCACCGTGGGCGTCGACGCGCTCCTCGAGGTCGAGTCGTACCCCGCGGTGCACCAGCTGGTGAGCACCGTGTCGGGCGAGCTCGCGACCGGCACGACCTTCGACGACCTGCTCGCGGCGACCTTCCCGGCGGGCTCGATGACGGGGGCGCCGAAGCTGTCCGCGATGACCATCCTGCACGGCCTGGAGGGCGCCCCGCGCGGTGTGTTCTCGGGCTGCTTCGGCTGGATCGGCGACGACGGCGCGCTCGATCTCGCGATGGTGATCCGCTCGATCGTCGTCAGGCCCGAGCGCGCGTACGTGGGTGCCGGCGGCGGCATCACGTGGCGATCGGATGCCGCGGCAGAGGTCGCCGAGGTCGGGATCAAGGCGCGCGGGCCCCTTGCCGCGCTGGGCGCCGCATTGCCGCCGGGCTGGTGAACCGCCCGTTCCGCTAACCTGGAAGACGCGCTTCGCGCGCTGCGCGCGCTTTCCGGCTTCCATGATTGGCACTTTCCACGTGAGTCAGACCGAAACCCCCGACACCTCTGCGCCCACAGAGGGCTACGACGCCTACTCGATCCAGCAGAAGTGGCAGGCGCGCTGGGCCGAGGCCGACCCGTTCCGCGCCGGCGGCGCCGACGACACGCGCCCCCGCAAGTACGTGCTCGGCATGTTCCCCTACCCCTCCGGCGACCTCCACATGGGCCACGCCGAGAGCTACGCCTACGTCGACATCGTCGCGCGGTTCTGGCGTCACCGCGGCTACAACGTCCTGAACCCGATCGGGTGGGACTCGTTCGGCCTCCCCGCCGAGAACGCGGCGATCCAGCGCGGGGCCGACCCGCGCGAGTGGACCTACGCGAACATCGAGCAGCACAAGAAGAGCTTCCGCGAGTACGGGTCCTCGTACGACTGGAGCCGCATCCTCCACACGAGCGACCCCGAGTACTACCACTGGAACCAGTGGCTCTTCCAGCGCCTCTACGAGCGCGGCCTGGCCTACCGCAAGGAGAGCCCGGTCAACTGGTGCCCCAACGACCAGACCGTGCTCGCCAACGAGCAGGTCGTCGACGGCCACTGCGAGCGCTGCGGCGCCGAGGTGATCAAGAAGAAGCTCACGCAGTGGTACTTCAAGATCACCGAGTACGCCGACCGCCTGCTCGACGACCTCAACCAGCTCGAGGGCTTCTGGCCGCAGAAGGTCATCCGCATGCAGCGGAACTGGATCGGCCGCTCGGTGGGCGCCGACATCGACTTCGAGATCGAGGGCCGCGCCGAGAAGGTCACCGTCTTCTCGACCCGACCCGACACGCTGCACGGCGCGACCTTCATGGTCGTGGCCCCCGACAGCGACCTGGCGGCCGAGCTCGCCGCCGGCTCGTCGGCCGACGTGCGCATGCGGTTCCAGGACTACCTCGAGAGCGTGCAGCGCGAGACCGAGATCGAGCGCCAGAGCACCGATCGCCCGAAGACCGGCGTGTTCCTGGACCGCTTCGCCGTCAACCCCGTCAACGGGGAGCGCCTGCCCATCTGGGCCGCGGACTACGTGCTGGCCGACTACGGCCACGGCGCCGTCATGGCGGTGCCCGCACACGACCAGCGCGACCTCGACTTCGCGCGGGCGTTCGACCTGCCCGTCAAGGTCGTCGTCGACACCACGGCGCCGATCACGGGCGCGATCCCGGTCATCGAGCTCGACGAGGAGGGTGTGCCGATCGATCCGGGCCCTCTCGAGACGCTGTCCGACCTCGACCCCGCGACGACCGGCATCGCGCTGACCGGCGAGGGACGCCTCGTCAACTCGGGTTCGCTGGACGGACTCTCCAAGCGCAACGCCATCGCGCGCATCATCGAGCAGCTCGAGGCCGCCGGTACCGGGCGCGCCGCGAAGTCGTATCGCCTCCGCGACTGGCTCATCTCGCGCCAGCGGTTCTGGGGCACGCCGATCCCGATGATCCACACCGAGGACGGCCGCATCGTGCCCGTTCCCGAGGACCAGCTGCCGCTGCGCCTGCCCGACGCGCACGGACTCGACCTCGCGCCCAAGGGCACGTCGCCGCTCGGCGGCGCGACGGAGTGGATGAAGGCCACGGACCCCGAGACGGGCGAGCCGGCGCTCCGCGACCCGGACACGATGGACACGTTCGTGGACAGCTCGTGGTACTTCCTCCGCTTCCTGGCGCCGAACGACCTGAATGAGGCGTTCCCGTCGCGCGAGGCGGACCGCTGGGCCCCCGTCGACTCGTACATCGGCGGCGTCGAGCACGCGATCCTGCACCTGCTCTACGCGCGGTTCATCACCAAGGTCCTCTTCGACATGGGCCTCATCGACTTCACGGAGCCCTTCTCGAGCCTCATCAACCAGGGCATGGTGCTCCTCGACGGCTCGAAGATGTCGAAGTCCAAGGGCAACCTCGTCGAGTTCGCGTCGAGCATGGTCGACCCCGGCGCCGATGCGGTGCGCACGGCGATCGCGTTCGCCGGCCCGGTCGAGGACGACATCAACTGGGAGGACGTGTCGACCACGGGCGCCCAGAAGTTCCTGGCCCGCGCCTGGCGTGTCGCCTCGGACGTCACGAGCGATCCCGACGTGGTGTGGGCCGAGGGCGACGTCGCGCTGCGTCGCGTGACCCACCGCCTCCTCGCGGACGCTCCGGGCCTCGTCGAGCAGACCAAGTTCAACGTCGTCGTGGCGCGCCTGATGGAGCTGGTCAACACGACGCGCAAGGTCATCGACACCGGCGCCGGACCCGCCGACCCCGCCGTCCGCGAGGCCGCCGAGGCCACGGCGATGATCCTCGACCTGTTCGCTCCGCACCTGGCGGAGGAGATGTGGGAGATCCTCGGGTACGACCGGTTCGTCGGCCTCGTGCCGTGGCGCACCGCCGACCCCACCCTCCTCGTCGAGGAGAGCGTCACTGCGGTCGTGCAGGTCGACGGCAAGGTGCGCGGCACCCTCCGGGTACCCGCCCGCATCGACGCCGCCGAGCTCGAGCGACTCGCCCGCGCCGATGAGAAGGTCGTGCGCTCGCTCGCAGGACGCGAGATCACGCGGGTGGTCGTCCGTCCGCCGAAGGTCGTCAGCTTCAGCACGCACTGAGCCTCCTCCACAGGAGGATCGGGTCCCGGGGGTATGCACATCCCCGGGACCCGCTGCGTCTCCGGCCCCTCCCGCCTCCTAGCGTGGGTCCGTGACAGCCGGCGACCGCTCCGAGGGCGCGTCGCCCCCGCACCTCGCCGCGCGTCGCCGTCTCGGGATCGGCGCCGTCGTCGTGCTCGTGATCGCCGCGCTGGCGATCACCGTCGGGATCGGCATCCTTCGCGGCGCGATGGCACCTGTCGACGAGGTGGTCATCGACCAGACGCCCGCGGCCGCGGCGACACCCGCATCAAGGCTCTACGTGCACGTCTCGGGTGCGGTGCGCACCCCTGGCCTGTACGTGCTCCCGGCGGGCTCCCGCGTCGTCGATGCGATCGCGGCCGCCGGCGGGTTCGCCGATGATGCGGACCGCGACGCGGTCAACCTGGCGCGCACGCTCGACGACGGCGAACAGCTGCCGGTGCCGCGCGAAGGGGAGGCGCCGCCGACCGCGGGAGCACCCGGACCCGCGCCGCCGGCCGACACGCGCGTCGATCTCAACACGGCCGACGCGACTCTCCTCGAGACGCTGCCACGCATCGGTCCGGCGCTCGCCGAGCGCATCATCGCGTGGCGCGACGACAACGGCGGGTTCACGAGCATCGAGGATCTGCTCGCCGTCCCCGGCATCGGCGACAAGATGCTCGAGTCGCTGCGCGACCTCGTGACGGTGTGACGTGCGTCGCCGACTCGGACTGCGGCTGGTCCCGGTCGCGGCAGCATGCTGGGCCGTCGCCGCCGCCGCGATCCTCGCTCCTGCGGCATCGCCGTGGATCGCTCTCACCCTCTGGGCGCTCGTCCTCGGCCTGACCACGGCTGTCGTTAGCCTGAGCACACGCGACGGCCATCCGTCTCGCCAGGGCGGCGCACGGGCGCGATTCCGGATGCCTCGGGCCGCCGTGCGCCGTGCGCTCGTGGTCGTCGTGCTCGCGGGGGCGGCTTCCGCGGTCGCCGCGTCGCACGTCGCCCTCGCGCAACCGGCCCGGACCGCCGTCGAGGATCTCGCCCTCACCGGCGGGCGGGCCGTCGCCATCCGCGCGGACGTCATCGGCAAGATCGAGCGACGCGCCGACGGCTCGCTCGGATTCGATGCCCGGGCGTCGCGCGTGACGATCGGCGATGAGATCTACGGCGCAGGGGTCGAGATCGCCGTGCGGGTCTCGCCGGACGACGTCAACCGCCCCTGGCAGCTCGACGTCGGCTCCACCGTCGACGCCCACGGCACCGCGATGCCCGGGCGTCCGGGGGAGCGGGCTGTGCTCGAGGTGTGGGCGTCGCGCGGGGTGGAGGTGGTGAAGCCCCCGAGCGGCGCCGCAGCCGTCGCCGGTGGCCTGCGCCGAGGGCTCGTCGCGGCCGTACACGGTCTGCCCGGGGAGGGCGCGGGGCTCGTACCGGGACTCGCGGTGGGCGACACATCGATCGTGTCGCCGTCCCTGGACGCCGCGATGAAGGAGTCCTCGCTGTCGCACCTCACCGCCGTGTCGGGCGCCAACTGCGCGCTCGTCGTCGGCATCGCGTTCGCCCTCGCCGCGGCACTCGGTGCCTCGAGGACGCTTCGCGTCGCCTGCGGAGTCGCGGTCCTCGCCGGCTTCGTGCTCCTGGTCACGCCCGAGCCGAGCGTCGTGCGCGCGGCCGCGATGGCCGCGATCGCGATGCTCGCCGTGCTGCTCGGCCGCGCAGGTGCGGGAATGGCCCTGCTTTCGGTCGCCGTCGCCCTGCTCCTCGTGCTGGATCCGTGGCTCGCCGCCTCGCTCGGATTCGCGCTCTCGGTCGTCGCGACGGGGTCGCTGCTGCTCTGGGCGCGCCCGCTCGCCAGCGGCCTGGCCAGAGCAGTCCCGCGGCCGCTGGCACTCGCCCTGGCGGTGCCGCTCGCCGCCCAGCTCGCGTGCGGCCCGCTGCTGATACTCATCGAGCCGACGGTGCCCGTGTACGGCGTGCTCGCGAATCTCCTCGCCGGCCCCGCGGCACCGGCGGCGACCGTGCTCGGGCTCGGGGCGTGTCTCAGCGCACCGCTGCCGTGGCTGCAGTCGGGTCTCGCTGCACTCGCCTGGCTGCCGGCGTCGTGGATCGCCGCGACGGCGACGACAGCGTCGGCGCTCCCCGTCGACGCGCTGCCCTGGCTGGAGGGGATCCCCGGCGCGGTGGCCCTCGCCGGGGTCGGCCTGGTGATCGGGCTCGCGATCGCGCTCGACCGCGGCGGCTCGCGGGCTCGACGGGCCACACGCGGGACCGCGATCGTTCTCGTCGCCGTGCTGACCGGTGGCGGCCTCGGCGCTGGAGCCCTGACCACGGTGGCCGGCCGATGGACCCTGCCCGGCAGCTGGGCGGTGCTCGCGTGCGACGTCGGCCAAGGAGATGCCGTCCTGCTCCGGTCGGAGGACGCCGTCGCGCTGATCGACACCGGGCCCGACCCCGAACCGCTCGCCGCCTGCCTCTCGCGTGCCGGCATCGATCGCATCGACCTGCTCGTCCTCACCCACTACGACCTCGACCACATCGGCGGGCTCGACGCGGTGCGAGGTCGCGTCGGCACGGTGCTCCACGGACCGGGCGACGCGACGGGGCAGGCCGCGATCGCCTCGCTGACGGCGCGGGGAGCCCAGGCGACCGAAGCGTCAGCCGGACTCAGCGGGTCGCTGGGAGGTGCACGGTGGCGGGTGCTCTGGCCGAAGGCGGGCAGCCGGGCCTTCCCGTCCGGGAACGATGCGAGCGTCGTGCTCGACGTCCGCGGCGGCGGCATCCCGCCGACCCTCCTGCTCGGCGACCTCTCTGCCTCGCCGCAGCGGCTGCTGACGGCATCGGGTGCGCTGGATCCGCCCTACGCGATCGTCAAGACCGCTCATCACGGCAGCGCCGATCAGGACGCGGGACTCTACGCCGCCGCACGGCCGTCGATCGCGCTCGTCACGGTGGGCGCCGACAACGACTACGGGCATCCGCGCGACGAGGCGCTGAAGATCCTCGCCGACGTCGACGCGAGGATCCTGCGCACCGACCGCGACGGTGCGATCGCGCTGTGGAGCGCCGAGACCGGTGCGGTGTCCCTGTGGCGCGACCGCGGCGGGTGAGGGGAAGGCGGCCTCCGTCGGTGGGCGTCGGTAGGCTGGGGGAATGGCTTCCCCCGCACGCCGAGCACCCGCGAAGGCCGCGCGCAGCGCCATTCCCCAGCTGTCCTGGCGGGCTCCGCAGCCAGCGCCGATCGTGCTCGTCTCCGGGCCCGAAGAGGTCTGCGCCGAACGGGCGATCGCCGGCGTGCGCGACTATCTGCGCGCCGAAGACCCGACGCTCGAGGTGTCCGACATCCGTGCCGACGACTATGCCGCCGGCACACTCCTCGGCGTCACGTCGCCGTCGCTGTTCGGCGAGCCGCGGCTGGTCCGGGTGAGCGGCGTCGAGAAGTGCTCCGACACGTTCCTCGCCGAGGCCGTCGCCTACCTCGCCGCGCCGCAGGACGGCGCGACGGTCGTGCTCAGGCATACCGGTGCGAGCGTGCGCGGCAAGAAGCTGCTCGACGCGATCCGTGCGGGTGAGGGCTCGGGCGTCGAGATCGCATGCCCGGCCGTCAAGCGGGACTCGGACCGCTTCGACTTCGCCGCGGGCGAGTTCCAGGCCGCGAAGAAGCGCATCGCGCCGACCGCGCTGCGCGCGCTCGTCTCCGCGTTCGCCGACGACCTCACCGAGCTCGCTGCGGCGTGCCAGCAGCTCATCGCGGACGTCCCCGGCGACATCACCGACCAGGTCGTCGAGCGCTACTACGGGGGCCGCGTCGAGACGTCGGCCTTCACGGTCGCCGACACGGCGATCGCGGGGCGCTACGGTGAGGCGCTCATCGCGCTCCGGCACGCCCTGGCCTCGGGCGCCGACCCGGTGCCGCTCGTCGCGGCCGTTGCCATGAAGCTGCGCACGATGGCGCGGGTCGCGGGCAACCGCGAGCCGGCGAAGGCCCTCGCCTCGCGGCTCGGCATGAAGGACTGGCAGATCGATCGCGCGCGCCGCGACCTGGTCGGCTGGAACGAAGAGAGTCTCGGCCGCGCGATCCAGGCGACGGCACGGGCGGATGCCGAGGTCAAGGGCGGCTCGCGCGACGCGGTGTTCGCCCTCGAGCGCATGATCACGGTGATCGCCACCCGCGCACCGTACGGCGCCTGACTCGGGCGCCCGCGAAGGCAAGCGAAAGGCCCGCCCCTTGCGGGACGGGCCTTCACGCGACGCGGGGTCGCGGAGCGTGTCAGAGGCTCAGAGAGCGGCGACCTGCTTGGCGATGGCCGACTTGCGGTTCGCCGCCTGGTTCTGGTGGATGACGCCCTTGCTGACGGCCTTGTCGAGCTTCTTGGTCGCCGTGCCCAGCGCCTTCTCGGCCGCGGCCTTGTCGCCGGCCGCGATCGCCTCGCGGGTGCGACGGACGTGCGTCTTCAGCTCGCTCTTGACGGCCTTGTTGCGCTCGCGCGCCTTCTCGTTGGTCTTGTTGCGCTTGATCTGCGACTTGATGTTCGCCACGTGTCGACGTCTTTCGTTCGAAGGTGAATCGGATTTGTGTGCCGGTCAGCGAGAGAGGGGCGCTTCGCGGCGGTCGTGAGGGCGAACCCACACGCAAGCCAAACAAGGATTCTACCAGGTGAACCGGTGACTCATTGACGTCCACAGGCGTGCACGGCAGAGCCCTTCGATGATGCATGATCTACGCGTGGGTGCGCGCGCCACTGGGGATGCGCGCTCCGTGACGAAGGAGTCCGCCGTGCCGCAGCATCCGTCTGTCGATCTCTCGCCGTTCCCGCCGGGCTTCCGGTGGTCCGCGGCGACCGCCGCGTTCCAGGTCGAGGGCTCGCGCGCCGCCGACGGGCGGGGCCGGTCGATCTGGGACGACTTCGTCGCGACGCCCGGCGCGGTGCGCGACGGCGCGACGGCGGATCCCGGTCCCGACAGTTATCGACGTCACCACGAAGACGTGGCCCTGCTCGCCGGGCTGGGCGTCGACCGCTACCGCTTCTCGATCTCGTGGGTGCGCGTGCAGCCCGAGCCCGACGGCCCTGTCAGCCAGGCTGGACTCGACTACTACCGACGCCTCGCCGACGACCTGCTCGAGGCGGGGGTGACGCCCTTCGCGACGCTGTACCACTGGGATCTGCCGAGCGTCCTGGAAGAGCGCGGCGGATGGCTCGACCGCGACACGGCGCTGCGCTTCGGCGAGTACGCCGAGATCGTCGCGGAGGCGCTGGGCGGCAGCATCCGCCACTGGTACACGCTCAACGAGCCGGTCTCGACGTCGCTGCAGGGCTATGCCGTCGGCACGCTCGCGCCGGGCAAGCAGCTGCTGTTCGGCGCGCTGCCGACCGTGCACCACCAGCTGCTCGCGCACGGCCTCGCCCTCCGCACGCTGCGCGCGTCGGGCGCCGAGGAGGTCGGGATCGTCAACAATCACACCCTGGCGCTCCCAGCGGGCGAGACGGATGCCGACCTCGCAGCCGCGGCCGTGTACGACCTGCTCCACAACCGCGTCTTCGCGGACCCCGTGCTGACCGGCGCCTACCCCGACCTCGAGGCATACGGCATCCCGCCCATGCCCGTCGAGGACGGCGATCTGGAGCTGATCTCCGCGCCGGGCGACTTCTACGGGATCAACTTCTACAACCCGACGACGATCGCCGCCGCTCCCGAGGGCAGCCCCGTCCCGTTCGAGATCGTGCCCACACCCGGCGCGCCGGTCACAGGTTTCGGATCCGAGTGGCCGATCGTGCCCGCGGCCCTCACCGGCCTCCTGCTGGATTTCCGCGAACGCTACGGCGACCGCCTGCCGCCGCTCGTGATCGGCGAGAACGGGGCGTCCTTCCCCGAACCTGACCACGTCGACGGACCAGTCCCCGACGCCGACCGCATCTCCTACCTCGCGGGACACATCGACGCCGTCGGCGCGGCCGCCGCTGCGGGCGTCGACGTGCGGGAGTACACGGTGTGGTCGCTCCTGGACAACTTCGAGTGGGCGGACGGCTGGTCCCAGAGGTTCGGTCTCGTCCACGTCGACTTCGACACCTCGGCACGCACGCCGAAGGCGTCGTTCGACTGGTACCGCGCCCTCATCGCGGAGGCACACGCGTGAGCGCCCGGCAGGGCGCCAAGGTCGGCGTCGGCTGGTTCACGCTCTTCACGCTCGCGTGGCTCGCGCTGTGGACGGTGCAGCTCACGCCGCTGCAGCTGCTCATCCCGCTGCAGCTCGACACGCCCGACGATGCCGACGGGTGGGTGTCGGGCGTGGTGTCCTCCGGCCTCGTGCTGGCGATGGGCGGTATCGCCGGCGTGATCGCCGCCCCGGTCGCCGGCGGCCTGTCCGATCGCACCCGCGGCAGGATGGGGCGCCGGCGCCCCTGGGCGCTCGGCGGAGTGTGGCTCGGCACCGCGTCGCTCGCCGCGATCGCCTTCGCATCGGGTCCGTGGGGCGTGGGACTCGCCTGGGTCGGCGTCTCGGTCGGCGTCGCCGTCGCCTCCGCGGCCTTCACCGCCCTCATCGCTGATCAGCTCACGACGCAGCGGGGCGCAGCATCCGCCGCCGTCTCCTCGTCTCAGGCCCTCGGCATCGTCGTGGGCGTCGGCGTCATCGTGCTGCTCGAGCTCGGCGTCGTGGTCGGGTACCTCGTCCTCGGCGGCTTCCTCGCGGTGGTGGGCACCGCGGCGGCGCTTCTGCTGCCCGATCCGCCCGCGCGCTCGGAGGTCGCCGCCGCCCGCCAGGTGCGCACGCTCGGCGAACGGCTCGCGGCGCTGCGCGATCGCGACTTCGCGTGGCTGCTCGCCGGGCGCCTCACCGTGAACATCGGCAACGCGCTCGGAACCGGCCTGCTGCTCTTCTTCCTGCTCTACGGCCTGCACCGCGACCCCGCGACGGCCGAGGACGAGCTGCTGCTCCTGATCCTCGTCTACACCGTGTTCGTGGTGGGCTCCTCGATCGCGTCGGGGTGGGTCTCGGACCGCACCGGGCGACGGATCCCGTTCGTCGTGTGGTCGGCCGTCGTGCAGGGGCTCGCGTCGATCATCCTGGTGGTGGCGCCATCGCTCACCACCGCGATGATCGCGGCGGCTCTCCTCGGCGTCGGCTACGGAGCGTACATGTCTGTGGGACTCGCCCTCGGCACGGACCTGCTCCCGTATCCCGAGGACCACGCCCGCGACCTCGGCTTCGTGAACGTCTCGGCGAGCCTCGGCCAGCTCATCGGCCCGCTCCTCGGCGCGGGTCTCGTCGCCCTCGTGGGCGGTTTCTGGCTGCTGTTCCTCGTGGGAGGCATCCTGTCGATCGCGGGCGGCTTCATGACGTACGCGATCCGCAGCCGCGAGCGCCAGCCGTCACGCGTGTGACGCCTCCAGCGTGCGGAGGGCGACTTCGAGCAGGGCGTCGAACACGCGCGGGCGCATCACCGTCACGTGATGGGTCGTCCGCGGCACGACGATCAGCTCAGCGTGCTGCGCGACCCTCATGAACAGCTTCTCGTTCAGGCGGAGCTGGTCCCACTGTCCGTTGACGAACCACAGCGGCACGTCGATGCGATGGAGGGCCGCGAGCAGATCGAGCACCGAGAGGCTGCGCAGCGCGATGTCCTGCGCATCGAGTGCGTAGCCGCCGGCGCCGAAGTCGGCGCGGGTCTCGTCGGGAAGGATGCGGTCAAGCATGCGGTCGGTCAGCCACATCCCTCGGTCGGGAAGGGAATCGAAGCCGCGGGCCAGCACGCGGTACGTCGCGAGACCCACGCCGCGCGGGATCGCAGTGCACGACGCCGCGATGAACCCCGCGACCGGTGGGGGATCCTCCGCACCCACGTACTCGATGCACAGCAGGCCGCCCATCGAGTGACCCGACAGCAGCACCGGGCCGCGCTCCGCGGCGGCGCGCACCGCGGAATCGATCGTGGCGAACGCGGACTCGAGGGTGAACTCCTCACCCATGCGGGAACCGTGACCGGGGAGGTCGACCGCCGTCACCGGGTTGCCCCGCTCCGTCAGGTACTCCACCTGCGCGCGCCACATCGTCGCGGACGTCCGGATGCCGTGCACGAGCACGACCTGGACGACCATGACGCCAGGGTAGCCGTGCGCGCCCGCTTAGCATGGCGGCATGCCCGAGATCGCCCCGCACATCGCGCGCATGCCGGGTTCCGGTGTGCGTCACATCCTCGAGCGCGCCCTGCGCCGCCCCGGCACGATCATCCTCGCGGTGGGGGAGCCGGGCGAGGTCGCGGGGGAGCGTGTCAGGGATGCCGCGTCCCAGGCGTGGCGCGAGGGTGCGATCCGCTACACCCCCAACGGCGGCATCCCGGCGCTTCGCGAAGCGATCCGCGACAAGCTCGCTCGTGAGAACGCCCTCGACGTGGACCTCGAGCAGATCTGGGTCACGGTCGGCGCCACCCAGGCGCTGCATCTGGCGATGGCGCTCACCCTGTCGCAGGGCGACGAGGTGCTGGTGCCCGATCCCGGATACACGACCTTCACGATGAACGCCCATCTCCTGCAGGCCGCGCCGGTGCCGTATCCGCTGCGTCCCGAGCGCGCGTTCCAGCCCGATCTCGCCGAGCTCGAGTCGCTGGTCACCCCGCGGACGCGCGCGATCATCGTGAACACGCCCTCCAACCCCCTCGGGTCGACGTTCGACCGCCCGACGCTGGAGGCGCTGATCGGCCTGGCGCGCCGCCACGACCTGTGGCTCATCAGCGACGAGGTGTACGAGCGCTTCACGTGGGGCGAGCCGCACGTGAGCCCCGCGACGCTCGACGACGACGGCCGCGTGCTGTCGGTGTTCTCGATGTCCAAGACCTACGCGATGACCGGAGCGCGGGTCGGGTGGCTGGTCACGCCCCCGGGATGGCGGCAGACCATGCTGCGGGTGCAGGAGTCCGTGGTCAGCTGCGTCGACGAGCCGTCGCAGCGGGCGGCGGCAGCGGCGCTCATCGGCGATCAGGCGGCGGTCGGCCGCAGCGGCGCGCACTACCGCGACAACCTCGCCGCCGCGACGGCGCTCCTCGACGCCCGGGGGCTCCGCTACCTCGACCCCACAGGGGCCTTCTATCTCTGGATCGACGTCGCGCACGTCTCCGGCGGCGACGTCGTCGCCTGGTGCGAGCGGTTCCTCGATGAGCAGGGCGTCGCCGTCGCTCCGGGAAGTGCATTCGGCGCCTCGGGCGAGGGCTGGATCCGCGTGTGCGTGGCCAGCGACCGCGACGAGCTGCTCGACGGGCTGAGCCGCATCCCCGCCCCGGCCTGACCCGCACGCCGTCGCCGGGGTTCGTCGAGCGGCGCGCACCCGTACAATCGTCTGGACATGTCACCGCGCGCCCTGAAGCCCCTCGAGCCCTCTGCCACGCCGCCCGAGCTGATCCGCAACTTCTGCATCATCGCCCACATCGACCACGGCAAGTCGACGTTGGCCGACCGCATGCTGCAGATCACCGGCGTCGTCTCCGACCGCGACATGCGCGCGCAGTACCTCGACCGCATGGACATCGAGCGCGAGCGCGGCATCACGATCAAGTCGCAGGCCGTGCGCATGCCGTGGGCCCTTCGACAGGCTCAGGGACCGGACGAGGTCTTCGCGCTGAACATGATCGACACCCCCGGTCACGTGGACTTCACGTACGAGGTCTCGCGTTCGCTCGCCGCCTGCGAGGGTGCGATCCTGCTCGTCGACGCTGCGCAGGGCATCGAGGCGCAGACCCTCGCGAACCTCTACCTCGCGCTCGAGAACGACCTCCACATCATCCCGGTCCTCAACAAGATCGACCTGCCGGCCGCCGACCCCGAGAAGTACGCCGCAGAGCTGGCCGGCCTCATCGGCGGCTCGCCCGATGACGTGCTGCGCGTGAGCGGCAAGACCGGCATGGGCGTCGAGACACTGCTCGACCGCATCGTCGAGCAGATCCCCGCTCCGAAGGGGAACCCGGATGCCCCCGCCCGCGCCATGATCTTCGATTCGGTGTACGACTCGTACCGCGGTGTGGTGACCTACGTCCGCATGGTCGACGGCAAGCTGGAGCCGCGCGAGCGCATCCAGATGATGTCGACCAAGGCGACGCACGACCTCCTCGAGATCGGCGTCTCGAGCCCCGAGCCGGTCCCCACCAAGGGGCTCGGCGTCGGCGAGGTCGGCTACCTGATCACCGGTGTGAAGGACGTCCGCCAGTCCAAGGTCGGCGACACGATCACCAACCAGCGTAAGCCCGCGACCGAGCCGCTGTCCGGCTACACCGACCCGAAGCCCATGGTCTTCTCGGGGATCTACCCGATCGACCAGAGCGACTACGCCGACCTGCGTGAGGCGCTCGACAAGCTCAAGCTGTCGGACGCGTCCCTCCAGTACGAGCCCGAGACGTCGGTGGCGCTCGGCTTCGGCTTCCGCTGCGGCTTCCTGGGCCTGCTGCACCTCGAGATCATCACCGAGCGCCTCTCACGCGAGTTCGACCTCGACCTCATCACGACCGCACCCTCGGTGACGTACGAGGTCACGACCGACACCGGCGAGACCGTCGTCGTCACCAACCCGAGCGAGTACCCGGACGGGCGCGTCGCCGAGGTGTCCGAGCCGGTCGTCAAGGTCGGCATCCTGCTCCCCAAGGACTACGTCGGCACCGTCATGGAGCTGTGCCAGTCCCGCCGCGGGTCGCTCCTGGGCATGGAGTACCTCAGCGAGGACCGGGTGGAGCTCCGCTACCACATGCCCCTCGGCGAGATCGTGTTCGACTTCTTCGACCACCTCAAGTCCAAGACGCAGGGTTACGCGAGCCTCGACTACGAGCCCGCCGGTTCGCAGACGGCCGACCTCGTGAAGGTCGACATCCTGCTGCAGGGCGACAAGGTCGACGCGTTCAGCTCGATCGTGCACCGCGACAAGGCGTACGCCTACGGCACGATGATGACCGAGCGCCTGCGCAAGCTCATCCCTCGTCAGCAGTTCGAGGTGCCGATCCAGGCCGCCATCGGCGCCCGCATCATCGCTCGCGAGAACATCCGCGCGATGCGCAAGGACGTCCTCGCCAAGTGCTACGGCGGTGACATCTCCCGCAAGCGCAAGCTCCTCGAGAAGCAGAAGGAGGGCAAGAAGCGCATGAAGATGGTCGGTCGCGTCGAGGTCCCTCAGGAGGCGTTCATCGCCGCGCTCTCAGGCGACGTCGAGGGTCCTGCCAAGAAGTGATGCGACTCGCGAAGTAGGCTGGAATCCATGCGTCGAGGAACCTTCCGTGACGACACCGTCGACTACGCCGCTGTCGGGGCGACCCAAGCGCCGGATCTGATGCAGTATCCGCCGGAGCGCAGCATCCCTGCAGAGCAGTCGTGGCGGATCGGCAGCGGCGAAGCGCGCTTCCGCGCCGCGAGCGAGGCGCTGATGTCGTGGACCGCCCAGCGCGGTGCCGGGCTCGACGTCACCGACGTGCGCCCCGCCTCCGGCCCCATGTACTCGGGGGTGAGCTTCGACGCCGAGGGCAACCCCGTCAAGCCCAGTCGCTCCGAGGCCGAGCAGCGCTTCGACGCGGACGGCACCCCGTTCGTCGGCGCGGGCACGACGATCCGTGTCGACGGCCGCGTCAAGGGGCTCCGCGCCGACGCGGAGCTGCGCGTGATCTTCGCCGTCGAGGAGCCTCGGCGGGTGGGCTTCGCGCTCGGGACCGTGAGCGACTCCGTCGTGAGCGGCGAGGAGTCGTTCATGCTCGACTGGTACGACAACGACGAGGTCTGGTTCACCGTCCGCGCGTTCGACGCGCCCCGTGCCGTGCTGTACCGGATGCTTCCGGGACTCACGAAGCGCCGACGTCGCGAGCTGTTCACGCGTTACCTGCGCGCGATCTCGCCGCTGTACACGACTCCCGCGTGAAGCGCTGATGGGCTCCGCTCTTCCGCTCGGCGAGCCCGTTCCCTCGGACGGCTCGCTGCCGGCCGGCACGCGTATCGATCCGGCCGCAGAGTTCAGCGTGTATCTGCACGTCCCCTTCTGCCGCGTCCGCTGCGGGTACTGCGACTTCAACACGTACACGTCGTCCGAGCTGCGGGGCGCCCGCCAGGACGAGTACGCCGACACGCTGCTTCGTGAGATCGAGCTGGCGGCGCCCGTGCTCGAGCGCGCCGGAGGGAACCGTCCCGCGTCGACGGTGTTCTTCGGCGGCGGCACCCCGACGCTGCTCCCGCCCGGCGACCTCGCACGCATGCTGGCCGGCGTCCGCGACACGTTCGGTGTCGCCGACGGGGCCGAGATCACGGTCGAGGCCAACCCCGACACGGTCACGCCCGCGGTCGCGGCCGAGCTCGCGGCATCCGGGGTCACGCGCCTCTCCATCGGCATGCAGTCGGCCGTCCCGCACGTTCTCGCGGCCCTCGATCGCACGCACGATCCCGACAACGTCCGCACGGCGGTGGCCGCCGCGCGCGGGGCCGGGCTCGACGTCAGCGTCGACCTCATCTACGGCGCACCGGGTGAATCGCTCGACGACTGGCGCACTTCGCTCGAGGCGGCGGTGTCCCTCGAGCCCGACCACATCTCGGCGTACGCGCTCATCATCGAGGACGGCACGAAGCTCGCTCGCCAGATCCGCCGCGGCGAGGTCGTCGCACCCGACGACGACCTGCAGGCCGACATGTACGAGCTCGCAGACGACCTGCTCGCGGACGCGGGGTTCGAGTGGTACGAGGTATCGAACTGGGCGCGCGGTGACGCGCACCGCTCCCGCCACAACCTCGCGTACTGGGTCGGCGCGGACTGGTGGGGCTTCGGTCCCGGCGCGCACAGCCACGTCGCCGGCGTGCGGTTTTGGAACGTCAAGCACCCCGCCGCCTACGCGCAGCGACTGGCCGCGGGGGAGTCGCCGGCCGCGGGGCGCGAGATCCCGGATGCCGCGGCCAGGAACCTCGAGAGCGTGCTGCTGCGCACCCGCATCCGCGAGGGCCTCCCCGTCGAGGAGCTCCTCGGCGAAGGCCGTCACGCGGTCGCCGCGCTGATCGCGGACGGGCTGATCGAGGGCCCCGCCGCGCTGCGCGGGAGGGTCGTGCTCACGCGGCGCGGCCGCCTGCTCGCCGACGCGGTGGTGCGGGCGCTCACCGATTAGCCCCGGCACGATCGCGGGTCGGACGACGATCGCGATCCATCCCGGCGTCGCTCGACGATCCGGGCAGGGGCATCGGATAGAATTGGCACTCCAGTCGTGCGAGTGCCAGCTGCGGCGTGAGGAGGCGGGATGGTCAGCGAACGAGGTCTGCAGGTGCTGCGGGCGATCGTCCAGGACTACGTCGACACGCGCGAGCCGGTCGGCAGCAAGGCGATCGTCGAACGGCACGCCTTCGGCGTGTCCGCCGCGACGATCCGCAACGACATGGCGCTGCTCGAAGACGAAGAGCTCATCGTCGCGCCGCACACCTCGTCGGGCCGCGTGCCCACTGACAAGGGCTACCGCGTCTTCGTCGACCATCTCGCAGAGCTCCGGCCGCTCTCGCCGGCCCAGCGGGCGGCCATCGCCTCGTTCCTCGACGGCTCCGGCGACCTCGACGACGTCCTCGTGCGCACCGTGCGCGCCCTCACGCAGCTGACCGGCCAGGTCGCGATCGTGCAGTACCCGTCGTTCGCGCGCGCGACCGTCACCCACGTCGAGCTGGTCCAGCTCGGCGGCGGACGGATGCTGGTGATCGTGGTCACCGACACGGGACGCGTGTCGCAGCGCCTGACGTTCGTCGGCGAGGACTTCGACGACGTCGACCTCGCGCACATCCGCGCCGGACTCGGCACCCTGCTGGTCGGCCGGCCCGTCCGCGAGGGGCTGCAGCGCATCGCGGAACGGCTCGAAGATCCCGATGCGCAGGCGCCGGCGCATGAGCGCGCGACCGACGAGATCGTCCGCGCCGTCGCGGAGGAGCTCGAGGAGTTCCGCCAGGACAAGCTCGTGATGGCCGGAAGCGCGAACCTCGCACGCCGCGAGTCCGACTTCCGCGGCAGCATCTATCCGCTCCTCGAGGCGATCGAGGAGCAGGTGACCCTGCTGCGGCTCATGGGCGAGATGGTCGCCGACGAGCACGGCCTCTCGGCGAGCATCGGCCGCGAGAACGAGGCGTTCGGCCTGGCCGAGGCATCCGTCGTCGCCAGCGACTACGACGCGACGGGCTCTCTCGCCCGCGTCGGCGTGCTCGGCCCGACGCGCATGGATTACCCCACGAACCTCGCGACGGTCCGCGCCGTCGCGCGCTATCTCACGCGCATGCTCGAGCAGGACGACAGCTCCCGCTGACGCACGCGCGCACACACGATCCCGCGGCGCGGCCGCGGCAGGAAGGCGAAAGTGGCTGACCACTACGAGGTCCTCGGCGTCTCACGCGACGCCTCCACCGACGAGATCAAGAAGGCGTACCGGCGGCTGGCCCGACAGCTGCACCCGGATGTGAACCCGGGCGAGGAGGCATCCGAGCGCTTCAAGCTCGTGACGCACGCGTACGACGTCCTCAGCGACCCCGAGCAGCGCGCCCGCTACGACATGGGCGGCGGCGACTCGCCGTTCGGCGGCGGGGCCGGTGGCTTCGGCGGGTTCAACGACATCTTCGAGACCTTCTTCGGTGCGGCGGGCGGATCGCGCGGCGGGCGGCCACGATCGCGCCGCGAGCGCGGCCAGGACGCGCTGGTCCGCGTCACCCTCGAGCTCGGCGATGTCGTGTTCGGCACGCACCGCGACATCGAGGTCGACACGGCCGTCGTGTGCGAGACCTGTCAGGGCTCCTGCTGCCAGCCCGGGACGAGCCCCGTCACCTGCGACATCTGCCACGGCACCGGCAACGTGCAGCGCCAAGTGCGGAGCCTCCTCGGCAACGTCGTCACGACCCAGCCGTGCAACGTCTGCCAGGGCTACGGCACGACGATCCCGTACCCGTGCGCGACCTGCCAGGGGCAGGGCCGCGTGCGCGCCCGCCGCACGGTGTCGCTCGACATCCCGGCCGGCGTCGAGACCGGACTCCGCCTGCAGCTGCCGGGTTCGGGCGAGGTCGGCCCGGCCGGCGGCCCCAACGGCGACCTGTACATCGAGGTCACGGTGCAGCCGCACGAGGTGTTCAGCCGTGACGGCGACGACCTGCTGGCGACGCTCGAGGTGTCGATGCCCGACGCGATCCTCGGCACGACGACGACCATCCAGTCGCTCGACGGCCCGGTCGACCTCGAGGTGCGGGCAGGCGTGCAGGCCGGAGACATCCTTACGATCAAGGGCCGCGGCATCACGCCGCTGCGCGGCTCGCAGCGCGGCGACCTCAAGGTCGGCGTGCACGTCGTCACGCCCACGCGCCTCGACCACAAGGAGCGCGCCCTCATCGAGGACTTCGCGAAGCGCACCAAGGCACCGGCCCCCAAGCTCGCCGAGTTCCACCAGGGCCTGTTCGCGAAGCTCCGCGATCGCTTCCGGAACAGCTGACCCGTGGCACTGCACTTCCTGCTCGACGAGCCCGTCGACGCCGCTGAAGGCGACGCCGTGACGCTCACCGGCGCGGAGGCTCACCACGCCTCGACGGTGCGCAGGGTGCGCGTCGGCGAGGAGGTCACCGTCGGCGACGGCCGCGGTGCGTGGCTCACCGGCACGGTCGAGTCGGTGGCGCCCCGCGAGGTGATCGTGCGCATCGACGGACGGACGGATGCTGCGCCCCCGAGCCCGCGCATCGTGCTCGTGCAGGCCCTGGCCAAGGGGGATCGGGACGAGCTCGCCGTGCAGGCGGCGACCGAGCTCGGCGTCGACGAGATCGTGCCGTGGCAGGCCGCCCGCAGCGTGTCCCGCTGGGACGCGGCGAAGGCCGCGAAGGGCCGTGCCCGCTGGGCGACCATCGTGCGGGAGGCCGCGAAGCAGGCCCACCGCGCGTGGGTGCCGGAGGTGGCGGAGCTGACCACGACCGCGGCGCTCGCGCGCCGGGCGGCAGCATCCCTCGTCCTGATCCTCGAGCCGACGGCGACCGAGCGGCTCGGCGCACTCGCGGTGGACCCGGGCGAGGAGCGCGACATCGTGCTCGTCGTCGGACCCGAAGGCGGCATCGCCCCCGAAGAGCTCGACGCGCTCGCGGCCGCGGGCGCGCGACTCGTGCGCCTCGGCGACACGGTGCTGCGCACTTCGACCGCAGGTCCCGCGGCGCTGGCCGTCGTCAGCACCGCGCTCGGGCGGTGGTGACGGTTCGACAGGCTCACCGACCGGGGAGGCTCACCGACGGGGGAGGCTCACCGACCGCTCCCGGAGCCGGTCGCAAGGCCCCGTCGGTAGACTTGCGACATGAGTGAACCTTCGATCTTCACGCGCATCCTGGACGGGGAGATCCCGTCCGAGATCATCGCAGAGACCGAGAACGCATTCGCCATCCGTGACATCGCCCCGAAGGCGCCTGTGCACCTGCTGGTGATCCCCAAGACCGAGGAGTACCACAACGTCGTCGAGCTCGCCGCCGGCGACCCGGACCTCATGGCGGAGCTTGTGGGACTCGCGAACACGGTCGCCGCCGAGCATTCGGACGGGGACTTCCGCCTGGTCTTCAACACCGGCCCGAACGCGGGCCAGACCATCTTCCACGTGCACGCCCATGTGCTCGCGGGAGGCCTCGAAGAGAAGAGTATCGGTGCCTGATCAACCGGGTCATGAGACGGTGAGCGACCACGTCGAGGTCGACGGCGTCGCGATGGTGCAGCTTCTCGGTCCGCAGGACCGGCTGCTGCGGGTCGTCGAGAAGGAGCACCCGGGTGTCGACGTGCATGTGCGCGGAAACGAGATCACGCTGACCGGCGAGGCGCCGGCCGTCGCGGCGGCACGGACGCTGGTCGACGAGCTCGTCGCGATGACCCGAGCCGGTCAGTCGCTCGGCGAGGACGACGTCGCGTCGTCGAACCGCATCCTCCGCAGCGAAGGCGGGCCACGCCCCTCGGAGGTTCTCGGTGAAGCGATCCTGTCGTCGCGAGGCAAGGTCATCCGGCCGAAGACACTCGGTCAGAAGGCCTATGTCGACGCGATGGAGGAGAACACCATCGTCTTCGGCATCGGCCCCGCCGGTACCGGCAAGACGTACCTCGCGATGGCGAAGGCCGTCCAGGCGCTGCAGCGTAAGGAGGTCAGCCGCATCATCCTGACGCGGCCGGCCGTCGAGGCGGGGGAGCGGCTCGGCTTCCTCCCCGGCACGCTCACCGACAAGATCGACCCGTACCTGCGCCCGCTTTACGACGCGCTCAACGAGATGATGGACCCGGAGCTCGTGCCCAAGCTCATGGCGACGGGCACCATCGAGGTCGCGCCGCTGGCCTACATGCGCGGCCGTACGCTCAACGACTCGTTCGTCGTGCTCGACGAGGCGCAGAACACCACCCCCGAGCAGATGAAGATGTTCCTCACGCGCCTCGGCTTCGGCACGCGCATGGTGGTGACCGGCGACATCACGCAGATCGACCTCCCGCAGGGCGCGTCGGGTCTGCGGCTGGTGACCCGGGTGCTCGGCGATATCGACGACATCCACTTCTCGTACCTGACCAGTGACGACGTCGTGCGCCACACGCTCGTGGGCCGCATCGTCGACGCCTACAGCGAGTACGACGAGCGCCGCATCGCCGCGCGTCGCGAGCGGGACGAGGCATCCGAGTTCGCCAACAGAGCCGAGCGCCGCGCCGGCACCGTCCGCGGCGGCGGACCCCGTGACCACCTTCCGAAGCGAGGACGCCCATGACCATCGAGATCGGCAACGAATCGGGGATCGCCGTCGATGAGACGGTCCTGCTGCGCCTCATGGAGCACAACCTCGCCGAACTGCACGTCAGCCCCGACGCCGACGTCGCGATCCTCCTCGTCGACGAGGGCGCGATGGAGGCGCTGCACGTCCAGTGGATGGACGAGCCGGGCCCGACCGACGTGCTGAGCTTCCCGATGGACGAGCTGCGTCCGGGCACCGAAGACGCCCCGACGCCTCCGGGCCTGCTGGGCGACATCGTGCTGTGCCCGCAGGTCGCCGAGACCCAGGCGGTGGCCGCGAAGCACTCCACGCTCGACGAGCTCATCCTCCTGACCACGCACGGCCTGCTCCACCTCCTCGGCTTCGACCACGCCGAGCCCGAGGAGGAGCGGGAGATGTTCGGACTGCAGCGCGAGCTCATCACCTCGTTCCAGGCATCCGAACGCCGACGACCTCACGCATGACCGCCGCTCTCCTTCTCGTCGCCGCAGCGCTCCTGCTCGCGTTCGGCGCCCTCATGGTCGCGATCGACGCGGCGCTCAGCGTCACCTCCCGCGCGGACCTCGCCGAGCTCGGAGCAGGCGGCCGCAACGCGGCGTCGCTGCGGAAGATCGGGGACGACCCCGATGCGCACGCCAATGCCGTGATCTTCATCCGCGTGCTGGCCGAGACGACGGCCGCGGTGCTCGTCACGGTCGCCTTCGTCGACCTCTTCGACAACATCTGGTGGGCGATGCTGGCTGCGGCCCTGCTCATGACCGGCGTCTCGTACGTCGTCGTCGGCGCCAGTCCGCGGTCGGTGGGCCGGCTGCACGCCCGCGGACTGCTGCGCGGGGCGGCTCCGGTGGTCCGCGGGGTGCGCATCATCCTGGGGCCGCTCGCGCACGGACTCGTCGCGCTCGGCACGCGCATCACGCCGGGCGCGTCGCGCGGCTCGTCCTTCGCGTCGGAGGAGCAGCTGCTCAGCATCATCGACGAAGCGGCCGAGAACGAGCTCATCGAACAGGACGACCGCGAGCTGATCCACTCGGTGTTCGACTTCACCGACACGTTCGTGCGGGCCGTGATGGTGCCGCGCACCGACATGGTGACGGTGGATGCCTCGACCTCGACACGCGAAGCGATGACGCTGTTCCTCGAGAAGGGCGTCTCGCGCATGCCGATCGTCGACGACGATGCGGACGACGTCGTCGGCGTGCTGTACCTCAAGGACCTGGTGCAGTTCGGCTTCCGCGACGAGGCCGGGTGGCGGGATGCCCCGATCAGCCGGATCGCGCGGCCGGCGGTGTTCGTCCCCGAGTCGATGAAGGCCGAGACGCTGCTGCAGCAGATGAAGCGCGACGCCGTGCACGTGTGTCTCGTCGTCGACGAGTACGGCGGCGTGTCCGGACTCGTCACGCTCGAGGACCTCATCGAGGAGCTCGTCGGCGACATCTCGGACGAGTACGACCCGCGCGCCGAGGAGGTGACCGAGCTGGAGCCCGGTCACTATCGCGTGAGCGCGCGCCTCGGGCTCGACGAGGTCGGCGACCTGTTCGGCCTCGAGCTCGAGGACGAGGACGTCGACTCCATCGGCGGGCTTCTGGGCAAGGCCCTGGGCCGCGTGCCGCAGCCGGGCGCCACCGCCGAGTACGCCGGCCTCGTGCTCACCGGGGGTGCGTCGCGCGGACGCGGGCGCGGCATCTCGACGGTGTTCGTCGAGCGCGGCGATCCCGCTCTCGACATCGGCCGCTCACCGCGCACGGGCGAGATCCGCATCGTGAGCCCCCGCACCGGCGAGATCCGGCTGCCTCGGAAGGAAGAGACGTCATGACCGAGAACGAGCCCACCCCGGACGCCGCCCCCGAATCCGTTGAGGGCCGCTCCGGCTTCGTCACGTTCGTCGGGCGCCCCAACGTCGGCAAGTCGACCCTCACGAACGCCCTCGTGGGAGAGAAGGTCGCCATCACGAGCGACAAGCCTCAGACGACGCGCCGCGCGATCCGCGGCATCCTGAACCGGCCCGCCGGACAGCTCGTCATCGTCGACACCCCGGGCCTCCACAAGCCCCGGACACTCCTCGGTCAGCGCCTCAACGACCTCGTCGAACAGGTGCTCGGCGACGTCGACGTCATCGGCTTCTGCGTTCCCGCGACCGAGAAGGTGGGCCCGGGCGACCGCCGCATCGCGGAGTCGCTCAGCGGGTACGGCCGCGCGAAGAAGGTCGCCATCGTGACCAAGACGGACGCCGCCTCCCGGGACCAGATCACCGAGCGGCTCATGGAGGTCGACAGCCTCCGCGAGGACTGGGCGGCCGTCATCCCGCTGTCGGCGCTCACCCGCGACCAGCTCGACGTGCTGAGCGACGAGCTGCTCTCCCTCATGCCCGAGGGGCCCGCGCTGTATCCCGAAGGCGTCGTCACCGACGAGTCCACCGAGGACCGCATCGCCGAGATCATCCGCGAGGCCGCGCTCGACGGCGTGCGCGACGAACTGCCGCACTCGATCGCGGTCGTCGTGCAGGAGATGGAGCCCCGCGAGGACTCCGACCTCACCGACATCTACGCCGACATCGTCGTGGAGCGCGACAGCCAGAAGGGCATCATCATCGGGCACAAGGGCTCGCGCCTGCGCGACGTCGGCGCCCGCGCCCGCGCGCAGATCGAGCCTCTCGTGGGCACCAAGGTGTTCCTCAAGCTGCACGTGCGGATCGCCAAGGAGTGGCAGCGCGACCCGAAGCAGCTGGGGCGTCTCGGCTTCTGACTCCCGCCCGGCTCACCCTCCGGTCTCGGTGATCGCCGAGCGGACGATGACGGTGTCCGCACCGTACTCCGCGTCCGCCGCCTCCTGCCAGCTCCCGTCGTCCCACACCACGTCGACCCAGAGCCAGCCGTCCTGCGGATAAGAGGCGAGATACCCGTCGCCGAGCTTGCCGGGGAGCTCGTCCTGGATGGCGGCGAGGGTCGCCTCGTCGCCTGCGCCGGGCTTCCCGCCCGTCGGGTCCTCCGGCCGGATCGGGTCGTACAGGGCGAGCAGGATCGGCGGCTGCGTCGAGGTGAACGTCTCGCCGTCGTAGGTGCCGCGCACCGCGTAGGCGCCCCACGTGACGTCACCCGACGACTCCGCGCCGTCGACGCCCTGCCACGTCCAGCCCTCCAGCGGGATCCCGGTGCACTGCGGAGGATACGACTCCGCGACCGCACCCACGCAGAGCTGCGGGGACCCGCCGGTGTCGAGCACGGTGCCGGTGGCGGCGACCTCGCCCTCGGGAGGGATCGGGGTCACGGCCCCGAGCGATGCCGGTGCGGGCGTCCCGCCGGGACCTGCGCTCGCGCACGCGACGGCGAGCATGACGACGGCGGCAGTGGCGGCGATGCCGAGGGAGCGACTCAGACCTCTCATGTCTCGATGGTGTCGCATCGACGCCGATCGTCTCAGAAACGGGATGCCGCGGCATCCGTCCGTCATCTGTTCGCTCTCCGCTCGCAACGGGGTGTAGCCTGAATCCATGCGCTTCGGCCGGCTTCTCCTTCTTAGCCGCCGCGACGAGACCTCGTTCTAGGGCCTTCCTCGTCGCGGAGCTTTTCGTTGGCCCGCATCATCAGGCATCGAGCCGCCCCGATCGGGCTGCAGCTCGGAACAGACGAGAGAAGCGACGACATCATGGAGAACACCCAGAAGCCCTCGGGCCTGCCGACCCACAAGTATCGGCCGTTCCACGAGCAGATCACCGTGAATCTGCCCGACCGCACCTGGCCCGACCAGCGCATCACGACCGCACCCCGCTGGTGCGCCGTCGATCTTCGCGACGGCAACCAGGCGCTCATCGACCCGATGAGCCCCGAGCGCAAGCGGATCATGTTCGACCTGCTCGTGCAGATGGGCTACAAGGAGATCGAGGTCGGCTTCCCCTCGGCGAGCCAGACCGATTTCGACTTCGTGCGCCAGCTCATCGAAGAGGACCTCATCCCGGACGACGTCACGATCCAGGTCCTGACGCAGGCGCGCGAGCACCTGATCGAGCGCACCTACGAGTCCATCGCCGGTGCGAAGCAGGCGATCGTGCACCTGTACAACTCGACCAGCGTCCTGCAGCGCGAGGTGGTGTTCCGCACCGACGAGCAGGGCATCATCGACATCGCCCTCGAGGGCGCACGCCTGTGCCGCGAGTTCGAGAAGCGCATCCCCGAGACCAAGGTCTTCTACGAGTACTCGCCCGAGAGCTACACCGGCACCGAGCTCGAGTTCGCGCTGAGCGTGTGCAACCAGGTCATCGAGATCTTCGAGCCGACGCCCGAGCGCAAGGTCATCATCAACCTGCCCGCGACCGTCGAGATGGCGACGCCGAACATCTACGCCGACTCGATCGAGTGGATGAGCCGGCGCCTCGCGCACCGCGAGAACGTCATCCTGTCGCTGCACCCGCACAACGACCGCGGCACCGCGATCGCCGCCGCCGAGCTCGGCTACATGGCCGGCGCCGACCGCATCGAAGGCTGCCTGTTCGGCAACGGCGAGCGGACGGGCAACGTCGACCTGGTGGCGCTCGGCATCAACCTGTTCACGCAGGGCATCGACCCGCAGATCGACTTCAGTGACATCGACCAGGTCAAGCGCACGGTCGAGTACTGCAACCAGCTGCCGGTGCACGAGCGCAGCCCGTGGGCCGGCGACCTGGTGTTCACGGCCTTCAGCGGCTCGCACCAGGACGCGATCAAGAAGGGCTTCGAGGCGATGGACGCCCGCGCCGCGGCGTCCGGCGTCACCGTCGACGAGATCGAGTGGGCCGTGCCGTACCTGCCCATCGACCCGAAGGACCTCGGCCGCTCGTACGAGGCGGTCATCCGCGTCAACTCGCAGTCGGGCAAGGGCGGCGTCGCGTATCTGCTGAAGACCGACCACTCGCTGGATCTTCCCCGCAAGCTGCAGATCGACTTCTCGGGTGTGGTGCAGGCCAAGACCGACGCCGAGGGCGGCGAGGTCACGAGCGACCAGATCTGGAAGATCTTCACCGACGAGTACCTGCCGTCGGAGGTCGCCGACGAGCGCTGGGGACGCTTCGAGCTCCTGGCGACCAGCACCCGCAGCGACCTGTCGGGCGACGTCGCGCTCGACATCACGCTGCGCGACGGTGACGACCGGTTCGAGGCATCCGGTCGCGGCAACGGCCCGGTCGCCGCATTCCTCGAGATCATCCGCGCACAGGGATTCGACGTGACGCTCTACGACTACGTCGAGCACGCCCTGAGCGCAGGCGGCGACGCGCAGGCGGCCGCCTACATCGAACTCCAGGTCGATGGTGAGCGCCTCTGGGGCGTCGGCATCGACTCGGACATCTCGACCGCATCGCTCAAGGCGATCGTGTCGGGCGTGAACCGCGCCATCCGCACGCGGCAGCGCTCTGGGGCCCTCGCGGGCGTCTGAGCGCGAACCGTCGACGGGTGTGCGCGGGTGATCCCCGCGCGCGCCCGTCGGTGTTCGCAGCCCTCGGTCGTTGAGCGAGCTTGCGAGTCGAAACGCGGATGCCTCAGGGCTTGACGATCGGGATCGTCGAGGTCTCCACGGCGACTTTGCGGCGGTAGAGCGCGCGCTGCTCGGGAAGCGAGATGTCGAAGATCACCGCGAGCAGACGGATCACCGTCGTCACGACGATGCCGATCACGGCGGCGATGACCACGCTCACGCCGAGTTCTTCCGCAGTCGCGAGGACGAGGCATCCGACTCCCGCGGCGACCGCGTAGAGCGAGCCGACGTGCATGATCGCGACCGGCAGGCCCATGATCACATCGCGGAGGATGCCGCCGCCGACCGCCGCGCAGACGCCGACGAAGACGGCGGGCACGAGCGGCAGTCCGAGGACGAGGGCCTTGCTGGTGCCGAACGCGCCGAACAGGCCGATGACCAGGGCGTCGAGGCCGACGATGACGGCGTTGAGTCGCTGGAAGAGGCCGGCGAGCAGCATCCCGAACAGTGCCGCGCCGACCGCGGTGAGCAGGTACCAGTTGCTCTGCAGCGTGGTGGGCGTGACGTTGAGCAGCAGGTCGCGGATGAGACCGCCGCCCATGCCCATCACGATCCCGATGATCGCGACGCCGAGCATGTCGAGCCGGCGTTCACCGCGGAAGCCTGAGGCGAACAGCGCGCCCTGGATGCCGCCGAGGCCCACGGCGATGAGGTCGGCCCACAGGGGGATCACGAAGACCGGCTCGTCCACCCCTCCATTGTCGACGGGGATCAGGGGATATGGGTGCGCACCGCCGACAGGAATCCGTCGAGATCGTCCGTCCACAGCCGCACCGCCTCGACGCGGTCGCGGCCCTGCGGAAGTCGCACGTCGAGCGGGTGCTCGAGAAGGATCAGCACGTTGGTCTCGTTGGCGATGCGCGCGGCGAACGTGCGGCCCTCCGGCTCGTCCACGACGGCAGGCGCCTTGTCGACCCGATGCGCTGAGCGCTCGACGGACCGCACGACCTCCCACGGCAGGTCGAGATCGAGCTCGGCACCCTGTCGCACGCGGATCCCGGCAGGACCGACCGCATGCGGTCGGGTGAGGTAGCCGAACAGGAGGCCGAGCATCCACGTCACGCCCCAGATGCCGAGCACGAGCAGCGGGATGCGCACCCAGGCCCAGCGGTGGACGATGAGATCGACGATCGGGATCTCGACCGCCGACAGCACGATGAAGACGACGAGGAGCGTCAGCACGGGGGAGTGGTAGCGGAACGCGCTGGCGCCCACGGGAACGCGGGGTCTGCGGAACACGAACCGGAAGATGCTCTGATAGACCCCGAGCTCCATGATCCATGCGCGCCGCGCGAAGGCTCCCAGCTTCGTCCGCCATCCGGGCGGAGCCGGGGTGGCGGACGATCGCTCCGGTCGAGCCGGGCTGTCGCGTGGGGTGTCGACGGCGCTCACGATAGGCCGTCCTCGGTGGTCCGTGCCTCGTGCTCCGCGATCAGCCGGTTCAGGCGGTCGAGGACATGCGTCAGCCCCCGCAGCGTCGCTTCGGCCGTCGCGTCATCGAGGCCGTCGATGAGCCGTGCCCCGAGCTCGGTGTGCTCGGCGTCCATGGCGCGCATCGCCTCTTCGCCACGCGGCGTCAAGGTGACGAGCACGGCCCGGCGGTCGTGGGGGTGCGGCTCGCGGCGTGCGAAACCGGTCGCCTCGAGCCCGTCGACGAGGGTCGTGATGTTGCGGGGCGTCACGCCGAGCGCCGTGGCCAGCTCCGCCTGGGTGCGCGGGCCTTCGTGGAAGACGAGCCAGAGGATGTGGGTGCGCGCGGGCGTGAGGCCTCGGCGATCGAGCTCGCGCTCCTGGTCGGCGCCCAGAACGCTGGACAGCGCGAGCAGCGTGTCGAGAATCTGAGTGCCGGACATAGTGAACATGGTACACGATTGACGATCACGGCCGTCTTGCGCGACTGGTGCGAGCTCTACTTCTTCTTGCCCTTGCCGGGTGAGGTGGGGGTCGGCTCGGGTGCGGGGGCGGGCTCCGGTGCCGGTGCCGGAGTGGGGACGACCGTCTGCTGCGCGGGCGGCGACGATGACTCCGGGATCGGGGCTGTGGCGGTGACCGGCGCCGCGGCCGCGGTGAGGGCAGCGCCGGGCGCATAGCCGTCGGAGCGTATTCGCAGCGAATCGAACTGCGCAGAGCCCACGGTGACGAGCAGGCCGAAGCGCCCGTCGGCGAGGGCGGCGTTGTACGCGCGCGACGCGATGAAGACCCCGTTGAGCGTCAGCGACACCGAGGCGCCCTTGATCGTGACGAACAGGGTGTACTTCGTGCCGGCGACGAGGGCCCGGCTGACCGTCTGATCGACGACGATGCGTCCGCCGGCGACGTGTCCGAAGACGACCGCCTGCGCCGCGAGGTCCAGCACGATGAACTTGTAGTCCGAGGTGCTGTAGTAGTCGTAGACGAGTCCTGCGCGCGATCCCGCCGTCAGGGTGACGGCCTGGGTGATCTCGAGGTAGGCGTTGGGCGACACCGTGCCGCCGATGCCGGCGAGTCCGATGACGGGCCTGCCGCCTGCCACGGTGCCGTTCACGGTTCCGGTCCCGGGCACCAGCGCGCCGCTCGGCATCTGGCCGACGATTCCGGGGCCTGTCGTGAAGTCCTCGGTCACGTCGTAGGTGATGGTGGGTGGCAGCACCTGGACCGAGATGCTGTCGAACTGCCCGCGCGCCTGGTTGGAGCCGACGCCGACGAAGCCCTTGTTGAGGCCGACCGCCTCCCCGTCGATGATCCGCGGGGCGAACGTGTACGTGAACGCCGTGGTGCCGTCCAGCACGACGCTCACCGTGGTGCCGTTGACCGCCACCATCATCGTGTACCACTTGTTCGACTTGACCCCCCCGGTGACGACCGATTGGACGTCCACGATCCATCCCGCCGACGTGCGACGGCCCATGACCAGCTTGTTCGTGGACTGGTCGACGCCGGCGAACTTGAAGTCGGTGGGGGAGAAGTAATCGAAGATGACGTAGGCGTTCGCCTTCCACCCGCCCGTCGGCTTGGTGAGGTAGACCTGCGCGTGGATCTCGAAGTAGATCGGCAGGTACTGGTCGATGTAGTACACCGCCACAGCGTCGCCGGTGGTCGAGGCCGCGGTGACGGTGAGGGCACCGCCCTGTGCCTGGAAGACACCGGAATCGGCGAAGAAGTCCTCGGCGCCATCGGTGAACCCGGCCGACCGCAGCACGTCGCGCTTGCCCCCCGGCACGTTTCCGGGCTGCGGGTCGCGCGGACCGCCGGTCTGGTCCTGCCACTGCGGGTCCTTCTGCGTGACGAGGCCGATCTCGCCGTACGGCTCGCCGTTGCGCGGGACGTAGGTCGCGCCCGAGAGCTGCGCGACCGTGAAGTCCGCGCCCTGTGCGGCGGACAGCGCGTACAGGAACTCGAACAAGGCGGGCGGCACCTGGCGGCTCACGGTTCCGAGGCCGAAGGGCGCGAACGGCACGAGGTAGCTGTTGAACTCGCCGACCCAGTCGATCAGCCGGTCGCCGCCCGTGTTGGCGATGAGCACGTCCAGGCCCGCACCGCCGACGGCGCGATCCTCGTAGGTGCTGTGCGTGTCGGGCTGGGTGTTCTCGCCGGCGGCGGTCGTCAGGACGTCATCGACGTTGAGCAGGTCGTTGCCCCAGCCGCCCCACAGCGTGTCGCGGCCGGTGCCGCCGACCATCCAGTCGTTGCCGTTGTCGCCGAACAGCATGTCGTCGCCGTCGGAGGCCACCGTGCTGGTCGCGGTGCACGTGCCCTGGTTGTTCGACGCGGAGCAGCCGGTGACCAGGCGACCCTCGGTGTGGACGAAGTTGAGGAACCACTCTCCGCCGTTGATGAGGACCTTCCGCATCGGGAAGTACTCGTCGTACCGGTCGAACTCGCCTGTGACGGGGTCGAAGCCGAGGAGTGTGCCGTCGTTGAAAGGCCGGGCGAAGTCGCTGCGCTTGCCGCCCACGCCGTAGCCGAGCGTGAGCGCCTCCGCGCCGGAGATCGCGTCGTCGCCCGAGCCGCCGTGGATGAAGTCGGCGTCCCAGCCGCCGAAGATGACGTCGTTGGCGTACAGCGGCGTGAAGTCCACGTCGAACACGTCGCCGTTGGCCGCGAAGGGGGTGAGGTCCACGCGCTTGGTGAGCTGTCCCGTCGGGAACAGGGTCGCCACCTGGACGCGGCCGGGTGTGGTGATCTCCACCTGGACGCTCGCGGTGGTCACGCCGTTGAGGAGCTCGGTGGTGCCGTTGCGGCTCGTGAAGATGCGACCGTCGTCGCCGAGGATGCCGTCGATGCCGGTGCCGCCCGAGATCCAGTCGTGTCCCCATCCGCCGATGAGGTCGTCGTCGCCCGCATCGCCGAAGATGACGTCGCCGTCGCGGCCGCCGTAGACGGTGTCGTCGCCCGACTCGCCGTGGATCTCGTCGGCGCCGCCGATGTCGTTCGCGAGCGCCCCGGCGGCGAAGTCCGGTCCGCCCGGCGTGTAGTCGAGCATCACGACGGCACGGGGAAGCAGACGCATCTCACCGACGCCGGTGTAGTTGTCGTAGGTGAAGGTGCGGTACTGGGTCGCGCCGCCGGCGCCGGCCGCGACGAGGCGGAGGATGCGGCCGTTGTCGCCCACGATGTTGTCGGAATCGCGGCCGTGCAGAGCAGTGTCGTCGTTGCGGCCGACGTCGGTGCCCGCGCCGCCGAAGATCAGGTCGCCCGTGTCCGGCCGCCGGTCGGGCGCGGCGAGCGAGAACAGGTCGGAGCTGCCGCCGATGATGTCGTCACGGCCCAGGTTTCCGAAGATCACGTCGGAGCCGCCGCCGCCCTCGATGTAGTCGTCGCCGTCGCTCGCCGCCTCGACCGAGGGGTCGAGGACGAGATCACCGGCGGCGTTGCGCGAGGCGCCCACGGCCTCGTCGATGGATCCGTCGCCCTGGATGGTGTCGTTGCCGAGCTGTCCGAAGATGGTGTCGTCGTGCGCGCCGCCGGCGATGTCGTCCGCACCGAACCGGTCCGCCGCGGTGGCGAGGTCGTGATCGAGCAGGGTGATGCGGAAGTCGCTCCAGGCCGTCGGACCCGCCGGGTCGTTCTGCCAGCTCGTCGTCACGTTCGCGGTGCCGGCGGTGGAGGCATCCGTGCTGTAGATCTGGCCGTTGCTCAGCACCCGGAAGCGCGGGCTCGTGTGGTTGCCGAACGTCAGCGAGCGTTCGAGCGACACGTTGTCGCCGAAGATCAGGTCGCGATCGGTGCCGCCGTCGATGCGATCGGCTCCGGTGCCGCCGATGAGGATGTCGTCGCCCGCCTCGCCGCGGATCGTGTCGTTCCCGCCGATCGCGTTGTCGGTGATGCCGAGGGTGATCACCTGGAGCGCGCTCGCGCGGACGGCCAGCTGCACGAAGCCGTGGTCGCCGAGCACGATGTCGGCGCTCGCTCCGGCGGCGATGACGTCGCCGGCGGCGCCGCCGAGCACCAGGTCGATGCCGGAGCCCGAGGTGACGGTGTCGGCCCCGCCGGCCGCCGGGTCGGTGGTCTCGATGCGGCCCGCCGGGAGCGGCACACCGCTCCAGAGAGAGGTGGCAGGTCCGCTGTCGGCGGTGAAGCGTCCGTTGTCGCCGATGACGATGTTGCGCCCGTCCGATACCGCGATCGTGTCGCCGCCGGTGCCGCCGATGACGAGGTCGTCGCCTCGACCGGTGGTGATCGTGTCGTTGCCGCCGAGGGTGGGGGCGATCGACCACACGCGGTCGATGTCGGCCGGCGCGCCGTCGATCGCCCAGTCGATCGACGCGTGATCGCCGATGACGATGCCGGTGCCGTCGGAGGCGGTGGGAGTCTCGCCGCGGTTCGTGGTGATCGTGTCGCCGCCCGCGCCGCCGAGGACGATGTCGGCGCCGAGGCCGGTCGTGATGACGTCGGCACCGCCGATCGTCGGGTCGACCGTGGCGAGCGAGCCGAGCGGGCGCACCGCGCCGTCGGTGACGTCGCCGACCCCGCCGTGGCCGGATTCCGCCACCACGTTGCCGGCCGCGTCGACCCACCGCACCACCCCGCGGTCGCCGAACACGATGTCGCCGCCCGTACCGCCATGGAGCGTGTCGGCGCCGATGCCGCCGAAGATGACGAGCGGCAGTGTCGACGTGTGTCCGTTGACGATGTCGTCGTCGGTCGTGCCACCGGGAAGGATCGCGCCGGACGCGGGCATCGCCGCGGTGACGGACGCGGTCCGGGTGACCTCGACCACCACATGCGCCGCCGATCCGTCGCGCTGCGGCGTCGTGGCGAACGACAGGATCCCGCCGCTCACGGAGAGCTCGGATGCCGTGAGCGGGCGGCCGTTCACCCACACGCGGTACCCGACGAGGTCGCCCGCGGCGCCGAGCGCGTAGGTGCCGGTCGACTGGACCGCCCACGTCGTCAGGTGCAGCAGCACGGTCACCACGTCGCCCGGCAGCAAGGAGTCGAACAGTCCGGCGGTGTCAAGGCGGGACGACACCACGTACTGCGTCGGGTCGATCGTGGTCGTGACGCCCGCGCGGGTGACGGCGATGCCGGCGACGATGTCGGCACGCAGCGGCTCGTCGCCGTCGTCGAGGTCGGTGCCGAGCCCGATCACGTTGTCGTTCGGGCCCTGCGTGTTCAGGACGAAGAAGTCGTCCTCTGCCGCGGACAGGTTCACGGTGACGGTGTCGTTGCCGAGCCCGGTGTTCAGCCACGTCGTCGTCCGCACGCCGGCGCGCACGTGGGTGCCGTCGATCAGGATCGTGTCGGCGAAGCCGCCCGACCAGATGCGGATGCCGTCGGCGAACGTGCCGGCGGCCGCAGCGCGCCACGAGATCCCGGCCGGCGCCAGCCCGGTGACGAAGATCTCGCCGTTCGGGGCGAGCGCCGCGTCCCGCGCGATCGCGGCGGCGGCGGCATCCGTGATGAGCACGTTGGTGTCACCGGCGCCCGCGCCCTCGTCGCTGAGGAGCAGGGTGTGGCGGCCGGCGCCGAGGTCGAGGTTGAGCGTGCCCTGGATGAGGTCGAGGTCGCCGGCGAGGAACTGCGGCTTCTGGGCGAGGCCCACGTCGGCCCGCGAGGAGATGTACACGCGGTCGTCGCCGAGGCCGAACGAGACGTTGGTGATCGGCAGCGTGCCGCGGATGTTGAGCACGTCGCTGCCCGAGCCGAGTGCGAGGTTGAGCGTCTCGAGCCCGACGTAGCGGATGCCCGCCTGCGCCGAGGCATTCGTCGCCGGCGCAGCCACGGCTGCACCGAGGGCCGCCAGCTCGATCGCGATCGGGTCGGCCGGGTCCTCGTTGACCTCGCCGCGGAAGCCGATGAGGTACGTGCCGCCCACGAGCCACACGTACACGCTCCCGGCGCAGCGGGTGCGATCCTGCTGGCCGCAGCTCATCGAGACGCCCGGATCGGCTCCGACGGTGTGCGGGTACAGGAGGGACTGCAGAGCCGAGCGGATGGCTTCGGCCGACGTGCCGGCCGCGAAGGTGATCGCGCCGATGCCGGTGGCCACGCCTGCCTGCACCTGCGACAGCATGACGGTGAACGCGCCGCCGCGCGGCGTGACCGAGTAGAGGCGGTCGAGCGGACGACCGAGCGCGTCGACGGCGGTGCGCGGCGTCATGTCGAGCCCGGTGAGGGTGTCCTGCGTGAGCCAGCCGAGGTTGGCGTTCGTATCGCCGGCGTCACTCACGTTCGCGACATCCGTCCCCACGCCGCCGTCGAGCACCAGCAGAGCCGCCAGAAGATCCAGGACACCGGATGCTGTGCCCACCGCGAACGTGTCATCGTCGGTGTTGCCGTACAGCGGCGCGGCCGCACTCGACGGACCTCCGATCACGCGGGTGTGGCCGTCGATCGTGCGGATCGTGAGGAGGTCGTCGCCGGGACCCGCGTCGATCGTCGTCGTGCCGGCGTGCGTCGACTCGACGGTGAACCGGTCGTCGCCGTATCCGAGGCGGATGGTGAGGTCCTCGAAATCGGCGTAGCGGATGCCGCCGAGCACGGGGCGGCCGGCGAGGGAGTAGTCGCCCGCCATGCCCAGGCCGGTGATGCGGTCGCGGGTGAGAGTGCCGGTGTCGCTCGCCGGGCTGTCCTCGTTGTGGACGACCAGGACGTCCACCTGCGCCGACTCGGTCGCTTCCCCGGTGCTCGCGGTGATCGGAGTCGGGTGGCCCGAGCTCTCGCCGGGCAGCACGATCGGCAGGTAGTCGTCGAGTTCGAGCGACACCGGCGGGTTCGGGTCGTCGCCGCCGGACAGGTACAGCGGACCCTGGATGAGGTGCACGCGGCGGGCGGCGTCGGCGAACTCCTGCACGTCGTCGCCGTCGACCCGCGCATCGTCGAGTGCGCGCACCGTGACGATGACGGCCGATGCCCAGTTCGCGGCCGTGAAGGCGAGGGTGAGCGAGGAGACCCAGGCGCTGCCGTTCCAGATCTCGAGCTGGCGCTCGTGGCAGCCGTTCGGCAGCCCGCAGTCGGCGCCGCCGATGTCGAGCGTGAACGAGGCGATCGCGTTGAGCGTCACCCGCACGGTCTCGCCGGCCGCGGGGGCCCTCGTGAGTCGCACGGTGTATGACGCGGTCGCGCCGAACTGCCCGGCCGTCGCGCCCTCGACGAGGCGGAGGTCGCCGCCCGTAGGCGTGATCACGACGCCCGCCGAGTCGCCGTCGTGCACGAGCACGCTCACGCGATCGACGACGGTGCCCGCGAGCTCCGCCACGTAGACGCGTCCGCCCGCCACCAGACTCGTGCCCCACGGGTCGAGGACGGTGATCGTCGTCGCGGTGTTGCCCGCGATCGTGCGGTAGGCCGCCGTTCCGTTGGCGTCGACGAGACGCAGCAGCGAGCCGCTCAGACCGCCTGCGGCGGTGGGCAGTATGACGCCCGAGAGCGTCACGGTGCGGCGATCGGCCGAGATCGCGACGACCGTTCCGACGAGCTCGCCGTCGGTGAGCGGTGCCGCGTACCCGACGATCGTGAACGCAGCGCCCGCGCCGGGAGCGGCATCCCATTCGCCTTCGATCTCGATGGTGGTTGCGGTGTTGTTCCAGATGCGGCGCACCTGGCCCGCGGCGGGACCGCTCGTGATCGTGATGAGGTGGCCCTTCAGCGAGCCGGCGGCCACGACGAGACCCGAGAAGGCGAACTCGTTCGCCAGCCCGCCAGCTCCCGCCACGGTGCCGGTGCGGCGGTCGCTCGACAGGATCGCGGCGGTGAGGGCCTGCACGTGCTGGCCCTCCACCGCGCTGTCGTCGATCGCCCGCACGTACAGGGTGCGCGCGCCCGCGGCGACGAACACGAGGTCGAGCGTCGAGAACCAGGTGGTGCCGTTCGTCGAGAGCAGGAGGCCGACGGCTGCCGAGACGCGCACGGTCACCGAGCCCTGAGGCACAGAGGTGAGACGGACCTCGTACGTGGCCGTCGTGCCCCCCGTGCCCGCGGCATCGACCGGCTCGACGACACGGATACCGCCGTCGGGCAGTACGACGGGAACCTCGGGTGCGTCGTCGTCGATGACGCGGACGAAGGTCGTCGCGACGAGCGCTCCGCTGTACTCGCCGCCCACCACGATCGCGTCGATGGGAGCGAACCTCTCACCCTCGGCGGCCAGGTCGCCCGTCGCCCGCACGAACACGGTGCGCTGAGCGGTGTCGCCGATCGTGAGGGTGACCGACGTGCTCCACGACACGCCGTCGAGCGACAGCTCGATGGCCCGCGAACGGCTCATCGAGCTCGGGTCGACGGCCGGGCCGGAGAGGGTCACCGAGACCGCGACGCTCGGGGTGCGCGTGAGACGCACGGTCACCGCGCCTGCCGCCGCCCCCTCGGCGAGGACCAGCGACCCGCCGACGGGCGCCACCACGACGGTCGGCTCATCGTTGTCCATGATCTCGGTGGAGATGCCGTCCACGGGCAGCAGCGCCCAGGCGCTGTTGGCCACCGTGCTCTCGACCTCATGGCGGATGAGGCCGGTGTGGCCCAGCAGGTCGTTCGCCTGCACGGCCGGAGCGGCGCTGCCGACCTCGATGCGGTCGGAGCCCAGCCCGCCGAAGATCGACAGCTCGACGGCCGGGTTGGTCGACAGCACATGGAAGACGTCATCGCCCTCCATGCCGTAGATCGAGACCCGCTCGACGTTGACGAACCGGATGACGCGACCCGCGCCGTAGACGCCGCCCGACGTGATCACGAAGGTGTCGCCGAACTCGGTGCCGATGATCACCACGAGGTCGTAGCCTGCGCCGCCGTCGATGTTGACGGGCGCGTTCGACGCGTACTGGATGAAGTTGCGCCCCTCGCCGGCGTTGAGAGACGTCAGTTCCGACTCGCCCACGAACGAGCGGATCACGAACGTGTCATCGCCGGCGTCGCCATACAGATTGAGCGTCGCGACATTGCGGAACACCTCGAAGGTGTCGTCGCCGGTGCCGCCGTAGACGTTCGCGGTGAACGAAACACCGCGCGTGAGCTGGCCGCGTGTGGAGGAGAAGAAGGCGGATGCCGGGAACTCGGTGTCGGGCGCGTACGCGGTGTAGAGCTGGCCGAAGCGGAAGCGGTCGTTGCCGGACCCGCCGTTGACCGTGGGCACCGAAGCGGTGTCGTCGAACGCGAACGTGTCGTCGCCCGTCAGCCCGTTGACGAGGACGCCGCCCGTCATCTCGGTGCCGTAGGTCACCTTCTCGGCTGAGCCGAACTGCCCGGAGGTCGCACCGGGCTGCGAGAGCGCCGCGACGAGGGCGCGGGTCGCGTTCCGGCGGAACAGGAACGTGTCGTCGAGCGACGAGCCGTTGACGATGAGGACGTTGGTGCCGCCGTCGGCCACGTCGAGGGTGTTGATCCGGCTGTTGCCGATGCCGAACAGGTCGATGACGAAGTAGTCGGAGTGCGCGCCCCCGTCGAGGTCGAGGACCTGTCCGTCCATCGGGTTCATGCCGACGGGCCCGGGCGCAGCATTGACCACCAGCCAGTCGGCCCCGTTCTGGCCGAGGACCGTCGTCGAACCCGAGAGCCCCTCCACGAACACCCGGTCGTCGCCGTCCGCCGCCCGGACCGTCGTCGCGGCCGCGTGGGTCGAGTCGACGTTGAGCACGTCCGAGCCCGAACCGAGCGTGAGATCGAGCGTCTCGAACGCGGCATAGTCGACGCGGCCGTCGGTCATGGCGAGGGTGCCGGTGGTGACGGAGGCGCCCGCCGGCACGAGGGGATGCCCGGCGACCGCCGCGATCGTGAGCAGACGCGCCCATCCCGCGGCGCCTGCGAGCGCTCCGGTCCAGGCAACGGTCCAGCGGGTGCCGGCCTTCGTGACGACGACGTTGCCCGCGCCGACCAGAGCGGCGATCGCCGCCTGCACCTGCGCCGCGGTCGCGTCGAAGGCGAGCTGCCCGGTCGTGCCGAGGCCCGCGACGGTCAGGGCGAAACGCCCGTCGACGGCACCCGCGACGGTGACCACCTGCACGAGGCTGGGCCGCGGCATCCCTCCGGTCATCCCCAGTCCCGCCACCGACGTGCTGGTGACGACTCCGATGCGATCGAGCACGGTCGCGGCGTCGTCGAGGAACAGCGTGTCGGTGCCCGAGCCGCCCGAGATGGTGAGGGGCGCCGTGATGCCGGTCAGGACGCCTCCGATGCCGGTGAGGGTCGAGCTGACGCGTACGGTGTCGCTGCCGTCGCCGGTGCTGACGGCGGTGGATCCCGCGACGCTGCGCACGATGACGGTGTCGGCGCCGTTCCATGTGGTGAGGGCCGTCGTCCCGGTGTGGGTGGAGTGGATCGTGAACGTGTCGCCGCCGGAGCCGAGGTCGATCGTCAGCGCCTCGAAGCCCGAGTAGGTGATGCCGGCGGTCATGCCGAGACCGGTGATGCGATCGGAGGTCAGCTCGCCGGTGTTGGGCGCGGTGTCGCCGGTGTCATCCACGGCGAGGAGATCCGCACCGAGGATCGCGCCCGGGCCGGAGCCGCCCGAGACGACCAGGAGCGCGGCGATCGCGTTGACGTTTCCGCCGGTGTTGGTCCAGGTGGTGTTCGTGGTGCCGGCTCCGGCGGCCCGCGAGCCGACCGCGACGCGGTCGGTGTGCTCACCCGTGAAGATGCGGTGTTCGACCTGGATGGCCTGCACGGCCACGCGGTCGCCGCCGGCGAGCGTGCGGATCTCGACGAGCTCCACGCCGGAGTGCGTGATCGTTCCGAGCGTCGTCATCACGCCGGCGTCGTCGAACGCGACGCGGCGGATGCGGTTCGCCTGCGTTCCCGGCGGCGGCGCGGCCACCACGTCGACGATGAGGTCGTCTGGAGCGGTGGAACCCCAGACCTCGAGCCGGTCGGCCCCGGATGTGTCGACCACGTGCACCGCCAGGCCGGTCGAGCGGGTGAGCTCGACGCGCACGAGGTCGGCCCCCGGCCCGGCGTCGAGGTATGCGGTCCCTGTCCACGGGGTGGCCGTGCGCGTCACCCCGGCGACCGTCACGGTGCCGTCGGCGTCGCCGACGAGGATCGTCGTCGCCCCGGCCCCGGTGGACGTCAGGCGCGCGGTCTCGAAGATGCCCTTGAGGTCCTCGGCGATCGAGCCCACGCCGAAGTCGGTGCCGACGGCCAGCCCCACGACGAACAGGTTGCCGTAGAGACCGAAGTCGCCGGTGGTGAAGGATTCGACGAGCGTGTCGCTGCCGCCGTCGTCGAAGAACTGATCGTGACCCGGCCCACCGGTCACGGTGTCGTCGCCGAGTCCGGAGTCCAGCACGTCATCGAACATGGAGCCGACGAGTGTGTCGTTCTCGGTGCCGCCCCGGAGGGTCAGTGCGAGCTGGTTCGCGGTGACTCCGGCGGCGGAGATCGAGTCGGCGCCGCCGCGACCCTCGACGACGAGCGCGTCGCCCTGGCCGCGCACGCCGCCCGAGATCCAGACCGCGTATGCGGCGCCCGAGGTGCGCGTCACCCTGGTCTGGCCGCTGTCGGTGGTGACGGCGAAGGTGTCACCCGCCGTGTTCGAGCCACGCACCGTCACGAGATCGGTGCTGCCGGTGCCGAGCGCGACGTCGACCCGCGTCAGCCCTGACGAGTTGCCGGTGATGTCGTCGAGGGTGATCTGGTCGGCTCCCGCGCCGGCGTCGACGATGAGGCGCTCGATCGCCGAGGTGGTCTTGACGACGCCTCCGAGGTCGAGGCTCAGCGTGCTCGAGGCCGGGTTGGCGACCGTCAGCAGGTCCGCTCCGCCGCTCAGCGAGAGCGTGAGCGTGTCGGTGCCGGACCCGCCGATCACGACCTGCGCGTCGCCGGAGGTGAACACCGCGACGGTCGCCGTGATGGAGTCGTCGCCGGACCCGCCGTCGTAGCGGCGGGCCAGACCCGAGAGCGTGTCGTTGTCGCCGCCGCCGTTGAGGATGTCGGTGATGCTGCTGCCGAACAGCTGGTCGTTGCCGTCGTCGCCGTTGAGCGTGACCGTGCCGGATCCGGTGTGACGCAGGATGTCGTTGCCCGTGCCGCCGTTGACGGTCGCGCTCGCCGTGCCGGTGACCGTGATCGTGTCGTTCTCGGAACCGCCGCTGAGCACGCTGCCGGAGCTCGAGCCCTGCAGCAGGATCGTGTCGTCGCCGGACCCGCCGTCGATGGTGACCGGGATCTCCACGCTGGGGTCGATGACGAGGTTGTCGACGCCGTCGCCGAAGTTCGCGTGGATGCGCTGCACGTTCGCGTACGTGCGGGAGTACCCGAACGCCGTAATCCGGATGGTCGCGAGCCCGTTGTCGAGGCTGCCGATCTGCTCGATGAAGACGGTCTCGTTCGTCACCGAGGTGGCGACGTTGCGCGCGGTGCGCTGCGGACTGCCGCCGACGTTGACGTAGAGGTCGCGATCGGTCGAACGCCATGCGCGCAGGTCGTGGTACGGGTCCGGGTTGCCCGTGGTGCCGTTGCTGGCGAGGTAGGGCACGACCGGGAACGACACGGTCCCGATGGTGAAGGTGTCGCTGCGCGAATACCAGGTGCCCAGGATCTTGAACCGCACCGTGATCTTGAAGCGCAGGGGCACTTCGCCGAAGCCGTCCCCGTCGCTGTCGACGCCGTCGCGGGAATCTGCGGAGACGGAGAGGTCGAGCCCGACGCCGAGGCTGATCTCGAAGATCTTGAAATCGAAGTACACCTCGACGCTGGCGCCGCCGCCGATGAACAGCGTGTACCAGACGATGCCGTCGTCTTCGTGCTTCAGGAACGACACCTCGAGGTGGAACTCGCCGCGGATGCCCATGAACGAGCCCCCGAGCTGCATGCGCCCCGACAGCTTGAGGCTGAAGTTGCCGTCCGAGTTCAGGAAGATCGATCCGGACAGGTCGGCGATGAAGAAGTTGAGCGTCGCGTAGGCATCGAGGTACCAGTCGCCGGAGGAGTACGTCGTGTCGGTCGCACCCGTCTTTCCGACCTCGATCGTGAAGCCGGCGTCGAAGCTGAACAGCCGCAGGAGCGTGACCGAGCCGGTGAGCTGGAGCTTGAATCCAGGATCGACACCGTTGCGGCGCTCGCCGACGGTGTTGATGCGCAGCTCGCCGCTCGCGCTCAGGCTGAAGATGAACGCATCGGCCGAGGCGCTGACGGCCACGGCCATCACGAAGCCGTCGTCGTACACCCCCGCCCGGCCGGTGGCCCGGAACGTGAGCCCGGCGAGGTTGAAGTCGACGCCGAACGACATCTCGAAGGCGCCGGCCGCGATCCGGATCTCGGCGAAGCCGGAACCCCTGGCGAAGCCGAGGAAGTCGATCGCCCCGTCGAGCCGGAGCAGGAATCCGGGCGCGACGCTCGTCGAGCCGATCATCTTCGCGGACCCGGTCGTGTTGAGCTGGATGACCGCGCTCGCCGAGAAGCCGATGCCGATGTCCTCGCCGAAGCCCACGTCGAGGGCGATCGCGAACCGGGCGACGACCCCCTGGCTCGTGATGGAGAAGCCGGAGTCGACGATCGTGAGCTCCCCGAACGGATCCAGCGCAGCGCGGCCGTTGACCAGGAGGGAGAGCTCGGACGCGCTGATCGTGAGCACGACGTGCCCCGTGATCTCGAGCACGTTCAGCACCTTGAGCGACCCGTACATCTCCAGGCGGAAGCCGGCGATCACGTTGATCGTCTGGTTCTCGACGATGAGCCGGTCCTGCGCATCGCGGGCGAACCCGCCGAACACCGGGCTGCCGTTGACGGTCTCGGTCTCGACCACGAAGGTGCGGATCTGACGCGCGTTCGAGAAGGTGTTGATCTCGAGGAGGAACTGGCCGTTGAGCGACAGACCGGGGATCGCGTTGACCCCGAGGGTGAGCTGCACGCGGCCCACCACGCCGGTCTGCGCGCCGACGTAGACAGCGAGGTTCAGCGCACCGGTGAGGGATCCGAGGTAGGGGATCGTCGTGCCGACCATCCCGTCGACCTTGAGATAGGCGGTGCCCGTCGGGTCGATCGCCGCAGTGATGCCGATGAATCCGGTGAGGGTGAACGCTCCGCCGATGGTCAGCTCGGCCTGGATCGCGGCCACGACGTAGATGCTCGGCCCGGTCGCCGACGGATCGGGCTGGCCGTCGATGCCCGGGGGAGCGGCCGGGATGTAGAACACCGGCGCCTGCCCCGGCAACAGCAGCGGCAGGAAGGCGTTGGGAACGACGAAGGTCTGATCGGCGAGCGTCGTGTTGAAGATGACGTTCACCGAACCGGTGGCCGAGAAGAGCGAGCCGACGTCAGGCAGTCCGATGCCGACTCCGGTGGCGACGCGGATGCTGCCGGCGACGCCGGGCAGCGGGCCGTCCGTGCGGATCATCAGCAGACCGGTGACGGAGCCGTACTCGAGCCTGGCCGAGCCGTAGCCGAACGAGAGGTGCCCGGTCAGGAACATGTCCATCTTCGGCGTCGGGGGATCCAGCGAGATGTTCAGGTACACCCCGCCCTGCACCCGCATGAGCTCCGTCCCGCCGGGGGCGACGATGAGCTGGCCGAGGATCTGGAACCCGAAGCTGAACGGCTGCAGAACGAACGTCTCGGTCAGGTCGGAGCCGCCGGGACCGACGCCGGGGAGCGTGATGACCTCGGTCTTGACCTCGTTCGTGAGGTTGATGCGCAGCTGCGCGGAGCCGTCGAGGTGGATGCCGAACTGCTCGAGGAACTCGAAGTTCATCTCGACCGACGCGACGCCCCAGAACTGCGGGATCGGGTGCATCGGGTTGGTCGACTCGTCGCCGACGAGCAGCACGAAGCGCCCGGCGGTCGCACCGAGGGTGCCGAGCTTGTAGACCTCGATCTGACCGACGAACGTCAGCATGAACAGGTTGCGCGTCGTGTCGATCTCGAGGACGACCTCGGCGTGGATGTGCAGGAGCGGCTCATCGATGAAGTCGCCCGCCTGCAGCATGATCCCGCCGGACAGCTCGATGAAGAACGATGTGCCCTGCACGATCAGCCTGAAGCTCTGCGCGCCCCCGTCGGCGAGGTTTCCGGCCGTGTCGCGCCATGCCCCCGGCGCGAAGGTCACGGTGACGGTGCCCGCGGTCAGGTCGGACGCCAGCGTGTACGAGTAGCGGGCGATGCCGTCGCCGAACTGCACCCCGGCGTACGTCATCGCCTGCGTCCCGCCGCCGGTGAGCGTCAGATCGTCGGCGCCCAGGCTCGTGGTGTCGACGGCCGCGCCCGCGACGGGGGTGAGACGCACTCCGATCCACGTGCGCGGGCGGATCACGGCGTCGGTGAGGTTCGCCTCGGCGGACGCTGCCGCCGGGTGGCTTGCGGCCGAGTAGATGACGCCCTGCGTGTTCTTCCACGATCCGTCGACGAACGACACGGTGATGTCACCGGAGACGTGACCCGAGAAGAAGTAGCGGTACGTCGTGCCGGTCACGAGGAGCGCGGCCCCGATCACATCCAGCTCGGTCGTGCCGACCTTGACGACGATCTCGGAGTCGGCGTCGGTGATGGTCGCGGCGTCGACCTGGAGGCCGCCCAGGGCGTGGAACGTGATGTCGACCCAGCCGCGCTGCGCCAGCTTGCTGACGTCGAGCACGGACCCCGGGGTAGGGTCGATGAGCGCTGCGGTCGGGGCGGTGACCGTGAAGGCCTCGGTCTCCGCCGAGTTGAGCACCCCGCCGATGTCGGCGAAGCTGCCGGCGCGGAACGTCATCGTGTAGGAGCCGACGGCGAGGTTCGCCGTGAAGGAGTAGCGGTAGGTGTCGCTCGTTCCCACGCGGACCGGCGCGGAGAGGGTGATGAGGTTGCCGGCGGCGTCGCGGAACTCGAGCTCATCGCCGTTGATGGTCGAGTGGTCGATGCCGGAGCCGGAGGCGCCGCGGAAGCGGATCTCGAAGTACTTGAGGCCGTTGACGAGGTCTCGGCCGATGGTGGCACCGGCGATCTGGCGGACCGTCGCCTCGTTCGTGTTCGGCGTGGACGGGTTGTCGGGCACCGTCTGCACGACGTCGCCGGTGGCGCCCACGACCTGGAAGGACTGGGTGAGGGTCGTGCCGGCTGGAGGCCCACGGTCCGGGTTCACGGTGAACGCCGTAAGGTCGAACACCACGTCCACGCGGCCCGGGAGGAAGGCGCCGCGCAGGAGGAACCGCCAGGTGTTGCCGCCGAGGGGGACCACGCCCGTGATCTGCACGCCGTTCGCCCCGGGGCCGCTGAGCACGAACTCGTCGCCGTCGACCGAGCCCGGGACGATCGCGTACGTGATGCCGCCGACCGACACGGGCGGGATGAACGTCACGTCGAGGTAGGTGACCTGACGGTCCGCCGCGTTGACCGTGACCGCCTGGGGGACCCCCGCCTGCGTGCCCGCGGACGGCTGCGCGCCCGTGTAGGCGGTGGTGCCGTCAGGGAGCGTGTACGACCAGCCGCCGGCCAGGAAGGTGACCTCCACGTCGTCGCCTGCCGCCAGCGCCACGGCCAGTTGGTAGCGCACCCAGACGACCCCGTCCTCGACGGACAGCAGGGTGCGCGCTCCGAGGGTCACGGTCGCCCCGTTCACCTGCAGCGTGATCTCGGGGAGGCCCGCGATCAGCGTGGCGGTGTCGATGAGCAGTCCCGTCGGAACCGCGAACGGCACGTCGATGTAGTCGCGCGCGGGCGCCGTGTACGCGGCATCCGGAACCGGCGTCGTGGTGTCCGAGTATGCGACCTGCACCGCGGCGATCGTGACGGAGGACGTCGCGGTGGCCGCCGTCTCGCGCTCGACCACGACCGGCACGATGAACTCGAAGGCGCCTGCGCCCGCACGGATGGCGCGCGACGTGTCGCGCACTACGGTCCACCCGGCGGCCGATGCGGTGAACACGAGCGCGCTGAGACGGCTGATCACGGATGCTGCATCGACCGCGTAGCCGGACGGAAGCCCCGCGCCCGCAGCATCCGGGAACGTCACGGTGATCTCCGCACTCCACGCGAGGGGCGGCTGCGGTGCCGGTGCGGGTGCCGTGAGGGAGGAAGCCGTCGGGGCGACCGCCGCGAGGTACGACCAGCCGCCCGCGAGCCGGGTCAGCTGCACCGAGAGGCCTGCTTCGTACTGTCCCGTGACCCAGAAGCGGAAGCGGAGCTTGCCGGCCGGCGCGCCGTTGATCTGCGCCGGCGCTCGAGCGCCGTCGAGCACGATCGTGCCCAGGCCCTCGCCGAAGAGCTCGAACTCGGGTGCGAGGTCGAGGATCGACGCGATGTCGAGGTTCCGGCCGTTCACCGCGGCATCGAAATCGACGTCGACGTACGCCGTGGGCGTGACGGTGAGGGTCTGTCCCGACTGGGCGCCCGCCGAGACGGTGCCCCGGTAACCGAGCGGGCTCGCGGCCAGCGTGGCGGTCAGCGCGCCGCTGCCGACGGTGGTGACGATGACCGGGATGCGGAACTCGCCGGGCGTTCCCGTCGCCGTGATCGGCGCGGAGGCGTCGCGCGTCAGCGCCCAGCCGGTGCCGCCGAGCGTCAGGCCGGCGAGGCGGCTGATGACGGAATCGGGGTCGACGGTGAAGCCGACGGGAAGCCCGAGCTGTCCACCGGTCGGGAAGAGGATGCCGACGCTGCCCGCGCCCGTCTCGGTGGGTTCATCCGTGACGGTGAGCGCACCGCTGAGCGTGAACAGGTACGACCAGCTGCCCGACAGGAACGTGAGGTTGACCGTGCCGGTGGTCGCGAAGCGGCCGGTGAGCCAGTAGCGGTACGTCAGGGTGGTCGCGGTCGTGTCGACGAGCTGCGGCGCCTGCGTGCCGTCGAGCTGGATCGTGCCGAGGCCCGGGCCCGACAGCTGGAACTCGGCGGCGAGATCGGTGATCGACGCCTGGTCGATGGTGAAGAGCGTCGGCTTGGTGAACGTGACCGTGATCCACGCCCGGCCGTTCACGACGTTGATGTCGACGGAGGCGCCCGGGGTCGGGTTCGTGATGACCGCGGTCGCACCGGTCACGGTGAAGGACAGCTGGGTGGCGGCACTCGGGGCGCCGGCCGTCGTGCCCGCGGCCGTCGTGAGGTCGGCATTCTTGACCGCGCCCTGCGCGAAGTCGATCACCCAGCGCCCCATGCCGAGGTCGTCCGTGCCGATCGCGTAGCGGAAACGGGTCGTGCCGCTGATCCGCACTGCCGCGGTGAGCAGCTCGGAGTCGGTGATGGCGTCGGCCTCGACTCCCTGGGTCTCGGCGAGCGAGGCGCGCGTCAGGACGTCGACGCGTGCGCCGTCGGCCATGTAGAAGGCACCCGTGCTGTCGACCTGCAGTTCGGCGAGCGTCATCCCACCCGCGGTGGTCACCGCCAGGATCGGCACCGGGCGTGTGAAGGTGAACACCCGCGGCGGGTCGGACCCGCGGGTGAGGGTGAACTTCACCTGGTCGGTCAGGACGCTCGCGAGGTCGAGGCTCGCACCGGCCGCCGGCGTGTAGGAGATGTCGAGGTACTTCGTCGAACCGGCTGCCCCGTTGACGACGCCGACGTCGATCGTGCCGCCGTTGGTCGTCGGACCTCCGAGGTCGATCACGGGCGGGGTGCCGGTGGCGATCGGGTCCGCACCCTCGACCACGTCGAAGGCCACCTCGTTGCCGGACGAGTCGCGGAAGCCCATCTTGAGCTTCCCGTAGATGGTCAGCAGTCGCACCTGGTCGGGGAAGTCCGCGAGGAAGAGCACCGTGGCGTCGCCGTTGGCGACCTTCGACAGATCCGCGTACAGGCGGCCGCTGATGGAGATGTTGTCCTGTGCGAAGTTCAGCTTGCCGATGATCAGGATCTTGCCGTCGGTCGAAATCTTGACGATCACCTGACCGTTGAACACCGCTTGCGACGTGAAGATCGAATAGATGCGGGCGGACCCGGTGATCACCATGGGCGACGTGAACGCGGCGGCGAAGCCGCTCTGGCCCGGGTTCGTCGAGATCGTCCGGGCCTGCAGGGCGACCTGGTTCTGCAGCGACAGCAGCCACTCGGCGGCCGAGAGCACGGTCGGCAGCTGGAAGGCCGACGAGCGCAGGGCGAACGGATCCTCGATCGACGGCAGCGTCTTGAAGAACTCGACGCCGGCGGCGAAGTCGTTGAGCACCAGGCCGATCTGCGGCACCAGCATGATGCCGCCCGGGATGTTCGCCGTGATGTAGACCTGCAGCGGACCGAGCTCGGAAAGGCCCAGTCGCAGGCCGAACCCGGCGAGGCCGGCGATCGAGATCGTCCCCTCGAGGCCGAGGTAGAACACACGCTGATGCACCGCCGTCGTCGTGTCGAAGACGCCGATGATCGAGTAGTTCGAATCGAGTTTCAGGATGCCGCCGACCAGCCCGGCGGACACCTCGCCGCCGAACATCTTGCCCTTGACGGTGACGCCGATCGAGTCGATGCCGATGATCGGGAACTTGCCTTCGAGCAGCAGCGACGGCTGGATGCGGATGCCCTGGATGGCGCCGGTGATCTGCAGGCCCTGCAGCCCCTGAATGCCGGTCACGCTGGCCGACAGGATCAAGACGAAGTCGCCAGGGCGGTTCTCGATGTCGTCCCATTGGATGCCGATCGCGTCGATGCGTACCGGGAGGAACGCCGGCCACTTGAAGCTGTCCCCGGTGGCGGAGCCGACCGAGAGGAACACTCCGAAGCCCGGGAGCGCCTTGAAGGAGCCGTCGCCGGTGATCGCGAAGTTGCGGCCCTCGCCCGCGATCACGAGCGAGCCGATCGTGACCTTCGCGCCGACGGCCTGCAGCTGGACCATGTATTCGGCGCCCTCGGCACCGGTGTCGAGGCGGAAGTCGCGGGCCGTGAGGGTCACGTACGTGCCGAGGCGGATCTCGAGGGTGTCGACGGTGAGCTGGAACGCGTCGACCTTGCCCCCGCTGAAGGTGAGCGCGATGCGGAACGCCTCGTCGTCGGGCGAGCCGTCCGGCCGACGGTCGTCTGCCGTCAGACGGTCGGTCAGGGTGGCGCCGTAGGCGCGACCGGGGAAGAGTTTGGCGCCGCCGGTCGCGATGTAGATCTGGCCCGTGAACCCGGCGGTCTCGGAGCTCGGCGCGCCGGCCGGCGGGAAGCGGACCTCGAGGCCGGAGACGCCGACACGGATGTCGTCGAGCTCGAGGATCCCGCCGAGTGTGATCTTCCGGTCCGCCGCCGTCGGCGCCAGCGCGTTGCCCGGATCCGGCGTGCCGCCGGCCGCCGGGGCGATGCCGTAGGCCAGCTCGGCCGTGCCGAGCCGGAAGCCGTTGCCGTAGACGGTCAGTCCGGGGATGAGTCCCGCCCCGAGTGCCACGTCGTTGTTGGCGGTGATGTTGGAGGACGCGGCTGGGTTGTAGGGCCGCAGCGACCCGGTGATCCCGAAGGACGGGAGCGTGATCGTGGCGGTGTTGATCTTGACGATCTCCTGGTCGATCGCCCCCTTCGGGTCGTACGCGATCTTGATGCCTGTCGCCTGGAGGCGGGCGACCCCGGGGATCTGCGCGTCGAGCGCGGCGACCTGCAGCCCCCACTTTCCGGTGAGGCGGATGTCGACGTTGCCGCCGAGGAGCCCGAACACGTCGACGGCGAGCTCGAACGAGCCCTGGATGCCGATGAGGTCGACCGTCACACCCGAGTTCGTCTGCGCCGCCGACTGCTGCCCCGTGGTCGGGTTGCCGCCGAAGGCGAGCGAAGCCCGCTGGACGCCGACGATCACCGAGACGAGCACCTTTCCGTCGGCGAACCCGAAGCCGCCGAGGCCGATCGTCGGGCCCTGCAGCGTCAGCGGACCGAGTGCAAGGGGACCGCCGGTCGTGATCTCTCCGGCCGCCGCGGGCGACACGGTGACCGACAGGCTCTGCGTCCCCTGCGTCGGCCCGCCGGACTGCACGATCGCATCGCGGTCGAGCACGATCGAGATCGTGCCGGTGCCGGTGAACAGGCCCAGCGTGTTGTTCGGGTTCTTGTCCTTGAGGAAGTACCGGTAGGTGACGCTGGTCGAGCTCGCGGCGGCGCCGGCGATCAGGAGCGGCGCTCCGACGATCGTGGGGCGCGACCCCGTCATCTCGAGGTCCCCGACGAGGCCGCTGATCGTGAACGGCGCGACCGTCGCGTTCTCGATCGGTCCCTTGTCGATCGGGTCGGCGGGGAGCGTGCCGCCCGCCCCATCGGGTTTCGGCAGGTTCGTGAACGTGATGTCGATGTAGCCCTGCGCGTTCAGCTGGGCGAGGCTGATCGCCGGCGTGGCGATCGACGCGACCGGGGCGGATACTCCGCCCGGCGCGACGGGTGCCAGCCGGAAGAACTGCTCCTGTTCGCCGACCAGCGACGCGCTTCCCGCGGTCACGCTGCCGTCGATGAAGGTGATCGTGACGATCGCGGCGCCGGGCAGGGCGGGGCCGGTGATCGCGTAGTCCCAGGTATTCGCCATCCCGGCGACCGCCACCGCCGTGCCGGGCGTCCAGGTGCCGGACGCGCCGGCGACGCTGATGGAGAACTCGGGGTCGACGTCGGTCACCGAGGTCGCGAGGATCGTGCCGCTCGAGGGCGTGAAGCGCACCCGCAGCGTCGTGATGCTCGATCCGTTGAACACCGAGCCGCGGACCGGGTTGACGAGATCCGCCGTCACCACCGGGGCGGGCTGGGAGCAGATGGGCCGCGGATCCGCCGCGACGCAGGCGGTCTGCGCGACCGGCATCGCCGAGAGCATGGAGAACGCGGCGAGCTTGAAGTTCACCAGCTGGAAGCCGTTGACCGGCGAGATCGTGAAGCTCGCCAAGCCGCTCATGCTCGCGACGCTCGTGGCGCTGAAGCCCACGAAGATCGAGGCGTTGGACAGTGCGAGCGCCAGCGTTCCGTCGATCTGACGGTTGATGCGGAGCGAACCGCGCAGGCTCACCGTGTCGCCCGCCCGGATCTCCATGCCGGTCGCGGCGAAGCTGAAAGCGCCCGCCGCGACGGAGCCGGAGGCGATGGCGTTCGCACCCGATCCGGTGGCGCTCGAGAAGGTGAAGGTCGTGGCGTCGGAGGTGTTCACCTGGAACTGCACCGTGCCGACGATGTTGAGCCCGTCGAGCCCGAGCAGGGCGAGCTCGCCGGTCGCGCGCAGCGCCCATCCGGTGACGTCGCGCTTGAAGTCGACGGAGGCGTTGCGGATCAGCACGCCGACGGCTGCGGGATTGAGCCCGCCGCCCGCGAGCTTCGACGGCCCCGATCCGATGAAGATCTCGAGTCCAGACCCCGAGAACGCATCGCCGCTGATCGCGAACTGACCCGCGCGGATCTCGAGCACGTCCCCGAAGCTGAAGTCGAGGTCCTGCACGATGAACTGGAAGACGGGCGCCGCGGGCACGTCGAGCGTGAGGGTCTCGCCGCCCACGACGATCGACTGCGTCACCTCCGCGCCCGTGGTGTTCACGGTGAAGCCCAGCGAGGCCGACGCCGAGAAGCCCGGCACCGTGACTGCGGCCTTGCCCGTGATGATGCCCGCGATGCCTCCGGTGGCCGTCGTCCTGACCGGGCTGGTCGACGTCGTGGCGCCGGGGGAGAAGACGACGAAGAAGCCGGAGCCCTCCACGATGCCGGGGTTGTCGCCGCCGGTGTCCTCGCCGGCGTCGAGCGTCACGTTCGCGAGCGCGATCTTGCTGACCTGGTTGACGCCCGAGCCGATCCGCTCGAAGGCGAAGTCCGCGGTGATCGTGAGGGTCTCGGTGCCGTTCTGGATGCCGATCTCGATGTTCTCGGCCGCGACGCGCAGGAACGGACCCTTGGGGAGCCGCAGCACGCGGACATTGGCCTGCAGGGCGGCCTGGTTGCCGTTCGCGTTCCAGGTGACGGTGTACTGGCTGCCGGCGAGAGCGACCGTCACGCGGTCCGTGGCGGCATCCGAGTCGAGGAGCGCCTCGATCGCGGCATCGACGACGGATGCTGCGGCCCCGACGTCGATCGGACCGCTGATCTCGCTCGCCTCGAGCACGCCGTCCTTGTCGGCGTCGATCGCGAGCGTGAAGGTGCCCGTCGGCGCCGAGACGGTGATGCGCTGGACCTCGGCCGAGCCCGCCTTGCCGTCGGCCACCGTCGTCACCGAGACTCCGGCGAACTGGAACACCTCGTTCACGACGACGCCCTGGCCGTTCGTGACGAGCGTGTTCAGCTGCAGCGTGAGGTCGGCGGTGATCGTGAGGGGCAGTCCCGGGGTGGTGACACTGCCGGCGATCTCGCCCGCCATGCCGGTGGGCGTGATGATGAACGCGCCGCGCCCGTTCGTCAGCCGAACCCCGACGTCGTCGGCGGTCGACGCGAGGTCGGCCCCCGGGTCGCCGAGGAAGAGCTCGACGTCGGTGAAGGCCATCCGCACGATCTTGGCGCCGGCGGCGGTCTTGGTCTGCTCGAAGACGGCGACACCCTTGAGCGTCTGGCCGAGGATCCCGATCGCGGCCGGGTCGCCGACGAGGCCCACCTGTACGCGGAGCGTGTTCTTGGGGATGGAGAACGCGACCGTCGATCCGCCGACTTCGAGCGACGGGTTCGCGTCGACGGTCGTGTTGTTGACCTGGACGATGACGTCGGCGTCCACGGTGACGCCGGGCAGCACGGCGGAGTTCAGCGTGATCCCGGCGATCAGCGCTCCGGCGATGCCGCTGCGAGTCACCTCGATGATCCCCGACGAGATGGTGGCTGTCACGTAGGTGCGGGTGCCGTCGCCGAGCTCCAGCACCACGTCGGAAAGCGCCAGAGTGATCCGGCCGCTCGGGGTCTCCTTCGCGAACGCGAAGTCGCCCGTGAGGCGCTGCCCCATCACCTCGAGGGAGATGTCGAGCCCCGCGACCTTGAGCCCCGAGGCGATCGTCGCGCCGTCGACCGGGTACGGGTTGAGGAGCGTGTTGATCTGGACCTCGAGCGTTCCGGAGAACGACACGCCGGGGATGAACAGCTCCACCGTCGCCTGGATGCGCCCCGCGATGCCGCCGGCGACCGTCCCGCTCTTGCCGACGATGTCGAAGGCGCCGGAGCCGTCGCGCACGACGACGACGTCGCGATCGGGCGTCCCGAGGCGCAGCGACACGTGGGCGAAGCGGATCTTCTGAGTGGTCACGTCGTCGGGCGTGCCCACGCTGCCGTCCGGACCGATCGCCGTGGACTTCTCGAACGAGATGTCGGCCGTGAGCTGCTGACCGGCGATCGTCAGCGTGAGCGCGGTCACCCCGACCCTGAAGTACGGACCGGCCGGAAGCTCGAGCGTGAGCGTCTGACCGCCCACGACGAACTCCTCGTCGACCGCGACGGGGACGATCTTGGTGCCGACGGTCCGGCGCATGTCGCTGATCTGCACGCCCACCGTCGCGGTGGCCTGGATGCCGGGGCCGAGGCGGATCGACGCCGTCGCGGAGATCGACGCGCCGATGCCGGCGCTCGTCACGAGCACGAGAGCCGTGCCGCCCGTGAGCCGCATGCCGATGTCGTCTGCGACGTCGGCAGGGGAGTCGCCGGGGGTTCCGCCGTCGTCGCCCACGAACAACGCCACATTCGTCGCCGCGATGCGCAGGATGTTCACGTCGTCGGACGTGCCCGCGCGCCCGTCGGCTCCGCCGCCGCGAACCTGCTCGAACAGGAAGGTGCCCGACAGTGACTGGCCGAACACCGTGACCCCGCCGGTCACCTCGACGCGTACGAATCGGCCGGCCGGAAGGTCGAGGCTCAGTGCGCCGAGCGTCGTCTTGACGGCGGTGGGCGCGGTGTTGATCTGCAGCCGGATCGCGAGTCCGGTGCCGAGCGAGAACGGGATGGCGTCGAGCCCGACGAGGGCGATGTTCGCCGAGACGTCGACCGCCATGCCGGCGGAGGTCAGCAGGAACGCGCCGGTCCCGCCGGTCAGGCGCAGCCCGACGTCATCGGCGTCACCGGCGCCCTTCGGGTCGCCCAGGAAGAGCCGGACGTCGGATGCGGTGACCTTGACGACGCGGGAGGCGCCGACGCCCGCCTGCTCGAAGGTGAAGTCGCCCGTGAGCGTCTGGCCGGCGAGATCGAGGGCGAGGTCGTTCACCGAGAGGGCGAAGGCCTTGGTTGCCGGTCGCGTGTCGATCGAGAGGGTCATCGCGGAGGAGGCGGTCACGCCGGGCACGGTGAGCGCGACGGTGCCCGACACGGAGCCGAACATCCCTGTCGCGCCGAGCTCGAGCGTGCCCGCGCCAGCCGCAAGCGTCAGGATGTCCGTCCCGCCGTCGCCGATCCGCAGGCCGACGTTCGTGAGCACGATCGTGGTCGTGGTCCCGGAGCGCTCGAACGCGAAGTCGCCGGTGAGCGACTGGCCGGCGATCGCGAGGACGACGCCCGTGCCGCCCACGCGGACGGCGAGGTTGCCGGGCAGATCGAGCGCGACCGTGCGTCCGCCGACGGTCACGGACTCGGTGACCGGGGTGGCCGACTGATTCATCGCCAGCGCGAACGAGCCGGCGATCGTCACCCCGGACGGCAGCAGTGCGCCGAGGTCGAGCGTCCCGCCCAGACGCATCGCCATGCCGGCGGGCGTCAGGACGATGATCCCCTCGACGCCGGTGAGGATCGGCGCATCGGATCCCAGCCGCACTTCGCCTCCGGCCACGGCGATGACGGTGCGCGCCGACCCGCCGCTCGACGTCGCCTGCTGGAACAGCAGGTTCGCGGTGAGGGTCACGTCGCCGATCACGACCGCGATGCCTTCGCCGGCGATCCGCAGGTACGGCCCGGCCTCCAGTCGCGTGTGCGAGGGATCGGCGAGCACGATCGCCTGGGTCGACCGGTTGATCTCGAACCGCAGCGCGGACGCCGCGACCGTGACACCGCCGCCGAGAGAGATGCTCGCACCTTCGATGGTCAGGATGCCGGCGAGCCCGGTCGCGCCGATCTGCAGCGCTCCCGTCAGCGAGAGCTCTCCGATCGGCGCTCCGAAGTCGGCGACCGCGGCGATCGAGATGTCGACGATCCTGACGCCGCCGACGGTGCGCTGCGAGAAGCCGACCTCACCCTCGGTGAGCAGGAATCCGCCGATGTCGATGGTGATGTTCTCGCCGGCCACGGAGATCGAACTCGCCGCCGGATCGGTCGTGTCGAGCACCACCGCGAAGTCGCCGCTCACGAGGATCCCCGGCAGCGTCACCGCGAGGGTTCCGCTCACGGTGCCGGCGACGCCGGTGGCGCTGAGGACGAACTCACCCTCGCCTCCGGTGAGCGACACGAAGTCCGTGGTGCCGTCGCCGAAGCCGGCGCTCGCATCCGCGATGCTGATCACCGTGGTGGCCGACGGGCCGCTTCCGGACTGGGTGAACGTGAAGTCGCCGGAGAGCCGCTGCCCCGCGACGACGATCGCCACATCGGTGCCCTCGACGCGGAGGAAGGGGCCGGCGAGCAGGTCGAGCGCGACGGTGGTTCCGTCGACCTGGAAGCTCTCGTCCACCGCAGGGCCGGAGTTGACCGCGACGGTGAACGTGCCGCTGAACCGCACGGCGTCGCCGGGGACCAGGAATCGGAGCGTGCCGGTGATGCGTCCGGCGAGCCCCGAGTCCCGCATGAGGAATACGGCGGAGCCGTCGGTGAGCCGAACGCCCGCAGTCGTGGTGCCGAGCGACAGCGTCAGCGCCGACGCGATGATCACGGTCGTGCTGGGTGCCGGAGTGCCCGGGGGAGCGCTCGGCAGCACCGGTCCGCGCACCTGCGAGAAGACGAAGACTCCGGACAGGGTCTGTCCGGCGATGGTGAGGGCCGCCGGCGCGGCGAGGGTGCCCACCTGAACCCGCAGCGAACTCGCGGGCAGCACCACTCCGCCGACGGTGCGGGCCGCCGTCGAGGTGTTGAGCTGCAGGCCGATGTCGCCCGTCAGTTCGACCTCGTCGCCCGCGTTGAGCGTCAGATTCGCGACCAGGACCGTCGCGAGGCCCTGCGGTGTGAGTTCGAGCGTCCCGGCGGCGACGGTGGCGATGGCGACGCCGTCTCCGAGACTGAGGGTGAGGGGCGACCCGCCGTCGCGGGCGTCGGCCCCGAAACGCACGCGCAGCCCGCCCCCGGCGAGCGTCTCGAAGGCGAACGTGCCGGTGAGCTCCTGCCCGGCGACCGCGAGAGTGAGGTCGCCGACCACGAGCAGATGCGGTGCTCCCGCTGCGCCCTCCGCCACGGTGACGGCATCGTCTCCCGTGCCGAGCACCTGCTCGGTGGTGGTCTCGTTGTAGGAGATCCACGCCGTGCCCGCGAGCGTGACGCCCGGGATGCCCACGAGCTCGACCGTTCCCGAGATCGCGACGACGCGGCTGCCGGTGGTGCCCTTGACGAAGCCGTTGACGCCGGTCAGGTAGAGGCCGACGGCGAAGGGGTTGCGTGCGTCGTCCTCGACGAATCCGGGACCTTGCCCGACGAAGACCGTGAGGTCGGACACCGCGAGCTCGGCGCCGCTGAAGTCGACGCTGCCGATGATCTCGACGAAGTCGCCGAGCTTGATCGAGCCCGACACCGCCAGGGCGATGAAGGCGCCTCCGGCGTCGGCGATCTCGTCGGCCGCGAAGACCAGCGGCACGTCCACTCCACCGACCGTGATCGTCTGGTTGAGCGGCTGCGTGGTGCCGTTGTACCGGACAGCGACGGTGGCCTCGGCTTCGAGCCCGCCCGCTGCGGCTGCAATGGCGCCGGAGAACGTGCCGACGATGCCGCCGGTGGTCAACAGGAACGCGCCGCGACCGTCGACGATCTCGAGCCCGTCGCCGCCTTCGGGCGTCAGGGCGACCGAGACGTCGCTGAACGCGATCGTCGTGATACCGGTCGCGGTACGGCTGAGGAGGAAGTTCCCCGAGAACGACGGGCCGCCCGCGACGCCCAGCACGCCGCCGGTGACGGAGAAGTGCAGGAAGGGGCCGGCGGGGACGTCGATGCCCAGGTCGGTGCGGCGCACCGCCGCGGTCGACGTGTTGATCGCGAACGCGATGTCGCCGCCGAGCGTGAGACCCGCGGGGAGCGAGAAGATCCCGGTCACGCTGCCGGAGAAGCCGGCAGCGACACCGCCGGGCGTCACGATCAGGGCCCCCGACCAGTGGTGCGCCGCGGTGACGTTCACGAACGTCCCGAGCTGCAGCGTGAGGTCGGTCACCGCGAAGGCGACCTCGCCGGTCGGGGTGCGGCTGATGAGCACGCGGGCGGCGCCGAGCGACTGGCCCGCGACCGTGATGCTCGCGCCGGTCACCTCGATCTTGAGGCCCGGCTGCACGACGACCTCCGCGGGTCCACCCGGGTCGAGCGTCACCGCGGCGAGGCCGGAGTTGACCTGCACCGCGACGTCGCCGCTCACCGCCAGCCCGGGCACCGTGACTTCCAGCGTGGCCGCCAGCGAGCCCGCCATGCCGGCGGCCGTGATCCGGAAGGACCCCTGGATGCCCGTGACGCGCACGAGGGGCGATGTCGGGGTGCCGAACACGATGACGCCGCTCGACACCGTCAGCGTGAGCGCGGTGCCTTGTGTGACGACCTCGATGTCCCCGGCGAGGGTCTGGCCCGCGATGACGATCGCGACGTCGTCGCCCACGACCCGCAGATACCCGCCCGATCCGCCCGCGGGGAGGTTCACCGACACGGTGCCCGTACCCACCCGGACGGTCTCGTCGACCTCCCCGGAGGTGGTGTTGATCTCGATCGTCAGCGTCGCGGCGATGCTGACGCCGGGCACACCGGTCAGCGCGGCCGCGCCCGTGACGCGGCCCGCGAGTCCGCCGGTCGACGGCAGCACGAAGAGCGCCTCGCCACCCGTGAGCGACAGCGCCGCGGAACCCGCCCCGATCGAGACCGAGACGTTCGTGAGCGCGATGCGGGTGACCACAGAGTCGTCGGTGCCGCCCGCGACGCCGTCGGCGCCGTAGGAGGTCGCGCGTTCGAACGCGGCATCCGCGCGGATCCGCTGATCCCGCACCGTCAGGACGACCCCCGTACCGGCGATGCGCAGGTACGGCCCCGCGGGGACGTCGATGGTCACGGTGCCGGCGCCGACCTGGAGCGTGTCGTTCACCGCGAGCGAGGTCGTGTTCACCTGCAGCTCGAAGGAGCCATCGAGGGAGAAGGCCGAGCCCGACACGCCGACCGTGAGCGAGAGCGAGCCGGCCACACCGTTCGGGGTGACGACGAAGAGCCCCGAGCCGTCGCTCACCGTGAGCGGGCCGAGGGCGAGGGCGACGTTCGCGACGCCGACCCGCACCACCGTGCCGGTCGCGCCGGCCACCTGCTCGAAGGTCACGTCGGCGCTGAGCGACTGGCCGAGAACGATGATGGTGAGGTTCTCGCCGCCGACGCGAATCAGGCCGCCGGGGAGGGCTTCCGACCACCCGGCGACGGTCTGCGCCGTGCCGGTCGTGTTGAAGGCGACGGTGATGGTGCCCGTCACCGCGATGTCGGAGACCCCGAACGCGACGGCGACGGTGATCGCGCCGTATGCCCCCTCGGGTGCCAGCACGATGGTCGCCGTGGAGCCGGTGCCGGATGCCGGCTGGCTCACCGTGAGCAGCGGGGCCGCCCCGCCGAGCACGATCCGCGTGTTGCGAAGGGTGAGGGTCAGTGTGCCGCCGTCGTCGACGACCTCGATGTCGGTGGTCAGCGTCTGCCCGGCGATCGTGACCGCGACCGCCGTGCCGGCGCCCCGCACGTAGCCGGTCGCGCCGCCCGCCGGGAGGGCGAGCGTCAGGGTCTGACCGCGGACGAGGAACGTCTGGTCGACGGCATCCGTTCCGGTGTTGAACTCGACGGCCAGTCCGGCCGAGAAGGCGACGCCGGGGACGTCGAGGGCCAGGTCACCGGTGATGCGGCCGGCGAAGGTCGAGGAGGCGCCCGCGGACGACAGCAGGATCAGCGCGGCTCCGCGCGACAGCACGAGGGCGCCGCCGGCGAGTCGCAGCTCGACGTCCGTGGCGGCGACCCGCAAGAGAGCCTTCGTGGTGTCCGGCGCACCCCCCACGCCGAGCGGCGTGACCCGCTCGATCGCGATGTTCGCGGTGAGCGACTGGCCGAGCACCTCGAGCGTGAGGCCTGCTCCCTCGAAGCGGAGGTACGGACCGGCGGCGACGTCGAGCGCGTGGGCCGTGGTTCCGACGACCACCAACGCCTGCACGCGCGCTCCGGTGGTGTTGAGCACGAGGGAGAGCTCGCCCTCGAGGCTCGCGTCGGCGCCGAGGCGCACCGAGATCGTGCCGTCGATGCGTCCGGCGAAGCCTGCCGCCGTGAGCACGAGGATGCCGGATCCCACGCTCAGCCGCACGCCCAGGTCGTCGTCGAGAGCGGTGCCGGTGTCACCAGGGGTACCGCCGTCGTCGCCGAGGAAGAGCGCGACGTTCGTGAGCCCGACGACCGTGGTGGCGACGCCGCCGGCCGTCACCCTTTCGACGGCGATGTCGGCGCGGATCGTCTGACCGAGCACGGCGAGGTCGAGGCCGGTGAGCGCGACCCTCAGGTACGGACCGGCGGGGAGCGCCGCGGCGCCCACGGTCACGGCGGCCGCCGACGTGTTGATCGCGAGCTCGGCGAGCACGGCGTTCACGCCGAGCGCGGCGATCGTGATCGTGGCGCTCAGGGTGCCCGCCACGCCGCCGGAGCGCACGACGAGATCGCCCTGGATACCGGTGACGGCGACGGCATCCCCGAGGGCGATCGCCCCGTCGCTGACCGAGAGGGTGAGATCGGTGCCGTCACGGCCGAACGAGAACGTGCCGCTCAGCGATTGCCCGCCGAAGGCGAGCGTCGCTCCGCTGACGACGAACTCGGTGATCGCAGCATCCGTGGCGAAATCGACCAGCACTCCCGGCGCGGTGCTGCCGGGGATCTCGATGGTCTGGGTGACCGCCAGGCCGGTGTCGTTGACGCGCACGCTGGTCGTGCCCGTGATGGTGACGCCGGGCACGCCGATGATGCTGACCGTGCCCGTCGCGACGAACGCGTGGCCTCCGCCCATTTCGACGAGGCCGATCGTGGCGTCGGTGAGGAGCACTCCCATTGCGAGAGGGTTGAGCGCCCCGGATTCGAGGAACGCCGGGCCTCGCCCGAGGAAGATCGTGAGACCGGATGCTGCGACCACGCGCACCGGCACGCCGCCGATGACCGTGTCGCTGAAGGTGAGGTTGCCCTCGATGGTGACGAAATCGCCGATCGTCAGGGTGAGGTCCGACGCGGTCAGGCTGAAGATGATGTCGCCGCTCGCCGGCGCCGGGAGCTTGAAGACCAGGTCCGAGCCGCCGACGCGCAGAACCGTGTCGATGGCGACCGCCGTGGTGTTGATCTGCAGCAGCACGGTGCCGTCCACCGACACCCCGCCGCCGCCGAGCGACGCCGACCCCGACAGGAAGCCCGCGACACCGTCGGCGCGGAGGATCAGCGCACCCGACCCGTCGAAGAGCGAAGGGTCGGAGTCGCCGTCGAGCGTCACGGCGACTCCCGTCATCGCGACGATCGTCTCCGGGACCCCACCCGGCGCGGTCGATCGGGTGAAGGCGAACGAGCCCTCGATCGTGCCCGCCCCCAGGATCTCCGCGGTGAGCCCCGACACCTCGACGCGAAGATACGGTCCTGCCGGCAGGACGCCGCTTCCCGCGTCGAGCGGCCCCGGCGTCGTGTTCACCGCGACGCTCACCGTCGTTCCCGTCACGGAGAGGAACTCGGGCACGCTCAGGTTCGCGGTCGCCGAGATGCTGCCGGCGACGCCGGCGGGGGTGATCACGAACGCCCCCGTGATGGCCGAGACCGAGACGAACGAACCGAGGCTCGCCGTGCCGCCGGTCACCGCGACCCGGTAAGAGGCCGACCCCGACGTGACGGTCCGCTCGAACCAGACGGTGCCGGTGATCGACACCCCCGCGACGGTGACCACGAGGGAGGAGGCTCCGACTCGGAACGCACCGGGCGCGATCGCGCTGTGTGCCGCGGTGTCCGTGTTGAACTCCACGGTGAGCGAGCCGGCGCTGATGCCCACGCCGGGAAGGACGAGGGCCGGTGTACCGGTGAAAGAGCCCCAGACGCCGCCGGCGCCGACGCCGAGCGTCGCCGTCACACCGGTGACCGTCAGGATCCCGTCGCCGAAGGCGAGGCTGCCGTCGGTGATGCCGATCGTCGTCACGCCACCGGTGCGCTCCACCGAGACGGAGCCGGTGAGGCGCTGCCCGGCGATGGTGAGCACGACGTCGGTGCCCGCCAGCTGGAGGTAGCTCGCGCCTCCGGCCGGGAGGACCAGCGCGACGTCCGTCGCGCCCACGGTGACGGTGGTGTCGACGTCCGCACCGGTCGTGTTCAGCCGCACGGCCAGGGCGCCCGTGAACGAGACGCCCGGCAGGGCGACCGCGACGACTCCGGTGAACGAGGCGGCGACGCCGGCAGCCGAGATCACGAGCGCCCCTGCGCCCTTCGTCAGCGTGACGACGGGCGCGCCGCCCGCGGAGAACACCAGTCGGCCGTTCGCCACCCCGGCGCGCATGATCACGGTGCCGGCGGCGTCGACGCCGCGTTCGAACGTGAGGTCGGCGGTGAGCTCCTGACCCGCGACCGTGACCACCGTGCCCGTGGCCTCGATGCGCAGATACGGTCCGGCGGGCAGATCGCCGACGGCGGCGGATCCGGTGTTCACCGCGACGCCCACCAGCGATGCGAACGAGAAGCCGGTGACCTCGGACGTGATGCCCGCGCTCAGCCGCCCGGCGACGCCCGTCGGCGCGATCGTCAGGGATCCGGTGATGTCCGAGAGGGCGAGGAGGTCGGTCGTGCCCGACGTGATCGCGAAGGCGCCGCCCGCGACGGTGATCCGCGTCTGGGTCGCGCCGTCGACGACAGCGCGCTCCACCGTGAACTCGTCGAAGGTGATCTGCTGTCCGGCCAGCGTCAGGATGACGCCCGTTCCGCTCACACGCACGTGGCCATCCGCGGCGGCCGTGCTGAGGTCGAGGTCGAGCGACGTGTCGAGGGCGAGACCGGGCACCGCGATCCGCAGGTCGCCGGTCAGCGTGGCGGCGGCCTCGCCTCCGTCGAGGGTGAGGGTGCCGGCGCCGTTCTCGAAGCGGGCGGAAGCCGCGCCGGCGCCGAAGGCGAGCGACAGATTCGCGACAGTCACGGTGAATCCATCGGCCGTGGTGGCGAACTGCAGGTCGCCCGTCATCGCCTGCCCCAGCACCGTGATCGTGAGGCCGGCCCCGCTGTAGGAGTCGCCTTCGGCCGCGGCGAACACGATCGCGACCTCACCGGTGCCGTCGCCGAGCGCGACGACCTCGTCGACCGCGCCGGTGAACCCGTTCACCCGCGCGCGGAAGAGGCCGCTGACCGCGACGTCCGTCCAGCCGGTGAGGGACACCGTGCCGCTCGCGTCGAGCGCCATCGTGGTTCCGGTGGCCGATGACTCGACGTACAGCCCGACGACCGCGCCCGACAGCGCGAGCCCGCCGCCGAGGTCGATGCCGAGGTTCCGGGCCGCGATCGCGACCGCCGTGGTGCCGGCGGCCGTGTCGATCTCGACGCGGCCCGCGAGTGTGGCGGTCACGAAGCCCGTCGCGACGACCGTCGCGGTGAGCACGCCGCTGACGCCTGCGGGCGCGAGCACGAGGGTGCCGCCGCCGTCGGCGAGGTCGAGGGTCTGCGCGCTGCCCGAGGCGAGCGTCGCCCGGAGCTCGCTGACGATGAGCGTCGTGACGCCCGCCGCGTGCGTGATGCGCACCCTGCCGGTGAGCGTGGTGTCGGCGATGTCCAGCTCGACGTCGCCCGCCAGCGCGAGGCCGTCGGCGCCGCTGTAGCTCAACGTCGCGTTCGACACGGTCAGGCCCGAGCCGCCGGCGCTGAAGCTCACGGTGCCGCCGGTGAGCGTGAAGTCGACGTCGCCGGTGTCGTCGCGGGAGACCAGGCGCAGCGTCCCGCCGGTGATCTCGACCGCGTCGCCGAAGGCGGCGGAGACCCCGGTGGCCGTGATCGTGAGGTCGGAGCCGTCCTGGCTGAGCGTGGCCGACGTCACGGCCAGCTCCGCGATGTCGGTGCCGCCCGCCGACACCGAGATGCCGAACGACGTGTCCGGTGTGGCCGGACCCAGGGTGATCAGCAGGCTTCCGGCGTCGAGCGTCGTCGCGGCCGCGAGCGTGTACGTCGCGCTGACCGCGGCGCTCGCCTGGATGCGCAGAGCGCCGACGGCGAGGTCGAGCCGGAGCGTCGCGGTGAAGCTCGCGGTCCCCGTGTACGGCGAGGTGAGCCCGCTCAGCGAGATGGACAGGTGGATGCCGGTCAGCGAAAGTGCGTCGCCGAGCACGATGTCGTCGAGGTCCTGGTCGTACGGGTGGCTCGCGACGTACGCCTCGAGCTGCTGCACGATGATGCCGACGATGCCGGCCAGCGGGGAGCCTGCGACGTAGTCCGAGAAGTGGGGGAGCGCGGCGGTCAGAGTGCCGGCTGCGGCATCCGCGGTGGTCGCGATCGCCTGGACCGAGCCGTCCGGTGCGACGTACCAGATGCGCGGCTGGCCGATCGTGCTCGCGACGGCGATGGTCAGCACCGGATCGATCAGGAAGGTCGAGATCAGGGTGCCGGTCCGGGCGTCGTATGCCCGGAGGTCGAAGACGGCGGAGCGGGTGAGGATGCCGGGGACCGCAGCATCCCGTGCGGTGATCGTGACCCAGGCGTCGGCGGGCAGTGCGCCTGCGGCGAACGAGAGGGTGGCGCGACCGAGGGTGACGGTGCCGCCCGCGGCGGCGGAGACGAGGATGGCCCCTGCAGGCGGCGTGATCGCCGGCGTCTGCGCGGAGGGCGAGATCTCGAGGGAGGCGGTGGGGTCGAGGAGGGTGATGGCGGCGTCGACGTCGACGCGGAGGGAGACGGGTCCGTCGGACGCCGGGGGGCCGCGCCCGGCGTGGAGCACCACGTCGCCGCCCGACAGGATGTGGCTGTTCACGCGCACCGTTGCGGCACGCAACAGGGACGGGAGCAGGAAGGTCTCGCCGCCGAGGGCGCCCGCGCCGCCGGACGTGGTCGAGCCGCCGCTCACGGCGGCGAGGCTGACGCCGCCACCGGAGCGCAGCGGCGCCGAAGCGGCACCCAGCGAGCCGAGCGAGGTGGTGACCGTCGCGGCGATCGCGACGCCGCCGAAGGCCCGGAGCGGAAGAGCGGTCGGGGCGAGCGCGGGCATCGACGTCGTCGCCCCGCCGAGGCCCGCGAGCACCGACACCGCGGCCGATGGGGCGACCGCACGGCCTTTCGTGACGAGAGCCGTGGCGTCCGACTGCCCGACTGCCGCGAGCTCCACCGCACCCGCGACATCGGCGCCGCGCGCCAGCCGCACCGCGGCGTCGTGGACGCCCAGGGCGAGTGCGGCACCCGCGCCGGCGGCGCGGACGGTCGCCGTCTGCTCGGCGCGGAGCGAGAGGTCCCCGGCGACCGCGAGCGGCGAGCCGCCGTCGATCGAGGCCGAGGTGAGCGCCGTCGACGAGACGAGCGCCCAGCCCGCGCCGCCGTCTGCGGCGACGGCGTGGCGCGCGGTGGCGCGGAGGGTGAGATCTGAGACGCCGCTCAGCGCGGCTCCTTCGCCCACTGCGGCGCCCGACACCTCGCGCACGACGAGAGCCGTGATGCCGTCGGCTGCCTCCGCCGTCGCGTCGATGGACGAGTCCGCCTGGACCGTCGCCTTCGTGTCGTCGAGATCGACCTTCGCCGACGGGGCGAAGCGCGCGATGGTCTCGAGGAACGCGCGGCCGACGGCGACCGCTCCCGCGTGCGGGTTCGCCGCGAGCGCCGCCTCGCTGAGCTCGGACTGCGCCGGGGCCGAGCCGCCCGTGCCCGCCGCGACGACGCGCAGGGATCCCGCGGCGGTCGCGAGCAGGAGGAGCCGCGCCGCGGTGATCGACTGATCGCCTTCGACGACGGCGTGCGTGACGCGCACGAGGTCCGCCTCGGCGAGTCCGAGTCCGGCGCCGCCTGCGGCGATCGCGCTCGCGGACGCCGCGTTGCGCGCTTCGATGCGGACGCTGCCGGGAGTGGTGATCGTGGTGCTGCCGCCGACGCGCGTCACGGCCGACGACTGGTTCTTCACCAGGGCGGCGAGGCCGTTCGCGGAGGAGGCCGTGGTCGAGGAGCTGCTGAGCAGCACGTCGCCGGTCGCCGCGATGGCGGAGTCCACCACCGCGACTCCGGCGGACGACGACGACCACGGGCCCGTCGCATCCGTCGAGTCGGCGCGCAGAGTCACCTCCCCGCCGGAGAGCCGCGCACCCGTGACGGTGACGGAGGCCGCGGCATCCTCGCCGTGCGTGCTCGCGTCGCTCGCGACGAATGTGATCGCCCCGTCGCGGTCGGTGCCTGTGGTGTCGACGAACGCGCCGGAGCGCACCGTGATCGATCGCGCCTGGATCGTGAGGTCGGCGCCCGGAAGGACGACCGTGCCCTCGACCGCCACGGCGCTCTGGCCGGTGATCAGCGCCGCCACACGCGGGGCGAGGAAGGTCAGGCTCGCGACCAAGGCGTCCAGCCGCAGCCGGGCGGGCGTGCCCGACAGCACGACGGCAGCCGGGAGGCCCTTCACGAGCAGCGCGTCGAGCGCGCCGTCGATCGCGAGTGCGAGTCCGGCGATGCCGGTGAGGTCGACGGTGAACGACGCGGCGCCGTCGACGCCGCGCACGATGACGTGGGTCAGCCCCTGCGCCTCGACGGCGACGGTCGCGCCGGAGCCGGAGGTGAAGACGATGCGCCCTCCGACGAGGGCGATGCCGCCGGCCGCGGCCTCGGCCGCGGTCAGGGCGAGGGTGGCAGTGCCGTCGGCCACGTTCCAGGCGAGGGGAGCCGACGTGGGCGCCGCCGCGGCTTTCGGCGTCGTCGCATCGGTCGTCGCATCGGCGGGCTGCTCCACGGTGGCGGGCGCGGCCGGCGTCTCGGCCGTCGGCTCGGCCACCGGAGCGGGCACCTCCGCCGGGGCGGGCTCCGTCGGGGCGGGCTCCGTCGGGGCGGGCTCCGCCGGCGCCGGCTCAGCCGGTGCGGGGGGCTCGGGCGCGGGGAGGATCGACGCGTCCACTCCGCGGCTCTCACCGGGCGACAGCGTCTCGGCCATGAGCCCGCCGCCGTGACCGGCGCCGAGTGCGTGACCGACCTCGTGTCGCACGACCGTGAGGAGGTCCATGCGCGACCAGCCCCACCCGGCGGCGTCGTCGTCGATCACGATCGCGCGACCGGATGCCTCGCCGAGGCGTGCGTCAGGCAGCGAGGCGACGGACGCGGTGATGCCCGAGACGTCCGCTCCCGCGCCGGCCCACTCACCCAGGACCTGCGCCAGGGCGCCCGCGAGCGCGCCCGCGCCGAGGAACTGGTCGGGGCCGACGGGATCGCCGGGCGTGCTGGACGCGCTCATGGGCTGCACGGCGTCGTCGTCCTCGGCCGCAGGCGGCGGGGTCGGAGTCGGCGTCGGCGTCGGCGGGGGCGTCGTCACTCCCGCGCCGTCGTCGCCCGAGATCGTCGCATCGCCGTTCTCCATCGGGCACGAGATCGAAGCGGGCTGCCCGTTGGTCCCGCCGACCGTGGTGCACTGGCTCGTGGAAAGCGCCTTGGCGAGCGCCGCGAGCGCCTCCTGCAGCTTCGCATCCGCTTCCGCCTGTGCCTGCGCGGCCTGCTGGGCCACGGCCAGCTCCGTGACGTACGCGCTCTGCTCCGCACGCACCACGCGCTCGCGACGAGCCGCCTCCGTGCGCCGTTCCTCCTGGGCCGCGAAGACGGAATCGAGCGCGGCACGGGCCTCGTCGCGGGGAAGCACCTGGACGACGACGACTTCGGCGTCGCGGAGGTGGACGATCTCGGGCGGGGTCTCACCAGGAGTCGTCGCGGGAGCTGCCGGCGCCGCCGGCGTTCGCTCGACCGCGGTCGGTTCCGGGGTGGCGGCATGCGCCGGCACGACGCCGGCGACGACGAGGGCGACGCTCACGAGGGCGGCGACGGCGGCGGAGCCGGCACCGTGCGCGCGCCGACGAGCAGCGCTCTTGCGCGCACCCGATTCAGCTGCCCCCGACGGCATGATTCCCCCACGCCTGACCCCACCACCCGAAGGCGGGGTCGACGTGGCCGAGTATGGCACCGACGCCGGATCGGTTACAAGCAGATTTCCTCAAACATCTGGACTTCTGCGGCGTGTCGCGAAACTTCTTCGGCGTGTCGCGAAGTCATCCACGGCGTGTCGTGAGAGCGCTCGCTCTCAGGAGCCGCCCCGGCTCAGAGCGCAGGAGTTCGAGCCCATCGTCGGCGCGGCCCCGCTGGAGACCACGATGCCGAACGGCACGTCGTGGCACGCCACGCCCCCGATCCATCCACCCGATTCGCCGCCGAGGATGACGGCCGCGGTGGTCGCGCCGCCGATGTCCATCCCGTCCACCGTAGGAGCCGCCGAATCGTCCGTCTGGAGCGCCACGGAGCCGCCGCTCGCGGTGCTCGACAACAGCGTCGGCGAGGCGGTGCCGGCGATCGCGACCCCGACCGTGTTGTCGGCGAACGTGCTCGAGCGCACCGAGCCGCTGGTCGCGTCCATGAACAGCAGGCCCACCTCGCCGTTGCCGGAGAATCGGGAGGCTTCGATGCTCACGCGGTGACGGCCGGTCACCGCGAGGCCCGCCCACGCATTCCGCTCGAACAGGGTGTCGGTGACCTCGAGCGTGGTCTGCTCGCCGGTGACGTCCTCGGCGCCGGCGGACAGGTACACGCCGGCACCGCCGATGCCCTCCGCGATGGTGGCGCCCGCCACCCGCGCGCCGCTCAGCACGAGCGACGCCCACGGACCGGCGACGACGGCCGATGCGGGATCGGGACCCGCGACCTCGACCGTCATGTCGACGACCTTCACCAGACCGGTCGCGGCGATCAGGACGGCGGCGTCGGACGCCGAGGAGCGCAGGACGGTGGCGTCCCGGCCGGCGCCGCGCAGCGTCACGCCGTCGAGGAGGACGATGGTGTCGTCCGCCTCGACCGTCCCGGCCGGCAATACGAGGGTTCCGCCCTCGGGGATCTGCGCGACGACCTCGGCGAGATCCTCGCCCGCCTCCAGCGTGCGCTCCGTCGTGTCGGCGGGGATCCGCCCGAGCAGCGTCGCCGAGACCCGGCGCCAGACGGCGGTCGCGATCGCGCCTTCAGGACGCACCTCGTCAAGCCCTGTCTGCAGTTCGTCGTCGAACCGGTCGGCGTCGCAGCCGAGGCGTTCGCGTGTCTCGCGCGCCGCGGCGACCGCCGCGGAGAGCGGGTCTCCGGACCCGTCGGTGTCGGGGGTTGCGCTCGGCAGCGGCTCCGGCGAGGCCGTCATCGATCCGTCGGGGCCGAGCGGCCCTTCGTAGCCGGCCACGACGTCTGCGACCGCGTCGGAGACGGCGGCGGCCGCCGCGTCGCATTCCGCCAGACGGGTGTCTTCGGTCGGCGACGGACCGGGCGTCTCCGCGGCGGTGCACCCGGAGAGCAGCACGACCAGGCCCAGGACGGCGGCGGCACGCGGCAGCATCACATTGCGGAGCCTAGCGGCATGCCCGACGCGCGACCCGCGCCACCCGCGGCTCCGTGCCGCGCGATCCGACGGGTGCGCAGGGATAATTGACCCGTGCCCACCTACCGCGATGAAGTCGTGGTCCTGCGCACCCACAAGCTGGGGGAGGCCGACAGGATCGTGACGATGCTCAGCCGCCGTCACGGCAAGCTGCGCGCCGTCGCCAAGGGGGTGCGGCGCACGTCGTCGCGGTTCGGCGCACGCCTCGAGCCCTTCATGGTCGCCGATGTGCAGCTGTACCAGGGGCGCTCGCTCGACATCGTCCAGCAGGCCGAATCGCTCGGCTCCTACGGCGCCGAGATCGTCGCCCACTACGACCGGTACACCTCCGCTCACGCCATGGTCGAGGCGGCCGATCGCCTCAACGAGGCCGAGGCGACGCCCCAGCAGTACCTGCTCCTCGTCGGAGGACTTCGCGCCCTCTCACGCGGCGAGCATGCCTCGCGGAGCGTCCTGGACTCGTATCTGCTCCGTGCGATGGCGCTGTCGGGCTGGGCGCCCGGCCTCGGCGAGTGCGCGCTCTGCGGACGCCGCGGCCCCCATGACACGTTCGTCGCCCAGCAGGGCGGCATCGTCTGCCGCGACTGCGCTCCCACCGGCGCCGCCCGCGTCGACGCCGCCACGGTGTCGCTCCTGCAGTCGCTGATGGCGGGGGAGTGGGACGTGGTGGATGCCGCGTCCCCGGGGTCGACCGCCGCCGCCTCGGGTCTCATCGCGGCATACGCGCAGTGGCACCTCGAACGCGGCATCCGTTCGCTCTCCCATGTCTCGGCAGCCCCGCAGGAAGGCACCAGGTGACCCCGAAGCCCTACACGCACCGCGACGCGGTGCCGTACCGCCCGCTCGACTGGACCGGCGTCTACCCGCCGGAGTACCCCCGCGGTGCCGTGCCGAACCATGTGGCCATCGTGATGGACGGCAACGGCCGCTGGGCCAATCGCCGGGGTCTCACCCGCATCGAGGGGCACAAGGCGGGCGAGGCCGCACTGCTGGACGTCGTGGCCGGCGCGATCCAGGCGGGCGTGAAGCATCTGTCGGTCTACGCGTTCTCGACCGAGAACTGGTCGCGCTCGCCCGACGAGGTGCGCTTCCTCATGGGCTACAACCGCGACGTGCTCCACCGTCGGCGCGATCAGCTCAACGAGTGGGGCGTGCGCATCCAGTGGGCCGGCCGCAAGCCGCGCCTCTGGGGGAGCGTCATCAAGGAGCTGCAGTTCGCGGAGCAGCTGACGACCGGCAACGACGTGCTGACCCTCACGATGTGCGTGAACTACGGCGGCCGCATCGAGCTCGTCGATGCGATGCGCTCTATCGCCGACGACGTCGCGGCGGGCCGGCTGAAGCCCTCGGCGGTGTCGGAGAAGCTGATCCAGCGACGCCTCTACCGCCCGGACATGCCGGATGTCGACCTGTTCCTGCGGTCGAGCGGCGAGCAGCGCACGTCGAACTTCCTGCTGTGGGAATCGGCGTACGCGGAGTTCGTGTTCCTCGACACGCTGTGGCCCGACTTCACGCGAGAGGACCTGTGGCACGGCATCGACGCGTACCTCGGCCGCGATCGCCGATTCGGCGGCGCCGTGGACGCCCCCGACGCCGCCACATCCTGATCTCACGCCTGCGTCCGACGGGGTATCCAGCGAGCCCTCGCGCCCTCATCATTGACGTGGGCCGCGCATGCGGCCGGTCAGGAGGCGCGTCATGGCGCTGTCAGGGCCTCGGGTGGGCCTCGCCGCGATCCTGAGCCTCGTCGCGGCCTTCGCCCTGACGGGATGCGGGACGCCGGTGACCACCGAGGACGCGGGACCCACCACGTCGGCGAGCCCTTCCGCGTCCGCGGAGCCCACCGACGAGGTCACTGCCGAAGGGGAGACCGACACCGGCGGCGAGGACCAGGGGCAGGCGGATTCCGACGGCGGAGAGGATCCCACCCAGGATCGCGTCCGCACCGGCCCCGTCGCCCAGTACGGCGGACCCGCCTACGGCGATCAGGGCACCGCCGAGGTGCTCGAGTCGGGGGTCTGGTGCAAGACCATCGCGGTGTTCTGGGGCGGCGACGCGGTGCCGGACGGCGTCAGCTTCACGTTCGAGAACGCGGTGACCGATAAGCCCGGCCTGCGGGTCGACGGCGGGGTCTGCGGAACCCGCGGCGCGGACCGCTCCTGCCTCGGCATGCTCGTCGCGGCGAACGAGTCCGGCATCTTCTGCAGCCTCGTCCTCCGCCCCGGCGGCGACTTCCAGGACGGCACCGCCATCACCTTCCGCGGCACGCTCGAGTGCCCGACCGCCCAGATCTGCGACGAGGTCGCGGCGCGCGAGGTCGACCCCGGACCCCCGATCATCGTCAACGACCCGGAGCCGTCCGCCGAGCAGGACCAGGAGCAGGTCGAGGACCCGGATCAGCAGCAGGAGCCGGAGCCCTCCGACACGCCCACCACTGAGGTGGACGGCTGATGGCAGCTCACCCGCCTGCCGCGTCCCCGCCCGAACCTGCGGCCTCGACAGCCGCGGATGCCGCAGGTCGCGGCACCCCCGCATCCGCCGGGTCCTCCGCATCGACCGCCGACGAGCCGCTCCGGGTCGACCCCGGGCTCGGCTTCGAGAAGTGGATGGGCTTCCTCTCCTCCTTCGTGGCTCCGCTCACCCTGGTCACCGCGCTGCTCTTCTACTTCGGCTATGTGTCGACGCGCGAGTTCTTCCGGTACTTCGGCGTCGACGTCGACATCATCGGGCTGAGCTCGCAGGAGTTCGTGATGCGCAGCCCCGGTGCGCTGTTCATCCCGGTGATGGTCCTCACCCTGCTCGCCGCCGCCGCGATCCTCGGCCATCGCGCCCTGCGGAAGTGGCTGCTGACAAAGGAGCGCCCGGCGCAACGGCGTGTGATCGCCATCCTCGCCTGGACCGGGATCGGCTTCATCCTCGCGGGCCTCGTCCTGGCCTTCCTCGTGCCGTTCCTGCCGGGATGGACGTACGGCCAGCTCCTGACCCCGTTGTTCCTCGCGATCGGCGCGGGGCTCGCGGCCTACGCCTCGGCCACCGTGCGCGCCCTCGACCGCTCGAGCGGCGGGCGCGGCGTCGTCGTGCTCCTCGTCCTCGTGATGATCGCCGGCACGTTCTGGTCGACGGCGACCATCGCGCAATGGTGGGGCCTCGGTCAGGCCCGCTCCCTCGCCGCCGACCTCACGACGCTCCCCGCCGTCGTGCTCGACACCCCCGAGCGGCTCTATCCGGGCAACGACGCCATCACCTTCCAGCAGCTCGGGGACGAGGCATCCGTCGAAGATCCCGCAGCCGCGCCGCAGACGTTCGCGTACCGATACTTCGGGCTGAGGCTGCTCGCGCAGGGCGGCGGGCGCCTCTACCTCGTGCCCGACACGTGGTCGCCGGATGCCTCGACCCTGGTGGTGCCGTACGACGACGTGCGGGTGCGGTTCCGGTTCGTGCCCGACGCCGATCCGCCCGTTCCCTGAGCATCCGCACCGGACCGACGCATTCGGCGGAATAGATGCGCGGACGCGCGCGGTTGTCCTCAGCATGACGGACGCCATCAAGATCGACGTGTGGAGCGACATCGCCTGCCCCTGGTGCTACATCGGCAAGCGCAACCTCGAGAACGGACTGGCCGCGGCATCCGCGGACGACGACGCCCCCGCCGTGGAGGTGACGTACCACTCGTTCGAGCTGTCGCCCGATACGCCCGTCGATTTCGAGGGCGACGAGCTCGACTTCCTCGCGAAGCACAAGGGCATGCCGCGCGCCCAAGTGCAGCAGATGCTCGAGCGCGTGACCGGCGTCGCCGCCGACGCGGGCCTCGAGTACCGGTTCGACCTCCTCAAGCACACCAACACCGTGAAGGCCCACGAGCTCCTGCACTTCGCGAAGGAGCAGGGCCGCCAGCACGAGCTCACCGAGCGCCTCATGGCCGCGTACTTCACCGAAGGACGCCACCTCGGGCGACAGGACGAACTGGTCGACCTCGCCACCGATGCCGGGCTCGACGCCGACGCCGCCCGCGAGGCCCTCGAGAGCGGCCGCTACCTCGACGCGGTGCGCGCCGACCAGGCGCAGGCCGCGGCCTACGGCATCAACGGGGTGCCGTTCTTCGTGATCGACGGCAAGTACGGCGTGTCGGGTGCCCAGCCCGCTGAGGCGTTCGCGCAGATCGTGCGGCAGGTGTGGTCCGAGAACCGCGAGCCCGCCGACGTCGACGTCTGAACCCTTCAACGAGAACGGGCCCGCCGCGATTCGTCGCGGCGGGCCCGTCTGATGTCTGCGGGGTCAGCGAGGCAGGTTCGCCTCGATGACCTCGACGATCGCCGGGTCGTCGGGCTTGACGTTCGGACGGAAGCGGTGGATGCCGCCCTCCGGCGTCAGGACGAACTTCTCGAAGTTCCAGACGATCGGGCCTTTCTTGCCCTCGGCATCGCGCGACTTCTTCAGCGCCTTGTAGACCGGAGCGGCGCCGGGGCCGTTGACCCGGACCTTGTCGAAGACGGGGAACGTCACACCCCACGTGACCGAGCAGTACTCGAGGATCTCGTCCATCGACCCCGGCTCCTGCCCCATGAACTGGTTGCAGGGGAAGCCCAGCACCGTGAAGCCGCGGTCGGCGTACGCCCGCTGCAGCTGCTCGAGCTGCTCGTACTGCGGAGTCAGGCCGCATTTCGACGCGACGTTGACGACGAGGAGCACCTGGTCGCCGTACTCGGAGAGGGTCGCGGTGCCGCCGTCGGCGGTCGTGAAGGGGATCTCGCGCAGGTCGGTGATCGTGGCCTCGGTCATCCCCCCAGGCTAAGCCCTGTGCACAGGGGTGCGGCCGTTCAGCCAAGGGACGGATTCCTGTAAGAGAATGGAACGCGTGACTACTGCCCTCGCCCCTGCGCCGACGCTGCGCATCGGGCCCATCGAACTCGACGCCCCCGTGGTGCTCGCGCCGATGGCGGGCATCACCAACACCGCATTCCGGCGCCTCTGCCGCGAGTACGGGGCCGGCCTCTACGTCAGCGAGATGATCACGACGCGCGCCCTCGTCGAGCGCAATGCGACGACGATGCGCCTGATCACGCACCACGAGTCCGAGACCCCTCGCTCGATCCAGCTCTACGGCGTCGATCCCGCGACGACCGAGGCCGCCGTGCGCCTCCTCGTCGAAGAGGATCGCGCCGATCACATCGACCTGAACTTCGGGTGCCCCGTCCCCAAGGTCACCCGCAAGGGCGGGGGAGCGGCCCTCCCGTGGAAGCTCGGCTTGTTCCGCGACATCGTCACCCGCGCCGCCCGCGCCGCCGGTGACATCCCCCTCACGGTGAAGATGCGCAAAGGCATCGACGCCGACCACCTCACCTATCTCGACGCCGGACGCATCGCCGAGGACGCCGGCGTGGCCGCCGTCGCCCTGCACGCCCGCACCGCGTCGGAGTTCTACTCCGGCCAGGCGGACTGGTCAGCGATCGCGCGGCTCAAAGAGACCGTCACCAGCGTCCCGGTGCTCGGCAACGGCGACATCTGGTCGGCCGACGACGCCGTGCGCATGATGGACGAGACCGGGTGCGACGGCGTCGTCGTCGGTCGCGGCTGCCTCGGGCGTCCGTGGCTGTTCGGCGATCTCGCCCGCGCGCTCGGCGGCCCCGGCGCCGCACCGGCTGAGCCGGTCGACGCGACCCTCGGTTTCGTCTCGCGCGCGTTCCGCCGCCACGCCGAGCTGCTCGTCGAGTTCTTCGAGGACGAGGACCGCGGCTGCCGCGACATCCGCAAGCACGTCGCGTGGTACTTCAAGGGCTACCCGGTGGGCGGCGAGCTCCGCGCGAGCCTCGCCACCGCATCGAGCCTCGCCGAGATCGACGACCTGCTCGCCACCCTCGATGCCGACGCCCCGTACCCGGGTGCGGCGGCCGAAGGTCAGCGAGGGCGCGCCGGCACCCCGAAGCGTCCCGCGCTGCCCGACCGCTGGCTCGAGTCGCGCGAGCTCAGCGCCGAGGCCACCACCGCCATCGCCGAAGCGGAACTCGACCACAGTGGCGGGTGACCTGGCCGGCGCGTCCGAGCGCCCGATGGGCTATGACGACGCCGATGCCGCCCGCTTCCATGCCGAGCGCCACCGCTCCCAGCGCGACGACTTCGCGCGCGACCGTGCGCGTGTGCTGCACTCGGCCGCGCTGCGCCGTCTGGCCGCGAAGACCCAGGTGCTGAGTCCTGCGAGCCCCGCGGACTTCGCACGGAATCGCCTCACCCACTCGCTCGAGGTCGCCCAGGTCGGTCGCGAGCTGGCGACGGCCCTCGACCTCGCCGCGGACGTCGTCGACACCGCCTGCCTCAGCCACGATCTCGGGCACCCTCCGTTCGGCCACAACGGCGAACGGGCCATGAACGAGTGGGCCGAGGACTTCGGCGGCTTCGAGGGCAACGCGCAGACCCTGCGCATCCTCACGCGGCTCGAGCCGAAGGTGGTCGACGCCGACGGGCGCAGCTTCGGCCTCAACCTCACGCGGGCGAGCCTCGACGCCGCCTGCAAGTACCCGTGGACGGTCGACCACCCGCTGCCCGATCCCGGCGGTCGGCTCAAGTTCGGCGTCTACCCCGAAGACGAAGAGGTGTTCCGCTGGGTGCGCGAGGGCGCACCCGGCCGGCTCCGCTGCATCGAGGCCGAGGTCATGGACCTCTCCGACGACATCGCCTACTCGGTCCACGACTTCGAGGACGCGGTCGTCAACGGCTACCTCGACCCGGCGCGCCTGGTCGACCCGCGCGAGCACGAGTGGCTCCTCACCGCGATCCAGTCCTGGGTCGGCTTCGACTTCGCCCGAGACGAGCTCGAGGACGCGCTGTTCCGACTCACCCGCATGCCGGAGTGGATCGATTCCTTCGACGGCACGCGTGCGGCGCTTGCGCGGCTCAAGAACCTCACCTCCGACCTCATCGGCCGCTTCGCGCGCGCCGCGACGACGGCGACACGCGAGTCGTACGCGACGTCCGTGCTCACCCGGTACCGCGGCCACCTCATCGTGCCCCGCATCGTCGAGGCCGAGATGGCGGTGCTCAAGGGCATCATCGGCGCGGCGGTCGTGTCGATCGAAGGGCGCAAGGACCTCTACAAGGAGCAGCGACGCGTCCTCAAGCGCCTCGCGACGGCGCTGTGGGAGCACCCCGACGCGCTCGACGCGCTGCACGCCGAGGACTTCGGGGCGGCCGACACGGATGCTGCGCGCCGCCGTGTGGTCGTCGACCAGGTCGCCAGCCTCACCGATCAGCTCGCGATCGCGTGGCACGGGTCGCTCGTCGGACCTGTGGACGCAGCATCCGTCGGCGTCTGGGCTCCGGGCGCACGGCCCATGGACACGGCCTCCCGCGCCTTCCGCGCGTCCGAGGCCCGCTGATGGCGGGGCGGATCCGCCAGGCGGACGTCGACGAGGTCAAGGCGCGCACGAACATCGCCGACATCATCGGAGAGCGGGTCGCGCTCAAGTCCGCCGGCGTGGGTTCGATGAAGGGGCTCTGCCCGTTCCACGACGAGCGCAGTCCGAGCTTCAACGTGCGGCCCCAGGCCGGCTTCTACCACTGCTTCGGCTGCGGCGAGTCCGGGGACGTGTACTCGTTCCTGCGTGCGATGGACCACGTGACGTTCACCGAGGCCGTCGAGCGCCTGGCAGGCCGCATCGGCTACTCCCTCCACTACGAGGACGGCGGTGCCGCCCCCGAGCACACGGGTCGCGCCCGCCTGTACGCGGCCAACGCTGCGGCCGCGGAGTTCTTCCGCGCCCAGCTCATGACACCCGAGGCCGACATCGCCCGACGCTTCCTCGGTCAGCGCGGCTTCGACGCCGGCGCTGCCGCCCACTTCGGCGTCGGATTCGCCCCGAAGGGGTGGGAGGGCATGACCAAGGCGCTGCGCACCCAGGGCTTCACCGACGAGGAGCTCTCGTCCGCGGGCCTCGTGTCGCAGGGACAGCGCGGCGTGTACGACCGCTTCCGCGGGCGCGTGGTCTGGCCCATCCGCGATGTGACCGGTCAAGTGATCGGATTCGGTGCGCGGAAGCTCTTCGACGACGACAACGGCCCGAAGTACCTGAACACGCCCGAGACGACGATCTACAAGAAGGCGCAGGTGCTCTACGGGCTCGACCTCGCCAAGCGCGAGGTGTCGCGCCAGCACCAGGTCGTCGTGGTCGAGGGCTACACCGACGTGATGGCGTGCCACCTCGCGGGCATCACGACCGCGATCGCGACGTGCGGCACGGCGTTCGGCTCCGACCACATCACGGTGCTCCGGCGCGTGATGGGCGACGACTCCACGGCCGGCGAGGTCGTGTTCACCTTCGACCCGGATGCCGCCGGACAGAAGGCGGCGCTGCGCGCCTTCGCCGACGCCAAGCGGTTCAACGCGCAGACCTACGTCGCCACGGGTCCGGAAGGACTCGACCCGTGCGACCTGCGCCTCGCGCGCGGCGACGGCGCCGTGCGGGCGCTCCTCGAGACGAAGGTGCCGATGGTCGAGTTCGTGCTCGACCAGCGCATCTCGGGCTACGACCTGCGCAGCGTCGAGGGGCGCGTCGGCGCCCTTCGCACCGCCGCACCGGTCGTCGCGGAGCTGCGCGATCCGCTGCTGCAGCCGGAGTACGTGCGGGTGCTGGCGAGACGGCTCGGCATGGACACCGAGGACGTCCGCCGGGAAGTCGAGCGTGCGGGCCGCAGCGGCGCGGGCGGCCGGCGCGACGCCGCGCCCGGCGCGGCAGAGCCCGCGGAGCCGCCGGTCGACGACGGCGCTCTGCGCGTCACGCTCGCGACTCTGCCGCGCACGCCGGAGGTCGGGCTGGAGCAGGGCGCCGTGATGGGCGTGCTGCAGTTCGGCCATCGCATGGACCCGTCGCTCGTCGCGCGCGCCCTCGACCTGCCGTTCCGGCACCCGGCCCTCGATGCCGTGCGCATCGCCGTGCGCGACGCCACCGGAATGCAGCGGCCCGGCTGGGCCGTGGATGCCGTCGCCACCGTGCGCGAGCCCTACCGGTCGCTCGCAGCCGAGCTGCTCGCCGCCGATTTCCCGGCGCTGAGCGACGACGAGGCGGTCTCTTCGGCGAGCGACCTCGCGCGCCGGCTGGTGATGCGCGGGTTCGACCGCGAGAAGGCGGAGCTGCTCGGAGCGATCCAGCGCGTGCCCGCGGAGTCGGAGGAGGGCCGCACCATCCGGCTGCGCCTGCGTGAGCTCGACGCCCAGCGTCAGGCCCTCGCTGACGAGGCCTCCTGATCCGGTTCCGTCGGCTGGCGTCGACGCCGGTCAGCGGGCAGGATGAGGATATGGCTCACCGGCGAGATGCGGATGTCGCGATCGACTGCTCGGATCTGTCGATCGCCCGTTCGGGTCGTGGTGCTCCGGCGCAGCGCGTCGTGGACGGCGTGTCGTTCAGACTGCCGCACGGCGGCATCCTGGCACTGATGGGCCCGACGGGCTCCGGTAAGTCGTCGCTCGCCGCGGTGCTGGCAGGCGCCGACGAGCCCGGTCTCGCCGTCGTGGGCGGACGCGGCATCGTCGAAGGCGTGGCGGTACGGCGTCCCGGCCGCGACCACCGCTACCTCACGTACTACGCCGGCTACGTCCCGCAGGCCGCGGGCGCACATCTTCCGGCCCGCCTCACGGTCGCCGAGGTGATCGGCGAGCCGATCACCAGTCGCGACCGGCACGTCAGCGCACGGGCACTCGCTGTGCGGGTGGCGTCACTGCTCGACGAGCTCATGCTGCCCCTCGGCGCGGCGCCCAAGTACCCGTACGAGCTCAGCGCGGGCATGCGCCAGCGTGTGGCGCTCGCCCGGGCCCTCGTGCTCCAGCCTCGCGTGCTGATCGCGGACGAGCCCTTCGCCAACATGGACGTCGAGGTGCGCAAGGCTGCACGCGAGGCGGTGCTCCGACGTCGACGCGAGCTCGACATGGCCGCCCTCGTCGTGACCAACGAGCCGGAGGTCGTGAGCGAGCTGGACGCGGACGTCCTCGTGCTGCGCGCGGGCCACGCCGTCGCCTTCGGGCACGGCACCGAGGATCTGCTGTGGACGCCGGACGGACAGGCCGATCGACGCGTCGTCAACTCTTGATCGGGTGCATGTGGTCATGAGCACGCCCTGAGCTTTGCTAGTATGAACTGGTTGCCCGCACGAGAGTGCGGCACATTCCTCCATAGCTCAATTGGCAGAGCAATCGGCTGTTAACCGATAGGTTCTTGGTTCGAGTCCAAGTGGGGGAGCGAAAGCCTCGGGGCTCCACCCCCGAGGCTTTCTTCGTCTCCGGGGATCACATCGAGGAGTGCACATGGCGGCTCGCGCCAAGCCTTCGCCGCGTCTGGCCATCGAGGGCGGGGTTCCTGCACCGGCGCCCGTCTATCGCTCCGTCCCCCTTCTGATCGCGCTCGCCGTGTTCGGCGTCGCCGTGCTGTGGGTCGGGCTCGTGGTGCTGTTCGGCGGGGATCCCTGGATGTTCCCGGTCTCGGCACCCGCGCCCTGGCTCTTCCTCGCGCTCGTGCCGTCGATCATCGCGATCCTGCTGGCGGTCCGGGGAATCGCGCTGTGGTCGCTGCTGTCCGCCGTGGCGAGCCTCTGGCTCGTTCCCACGGGCATCGCCACGCTCGCCGTCGTCCTGGTCGCCCTCTGGTCCGTGCGAGGCATCCGCCGGCAGTGGGCCGCCCACGATCTCGACTCCGTGATCGCCACGGCTGCCGCGCACGACCTCCCGGTGCTCGTCGTGCAGCATGTCGCGGGCAAGCCGGGTGCGCGCAAGCGCACCGACACCACGCAGGTGCAGGTGCGCGACGTCGACACCGGAGAACTCTCCACCGCTCGCGTGTGGGGCCCGATGCGCATCGGCACGACGCTGGTGCGGCAGGGCATGAACGTCATCGCCCAGGCGCCTCCCGGAGCAGATGCGGAGCTGCGCCGATGGGTCGAGCGCCAGAACCGCCGCGACGACACATCCGCGACGTGACCCGAGCCGTGGGGCCGTGTGCGATCATTCGACGATGGCGCACACCCGCCCGGCGATCCTCACCCGCGGTCTGATCTCGCTCGCGGTCGGTGTCGTCGCCGGTTTCGCGGTCACGCCGTTCCTGGGCCTCGCGGCCGGCCTCCTCGCGGGCTGGGCGGCGCTGTCGCTCACGACCCTGCTCCTCATCGTCCCGAACATCTGGAGGATGGATGCCGCGCAGACGCGCGCGCATGCCACCGCGGAGGACCCGGGGCGCCGCCTCGCACGCCTGATCTCGCTCACCGGCAGCGTCGCGAGCCTCGCTGCGGTCGCCGTCGTGATCGTCCAGGCGCGGCACGCCGACGAGCTGACGTCGTTCCTGCTCGCGGGAATCGCCGTGGTGGCGGTCGCCGCGTCGTGGGGCCTCATCCAGATGGACTACATGCTCCGGTACGCGCACCTGTACTACTCGGAGCCGATCGGCGGCATCGCCTTCAATCAGCGCGAGGACCCGATGTACACCGACTTCGCCTACTTCTCGGTGGGGCTCGGCATGACGTATCAGGTCGCGGACACCAACGTGTCGCAGAACGTGATCCGCCGCACCGTGATCGCGCAGACGCTGCTGGCGTACCTCTTCGGTGCGGTGATCCTCGCGACGGTGATCAACCTCGTCGCCGGCCTCGGCGGCTGACGAGGCGCCGGGGCCGGCGCCTCAGGCGTCGATGTGGTCGACGCCCGGGGTCCACGCGCTTCCGGGACGCCCCCAGCCGCGCTTGCGCGCGAGCTTCTGCACGGTCTTCCAGTCGCCGTCGTCGAGGCGATCGACGTAGAGGATGCCGTCGAGATGGTCGAACTCGTGCTGCATGATGCGCGCCCGCCACCCGTCGACCTGGATGCGGACGGGGTCGCCCTCGAGGTCCGTGCCGGTCACCAGCACTTCGTCCGACCGGCGCAGCGGGAACCGCTCGCCGGGGAACGAGAGGCATCCCTCGGACTCCTCGTCGGGGTCGGGCGCACCCGGCTCGAGCGGCCTCATCCAGAGCTCGGGGTTGATGATCACACCGCGCCACGGCGCACCGTCTTCGTCGGCGTAGTTGTACGTGTAGATGCGCAGCGGCACCCCGACCTGCGGGGCCGCGAGGCCCACGCCGGGTGCGGCATCCATCGTCTCGAACATGTCGGCGACCAGGGTGCGGATCTCGTCCGTGATCTCTTCGACGGCGGACGCGGGGGAGTGCAGGACGGGATCGCCCATGATGCGAATCGGGAGAACAGCCACGCCTTGAGCCTATCGACCGGCGCCTGCGGCTAGTGTCGATGTGTGGTGTGGACGGCGGTTGAGCTCGAGGACGTAGGCGATCAGCTCGTCGGCGCGTTCCAGAATCCCGGAATCCTCATCGGCATCCCGCTGGCCCTGCTCGGCGCGATCTTCATGTCGTTCGGCGCGCAGTACCAGCACCGCGGAGTGACGAAGGTCGAGCGTCTCTACGGCTCGCAGGGGAGCGGAGGGCTGGGCGCGAACCACCTGCTGAAGCTCCTCTCGCGACCGTCCTGGGTGATCGGGACCGTCATGCTGGGGCTCGCGATCGCGTGCCAGCTCTCGGCGCTCGCGTTCGCGCCGCTCATCGTGGTGCAGCCCCTGGGGGCGATCGCCCTCGTGATCACGACGCTGCTGAACGCCCAGATCAGCGGGCACAAGCCGACCAGACGCTCGCTGACCGCGATCGGCGCCTGCGTGGGCGGCATCTTCATCTTCGTCACCATCGCGGCGCTGTTCGCGACGGAGAAGCCGGTGTCGAACGGCCAGCTCATCACGATCCTGGTGATGCTCGGGATCGTCACCGTCGTCTTCGCGGGTCTGTGGATCTGGCTGCGGTCGCGCATGGGCGCGCTCTTCTACATCATCGCCGCCGGCGTCATCTACGGCTTCGTCGCGACGCTCGCCAAGGTCGTGATCGTGCGCATCCAGTCGCAGGACTTCAACTGGCTCACCTTCACGTGCCTCGCCGCGCTCATCGCGGGCGCCATCGTCGGCGCCTACTTCGTGCAGAACGCGTACGCCTCCGGGCCGCCCGACCTCGTCGTCGCCGGCCTCACCGTCATCGACCCGATCGTCGCGATCTTCATCGGCCTCACGGTGCTGCAAGAGGCGGCCGGCGCACCGCTCTGGGTCTACATCTCGTTCGCGCTGGTCGGCGCGGTCGCCGTATGGGGCGTGTTCCAGCTCGCCCGCCATCATCCGCAGGTGCTGAGCGAAAGCCAGGAGCTCCCGATCCAGCGGGGGAGCGACGGAGGCGCGGCGGATGCTGCGCACCCGCGCACCGGATCCATCAAGGTGACCGAGGCCGTCGCCAAGGTGTGGCCCGAGCCGCCCGTCAAGGACCGCGCAGACGAGCCCGGGGGCAAGGCAGGCAGGTAGGCTCGTCTCCGCACGCCTGGCGCGCACGGGGCGGTGGCCAAGCTGGTCAAGGCAGCGGGCTCATAACCCGACGATCGTGGGTTCAAGTCCCACCCGCCCTACACATCGAGGTCCGTCGCAACCCACCGGGTTGCGACGGACCTCAGCCTTTCTCAGGCCCCGGATCACGGGTCGATGAGAAATTCGTTCATACCCCTAACTTTCGGAGGGGGACCCAGTGACGCGCGAATGGGTTTGGCTGTAGCGTCAGCGACATCAACTGTCCCTTGGCTCCTGATGGAGGCGAACAATGAAGTTCCTGCAGAGGCTCGGCCGATCGATCATGCTCCCGGTGGCCGTGCTGCCGGTGGCCGCGATCCTGGTCGGCATCAGCAACTGGATCAAAGGCACCATCGGCGGCGGAGTCGTCGTCGACTTCCTCTACACCGCCGGAATCTCCCTGCTGGCGAATCTGGCGCTGCTGTTCGCCGTCGGCATCTCGATCGGCATGGCGAAGAAGAGCGACGGCACGTCCGCGCTCGCGGGCGTGGTGTCCTGGCTGGTCGTGACCACCCTGCTGAAGCCTGAATCCGTGATGCTGTTCATGGGCGTGAACGACGTGAACGAGGTCCCCGCCGCGTTCGCCAACGTCGAGAACGTCTTCGTCGGCATCCTCTGCGGCCTGATCGGCGCGTTCTGCTACGACAGGTTCAAAGACACCAAGCTGCCCGACGCACTGTCGTTCTTCTCCGGCAAGCGCTCGGTGGCCATCGTCACGGCGGGCTTCTCGCTGGTCCTGGCCGCCATCCTGTTCTTCGTCTGGCCGTGGGTCTACGGCGGACTGGTCACGTTCGGCGAGTGGATCTCCTTCCTCGGGCCGCTCGGCGCCGGCATCTACGGATTCCTCAACCGGCTCCTCATCCCGATCGGCCTGCATCATGCCTTGAACTCGGTGTTCTGGTTCGACGTCGCGGGGATCAACGACCTGAACAACTTCCTGGCGGGGACGGGCACGTACGGCGTCACCGGTCAGTACATGACGGGCTTCTTCCCGATCATGATGTTCGGGCTGCCCGGCGCCGCCCTGGCGATGTACCTCACCGCCAAGAGCACGCGCAAGAAGATCACGTACGGCATCCTGCTGTCCGCCGCGATCGCCTCGTTCTTCGTCGGCGTCACGGAACCGCTCGAGTTCTCGTTCATGTTCCTGGCTCCGGTGCTGTACGTGGTGCACGCGGTCTTCACCGGCATCTCGATGGCGATCAGCGCGATCCTCCCGGTCCGGATGGGCTTCGGTTTCTCCGCCGGATTCGTCGACCTCGTGCTCAACTGGACGAACCCGATGGCGCAGAACCCGTGGCTGATCCCGGTCATGGGCGTCTTCTGGTTCTTCATCTACTTCGGGGTGTTCTACTTCTTCATCAAGCGGTTCAACCTCAAGACGCCGGGCCGCGAGGACGACAACATCCTCGAGGAGGGCACCGAGTTCGACCCCCACAACGTCGACCAGAAGTACCTCGTCACCGGCAGCCGCTTCATCGACGCGCTGGGCGGCAAGGAGAACATCCTCGACCTGGACAACTGCGCCACCCGCCTGAGGATGGAGATCAACGACGTCGACAAGGTCGACGAGGCCGCACTGAAGCGCGCCGGCGCCGCCGGCACGATGAAGCCGGGCGGCAAGTCGGTGCAGGTGATCTACGGCACGAACGTCCAGTTCGTGAAGGACGCCATGGAGCAGATCATCACGGGTCAAGCCGAGGCCCCCGTGGTCGCGGCCGAGCCCGCTGCACCCCCGGCCGCCGGAGGCACCGCGGTGCTGACGGACGCGCCGACGACCACCGTCGTCAAGCTGCGCCAGCCGCTCGAGGGCAAGGTCGTGCCGCTCTCGGCCGTTCCGGACCCCACGTTCGCGCAGGGGATCATGGGCCCGGGTGTCGCGATCGAGCCGACCGGCGACACCGTGGTCGCACCCGCTGACGGCACGATCGGTGCCACGTTCGACAGCAGCCACGCGGTGGCGCTCGTCCTCGACGACGGCACCGAGCTGCTGATCCACGTCGGCATCGACACGGTCGGCATGAAGGGCGACGGATTCCAGACCCTCGTCGAGAAGGGCCAGAAGGTCACGGCGGGCACGCCGCTCCTGCGCTTCGACCTCGCGAAGATCCAGGCCGCCGGACACCCCTCGATCACCCCGGTGATCGTGCTCAACAACGAGGACGCCGCCGTCACCTTCGAGTGACGCCCCGGCCACGATGAACGGGACGGATGCCTCGCGCCGAGGCATCCGTCCCGTTCTCACATCGCGTTGCCGATGTAGGAGTACTTCACGAAGACCTCGGGGGCGAGTCCTGCCTCATCGAGCACGCCCTGCACGGCGCTGAGCATGTAGCTGGAGTCCCAGCCCATGTAGAGCGAGTGCTCGTCGTCGAGACGGTCCCACTGGCCGTTCCAGGACTGCGCCGTGTAGACCGGACCACCCCGTCGCGCGCTGTACGCGACGACCGAGTCGCGGGAATCCGCCCACAGCCGCTTGAAGACGCGGTTGAAGAGGTACTTGACGTCGGGCACCTCCCAGTGCTCGCCGCAGTACTCGACGTACGACCACTCCCGGTGCCACCCCGGAGGCCATCCGCGGCGGCGCACCGCGTCGAGGATCGGGGTGAGGCCGTCGTCGTCGATCGCCGGACCCCCCGGACGCTTCCAGACCTCGACGAACCGGCCGGTGAGCTGCGCCGAGCGGTCGCCGATCGCCGCCGTGCCCCAAGACGGGAGCGCGGCGAGCTCGGCGGTGGTGGCGACGGCGCTGCGCGCGTACAGCGCCTGCTTCTCGGGGAACGAGCGATCGAAGGCGCGGAGGGCGAGATCCTCCTCGAGGACCGTGAGGTTGCCGATCGTGTTCGCGAGGGCGCGATGGCTGTTCTGCTCGTCGTCGGTGTACGACGCCCACTCGCGCACCCCGTCGCCCGACCAGCCGTCGCCGGGGGCGAGCGGGAAGATGTGCTCGACGTCGAGGCCGCCCGCGCCGTCGACACCGGCGATCCGGCCGAGGACGTAGGCCGCATGGGGGAGCTCCGAGTACTTCAGTGCCACCGCGATCCGCTCGTCCGACGGCGTGATGCGCGAGATCGCCGACACGAGCGCGCCGGCGCCCTCTTCGCGCGCACGGCAGAGACGCGCGACCAGGCGATCCACGCCGGTGCCGACCACCGCGCGGCGCACGAGCAGCGACTGCACCATCTCGAGCGTGTCGATCAGCTCTTCGCGCCCGAGCGAGCCGAGCTCGAAGTCGCGGTACGCCCGCATCACGAGCGGGTACATGCCCGTGCCGAAAGTGCCGAGGTAGGCGAGGTGACGCGTGATCTCGGCATCCGGCGCCTCCGTCGGCCGCAGCAGGATGCGGTACACGCGGGAGAGCTCCCGCCACTCGTCGGCGTGGCGCAGGAGCCCTTCGAAGTCGAGCCGCGGGAACTCGTGACGGAACGCGTCGTACACGCCGCGGCCGCCGACGACGGTGACCTCCCGACCGGTCCGCATGACGAGGTACTGCCTCCAGAACTCCGCGATCGAATCGCCGGTGTTCTGCTCGATCGCCTGCCAGTAGTCGGCTTCGATCTCCCGCTGCTCGGAGTGGTTGAGACCCATCAGCACGTAGTTGTGGATGAGCTCGTGGTCGCGCAGCGGCTCCCCGGTGGAGTTGAGGCTCTCGAAGATCTGCTGGGCGTTGGCGCCGGCGCCGAGGGTGATCGCCACGTGCTCGAGCTTCTGGAGCCCTCGCCAGATGTGGGGCGCCTCCTCGAGGCTGATCTGACTGCGGAAGAACGCGTAGTTGTCGTCGAACCGCGAATCTCGGTGCTCGCCCGCCGCGAGGGGGAGGTCGAGTACGACGCGCTCGAACACCGAGGCCCACGCGCGGTGCGGGCGCAGCTTCGTACGCGTCGCGTCGTGCGAGTGCACGAGCACCCGCTGCAGCTGATCGGCGAGGTCGGGATCCGCCTCGCGCACGGTGTGATGCAGGGCGGCGACGAGCAGCATGAGCGTCGTCGTCCGCTGCTGCCCGTCGATGAGCACGAGTTCGGCGTCGGATCCCTCGCCGCTCGCGGAAGAGAGGATCGACCCGATGAAATGCATCTGCCGATCGTCGAGATCCGCCACCGCGCGGATGTCGGCGAGGAGCTGTTCGCACCCCCCGATGTCCCACCGGTACTGCCGCTGATACACCGGGACGACGATCGTCCAGTCCGCGGCGGAGAGCCAGCCGATGGTGTTGACAGCAGTGGCATCGACGTTCGTGGCAGTGACCATGGCCCGTCCAGTCTAGGCCGGGCTCCCCGCCACGAAGCGGGCGCACGACGGCCGCCTGTTATTCACGGCGCGGGCTTCGGGGGCGTCCAGACCCCCGAGGTAGGCTTACCTAAGTTGAGCCTGTTAAAACGTGCTGGCTCACTGACCGAAAGGCATGATTCGTCATGGGTTACATCAAGTCCGCCGCTCTCGACGAGACCGGCTTCGTGGTGCTCGACTCCTACGGTGAGGAGATCGACCCGCAGGAGTGGCTGTCGATCGAGTACGTCGACTGGAAGTCGTCGGGCGACACCCGCTTCGCGCCGCTCGCGTCCGCCAAGGGTGAGATCGAGTGCAACGGGTTCTGGAACCACACGCCGCCGCGCACCGACAAGGACGGCGTCTGGATCCCCGAGCAGACCGAGAAGGCGCCGACCCTGACGCGCCGCGCGCAGGAGCCCGGCTCGAACGTCGGCCGCTGCCGCATCATCGAGCTGCAGCCCAACACCTACGCCGACGCGCTGTACAACCTCCACCAGGACGACAACAACCGCCTCAACCCCGACGGCACCGGCTGGGTCGTGCGCGGCTTCTTCAACCTCACCGACGACAAGAACACCTACTTCGTGCTGCGTGAGAACCGCACCGACCCGAGCATCGAGTACCGCGTGGCGCTTCCCGCCGGTGCCCAGCTCATCGTCGACACGCAGCGCCTGTGGCACGCCGTGCACCACGACGGCACCGAGCCGCGCTACTGCCTCATCACCTCCTGGGAGTCGGGCCCCGAGCTCGACGCCTACATGGAGAAGTACCACGCGGTGCCGACCGCGCCGCAGTTCGAGGTCGCGCAGGAGGTGCTCGACGCCGGTCAGGCCGAGCAGACCCGCCGTGACGCCGCGCGCGCCGCGTACTACGCCGCCAAGGGCAAGGCCGAGGTCCAGGCCATGAGCGAGGCCTGAGCACCACCCGCCTGATCGGAGAGGGCCCGGGAATCACAGTCTTGTGATTCCCGGGCCCTCTCCGCGATAATGGCGGCAGCACAACCGAACAGCACGTCATGACACCGTCACAGGTCGTAGGGGAAGACGCACCTGACGAACGGAGAGATCATGACGACACATAAAGCGCGTGGGGTGATCTTCATCCACTCCGCGCCACGGGCGTTGTGCCCCCACCTCGAGTGGGCTGTCGGGCGAGCCCTCGGCCGCGCCGTCAGCTTCGACTGGGCGGATCAGCCGGTGCTGACCGGCAGCCGGCGATCAGAGTTCTACTGGGAAGGCGCCGCCGGGACCGGCTCGGCCCTGGCCACCGCCATCCGCGGCTGGGAGCACCTGCGCTTCGAGGTCACCGAGGATCCCACGCCCCGCAGCGACGGCGGCCGTTGGCTGCACACGCCGGGCCTCGGCATCCACTACGCGCAGACCGACACCGCGGGCAACGTCGTCATCGGCGAGGACCGCATCCGCTACGCGATGGAGATCGCCGGCGGCGACGCGTTCGAGCTGCAGCGCGAACTCGATGTCGCGCTCGGCGCAGCCTGGGACGAGGAGCTCGAGCCGTTCCGCCACGCGAGCGACGCTGCGCCCGTCGTCTGGCTGCACAAGGTCGGCTGACGCCCACAACCCCACAGACGCAGGCGGCGTGAGGCGCCACTACCGAGGCTCGGAGGCCATGAATCCCGGGTCGCGGGACCGCGAACCGCCGCCTGACACGACAGACGCCCCCGGCATCGCCGGGGGCGTCTTCGCGTCGCGGGTCGTCAGACCGAGCGGAAGGCGACGACGGCGTTGTGACCGCCGAAGCCGAACGAGTTGCTGATCGCGAGCTGATCGCCCGCACCGAGGGCGATCGGGGCGTCCGAGATGCGCAGCGGGATGTCGGGGTCCTGCGTGCTGACGTTGATGGTCGGCGGCGCCTGGCGCTCGCGCAGCGCGAGGAGCGTGAAGATCGCCTCGAGCGCGCCCGTGCCGCCCAGCAGGTGACCGGTCGCGCCCTTCGTCGCCGAGACGGGGATCTCGTGGACGCGGTCGCCGAAGACGCTCAGGAGCGCCTTGTACTCGGCGATGTCGCCGGTGGGAGTGGACGTCGCGTGCGCGTTGATGTGCGTGACCTCGTCGGGCGTGGCACCCGCCTGCTCGAGCGCGAGGCGCACGGCGCGCGAGGCACCCAGCCCCTCGGGCTCCGGAGCCGTGATGTGGTACGAATCGGCCGTCACGCCGCCGCCGACGACCTCGCCGTAGATCTTCGCGCCGCGGGCCTTGGCGTGCTCCTCGGTCTCGAGGACCAGCGCTGCCGCGCCCTCGCCCATGACGAAACCGTCCCGGTCGACGCTGTACGGGCGCGACGCGGTCTCGGGGGAGTCGTTGCGCTTGGACAGCGCCTGCATCGCGGCGAACGCGGCGATGGTGAGCGGGTGGATGACCGCCTCGGCGCCCCCCGCGATGATGACGTCGGCGCGACCCGCGCGAAGGCTCTCGAACGCGTTGACGAGCGACTCGGTGCTCGATGCGCACGCCGAAGCCACGGTGCGCGCGTAGGCGCGGGCGTTCAGGTGCATCGAGACGGCCGCGGCCGGTGCATTCGGCATGAGCATCGGGACGCTCATCGGCATGACGCGGCGAGGTCCCTTGGTCTTGAGCGTGTCCCAGCCCGCGAGCGTGGTCTGCAGGCCCCCGATGCCGGTCGCGAAGTCCACGGCGAACCGCTCGGGCTCGACCTCCGGCTTGCCCGCGTCCTCCCATGCCTCGAACGCCGCGACGAGCGCGAACTGCGCCGAAGGGTCGAGGCGGTTGGCCACGGGGCGCTCCAGCACGGAGTCGGGCCGGACGAGCGCCTGTGCGGCGAAGGTGACGGGGAGCTGGTACTCCTCGACCCAGTCCTGCTCGATCGTGTGCGTGCCGGATGCTCCGTTCATCAGCGCCGACCAGCTCTCGGGGGCGGTGCCGCCGATGGGGGTCGAGGCACCGATGCCGGTGACGACGATACGGGGTGTGCTCATGGAGATCAGAGTCCTCGTGATGATGGCCGGTGGGGGCCGCGGCCCCCACCGGGATGGTCCTACGCCTGGTTCGACGTGATGAAGGTGACGGCGTCGCCGACGGTCTTGAGGTTCTTGACCTCGTCGTCCGGGATGGTGACGCCGAACTTCTCCTCGGCGTTGACGACGATCGTCATCATCGAGATCGAGTCGATGTCGAGGTCGTCGGTGAACGACTTCTCGAGCGCGACCTCGTCGGCCGAGATACCGGTCTCGTCGGTGATGAGCTCCGCGAGTCCCGCGAGGACCTCGTCGTTGGTGAATGCCATGGGATTCTCCTGTTTGTTAGGGGTAGGCGTGCCCGAGCGGGCCGGGAATCAGTCTAGGGTCGCGGTTCGCCGCGTCAGGGAAGGACGATCACCTGCGCGCCGAAAACCAGCCCGGCGCCGAAGCCGATCTGGAGCGCGAGGCCGCCGCTGAGCTCCGGGTGCTCCTCGAGCAGCCGGTGCGTGGCCAGCGGGATGGAGGCCGCCGAGGTGTTCCCGGTGGTCTCGATGTCGCGGCCGACCAGCACGGTGTCGGGCAGGCCCAGCTGCTTGGCGAACTCGTCGATGATGCGCATGTTCGCCTGGTGGGGCACGAAGGCGGCGAGATCGGATGCCTCGACCCCCGCAGCCTCGAGCGCCTGGCGTGCGACCTTCACCATCTCCCAGACCGCCCAGCGGAAGACGGTGGGGCCCTCCTGGCGCAGGGTGGGCCACGGCGCGATCCCGTCGCGGAACTCGGTCAGCGTGTGGTTCATGCCCACGGCCTCGGACTTCGAGCCGTCGGAGCCCCACACGGTGGGGCCGATGCCGGGCGTCTCGCTCGGACCGACCACGACCGCGCCCGCACCGTCGCCGAGCAGGAAAGAGATGCTGCGGTCGGCGGGGTCGACGATGTCGCTGAGCTTCTCGGTGCCGATCACGACGGCGTAGTTCGCGGCGCCGGCGCGGATGAGCGCGTCGGCCTGGGCCACGCCGTAGGCGAAGCCGGCGCACGCGGCGTTCACGTCGTACGCCGCGGCGGGGTTGGCGCCGACGCGATCGGCGACGATCGCCGACACCGACGGGCTCTGCTTCGGGTTGCTGATGGTCGCGACGATGACGGCGTCGACCTGCGACGCGTCGACGCCGGACCGCTCGATCGCCTCGCGGGCGGCATCGGTCGCGAGGTCGATCGCGTCGGTCTCGGCCAGCGCACGAGTGCGCGTGACGATGCCGGTGCGCTGACGGATCCACTCGTCGCTCGAGTCGATCGGGCCGATGAGGTCGTCGTTCGGCACCGCGATCTCGCCACGGGCGGCGCCGTATGAGTAGATGCGCGTGTGGGCGGCACCGGTGGGCTGGATGAGGCTGCGGGTCATGCGGGGGTACTCCGGTCAGGCGTCGGCGGCCACCAGCGCGGCGGCGGCCTCCAGGTCAGCGGGCGTCTTGACGGCGACGGCGGGGACTCCGCGGAGCGCGCGCTTCGCGAGCCCGACGAGCGTGCCCGCGGGGGACAGCTCCACGATGCCCGATACCCCGGCATCGGCGAAAGACGCCATGCAGAGGTCCCAGCGCACCGGCGAGGCGACCTGGTCCACGAGAAGGTCGACGAACGCACGGCCCGACGATACGGCGGAGCCGTCGCGGTTGGTCCACAGCGTGACACCGGGATCGGAGACGTCGTGGTCGGTCGCGGCATCACGCAGAGCCTCGACCGCCGGCGCCATGTAGTGGGTGTGGAAGGCGCCCGCGACCTGCAGCGGGATCACACGCGTTCCGGCGACCGGCTCGGCGGCGAGGGCCTGGAGGGCGTCGAGTGCGCCGGCGACGACGAGCTGGCCGCCACCGTTGTAGTTCGCGGGGGAGAGGCCGAGCTCTTCGAGGCGCGCGAGGACCGATGCCTCGTCTCCGCCGATCACGGCGCTCATCCCGGTCTCGGCGGCCGCTGCCGCCTCCGCCATCGCGCGGCCCCGGATGCCGACGAGGGTGAGTGCGGACTCTTCGCTGAGGACTCCCGCCGCCGCGGCGGCGGCGAACTCGCCGACGGAGTGCCCGGCCACGCCGCCGATGCGCTCACGGTCGGGCAGCGCGTTCCAGGACAGCAGGCTGGCCGCGACGATGAGCGGCTGCGCCACCTGGGTGTCGCGGATCTGGTCGGCGTCCCACTCGGTGCCGGCGGCGACGAGGTCGACGCCGGACCACTCGGAGTACTGAGCGAGGCGGTCCGCCGCGCCGTCCGATTCGAGCCAGGGAGTCAGGAAGCCGGGGGACTGGGAGCCTTGTCCGGGGAAGACCGCGATTCTCACCGTTCCATCCTGTCAAGGATCAGAAAGGTCGTTCTGGCGACACCGTCACAAGAATCACGCGCTGCTTTGTGCGTGGCCCACACTGACGCAGAGATCACGCAGGGTTGCGGCGGGCCGGCGGACGGCGGCGGGAGGCATCCGTCCCGATCGATCCGAGGATCAGCGCCGTCTGCAGGATCAGCGCCTCGCGAGGTCCGGTGGCGTCCCAGCCGATGACCTCGGACACGCGCTTGAGGCGGTAGCGCACCGTGTTCGGGTGGACGAACAGCTCACGCGCAGTGGCCTCGAGCGAACGGCCGTTGTCGAGGTACGCCCACAGCGTCGACACGAGGTCGGCGCTGTGCGACTGGAGCGGGCGGTAGATGCGCTCGACGAGGGTGATCTTGGCCAGGGGATCCCCGGCGAGGGCTCGCTCGGGGAGGAGGTCGTCGGCCTCGACAGGGCGAGGAGCGTGACGCCAGGCGCGCGCGACCGCGAATCCGGCGAGGGCGGCCCGAGCGCTCTGGCTCGCGTCGACGAGCGCCGGCACCGTCGGGCCGAGCACGAGGTATCCGGTTCCGAAGCCGGGCTCGAGGCGGCGTGCGATCTCGCCGAACGGGAGGTCGGTCACGGCGTCGTCGGCGACGGCCGACGGCTCGGCGCGCCCGACGACGAGCACGAGACGCGACCCCTGCACGCCGATCAGGACGTCGACGCCGAGCTTGCGCGCCGTGCGACGGAGCTGGTCGACGTCGAACTGCGGGGGAGTCGTGCCGACGAGGACTGCGACCTCGCCGTGGCCGTGCCAGCCCAGAGCGGCGATGCGGCTCGGCAGCTCCTCGTCGGCCTCGCCCGTGAGGATCGAGTCGACCACGAGAGCCTCGAGGCGCGCATCCCAGAGGCCGCGCGCCTCGGCGGCGCGGGCGTAGACGTCGGCCGCGGCGAAAGCCACCTCGCGCGAGTACAGCAGGATCGCCTCGCGCAGGTGCTCGCCCTTGCCCGCGACCCGCTCCTCGGTCACCTCGACGGTGACGCGGATGAGCTGCAGGGTCTGCTGCAGGCTGACGCTGCGCAGCAGCTCGCGCGGGGCTGCCGCGAAGATGTCGGATGCGATCCACGGCGTGGAGCCGGGCTCGTCGTACCACGAGATGAACGACGTGATGCCGGCCTGGGCCACCAGCCCGACGGCGGACCGTCGGGCCGGTGGCATCTCGGCATACCAGGGCAGCGTCTCCTCGAGGCGCTTGATGGTGACGGTCGCGAGGTCGCCGGAGATGCGTCGCAGCCAGGCGAGCGTCTCGACCTTGTCCATCACCTCGGTGGACTTGCCCATCCGCAGGTCAGCTCTCGCCGCCCGCGTTCCCGCTCGTACCGGCGGTCACGTCGTGCAGACGGTACTTCTGGATGGCCTGCGCGGCGAGGCTGCGGTCGACCGCACCCTCTTCGGCAAGAGCCTGAAGCGTCCGGACCACGACCGAGGGGCCGTCGATCTTGAAGAAGCGACGGGCCGCGGCGCGCGTGTCGGAGAAGCCGAAGCCGTCGGCACCGAGGGTCGCGAAGCGGTTCGGCACCCACGGACGGATCTGGTCCTGGACGGCGTGCATGAAGTCGCTGACCGCGACCACGGGGCCGGCGGCGTCCTTCAGCTTCTCGGTCAGGTAGGCGGTGTGCGGGTCCTCCTCCGGGTGGAGGAAGTTGTGCTCGTCGGCGGCCAGGCCGTCGCGGCGCAGCTCGCTCCACGAGGTGACCGACCAGACGTCGGCCTGCACACCCCAGTCGTCGCGCAGCAGTTGCTGCGCCTCGAGCGCCCACGGCACTCCCACGCCCGACGCCAGGAGCTGAGCCTTGGGGCCCTCGCCCTCGGCGGTCGAGACGCGGTGGATGCCGCGCACGATGCCGTCGACGTCCACGCCCTCGGGCTCGGCCGGCTGCACGAGCGGCTCGTTGTACACCGTGAGGTAGTACATGACGTTGGGGTCGGGGTGGTTGCCGCCGTACATGCGCTCGATGCCCGAGCGGACGATGTGCGCGATCTCGTACCCGTAGGCCGGGTCGTACGACACGGTCGCCGGGTTGGTCGAGGCGAGCAGGAGCGAGTGGCCGTCGGCGTGCTGGAGGCCCTCACCGGTCAGCGTCGTGCGTCCGGCGGTGGCGCCGATGATGAAGCCGCGCGCCATCTGGTCGCCCGCCGCCCACTGCGCGTCGCCGGTGCGCTGGAACCCGAACATCGAGTAGAAGACGTACACCGGGATGAGCGGCTCGCCGTGTGTGGCGTACGAGGTGCCCGCCGCGGTGAACGCCGCGACCGCGCCCGCCTCGTTGATGCCGACGTGGACGATCTGGCCCTGCGGGCTCTCCTTGTAGGCCAGGAGCAGCTCGCGGTCGACCGACGTGTAGTTCTGGCCGTGCGGGTTGTAGATCTTCGCCGAGGGGAAGAACGCGTCCATGCCGAAGGTGCGCGCCTCGTCGGGGATGATCGGCACGATCCGGTGGCCGAAGTCCTTTGCGCGGAGAAGGTCCTTGAGCAGACGGACGAAGGCCATCGTCGTGGCGATCTCCTGCGTGCCCGAGCCCTTCTTGGGCAGCGCGTACGCGTCGTCGCCCGGCAGCTGCAGCCCGACGTGGTGCGAACGGCGCTCCGGCAGGAAGCCGCCCAGCGCGCGACGGCGCTCCAGCATGTACTGGATCGTCTCGTCGTTCGATCCGGGGTTGTAGTACGGCGGCAGGTAGGGGTTCTCTTCGAGCTGCGCGTCCGAGACCGGGATCCGCATCGAGTCGCGGAAGTACTTCAGGTCCTGCAGGGTCATCTTCTTCATCTGGTGGGTCGCGTTGCGGCCCTCGAAGTGATGCCCGAGACCGTAGCCCTTGATCGTCTTGGCGAGGATCACGGTGGGCTGGCCCTTGTGCTCGGTCGCGGCCTTGTACGCGCCGTAGACCTTGCGGTAGTCCAGGCCGCCGCGGCGGAGCTTGCCCCAGATGTCGTCGTCCGACCAGTCCTTCACGAGAGCGGCCGTGCGCTCGTCGCGCCCGAAGAAGTGCTCACGGATGAACGCGCCGTCCTCCGCGCGATACGTCTGGAAATCGCCGTCCGGCGTGGTGTTCATGAGGTGCACGAGTGCACCGTCGGTGTCCTTGGCGAGGAGCTCGTCCCATCCGCTGCCCCAGACCACCTTGATGACGTTCCAGCCGGCGCCGCGGAAGAAGCTCTCGAGCTCCTGGATGATCTTGCCGTTGCCGCGCACCGGGCCGTCGAGGCGCTGCAGGTTGCAGTTGACGACGAACGTGAGGTTGTCCAGGCCCTCGTTCGCCGCGACCTGCAGCTGTCCGCGGCTCTCGACCTCGTCCATCTCGCCGTCGCCGAGGAATGCCCAGACGTGCGAGTTCGACAGGTCCTTGATGCCGCGGTTGGTGAGGTACTTGTTCGACATCGCCTGGTAGATGGCGTTGATCGGTCCGAGACCCATCGAGACCGTCGGGAACTGCCAGTACTCCGGCATGAGGCGCGGGTGCGGGTAGGACGGAAGCGCGTGCGGTGCCTTCGACTTCTCCTGGCGGAAGCCGTCGAGCTGCTCGGAGCTCAGGCGGCCTTCGAGGAAGGAGCGGGCGTAGATGCCGGGAGAGGCGTGACCCTGGATGAAGATCTGGTCGCCGCCGGTCGGGTCGTCGAGACCACGGAAGAAGTGGTTGAAACCGACCTCGTACAGCGACGCGGAGGACGCGTACGTCGAGATGTGGCCGCCCACGCCGATCCCGGGACGCTGGGCGCGGTGCACCGTGACCGCGGCGTTCCAGCGGATCCACCGGCGGTACCGGCGCTCGAGCTCCTCGTCGCCCGGGAACTCGGGCTCGTTCTCAGGGGCGATCGTGTTGATGTAGTCCGTCGTGGGAACCTGCGGAACGTTCAGCTGCAGCTCGTGGGAGGTCTGCAGCAGGCTCAGCATGATCTCGCGGCCACGTCCGTGGCCCTTCGCCTGCACGAGCTGCTGGAGGGATTCCTGCCACTCGGAGGTCTCATCGGGATCGCTGTCGAGGGGTTCCTGCGAGTACGGATCCTGATCGTTGACAGTCACAGAAGACCTTTCGTCGTCTGGCAGATCGTGCCAGGTAATCGCTACCGGAGCGGCGCGGGCGTTGTCTGCCCTGCACAAACGCACCAACTGCCAGCCTAGCGAGTTCGAGACGGTCCGGACGCACCTCGTAGACTGGGCGCGAGGGCCTTTAGCTCAGCTGGTAGAGCGCCACGTTTACACCGTGGATGTCGTCGGTTCGATCCCGGCAGGGCCCACCGAAGTCCTTCAGCGCCGGTCCCCTCGCGGATCGGCGTCTCCGTCCGGACCGCCGTCGTCGCGCTGGTGCGAGACCACGTGCGGCAGCGCGAACTCCTCATACCCGGGCTGGCCGATCCTGGAGTGCCGGTGGGAGTAGGCGAAGTAGATGACGAAGCCGATGACGAGCCACACCAGGAATCGCAGCCACGTCTCGACGGTGAGGTTCAGCATCAGGTAGACGCAGATCGCCGCCGACAGCCCCGGAAGCCACGGGTTGAGCGGCACGCGGAAGCTGCGGTGCAGGTCGGGGCGCTTGCGCCGCAGGACGATGACGCCGATCGACACGAGCACGAACGCCGACAGGGTGCCGATGTTGACCATCTCCTCGAGCAGGCCGATCGGGGTGAAGCCCGCGACGACGGCGACGATGATCGTGACGAGGATCGAGATGACCCACGGCGTGCGGAACCGCGGGTGCACCTTCGCGAGCCGGACGGGCAGGAGCGCGTCGCGCGACATCGCGAAGATGATGCGCGTCGCCCCGATCAGCAGCGTGAGCACGACGGTCGTGAGACCGGCCACGGCGCCCGCCGAGATCAACGTCGCCATCCACGTCGCGCCGTGGAACGCGAAGGCGTTGGCGAGAGCGGCCGCCGGGTCGAGGTCCTGGTAGGGGACCATCCCCGTCACCACGAGCGCGACGGCGCAGTACAGCAGCGTGCAGATCACCAGCGACGCGATGATGCCGATCGGCAGGTCGCGCTGCGGGCGCTTCGTCTCCTCGGCGGTGGTCGCGACGACATCGAACCCGATGTAGGCGAAGAACACGAGCGCCGCGCCGGCGAAGATGCCTCCGACGCCGAACGCGGTGGGCTCGATGCCGGAGAAGAACTGCAGCAGCGGCTGGCTCAGTCCTGTCGCGGCCTCCCTCGGCGCGGGCGCCGGCACGAACGGCGACCAGTTCGCCGGGTTCACGAACAGGAGGCCCGCGACGATCACGAACAGCACGATGAAGAGCTTCACGGCGACGAGCACCATGTTGACGCGCAGCGACTCCTTGATCCCGAAGGTCATCAGGCCGCCGAGCACGAGCACCAGCAGGATTGCCATGAGGTCGACGGTGCCGCCGTAACCGATCTCGGCGGGGATCGGCATCCCGAGCTGATCGAAGAGCGTGCCGAGATACGCGCTCCATCCCTGCGCGACAACGCTCGCGCCCAGGAACATCTCGAGGATGAGGTCCCACCCGATGATCCAGGCGAACAGCTCGCCGAGCGAGGAGTAGGAGAACGTGTAGGCGGAGCCCGACACGGGCACGGTCGACGCGAACTCGGCGTAGCAGAGCGCCGCGAGCGTGCAGGCGATCGCGGCCACCACGAAGCTGAGCACGATCGCGGGGCCTGCGACCTCGTGCGCGGCACGGCCGGTGAGGGTGAAGATGCCGGCGCCGATCACGACGCCGATGCCGAACACGGTGAGGTCGAGGGCCGTCAGGGACTTCTTGAGTCGGAATTCCGGTTCGTCGGTGTCGGCGATCGACTGCTCGACGGACTTGGTGCGGAGAACGCCCATGGTTCGCGCCTTTCGTCTTCGGAAGGGCCGGTCGTCGAATGCTAGTCTCCACCGCTCGCGCCGTCGATGCCCCACGGTAGGTTGGTGACGTGAACGCCAGCCCCGCAGACCAGCGCCGCCTCGTCGAGGTCGCCCAGCTCGACGCCCGCATCCGCCAGGCCGACAACGCACGCAAGAACCCGCCTCAGGCCGGTCGGGTCCAAGAGCTGCTGGGCCGGCGTCAGGAGCTCTCGCAGGAGCTCGGCACGCGTCTCGGCGCCCGTGACGATCTGCGCACGGAGCTGTCGCGCATCGAGTCCGATGTCGCCGTCGTCGACGCCCGCGCGGCTCGCGACGCGGACCGTCTCGCCGCCTCGACGAACTCGAAGGAGGCGCAGGGGCTCGAGAGCGAGCTGGCCGCCCTCGCCCGCCGCAAGAACGACCTCGAAGACGCGGAGCTCGCGGTGATGGAGCGGCTCGAGATCGCCGACGCCGCCGTCGCCGAGCAGGAGTCCCTCATCGCGGCGACCAACGCCGAGGGTGCCGAGCTGAGCGCCGAAGGCAAGCGCGCCGTCGCTGAGGCGACCGCGGCCTTCGACGCCGCCACCCGCGACCGCGCCGCCGTCGCCGGCGGTGTCCCGGCCGACCTGCTCGCCCTGTACGACCGCCTCGCCGCCCGCAGTGCCGGTGCCGCGTTCCTGCGACGCCGCACGTGCGAGGGCTGCCACATGGTGCTCGCCGGCACCGACCTGCAGGTGCTGCGCCAGGCGGGCGAGAACGACGTCGTGATGTGCCCGGAGTGCGGCTGCATCCTCGTGCGCGACGACGAATCCGGGCTGTGACCGCACCAGACGTCTTCTGCGGTGGGCGTGTCTGACGCCCCCGGCTGGATCGTCCTCGGGCGGACTGAACGCGGTGCCGCCGTCATCCTGCTCGACGCGAACGCCGACGAGTCCGGGCGTGAGGAGGTCGACAGCGGCGCTCTGACGTCGTGGATCTCGGACGCCGAGATCCGCTGGGCACCCCGATGGGTCTGGCACGACACCCCGCAGTGGTACGCCGCATTGCTCGCTGACGGCGTCCGCGTGGCCCGGTGCCACGACCTGCGCCTGTGCCATGCGATCCTGCGCGACTCCGCGCTGGTCTCCGAGGCGGCGCCGGTCAGGCGGTCGGAGGAGTGGGATGCCGCCCCGCATGTCGACGCCGAGGAGGCCGCGCCGACCCTGTTCGAGCTGGACGCCGTCGGGCGTCCCACGGGTCCGCCCGCGGACGCCGATACGGCGCTGGCCGAGTTCGTACGGCAGCGCGACGCGATCGCCGGCAGCACCGCGCCCGGCCGCCTGCGGCTGCTGACGGCGGCCGAGTCTGCGGGCGCGCTCGTGGCCGCGGAGATGCGCGCCGCTGGCCTCCCGTGGGACGCCGAAGCGCACGACCGCATCCTCGTCGAGACGCTCGGGGAGCGCCGCCCCGGCGGCGCGCAGCCCGCCAAGCTCGCCGCATCGGCGGAGCGCGTCCGCGCGGCGCTCGGCGACCCCGCGGCGAGCCTCGACTCGCAGCCGAAGCTGCTGCGGTCGCTGCACCGCGCCGGCGTGCTCGTCGATTCCACGAGCCGTTGGGAGCTCGCCGAGCAGCGGCATCCCGTCATCGAACCGCTCCTCGAGTACAAGAAGCTCTCGCGCCTGCTGTCGGCGAACGGATGGACGTGGCTGGCCGAGTGGGTCGCCGACGGCCGGTTCCGCCCGGTCTTCGTGCCGGGCGGCGTCGTCACCGGGCGCTGGGCGTCATCGGGCGGGGGAGCCCTGCAGCTGCCGCGCCAGCTGCGCGAGGCCGTGCGCGCCGACCCAGGCTGGCGGCTCGTCGTCGCCGACGTCGCACAGCTCGAGCCGCGCGTGCTCGCCGCGATGTCGGGCGACACCGCGCTCGCGGCTGCCGCACGCGGACGCGATCTCTACGCCGGGATCGTCGACAGCGGCGCGGTGGCGACCCGGCAGGAGGCGAAGATCGCGATCCTCGGCGCGATGTACGGCGCCACGACGGGGGAGTCCGGCCGGCTGGTCCCGCGCCTGCGGCGCGCCTATCCCCGCGCGATGGGCCTGGTCGACGACGCCGCGCGCACCGGCGAGGACGGCGGCATCGTCTCCACCTGGCTCGGCCGCACGTCGCCCGCGCCGTCACCGGAGTGGTCGGCCGCGCAGTCGCGCGCGACAGAGGCCGAGGCATCCGGAGCCGACGAGACCCGCGCTCGGCGCTGGGCGCGCGATCGGGGCCGCTTCACCCGCAACTTCGTCGTGCAGGGCACTGCCGCCGAATGGGCGCTCGCGTGGCTGGCCGACCTCCGCGGGCGTCTGGCCGCCCTCCCGCCGGTGCCTGCGGAGCGCGGCGCGCCGCGCTCCGGCCCTGCGTTCGCGCGACAGCCGCATCTCGCGTTCTTCCTCCACGACGAGGTGATCGTGCACACACCCGAGGAGCACGCGGATGCGGCGGCTCAGGCGGTGACGGAGGCCGCGACCACCGCGGGGCACCTGCTCTTCGGCGGCTTCCCGCTCGACTTCCGGCTCGACGTGCGGATCGCCGAGACCGCGCTCAAGGACTGACGCGGCACAGACCCCCGCCGGGCGGCGATAAACTTGCGGACGCGAATGGGTCGGCTGGACGGTCGCGTCGCGGACGGTTCGCCGTCGCGCCGAGGAACGTCCGGGCTCCACAGGGCAGGGCGGTGGGTAACACCCACCCGGAGCGATCCGCGAGACAGTGCCACAGAAAGCAGACCGCCCGGCTTCGGCCGGGTAAGGGTGAAAGGGTGGTGTAAGAGACCACCGGGGTCGTGGTGACACGACCCGCACGGTAAACCTCGCCCGGAGCAAGGCCATACAGGGGATGACGACGCGGCCCGCCGAGTCCCCGGGTAGGCCGCTGGAGCGGCACGGCAACGTGTCGCCGAGAGAGATGACCGTCCACGGGGCTCACGCCCCCGGACAGAACCCGGCGTACAGGCCGGCCCATTCGCCCTCTCCGCCGCGCTCGGTGGCGGCGGCGTGTCAGCCGCGCGCGAGCGCCGCGGCGCCGATGATCCCCGCGTTGTTGCGGTGCACCGCCGGCACGATCGGCGTCTTGATGTCGAGCAGCGGGAGGAAGTGGTCGGCATGCTTCGAGACCCCGCCGCCCACGACGAACAGGTCGGGGCTGAAGAGGAACTCGATGTGGCTGTAGTACCACTGCAGCCGCTTGGCCCACTGCTCCCACGAAAGGTGGTGACGCTCCATCGCGGAGTACGCGGCGTAGGCCTCGGCGTCCTTCCCGTGACGGGCACGCTGCACGTGACCGAGCTCCGAGTTCGGCACGAGCACGCCGTTGTACAGCAGCGCCGAGCCGATCCCGGTGCCGAGCGTGGTCAGGATCGTGAGCCCGGGCCGGTCCTTGGCGGCGCCGTAGCGGACCTCCGCGACCCCCGCGACATCCGCGTCGTTCGCGAAGTGGATGTCGCGACCCAGGCCGTCCTCGAAGAACTTCTCGGCGGCGAAGTCGATCCACTCGTCCGACACGTTCGCGGCCGACAGCGTGCGGCCGTTCTTGACGATCGCGGGGAACGCCACTCCGAGCGGAACCGACTGGTCGTCGGCGACACCCAGGGTCGACAGCACCTCCCGCACCGCGGCCAGCACGTCCGGCGGGTGCGCCCCGGCCGGCGTCGCGACCTTCACGCGATCGCTGACGAGTTCGCCCTTGTCGAGATCGACGATCCCCGCCTTGATTCCGGTGCCGCCGATGTCCACGCCGACGGCGCGTGCCGCGTCAGATGCCATGTCGACAGCCTATCGACGCCGACGCCGTCGCCGACGAGGCGGGCGTCAGTAGGATCGTGCTGAGGGCGACCAGCCCGCGATGCGAGGAGCGTGCACGATGACGAGCGGCAGCGACAAGTACTGGTACAACCTCAAGACCGGCGAGGTCGAGAAGGGCTTCGAATCGCCCGCCCCGGATCGCGCAGGCCCCTTCGACACTCCCGAGGAGGCCGCGAACGCTCCCGAGGTCATCAAGGAGCGCTCCCGCGCCTGGGCCTCGGAGGAGGCCCGCGAGGACTCCTGGGGCTCCGACACCGTGTCGGGCGAGGGCGGCGACGACCAGTAGTCTGGCTTTCACCGCGGTCATAGAGACACCTCGGGCGATCCGGCACCGGAGAGGACGCGATGGACAAGCAGCGTGACTTCGTTCTGAGGACCATCGAAGAACGAGGCGTGAAGTTCGTACGGCTGTGGTTCACAGACGTGATCGGCACGCTGAAGTCCGTCGCCATCGCACCCGCCGAGGTCGAGGGCGCGTTCAGCGAAGGCCTCGGATTCGACGGCTCCGCGATCGAGGGCCTGACGCGCTCCTACGAGTCGGATCTGCTGGCGCACCCCGACCCGACCACGTTCCAGACCCTGCCCTGGCGCGGCGAGATCGACCCGACCGCGCGCATGTTCTGCGACATCACCACGCCCGACGGGCAGCCGGCCGTGGCCGACCCGCGCCACGTCCTCAAGCGGACGCTCGCGAAGGCCGCCGACGCGGGGTTCACGTTCTACACGCACCCCGAGATCGAGTTCTACCTGCTGAAGTCGTCGTCCTTCGGAACCGAAGGCCCCGAGCCGGTCGACTCGGCCGGCTACTTCGACAACGTCCCGGGCGGCACCGCGCACGACTTCCGCCGCCGTTCGGTCCGCATGCTCGAGGACCTCGGCATCTCGGTGGAGTTCAGCCACCACGAGGGCGGCCCCGGTCAGAACGAGATCGACCTCCGCTACGCGGACGCGCTCACCACGGCCGACAACATCATGACGTTCCGCACCGTCATCAAAGAGGTGGCGATCGAGCAGGGCGTCTACGCGACGTTCATGCCGAAGCCCATGACGGGCAAGCCGGGAAGCGGCATGCACACGCACATGTCGCTGTTCGAGGGCGACGTCAACGCGTTCTACGAGGAGGGCGCGCAGTACCAGCTCTCGAAGGTCGGCCGTCAGTTCATCGCCGGCCTGCTGCGCCACGCGAACGAGATCTCGGCCGTGACGAACCAGTTCGTCAACTCGTACAAGCGGCTCTGGGGCGGCGACGAGGCGCCCAGCTTCATCTGCTGGGGCCACAACAACCGCTCGGCGCTCGTACGTGTTCCGCTGTACAAGCCCAGCAAGGGTCAGTCGTCGCGAGTCGAGTACCGCGCACTCGACTCGGCCGCGAACCCGTACCTGGCGTACGCGCTCATGCTCGCCGCAGGCCTCAAGGGCATCGAGAACGAGTACGAGCTGCCGCCCGAGGCGGAGGACAACGTCTGGTCGCTGACGGATGCTGAGCGCCGGGCTCTCGGGTACGCCCCGCTGCCCGCGAGCCTCGACCACGCGCTGGAGTTCATGGAGGAGTCCGAGCTCGTCGCCGAGACGCTGGGGGAGCAGGTCTTCAACCACGTGCTGCTCAACAAGCGCCGCGAGTGGCAGGAGTACCGCTCCCAGGTCACGCCGTTCGAGCTCAAGAGCAACCTCGAGCTGCTCTGAGACCGGCTGACGCATGTCTGCGAGCGACCGGCCGAGTTCGCTGACCCCGCTCGCCCGCCTCGGCTTCAGCCGCCTCACCGACGCCGAGGCACTCCTCGACGAGCTCTCCGACCTCATCGACGCGCCGCGCGACGCGCTACTCGACGGCGCCGTCGATGCGGCGGATCCCGACGAGGCGCTGCACGCTCTCGCGCGCCTCGCCCGCCGGGACTCCGCGCCCGTCCGCCGGGCGCAGGAACGACCGACGGCGTGGCGCGCCCTGTGGGCGCTCCTGGGGGCGTCGACCGGCTTCGGCGAGTTCTTCTTCCGTCACCCCGCCGAAGTCGATCAGCTCGCGGACGCGGGGGAGCGCCTTCCCACCCCCGACGAGCTGCGCTCGGAGCTGCTGGCGTCCATCGGCGCCGTGGACGGGTTCGCCGCCGACGGCGGCGAGAGCGCGTGGGTCGCGCTGCGCGTGCGGTACCGCCGCATGCTCGCGCGCATCGCCGCGTACGACCTCCTGAGCCCGGCACCGGTCGACGAGGTCGCCGCCGTGTCGGCACGGCTCGCGGATGCCGCGGGCGCGGCGCTCGAAGCGTCACTCGCGGTCGCCCGCACCCGTGTCTCGGGCGGTGCGGTCGGAGCAGGACTGTTCCCCCGCGAGCAGGTGGCGCGCACGAAGCTCGCGATCATCGGCATGGGCAAGACCGGCGCTCGCGAGCTCAACTACGTCAGCGACGTGGACGTCATCTTCGTGGGAGGCGGCGACGACGACGCCGTCGAGCAGTTCGGCGAAAGCCGCATCGTGGACATCGCGACGCGGCTGGCCGTCCAGACGATGCGCGGCATCTCCGGCGTCGAGATCGAGCCTCCGCTGTGGGAGGTCGACGCCAACCTGCGCCCCGAGGGCAAGCAGGGCGCGCTGGTGCGCACTCTCGACTCCCATCTGGCGTACTACGACCGATGGGCGAAGAGCTGGGAGTTCCAGGCGCTGCTGAAGGCGCGGCCCATCGCGGGCGACGAGGACCTCGCCCAGGCCTACATCGAAGCGGTGCAGCCGAAGGTGTGGACGAGCGCGGCGCGCGAGAACTTCGTCGACAGCGTGCAGCGCATGCGCGAGCGCGTCACGGAGCACATCCCGCCCGCCGACGTGCCGTACCAGCTCAAGCTCGGACCGGGCGGCATCCGCGACATCGAGTTCACCGTCCAGCTCCTCCAGCTGGTGCACGGCCTCTCAGACGACCGCATCCGCCAGCGCGGCACGCTCGAGGCGCTGGATGCGCTGGTCGCCGAGGGGTACATCGGCCGTGCCGAGGCATCCGCCTTCTCGCGCGACTACCGCGTCCTGCGTCTCCTCGAGCACCGCGTGCAGCTGCGCCAGCTGCGTCGCACGCATCTCATGCCGTCGCGCCCGGAGGACCTGCGCGTCCTCGCGCGCGCGACGGGCCTCGCCGACACCGGCGAGGGGATCTGGGAGCTGTGGGAGTCGGTCAAGCGCGAGGTGCGCGACATCCATGTCCGGCTCTTCTACCGGCCGCTGCTCTCCGCGGTCGCCGCGCTCCCCGCCGATGAGCGGGTGCTGTCGACCGAGCAGGCGCACGACCGTCTCGCGGCCATCGGCTTCGCCGACCCGGCGGGGGCGCTGCGGCACATCGCCGCCCTCACCACCGGCCTGAGCCGCAAGGCGACGATCCAGCGCCACCTCATGCCTGTCATGATCCGCTGGTTCGCCGACGGGGTCGATCCGGACTACGGCCTCCTGGCCTTCCGCCGCCTCAGCGAGCGGCTCGGCGACACGCACTGGTTCCTGCGCATGCTGCGGGACTCCTCGGGGGCCGCCGAGAGCCTCTCCCGCGTGCTGTCGGGCTCCCGCTACGTCGGCGAGCTGATCGAATGGATCCCCGAGTCCGCCGCATGGCTCGACGACCCCGAGCTGCTGCGTCCGCGCTCCGGCACGGCGCTGCAGCAGGAGGCGCGGGCCATCCAGACTCGCCACAAGACGGTCATCGAGGCGATGCGCGCGGTGCGGGCGCTACGGCGGCGCGAGCAGCTGCGCATTGCGATGGGCGCGATCCTCGGCAGCGTCACGATCGAAGAGGTCGCGGACGCGCTCACGACGATCACCGAAGTCACGATCCAGGCGACGCTGCGGGCGGTGCGCCGCGAGGTCGTGCCTCCGGAGGACCAGGCGCTCGATTTCTCCGTCATCGCGATGGGGCGATTCGGCGGAGCGGAGCTCGGCTTCGGCTCGGACGCCGACGTGATGTACGTCTACCGCCCGAACGGCGTCGATCCGCAGCGGGCACACGAGCTCGCCCTCAAGCTCGTCGCCGCCTTGCGCACGCATTCCGAGGACCACCGCGTCCCGCTCGATCTCGACGCCGATCTGCGCCCGGAGGGCCGCAACGGCCCGCTCGCGCGCTCCCTCGAGGCGTACGAGGAGTACTACCGGCGATGGGCGCTCTCGTGGGAGGCGCAGGCGCTGCTGCGGGCACGCGGCGTGGCCGGCAGCGTCAAGCTCATCGGCGACTTCATGAAGCTCGCCGACCGCGTGCGCTATCCCGAGCGCGTCGACCTCGCCGCCACCCGCGAGATCAAGCGCATCAAGGCGCGCGTCGAGAGCGAACGCCTGCCGCAGGGCGTCGACCCCTCACGTCATCTCAAGCTCGGCCCGGGCTCGCTCAGCGACGTCGAGTGGCTCGTACAGCTCCTGCAGCTGCAGCACGCCCACGCCGTGCCCGAGATGCGCACGACGTCGACCCTCGGTGCGCTCCGCGCCGCCGAGGGCGCGGGGCTCATCCCCGCCAGCGCTGCGGACCGCCTGGCGGAGGCCTGGCGTCTCGCAAGCCGCCTCCGCTCGGCGAACACGCTCCTGTCGGGTCAGACGAGCGACGTGCTCCCCGTCGACCGCAAGAAGCTCGACGGGATCGGGCGACTGCTGGAGTACCCGCCCCGGTCCGCCACGCAGGTCGAGGAGGACTACCTGGGGACCACCCGCCGGGCACGTCGCGTCTTCGAGAAGCTCTTCTACGGCTGATCCGGATGCTGCGGCCCGCGGCCGATCACGCGCCCGGGCAGTGCGGGATGCCGTCGATGCGGTCGCCCTCCAGCGGGTTCCCGGTGACGGCGCCCACCACGCGGACCGCGCGATCCCAGTAGCGGGCGTAGTGATTCGGGTCGGCGTTGATCTGGGTGCGGTGCGCGACGAGGGTCGGCTCCACCACCGCACGGTCGGGCACGCGCTCGGCCATGGCCCGGTAGAACACGGTCGCGGCCGTGTAGGGATCCAGGCGCGCTTCGCGCGTGCCCCAGGAGTCCTGCTGCTGGAAGAGGCCGATCGACGTGGTGCGGGAGCCGTCGGGGTTGGTCACACCGCTCGTCTCCCAGTCGCCGTAGTCGATGTTGCGCAGCGACGACTCACCCATCGCGGTCATGACGGCGATGGTCTGGTCCCGCGCGTCGAATCCGAGGTCCCTGCCGGCCGCCAGGATCGTGCAGGCGTTCGTGAGCTGCTCGAACCGGTACCCGGCGACCGCGGGCTCGATCATCGGCGGCGGCGCGGGCGCACGGTCGTCGGGGGCGAGTGCGATCTCGTCCGCCCATGACATCCGGAAGCTCCCGGCGAGGAACGCCGCTCCGCCCAGGAACGCGGCGAACAGGATCACCGGCACGGCGATCGCCAGCGCGACGCCGGTGCGCCGACCGCGCCGACGGGCGTGTCGCTGCGGCCTGCGCCTGCGCGCCGCCGGCGAGCGACGCGCACTGCGCCGTCGTGTCGTCGCGGTGGTGCGGCTGGGCATCGTCTTCGCCTTCTGTCGGTGCGAGCTGTCGGTCCGGGTGCGGAGCGCTCGTTCAGCCTAGGCCGCACGCCGGGCCGCGGCATCCATCTCCCAGCGAACACAGAAGCGGGCCCCGGTCTCCCGGGGCCCGCCTGCGGTGCTGGAACGTCAGACGCCGAAGTACAGCTCGTACTCGAACGGGTGCGGACGCGCGTTGAGCGGCTGGATCTCGTTCTCGATCTTGTACTCGATCCACGTCTCGATCAGCTCGGGCGTGAAGACGCCGCCCTTGAGCAGGAACTCGTGGTCGGCGCGGAGCGCGTCGAGCGAGTCGAGCAGCGAGTTCGGCACCTGCGGGATGTTCTTCGCCTCCTCGGGGGGAAGCTCGTACAGGTCCTTGTCGACGGGCTCGTGCGGCTCGATGCGGTTCTGGATGCCGTCGAGGCCGGCCATGAGCTGCGCGGCGAACGCGAGGTACGGGTTGCCCGAGGCGTCCGGTGCGCGGAACTCGATGCGCTTGGCCTTGGGGTTGGAGCCCGTGATCGGGATGCGGATGGCCGCCGAGCGGTTGCCGGCCGAGTACACCAGGTTGACCGGAGCCTCGTAGCCCTTGACGAGGCGCTTGTACGAGTTGAGCGTCGGGTTGGTGAACGCGAGCAGCGCCGGCGCGTGCGCCAGGATGCCGCCGATGTACCAGCGCGCGAGGTCGGAGAGCTGCGCGTAGCCCTTCTCGTCGTAGAAGAGGGGCTTGCCCTCGAGCCACAGCGACTGGTGCGTGTGCATGCCCGAGCCGTTGTCGCCGAAGAGCGGCTTGGGCATGAAGGTCGCGACCTTGCCCCACTCGTTCGCCACGTTCTTGACGATGTACTTGAACTTCAGGATGTCGTCGGCCGCGTGCACCATGGTGTCGAAGCGGTAGTTGATCTCCTGCTGGCCGCCGGTGCCGACCTCGTGGTGCGAGCGCTCCAGGAGCAGGCCCGACTCGATGAGGCGGAGGCTGATGTCGTCGCGGAGGTCGGCCGTCTTGTCGACGGGGGAGACCGGGAAGTAGCCGCCCTTGAAGGGGGTCTTGTTCGCGAGGTTGCCGCCCTCTTCGGCACGGCCGGTGTTCCAGGCGCCCTCTTCGGAGTCCACCGAGTAGAAGCTCGAGTTCTGCTTCACCTCGTAGCGGACGTCGTCGAAGATGTAGAACTCCGCCTCGGGCGCGAAGAACGCGGTGTCGGCGATGCCGGTCGAGGCGAGGTACTTCTCAGCCTTCTTGGCGACCTGGCGCGGGTCCTTCGAGTAGATCTCGCCGTTGCGCGGGTTGTAGATGTCGAAGACCATGATGAGGGTCTTCGCCTCGCGGAACGGGTCGAGGTACGCCGTCGACACGTCCGGGATCAGCTGCATGTCCGATTCGTGGATGTTCGCGAAGCCTCGGATGGAGGAGCCGTCGAACAGCTGGCCGACCGTGAAGAACTCTTCGTCGACGGTGGAGGCCGGGATGTTGAAGTGCTGCTGCACGCCAGGAAGATCCGTGAAACGGATGTCGAGGAACTTGACGTCCTCGTCCTTGATGAACTTCAGCACCTCGGATGAATCTTTGAACATGAAGACTCCAGAGGTAGGGCATTCGGATCCGCCCGTACGGGCCGGGCACTCTGGCAAGGTACCCGCAGGGCATTGCCCTCCAGTATCACTTGTGTTTCAGGGATGTTACGACGACCTGGGTACGCTGGGGAAGTGACGCAGAGCATCCAGGACTATCCCGGCGAACGCCTCGGGCTGCCCCGCGAGGGCACCGGATCCATCGGCCGTCTGGGTCGCCGCGTCGGCGCTCTCTGCCTCGATTACGGCGCCGCGTACCTCATCTCGGGCTTCTTCGGATGGGACCCGCTCGCGATCCTCGCGATCTTCGCCGCCATCCAGATCGTGTTCCTGCCGACGCTCCAGGGGAGCCCCGGCCACCGCATCTTCGGCCTGCGCCTGGTGCGCCTCGACGGCGCATGGGTGGGCCTGTGGCGTCCCGTCATCCGCACGGCGCTCCTGATCCTCGCGATCCCGGCGGTCATCTGGGACGCCGACCAGCGGGGTCTCCACGACAAGGCCGCGGGCACGGTGCTCATCCGCTCGTGAGACGGAAGAACCCGGCCCGGCGTATCCGCCGGACCGGGTTCACGCGCGAGCGGCTCAGCGCGGACGCGGCGCCCGCACCTTCGTGGGGTCGATGCCCTTCGGGATCGGCAGCGACGTCAGCGACTGCGAGACCGATTCGATGCGCTTGATGACCGCGGCCATCGTGGCCCGGTCGATCTTGGTGGGCAGCGACTTGATGGTGGGCGCGAGTTTCGAGATCGGGGTCTCTCCCTCGCCGTGACCGACGTAGAGCACCGTCACGGGAACGCCCGACGCGACGCGCTGGACCTTCGACCGCTCGTCGTTCACGAGGCGCGTGAGCCGGCCGCGGGCGCCTTCGCCCACGATCACGACGCCGCCGCGCCCGACGGCGCGGTAGACGGCTTCCTGCGTCTTGGGGTTGATGCCGACCGGCATCTCGCTGGCCTGCCACTTGCGGCCGAGCGACGTCGACATGACGTGGCCGGTGGCTCCCGGCATCCCATCGATCTTCTTGTACATCGCCTGGGTCGACAGCCGGGTCATCGTCATCATCGACGCGAGGACGCCGAGCATGAGGCCGGTGACGCCCCACAGGATGACGCTCCAGACGGCGACCGGCGGGATGAGGAACCCGATGCCCACACCCACGGCGATGCCGAGGAGGAGGATGCCGACCAGGAGGAACGGCAGCCAGCGGAACTCCTTCTGGGTGAAGGTGTAGAGGGTGCGGATCTGGGAGAAGAATCCCGGGCCCTTCTCGGGGGCGGAACTGCGCGCGGCCATAACTTCCAGCCTACCTTTTCGCGGGCTCGTGCTCGGCTCCTCCACAGTCGGGCATGGGCGCCGTTCTTCCACAGACGACCGCCGACCGAGGCTGTCGCGTCACGCACCGCCGCACACTGGCGTCATGACGACCGTCGACGGCTCGTTCGGGAGCACCTACCGCGCCATCCGGGCGGTGCGGGCGCGGGAGGACGGCCCGTGGCCCGGAACCCTCGTCCGCACCGCCGGCGGCGACGCCTGCGTGCTGGTCGACGCCGACGTCCTCGGCCCGCACTGGCGGGGATGGGATGCCGACCCCGATGGTCACGTGCTGGCCCCGGCCGACATCGTCCGACGCGTCGACGGCCACGACGCGGTCCTGCCGGTCTGCTCCGAACGCCTCGAGGACTTCGTCCGGCGGAGAGCCGCACGCATGCCCCTCAGCCTGGGCGAGGCCGTCACGCTCGGCGTCAGCGTGCTGCGCGGCTGCACCGAGGTCGCCGGCACACCCGATATCGAGGGCGACTGGTGGCTCGACGATGCCGGCAGGCCGGTGATGGCGACGGATGCCTCGGCCCGGCGCGTGTTCGAGGCATCCGCCGCCGTCCTCGAGGGGGTGGGCGTCGACCCGCCCGCGCAGCGCACGTGGCAGACGGCGCTGCGAGCCGTCACCGCGGAGCGCATCTCGATCCATGAACTGGAGGCCGCCGAGGAGGCGCTGTTCGCCCTGGCCGAGGCGGAGCCCCTCAGCATCGTCAGCCTCAGTCCTCGCAGTGCGAGCGATGGCGTCGCCCGTGCGCACGAGGGCACGCACCGCGCGGCGGACGGGCCGCACGAATCCGCGCCGCGGTCGATGTGGCAGACGCTCGTCGCCGGCGTGGACGACGAGCTCTCCGACACCGTGTCGCGGGCGACGACCGCGGTGTGGCGGCGGTTGCGGCCGCGCTCCGGCGAGGCGCCGAGAACCGGCGCGAGACGCGCGCCGTGGCTGGTCGGAGGGGCCGTCGCGGTCGCCGTGCTGGCCGGCGGTGCGCTGTGGCCGACCGCGAGCGGCGTCGCGACCGATGCGCGACCGAGCGATTCGCCCGCGGCGACGCCTGGGTCCGCGGCATCCGTCCCGGCCGATGCCGACCCCTCCGCGACACCCCGCAGCGACTCTCCACCCGGTGAGCCGGCCGACCTCGCCCTTTTCACGGCCGAACTGCTCGACGCACGGATCGCGTGCACCGGCGACGCCTCCTGCCTCACGACGGTGACGGTCGACGGGGCGCCCCTATCCGGCGGTGCCGTCGATCGCCCCGCGGCAGAGCGGACGGTCACGCTCCTCGACGACTTCGGCGACATCGCGGTCCTGCGGGTCGACGCGAACGACGGGTCCACCCCTTCGCAGATGGTCGTGATCCTGCGCAGAGACGAGAAATGGCTGCTGCGCGACGTCTCCGACGTCGCGCAGCAGCCCTAGAAGCGGGGACCGCTCCGGATCAGATGCCGAGCTGGCCCTCGAACGCGGCGGCCTCCAGGCGCGTCTTCACGGCGCCGAGGAAGCGAGCGGCGTCCGCACCGTCGACCACGCGGTGGTCGTACGACAGCGCCAGGTAGACGTACGAGCGCACCGAGATCGCGTCCTTGCCGTCGACCGTCACGACGCCGGGGCGCTTGACGACCACGCCGGTGCCGAGGATCGCGGTCTGGGGCAGGAACACGACGGGGGTGTCGAACAGCGCGCCGCGCGAACCGGTGTTGGTCAGCGTGAACGTGCCGCCCGCGAGCTCGTCGGGCTTCAGCTTGTTGTCGCGGGTGCGCGCGGCGAGGTCGGCGATCTCGTGCGCGATCTGAGCGAGGTTCTTGCTCGCCGCGTCACGCAGCACAGGGGTGAGCAGGCCGCGCTCGGTGTCGACGGCGATCGACAGGTTCTCGGTCGCCGGGTAGACGATCTGGTCGCCGTCCACCGTCGAGTTGACGACGGGGTACGCCTGGAGCGCCTCGGCGGCGGCCAGCGCGAAGAACGGCAGGAACGACAGCTTGTCGCCCGTCTTGGCCAGGAAGTCGTTCTTCACCTTGTCGCGGAACGTCGCGAGCTTCGTGACGTCGACCTCGACCACCGTCGTGAGCTGCGCCGTCGACTGCATCGACTCCACCGCACGCGAGGCCAGCACCTTGCGCAGGCGCGACATCGGCTGCGTCGTGCCGCGCAGCGGCGAGACCTCGAGCGGCGCGGGTGCGGCCGCCGCTGCGGTAGCAGGAGCGGCGGGAGCGGCTGCGGCCTCGGCGGCCTTGAGCACGTCCTCCTTGCGGATGCGGCCACCGACTCCGGTGCCCTTCACCGAGCCGAGGTCGACACCCTGCTGCTGAGCCAGGCGGCGCACGAGCGGGGTGACGTACGTGATCCCGTCCTCCTCGGCGACCACCGCCGGCGCAGCGGGCGCCGGTGCGGCGGCCGGGACCGGCGCGGCAGCGGGGGCAGGCGCGGCAGCCGGGGCCGGAGCCTCGGCGGGAGCGGGCGCGGCGGCGGGAGCCGCGGGAGCGGGTGCCTCGGCGGCGGGAGCCGGCGCAGCCGCCGGCGCCTCAGCGGGCGCGGCCGCGGTGGGCGCCGCACCGGCCTCGCCGATGCGGGCGAGCGGGGAGCCGACGGCCACCGTCTCGTCCTCGGGGACCAGGATCTCGGTGAGCACGCCGGCGAACGGCGACGGGATCTCGGTGTCGACCTTGTCGGTCGAGATCTCGAGGAGCGGCTCGTCCACGGCGACCTCGTCGCCGATCTGCTTGAGCCAGCGGGTCACGGTGCCCTCGGTCACGCTCTCCCCGAGCTCGGGGAGGACGACGTCCTTGCCGCCGCCTGCGGGCGCGGCGGGGGCGGCGGGCTGCTCGGCTGCCGGCGCGGCCTCAGCGGGCGCGGCGGCAGCTTCGGCGGCCGGAGCCTCGGCGGGGACCGCGGGAGCGGGCTCTGCGGCAGCGGCCTCGGGCGCCGGGGCGGCCTCGGAGGACCCGGAGCCGTCGCCGATCTTCGCCAGCACGGCGCCGACCTCGACGGTCTCGTCCTCCTGCACGAGGATCTCCTCGATCACGCCGCTGACCGGCGAGGGGATCTCGGTGTCCACCTTGTCCGTGGAGATCTCGAGCAGGCCCTCGTCCGCCTGGACCGTGTCGCCGACGTTCTTGAGCCAGCGGGTGACCGTTCCCTCGGTCACGCTCTCGCCGAGAGCGGGGAGGACCACGGATGTGCTCATGAGGATGTCTCCTTCTGAAGAAATATCGGATCTAGCTTAGTGATGGGGCGCGGCCCGACGGGTCACAGCGCGTGCAGGGGCTTGCCTGCGAGAGCGAGGAACGCCTCGCCGAGCGCTTCGGACTGGGTCGGGTGCGCGTGGATGAACGGTGCGATGTCTTCGGGGTGGGCCTCCCAGCCCACGACGAGCTGACCCTCGGTGATGAGTTCGCCGACGCGGTCGCCGATCAGGTGGACGCCGAGGACCGGCCCTTCCTTCACGCGGACGACCTTGACGATGCCGCTCGTGCCGAGGATCTCGCTCTTGCCGTTGCCCGCGAGGTTGTACTCGTAGGCGACGATGCCGTCCGCGCCGTGCGCGTCGGCCGCCTGCGCCTCCGTGAGGCCGACGGACGCCACTTCGGGGTGGCTGTACGTGACCTTCGGGATGTGGGCGTCGGGAATGAGGACGGGGGAGAGCCCGGCGATCTCCTCGGCGACGAAGATGCCCTGCTGGAAGCCGCGGTGCGCGAGCTGCGGGCCCGGGACGATGTCGCCGACGGCCCAGACGTGGTCGACGCCGGTGCGCAGCCGCTCGTCGGCGATGACGAAGCCGCGGTCGATCGTCACACCCGCCTCCTCGTAGCCGAGGCCCGCGGTCGCGGGTCCGCGCCCGACGGCGACGAGCAGGTAGTCGGCGGTGAAGGTCTTGCCGTCCTCGAGCGTGACGGTCACGGCGTCGGCGGTCTGCGTCGCGGTCTGGAAACGCACGCCGAGCGAGTACTGGATGCCGCGGCGCCGGAACGCGCGCTCGAGGCCCTTGCTGAGCGACAGATCCTCGTTGGGCGCGAGGTGATCGAGCGCCTCGACGATCGTGACGTCGGCGCCGAACGAGCGCCAGACGCTCGCGAACTCGACGCCGATGACGCCGCCGCCGAGGATCATTACGCTGCCCGGGATCTCATCCAGCTCGAGCGCGTGCTCGCTGGTGAGGATGCGGCCGCCGATCTCGAGGCCGGGAAGGGTCCTGCTGTACGAGCCGGTGGCCAGCACGACGTCGGTGCCGCGATAGAGGTCGTCGCCGACACGGACGGCCGGGCCTGCCTCGAGGCGTCCCTCGCCGTTCACCACGGTGATGCCGCGCGCCTTGACCAGGCCCTCGAGCCCCTTGTACTTCTTCGCGACGATGCCCTCACGGTAGGCGCGCACACCCGCAGGGTCGACGCCCTCGAAGGTCGCGCGGATGCCGATGGCCGAGGCATCCCGTGCCGACTCGGCCACCTCGGCCGCGTGCAGCAGGGCCTTCGTCGGGATGCAGCCGCGGTGCAGGCACGTCCCGCCCACCTTGTCCTTCTCCACGAGGGCTACGGTCTTGCCGAGTTCCGCGGCGCGGAGCGCGGCTGCATAGCCGCCGCTTCCACCGCCGAGAATGACGAGATCGAAGGAGTGGTCGGTCATCGTGCCTCCTCATCGAGGTCTGCCAGGACGAAGCGGATCAGGCTGCGCACGGTGGCGGCAGTCGGTCCCTTGTCGGTGAAGCCGTACGGCGCGCCCTTGTGGGTCCCGCTGCCGGCGATGTCGAGATGCACCCAGGGGATTCGGGGCGCATCCGTCTCGTCGGCGGTGCGGCCGACGAAGTGACGCAGGAACAGTCCTGCGAAGAGCGAGCCGCCCGCAGGGTCGCCGATCTTGGCGTTCTGCAGGTCGGCGATGGGGGAGTCGAGCTCCTCCACCATGTGAGCGGGAAGGGGCAGCTGCCACGCGGGCTCGCCGGTCTCGGCGGCTGCCGCGAGGTAGGCGGCCACGGCGTCGTCGTCGCCCATCACACCCGTGTGGCGCGTGCCGAGGGCGATGAGGATCGCCCCGGTGAGCGTGGCGACGTCGACGATCACGTCGGGGTTCTCGCGGCTGGCGGCGACGAGTCCGTCGGCGAGCACGAGACGGCCCTCGGCATCCGTGTTGAGCACCTCCACGGTCGTGCCGTCGAGGAGGCGCAGCACGTCGCCGGGGCGCGTGGCGCGGCCGGACGGCATGTTGTCCGCCACGCACAGCCACGCCGTCACCTTGACGGGAGCGCCGACGGACGCCACGGCCCGCAGCACACCCAGAACGGTTGCGGCGCCCGCCATGTCGTACTTCATGCCGACCATCGAGGCGGCGGGCTTGAGCGACAGGCCTCCGGTGTCGAAGGTGATGCCCTTGCCCACCAGCGCGACGTGCCTGCCCGCGCCCTCCGGCGCGTACTCGAGGCGGACGAGACGCGGCGGACGGTCGGATCCCTGCCCCACGCCCAGGATGCCGCCGAAGCCCTGCTCGCGCAGCGCCTCTTCGTCGAGCACCTCGACGGTGACCGGCAGCTCGGCGACGGACTCGGTGGCGCGCTGCGCGACATCGGCGGGTCCGAGCCATTCGGCCGGGGTGTTGACGAGGTCCTTGACGAGGGCGATGGATGCCGCGGTCTCGACGATCAGCTTCAGCGCCGCGTCGTCCGGCTCGGCGCTGCCGTGGACGACCACGCGCTGCGCGCGCGGCTTCGGCGCCTCGGTCTTGTAGCCCTCGAAGCGGTATCCGCCGAGGGCGGCGCCCTCCGCGGCGGCGGTCCACAGCGAAGGATCGGCGTACGGAGCGGCCACGGCGACGGTCGCGAAGCCGGTGATGGCGCGGATCGCCGCGCCCACCGCATCGCGCAGGGCCGCGGCATCCGGAGCCGAACCGGTCCCGACGACGGCCAGCGGCAGCGTCGTCGCGTCCGGCGCATACGCGCGCACCCAGGCGCCCGCGGCGCCGGTGAAGCCCACCCCCGACAGCGCCTCGCGCAGGCCCGGCCAGTCCGAGAGATCCGGGGACCCCTCGGCGTCGAGCGGGGGGAGCGCGAGGAGAAGAAGGTCGGCGTCGGACTCTCGGACAGGTGCAGTGCGGTACTCGAGGTCGGGGAACGACATGGTCTCCATCCTAGGGACGACGACTGTTCGCTCTGAGCGCGACCATCGCGACCCGACCTCGGCGGACGGCTCGTAGCATGGGTGCATGCCTTTTCCCGGCCCGCTGTTCGAGCGTGCGGCTTCAGCGCCGCCCGTCCCGCGCGGGTTGCCGCTCGTGATCGCCCTGACCGGGTTCACCGATGCCGGCAGCGCCGTGAGCCGCCTGATCGACTACTTCCGCGACGAGCTCTCGCCGTCGCCCCTCGCCGTGTTCTCCAACGACACGCTGCTGGACTACCGCGCGCGCCGCCCGATCGTGTCGTTCGAGAAGGACCACCTCACCGACTACCGCCCGTCGCGCCTGGAGCTGTCGTTCGCCCACGACGCCCTCGGGCAGCCGTTCCTGCTGCTCGCCGGCTACGAGCCCGATTTCGCGTGGGATGCCTTCACCGAGGCGGTGCTCGAGTTCACCGAGGTGTACGGCGTCTCCACGGTGACGTGGGTGCACGCGATCCCGATGCCCGTGCCGCACACGCGGCCGATCGGCACGACGGTGAGCGGAACGCGGTCGGAGCTCACCGAAGCGCACTCGGTGTGGCAGCCCCACACCCAGGTGCCGGCGACGGCGGGCCACCTGCTGGAGTACCGCCTCGCCGCCGCGGGCGTGCGCGTCGCAGGCTTCGTGCTGCTGATCCCGCACTATCTCGGCGACACCGAGTACCCGGCAGCGGCTCTGGCCGCCCTCGACAGCCTCACCGTCGCGACGGGACTCGTGTTCGCGGGCGACGAGCTGCGCGAGGAGAACCGCGAGTACCTCGAGAAGGTCACCGAGCAGATCCAGGGCAGCGACGAGCTCGCGCGCATGGTGCAGGGCCTGGAAGAGCGCTACGACGCCTACATGGCGGGATCCACGCTGGCGACTCCGATGATCCACACGGGCGATCTGCCCAGCGCCGATGAGCTGGCGGCAGAACTCGAGCGGTTCCTGGCGACCCGCCCCGGAGAGGACGACAAGCGCGGCTCGTGATCGCGCTCTCGCCGCGCGTCGGCGGAATTCGACGCCGGACCGGTGCGTTGACACCAGGGATGGAGGTGCGCCGGTCTCGGCAGGGCGATGCTGGCGGCGCACGGCAAGTATGAGATACTAGACGCTCTGACCCGTTGTCAACCGTCTTCGTGGGGTATCCCTTCGAAGATGTGGACTTGACAAGGGTCTTACTAGTGTCCGAAACCGACCGGAGAGGCGCAGGGCGCCTCGACCGGTGAAAGGCGAAACGTGACTCCAGGCACGAACACCAAGGCTCGCTCGGCCGCGAAGGACACCGAGACGGACGAGACGAAGACGGCGGCCGCCAAGAAGGCTCCGGCAGCCAAGGGCGCCGCGAAGACCAAGGCCGCTCCGAAGACCGCGTCCAAGCGCGCGAAGAAGTCGGATGACGAGTTCGAGGACGACGTCGAGGAGCTCGACGACGACGTCGAACTCGAGGAGGACGGCGACGACACCGAGGGCGACACGGCCGAGGCCGGCGAGTCGGCGAAGGGCGCGAAGGCGTCCGGCGACGACGCCAACGCGACCGACGACGAGGAGGAAGAGGAGGAGAGCACCAAGCCGGCGTTCACCGAGCCTCTCCCGACCGGCGCAATCGTCATCTCGTCGAGCGACGAAGACGACGTCCCCGTCTACTCGACCCAGATCACGGGCGCGACGGCCGACCCGGTCAAGGACTACCTCAAGCAGATCGGCAAGGTGCCGCTCCTGAACGCGGCCGAAGAAGTCGAGCTCGCGATGCGGATCGAGGCGGGTCTGTTCGCCGAAGAGAAGCTGTCGCACATGTCGGCGGCCGAGAAGACCTCGCAGCTCGGACTCGACCTGCAGTGGGTCGCCCGCGACGGTCAGCGCGCGAAGAGCCACCTGCTTGGCGCGAACCTGCGCCTCGTGGTGTCGCTCGCCAAGCGCTACACCGGCCGCGGCATGCAGTTCCTGGATCTGATCCAGGAGGGCAACCTCGGCCTCATCCGCGCGGTCGAGAAGTTCGACTACACCAAGGGCTTCAAGTTCTCGACGTACGCGACGTGGTGGATCCGCCAGGCCATCACCCGCGCCATGGCCGACCAGGCCCGCACCATCCGCATCCCGGTGCACATGGTCGAGGTCATCAACAAGCTCGCGCGCGTCCAGCGTCAGATGCTGCAGGACCTCGGTCGCGAACCCACGCCCGAGGAGCTCAGCCGCGAGCTCGACATGACCCCCGAGAAGGTCATCGAGGTGCAGAAGTACGGCCGTGAGCCGATCTCGCTGCACACGCCCCTCGGCGAGGACGGCGACAGCGAGTTCGGTGACCTCATCGAGGACACCGAGGCCGTGGTCCCCGCCGACGCGGTGGGCTTCACGATGCTGCAGCGTCAGCTCGAGTCGCTCCTCGACTCGCTCTCGGAGCGCGAGGCCGGCGTGATCCGCATGCGCTTCGGCCTCGGCGACGGCCAGCCGAAGACGCTCGACCAGATCGGCGACACGTTCGGGGTCACCCGCGAGCGCATCCGCCAGATCGAGTCGAAGACGATGGCGAAGCTGCGGCACCCGTCGCGTTCGCAGTCGCTGCGGGACTATCTCGAGTGAGTGAGGCGAACGCCGGCAAGGCGCTCACCGTCCAGGTCGAGGGCTCGTCGTTCGCCCGCATCCCGATCCGCACGCGGGTCGTGATGCCGGGCGACGACCTCGACGAGTTCGTCCGCGAGTACGCGGCCGATGTCGTGCGCGAGGGCGACCTGCTGTTCGTGACCGAGAAGATCGTCGCGATCACGCAGGGCCGCTCGTACCTCGTGGAGGACATCAAGCCGCGCAAGCTGGCGCTCTTCCTCTCGAAGTACGTCACGCGCACGCCCTACGGCATCGGCCTGGGAATGCCCGAGACGATGGAGATGGCCCTCCGCGAGTGCGGCACGATCCGCATCCTGTTCGCGGCCGCCGTCTCCGCCGTCACCAAGCTGTTCGGGCGCAAGGGCGACTTCTACCGCATCGCGGGCGACAAGGCCCGGGCGATCGACGGACCGACGTCGGGCACGATCCCGCCGTACAACAAGGCGGTCGTGCTCGGACCCGAGCGCCCGCGTGAGGTCGCGACGCACCTCAAGGCGCTGCTGGGCGGCGTGCCCGAGGTGGCAGTGGTGGACATCAACGACCTCGGCGGCAACATCCTCGGCTCCACGCTCGACAAGGGCGAGGAGAAGCGGCTCGTCGCGATCCTCAAGGACAACCCGCTGGGTCAGGGCCACCAGTCGACCCCGCTCGGCATCGTCCGGACGATCTGACGGTTTCAGCACGAAGGCGCGGCATCCTTGCGGATGCCGCGCCTTCCGCGTGCGCGGTGAAGCCGGCTCAGAACCCGATCGCCGCGCGATACCGCGGCTTGTGACCGGTGCGGATGCCGGTGACGCTCGGCTTGTTCTCGTACACCCCGGCGCCCCAGTTGCCCTCGACGAGCACCGGACCGTCGGGCGTGACGACGATGTCCCAGCCGACGTACTGGATCTGGGGCACGACCCGGGCGACCTGGTCGACGAACTCTTTGACCTGATCGATCATCGGCAGCTGGAAGTCGGCGATGACGAAGCCGCTGTCGGGGTGCTTCTCGTGCACATGGCTGTGCGAGTCGTAGCCCGGTCCGACCGCATGACCGTTCTCGTCGAGCATCGTGTAGAAGCCGCCGAACGTCATCTGGTCGCTCACGGCGCCGCGTCCGAACTTCTGCGCCATCGCCAGGATGTGGGTCTTCTCCCCGTCGAAGAATGCCGTGACACGGGTCGTGTTCACGGTTCCGGGGCACACCGCCGCGAGGTCGGCGTGCTGGCGGATGACCTCCTCGATGAGCAGCTCGCCGCGGGAGAGCAGACCGCGGTGGAACTCGTCCCAGTCCGAGACGTCGGCCGCGTGGTAGCGGTGCACGCCCGTGCCCGCCTGGCCCACCGGCTCCTTCGTGACGATCGTGCCGTGCTTCTCGGCGAAGGCGCGCACCGCGTCGGTGTTGCCCTCCTCGACCACCATCCAGTCGCGGCGGAGGAAGTCGCTGAAGACGCGGTCGAACTCGACCTTGTCCTGGAACTGGCCGCGGTAGTCGGGGTGGTCGTACTTCTGCGAGATCTCGTTCGACACCGGGTGCGTCATATAGGTCGCCCGCTCGGCGCGGTTCAGGATCGCGAAGTCGTAGTCGACGTAGTCCTGGAAGCCGACCTGCTGGAACCCGGCCGACCACAGCATGTCGACGAGGACCGCGGGGGTCCACTTGCCGTGCTCGTGGGCGGTCTCCTTCGCGCGCTCCAGCACGGATCCGACGTCTATGCGACGGACACGCCAGGCGAGGTAGCGAAGACGGTTCGAGAGGGCGAGGCCCTGAGAAGACATGCGTGCTCCGGGTTCGGTTCGGGGACCCCGATAGTCTAGAGGCGTGAGTTCCGCGATCCCTGGGCACGACCATGCCGTGCCGGGATCAGGTCCCCGCAGCGCCCCCGTCGCGCGGATCTCGCGGGCCGTGCTGACCGCGAACGCGCGCACCGCGTGGGATCGCGGCATCCGTTCCTACGACGCGTCGATCCTCGAAGCGGATGCCTGGGGCCACGGCGTGGAGCTCGTGCGCGACGTGCTGGCGACCGTGGGCCTCGAGGCCCGCACGCCCCACGGCGGGCCCACCGCAGCCGACTCGGCGCCGATCGCGGCGCGGAGCGACTCGCTCTCGGCGGCGGCACTCCTCGGGCTCCCCGGCACCGAACGCCCCGCCGTGCCCGCGCTGCGACTCACGGGGACCGTGCTCTCCGTGAAGGATCTCCGCGAGGGCGAAGGCGTGTCGTACGGCTACGCGTACCGCGCGCCCGCGGACACGCGCGTCGCGCTCATCACGGGCGGCTACGCGCAGGGCATCGTGCGCGCCCTCGGCGGAGCGGTGGACGTCGCGATCGCGGGGGAGAGGCATCCCGTCGTCGGACGCGTCGCCATGGACGTGTGCGTGGTGGACATCGCGGATGCCGCGGTCCGCCGCGGCGACGAGGTCCTGTTCCTCGGCGACCCGGCGGAAGGCGAGCCCTCGCTCGCCGACTGGGTCCGTGAAACGGGACTCACCGCCGGTGAGCTCGTCACCATGGTCGGGCTGCGTGCCGGTCGTGAGGAGACCCCATGACCGCCCGCCTCCATGTCGACCTCGACGCCCTGGTCGCGAACATCGCGCAGGTGCGCGCGACGGTGTCTCCCGCGGAGCTGATGCTCGTGGTCAAGGACGACGCCTACGGCCACGGCCTGGAGCCTGTCGTGCAGACGGCGGCCGCCGCAGGCGTGAGCTGGTTCGGCGCCTTCGATGTGCGGACGGGGTGCGCCGTGCGAGACGCCGTCGGCGACGACGCCCGCATCTTCGCGTGGATCGCCGCCTCGCGCGATGACCTCGAGGCCGCCGTCGCCCGGCGGATCGACCTCGGCATCGGCGACGCCGACCTGCTGGAGGAGCTCGCAGAGGCCGCCCGCGATGCCGGTGCCCCGGTGCGCGTGCACCTCAAGATCGACACCGGACTGCACCGCAACGGCGTGCGGCCGGAGCAGTGGCCGGCCTTCGTGTCGCGCGCTGCAGTCCTCGAGGCGGACGGCGTGATCGAGGTCGCGGGTGTCTGGAGCCACATCGCCGAGGCTTCCGATTCCGAGGACGACGACGCCCGAGCCGTGTACGAGTGGGCCCTGGACCAGGCCACGGCTGCGGGCCTGCGCCCGGCCATGCGCCACCTCGCCGCCAGCGCCGCATCCTTCGCTCGGCCCGAGTTCCGCTACGACATGGTCCGCGTGGGGGCGTTCTGCTACGGCATCCGCTCCGCCGGGGGACCGTCTGCCGATCACCTGGGCCTCCGCCCGATCGGCCGGCTCGACGCGGACGTCGTCGAGGTCGGCGAGGAGTTCGTCCGGATCGGTCTCGGTGCGTTGGAGGGGCTCCCGTCATCGCTTCAGCGGCGCGCGTCCGTCGGCACACCGGCGGGCGGGCGCGCACTCGTTGCCATCGGCGGCACGGAGTCCCTGGTCGCCGCGTGGCCGGACGCGGTCGTCGGCGACGTCGTCACGCTCTACGGATCGGGCGTCGCCGGGGAGAGCACGGCGACGGATCTCGCGGAGATCATCGGCACGATCGGTGAAGAGATCGCCCTGCGCGTCTCGCCCCTTGTAGAACGCAGATACACCCGCCGCTGAAGCGACGGGTGCGAGTCTGCCGAACGGGCGCCTACTCGGCCAGGCGAGCGGTCTCGTCGTGCCACGAGGTCGCGATGGCGCGGAGCTTCTCTTCGTACTTGCGGCCGTGGTGGGCGCAGAAGAGCAGCTCGCTGCCGTTGACCTCGGCTGCGATGTAGGCCTGTGCGCCACACGAATCGCAGCGGTCCATCGCCGTGAGGCGGTATTCGAGGACGGCGCCGGTCTCGGTCGGTGTCGATAGCGTGTTCATCTCGGTGCCTCCTCGTACTTGTAGAACTCTCTAGCGGTCATGAAATACAACCACGCCGACGTTTCGAGAATGCCGCGAAGTGATGACATTTCGCTGAGCGCGTACGCGTACCGGCCCTGAAGCGTGTCTGTGCGGGGCTGTCGGGCGCCCCGATTACGATGGGAGATTGTGACCGCCGAGTACTCCGCCCATCATCTCCAGGTGCTCGAAGGGCTCGAAGCGGTCCGCAAGCGCCCCGGCATGTACATCGGCTCGACCGACTCGCGCGGCCTCATGCACTGCCTGTGGGAGATCATCGACAACTCCGTCGACGAGGCGCTCGCCGGCCACGGCTCGCGCATCGACATCGTGCTCCACGCCGACGGCAGCGTCGAAGTGCGCGACCGCGCCCGTGGCATCCCCGTCGACATCGAGCCGCGCACGGGGCTGACCGGCGTCGAGGTCGTCTTCACCAAGCTCCACGCGGGTGGCAAGTTCGGGGGCGGCTCGTACGCCGCATCGGGCGGTCTGCACGGCGTCGGGGCATCGGTCGTCAACGCGCTCTCGGAGCGCCTGGACGTCGAGGTCGACCGCGGCGGCAAGACGTGGGCGATGTCGTTCCACCGCGGCGAGCCCGGTGTCTTCTCGAACGGCAGCCCCGATTCGGGCTTCACCCCGTTCGAGGAGCGCAGCGAGCTGCGGGTCGCTGGCCGCGCCGCGAAGGGCGTGACCGGCACGCGCATCCGCTACTGGGCGGATCGCCAGATCTTCACGAAGGACGCCGCGTTCAACCTGCAGGAGCTCGAGCAGCGCGCGCGCCAGACCGCCTTCCTGGTCCCGGGCCTCGAAATCGTCATCCGCGACGAGCGACCCGGCACCGAGGCCGGCGAGCCCGTCGAGACGAGTTACCGGTTCGACGGCGGCATCTCCGAGTTCGCCGACTTCCTCGCGCCCGACTCCGGCGTCACCGACACGTGGCGACTCACCGGTGAGGGCAGGTTCACCGAGACCGTCCCGGTGCTGCAGCCCTCGGGCGCGATGGTGCCGACCGAGGTCGAGCGCGAGTGCCACGTCGACATCGCCGTCAGGTGGGGCACCGGCTACGAGACGGTGTCGCGCTCGTTCGTCAACATCATCGCCACGCCCAAGGGCGGCACGCACCAGCAGGGGTTCGAGCAGGGCCTCATGAAGGTGCTGCGCGATCAGGTGGCACAGAACGCGCGTCGCCTCAAGGTCGGCAACGACAAGCTCGAGAAGGACGACATCCTCGCCGGGCTCACCGCCGTGCTGACCGTGCGTGTCGCCGAGCCGCAGTTCGAGGGCCAGACGAAGGAGGTGCTCGGCACGCCGGCGGTCCGCCAGATCGTCTCGAACGTCGTCACGCGCGAACTCGCCGCGCGCTTCACGTCGCCGAAGCGCGACGACAAGGCGCAGACCTCGCTCCTGCTCGACAAGGTCGTCTCCGAGATGAAGGCGCGCATCTCCGCGCGCACCCACAAAGAGACGCAGCGCCGCAAGAACGCGCTCGAGTCCTCGTCGCTGCCGGCGAAGCTCGCGGACTGCCGGTCGAACGACGTCGCCGAGTCGGAGCTGTTCATCGTCGAGGGCGACTCGGCCCTCGGCACCGCCAAGCTCGCACGCAACAGCGAGTTCCAGGCGCTGCTGCCGATCCGCGGCAAGATCCTCAACGTCCAGAAGGCGTCGATCAGCGACATGCTGTCCAACGCCGAGTGCGCCGCGATCATCCAGGTGATCGGCGCCGGCTCGGGCCGCTCGTTCGACCTCGACACCGCCCGCTACGGCAAGATCATCCTGATGAGCGACGCCGACGTCGACGGCGCCCACATCCGCACGCTGCTGCTGACCCTGTTCTTCCGGTACATGCGACCGCTCATCGACGAGGGCCGGGTCTACGCCGCCGTCCCGCCGCTGCATCGCGTGGTCGTGATGAACCCCGGCTCCAAGCCCAACGAGACGATCTACACGTACTCCGAGGCCGAGCTGCACGGACTGCTCACGAAGCTCACGAAGGCCGGCAAGCGCTGGCAGGAGCCCGTCCAGCGCTACAAGGGCCTCGGCGAGATGGACGCCGACCAGCTCGCGACCACGACCATGGATCGCAACGGCCGCACGCTGCGACGCGTGCGGATGCAGGATGCCGAGGCTGCGGCATCCGTCTTCGAACTGCTCATGGGCAACGACGTGGCGCCGCGCAAGGAGTTCATCATCGACTCCAGCGACCGGCTGGTGCGCGAGCGCATCGACGCGTGATCTGATCGCCGTTCCCCGCAACAGCGAGAGGCGCACCGGCTGAGCCGGTGCGCCTCTCCTGTGTATCGGGTCTCAGCGGATGCCGGTGCCGACGGCGCCGATGACGCCGTCGAGAGCGGTGCCCGATGCGTCGCGCTTCGCGCCGGACTCCGGAAGAGTGCGAGTCGCGCCGTCCGAGCCGATGGCACGGGGATCCGTGCCGACCCAGGCGATCGTCAACGCGTCCTCGCCCTTCAGGAAGCGCTGGGCGCGCACGCCGCCGGTCGCGCGCCCCTTGGCGGGGAACTCGCTGAACAGCGACACCTTGGCGCTGCCGGCGTCGGTGCCCGCGAGCGCCGTGGTCGAGCCGGCGATCGTGACCACGACGGCGTCGAACTCGGAGGGCCCGACGACATCGAACGAGATGACCTGCGCGCCGTCGGTGAGACGGATGCCGGCCATGCCGCCGGCCGAGCGGCCCTGCGGGCGCACCGAGGACGCGTCGAAGCGGAGCAGCTGGGCGTCGCTCGCCACGAACACGAGCTCGGCACCGTCGGACGCGGGCGCGGCGCCGATGACGCGGTCGCCGTCCTTGAGGGCGATGACCTCGATGTCGTGCTTGTTCGCGATCTCGCTCGCGGCGACGCGCTTCACGATGCCCTGCGCCGTGCCGATCGCGATCGGCGGGCCCTCGACGAGCGGCACGAGCGCGACGATGTGCTCGCCGCCGCTGAGACCCAGGTACTGGTCGCCGCGGGTGCCGGCGGCGAGCTGCACCGAGTTGCCGGGCACCGACGGCAGGTCGACGGGGGAGAACCGCACCAGGCGGCCGAGGTTGGTCACGGCCCCGATGTCGCCGCGGGTGGTGGTGTCCACCGACGACCGGATGGCGTCGTGCTTCGAGCGCCGTGCCGGCGCGACGATGCCGCCGCCCGGGGCGTCGGCCGCGAGCTCGGCACGCACCATGCGGCCGGTGGCGGAGAGGAAGACGCGGCACGGCGCGTCCGCGATCTGCAGGTCGGCGACCGCCGCCGCGGCGCGCGAGCGCGGCTGCACCGGACCGCCGTTGAGGAGAAGTGTGCGCCGCGGCGTGCCGAACGCCTCGGAGGCGGCATCCAATTCGTGCGCCACCTGCGCGCGCAGCAGCACGTCGCTGCCGAGCAGCTCCTCGAGCTGCGCGATCTCCTTCTTCAGGTTGTCGCGCTCGGTCTCGAGCTCGATGCGCGAGAACTTCGTGAGGCGACGCAGTCGCAGCTCGAGGATGTACTCGGACTGCGGCTCGGACAGGTCGAAGACGCTCATGAGGCGCGTGCGCGCCTGCTCGCTGTCGTCGGACGTGCGGATGACCTGGATGACCTCGTCGATGTCCAGGATCGCGATGAGGAGGCCCTCGACCAGGTGCAGGCGCTCCTTGCGCCGCTCGAGGCGGTAGCGGCTCCGGCGCGTGACGACGCTGATGCGGTGATCGAGGTAGACGCGCAGGAGCTCGCGCAGACCGAGGGTCTGCGGCTGCCCCTCGACCAGGGCGACGTTGTTGATGCTGAAGGAGTCCTCGAGCGGCGTCAGCCGGTAGAGGTGGTCGAGCACCGCCTGGGGGTCGAAGCCGGTCTTGATGCCGATGACCAGACGCAGGCCGTGGTGGCGGTCGGTCAGATCGGTGACGTCGGCGATGCCCTGCAGCTTCTTCGCGTTGACGGCGTCCTTGATCTTCTCGATGACGCGCTCGGGGCCGACGAGGTAGGGGAGCTCGGTGACGATGAGGCCGGTGCGGCGAGGGCCGAGCGACTCGATCGAGACCTTCGCCCGCGTGCGGAAGCTGCCGCGGCCGTTCGTGTAGGCGTCCTTGATGCCGTCGAGGCCGACGATGATGCCGCCGCCGGGGAGGTCGGGGCCGGGCACGAACTCCATGAGCTCTTCGACCGTCGCCTCGGGGTTCTCGAGCAGATGGGTCGCGGCGCCCACGACCTCGATGAGGTTGTGCGGCGCCATGTTGGTCGCCATGCCGACCGCGATGCCGGTGGTGCCGTTGACGAGCAGATTGGGGAAGGCGGCCGGCAGCACCTCGGGCTGCTGGAACTGGCCGTCGTAGTTCGGGATGAAGTCGACGACGTCTTCATCGAGGTTCTCGGTGAGCGCGAGCGCCGGCGGGGCGAGGCGGGCCTCGGTGTAGCGGGGCGCGGCGGGGCCGTCATCGAGCGAGCCGAAGTTGCCGTGCCCGTCGACGAGGGGCACGCGCAGGGAGAAGGGCTGGGCCAGACGGACGAGCGCGTCGTAGATGGGGGCGTCGCCGTGCGGGTGGAGCTTTCCCATCACCTCGCCGACGACGCGCGCGCTCTTCACATGGCCGCGGTCGGGACGCAGCCCCATGTCGGCCATCTGGAACAGGATGCGTCGCTGCACCGGCTTGAGCCCGTCGCGCGCGTCGGGCAGGGCACGCGAATAGATGACCGAGTACGCGTACTCGAGGAACGACGTCTGCATCTCCGAAGAGACGTCGACGTCCTCGATGCGTCCGTGGTCGGCGGGGGAGGAATCGGTGCGGGAAGCGGGCATGTGTCGAAGAAGCCTCGGGTGACGGCGGAGAGCGAGGGGGCGCGGCCGCGTGTGCGAGACTGGCCCCGATGACCCTCAGCCTACCCGTGGACCCGCCGCGTGCCCGGAGCCTCACCCGTGTCGTGACCGAGATGTCGGCGGCGCTGGACGGCAGCTCGGAGTGGTTCGCCCCGGCGCGGAGCGCGATCGTGTGGGTGCTCGACGGGCTCGGTGCCCACAACCTCTCGGCCCGGGCCGGCCACGCCCGCTTCCTCAGTGAGGCTCGCGCGAAGAAGGACGTCGCGCGCTCGGTCTTCCCCTCGACCACCGCCGCCGCGCTGACCAGTCTGCTCACCGGGGCGCTGCCGGGGGAGCACGGCATCGTCGGGTACCGCGCGCGGGTGCCCGGCACCGACGACGTGGTGAATCTGCTCCGCGGCTGGGACACCGACGGGCTCCCGCTCGAGTTCCAGCGCGCCGCCCCACTATCCGCGACGCTCGGCCGGCCGTTCTTCGCCGTCTCGCGCAACGAGTACGCCGGCACCGGCTTCACCGCGGCGACGCTCGGGGATGCCGAGTTCCACGGCGCCGACGACCTCGATGAGCGCGTGAGCCTCGCCGCGGACCTCGCGGCGCAGCATCCGGGGTCGCTCATCTATCTCTATGCCCCCGATCTCGACGCCATCGGTCACAAGCGCGGCTGGGAGTCCGACGAATGGGTCGCGGTGCTGGAGCGGGTGGATGCCGCGGCCCGCACGCTCTCGAAATCCCTCGACCGCGGCACCGGGGTGGTCGTGACGTCCGACCACGGCATGATCGACGTGCCACGCCATCGGCATCTCCTCCTCGGAGAAGGGGACGACCTGCTCGACGGCGTCCGCCTCCTCGGCGGCGAGCCCCGCATGCTCCACCTCTACACGGAGCCGGGTGCCGCCGATGCCGTGCTCGCGCGATGGCGCGAGGCCGAGGCATCCCGTTCGTGGGTGTTCTCGCGCGCCGAGCTCGAGGCGTCAGGTCTCGTGGGCCGGATCGACCCGGAGGTGCATGCCCGCATCGGCGACGTGATCGTCGCGGCGCGCGCAGGAATCGCGTACTACGACGACCGCCTCGCCGACAAGGCACCGCAGAAGATGATCGGGCAGCACGGCTCCCTCACGGACGAAGAGCGGGTGGTCCCGCTCATCCGGCTCGGCGCGTTCGCCTCGGCCTGAGCCCCGGCGTCAGTCGTCGGAGCGGGCGCCGAAGACGATCTCGTCCCACGACGGCATCGACGTGCGGCCCTTGCGGCGGCCGGCCTCGGCGACGGCGGCCGGGGTGGGTGCCTGGAATTCGGACGCCGTCGGCTCCTCTTCGGACGCCGACTCGTCGTAGCCCGGCTCGAGCGCGTCGAACAGCGCGACCGGGGCGGGCGAGCGGGGCGCCGATGCGACCTCTTCGGCCCCCGGAAGCGGCTCGCGCTGACCGCGGCGGCGACGCAGCGCCTCGAGCAGGTCGGCGGTCTCGGCCGAGGTCACGACGGCGGGCTCGGTGGCGCGCTTGATGGCGGCCTCCTGCACGGCCGGCGCCGCGGGGGACGGGATATCGGGCGACTCGATGTCGGCGTCGGGGAGGCGGCGCGGGCCGAACGCTCCGCTGTCGAAGCGGGAGTCGTCCTTCGGGGGCACCGCGTCGAGGGCGCGGAGCCGGGGGATGAGCCCCTCGGGGAGCGACCCCTGGCGGGACAGCTGGATGGCGTCGGCGTTCAGCGGCGACAGCGTGCTGCGGCGAGGATCGAAGCCCCAGCGGGCGTCGTGGCCGATGTCGTTCGAGGTGAACTCCAGCTTGACGGTCCAGCCGGTCGGCTCCTTCCAGCTGGTCCACCGTTCGCCGATCGCTCCGGCCTCGGCGAGCTTGGCGCGCACCGCGGAGCCGAACGTCGTCTGCCCGTCACCTTCGAAATCGCCGCCGAGCAGCACCGGAACCGCCAGCGCCTGACCGACGATGTGCTCCCGCTCGGCGAGCACGGGGCCCTCGAAGCGCACGATGTCCTCGACGCGGGCACCGAGGAGTTCGGCGACCTCCCGCGCGGACAGCCCCGACCGGATGTGGGCCTGGATCTCGCGGGGACTGGGGCGCGGCGTCTGCACGTCTGACTCGCGCTCGCGGCGCGCCTTGCGCAGCTCACCGCGGAGGACGTCGTCGACCTCGAGCGTGAATCTCTCGCCGGACTCCGTCGCCAGGATGAGCTTGTCGTCCTCGGTTCCGATGACTTTGAGCTGTTCCATGCGGACGCTCCCTGCTTCTCGTGCCGGCTCTTGGCTGCGCTTTCCCGGCGGACTCACGGCTTCAGAGCCCGCCTGTCCGCCCCATCGTGTCACAGCGCACCACGACGACCGGGAATATCCCGCGCGTGCCGCGAGTTTCACGCGAACGCACGGTCAGGATGGCGCCGGATCGCATTTGCGAAAAGGGGAATGGTCGTGCAAACTATCGCCGCCCGCAAGGGCGAGCGCAACCGCGAATACCCGGAAGTTGAGATCTTCACGCATGGCCACCGATTACGACGCCCCCCGCAAGACCGAGGACGACAGCGAGTCGATCGAGGCGCTCAAGGAGCGCGTTCCTGACAAGCTCTCGGGCTCGGTCGACGTGGAGGACGCCGACAACCCGTCGGGCTTCGAGCTGCCCGGTGCCGACCTGTCGGACCTCGAGCTCGATGTCGTCGTTCTCCCCGCACAGGAGGACGAGTTCACCTGTTCGAACTGCTTCCTCGTGAAGCACCGCTCGCAGCTCGATCACGAGACCGCAGACGGCCCTATCTGTACTGAGTGCGCCGCGTGATCTGAGCCCGCCGCACCGCGGCGGCCAGCCGGTCCGGCGTCCGCGAGGAGATGACCCACGCGGTCGTCGGATCATCGGCATCCGTCACCGGGAGCACGACGACCCCGTCGATCCCGCCCCGGATGAGATGCCACGACCGCGGGTCGAGACCCGCACCGCGCGCATGGCGCGCGTCCTCCCCGACATGCACCTCGCCGTCGCCGAGGAACTCCACACCGATGTGCGCACGCCCGGCCCTCAGCTCTCCGTCGCGGACCTCCACGACGGGTGCCGCCAGGATCAGCAGCGCGATCAGCAAAACGCCGACGACGGCGCCCACGATCAGGGCGATCGTCGTGTCGATCGGCGTGACGACGAGCGCCGCCATCGGCGCCGCCATTCCCGCGGCGACCAGGATCCACAGCGATGGGCCGAGCCGCTCGCGGTAAGCGTCGGCACGGCCGGTTCGGGCACCGGCGTGAGGCATTGAGTTCTGCATTACCCTCGTTGGGTGACTGAAACGGTGGACGTCCCCATTATCGCCCCCGACGTCCCGGTGTACGCGCACCCTGGGGACGCCGGAGCCGACCTCGTCGCCGCCGAGGCGGTGCGCCTCGAGCCCGGTGAGCGTGCCCTCGTCGGCACCGGCGTGCGGATCGCACTGCCCGAGGGGTATGTCGCCTTCGTGGTCCCGCGCAGCGGCCTGGCGGCCAAGCACGGGATCACCGTCGTCAACGCGCCCGGCACGATCGACGCCGGCTACCGCGGCGAGATCAAGGTGATCCTGCTGAACACCGATCGGGCGCAGGCACACGACATCGCCGTGGGCGACCGCATCGCGCAGATCATCGTGATGCCGGTGCCGCGCGCCGTATTCATCCCCGTGGAAACCCTGCCCGACAGCGTGCGCGGCGAGGGCGGCTTCGGCTCCACGGGCTACCAGAAGGACGGAGTCCTCGCATGACCGACCCCTCATCCGTCGACGGCCCGCGCAAGGTCGCACCCGACGACCGCGCCACGACCGGCCCGTTCGACGAGTCCGAGGCCAACCCGGTCCGCCCCTACATCGATCTCGGCGGGATCAAGATCCTCCCTCGTGAGGGCCTGAACCTGCGCCTCGAAGTCGAGGAGCAGACCAAGCGCATCGTCGCGGTCGGCCTCGACTACGCCGACTCGACCCTCCAGGTGCAGCCGTTCGCGGCACCGCGCTCGGCGGGCCTGTGGGAGGAGACGCGCGAGCAGATCCGCCAGCAGATCCGCCAGCAGGGCGGCCGCGTCGAGGAGCGCGAGGGGCCGCTGGGTCCGGAGCTCCTCGCCGAGGTGCCGGTGATCGCGGGCCCCGACGGCACCGCGGGCAAGCGCCTCGCACGCTTCGTCGGCGTCGACGGGCCGCGCTGGTTCCTGCGCGGCGTGATCGGCGGGGCGGCGACGGCCGACGTCGAGGCCGCGGCCGCCGTCGAGGACCTGTTCCGGTCGATCGTCGTGGTCCGCGGCGGCTCGCCGATGCCGCCCCGCGACCTCATCCCGCTGAAGATGCCGGCGACGCCGGGCTCGGCGTGAGCGACCCCTCGCGCCCCGACGACGCGTCGGATTCCCCCGCGAACGGTGCGGCCGGCCCCTCCGGGGGGACACCGGATGCCGCACCCTCCGCGTCCGAGATGCTCGGCGCCGCCCTGGGAGGTGCCGCGCGTCGCGCCGGCCTCGACCCGGCCGAGGGCAAGACCACCGGGCACGTCGTGTGGGCCGCGATGGGCGGCTGGCGCGGCATCCTCGAGTCCGTCCTCCCGGGCGTCGTGTTCCTCGTCGCCTGGACGGCCACCTACGACGCCGAGGCGAAGTCGGGGAACCTGCCCCTCAGCCTCGCGCTGTCGGTCGGTCTCGCCGCTGTCTTCACGATCGTGCGCCTGATCCAGCGGCAGTCCGCGAGCGCCGCGATCGGCGGCCTGATCGCCGCGGCCGCGGCGGCAGGCCTGTCGCTGTGGACCGGCAGGGGAGAGGACAGCTTCATCCCGGGCTTCCTCACCAACACGCTGTACGGCACCGCCTTCCTCGTGTCGGCTCTCATCGGGTGGCCGCTCATCGGCCTGGCCGTCGGCTTCCTGATGGGGGAGGGCACCGCCTGGCGCGCCGACAAGCGCAAGCGACGCGTCTTCTTCTGGCTCTCGATCGCGTGGGCGGGCCTCTTCGCGCTCCGCCTGATCGTGCAGCTCCCGCTGTACTTCGCGGGCGACGTCGCCGCGCTCGGCACGATCAAGCTGATCATGGGCCTGCCACTGTTCGCGCCCTTGGTCGCGGTCACATGGCTCGCCGTGCGCGCGCTCTACCCGCGCGCCCCGAAGTGATACATTTATCTCGACATCAAGATAAATTTCTCCCGAACCGTTAGGTCGACCTCACTAGCCGAGGGCTTCGGAGCGGGGGAAGATGGGGATGCCGGACTCCGGCACGATCCCGCCGCCGACGAAGGAGACAGACGTGTCCACGGTTGACAGCTTCGGTGCGAAGAGCACCCTGACGGTCGGCAGCACCGACTACGAGATCTTCCGCGTCGACACGGTCGCGGGCTACGAGAAGCTCCCGTTCAGCCTCAAGGTGCTGCTCGAGAACCTGCTGCGCACCGAGGACGGCGCCAACGTCACCAAGGAGCAGATCCAGGCGCTCGGCTCGTGGAACCCCGACGCGGAGCCCGACACCGAGATCCAGTTCACGCCCGCACGCGTCGTGATGCAGGACTTCACGGGTGTCCCGTGCATCGTCGACCTCGCCACGATGCGTGAGGCCGTCACCGCGCTCGGCGGCGACCCCAGCAGGATCAACCCGCTCTCGCCCGCCGAGATGGTCATCGACCACTCGGTCATCGCCGACCTCTTCGGCCGCGAGGACGCCCTCGAGCGCAACGTCGAGATCGAGTACGAGCGCAACGGCGAGCGGTACCAGTTCCTGCGGTGGGGCCAGACGGCGTTCGACGACTTCAAGGTCGTCCCGCCGGGCACGGGCATCGTGCACCAGGTGAACATCGAGCACCTCGCGAAGGTCATCTACGACCGTCAGGTGAACGGCGTGCTCCGCGCCTACCCCGACACCTGCGTCGGCACCGACTCGCACACCACGATGGTCAACGGCCTCGGCGTGCTCGGCTGGGGCGTCGGCGGCATCGAGGCCGAGGCCGCGATGCTCGGCCAGCCGGTGTCGATGCTCATCCCGCGCGTCGTCGGCTTCAAGCTCACCGGCTCGATCCCGGCCGGCGTCACCGCGACGGACGTCGTGCTCACGATCACCGACATGCTGCGCAAGCACGGCGTCGTCGGCAAGTTCGTCGAGTTCTACGGCGAGGGCGTCGCCTCGGTGCCGCTCGCGAATCGCGCCACCATCGGCAACATGAGCCCCGAGTTCGGCTCGACCGCCGCGATGTTCCCCATCGACGACGTGACCCTCGACTACCTGCGCCTCACCGGCCGCGACGAAGACGCCGTCGCGCTCGTCGAGGCGTACGCGAAGGAGCAGTCGCTCTGGCACGACCCGGCCCGCGAGCTCGTCTTCAGCGAGTACATGGAGCTGGACCTCGGCACGGTCGTGCCGTCGATCGCCGGACCCAAGCGCCCGCAGGACCGCATCCTGCTGTCGGAGGCGAAGTCGCAGTTCGAGAAGGACATCGTGAACTACGCGACGGCCTCGACGAGCGACGACATCGTCGACCTCGAGTCGAAGCACTCGTTCCCGGCATCCGACCCGGGCGCCGTGCCCGGCGAGGAGGCGCCCACGACGCGCCCGGTGCACATCAACAGCGGTGCGCCCGCGACGGCCTCGAAGCCGGTGAAGGTCACCACGCCCGATGGCGAGGCGTACATCCTCGACAACGGCGCGGTGACGCTCGCCGCCATCACGTCGTGCACGAACACGTCCAACCCGTCGGTCATGATCGCCGCGGGCCTGCTCGCCAAGAAGGCGGTCGACAAGGGCCTCAAGCGCAAGCCGTGGGTCAAGACGACGCTGGGCCCGGGCTCGAAGGTCGTCACCGACTACTACGAGAAGTCGGGCCTCGACAAGGCGCTCGAGGGCCTCGACTTCTTCACGGTCGGCTACGGCTGCACGATCTGCATCGGCAACTCGGGCCCACTCATCGAAGAGGTCTCCGAGGCCATCAACGAGAACGACCTCGCCGTCACCGCCGTGCTGTCGGGCAACCGCAACTTCGAGGGCCGCATCAGCCCCGACGTGAAGATGAACTACCTCGCCTCGCCGCCGCTGGTGGTCGCCTACGCGCTGGCCGGCTCGATGAACTTCGACTTCGAGACCGACCCGCTCGGCAAGGACACCGACGGCAACGACGTCTTCCTCAAGGACATCTGGCCGTCGCCGGAAGAGGTCCAGCAGATCATCGACACGTCGATCTCGCGCGAGCAGTTCATCACGCAGTACGCGACGGTCTTCGAGGGCGACGAGCGCTGGAAGAACCTGCCGACGCCCGAGGGCCCCGTGTTCGAGTGGGACGCCGACTCGACGTACGTCCGCAAGGCCCCGTACTTCGACGGCATGTCGATGGATCTGACCCCCGTCGCCGACATCTCGGGCGCCCGAGTGATGGCGACCCTGGGCGACTCGGTCACGACCGACCACATCTCGCCCGCCGGCAACATCAAGGCCGGCACTCCCGCCGCTCAGTACCTCACCGAGCACGGCGTCGCGCAGAAGGACTTCAACTCCTACGGCTCGCGCCGTGGAAACCACGAGGTCATGATCCGCGGCACCTTCGCCAACATCCGCCTCAAGAACGAGCTGGTCTCCGCCGTCAACGACGGCCAGATCGTCGAGGGCGGGTACACGCGCGACTTCACGCAGGAGGGCGGTCCGCAGTCGTACATCTACGACGCGAGCCAGAACTACCAGGAGCAGGGCACCCCGCTCGTCGTGTTCGGCGGCAAGGAGTACGGCTCCGGCTCGTCGCGCGACTGGGCGGCCAAGGGCACGAGCCTGCTGGGTGTGAAGGCGGTCATCACCGAGAGCTTCGAGCGCATCCACCGCTCGAACCTCATCGGCATGGGCGTCGTGCCGCTGCAGTTCCCCGCCGGCGAGAGCTGGAAGTCGCTGGGCCTGGACGGCACCGAGATCGTCTCGATCTCGGGTCTCGAGCAGCTCAACGAGGGCGTCACGCCGAAGACCGTCAAGGTCACGGCCGAGCCCAGCGAGTTCTCGCCCGAGGGCAAGCAGACGGTCGAGTTCGACGCGGTCGTCCGCATCGACACGCCCGGTGAGGCCGACTACTACCGCAACGGCGGCATCCTGCAGTACGTGCTGCGTTCGCTGGTCTGACAGGTGATTCACGGGGGACCGGATGCCGCGGCATCCGGTCCCCCCTTCACGCCCCGGGTAGACTTGCAGGGCCCTTCCGGGGCCGGAAAGGAGCGGGGATGTCGCTGTTGTCGTCCATCACCGGACCCCGCGACCTCGACGCGCTGAGCCTCGATCAGCTCGAGCAGCTCGCGGACGAGATCCGCGGCTTCCTCGTCGAGAACGTCGCACGCACGGGCGGTCACCTCGGCCCCAACCTCGGGGTCGTCGAGCTCACGATCGCGCTGCACCGCGTGTTCGACTCGCCGAACGATCCCATGATCTTCGACACGGGCCACCAGTCCTACGTGCACAAGCTGCTCACCGGGCGCCAGGACTTCACGAAGCTCCGCGCGCGCGAAGGCCTCGCCGGCTACCCGCAGCGCTCCGAGAGCCCGCACGACGTCGTCGAGTCGTCCCACGCCTCCAGTTCGCTGAGCTGGGCGGACGGCGTCTCCCGCGCGCTGACGCGCACCGGGCGCAAGGACCGGCACGTGGTCGCCGTCGTCGGCGACGGCGCGCTCACCGGCGGCATGACGTGGGAGGCGCTCAACAACATCTCCGACGACAACGACCGCAACCTCGTCATCGTCGTCAACGACAACGGACGTTCCTACGCCCCGACCATCGGCGGCATGGCGCGCTACCTCAACCGCGTTCGCACGGCCGACGCGTACCGCAACCTCCACCGCGGCTCCGACACCGTGTTCCGCAAGCTGGGCCCCGCGGCCCGCGCCGTCTACCGGGGCGTCCGCGGCGGCACGCACGGATTCCTGTCACGGTTCACGAACAACGCCGCGCTCTATTCGAACCTCGACATCAAGTACCTCGGCCCGGTGGACGGGCACGACCTGCCGACCCTCATCGAGACCCTCGAGCTCGCCAAGGAGTACGGCGCCCCCGTCATCGTCCACGCGATCACCGAGAAGGGCCGCGGCTACGCGCCGGCGCTCGAGGACGAGGCCGACCAGTTCCACGCCGTCGGAAAGATCGACCCCATCACGGGCGAGGCGCTCGGCGCCGCGGGCGGCACCGCCTGGACCGATGTGTTCGCCGACGAGCTGGTGCATGTGGGCGACGAGCGCGACGACGTCATCGCGATGACCGCGGCCATGCTGCGGCCGACCGGCCTCCTGCCGTTCGCGCAGCGCTTCCCGGACCGCGTCTACGACGTCGGGATCGCCGAGCAGCACGCCGTCGCATCGGCCGCAGGCCTCGCGTTCGGTGGCCTGCACCCGGTCGTCGCCATGTACGCGACGTTCATGAACCGCGCATTCGACCAGGTGCTGATGGATGTCGCGCTCCACCGCGCGGGTGTCACCTTCGTGCTGGACCGCGCCGGCGTCACCGGCCCCGACGGCCCGAGCCACCACGGCATCTGGGACCTCGCGATGCTGCAGATCGTGCCGCACATCCGCATCGCCGTGCCCCGCGACGAGGCGCGACTGCGCGAGGAGCTGCACGAGGCGGTCGCCGTCGAGGACGCCCCCACCGTCATCCGCTTCCCGAAGGGCGGCGTGAGCCCCGAGCTCCCTGCCCTCGAGCGCCTGGAGGACGGCGTGGACGTGCTGGTGCGCTCCGACGCACAGGACGTGCTGCTCGTCGGCATCGGCCCGATGGCGCACATCGCGGTCGATGTCGCCGAGCGTCTGCGCGCGCAGGGCATCGGCGCCACCGTCGTCGACCCGCGCTGGGTGGTCCCCGTGCAGCCGTCGATCATCGAGCTCGCAGCATCCCACCGCCTCGTCATCACGATCGAGGACGGCATCCGGGTGGGCGGCATCGGCACGCGTGTGCGCCAGGTGCTGCGCGAGGCGGGGGTCGACACCGCGGTCGACGAGCTGGGCGTGCCCGACGAGTTCATCGACCACGCGAGTCGCGAGCAGATCCTCGAGGACGCCGGCCTCACCCCGGCGAAGATCGCCCAGGATGTCGTCGCACAGGTGCTGGGCACCCGCATCCCGGTCGCGCGGGGGGCACAGACCTCCGAGATCCCGACGCTGCCGGACCTCGCCCGCAGCCGCGAGGAGCGCGGCTAGAGCGAGGCGTCGTCTGCCGACGCACCGCCCCGGACCGGACCGGCCGAGGGGGACCGCGCGGGCGTGAAAGCATGGGGGCATGACCTCCGCGAACCTCACCCGTGACGAGACCGCGGCCCGATCGAGCACCATCCGTCTGGACACCGTCGAGGTCGACCTCGACGTGCGTGACGCGCGGGATCCGGCGACGCAGACCTTCCCGACCACCGCCACACTGACCTTCGCGGCCGCCGCCGACGCGACGTGGCTGGACTTCCTCGGCGAGTCCGTCGACAGCGTGACGGTCAACGGCGTCGCGCGGGAGGTGCAGTGGGACGGCGCCCGCGTCCGCATCGACGGCCTCGCTGCGCACAATGTCGTGACCGTACGGGGACGCGGCCGGTACAGCACGTCGGGCGAAGGACTTCACCGCTTCCGCGACCCGGTCGACGGCGAGGTCTACCTGTACACGCAGTACGAGCCCGCCGACGCGCGGCGCGTGTACCCCGTCTTCGAGCAGCCCGACATGAAGGCGCGGTGGCGGTTCACGGTGAACGCGCCGTCCGGCTGGCAGATCCTCTCGAACGGAGCGGAGACCGCGCGCGAGGACCTCGCCGGCGGTGTGCGCGTCGAATTCGCCGAGACCCTGCCGCTGTCGAGCTACATCACGGCCGTCGCCGCGGGGCCCTATCACCGGGTCGATGGCGAGTGGCGCAGCGACGACCGCGCCGTGCCGCTCGGCGTCCTCTGCCGGGCCTCGCTGGCACCGCACCTCGACGCCGACGAGATCCTGGACATCACCCGGCGCGGCCTGGAGTTCTTCGAGCCCGCGTTCGCCTACCCGTACCCGTGGGGCAAGTACGACCAGATCTTCGTGCCCGAGTACAACCTCGGCGCCATGGAGAACCCGGGCCTGGTGACTTTCACCGAGGCCTACGTCTTCCGTGGTGCCTCGACGGCGGCGCAGCACGAGGGCCGTGCGAACACGATCCTGCACGAGATGGCGCACATGTGGTTCGGCGACCTGGTGACCATGCGCTGGTGGGACGACCTGTGGCTGAAGGAGTCCTTCGCGGACTTCATGGGCGCCCACGCCGCCGTGGCCGCCGGTGGCTTCCCTGACGCCTGGGTGACCTTCGCCAGCCGCCGCAAGGGCTGGGCGTACGTGCAGGACCAGCTGCCGACCACGCATCCGATCGTCGCCGACATCCCCGACCTCGAGGCCGCCAAGCTCAACTTCGACGGCATCACGTACGCCAAGGGCGCGTCGGTGCTCAAGCAGCTCGTGGCCTTCGTGGGGGAGGACGCGTTCTTCCGCGGCGCGCAGCGCTACTTCGCCGACCACGCCTTCGGCAACACCACGCTGCCCGACCTGCTGTCGGCGCTCGAGGCGGAATCGGGACGCGACCTGACGACGTGGAGCCGCGCGTGGCTGCAGACCAGCGGCGTGTCGGAGATCGCGATCGAACGCGGCGACGCCGGGGACCTGGTGCTGACGCAGACCGATCCGCGCCCGCACCGGCTGACCTGCGGGCTCTTCACCGTCAGCGACAGACGTCTCGTGCGGCGGGGCACGCTGCAGGTCGACGCCGTCGACCCTCGCACACCCCTGGAGGGCGCGACGGCCGCGGGGATCGATCTCGTGCTCGCCAACGTCGACGATCGCACCTACGCGAAGGTGAGCCTCGACGCAGCGTCGACCGACGCGGTCGCGGCGCACCTGTCGTCGATCGAGGATCCCGTCGCCCGTGCGGTGATCTGGGCGGCCCTGTGGAACTCCACGCGGGACGGGAACCTGCCTGTCACACGATTCGTCGAGATCGCGGGCGATCACGGCACCCGCGAGACGAACATCGCGCTGACCACGGACGCGATCACCCACGCCGCCGTCGCGATCGGGCGCTACGCGGCGCCCGACGCGCGCACTCCGCTCGCGGAGGCCTGGCTCGACACGTGCTGGGCAGCGGTGTGGGCCGCCGACCCCGGCTCGGACGCCCAGCTGGCCTGGGCCCGCGCCCTCGGCGGCGCCGCGGCGCGGTCCGCGAACCTCGCAACGGAGATCCGGGCCATGCTGGCAGGCACCGCGGCAGCACCTGCGGGGCTCGCCCTCGACCCGGATCTGCGCTGGGCGTGGCTCGTCGCGCTGGCAGCCACGGGGCACGCGTCGGCTGAGGACGCGGACGCCGAACTCGCGAGCGATCCGTCGGCACAGGGACACATCGCGCACCGGACCGTGCTGGCCGCGCGGCCGGACGCCGCCGTGCGTGAGGCGGCCTGGTACGCGGCCTGGGACGACGAGAGCCTGACCAACGACCACCTCGCGGCGACCATCGCCGGCGTGCGCGCGGGCGACCGCCGTGACCTCATCGCCGACTTCGACGACGAGTACTTCGCCCGGATCCGACCGACGTGGGCCGCCCGCAGCATCGAGATCGCACGACGGCTCGTGGTCGGGCTCTTCCCCGCCGCCGAGTCCCTCGACCAGGTCGATGCGTGGCTGACGCAGAATCAGGATGCTCCGGCCGCGCTCCGCCGCCTGGTGATCGAGCAGCGGGACGGCCTCGCGCGCGATCTCCGCGTGCGCGCCGCGCAGCCGGCGGCTCACTGAGGAGCGGAACCCTCCTGCAACGCAGGCGACCCCGGGCACACGCCCGGGGTCGCCTTGTCGGTGGACGTCAGCTCGCGATGCCCTTGATCACCGGGTGGTGGAAGGTGTCGCCGAAGGCGCGGTCGGACGCGCCCTCGCGGTCGAGGTACGGCGACGCACCGCCGTCGATGAACGGCCAGCCCGCGCCGAGGATGAGGCACAGGTCGATGTCCTCGACCTCGGGGACCACGCCCTCGTCGAGCATGAGCTTGATCTCCTGCGCGAGGCCGTCCTGCACGCGGCGGAGGATCTCGGCGGCGGGGGCCGGCGACGAGCCCACCGCGGGCTTGAGGACCTTCTCGGCGGCCTTGGTCCAGCCGGTCACGCCGCCGCCCTTGTCCTTCTCGACGACCTCGCCGAGCTCCGCGAGCGCGTGGAAGTTCTCGTTCGCGTAGAAGCGGTCGGGGAAGGCGTGCACCATCGTGTCCTGCACGTGCGCGGCGACCTTCCAGCCGACGAGGTCGATGAGCTGGAACGGACCCATCGGCAGCCCGAGGGGAGCGAACGCCTTCTCGACGTCGGTGACCGGTGTGCCCTCGTAGACGGCGCGCGCGGCCTCGCCCATGACCTTGGCCAGCAGGCGGTTGACCACGAAGCCCGGCGCGTCGGCGGTGAGCACCGCGTTCTTGCCGAGGTTCTTCGCGACGACGAACGCCGTCGAGAGCGCGGCATCCGAGGTCTGCGGCGTCTTCACGATCTCGATGAGCGGCATGACCGCGACCGGGTTGAAGAAGTGGAAGCCGACGAGACGCTCCGGGTGGGTGAGCTTCGCGCCGATCTCCTCGACCGACAGCGACGAGGTGTTGGTCGCGAGGATCGCGTCCTCGGCGATGATCTGCTCGATCTCGCCGAACACCTGCTGCTTCACGTCGACCTCTTCGAAGACCGCCTCGATGACGAAGTCGCAGTCCGCGTAGAGGCTCTTGTCGGTCGTGCCGGTGACCAGGGCGCGCAGCTTGTTGGCGGAGTCGCCGTCGAGGCGCCCCTTCGCCTCGAGCTTGCCGATCTCGTCGTGGATGTACGCCACGCCCTTGTCGACGCGCGCCTGGTCGAGGTCGGTGATCAGCACCGGCACCTGCAGCTTGCGCACGAACAGCAGCGCGAACTGGCTCGCCATGAGACCGGCGCCGATGATGCCGACCTTGGTGACCTTCTTCGCGAGCTCCTTGTCGGGGGCGCCGACCGGACGCTTGGCGCGCTTCTGCACCAGATCGAAGGCATACATGGATGCCGCGAACTGGTCGCCCGTGACGAGCTCGGCGAGAGCCTCGTCCTCGCGTGCGAAGCCCTCGGCCTTCGAACCGTTCCGCGCCTTGTCGAGGAGGTCCAGTGCCACGTACGGGGACTTCGGCACGGTGCCGATCTTCGACTCGAGCATGCCGCGAGCCATCTTGACGGCGATCGGCCACTTGGTGAGACGCTCGATCTTGCCCGGCTCGTTCTTGCGGTCGACCTTGATCTTCCCGCCGAGGACGCCGTCGGCCCATGCCAGCGAGTCCTCGAGGTAGTTCGCGGCCGGGAAGATCGCGTCGACGATGCCGTAGTCGAACGCCTGCTGCGGCTTCAGCATGCGGTTCTGCTTCAGCGGGTTCGAGATCACGACCTCGAGCGCGTTCTCGATGCCGATGAGGTTCGGCAGCAGGTAGGCGCCGCCCCAGCCGGGGATGATGCCGAGGAACACCTCGGGAAGCGCGATCGCGGCGGCCGAGGCATCCACCGTCCGGTAGGTGCTGTTGAGCGCGATCTCGAGACCGCCGCCGAGCGCGAGCCCGTTGACGAAGGCGAACGTGGGCACCCCCAGCTCGGAGAGCTGGCCGAACACCTTGTGGCCGAGCTGCGCCACCATGCGGGCGTTGTCCTTCGAGCCGACCTTGCTGATGTCGCTGAGGTCGGCGCCGGCCGCGAGGATGTACTGCTTGCCGGTGATGCCGACCGCGTGGATCTCGCCGGCGGCCGCGCGCGCCTTCAGCGCGTCCAGCGTCTCGCCGAGCTGGAACATCGTGGCCGGGCCGAGCGTGTTCGGGCGCGTGTGGTCTCGTCCGTTGTCGAGGGTGACGAGGGCCAGCACCTTGCCCGAGCGCAGGCGGATGTCGCGCACCCGCGAGTGCGTCATCACCTCGCCCTCCGTCATGGCGAGGATGGGGGAGAAGTCGATGTCGTCGTAGTTCGTCATTCGTGCTTACTTCCGCTTCTTGCCGTCGAAGTACGGGTTCTCCCAGATGACCGAGCCGCCCTGGCCGAGGCCGACGCACATCGCGGTCAGGCCGTAGCGCACGTCGGGGCGCTCGGCGAACTGGGCCGCGAGCTGGATCATCAGGCGCACGCCGGAGGCCGCGAGCGGGTGGCCGAGCGCGATGGCGCCACCCCACTGGTTGACGCGGGGGTCGTCGTCGGCGATGCCGAAGTGGTCGAGCAGCGAGATCACCTGGATGGCGAACGCCTCGTTCAGCTCGAACAGGCCGATGTCGCCGATGGTCAGGCCGGCCTTCTTGAGGGCCTTCTCGGTCGACGGGATCGGGCCGATGCCCATGATCTCGGGCTGCACGCCGGCGAAGGCGAACGACACGAGCTTCATCTTGGGCTTCAGGCCCAGCTCCTTGACCGCCCCGCCGCCGGCGAGCAGCGACATCGTCGCACCGTCGGTGAGCGGCGACGACGTGCCCGCCGTCACACGGCCGTGCGGGCGGAACGGCGTCTTCAGACCTGCGAGGTCCTCCATCGTGGTCTGCGGGCGGCGGCCCTCGTCCTCGGTGGCGAGACCCCAGGAGCCGTCGGCGTCCTTCGCGGCGACCGACACGAGGTCGGGCTGGATCTTGCCGGCGTCGTACGCCGCCTGCGCCTTCTGCTGGCTGAGCATGCCGTAGCGGTCCGAGCGCTCCTTGGTGAAGTGCGGGAACCGGTCGAAGATGCGCTCGGCGGTGACGCCCATGTTGAGCGCACCCGGGTCCACCATCTTCTCGGCGACGAAGCGAGGGTTCGGATCGGCGTTGCCGCCGATCGGGTGGTGTCCCATGTGCTCGACGCCGCCGGCGAGGGCGACGTCGTACATCCCGATGCCGATGGAGCCCGCCATCGTGGTGACGCTCGTCATGGCGCCCGCGCACATGCGGTCGATCGCGAAGCCCGGAACGGTCTGCGGGAGCCCGGCGAGGATCGCGACGCTGCGGCCGAGGGTCAGCCCCTGGTCACCGGTCTGGCTGGTCGCGGCGATGGCGACATCGTCGATGCGGTCCCGGGGAACGCCCGGGTTGCGCTCCATGAGCCCGATCGTCGCCTTGACGGCGAGGTCGTCCGCGCGGGTGTTCCAGTACATGCCTTTCTCGCCGGCGCGCCCGAACGGGGTGCGCATGCCATCGACGAAGAAGACGTCCGAAATCTCGGCCACTCTGCCTCCAAAAGTAGGGATGTCGCCAGCCTAGGAGGGCGCGTGGAGCGGTCGGAATCGGGTGGGGGAAACCTACGAAGCCGTTTCCGACGCCTCCGACACGGCTTGCACGGAATCCACAAAGGCATCGGCGATCACCTGTGAGGTCTGCGCAATCTGCCAGGATCGTGCGCCCAACGCGGCCAGGGCTTCGCCGATGGATGCCGCGGTCAGCGGGTGCGGGGGAGTCCAGGCGACACGCCGCAGCAGCTCCGGCGTGAGGAGGTTCTCGGTCGGCATGTGGAGCTCCTCCGCCCGCTGCTCCACGACGGGACGAGCCGCCTTGAGACGGGCATCGGCCTCGGGGTTGCGATCGGCCCACGCCCGCGGCGGCGGCAGCGTGTCGCCGCCGGTGGCGCGTTCCAGCGGGAGCTGCGTGACGGCGCGTCCGGCTTCGATCGCCGCCCACCACCGATCCAGCTGCGACCGGCTCGCACGGCCGGTGAAGTCCTTGACGGCCGCGAGGGCGCTCTTCGACGCGGGATCCGCGAGGACGGCCGCGACCAGGGCGCGGTCCGGGACGAGGCGGCCGGGCGCGACATCCTCCTCCCTCGCGTACTCCTCGCGGGCGGTCCACAGTTCGCGGGCCACCGCCAGGGCCTTGCGGCCTCGCACCGTGTGCAGGCCCGAGAGGCGGCGCCACGGCTCCTCCCGCGGCGGCTTGGGCTCGCGCTCGAGCACGGCGCGGAACTCCTCCGCGGCGAACTCGGTCTTGCCCTGCTCCACGAGCTCTGCGACCAGCTTGTCGCGCACATCGACGAGGTGCTCGACGTCGAGCGCCGCGTACTCGAGCCACGACTGGGGGAGCGGTCGCGTGGACCAGTCCGATGCGGAGTGGGCCTTCGCGAGCGTGATGCCCAGCGTGTCCTCGACGACGGCGCCGAGGCCCACCCGCTCATGACCGAGGAGGCGGGCGGCGAGCTCGGTGTCGAAGATGGACGCCGGTTCGAGCCCGATCTCCCGCAGCGACGGCAGGTCCTGGCTCGCCGCGTGCAGCACCCACTCCTCGGCGCCAATGGCGTCCTCGAGGGCGCGGAAGTCGCCGATCGGCGGAGGGTCGAAGAGGAACACGCCCGCACCGCGCCGGTACACCTGCACCAGGTACGCCCGCTGCGAGTAGCGGAACCCCGAGGCGCGCTCGACGTCGACGGCGACGGGACCCTCCCCGTCTGCCAGGCGCCGCGCGACCTCTCCGACGCGCGCGACCTCGTCGATCACGTCGTATTCAGCCACGTGGCGACCTGTGCGAACCGAGCATCGCGATCCCTTCCGAGCCGGGCGGGAGCCCGGCCAGCATGCATACCAACTCCGCCCATGCTTCCACGTGCGGAGCGATCGCGCCTTCCGGGGACCAGGATGCGCGCAGTTCTATCTGCGCGCCGTCGCCCTCCGCGGCCAGTGCGCCGAACCCCTTGGAGAGGGTCTTCGTCGCTGTGCCGGAGGCTGAATGGAAAGCGGCGCGTCGTGATTCGAGCGCGTCGGTGAGCCAGGTCCACGCGACGTCTGCGAGCAGCGGGTCGACGCCGATCTCGGGCTCGAGCGGAGCCTGGGCGAAGCACACGATGCGCCACGGCCCGTTCCACGGCGCCGGCTCCTCCGGGTCGTGCAGGAGGACCAGCCGGCCCGTGCCGTACGGCGAGTCCGTGGCGTCGGGTTCGGGGCGGACGTCGCCCGCGATGGCGAACGCGTTCGGAGCGAGACCCTGCGGCGCGGCGATCTCACGGACGGTGAGGTCGTCGCGGAAGGAGATCGCCCGCACCGCCTCGGCGGCCTGCTCGAAAGAGCCCGGTGCCGCCGGGGGACGCTGCTCACTCACGCGGACAGACTAGAGTGATGCCTCGATGGTCGCCTCCAGGCGCGCCGCATGGGACGGCGCACGCAGTTACCCGGGAGGGCCGAAGGCTCTCACTCCTCGCCGTAGGCGCAGGACGCCCGCCCTCGTCGCCGGTGTGAAGGCCGCGCTCACGGTGCTGAGCGTGGCCCTGGCCGCCGTGCTCGGAGCGCTCGCGGCGGGCTCCGTCGTGATGGCGCGGAAGGTCGTGACGCCGGCGCGCCGGCAGGCCGACACGCGCATCCTGGCGCTCGACACGGCCGCGCAGACGATCACGCTGTCGCGCACGGCCGACACCGAGCTGCCCGGTCGCTACGGCCTCTTCACGAGCGGCACGTCCGACTACATCAAGCTCGGTTCGGTGCTCTCGGAGGACGCCTCCAGCGTCAAGCGCAAGCTGCTCACGCACGTCGCCGCCGACGCGAGCCTCGCTCCCGAGGCTGCGTTCAGCGGCTGGTACTACGACCACCCCGAGCAGCTGCACCTGCCCTTCACCCCCGAGCTCATCGGCTCGACGGTCGGGCCGTGCCCGGCGTGGCTGTTCCCGGCGGGCGAGGGCAACACCTGGGTCATCCAGGTGCACGGCCGCGGCACCACGCGCGCCGAGTGCCTGCGGGCGGTGCCGGTGTTCCACGGCCTCGGCATCACCTCGCTGGTCGTGTCGTACCGCAACGACGGCGAGGCGCCCCGCAGCCGCAACGGCACGTATGCGCTGGGTGCCACGGAGTGGCGCGACGTCGACGCGGCGGTCGGATTCGCACGGCGCCGCGGTGCACGCAGGATCATCGTCATGGGCTGGTCGATGGGCGGCGCGATCGCGCTGCAGCTCGCCCTCAACTCGGCGCACGGCGACGCCATCGCGGGCCTCATCCTCGAGTCGCCGGTCGTCGACTGGCGGATCGTGCTCGACTACCAGGCCAAGGCGGAGCGGGTCCCGGGCGCGGTCAGCCGACTCGCGATCGAGGCGCTGCAGGCCGAGTGGGCGTCGCCGCTGACCCGCACCGGCGCGGCCATCCGCCTCGATCAGCTCGACGTCGTCGCGCGGGCCGCCGAGCTCCGGCATCCGATCCTCATCCTCCACAGCGACGACGACGGATTCGTGCCGTCGGATGCGTCGCACGCGCTCGTCGCCGCCCGTCCGGATCTGGTCGAGATGCAGGTGTTCGAGGTGGCGCGGCACACGAAGCTCTGGAACTACGACCAGGAGCGCTGGAGCGCCAGCATCGGCACGTGGCTCGCCGCCCACGGGATCGTCGCGGACTGACGAGCCCGGTTCGGCGTCAGACCGCGGTCTTGGCGCGCACCTGACGCTGGGCGCGAAGCAGCATCCCCGTCATGCCGGAGATGCGCAGCGGCGACACGACCCGGGTCAGCCCCAGCGTCTGCGGGAAGTCGCCGGGCACCGCGAGCACCTCGGCGGCCGTGAGGCCGGTGAGACCCTGCGCCAGGATGCTCGCGAAGCCGCGGGTCGTCGGCGCCTCCGGCGGAGCCGTCGCGTGCATCGCGACAGTCCCGTCGGCGTCGACGTCGATGACGATGAAGACCGGGGACTGGCACTCGACCACCCGCTCGTACAGCTCGGGGTGACCCTCGTACTCCGCGGGCACCGGAGGCAGCTCGTAGGAGTACTCGAGCAGCAGCTGCAGCCGATCGGGCTCGGGCAGCTCGAGGAACTCGTCGCGGATCTCGGCGAGACGGTCGGGCAGTGCGGTGTCGGTCATCCCCGCCATTTTCTCATGCGTGGATGCTGCGGCTCAGCGAGCGGGCGCTTCGCCCGGCTCCGCACCCGCCACGATCGGCACGCGCACGGCGCTGCCCCACTCGGTCCACGAGCCGTCGTAGTTGCGGACGTCCTCGAAACCGAGGAGGTGCTTCAGCACGAACCACGTGTGGCTCGACCGCTCGCCGATGCGGCAGTAGGCGACGATCGCGTCGCCGTCCGCGAGCCCGACCTCGCCGCGGTAGATGGCGTCCAGCTCGGCGCGGGGCTTGAAGCCGTCGTCCTCGGCGACCGCGCGCGCCCACGGCACGCTCTGCGCCGACGGGATGTGCCCGCCGCGCAGGGCACCCTCCTCGGGGTACGCCGGTGCCGACGTGCGGGAGCCGTCGTACTCCTCCGGGGAGCGCACGTCGATGAGCGGTCCGTTGCCGAGGTGCGCGAGCACGTCGTCCTTGTAGGCCCGCAGCGCGGAGTCGTCGCGCTCGACGACCGGGTAGTCGGTCGGCGCGGGGGTCGAGGCATCCGTCGTGATCGGCCGCCCCTCGGCGATCCACTTGTCTCGTCCGCCGTCCAGGAGGCGCACATCCTCATGTCCGAACAGGGAGAACACCCACAGCGCGTAGGCGGCCCACCAGTTGTTCTTGTCGCCGTAGATGACGACGGTGTCGTCGCGCGAGATGCCCTTGCGGCTGAGGAGCTCGGCGAAGCCCTCGCCGTCGACGTAGTCGCGCACGACGGGGTCGTTGAGCTCGGTGTGCCAGTCCACCTTGACGGCGCCGGGGATGTGGCCGGTCTCGTACAGCAGCACGTCCTCATCGGATTCGACCACGACGAGGCCCGGCTCGCCGAGGCGCGCCTGGAGCCAGTCGCCCGTCACGAGCCGCCCCGGCTCGGAGTACTCGGCGAACTTCTCGGACGAGGTGTCGGTCTCGACGGTCATGGGAACTCCTGGATCGGGTGCGAGGGCTCCGGCTGCTGTCATCCCGCGTCAAGCGAGGACGGGCGTGCACGGCTGACGGTTAGGGTTGAACCGTCGCCTCCGACCCTAGATTCCCGGGCGGGGCGACACACCACTTCTGTAAGACTCCGTCACAGGCCCTCTGTACGATTCCGAAGCAGGATCCGCATGACCGTCTCCACCACCCGCACCGGCGTCGTCCACCTCGCGGAGCGCACTCCGCAGCTCGCCGGCGCCGAGATGGTCGCCGCACTCGTTCCGCCGCCCCAGTTCGCCGACGCGACGTTCGACACGTACCGCGCCGACCCCGCCTATCCCTCGCAGCAGGGCGCGAAGGATCTGCTCCAGGCCTTCTCGGGCGCCGCCGCGCCGGTCAAGGGCGGCCTGTTCCGGCGCGCCAAGCGCCCGGAGCTCAAGCCCGGCGTCTATCTCGACGGCGGCTTCGGCGTCGGCAAGACCCACCTCCTCGCGTCCGTGTATCACGCGATGCCCGCCCGCAGGAAGTACTTCGGATCCTTCATCGAGTACACCGCACTCGTCGGCGCGCTCGGCTACCAGAACACCGTCGAGCTCTTCCGGGGCGCCGACCTGCTCTGCATCGACGAGTTCGAGCTGGACGACCCGGGCGACACGATGGTCATGACACGCCTGCTCGCCGAGCTCGTGGGCTCGGGGACGCGGCTGGCCGCGACATCCAACACCCCTCCCAATGCACTCGGCGAGGGGCGGTTCGCCGCGCAGGACTTCCTCCGCGAGATCCACGCGATGGCCTCGAGCTTCCAGACGATCCGCATCGACGGCACCGACTTCCGCCACCGCGCGGTCGACGGGCACGCCGTCGTGCTCGGGAAGCCGCAGTACGAGGCGGCGATCGCGGATGCCGCGGCGACCGGCCTCGCGTCGGACGACACGTTCGACGCGCTCGTCGCCCACCTCGCGCACGTGCACCCGTCCCGGTACATCCGCCTCATCGAGGATCTGTCGCTCGTGGGACTGCGAGATGTGGCGCCGTTCACCGACCAGTCGGCGGCCCTGCGGTTCGTCGCCTTCATCGACCGCGTCTACGACGCCCAGCTGCCCATCCGCGCGACGGGCTCGTCGCTCGACCTCGTCTTCCCCGAGGAGATGCTGGCCGGCGGGTACCGCAAGAAGTACCTGCGCGCCGTCTCGCGCCTGGTGGCGTCCACCCTCGCGTGATGCACCCGGTCGACCGGCGCCTCTTCGCGGCAGGCTCTCGCCCCGCCGAAATCTGATGTTTACATCACAGGGGTCGACGTAACCATCGCGAAACACGGTACGCACGGCGGGTGAAACCGGCCCTCGCAAAACTGTGGTCAGCACAAGGCGGACACCCGTGACGCCTCGTGGACATGTCACTGACCCGATGCGAGGTATCACCCCATGGACGCACCCGGCAACATCGCCTGGGCGGTCACCGCAACCGCCCTAGTCCTTCTCATGACGCCCGGTGTGGCGTTCTTCTACGGCGGTCTCGTCAAGGCCAAGTCCGTCGTCAGCATGATGATGATGAGCTTCGGCGCGCTGGGACTGGTCGGCGTGCTCTGGATCCTCTACGGCGCCAACATGAGCGTCGTCGACGGCACCTGGAGCTTCGCCGGCAACCCGTTCAGCGACTTCGGCCTCTCGGGCCTGTCGACCGGCGAGGGCGCGAACGTGGGCCTCCTGGGCACCGCGTACGGCGCGACGTTCGCGATCATCACGGTCGCCCTGATCTCGGGCGCGATCGCCGACCGCGCGAAGTTCGGCGCGTGGATGATCTTCGCGGGCCTGTTCGCCACCCTCGTCTACTTCCCGGTCGCGGCCTGGGTGTGGGGCGGCGGCTGGATCTACAACCTCGGCACGACGATGTTCGGCGAGGAGAGCGGCGTGGCCGTGATCGACTACGCCGGCGGCACCGCGGTGCACATCAACGCGGGTGCCGCGGCCCTCGCGCTCGCTCTGGTGCTCGGCAAGCGCATCGGCTTCCAGAAGGGCATCCTCAAGCCCCACAACGTGCCGCTGACGCTCCTCGGCGCCGCGCTGCTGTGGTTCGGCTGGTTCGGCTTCAACGGCGGCGCGGAGTGGCTGTCGGAGGACATGGGCAACGTCGGCCTCATCACGATCAACACGCTGGGTGCGACCGCCGCGGCCGTCATCGGCTGGATCGTCGTCGAGAAGTTCAAGGACGGCAAGCCCACGTCGGTGGGTGCCGCCTCGGGTGCGGTCGCCGGTCTCGTCGCGATCACCCCCGCGTGTGCCAACCTGACCCCGGGCTGGGCGCTCCTGCTCGGCGTGCTCGTCGGCGCGATCTGCGCCCTGGCCATCGAGCTCAAGTTCAAGCTCGGCTTCGACGACTCGCTCGACGTGGTCGGCATCCACCTCGTCGGCGGCCTCTTCGGAACGATCTACCTCGGCTTCTTCGCGACCGAGACCGGCCTCTTCCTCGGCGGCGGTCCCGACCAGCTGATCGTCCAGGTGATCGCCGCCGTCGGCGTCCTGCTCTACTCGTTCATCGTCGCCTTCGTCATCGGCTTCGTGATCGAGAAGACGATCGGCTTCCGCGTCAAGAACGAGGACGAGCTGGCCGGCGTCGACACCGTCGTGCACGGCGAGGAGGGCTACCTCCTGGACGAGCGCGTCTGATCCTGACGGATCCCCCGGATCCGAAGGCGCCGTGGCAATGCCACGGCGCCTTCGCCGTGTCCGGGCGTTGGCTAGGGTGACGATGTGACACAGCGAACCGGGCTGCGAGGCATCCTGAGCGGCATCTTCCGGCCCCGCCGGACGGCGGTGCCCTCCAGGATCGCACCAGGACCCGAGGAGGGCCGGAGCGGGCCGACGGCGACCGTGGAGGTCGCACCCCCCGGCAGGGGAGCGCTGCGGATCACCTACGCACCCGATCACGACGGCGACCCGGATGCCGGCGAGATCATCTGGACCTGGGTGCCGTACGCCGAGAACGACGGCCGCGGAAAGGACCGCCCGCTCCTCGTGATCGCGCGCCAGAGCGCCGACCGCGTCTACGCGGTCCGGCTCACCAGCAAGCCGCACGACGGCGACCGGGACTTCCTCGCACTGGGCACCGGGGAGTGGGACGCGCAGGGCCGGCCGTCGTGGATCGACATCGAGCAGCTCTACAGCGTGCATCGCGAGGGCATGCGGCGCGAGGCATCCGCTCTCGACCTGAACCGGTTCGTGCGCGTGGCCGACGCGCTCCACCGCCGCTACGGCTGGGACGTCGGCAACTGACGCAAGAAGACCCGATCACTTTCGTGACCGGGTCTTCTGTGGTGGTGGGCGATACCAGACTCGAACTGATGACCTCTTCCGTGTGAAGGAAGCGCGCTACCAACTGCGCCAATCGCCCGTTCCCCGAGGGGGACGAGTAACAACCTTACCGGATGCCGGAGCGTGCCTCGAACCACATCGGCGAGACACGCGCGGGGTGCACGCGGTTTTGCAGGACGCTCAGGATCGGTTAGAGTCTTTCAAGTGCCCGGGTGAACAAGCCGGAAACAAAATGCGGATGTAGCGCAGTTGGTAGCGCATCACCTTGCCAAGGTGAGGGTCGCGAGTTCGAGTCTCGTCATCCGCTCGAGTGCAGGGACCTCTTTACGAAGAGGTCACGGCACGTGGGGTCAAACCACACGCGGTGGCGTGGCCGAGCGGCTAGGCACCGGCCTGCAAAGCCGTTTACACGGGTTCGAATCCCGTCGCCACCTCCACTCGAATTGAATAGCCCTTCACGGGCGCGATTGGCGCAGCGGTAGCGCGCTTCCCTGACACGGAAGAGGTCACTGGTTCGATCCCAGTATCGCGCACCACAAGACCCGCGGAATTCCGCGGGTCTTCTTGGTTTCAGGAACCCGCGGGCAACATCTGGGCAATACCGGAGAGGGTGCCCATCCATGGCCGCCACCGCGACGGAAGCCGTCAACTTCATCACCACGAGCACGGGCCGGGTGAGGCTCGTCTGCCAGGTCTGCGGGAAGCTGAGCCGGTCTCTGGCGAGCGCCTGCCTGGCTGATCTGCCGGACGGGTGGAGCATGGCACCCTACGCCGACGGCTACGCACACCCGGACGGGTCGACGGGCGACCTGTTCCGGTGCCCGACGTGCGACAAGCGTCGAGACTTCCCTATCTCGCCGCGGGAGTACATGAAGCCGGTCGACGTCGTCACCGTCATCTAGCATCGGACCTGACCACAACAGGAAAGCGCCCCCCACCCGAGAGGCAACTCGGATGAGGGGCTTTGAACACCGCTATGGAGGTAGCAATGTCCAATCAAGATGTTACGAGCACGAACCCGGCCGCTGGATACACGCCGGACCCGTTTTATGCGGCAGTTCGTCGGAACATCCGCGCGGTCATGGTCGACCGGGGGATCACCCAGCGCAGCCTCGCGAACAGCACAGGGATGCCTTTGAGCACCCTCAGCAAGAAGTTGCGAGGGGTTATCGAGTCGTGGTCTGCGGCAGACTTCCATGCTGTGTACCGCGCGTTCGACGAGCAGGACCGGCCGCGCTTGTTTGTCGACCTTCCGCGCGTCGTCAAGGCCTGACCTACGCTCAGGGAACCCGCTTTCGCCCCCGCGACCGGTTGGACTGCTGCCAAGGGTCGCGGGGGCGGCTCAGCTTCGCCCGTCCCAGTCGGATGCCCTGCTGCGCTTGACGTGCGCGCGAGCTGGCTGTTCCCAGATATCCACCGGATCCGGTCGAAGTGCCGCCATCACCTCGGGAAGCGCGAACCGAAGGGAAGTCGCTGCGTTCTACTTGTCAGTGTCCACGCGAGAGCTTGACATGTTGCGTAACCGCGTGTCATGAGGGCCGGCGCGAACTCAATACGAAGCGGGGTTCCGTCAACCATGTGCCCGGTTCTACCAGGCGAGCCTGAAGTGCTGGATTGCACCCGGCTCAGCGACCCCGCTGTTGCCTCCACCGCTCCTGCTGTTCGATCCAACTGGATCCTTCCCCGATGCGCTCGGGGAGGTCGTCGAAATAACGATCGAGCTCGGCGATGTCGAACAGGACGGTGGTGCCGCGCTTCTTCGCGGCGATGCGGTTGTTGCGCATCTCGTCGCGCAGCACCCACTCGGAGAGGCCAAGGTATTGGGCGGCTTCCTTTACTGAGTAGCCGCGCTTAGCTGGGCGGTTGGATGCTGGTCGCTCGACGTGCTCCGATGGTGTGGGCATGGTCGGAACGTAGTCCAGTATTGCTCAATGGAATGGTGATGAGTCGTGTGGTGGTGTCGCTCTGGACACCCGCGCGCGGCGTGTCCGGTGTCCGTTGAGACACCGCCAGACGCCGATTGTTACGGGTGTTTAGGTCACCCGGACGTCGAATGAGTCAGGGGCGACGTCGAGAGTGACTGCGATGTACTCGCGCGCGGCGGCAGTTGTTCCCTCGAGCGACCTCGCCTGAGTGATTCCGTCAAGTTCGGGGACCGCCACCGCCCACCAGTCTTGATCGCGAGTGACCACCACGTCGTACGTCTTCATGATGGCTCGACGCTACTCCTCACCCCAGCTCGCTAGGGGACCGCCTGACGGGCCGTGCGCGCTCAGGAACGCCATGTGGACGCGATAGCAAGCGTGGCGGAGCGTCGTGGACCATCCGAGCAGTTCATCGCCGCACAGCGCCTTGTAGCGAACCTCGGCTCCGTTTCGTACCCGTCGCAGTTCGATGCGCCCGTACTCGTGCCCCATCGGGTCGATCATCCGCCAGGTACCAGTCGGACCTTCAACGGCAGCTTGGATCGGGTTCCAGTCGGCCATCGGATCCTTCCTCCGGCCGAGGATTACAGGCTACGCCGACGCCACCGACATCGTTACGCCTTGCGGGCTGCGCGCTCTTCGCGGAGCTTCCGCCGGCGCTCTTCTCGCTCACGGAGCATCGTGAGCTGTTCGTCTGTGACGATCCTCCAGCTTTGATCAGACCTGTCCCAGATCACGTGCTCGCTCTTCAGTGGCCCGAGCGCGGTCAGGACTTTGCGGTCGATCGCCCAGTTGCCGTTGTGATTCTTGTACGACCATTCCTCGCCGAACTCTTCGCGGATGCGCCGGACGACTCGACTCTGATACGTCCGCCGCTGACCATTGGTCTGGATCTCAGCGATGATCGACTGCGCGATGTCCAGTGGTGTGATCAGTTGCTCATTCCCCATGGGCGTGAGCATATCGGCAGGTCGGAGGGCGAAACGCAGAGACGCCCCGCGTCCCACCCGAAGGTGAGACGCGGGGCGTTCGATGCAAGCTGCGTTCGATAGTTAGGTCAGCAGTGCGGGATATGCCGCGATCATGGCCGTTCGCACCAGGGCGATGTCGGCGTCGCTGAGGGCGGTCGGGTAGGTGATGACCTCAGCCACGTCGAGCATGGAGAAGTTCGCCGGGGTTCCGTTCGCGCCCAAGCGGAGGGCAGTGCCCCAGATGCCGGCCGCGGTCGCCGTGGCCTTGACGCCGTCGATGATGAGGCGGGCGTCGCTGGCAGTCGCGACCGCCGCGACCAGTCGCCACGTGTTGTCGAGCTTCGTCGGGTTGTTGACGGCCGCTCCCGGGTTGATGACCGTGCCGGTGGTCCCGTTTCGGTTGATCGACACTCCGGTGCCGGATGCGTAGATCGTCGTTCCCGTGTCGGTCGCCCGTCCGCGCGCGACCATGATGACGGTCGCCACGTCACCTGACGGCACCGACGTCGACCGGATCGTGTCGTTGCCGCCGTCGTGCTGGAGGTACTTCCGCCCGTCTGCGAGGGCTTTGACCGTGGGTCCGTTGGTGGCAGAGAGAGCGAGACCGCCGACGTAGTCGGTCCAACTGAGGCAGGCCGCGTCGACCGCGGGCAGGATCTCGTACGGCGTCCAGCGGTGCGTGTAGCCGACGACGCCTGCCGAGTGGTGAACGATCGGCAGCGCTGCGTTGTTGAGCGTGAAGGGTGAAGTGGTGATGAGCATCAGACGCGAACCTCTCGAGTCCAGTCGGACGTGCCGACTTCGTTGGTAGTACGGGCACGGACCCACACCGGGTCGGTGGCGGTCGCGGTGGTCGCGGCCAGAGTGATGATCGGGCCGTCGAGCGTCAGCGATGTCCACGACGATCCCGAGTTGGTGGACACCTCGACCGCGTACGCGGTCACCCGGCAGGGCGGCGCGTCCCACTCGATGCTGACGGCGGTGCCCGAGCGGCTCACGCGCACGTTCTGGGGCGGCACGGGCGTAGAGGTGGCGACGTTGAGGCGGGCGCGCAGGAGGCCGCTGGCGGCCATGACGCGGGCTCGCTGGGCCTGCCCCTGTGGTGACCAGTGGATGCGAGAGTTGAGGTACTCCTGCATGTTGGGTGGCCCCCACACGTAGGACGTGCGCTGCACACGGCGCGGGGTATCCAGTAGCGCGGCGTTGATCGCGATGGTGCCCGCGCCGCCGTCCCAGATGGTCTCCGGGGTCATCGAGCCGATGATGAACGGCAGCTTGGAGTCGCCCAGATCGATACGCGCCTGAGCGATCAGGTCGTCAAGCGCAGTCGCGTACTGCGACTGCGTCATCGCGCCGCGGTCCGATTCGCCCTGGGACCACAGCACCGCCACGATCCGTGCGCCGACACCCGCCGCCGCGAGAGCGGCCTGGGTGCGCGAGATCATCCGGTTGTAGAGGTTCACGTTCGCGGTCGTGTTGGTGCGCGACCAGGACCACGTCTGACCCTCATTGCTGGTCTCGGTGAAGCCAGTGGAGCCCATCGCGGTCGGAACGATCAGCACCCGCCGACCGGGTACACGCTGGACATACTCACGCGCGAACTCGTTGCCGATCCACGGGACCGCGGCTGCGGCGACGGTGCTGTAGGCGCCAAGGGTTGCGTCCCACTGCAACACGCGAGAGTCGACGTCCGAGACGGTCTCGGGGAGGCTTGATCGCTCGGTGGCGTTGGACTGACCGGCGACCACCACGATGTCGATGGGGTAGGCGGCCGGGGTGGCGGCCATCCGTCCGGCCCACTCATTGAGCACGGCCTGCGGGACCAGCCCGTTGCGATCCTGCACGAGCTGGCCGGCGCGACGGGTGGCCGGGTCGAAGGTCGCCGCCCAACCGAACTCGTCGGAGGTGATCTCCTGCACACGGATGCCGCTGGTTCCAAGCTCGATGCCACCAGGAATGATGCGCCGACCATCCGCGCCGAGCGCCTGGAACACCCGGCCCGTCGCGTCGCGGTCCATCCCGACCCAGTCGCTCGTGTTGAACTCCGCGCGAACCTCCGGGATCGCCGGGTCCGTCTTGACCACGAAATCCAGCCCAGCAGCTGCGGCATCGACCGCGTCCTGCACCGTACTGGACGACGCCAGCGCATCCTCCACCAGCGGGGGAACCGCGACCTCGACTGCTCCATCTATCGTGGCGTTTAGCTCGGGTTCAGACAGACGCCCGTTGGTAATGATCTCATCGTGCTCGTTGCTCTTGGAGGCGAGGTCTCGGTGGTGCTGGGAGTGACCACCCTGCCCCGGGTTGACGTTCTCGTTGATTGCCATGTAGTTCCTTTTCTTGTTCGTTCTTGTGAGTCGTGCGTATGACGCCAGCGCGCACCCGCGGGCGGCGACTGGCCGAGCGGGTGCGCGCTGTTCACGTGGGGTAGCCGGGGTGCTCGCGGGCCGGGGAGGATCCGACCCACCGCGCGGGGGCTTTAGGGCGTGTATCCGGGAAGGACGTATCCGCCGCCCTCGAGCTGACTCCAGATCGCGTATCGCTGCTGCCGCGCTAGCGTGCCCGCGAACGCCTCCTCCCAGTCGTTCGCCTCAGCCACGACCTCGACCGGCCCGGCCTCCACGATTCCTCGGAGGGAGATCTTCTCGTGGCGGATCGTGGCATGGACGCGTTCGAGGCTGAGCGCCTGCACGATGCTGCACTCGAGGTCCGGGCGCAGCATCAGATGCTGCTCAGCCCAGTCGAGACTGTCCCACCACGACCAGCGAGGTTCGATACGCGGATCCTGCACCCGATAGATGGTTCCCGAGTAGTCGGGGGTCGTGGATCCGAGCGTGACGGTGATCTCGGGAGGTGCGGCAGGATTGGGGAGTTGTCGGACGATGGCTTCGATGTATCCGACTGTCTGGAACTCCGTTCGCCACCATCCTTCTCCGAGCCGTTCGGCCGGGGATAGGCCATCGTTCGGGGCAAGCCACTCCTGGATCAACTCGCCCGCACGCTCTTCAGCGCGCTCTTCGGCCACCCGGGTCATCTCCCGAACACGGTGACGTGCTCCGGTTGCACGGATCGCCACGTCCCCTGCACGGGGCCGTGGTCGACGATCTCGAGGCCATCGGTGTCCACGATCCACTCATCGTGGGGGAGGATCGCGAGGACACTGTCACCCGGAACCTGGCAACTGTACAGATTCGGGGTCCCTGCGCTCAGCGGAAGCTTGTTCTGTGCGTAATCAATCACGACGGTCAACTGCGACGACCAATGCATACGCCGCTCGCGGCCCGGGGCTGCTGCACGGAACAGCGTGACAGGTTCCCGCGGTCGCGTGTCAGCAAAGCTGATCACCCGAAGCACCGTATCCACGCCGTTCAGAATCCCGAGCTCGTCGTTGGCTCGGAAGAATCCGACCCCGCGCAGCAACTCAGGGATATCCAGTTCCCGATCCTGCGGGGCCTGCAGACTGTGATTGGCGATCGCCTCCACAATTGACCACGCCATACGTTCCTTGGGCGTCATCGACGATCCCACGGTGGTCAGCAGAGATCCCATAATCTCGCTCAGCCCCGACGCCTCGGTCCATTCGAGAAGCGCATCCGTTTCCGCCTTACCCGGACGAAACTGTTCAATGCTCACGTGCAATTCCTCTCTAGGGTTGTTCGGGCCCACGCCAGCGCGCGCCGCTCTGCGCTCTCGATGAAGCCCACTCGTCATCGGTCAGCGGCCGGTTGAGCGGCACCCATGCACCGGTCGCATCCGCACCGGTCTGGCGGGGATGGGTAGTCGGGGTTGTCGCGGTAGAACTCGCGAAGGCGCTCTCCGTGTTGTTCAGGTGGCACTGCCCGCAGAAGGTTCTGTTCGTTGAACACCTCGGAGCGCCGTCGAGGTCGGGGCTGAGCGGCTGCGGGGATTGGAGAGCCGTCTCGGGAGCGCTTGCGTCGAACACCCATTAGCGGTGCCTCGCTGCAGCGCCAGCCTTCGCGCGTTTGGTCTTCCACGCCTCAAACTCGGCTTGCTCTTCATCGCTGAGCGGCATGCGCACCAATCCCAGAAGTCGCGCCATCGTCGTCTGCTGGAGTCGAATTTCCTGCACGCCTGGATGGACAACGATCTGGCCGCGACTACCGGAAACGGTGTGTCCGTCACGGTCTACGGCAACCGACAGCTCGGCAATCGCATCCAAGCATCGGCAGGCTTCCTCGATCGCGAGAGTCTCGGCCTCGTCCCAAGTGCCCAGTTCCTGCATCTCGTTCCAGAACGCGCGACCGCGATCGCGGAGCCCTTCGGGTGGGTCGGGGATCTCGTCATCTTTGTCGTTGGCATCGTTCGTCATGGGTTTCCTTTCGGGTTGAAGCCGCTGCAACCAGCGAGTTCGGAGAAGCACGCACCCCGGAGAGACCTCACCAGCGGGCCGAGCGGAGAGGGGGTCTAGGGGTGATCCCCCTGGGGTGGTGACGAGGGGTGAGGGAGGCGTGGTCAGTGCACGCTGCTCCCTCACCCGTGTGTCGGTTACCTAGCCGAACTGTCGCTCGGGGAGTCGGTCAGATCGCTGCAGGGTCTTCCACGACATACCCGTCACGCTCTGCGACTGAGGCGGAAGGTCGGGGAGCGGCCTGACTGGCTTGGTTCCCGTGACCCGGAAGTACTCGTGCGCTGCTGCGAGGCCGGTCGGCTGCATGGCTTTCATCGCCGCATCGAGCGCATCGTTCGCCTGGCTGATCGACGGGACCCAGAGTGTGGCGTTGGTTGCCGCCCATCGCAGGTAGGCGTGCTTGTCGTCATCGGGCCACCAGCTCTCGGTGAGCGGCTCGAGGGGTGCCTGTGCGTTCACCTCATCAGGGGACTGCCACGGGTTCAGCCATGCGACATAGGCGCCGTGCTTACCGACCGGGGCGGTGTTGGCGACGGTGATGCGTCGGCGAATCCAGAACCGATCGTGGTCGACCTGGTCGGCGAGGAATCCCACCTGATGGATCTTGCCGACCGTCGCGGGGCCGCCGGCGTCCGTACCGGTGACGACCGCGATCTGTGCGTGACGGATGGCGTCGATAGTCTCGACAAGTCGGTCGAGCCGCTGCCATGCGAGGAGCTGCGTCGGGGTGCCGCGTGAGGCGGATGCCCAGGACCCGATGGAACCGAGCTTGGCATCGAGCTCGCGGACCTCGGCCGCTACTGCCCGGATCACTGCGTCAAGCCATGCGAGAGCGGCGTCCTTCCCTCTCTCGTCGATGTCTCGGGTCTCCTGTCGGAGGCGGGAGCGTGCGGTGTCCGCGGCGGCGATCACCATGGCTTCGATGGTCTTCTCTGCCTCCATGTCGCTGATGTCGGCGGCGATTGCGTGGACGTCGACGTCGTCTCCGTCAGCGACCGCGAGGATCGCGTCTTGCAGTGCTGCCATGCGTAGAGGGATCTGCTGGTTGAGTTCCCTCATGCGGTCAGTGTTGAAGCGGTCGATCCGGGCGAGCCGTTCCTTCCGGGTGGCGTGTCCGGGAATCGCGGCGAGTGCCAGCTTGTGGATGTCTGCGGCTTCGGGGATGGTGGTGGTCGCTGTCATGGGTCAGTTGCTCCAGGTGGGGAGGGTGCGGCTGGCGAGGATGCGTTGTGCGGCTGCTACGCCGTCGTATCCGGGGTCGCCGGGCTCGAGGTTGGTCGGGACGATGCCGGGCTGGTTTCGTCCAGCACCGAAGCGTTTCTCGGCTTCTGCGATTCCGGCCGCGCCGGGTGTGGTGTCGTCCGTGGTCATCGGCGCGCCCCCTCTCCTGCGCGGCGGAAGCCGAGACGAACGCCGTCTCCCTTGGGGTGGATGGAGACCTGCCAACCATCGGCGATCAGGGTTGCGATCGCGAGGTTCTCGGCGGGGCCCACGAACTTGGTGACGTATACCCAGGTGCGTTCGCCGTCACGTACGCGCGGGCTTTCGCTCTGTGCCCACATCGGTCGCCTCAGGTGGGCGCTGTCGAGTGCGCCGATGGGGCCGTTCGGGTCAGTCCGGTCAAGAGTGGTGGTGGTCATTCGTTCTCCTTCGTGTGGATGGGTTCGGTGATGTCGCGAGCTTCGGCCGCGCGTTCAGCGGCGACCTCGCGGTAGTACTCGGCGCAGAGCCGTGCGAACTCCTCGGGCTGGTCCCACGCGGAGACCATGGCCGCGTACTCGGTTGGCTTCGGTGCGGGGGAGCGGGTCACCATGCAATCTCCTCGTCGATCCGGTCTAGTTCTGCGAGGACCGCGCTGAGGTTCTGGCGCGGGAACCATGCGACCTGTGCGGTGGCAGAGTTCATGAATCCGTTGCCCAGCCCGCCAGCGGTGTTGACTAGTTGCTCGAACGCCTCGAGTTGCTTCGGTGTGGCTTCGATACCGTCGATACGGTCGATCACGATGCGGACGTATGCGCCGTGGCGCTGCTTCTCCACGTGGCGGATCATGCGGGCACCTCCTCGGGGGTGACAAGCGTGTGGCGGGGTGACGGAGACGCCACCCCTTGGGTGTCACCCTTCCGAGCCGCGGAATCACGCGGATTATCGGGGGTGATGAGTGGGGGTGACGAATTTGCCACTCGCGAGCCGGTGAGGCGTGCTCGTGTGCCAGATTGATCGCGAGAGATCTCGATGACCTGTTCCTCGGCTAGCTCGTCGAGGGCCGCTTCAAAGTGCGCGCGAAGGGACTGCGTGAGGCTCTTCCGGAGCGATGCGCCGCCTACCCAGTCAGTGCCGAGCTTGCTAACGATCCGATCCTTGGCGCGGTTGATGGCGACGATCTCGGCATGGTCGGCTGCGGTCACGTTCGACTCCGCGCGTGCCTCAGCGCGAGCACGGTTGGTGTCGATCGATTGCTGTCTGATCGCTTCCCGACACCATGCACGTGTCCTGTCTGAAACATCCATGACAGCGCCGCCCATCCGCCAGTCATCATCCGTGACGTCACCGCGGCCGTCGAGGATCGCAAGGGCCGCGGCGAGCTTCAGTCGCGAGAACAGTGCGTGTCCATCCAGCGCGTCCCCGTCGCCACGCAGTCGCGCGACGCGTGCCCGGTCGATGATGTTCCACGCCGAGTCGCACACGGTGATGGTGCGCCGGCCGTCGATGGTCGGGATGATGCTCTCGCCAGGCGCGTGCCACATGAGCGGGGGCGGTGCGAGCGGTGCCCGATCGGGGGCATGGTCATCTGTGGCCGGCAGCCAGATGAAGCGCTGCGGGGTGCCGCCGTCCGCGTCGTCCAGGAGTGCACCGGATCGGGTCGGCTGAACCCCGACGACGAGAGCTGCACGGTATGTGTGGCTCTCCACGGGGAGACTGCGGGCCTGGTCCCGGTTCTGAAAGCCGAGCCGCTCACCCGACCAAACCTTGCGAAGCTCTGACAGCAGTGTTGATCCCTGGCGTCCGGCTAGAGCTGACAGCGTGTCGACCTCTGCGACGTCGAACAGCGCCGATTCCGAATGCTGCTCGACCGTCAGGTTCCCGTCATCGTCCTTGACCCGCTGGACGTAGGACGCTGCGAGTCCCTCACCTGAGCCGACCGTAATGGTGTCGAAGATCGCGCCGCCCGAGATCGTGATGCACGAAGCCGCTGCCGCCTGCGATGCTCCCTTGCCCTGTCCGCTGCGTCCCACGATGCCGACAAACAGGTTTAGACTTCCCGGCCCCCCGACGATCGCAGGGAGTTGAATGCGTGGCTCGGTGGCTGCGATGACGCGCGTGAGAACGCCACCGAAGGTGGCCCACGGCGAGACGCGTCGAGCTTGGGCGTACTGATAGATGTGTGTGAGGATCGGTCGTTCCGACCAGAAGGTATCGGGGTTCGTCAAGCGACGCTCCGTCCTGATTGTGAAGTTGGAAGATTGCGCTGATAGGGGATGAGTCCCTGTCTCGCACGTTCGGCGTCGTAGGCCTCGATGCCGTGCGCCTGGGCCGCGTCGAGTCGCCGGAGCCGTTCGTTGGCCTCCAAACGGGCCTGGCGGACTTCGACGATGTGGCGGTCGATAGCGGCCATCGCAACGGGCCCGAACATCGGGTTGGTCGCGTACTCGATGCCGGCTTGCCACCCCCGGTCGAACGCCTCGAGTAGCTGTTCTCGGTCCGGCCCTGGATACGACGAAAGCCGCCCATTCGGACGGCTTTGATCGCGCGGCTCAGCGGGCCCGGTCAGGCTCTGCTCCTACCAGCGCTTCGGGCGTACCAACCCTCAACGTGCAGGTTCCGGTGGGCGATCGCTGGTGTCGGGTCTTTGTACTGCCCCCATGCGCGTGCAGCGTAGGTCTCGAATCCGTCCCACGTGCGGTCCCGCTCGCGGCGTTCGTGTTCTGCGTCGATGGAACGGACTAGATATGCGTCGATCGCATCTCGGGCGACCGAAACGCCTACGCGGCGGATGAGCCTTGTCATGCGTGGCGGACGGAACTCGACGCCGGCAGACTCGAATCGGTAGGCCGCGTAGCGGATCAGTTGCTCGACTGAAGTACTACCAGTCAATGCGACCGTGCCACTCAATGGGCACCACCGCCCAGGAACGTAACGGGACGGCCGTTCTGGTTCAGGTCAATGCGAATCTGACGGCCGAAGCGACGGGCCGCGAGTTCACCCGCCGAGATCATGCGGCGCACGGTTGAATCAGACAGGCCGTACTTTGCGCCGTAATCGGCGATTGATCCCCACTCGGTGGGGTTGTGCTCGGTGATAGAGCCGTCGGGCATAACTGGGATCCTCCGTAGTCAAGAGCGGACCTACTCGCTTACGCGAGAGCTGGGACGGGTGTCCCAAGCTTCTAGGTCTGCTCGATTGCCTCCGAAGTTGATGATTCCAGCGGGGTCCGAGATTTCTCGGCCCTGAGGGGCTCTGACCACCCCTGCTCGTCAAGATTAACCGAGGCCTGCCACCACTCGCAAGCAACGCTCCGTAGCGAGATCGAGGGGGAGTGAGGGGCCTGATCCCCCCGTAATGTCGCCGATCTTGAACCCCTGCGCGCTTGTTGATGCGGGGAAGGATCTTGATGTAGTCGGCGATGTACTCCATGTAGTCGATGACCTCGCGCATCTTGATGTCGATCTTGCCGAGCACGCGACCGATGTGGCTCGCGACGTCGTTGATGACGACGTCGAACTACGCGAGATCGGACATTCGACGCGCCAGCTCCTCGTCACGCCCTGCCGTGTGCTGATACCTCATCGCAGCCGCAACCGTCGAATGCCCCAGCCTCGCCTGTAGTTCTTTCAGTGTCGCGCCTGCCAGCGCGGCGCGCGTAGCACCGTAGTGACGAAGCGCATGCCACGGCATGTCGGGGCGATTCGCGGCGATCCTCGCAGGGTTCCAGTGCTTATAGAAGGATGACTCGGCCAGGTGCGTTGAGCCATCCGCTGCCGGGAAGAGAAGCGAGTTAGGGAAGCGGTCGACATGCTCCCGTAGGTGCGCCTCGATGATCGAGTTGACGTGTGGAGGAAGTACGATCGCCCGCACACCTGCTTCAGACTTCGTCGCGCCGACGATGAACCCTTCCCCCGAAACGTGGGTAACCGCGCGGGCTACGTTGACGACGATCACCTCGAGTCGGTCACGCTCCCGGACTAGCTCGATGTCCTTGCGCCGGAGTTCTGTGAGCTCCCCGTATCGGACGCCCGCCCATGCAGCGAGGATCACGGCGGCCCGGTATCGAGGCGTAATCGCCTCCACGATCTTCTGCAGTTCTGCGGCAGTCGGTGGAATCACGGTCTTGCCGGTCGCTGCGGAAGCCGCGCCCTTGATCTGGCACGGATTCGTCTTGATGCGACCGTCCTGCACAGCCGTGGTCATGATCGCTTTGAGCAACTCGTAGGCACGGGCTGCCTGAGTCTTCGTGCCAGATTTGACGAGTCCGGAGTACCAGCTGCGGACTGCGTCGGGCGAAACCGCGGTCATACGGCCGTCGCCGAACTCAGCGAGGGGGCCGGCGACGAGTCGGCGGTACTCTGCGGCGGTCCGCGGGCGCAGATGATCGCCGTGACGATTCGTGCGCGTCGAGATCCACTGTTCCGCGTACTCAGCGAACGTGCCGGCTCTTCCCTTCTTCGCCGCAGCTTCCGCAGATGCCACGTGAGGCTGCCATTCCCCCGAGTCGAGGGCGACCTTCTGGACGGCGAGCCAGGCGCGGGCGTCCGTCATCGTGTCGAACGTGTGCGGGGCGTTGTACCGCTTGCCATCGTGCCCGACGTATGAGGCCTGATACCGGCCCGAGGAGCGCTTGCGGATCGCTCCGAACGATTCCCGACGCTTTCGTGTTGCCATCCCAGAAACCTCCCCATTTGGGCAATACCGGGCAATATCTCGTGCTGACTCCTGCCCAGTCTTGACAAACAGTGACGCTAGCACATACGGTCATTGCATCGCGTAAAATCGCGGCAAAACCGCTCAGATACGCCAGTCTCGGCGGGTCTTGGACAGTGACGCTGATACAGTTTCGATCCCAGTATCGCGCACCACCTGAAACCCCCGCTTCGGCGGGGGTTTTGCCGTTCACGGCGGTTCAGCGGATGAGCTCCGACGGGTAGACGTCCCTGATCCGCTCCCGGAAGAACCTGCCGGCGCTGTCGGCGTCGCGCAGCGCCCGGTGCACCGACGGCGGCACCGCGAAGTAGCGGTACACGTCGCCCGACGTGAATTCGAGCTCGAGCACGGCCGTGTCGGCGTCGTAACCGACCGACGCGATCGCCGCGGAATCCAGACGGTGTCGTCGCACGGCTTGAGGCTACGCGGACGGGCCGCGCTACCGTGGTCGGCGTGACCGACGATCTCGCCGCCCGCATCCGCGCCGAGCTGCGGACCGTCGCCGACCCGGAGCGCGCGCCGGGACAGCAGGCGTACATGAAGTCGGCCATGCCGTTCCTCGGCGTCCGCGTCCCCGACGCGCGGCTCGTCGCGAAGCGGGCGGCGAAGGGGATGGATGCTGCGACCCTGCGCGCGACGGCACTCGAGCTGTGGGACGCCGCCGGCTACGGGCCGAGGTGACCGCGTCGATCCGGATCTGCTGGCCGACACGATCGAGCCGAACCTCGCCGACCCCGAGTTCTTCCTCCGCAAGGCGATCGGATGGGCGCTGCGCGAATACGCCCGCGTCGCGCCGGAATGGGTCCGGCAGTACGTCGACGGGCACGCGCTGAGCCCGCTGTCACGCCGTGAGGCGCTCAAGCACCTCTGACCGCGCCGCTCACGCGTTCAGCTCGGCGAGGACCCGCGGGTACACGTCGATGTGAGCACGCGCGCCCAGGAAGACGTCGGCGTGGCCGTATCCGCGGAGCACGGTGAGCGAGTGCCGGCCCGGCTGGTGCCGCTCGAGGTAGGCGTGGGTCTTCCGCTGGCTCTCGGGAAGGAACGCGCGATTCTCCGCTCCCGTGAACAGCGCGAAACGGGCCTCTGTCCGGGGAGCCGTGGCAGTGAACCTGACGGGGAGTCCGCCCTTGGCGCGGATCGGCACGACCTGCCCGGCGCGGTCGGACGCCGCGAGCTGCGCGTAGAAGCTCATGGGAATGCGGCCGAACTCGGTCGCCACCCAGTCGTGGGTCGCGGCATCCAGATTCGCATGCCGCCACAGCGCGGGGTGTCCTGATCCGAGCGCGAAGCTCGCCATGTTGCAGCTCGCGTTGCCGCACTCGGCGTGCCACATGCGCACGGCGTTGCGGGTCACTCGAGGAAGCGCACCCTCGGGTCCGTCGCGCCAGGGGACGTCCACGTACGACTGCGTGCGCTGGACCAGGGGGCGGAGCGCATGCAGCTTCACCCGCGCGAAGGTCGGCATCACCGGATGCAGCGAGACGCCGTTCGACACGATCACGTCGACCTCGGGCACGAGTCCGCTGACCGCCGCCATGCTGAGCGCGGTCGATCCCTGGCAGTGGGCCACCGCCCGCAGCGACGAGGCGCCCGTCTCCGCGAGCACGTGGCGGACCGCGGAGGGGACGTCGTGCAGCGCGACGTCGTCGAGCGTCCACGGCCGCGGGTCGAGATCGGTCGAGCCGCGCCAGTTGAGCATCCACACGTCCCAGCCGTCATCGAGAAGCGCGTCGACGAGCGTGCGGGCGACCGGAGGGCGGAACGACTCGGCGCGCATCGCGACGCCGTGCAGCAGCAGCACCGGCCCCTTCGTGGGCCCGGTGTCGGTGCGCACCCTGATGAGGGTGATCGCCACGCCGTCGCCCGCGTCGATGAAGTGCACCTCGTCGTGATGCCGGAAACGCGCTGTCGCCCTCACGATCCGTCCTCCGGCGACGACGCCGACGAGACCGCGGCCGGAACAGTCCCGGGTGCGGGCGGTCCTGGACGCAGGTACACGTCCTTCATCGAACCGGCGAAGAACGCCCCGAAGCGTGCGATCGAGCCGAGCGGACCCGATCCCGACCCGCGGAAGGTCGTCAGCTGACGCGCGAAATCGAGCGGCAGGATGCGCAGGATGCCGGCGCCGATCACGTCGGCCGGAGCATCCTGCGCGCCGTTCTCGCCCGGCGGGACGTGCCCGCGCATGAGGGTGATGTACAGCGTGGAGGTGTCGGTCCACATGTCGAACCCGCGGTCGTTGCGGACGGTCTTGAAGCCGTACATCGTGAGCGGCTGGCCGGACAGGTCGCTGAACCAGAGCCGGTAGCGCATCTCGCGGGTGAGGGCGGCCTCCGCCGTCACGAACAGGTTGGCCCATCCGCGCTGCACGGGCAGCCGTCCGCCGAGCAGGTCGCAGTCGACGTACCCTTCGGCGATCGCGGTGTGATCCTCACCGGCCGCGAAGCGCTCGACATCCGGCGCGGTGATCGTGAGCTGGAACATGAATCGCTGCGCGAGCTGGCGTCCGAGCTCCCAGCCGGCGAGCGGATCGGTCTCGCCCAAAGCCAGGTGGCCCTTCATCTTCTCGGTGAACTCCATGCCACGGCCGGCGACCGGGTCCGCGGGCGCCTCGACGACCGGCGCGGGAGCCGAGTCCGCCGCAGCGCGCCGACGTCGGGGCTTCGGCTTCTCGAGGGCGTGCTCGAGGGCGCGGTCGGCCATCGCGGCGATCGTGAGCGAGGGGTTGGGCCCGACGGGGCCGGGCACGGCGGAGCCGTCCACGACGAACAGCCCGGCGTGGCCGAACGACTCGCCCCAGCTGTCGACGACGCCCTCCTGGGGAGCGCGGCCCATCGGCGTGCCGCCCAGCGGGTGGACGGTCACGACGCGTTTCGTCCACCAGAGCGGGTTGTCGCGGAACTTGCCGCCGAGCGACTCGGTGATGCCCTGCATGGTCTCCCGCATGGCATCGAAGTACGCCTTGCTGGTCGCGGTGGTCCACTCCACGTCGATCTCGCCGTCGACGAGCGTGATGCGTCCGTCGGGCGTGTCGCGGCCCATGCCGAGCAAGGGCAGAGAGCTGGAGGTCAGCCGCCCCTGGCCGACGAGCTTGGCGACCTCGGCCGAGATGGTGGACTCGTTCTTGTTCGTCAGCCGATGCGCGACCATCTGCGAGACGACGCCGGCAGCGCGGCGCATCGACGCCGTGACCTGGGCCGTCTCGACCAGCCAGCTGGTGAACTCGGGGAAGCCGGCCTCCTGGACGTAGTACCCGCGACCTTGCCCCTCCTCGTCCAGCCCATCCGGCTTGCGGATCGCGGTCGTGATCACCGGCCCGTACGCCGGGTCGATCATCCTCGTATGCCCGGCCTCGGTCCTGGACTGCGCGCCGAAGCAGAAGGTGAGCAGGTCGCCGTTGCCGCTGAAGCGCGTTCCGAGCGCGCGCCCGAGGGCAGGCAGCGCCACCCTGTTGCGCAGCAGCAGCGCGGTGGTGCCGAACGTGCCCGCGCCGAGGAACAGCTGGTCGCAGGTGATGCGCAGATGCGTGCGCTCGTGACGGCCGCTCGCGTCAGGCTCGCCGTACCGCACGTAGCGCACTTCGTACCCGCCGCCGTCCAGCGGCGTGACGCCGTACACCTCGCACAGGGTGCGCAGCTCGGCGCCGTGCGCGGCCGCGGCGGAGAGGTAGTTGTGGTCGAGAGTGTTCTTCGACCCCTCGTTGCAGCCGATGTCGCACTCGCCGCACAGCCGGCACGTCAATCGCGTCGCGTTGTGCAGGTTGCCGTACGAGGGGACATCGATCACCTGCTTCGGGATCGCCTCGGCTCCGGGCCTCGACGAGAACGACACCGCGAGCGGGGGAGAGAAGGCGTGCAGTCCCAAGGTCTCGGCGGCGTCGCGCAGCGCCCGCGCCTTGGGGAGATCGGGATACGGGTTGGGCACCGGCGTCATCATCGCCTCGACGGCGTCATAGTGCCGGTCGAGGTCGGTGCGGCCGATCGGCCAGTGCTCGTACCCGCCGCCGGGAAGCGGCGAATCGTGGACGAACCAGCGCTCGTCCTTGCGCAGGAGCACGTTGGCGTAGATGAGCGATCCGCCGCCGAGGCCGGCCGACACGATGCCCTCGAGCTTGCGGAACGAGCGCACATCGAAGAGGCCCAGCAGTTCGTCCTTCGGCTCCCAGAACGCCCGGCTCATCTCGTACGGATTGCGCGCGAAGCTCCCCGGCGGATAGGCGCGTCCCCGCTCGAGCAGCACGACGGAGCGGCCCGCTTCGGCCAGTCGGTAGGCGCTGACCGATGCCCCGAATCCGGAGCCCACCACCACCGCGTCGACGTGTTCGGCCGCGGGCATGTCAAGCCACCTCCGTACGGAGCTCGGCGTGCCTCTGGTCGTTCTCGTGTTGCGTACGGATCATCGACTCCCTCTCTGCGGGGCTCGGCGACACACTCGGTGGAGACGGTCGTACACCGGAGGAGTCCCGCGCGCCGCAGAAGATACGTCGCCCCGGAACCACCCCCTCGGCACTCAAACTAGTGATCCCGACGACGGCGCCGCAACGGATGCCTCACGCCCCGAGTCATGCTGCGGAGCAGGACTTCCGAAAGATCTGCGCAGCGCATGTACGAAGGATGGCCCGTGCGTGCTCTCTTCACTATGATTCGGGCAGATCCACGGACCTGCCCTCCCGCGTTAACCGCCGGCTACGAGGAGACCCAAGGTGCTCAGACGCTTCTACGCACGGATCAATCGCACGAGGCCGTGGTATCGGCTTCCCTTCCTTCTGGGCCTGCTCAACCTGATCGCGCTGCGCGACGAGCTGCGGGAGGACAACCTCGTCGACACCCGCACGCCGGGCGGAGCCGGCCGTGCACCCGGCGTCACCCCGGCCACGGCCGGCGAGGAGCGTCGGCGGTTCCGCACCGCCGACGGCTCGTTCAACGATCTGGCCGATCCCGACATGGGCAAGGCGGGCACGCGGTTCGCGCGCAACGTGCCGCTGGCGCACGCCTGGCCCGCCGAGGGCGACGACCTCATGACACCGAACCCACGGGAGGTGAGCCGGAAGCTGATGCGCCGCGAGACGTTCACCCCGGCGACCTCGATCAACCTCCTCGCCGCTGCCTGGATCCAGTTCCAGACGCACGACTGGTTCGCGCACGGCAGGGAGCCCGCCGACGTCATCGAGATCGACGTCGCCGACGGCGACGACTGGTTCGAGCAGCCGATGCGGATCCCGCGCACGAAGGCGGACGACACCCGCACGGACGCCGACCGGGACCTGCCTCCGACATTCATCAACAACAACTCCCACTGGTGGGACGCGTCGTCGATCTACGGCAGCACTCCCGAGCGGCGCGAGCAGGTGCGCAGCCACGTGGACGGAAAGCTCGTCCTCAAGGACGGGAACCTGCCGCTCGACCCCGCCACCGGGGTTGCGCTGACCGGGTTCAGCGAGAACTGGTGGGTGGGCCTCGGCCTCCTGCACACGCTGTTCACCCTCGAGCACAACGCGATCTGCGATCGGCTGAAGAAGGACTACCCGGGCATGACCGAGGACGAGCTCTTCGGCACCGCGCAGCTGGTGGTCTCGGCGCTCCTCGCCAAGATCCACACGGTGGAGTGGACGCCCGCGATCATCGCGCACCCCGTGCTCAAGGTCGCCATGCGGGCGAACTGGTGGGGGCTCGCGGAGGAGAAGCTCCACCGCATGTTCGGCCGCCTGAGCAAGAGCGACGTCATCAGCGGCATTCCGGGATCCGCGTTCGACCACCACGGCTCGCCGTATCAGCTGACCGAGGAGTTCGCGGCGGTGTACCGCCTCCACCCGCTTCTGCCCGACACCCTCGAGGTCCACTCGCTCGACGACGGCTCGCTGGTCGACAGCATGGAGTTTCAGGAGATCATCCTGCTCAACGCCCACCGCGTGCTCACCTCGGGCGCGAAGGTCCAGGACCTCTGGTACTCGTTCGGGGTGCAGCATCCGGGGGCGGTCCAGCTCCACAACTTCCCGCGCTGGATGCAGGACATCACGCTGCCCGACGGGCTGCGCCTCGACCTCGCCGCCCTCGACGTCATGCGTGATCGCGAACGCGGCGTCCCGAGGTACAACGAGTTCCGCCGTCAGCTGCACCTGAAGCCCGCGGCGACGTTCGATGAGCTCACCGACAACCCGACGTGGGCTCGGGAGCTCGAGGCCATGTACGGCGACGTCGAGAAGGTCGATCTGCAGGTGGGCATGCACGCCGAGACGCCTCCGCCGGGATTCGGGTTCAGCGACACCGCGTTCCGCGTGTTCATCCTCATGGCCAGCCGCCGGCTCAAGAGCGACCGGTTCATCACCGACTGCTACACCGAGGAGTACTACACGAAGACGGGGATGCAGTGGATCGCCGACAACACGATGGCCTCGGTGCTGCTCCGCCACTACCCGCAGCTCGCGCCGTCGCTCGACGGCGTCAAGAACGCATTCGCCCCGTGGAACGTCGTCGGCTCCACAGCCGCACGCGCCACCAGCACGGCACCAGCCGCGGCGAGCGCCGCGGGATGAGGGGAGTGTCATGACCGTCACCGAGGCGGACCGCGAGGCGCGGTTCACCCTGATCCGCACCTACTGGGACGTGCTGATGGCCGCCGACATGCCGGCGTTCCGGCGGCTGCTCGCACCCGACGCCGTCATCCACTATCCGGGTCAGAACCACATGTCGGGCGACTACCGGACGACCGACGACATCGTGGGGCTGTACACGCGGCTCACGCAGTTCATCAAGGACGGCATGTTCGTCGGCGAGGTGCTCGACATCACCGCGGGCGAGACGTTCACCACCGTCATCCTGAAGTACGAGATCCGGATGCCGGTCAAGACCCTCCACGGGCGCGCCACCGGCATCTTCATCCTCGATGAGAACCACCTGATCAAGGAGTACTGGCTCCACGAGTGGAACCAGCAGATGATCAACTGGGTGTTCCGCTCCTCGCGCTGGTTCGGATGGACGATGAAGCTCCTGCCGAAGAAGAAGGCGACGTGACGATGGCGAAGCCGAAGGCTGCGCAGAAGCCCCTGCCCCCCGGACGGTTCGGGCTGCCCTGGCTGGGCGAGACCCTGTCGATCCTGCGCAACAACCACCGGTTCTACCAGGACCGCATCGAGAAGTACGGACCGATCTTCAGAACGCGGCTGTTCGGCAACAGCTTCGTGATCTTCTCGGGGCACGAGGCGTTCCACACCTTCGCGATGGACGAGCGGATCGTGCGCGGTGACGCGGACCCGATCTCGGCCGAGCAGATCTTCATGAACTCGCTCGCGCTGATCGACGGCGTCGAGCACCACACGCGCAAGGCCGTCATGCTGCGCGCGGTCGGCTATCGGTCCGCGATCGCGTCGTACCTGCCCACGATGCAGGAACTCCTCGAGCGCAGCATCGATCCGTGGCTGAAGAGCGGCACCGGCCACGACCTGCGGGCGGACCTGCAGCGGTTCGCGGCACGGCTCACCGGAGCGCTGTACACCGGCGACCGCAGCGAGGAGCACGCGGCAGAACTCGACCACCACCTCGCCAACATGCGCGATGCGTTCATGACGCTGCCGGTGCCGATCCCCGGCACGAAGTACGGCAAGGCGATCGCAGGTCGGCGGCGCATGGACGAGATCATCGGCGACGCCCTCGCGAAGCACCAGCAGGGCGGCTACGACGACATCGTCTCTCGCATGATCGTCGCCGCGAACGACGCCGACGTGCCGGTCGAGGCGCTCCGCGGCGACATCCGTCACCTGATCTTCGCGGGCCAGGGCGGCTATTTCGTGCCGCTCACGCTCACCACGATGATCGTCGGGCAGCACCCCGACGTCATGGAGCGCGCCCGCGCGGAGGTTCTCGCGGTCTCTCCGGACGGACCGATCACCATGGAGCAGATCGAGCGCATGGAGTACCTCGAGCAGATCTCCAAGGAGGTGCGCCGGTACTTCGCCATGAACTCGGCGACCTTCTTCGGCCGGGTGCAGGCCGACATGGTGGTCGGAGGCTTCCGCATCCCGAAGGGGTGGGGCGCGATGGGCGGCATCCACATCAACATGCGCAACCCCGACGTCTTCCCCGACCCCGGCCGCTTCGACCCCGACCGCTTCGAGGCGAAGGCCGAGGCCGCGCTGCCCCCGGGAAGCTACGTCCCGCACGGCGACGGCCAGAGCACGCACCACCGCTGCCCGGGCGAGAACATCGTGACGGTCGCGGTCAAGATGTACCTGACGCTCCTGCTCCGCACAGCGGAATGGTCGATCCCGGAGCAGGACCTCACGCTCACCAACGAGCTGTTCCCGCTGCCCGCAAGCGGACTGCGGGTGAACTTCCGCCAGCACGTCCCCGTCGCGGGCTGACATGGCGGACGTGACGCGCGAGCGCGGGCTGCGCAAGCTCATGCACCTCACACAGCTCATGGTGTGGGGGGACCGCCAGCCGATCACGCGCACGCCCGCCGACGTCGGCCTCGACGCCGAAGACGTCTCGTTCACCGCGACCGACGGCATCGACCTGAAGGGCTGGTTCGTCCCCTCCGGCGCTCCGGCGGGGCCTGCCGTCGTCTTCGTCCACGGCTGGCTCTGGAATCGCACCGGGAACGCGGCGGGCCGTGTGCCCTTCGTCGACCGGGACGTCGACTTCCTCCCCGCGACGAAGGCGCTGCACGACGCGGGCATCCATGTGCTGCTCTTCGACCTGTCGAACCACGGTGAGAGCGGCAAGCGCCCGCCACTCACCATGGGGCGCTGGGAGGCGCGCGACTTCAACGGAGCCGTCCACTATCTGCGCGGCCGCCACGACGTCGACGCCGCCCGCATCGGCGCGCTCGGCACCTCCGCCGGCGCGAACACCGTGATGTATGCGATCCCCGGCGGCCCGCCGGTCAAGGCGCTGCTCGCGGTGCAGCCCACCCGGCTGCCGGTCTTCAACCGCAACTTCGCGCGCGACGTGCTGGGTCCGCTCGGACCGGCCGCGGCGGCGAGCACCGACCTCGTCTACGTGTTCCTGCGCGCGCCGCTGCCCAGCCGCCACGACCCGGCGATTCCGGCACGGGAGCTGGGCGACACCGTCGTGCAGTACGTCCAGGGCACGGGTGACCCGTGGGGCGAGATGGGCATCGTGGAGGGGTTCTCCTCGGTCACGCCGCACTCGCTCGGCGTCCTGCGGTATCCGTCGACGGGTCGCTACGAGGGCTATCAGTACGTGAGCAAGGAGGCCGACGACGTCGCCGCCTTCTTCACGGCGCACCTCTGAGCTCGGGATCGGGCGGCCGCAGCATCCGTTCGCGGCCACCCCACCCGATCAGGGGTGCCAGAGCGAGTCGTGGGCCGCCTGACGCGTGTACTGTCGCGGGTCGAAGAAGCGGTCGTAGTACTCCATCTCGAGATGCGAGAACTGCAGCCACATGCCGGGCGTGTAGAACGCATCCACGTGCGCGGGGAACCGGCCGTAGGTGTCCCAGATGTAGTTGCAGATCTCCTTCGTGTACGCGATCTCCTCCGGACCGAACCGGGTGCCCTTCTCGAGGAAGGCGCGCGCGTCGTCGGAGTTGCGGTACGGGCTCGAGAACACCTTCTCGTTGCCGTACGCGGGCCCGGTGGCGCTGTACTTCGACTCGACCACCCGGTCGACGGCCTCGTCCATCGACGACACGTAGGGGGGAGTGAGGCCCTCGAGGATGCCGTCGATCCCGACCGGGTTCGCCTGCGACGCCGGCACCGGCGGCCACTTGCGGTGCTTCTTCGGCTCCTCGAGGCGGAACCCCAGGCCGTGCCAGCCCTTGGCCTCGTCCTGCTGCCAGATGTACGGCGGGAACACAGAGCCGTGGATCCAGCCGCCGAGCCCCATCGACTGGCCGAGGAGCATGAGGTTCTGGAAGTAGAAGAACGACTCGTAGTCGGTGCGCAGCGCGCCGCCGAAGCCGAGCGGTGCCTGGCTCTCCTTGTTGAGGTAGCCACTGCGCACGCGGTCGAGCCCGCCGATCGGGTGGTAGGGGATCTTCGGACCGATCCCGAGCCCGCTGCCGATCTTGGCGATCCACTCGACCGCGTTCTTCGGGTGGAAGCTGCGCCAGTCGTCGAGGAACAGCGGCCGCATGCCTCCGGGCTCGGTGAGCAGGATGATGATCGCGTTGATGTACTGCCACGTGCAGTCGACGACCGGGAAGAAGATCGTCGTCCCCGGGGCGTTGGACGCCTGGTTGTTCCAGCCGAGGTAGTAGGGCCACTCCCGAGGGAAGTCGAGCCGGCGGTCCGACACGCGCACCAGGCACTCATCGGCCGTGCCGATCCAGTCGGCTTCTCTCCAGTCGCCCCACTTCGGCGGCAGATCCTTGAGGAGCTCGAGTGCGCGCTCGCCGCGGGGCGCGCGGAGCAGGAAGATGCCGTCGTCGTTGATCATGAAGAAGTGGGTGGCCTGCGCGTTGTCGGCGCTGCTGCCCGTGCGGGCCATGATGTTGAGGAAGGGCGTACCCAGCTCGTCCAGCCCGTTGTTCTCGACGAGCGGTCCGTCGTGGGTCGTGATGCCGGTGATCCCCGTCACGCACGTGATGAGGATCGCCTCCTCGAGCTTGCTCAGCGGTGCCGGAGAGTTGTGGCTCTCGTGGCTGAGCGGGCCGGCGTTCACCGAGAAGCCCCGCGGGATGCGCCTCGTGCGCCGTTCGGTGAGCGCGGACAGGAACGGATACGCGGCGAGGTCGGCGAGCGCCGGGTGGGTCGCGGCAGCCGTGGCCTCGGCCGGGGACGGGTCGATCGATGTCATGGCGCTCTCCTCGTTCTCGTATCAGTTGTGCCGGTCGAGCCGGCCGGTGATCACGGGATAGACGTCGCGCGCGGCATCCTTCCCGATGAAGCAGTCCATGTGGGCGTACCCGGGGATCACGTCCCGCGTGTAGAGCTCGTCGCCGTTGCGCTCGCGCAGCACGTCGTAGGTGATCTCGCTGCCCTCGGGAAGGAAAAGGCGGTTGTCGGCGCCATGCAGGAACGCGATCGGCACGCGGAGGCCCGACACGTCGTCGAGGTAGTCGTGGTCGCCGTCGGCGCTCACGGCGTGGTCCTCGCGAAGGATCTTGGTGATGTGGCGCAGCGTGGTCATGTTCGCCACGCCGAACGCCTCCTCGAGGTGGTCGTGCGTCGCGTCGTTCAGCTGCGCGTGGTCGTACACCTCGCCGTACATGAACATCACGCGCCGGCAGAACGGGCGCTCGCACGGCTCGTCGCCGGAGGGGTAGACGGCGAGCGCCTTGTCGTACAGCGTCTCGCCCCACGACGGGTCGTCGTCGAACTCGGTGGTGAGCGTGTCGAAGCCCAGCGCCTGCAGGATGTTCCCGGCGTAGATCCCCGCGCGCAGCTCGTTGAGCGTGCCTCCCCGCGGGTGCAGGGTGACCTGCGACGCCACCGCGGAGCGCACCCCCTCGAGCCCCAGCCCGAGTGCCATCAGCATCGTGAGCGATCCGACGCAGTGCGCCACGATCTGCACCGAGTCCGCCCCCGACACGTCACGCACCTTCGCGACCGCGGCGGGGTAGTCGTAGGCGGCGATGTCGTCGAGTGTGAACTGGGTGCCCCCGGACGACAGCGCGGGGCTCGCGCGGTAGTCGAGCACCCACACGTCGTAGCCGCGCTCGTACAGGTACTCCGGGAAGTTCGTGTCGGTCGTGTCGATCGTGTACGCGAACGCCGACGTGCCGAACCCGGGGGACAGGATGACCGGCCCCTTGCGACCGCCCTCGAAGCGCGTGAGCCTCAGCATCACAGCGTCTTCGGTGTCGAACTCGTAGATCGTCGGCTCGCCGCAGCGCAGCTGCCGTCGAACGCGTTCCTCCGAGGCATCCGTCGCCGTCGATGCGGCTTCGTGCTCGCTCATCTCGACCCCCCAGCATCAGCCGTACGGAGATCGTCGCGGCGAGGCGGGACCGGCCCACGGGCGACGACGGAGTCAGCATATTGCCCGGCACGCGCTCTCGTCACGAAGTTCAGGAGCGGCGTCGGGCACCCCTGATACCCGGCCCGTGAGAACCACTGGCTAGACTCGTCGCGTGGAACTCGTCTGGTCGACCGCCGCAAGGGCATGCACGACCGACACGCGAACGCTCGGCGCCTGAGCGGGCAGGGCGCGTCGTGCGCCCGAAGCTGAGTAGCCTTGAATCCGAGCCATTCCCAGGAGAGTTTCCGTGACTGACGCTGTGCCCTATCCCGCCGACGGCTTCGCCCTGTTCCCCGACCGCTCCGTGGTCGCGCTTCGCGTGAACGGCGAGCTGAAAGACCTCGCAACGGTGGTGGAGGAGACGGATGCTGTCGAGCCCGTCACCATCGACAGCCCCGACGGCCTCGCGATCCTGCGCCACTCCACGGCGCACGTCCTCGCTCAGGCGGTCCAGCGCATCAACCCGCAGGCCAACCTCGGCATCGGCCCGCCCATCACCGACGGCTTCTACTACGACTTCGGCGTGGAGCACCCCTTCACCCCCGAAGACCTGAAGGCCATCGACAAGGAGATGGCGCGCATCATCCGCGAGGGCCAGCGCTTCGTCCGTCGCGTCGTCAGCGACGAGGAGGCGCGTGTCGAGCTCGTGGACGAGCCGTTCAAGCTCGAGCTGATCGGCCTGAAGGGCGGGGGAGCCGAGAAGACCGAGGGCGCCTCCGTCGAGGTCGGCGCCGGCGAGCTCACGATCTACGACAACGTCGACCGCGACGGCCAGACGGTCTGGAAGGACCTGTGCCGCGGGCCGCACCTGCCGAACACCCGCATGATCGGCAACGGCTGGGCGCTGCAGCGCATCGCCGGCGCGTACTGGCGCGGGAGCGAGAAGAACCCCCAGCTCCAGCGCATCTACGGCACCGCGTGGCCGACCAAGGACGAGCTGCGCGCCTACCAGAGCCGCCTCGAGGAGGCCGCCAAGCGCGACCACCGCAAGCTCGGCAAGGACCTCGACCTGTTCTCGTTCCCCGACGAGATCGGCTCCGGCCTGTCGGTGTGGCACCCGCGCGGCGGCGTCGTGCGCGGCGAGATGGAGCAGCACGCGCGCCGTCGCCACATCGCGGGCGGCTACACCTACGTGTACACCCCGCACATCTCGAAGGAGGACCTGTTCCTCACCTCGAACCACCTCGTCACGTACAAGGAGGGCATGTTCCCGCCCATCGTGATGGACGAGGAGCGCGACGAGCACGGCGAGATCACGAAGCACGGCCAGGACTACTACCTGAAGCCGATGAACTGCCCGATGCACATCCTGATCTACAAGGAGCGTGCGCGCAGCTACCGCGACCTGCCGATGCGCCTCGCCGAGAACGGCACGGTGTACCGCAACGAGCTGTCGGGCGCCCTGCACGGCCTCACCCGCGTGCGCGGCTTCACGCAGGACGACTCGCACCTGTTCGTCACCCCCGAGCAGCTGGAGGAGGAGGCGACCCGCGTCCTCGAGTTCGTCATCTCGATGCTGCGCGACTTCGGCCTGGACGACTTCGAGCTCGAGCTGTCGATGCGCGACGACGAGAAGGACAAGTGGATCGGCTCGGACGAGTTCTGGGATTACTCCACCAACGCACTGCGCAACGTCGCGATGGCGAGCGGTCTGAAGCTCACCGAGGTGCCCGGCGAGGCCGCCTTCTACGGGCCCAAGATCGACCTGAAGACCCGCGACGCCATCGGACGCGTCTGGCAGCTGTCGACCGTGCAGGTCGACCCGAACCTGCCCGAGCGCTTCGAGCTCGAGTACACGGACCGCGACGGCCAGAAGAAGCGGCCGATCATGATCCACCGTGCGCTCTTCGGCTCGATCGAGCGGTTCTTCGCGATCCTGCTCGAGCACTACGCCGGTGCGTTCCCGGTGTGGCTGTCGCCCGTCCAGGTCGTCGGCATCCCCGTGGCGGAGGACTTCGCGGACTACCTCGGCGAGGTCATCGACCAGCTGAAGGCGGAGGGCGTCCGCGCCGAGCTCGACCACTCCGACGACCGCATGCAGAAGAAGATCCGCACGCACACCACGCAGAAGGTGCCGCTCCAGCTCATCGCCGGAGCGCAGGACCAGGCCGGCGGCACCGTGTCGTTCCGCTTCCGCGACGGTTCGCAGGAGAACGGCGTGCCGATCGCCGACGCCGTCCGCCGTGTCCGCGACGCGATCGGCTCGCACGCGCTGGTCAACACGGCCGAGGACTTCGCGTGAGTGACGACGAGGTCGGGTCGGCGGTGCCGGGAACGGATGCCGCGGACCCGGCGCTCGTCGACGCCGCGACGCTTCCCGGGGTCCCTGATGAGTTCCAGCGCCTCTGGACACCGCACCGGATGGCCTACATCCAGGCCGGACCCGAGGTGCTGCGCAAGGAGTGCCCGTTCTGCGCGGCGCCGCGCAAGTCCGACGAGGACGGTCTCATCGTGTTCCGCGGGCGCACGGCGTACGCGCTGCTGAACCTCTTCCCGTACAACTCCGGACACCTCCTCGTGTGCCCCTACCGTCACATCGCGACGTACGACGAGGCGACCGAGGAAGAGGTCGCCGAGATCGGCCTGCTGACGCAGCAGGGCATGCGGGTGCTCCGTCAGGTCTCGCGCTGCGACGGCTTCAACATCGGCATGAACCAGGGCCACGTCGCGGGTGCGGGGGTCGACGAGCACCTCCACCAGCACATCGTGCCGCGGTGGGGCTCGGACGCGAACTTCTTCCCGATCATCGCGAAGACGAAGGCGCTGCCGCAGCTGCTCGGCGACGTGCGCCGCGCGGTCTCCGACGCGTGGAACGCGTGAGGCGCGGGCGACGCCCTAGCGGACCTGCGTGACCTCGAACTGGAGGCGCGGGTTCGCGTAGGCGTCCTGCGATTCCACGAGCTGCAGCTCGCGCTCACCCGAGGCGTGGGTGCGCTCGAGCAGGTCGTAGACGCTCGACGTCGTGCGGGCGAGCGCGTCGGCCGCGTCGCCGGTGCGGCGGTAGTGCGCGGTGAACAGAGCCGCCGTGACGTCTCCCGAGCCGTTGGCCTTCATCGGGATGTGCGGTGTCTGCACGATCCATGCGCCGTCGTCGGTCACGGCGAGCATCTCGATCGTGCCCTCGGGGCGGTCCGGACGCTCGACGCTCGTGACCAGCACCGTGCTCGGCCCCATCGCACGCACGGCATCGGCCGAGGCGAGCGTGGAATCGAGGTCGGACGGGTCGGTCTCGGTGAGGAAGCCGAGTTCGAACTGATTGGGGGTGATGATGTCGGCGGCGGGCACGACGCGGTCCCGCAGCAGCACCGGGATCGCGGGGGCCACGAAGCAGCCCGACTTCGCGTTGCCCATCACCGGGTCGCATGCGTAGATCGCCGCGGGATTGGCCTGCTTGACCCGCGCGACGGTGTCCAGGATGACGTCGGCGATGCCCTCGCCGCCCTGGTAGCCGGACAGCACCACGTCGATCTGCGGGAAGACGCCCCGGTCCTCGATGCCGAGGACGAGATCGCGCACGTCGTCGGGGCTGATCATCGGCCCGCGCCACGCGCCGTACCCGGTGTGGTTCGAGAAGTTGACCGTGTACACCGGCATGACCTCGACGCCGATGCGCTGCAGCGGGAAGACGGCGGCGGAGTTGCCGACGTGGCCGTAGGCGACCGCGGACTGGATCGAGAGGATCTTCACCGCTCGATCATGCCACTTCGCGCGTGACGAGCCGTCCACCGGCTGCCCGTACAGCCGCGGCCACATCGGAGGCGAGCCGTTCGGCGTCGGCGTCGTCGAGGTCGTGCACGGTGAGCCGGAGACGGCGGGACGGCCCGCTCTCCCCGAGGACGAAGTCGTCGCCGGCACGCGCCAGCCAGCCGCGCCGCATGAGCTGTTCCGACACCGCCCGCGCGGGCACCGGCAGGGGGATCCACAGGTTCAGCCCGTCGCCCGCGTCCGCCGGCACGCCCTCGGCCGTGAGCCGCTCGACGAAGGCGGCGTTGCGCGCGGCGTAGTGCGCACCCGCGCGCTCGATCGCGGCCATGGCCGCGGCATCCGTCACCAATGCGAGCGTGAGCCGCTGCAGCAGGTGGCTCACCCACGTCGTGCCGGGGGTGAGGCGCATCGCGAGCCGTTCCGCGGTCTCGGGATCGGATGCCGTCACCGCCAGGCACATGTCGGGTCCGAGGAACTTCGACACCGATCGCACGAGCGCCCACCGGCGATGACCGGGCGCGATGAGCGAGTGGAAAGGCTGCCGCGAGAGGAGAGAGAAGTGGTCGTCCTCGATCACGAGCACGTACGGGTGGTCGCGGAGCACGGTGCGCAGCTCTTCGGCGCGCCGCTCGGACAGACTGGCGCCCGTCGGATTCTGGGCGCGCGGCGTGTGGACCACCGCACGCACACCCTGCTCGAGCGCCGCACGCAGCCCCGCGACCGTCATCCCCTCGTCGTCGACGGGCACGGGGACGGGGCGGTAGCCGCCGATCCGCACGGTGTGGATGCTGGTGAGGAAGCACGGATCCTCGAGCGCGACGGCGTCGTCCCGCGTGAGCGCCTGTGCGAGCAGCCGCTCGACGGCATCCGCGGCGCCGCTCGTGATTGTCAGGCGCAGGTCGGCGGCGGGTGCGAGACCGTCGCGCATCCAGTCGAGCGCCCAGCGCTCCAGACCGGGATCGATGACCGGCTCGCCGTAGAGGACCGGCCGCCCCGCCATCGCCGCGAGTGCGCCGGAGAGGTCGGGGATCAGCTCGGGGTCGGGGTTGCCGGTGCCGACGTCGCGCAGCACGCTCCCCGCAGCGAAGCCCTCCTGGGCGACGGGGGAGAGGTCGGCCACCCGCGTGCCGCCGCGGCCTCGCGTGACGATCACGCCCGCCTGGGTGAGCTGGCGATACGCGGCGACCACCGTGTTGCGGTTCACCCCGAGTTCGTCGGCGAGGGAGCGCACGGGCGGCAGGATGTCGCCCGGATGCAGATCGCCGCGCTCGATGCGCGCCCGCAGGCTGTCGGCGATCTCGGAGGCGGATCGCCCGCTGATGTCGAGATCCATGCCCGCCCTTCCGATGACGTCCTGCCCCGCCGAGTGTACGGCCCAGCCCATGCTATCTTTTGGCCTAGGCCAATACCCGCATTGTCCTCACCCGTTGCGCGCCCCGCGCTCCGATCGAAGGGAAACCTCGTGACCACTGCCGACACGGGAACCGACCGCGTCAAGCGCGGCCTCGCCGAGATGCTCAAGGGCGGCGTCATCATGGACGTCGTCACCGCCGACCAGGCGAAGATCGCCGAGGACGCCGGCGCCGTCGCCGTCATGGCCCTCGAGCGCGTGCCCGCCGACATCCGCGCGCAGGGCGGCGTCTCGCGCATGAGCGACCCCGACATGATCGACGGCATCATCGAGGCCGTCTCGATCCCGGTCATGGCGAAGGCGCGCATCGGCCACTTCGTCGAGGCCCAGGTGCTGCAGGAGCTCGGCGTCGACTACATCGACGAGTCCGAGGTGCTCTCGCCCGCCGACTACGTGAACCACATCGACAAGTGGAACTTCACCGTGCCGTTCGTCTGCGGCGCCACCAACCTCGGTGAGGCGCTCCGCCGCATCAACGAGGGCGCCGCCATGATCCGCTCGAAGGGCGAGGCGGGCACCGGCGACGTGTCGGAGGCCACCAAGCACATCCGCAAGATCACGAGCGAGATCAACATGCTGCGCTCGATGACCAAGGACGAGCTGTACGTCGCGGCGAAGGAGCTGCAGGCGCCGTACGACCTCGTCGCCGAGATCGCCGAGACCGGACAGCTCCCGGTCGTGCTCTTCGTCGCGGGGGGCGTCGCCACTCCCGCCGACGCCGCGATGATGATGCAGATGGGCGCCGACGGCGTGTTCGTCGGCTCGGGCATCTTCAAGTCGGGCAACCCCGCGCAGCGTGCCGCGGCCATCGTGAAGGCCACCACGTTCTACGACGACCCCAAGGTGATCGCGGACGTGTCGCGCGGGCTCGGCGAGGCCATGGTCGGCATCAACGTCGCCGACCTTCCCGCGCCGCACCGGCTCGCCGAGCGCGGCTGGTGACGACGCCCCGCGTCGGCGTCCTCGCACTCCAAGGCGACGTCCGTGAGCACGTGCGCGTGCTCACGGACCTCGGCGCCGATGTGACGAAGGTCCGCCGCCCCGAGGAGCTCGCCGAGGTGGACGGGCTCGTGCTCCCGGGCGGCGAGTCGAGTGTCATCGACAAGCTCTCCCGCGCCTTCGGCATGCGCGAGCCCCTACGCGAGGCGATCGCCGCGGGGATGCCGGTGTACGGGACGTGTGCCGGACTCATCCTCCTCGCCGACCGCATCACCGACGGCATCGAGGGCCAGCAGACGTTCGGCGGCCTCGACGTGACGGTGCGCCGCAACGCCTTCGGCAGCCAGGTCGACTCCTTCGAGGTGGACTTGGACATCCCGGCGCTGGGCGAGCCGGCGGTCCACGCGGTGTTCATCCGCGCGCCCCTCGTCGAGCAGGCGGGCGCGGGCGTGGAGCGTCTCGCCACCCTCGACGACGGCCGCGTCGTCGCGGTGCGCCAGGGCTCGCTCCTCGGGACCTCGTTCCACCCCGAGGTAACGGGGGAGCACCGCTTCCACGCGCTGTTCCTCGACATGGTCCGCGAGCGCGACCGGTGACGGGGCAGAAACGGCACGTCGGGGTAGATTCGGAATCATGACGATCAACGACTGGTGGCGCGAGCACCCAGAGGAGCGCTACTGGATGATCGCCCCGTCGCGCGGCATCGTCGGCGACGCCCTTTCGGCACCGAAGGCACAGGACGAACGCCGGTTCGAGTGGTCGCACGAGCTCGTCGGCTTCACGGAGCCCGGCGACACCCTCTTCGTCTGGGACCGCACCCTGCCGGTGCCCGGCATCGCCGCATGGGGCCGCGTGCTCGGCCCGCTGGGGGAGGAGACCCGCGACCGTCGCGGCGACGACCTGCCCCACTGGCGCATGCCCATCAGCGACACCCTGCGTCTCGCCTCGCCGATCACCCTCCCGAGCCTCCGCCGCGTCGGCAGCGAGATCGTCACGGTGCGCGACCGGGTGGAGGGGCTCACCGAAGGCCCCGTCTACTTCCCCTTCATCGGCTCGGCCGAGACGCTCGCCCCCGCCCCCGCGTACCTCACGAAGGTCCCGCGCGACCTCGTCGCGCTGCTGTCGTCGCGGTTCGGCTTCGAGTTCGCGCTGTAGAGCGGGGATAAACTAGTCCGTCGGGCGAGGCGTTTACACGCCCGAACCCGACGAGCGTGAATTCAGGAGGACCATGTCCGGGCATTCCAAGTGGGCCACGACCAAGCACAAGAAGGCGGTCATCGACAGCCGCCGTGCCAAGTCGTGGGCGAAGCTCATCAAGAACATCGAGGTCGCCGCCAAGCTCGGCGGACCCGACCTGCAGGGCAACCCGACCCTGTTCGACGCCGTGCTCAAGGCGAAGAAGACGTCGGTCCCGAAGGACAACATCGACCGCGCGATCAAGCGCGGCGCCGGCATCGGCGGCGAGTCCGTCGAGTACTCGTCGATCATGTACGAGGGCTACGGCCCCAACGGCGTCGCCCTGATGATCGAGTGTCTGACCGACAACAAGAACCGCGCCGCGGCCGAGGTGCGCACCGCGCTCACCCGCAACGGCGGCACGCTGGCCGACCCCGGCAGCGTCGCGTACAACTTCACCCGCAAGGGCGTCATCGTCGTGGGCGGCGAGGGCACCAGCGAGGACGACGTCATGCTCGCCGTGCTCGAGGCCGGTGCTGAAGAGGTCGAGCCGCACGCGCAGGGCTTCGAGGTCATCACCGAGGCGACCGACCTCGTGACCGTCCGCTCCGCCCTGCAGGACGCCGGCATCGAGTACGAGTCGGCCGACGTCGAGTTCGTGCCGAACCTCAAGGTCGAGGTCGACGCCGACACCGCGCGCAAGGTCTTCCGCCTCATCGACGCCCTCGAAGACAGCGACGACGTCCAGAACGTCTACAGCAACTTCGACCTCACCGCCGAGGTGCAGGCGGAGCTCGAGAACGACGAGGACTGACCTCGTACGACGAAGGGATGCTGCGGCCAGGCGCGCCTGGCCGCAGCATCCGTCTTCCTCGCCTAGCGTGGAGGAGTGGCAACCTCCCGCGGTCGACTGCGCGTGCTCGGAATCGATCCGGGCCTGACGCGCTGCGGTGTCGGCGTCGTCGACGTCGCCCCCGACCGATCCGCCGTGCTGGTCCACGTGGGCGTCGTGCGGTCCGATCCGGGCGCCCCGATCGAGGAGCGGCTCGCGGTCATCGCGCGAGGCCTGCGCGCCGTCGTGGACGCGCACGAGCCCGATGTCGTCGCCGTGGAGCGGGTCTTCGCCCAGCACAACCGCGCGACGGTGATGGGGACGGCCCAGGCCAGCGGCATCGCGCTGCTGATCGCGGGAGAGCGGGGCCTCGCCGCGGCCACGCACACCCCGTCCGAGGTGAAGGCCGCGATCACGGGGTACGGCAACGCCGACAAGCGCCAGGTGCAGACCATGGTGGCGCGCGTCCTGCGGCTGGAGGAGCTGCCGAAGCCCGCCGACGCCGCGGACGCCCTCGCACTCGCCCTCTGCCACGCCTGGCGCGGCGCTCCCGCGCAGGCGGCGGCGTCCGGTCCGCTCACCCCCGCGCAGCGCGCCTGGGCGGACGCGGAGCGACTCGCCCGACGGTGATCCCGCACGTCGCCGTGCGTGTCGCTCGAACAAACGTCCGAACCGCCCCGTAGGCTCGACGCATGATCTCCTCAGTCCGCGGCACCGCCGTGCACGTCGATGCGGATGCGGTCGTCGTCGAGGTCGGAGGAGTCGGCCTCCACGTCGCCGTGACACCCCAGGTCGCGCGCACCACGCACCTGGGCGACACCGTCACCCTCCACACGTCGCTCATCGTCCGCGAAGACGCGCTGTCGCTGTTCGGCTTCGAGACCCGCGAGGAGCTCGTCGTGTTCGGTCAGCTGCTCGGCGTCACCGGGGTGGGCCCCAAGTCTGCACTGGGGGTGCTCGCGACGCTCACGGTCCCGCAGATCGCCGACGCGGTCTCCGCCGACGACGACGCCCCGTTCCGCCGCGTCTCGGGCATCGGCCCGAAGACGGCGAAGCTCATCGTGGTGCAGCTGGCCGGCAAGATCGCGGTGACGCGTCCCGCCGGTTCCGGGGGGACGGATGCCGCGGGCTCCGCCGCGATCCCGGCACAGGTCGTGCAGGCCCTGGTCAGCCTCGGCTGGTCCGAGCGCGTGGCCGTCGAAGCCGTCGAGAACGTCGCCGCCGACGCACCCGAGTCCGACCGGTCGTCCGTGCCGGCACTGCTGCGGCGCACGCTCGCGGCGCTCGGCCCCGCCCGGAAGGAGACGGTGAGTGGCTGACGTGCGCGAAGCCGAAGAGCCCGTCGACGAGTCCGAGCTCGCGATCGAGGGCGCGCTGCGCCCGACGTCGCTGGCCGAGTTCGTCGGGCAGCAGAAGGTGCGCGGTCAGATGCAGCTGCTGCTCGATGCGGCCCGCATCCAGCAGCGGCCCGCCGATCACATCCTGCTGTCCGGGCCCCCCGGGCTCGGCAAGACCACGCTCGCGATGATCGTCGCGTACGAGAGCGGGCGCCCGTTGCGGCTGTCCAGCGGGCCGGCGATCCAGCACGCGGGCGACCTCGCCGCGCTGCTGTCGAGCCTCACGCCCGGCGAGGTCCTCTTCATCGACGAGGTGCACCGCATGGCGCGCTCGGCCGAAGAGATGCTGTACCTCGCGATGGAGGACTTCCGCATCGACATCATGGTCGGCAAGGGCGCCGGCGCGACGAGCATCCCGCTCGACCTGTCGCCGTTCACCCTCGTCGGCGCGACGACGAGGTCGGGCCTGCTGCCCAACCCACTGCGCGACCGCTTCGGGTTCACGGCCCACCTCGAGTACTACGAGCCCGAAGAGCTCGAGCGGGTCATCGAGCGCTCCGCGGTCATGCTCGGGGTCTCGCTGCCTCCCGCCGCCCGCGCCGAGATCGCACGACGCTCGCGCGGCACACCGCGCATCGCGAACCGCCTGCTGCGGCGCGTGCGCGACTACCTCGTCGTCCACGGTCGCACCGGCGCCGACATCGCGGCCGTCGACGCCGCACTCGACCTCTACGACGTCGACCGGATCGGGCTCGACCGGCTCGACCGCGCGGTTCTCGACATGCTCGTGAGGCGATTCCGGGGCGGACCGGTCGGCCTCAGCACGCTCGCGGTCGCGGTCGGTGAGGAGCCCGACACCATCGAGTCGGTGGTCGAGCCGTACCTCGTGCGGATCGGCTTCATGGGGCGCACTCCGCGCGGACGCATCGCGATGCCAGAGGCCTACGCCCACCTGGGGGTGCCCATGGCCGACTCGGTGCTCGGATTCGATGTCCTATAATCGCTGGAGGTTCACACCCAACCCCTCCCTGCAAGGCAGCGCCGCCCTGGCGCCTGCCTGACTCGAAAGGTGCTTCCAGCTCCATGGACTTCGCTTCCTTCCTGAGCAATTACGGCCTCATCATCCTGCTGGTCGTGCTCCTCGTCTTCATGTTCTGGAGCTCCCGCCGTCGTATGCAGAAGCAGAAGGCGGAGCAGGAGCAGAAGGCCCGCCAGACGGTGCCCGGCTCCGAAGTCCTGCTGCAGGGCGGCCTCTACGGCACGATCGTGTCGTACGACGCCGAGAACCTCGACCAGCCCGCGATCGTCGAGCTCGCGCCCGGCGTCGAGATCAAGGTGCACAGCCAGGCGATCCTCCGCGTCGTGAACCCCGGCGAGCACGCGGTCACCGAGGACGAGTACCTCGCCGCCGAGGAGAGCCACGCCGAGTACGCCGAGGGCGTCGCCAACGGCGACATCACCTCGATCAGCGACGACCAGAGCTCGGCCGCGGGCAAGGAGAAGACCGACCCCGACGCCGAGACCGGCACCAAGTCGCAGGGCTGACGCCCCTCCGTTCGCCCGTTCGGGCTCTCAAGAAAGCAAAGACGTGGCGACATCCACCCCCGTCCGGCATGCATGGCGCGCGCTGACCGGACTCCTCGCGATCACGGCGCTCCTGTTCGGCATCAACGCGCTCGGCGTGTACGTGTTCGGACAGAGCTCGTGGACCCCCGCGCTCGCGCTCGACCTCCAGGGCGGCACACAGATCGTCCTCGAGGCGCAGACCGAGGACGGCGCCGCTCCGTCCGAGGAGCAGATGCAGCAGGCGGTCACGATCATCCGCCAGCGCGTCGACGCCTCCGGCGTCGGCGAGGCCGACGTGACCACCCAGGGCGGCAACCAGATCGTGGTGCAGATCCCCGGTCAGGCCGACGAGGAGACCCGCAACCGCATCGAGGCATCTGCGCAGCTGCAGCTGCGAGCCGTGCTGTACGCGGGGGCGCCGGCGAACACCTTCGTCGGGGACGACGGGCAGGCGACGCCGTACCCGACGCCCGACCCGTCGCTGCAGGCGACGCCGACCACGTCGCCGACGAACGGCAGCGACCTGGCATGGATCACGCCCGCCCTCCAGGCGGAGTTCCAGGCGTACGACTGCGCCGATCCCGCGAACGATCCCGCGAATGCGCCGACCGACGAGCCGCTCATCACGTGTGACGCCGACGGCACGGTCAAGTACATCCTCGGCCCGGTCGAGCTCGACGGCTCGTCGATCGACGACGCGACCTTCGGCCTGCAGCAGAACAACGGCCTGTGGGCGGTCAACCTCTCGTTCGACGCCGAGGGCACTCAGACGTTCGGCGAGATCAGCCAGCGCCTCTACGGTGCACAGGCCCCGCTGAACCAGTTCGCCTTCGTGCTCGACGGCTACGTCCTGTCGGCTCCGTCGATGAACGGCGTGATCCTCGACGGCAAGCCGAGCATCACGGGCAGCTTCACGCAGGAGACCGCGAAGGTCCTCGCCGACCAGCTGAAGTACGGCGCGCTCCCGCTCAGCTTCACGGTCGAGAGCTCGAACTCGATCTCCGCGACGCTCGGCTCGCAGCAGCTGCAGATCGGCCTCATCGCAGGTCTGATCGGTCTGCTGCTCGTGGCGATCTACTCGCTCATCGTCTATCGCGCGCTGGGCTTCATCATCATCGCCTCGCTCGCGGTGATGGCGGTGCTGACGTATGTCACGCTGTGCATCCTCGCGTGGCGCATGGGCTTCCGCCTCTCGCTCGCCGGTGTCGCGGGTCTGATCGTGACGATCGGCTTCACGGCCGACTCGTTCATCGTCTACTTCGAACGCATCCGAGACGAGCTGCGCGACGGCAAGTCGATCACGGGTGCCGTCGAGGACGGCTGGGGCCGCGCCAAGCGCACGATCTACATCTCGAAGTCGATCAACATCCTGGCCGCCGTGGTGCTGTACATCCTCGCGGACTCCACGGTGAAGGGCTTCGCCTTCACGCTCGGCCTCACGACCGCGATCGACGTCCTGATCTTCATCCTGTTCACGCACCCCGTGCTGCAGCTGCTGGCGCGCACGCGGTTCTTCGGGTCGGGGCATCCGCTGTCAGGGCTCGACCCGACCGCGCTCGGCGCCGTCTATCGCGGTCGCGCGCAGTTCCGCGAGCCGGTGCTGGCCACCGGCGCCGCCGGCCGCCGCAACGCCAAGTCCCGCGGTGAAGCCGCACGTCGCCAGACCATCGCCGAGCGGAAGCAGGCCGAGCTGGCCGCCGCCGACAGCGCGAAACCCGGCACGAACGTCAAGGAGGGAGACGACTGATGCGCTCCATGAGCCAGTTCGGCAACGACCTCTACACCGGCAAGACGTCGTTCCCCTTCGTCGGCCGCCGCCGCCTGTGGTTCCTCATCGCGGCGATCCTCGTCCTCGGCTCGGCCCTCGTGCCGCTGCTGCGCCCCATCCAGTTCTCGATCGAGTTCACGGGCGGGTCGCAGTTCACGGTGAGCGGCGTCGCCGCGCCGATCGACCAGTCGCTCGCCACCGACGCCGTCCACTCGGTCGTCCCGGACGCGACCACCAAGGTCGTCACGATCGGCGACGACGCGGTGCGCGTCCAGACCGACCAGGTGACGGATGCCGAGAGCCGCGAGATCTCTGCGGCCCTCGCCGAGACGTACAACGTCCCCGAGAGCGAAGTCAGCTACGCCTTCATCGGGCCCAGCTGGGGAGCCGACGTGACGCGCCAGTCACTCTGGGGTCTCGCGATCTTCCTGGCACTGACAGCGATCATCCTGGCGCTGTACTTCCGGACGTGGAAGATGTCGCTCTCGGCGATCATCGGCCTCGTGGACGTGCTCATCATCACGATCGGCGTCTACGCACTGTTCGGCTTCGAGATCTCGCCCGCCGCCGTGATCGGCTTCCTGACGATCCTCTCGTACGCGCTGTACGACACCACGGTCGTCTTCGACAAGATCAGGGAGAACACGAGCGAGGACGGCGAGGTGTCCGGGCGCACGTTCGGCGAGTCGGTCAACCTCGCGGTGAACCAGACCCTCGTGCGCTCGATCAACACGACCGTCGTGGCGATCCTCCCGACCGGCGCGATCCTGTTCATCGGCGTCATCTGGGCCGGCGCGCAGACGCTCACCGACCTGTCGCTGTCGATCTTCGTGGGAACGATCGTGGCCGCCTACTCGACGATCTTCGTCGCGGCGCCGCTGTACTCGCTCTTCCGCGAGAACGAGCCGGCCATCAAGACGCGCGACGCACGCGTCGTCGCGGCCCGCGAGCTGGCGGGCGTCCCGGCCTGAGGGTCCGCAACGCGGGCGTAGGATTGTGAGGTCCGGCGGAGGGGAGGGGATCGAATGACCGAGACCGTCCCCCCCGCCCAATCCTCGTCCCTGCGGCGTCTCGTCCCTCGGATCTTCTCGAGGTCGGCTCGCCGCGACGACGTCGAGCAGCTCCTGCGAACGGTGCGCACGCACCACCCCAAGGGCGACCTCTCGATCGTCGAGCGCGCCTACTCTGTGGCCGAGACCGCTCACACCGGTCAGCTGCGCCAGAGCGGCGAGCCCTACATCACGCACCCGCTCGCGGTGGCGCAGATCCTCGCGGATCTGGGTCTCGGACCCCGCGCGATCGCGGCGGCGCTCCTCCACGACACCGTGGAGGACACCGAGTACTCGCTCGAGATGCTCACGAGCGAGTTCGGCGACGAGGTCGCCATGCTCGTCGACGGCGTGACCAAGCTCGACAAGGTCAAGTACGGCGAGAGCGCGCAGGCCGAGACGGTCCGCAAGATGATCGTCGCGATGTCGCGCGACATCCGGGTTCTGCTGATCAAGCTCGCCGACCGCCTGCACAACGCGCGCACGTGGGGATTCGTGCCGCCCGAGAAGTCGCGCAAGAAGGCGACCGAGACGCTCGAGATCTACGCGCCGCTCGCGCACCGGCTCGGCATCCAGGCGATCAAGTCCGAACTCGAGGACCTGTCGTTCGCCGTGCTGCACCCGAAGCTGTACGCCGAAATCGACAGCCTCGTGAAGCAGCGCACCCCCCAGCGCGAGCAGTACGTGCAGAACGTCATCGACGCGGTCGACAGCGACCTGCGGGAGCTGCGCATCCGCGGCCGCGTCATGGGGCGTCCCAAGCAACTGTACTCCGTGTACCAGAAGATGGTCGTGCGCGGCCGCGAGTTCGATGACATCTACGACCTCATCGGCATCCGTGTGCTGGTCGGGAGCGTCCGCGACTGCTACGCCGTCCTCGGCGCCATCCACGCACGATGGACCCCGCTTCCCGGGCGATTCAAGGACTACATCGCGACCCCGAAGTTCAACCTCTACCAGTCGCTGCACACGACCGTGATCGGCCCCGGAGGCCGCACCGTCGAGATCCAGATCCGCACGCACGAGATGCACCAGCAGGCGGAGTACGGCGTCGCCGCGCACTGGAAGTACAAAGAGCAGATGAACGGCGGCAAGGCGGATTCCAAGTCCGTCGACACCGACATGGCCTGGCTCGCCCACATCTCCGACTGGCAGGCCGAGACCGCGGATCCCGGCGAGTTCCTCGACTCGCTGCGGTTCGAGATCGGCGCCAAGGAGGTCTACGTCTTCACGCCGAAGGGGCGGGTCATCGGCCTGCCGTCCGGCGCGACGCCCGTGGACTTCGCGTACGCGGTGCACACCGAGGTCGGCCACCGCACGATGGGCGCGAAGGTCAACGGGCGCCTGGTGCCGCTCGAGTCCGAGCTCAAGAGCGGCGACGTCGTCGAGGTGTTCACGTCGAAGAACCCCGACGCCGGGCCCAGCCAGGACTGGCTCGGATTCGTGCGCAGCACCCGCGCCCGCAACAAGATCCGCGGCTGGTTCACGAAGGAGCGCCGCGAGGAGGCGATCGAGCAGGGCAAGGAGTCGATCGCGCGCGCGATGCGCCGGCAGAACCTGCCCCTGCAGCGGCTGATGAGCCAGGACTCGTTCACCGAGGTCGCGCATCAGCTGCGCTACGAGGACGTCTCGGCGCTGTACGCCGCGGTCGGCGAGGGGCACGTCTCGACCCAGTCGGTCCTCGAGAAGGTCACCGCGCTCGTCGCGGCGAACGACACCACCACCGGTCCGATCGACCTGCCGGTCGTCGGCAGAGCCCGCGCCCCCCGCAACGGAGATTCCGGCATCCTGGTGCGCGGCGCGCCCGACATCCTCGTCAAGCTCGCGAAGTGCTGCACGCCGGTGCCCGGCGATCAGATCGTCGGCTTCGTCACGCGCGGCAGCGGCGTCTCGGTGCACCGCGCCGACTGCACCAACGTCAAGTCGCTGATGGAGGACCCCGAGCGCCTCATCGAAGTCGAGTGGGCACCCACGACCAAGAGCGTCTTCCTGGTGCAGATCCAGGTCGAGGCGCTCGACCGCTCGGGACTTCTGAGCGACGTCACGCGCGTGCTCAGCGAGCACCACGTCAACATCCTCTCGGCGACGGTCTCGACCTCGAACGACCGGCTGGCGCTCAGCCGCTTCGTGTTCGAGATGGGCGACATCGTCCACCTCGACCGCGTGCTCAACGCCGTGCGGCGCATCGACGCCGTCTACGACGTGTACCGCGTCACGTCGTCCTGACGCTCGTCGACGAGCGCCCGGAGGCGCGCGAGCGCCGCACGCTTATGGGGGAGCGCACCCGCCTCCAGCCGCGCGATCGCCCGGTACGCGGCATCCGTGTCGATCTCCGCGAGAAGACGCGCCGCCTCGGTGTGCACGTCGTCGCCCACGCGGGCGAGGTCGGCGAGGGTGCGCTCCGGCGTCGTGACGAGGACGCCGCCGACCAGCTGGAGATCCTCACCCGGGACCTGGAGATCGCGGTAGACCACCCGGCGGTCCGGCCGCACGTGGAGGCGGCGCGGCACCCCGCGCTGCACGGTGTGGCGCGACGGAGGCAGCGGCAGTCCGCCGTGCACCCACGCCGCCGACAGGTGGGTGGCCGCGAGCGTGTCGCCGAGGGTCTCGGCGAGCGAGCCCGCGCGGAGCGCCGCCGTCTCGACGGCGTCGGCGGGGATGTACGCGTCGCCGAGCGCCACGAGGTCGCCGTCGACGCACGCCGCCGTCAGCTCGGCGCGCGAGAGCCGCTCATCGGCGAAGTACAGGAAGGGCGATCGCACGGAGGCAGTCTGCCGCACCGCGCATGATCCGTGGATGCCGCAGCCGGCCGATTGTGGAGAACCCGGCCGCCGCGCACGCGACGACCGGGTTCTCCTCGGCTCAGACGGGGCTGATCAGCCGCCGAGCGCCTTCAGCCACGTGCGGCGGGCCTCGAGCGCATCGGTCGCGTTCGCGATCGCCTTCTTGTCGCCCGACTTCTTCGCGGCCTCGAGCTCGTCCTCGAGCTTCTGGATCGCGTCGGTGAGCTGGCGCGTCATGTCGTTGGCGCGGGCCTTCTGCTCCGGGTCGTTGCGCTTCCAGTCGGCGTCCTCGCGGGTGCGCAGCGCGTTCTCGACGCGACGCAGCTCGTCATCGAGCGAACGCTCGGTGTCGCGCGGGAAGATCCGGCCGATCTCGTCCCAGCGGCGCTGGATCCCGGTGAGGATCGAGCGGGCCTTCGCGATGTCGCGCTCGTCGCCGACCGCCTTCGCCTCTTCGAGGAGGGCGCGCTTGAGGTCGATCTTCTCGCGAGAGGCTTCGGCGTCGGCCGCCTCGCGCTCGATCCGCGCGCCGTACAGCGCGTCGCCGGCGGCCTTGAAGCGGGCCCACAGCGCGTCGTCGACCTTCTTGCCGGCGCGACCGGCGGTCTTCCACTGGTCGAGCAGCTCACGGTAGGCGGCGATGCCGTCCTCGCCCTTGGGGGCGAGGGCCTCCGCCTTCTCGACGAGGCGCGTCTTGCGGTCGCGGACGCCCTTGTGCGCCTCGTCCAGCTCGGCATAGAACGCGCGGCGGTGCTTGTCGACCGTAGCGCGTGCGTCGCGGAATCGCTTCCAGAGCTGCTGCGCGGTCGACTTCGGCAGGCGGGGACCGTTCTGCTGCTGCGACTGCCACTGGTCGAACAGGGAGTTGAGGTCGGCCGTCGCCTGCTTCCACTGCACGGTGCGGGGGTCGCGGGCGGCCAGGGCCTCGGCCTTCTCGACCAGCTCGGTGCGCGCCTTGACCGCGTCGTCGACGGCTTCGCGCGCAGCGACGGCCTCGGTCGCGGATTCGGCCGCGAGGGTCTCGGTGAGTGCGGCGACGCGGGCGACGAGGCTCGCGAGGTCGCCGACGGCGGCGGCTCCGTCGAGCTTGCCGTTGATCGTGCGCGCGGTCGAACGCAGGTCTGAGGCCGAGGCGCCGCCGCGGCGGTGGCGCACCTCCAGGAGCGTCACCTCGCTTGCGAGGTCGGTGTACTTGCGCTCGAAGTAGGCGAGGGCCTCTTCGGCCGACCCGTCGGGATACTGCCCGACGACGCGCCAGCCGTCGGCCTCGCGGACCGAGACGGTGCCGTCCTCGTCGACGCGGCCCCACGGCTCGTCGGCGGAGGGCGCGGCCTCGACGACGACGTCCACGACCTCGACGGCCACGACTTCGCCGTCTTCGACGACTTCGGCGACCTCGATCACCTCGACGGCGACGACCTCGGAGTCTTCGACGACCTCCACCACGTCGACCTCGACGACCTCGACGTCGACGTCCGCCGGAGCGGACTCTTCAGCCGGGGTCTCGTCCGACGGCTGCTCGGTCTCGGCGGCGTCGTCGGCAGGAGCGTCGGCGCCGGGTTCGGCGTCCTCAGAGGTCGCGACATCCGCGTCCGCCGTGACATCCGTCGCGGTGGCGGCGTCGTCATCGACGGCCGGGGTCTGATTCTCGTCGGCCCCAGTGGTCTCGGGGGCGTCGGTCTCGGGCTGGAAGTCTGCTGCGGCAGTCACGGGTTGCACCTCATCGCGGCTCGCGCCGTCTGTAGGGAGTAGGACGGCTCACAGCCTAGTACGGCGGATGCCCCGCCCGAGGTGCGGTTGCGGCGCGAGACCCGAGATGTCAGGGCGTGGGCGTCGGCGTCGCGCTCGGTTCCGGCGTCGTCGTCGCCGACGGGGTCGGCTCCGGGGTCGTCGCGGTCGGCGTGGGCGTCGACGAGGGCGATGGTTCGGGGGCGCCGGGTCCGGCTACGAAGTACAGCGTCTGCGCGCCGATCAGGCCCAGGACGAGAACGCCGCCGACGATGCCCGCGATCAGGTTGTCGCGCGTGCGACGGCGCGCCTGGTCGTCGTGGAACTGACGTCGCGCCTCGTACAGCCGCGTGCGCTCCCGCGCAGCCCGTGCGTCACGGTCCTTGCCACCGGTCGCCACGTGACCTCCTCGTTGCGTTCGTGTCGGGCGCATGCGCCTCGTGCCAGGCAGCGCCCGGGCGGGTTGATCCTACGGGCCCGCACCGCGGCGGCCAAACCGCGGCGGATCCCGTGTCGTGAGCGCGGGATAGCCTGGTGAGGTGACAGGTCCGACTGCGCTCTTCCAGGGGCTGACGCCTCTCGCGGTGCGCATGCGCCCGACCTCGCTGGAAGAGGTCGCGGGGCAGTCGCATCTGCTGCGGGCGGGGTCTCCGCTGGTGATCCTCGCGAATCCGGATGCCGCGGCCCGCGCAGCGACGTCGGTCATCCTGTGGGGCCCGCCGGGCACGGGGAAGACCACGCTCGCTCAGGCGATCGCCCGTTCCTCCGGGCGCCGGTTCGTCGAGCTCTCGGCGGTGACCGCCGGCGTGCGCGACGTGCGCGAGGTCATGCAGGAGGCCTTGACGCAGCGCGATCTGTACGGCCAGTCCACGATCCTGTTCCTCGACGAGATCCACCGCTTCACCAAGGCGCAGCAGGACGCGCTCCTGCCCGGCGTCGAGAACGGCTGGGTGGTGCTCATCGCGGCGACCACCGAGAACCCGTCGTTCTCCGTGATCTCGCCCCTCCTGTCACGGTCGCTGCTGCTGACGCTCAAGCCGCTCACCGACGAAGACCTCGGCATGCTCCTCGACCGCGCGGTGGCCGATGCCCGCGGACTGTCCGGCGCGGTCGTGCTGGGCGACGAGGCGCGCGCCGCGCTCGTCCGCCTCGCCTCCGGCGACGCGCGGCGGGCGCTCACGGCCCTCGAGGCCGCAGCATCCCTCGCCCTTCCCGATGAGGACGACGACGAGGCCGAGGCCACCACGCCCGAGATCTCGGCCGACAACGTCGCGCAGGCGGTCGACCGCGCGCTCCTGCGCTACGACCGTCAGGGCGACGAGCACTACGACGTCATCAGCGCGTTCATCAAGTCCATCCGCGGATCGGATGTGGATGCCGCGATCCACTACCTCGCCCGCATGATCGAGGCGGGGGAGGACCCGCGGTTCATCGCCCGGCGCCTCGTCATCTCGGCCGCAGAGGACATCGGACTCGCCGACCCCCAGGCGCTGCCGATCGCCGTGGCCGCCGCCGACGCGGTGCAGTTCATCGGCATGCCCGAAGGCCGCATCCCGCTCGCCGAGGCGACGGCGTACCTCGCGACGACAGCGAAGTCGAACGCCGCCTACCTCGCCATCGACGCGGCGATCGCCGACGTGCGCTCGGGTGGCTTCGGCCGGGTGCCGATCCACCTGCGCGACGCGCATTACCCGGGCGCGAAGCGCCTCGGCCACGGCAAGGGCTACGTGTATCCGCACGACGCCGAGATCGGCATCGCGCCGCAGCAGTACCTGCCCGATGAACTGCGCGGCCGGCGCTACTACGAGCCGAAGGCGCTCGGCGCCGAGCGCGACGTCCAGGCGCGTCTCGAGAAGATCCGTCGCATCCTCGACGGCGGCTGACCGCCCCGCGTTGACGCACGATATCCCTCAGAGGTAGATTGATATCCCTCAGAGGGATATTGTCCGTGTCATGCCGGGAGGCGCCGAATGCAGTTCGTGATCCTGGGCCTGCTGCTCAGCGGACCGCTCTCGCTCTACGACGTGCAGAAGCGGTTCGCCGCGGGCATCTCGCTGTTCTACAGCGCGAGCTCCGGCAGCATCCAGCGCGCTCTGCAGCACCTCGTGGACGACGGGTCCGTCACCGTCGCCGAGGCCGACGGCAGCCGGCGCGGCCGCAAGGTCCACCGGATCACCGACGAGGGGCGCGAGCGGTGGCGCGCGTGGATGCGGGCGCCTCTCCCGGGAGGAACCGATGCCGAGACCACGGTCCTGGCGAAGGTCTACCTGCTCGGCCTGCTCGAGGCGCCGGGGGATCGGGCGGACGTCGTGCGCGGCATCCGTGAGCATGTCGACGCATCCCGCGCGGCGCTGGAAGCCCTGGCGACCGAGGCGGACGCGAAGGCTGCCGGGCTCGATGACGCGTCGCGCAGGATCTTCGCGTTCCAGCGAGCGACGCTCGAGTACGGGCTGCGTTCGCACGCCCTGACGCGCGAGTGGATCGACGACGTGGGGGAGCAGGCATGAACGGACGACGCCCATGACCCCGCCGATCGTCGCCGCCGTCATCGCATGCCTCGTGCTGGGCGGTCTCGCCGTCCTGCAGATCTGCGTCGCCGCGGGGGCGCCGTGGGGACGGCTGGTCTGGGGCGGGGCGCACCGCGTCCTGCCGCGCGGTCTGCGCATCGCCAGCGCGGCATCCGTCCTCCTCTACGCCGGCTTCGCCGCGGTGCTCCTCAGTCGGGCCGGAATACTGCCGGGCGGCGACAGCGTCGCCGTACGCATCCTGACGTGGGTGCTCTTCGCCTACTTCGCCGTCGGGGTGGTCATGAACGCCGTCTCCCGGAGTCGCGCCGAGCGCCTCACGATGACGCCTGTCTGCCTGATGCTCGCCGCCTCGACGCTGGTCATCGCCCTCTCATGAAGGCCCGACCGCGCGTCTGGTAGGCTTGAGCGGCTCGAAACGCAGTTTTCGGGCATCCCCTCTCTTCCTGACCTACCTTCCGGCATGCCCCGGCGTGCAGTCCGGACAGGGCGAAGACAGGGCGATACGTCCGCGGGCCGTGAAAGACACGGCCGCGTCATCGAAAGGAACACTTCGTGGCAACGAAGTCCCAGGACCGCCGCAAGGTCCGTCTCTCCCGCGCCCTCGGCGTCGCGCTGACCCCCAAGGCAGCCAAGTACCTCGAGAAGCGCCCCTACGCGCCGGGTGAGCACGGCCGCACCAAGCGCAAGCAGGACAGCGACTACGCCGTCCGCCTCCGCGAGAAGCAGCGTCTGCGCGAGCAGTACGGCATCCGCGAGAAGCAGCTGCGCATCCAGTTCAACGAGGCCCGCCGCACCCAGGGCCTGACGGGTGAGAACCTCGTCGAGCAGCTCGAGATGCGTCTCGACGCCCTCGTGCTGCGTGCCGGCTTCGCCCGCACCACCGCGCAGGCGCGCCAGCTCGTCGTGCACCGCCACATCCTCGTGGACGGCCAGCTCGTCGACCGCCCGTCGTTCCGCGTGAAGCCGGGTCAGCTCATCCACGTCAAGGCCAAGAGCGAGGGCATCGAGCCCTTCCAGGTCGCAGCGCTCGGCGGTCACGCCGAGGTCCTGCCGCCCGTTCCGGGCTACCTCGAGGTCGAGCTCGACAAGCTCCAGGCCCGTCTCGTGCGTCGCCCCAAGCGCGCCGAGGTTCCCGTGGTCTGCGACGTGCAGCTCGTCGTCGAGTACTACGCGGCGCGCTAGCGCCGCGGGCGGAAGCGGTGCGAAGCACCGCGTCCGCAATGGGTACAGCGCGCTAAGCAGCGGCAACGCATGGAGGGCGTCGGGGAGACCCGACGCCCTTCGTCGTTTCCGCATACGATGGGGGGATGCCGCGCCCCGGCGGCCCGCGAGGAAGTGGTGACATGAAGAACCTCCTGTGGTTCCTGCTCGGCATCGCCGGCGGTTTCGTTCTCGCCCACCTGGTCAACAAGGACCCGCGCGGCCACGAGATCCTCGCCGACGTCGACGCCCGCATCACGGAGTTCACCGACCGCATGGGCGACGCGTACCGCGAACAGGAGGCCCGCTTCGCCGGCCTCGTCGACGACGTGAGGGATGCCGCCGCCGACGCCGCCTCGAGCGCGCGGGCCGCAGCATCCGACGCCGTCGGGAACGTCGCCGACGCCGTCGACGACGCGGCCCGCAAGATCGCCGACTGAGACGCCCCGGCGGCGCGCCGCCGGCACGCTCGAACCCCGCCAGACTCCCCGAACACGCACGCATCCGCACGTACACGCAAGGACCCGCATGAAGACCGCCGAGATCGCACAGCGCTTCCTCGATTACTTCGAGAAGAACGGCCACACCATCGTCCCCTCGGCATCGCTGGTGACCGACGAACCGGCGCTGCTGTTCACGGTGGCCGGCATGGTGCCCTTCATCCCGTATCTGTCGGGCGACGTGCCCGCGCCGTATCCGCGCGCGGCCGACAACCAGAAGTGCATCCGCACCAACGACATCGAAGAGGTCGGCAAGACCCCGCGTCACGGCACGTTCTTCCAGATGCTGGGCAACTGGTCGTTCGGCGACTACTTCAAAGAAGGCGCGATCCGCTACGCGTGGGATCTGCTGACCTCGCCCGAGGCCGACGGCGGGCTCGGCTTCGACCAGAAGGACCTGTGGGTCACCGTCTACGAAGAGGACGACGAGGCCCACGACCTCTGGCTGAAGCTCACCGACCTGCCCGAGGAGCGCATCCAGCGCCTCGGCAAGGACACGAACTACTGGAGCACCGGTCTGCCGGGTCCCGCCGGCCCCTGCTCGGAGATCTTCTTCGACCGCGGCCCCGAGTACGGCATCGACGGGGGCCCCGCGACCGACGACGACCGCTACGTCGAGATCTGGAACCTCGTGTTCATGCAGTACGAGATCACGAACGTGCGCTCGAAGTACGACTTCGACATCGTCGGCGAGCTGCCGAACAAGAACATCGACACCGGCATGGGCCTGGAGCGCATCGCGTTCATCAAGCAGGGCGTCGACAACATGTACGAGACCGACCAGGTTCGTCCGGTGCTCGACAAGGCGGTCGAACTGTCGGGCCGCACGTACGGCGCGAACCACGACGACGACGTGCGCTTCCGCGTGGTCGCCGACCACGTGCGTTCGTCGCTCATGCTCATGTCGGACGGCGTCACGCCCTCGAATGACGGCCGCGGCTACATCCTGCGCCGTCTCATGCGCCGTGTGATCCGCTCGATGCGCCTGCTCGGCGTCGACGGGCCGACGTTCGAGGTGCTGTTCACGGCATCGCGCGACGCCATGAAGGCCGCCTACCCGGTCGTCGAGACCGACTGGGCCCGCATCTCGCAGTACGCCCTGGCGGAAGAGGCGACGTTCCTGCGCACCCTCGCGGCGGGGGAGTCGATCCTCGACGAGTCGCTCTCCGAGACGAAGGCCTCCGGCGGCACGACCCTCACCGGCGCCGAGGCGTTCCTGCTGCACGACACGTACGGCTTCCCGATCGACCTGACGCTCGAGATCGCCGAAGAGGCCGGCCTCAGTGTCGACCGCGCGGCGTTCGACGGCCTCATGCAGGAGCAGCGCGCACGTGCCAAGGCCGACGCGCGGGCACGCAAGCGCCAGCTCGCCGACACGAGTGTCTACCGCGACCTGCGCGCACAGGGCGAGACCGTCTTCACCGGCTACACCGACCTCGAGGCGGAGTCGCAGGTGCTCGGCATCCTCGTCGACGGCGTGTCGGTCGACCGCGCGAGCGTCGGCCAGATCGCCGAGGTGATCCTCGCCGAGACCGCGCTGTACGCCGAGTCGGGCGGCCAGGTCGCCGACAAGGGCGTCATCGTCGGACCGGGCTACGAGCTCGAGGTGCTCGACGTGCAGAAGCCGGTGCCGGGTCTCATCAGCCACACCGTCGAAGTGTCGACGGGAGAGGTCGGCGTCGGTCAGGCCGCGACGACGGTGGTGGATGCTGCGAACCGCCGCGCCGCTCGTCAGGCGCACTCCGCGACGCACCTGGTGCACGCCGCGCTGCGCGACACGCTCGGAAAGACCGCGACGCAGGCCGGATCGCTCAATCGCGCCGGCTACATGCGCTTCGACTTCTCGTGGGGCCAGTCGCTGTCGGACGAGACCAAGACCGAGATCGAGGAGATCGCGAACAACGCGGTGCGCGACAACCTCGAGGTGACCACGCGCGTCCTGCCGCTGGACGAGGCGCGCTCGCTCGGCGCGATGGCGCTGTTCGGTGAGAAGTACGGCGACACCGTGCGCATGGTCGACATCGGCGGCCCGTGGTCGCGCGAGCTCTGCGCAGGCACGCACGTGTCGACGAGCGCCGAGATCGGGCTGATCAACCTCGTCGGCGAGTCGTCGGTGGGCGCGTCGAACCGCCGCGTCGAGGCACTGGTCGGTCTTGACGCGTTCCGGTCGCTCGCGGCCGAGCGCGCCCTCGTGTCGCAGCTCACGACCTCGCTCAAGGCACCGCGCGAGCAGCTGCCCGCGCGCATCGCCGAACTGCAGGCGAGTCTCAAGGCCGCCGAGAAGAAGATCGCGGCGTTCGAGGCCAAGGCCCTCGGCGACCGGCTCCCGGCCCTCGCCGCCACGGCGACGCGGGTCGGCGACACCGTCGTGGTCGCCGAGTCGCTCGGCAACGCCGCATCCGCCGACGACGTCCGCTCGCTGGCACTGCAGGTGCGCGAGCGCCTCGGCTCCGAGGCCGCGGTCGTCGCCCTCGGCGCGGTGGTGAACGAGCGCCCCGTCGTCATTGTCGCCACCAACGACGCGGCCCGCGCAGCGGGCGCCAAGGCGGGCGTCCTCGCCAAGGGCGCCGCCGGCGTGCTCGGCGGCGGTGGCGGTGGCCGCGACGACGTCGCCCAGGGCGGTGGAACGGATGCGGCGGCCCTGCCGGCGGCGCTGACCTCGGTGAAGGACGCGCTCGGCGCGTGAGCGGCTTCCGGCGCGGCACCCGGCTCGGCATCGATGTGGGCAAGGCCCGGGTCGGGGTCGCGAAGTGCGACCCCGACGGTCTGCTCGCGACTCCGGTCGAGACGGTGCCGCGTGACGAGGCATCGGTGACCCGCATCGTGGCGCTGTCCGACGAGTATTCGGCGGTCGAGCTCTACGTCGGCCTGCCGCTGAACATGCGGGGCGAGGACACGGCGTCGACGCAGGATGCCCGGGACTTCGCTGCGGCGCTGGCGGCAGCATCCGGGCTCCCCGTGCGCCTCGTCGACGAACGGCTCTCCACCGTCTCTGCACACGCGGCACTGCGCAGTTCGGGCAGAACCCAGCGTTCGTCGCGTAACATCGTGGACCAGGTCGCCGCGGTCGTCCTGCTCCAGCAAGCGCTCGACGTCGAGAAGAGCACCGGACGACCTCCCGGAACCCCCGTCCCCCAGGAGCCCGCCTGATGTCCGACTCATCGCCCGACGGCGAAGCCGTCCCCCAGTCGCGCCGCGCCGCCCGCGAGGCCGCCGCGCGACAGGCGGCGACGGGGGAGACGCCGACGACGCCGGCTGCTCCCGCGCCCTCGGCGCCGGAGGAAGCCCCCGCCGCCCACGCGGCCTTGTGGGAATCGCTCATCACCGGCTCCACACCTGTCGTCGGGACCGCTCCCGGAGCGCCCGCTCCCACGGCGGCGTCTGCGCCCGCCCGCCCTGTCGACGAGCCGGTGCCCGGCAGCGGCTTCCAGCCGGTTCCGCTGCGCACCCCCCGCCCCACGACGCAGCCGATCGACGTCGAGGCGCCCGTCGAGGACGACCCCTGGATCTTCGCGTCGGCCGGTGTGAGCCCCGCGATGCCGTACAGCCGCGGAGGCACTGCCCCCGCTGCGGCTCCCGCGACCGCGGCGGCTGCGCCGTCGGCCGCGCGCGCCACCCCGCCCGCGCGCGACGAGAACGACGAGCCGTCCGCCCCGTCCGGCTCCCTCGAGGACCTGTTCAGCGGGTCGGCGTCGACCCACGACATCGGGCACGCCCCACCGCCGCCGAACAAGAAGCGCCGGCGCATCGGCGGCTGGATCGCCCTGGGCGTCGTGCTGCTGATCCTCGGGGGCATCGCCGCCGGCGGCCTGTACGTGTGGAACACCTACGAGGACAAGATCCGCGAGGTCATGGGCTGGGAAGAGCCCAAGGACTACGAAGCCGGACTCGCCACCGGCGAGACGTTCGTCACGATCTCCCAGGGTGACACCGGATCACCGATCTCGCAGTCGCTGTACGACGCCGGCGTGATCAAGACGCCCGACGCCTTCTACGACTACCTCATCACGAGCGGCCAGAACCCGACCTTCCAGCCGGGCGTCTACAAGCTGCAGAAGAAGATGACGAGCGAGGCGGCCCTCGCGGCCCTCCTGGACCCCGCGAACAGACAGGAGTTCACCGCGCAGATCCCCGAGGGCTACACGGTCGAGGGTACGCTCGAGCGCATCTCGGAGGGCACCGGCATCCCGATGGAAGAGCTCACCGCGGCCATCGCCGATCCGTCCGTGTACGGGGTTCCCGTGGATCCGGCCATCGTCGCGGCGGGCGGGCAACCGCTCGAAGGCTGGCTGTTCCCGGCGACCTACACCTTCGACCCCGGCGTCACCGCGCAGTCGGCCATCCAGACCCTGGTGAACCGCACGATCCAGTCGCTCGACGCCGCCGGCGTGCCGGCGGAGAGGCGTCAGGAGATCCTGACCACCGCGTCGATCATCCAGCGCGAGGCCCGCTCCGAGGTCGACATGCAGAAGGTGTCGCGCGTGATCCTGAACCGCATGGACCCGAACAATCAGGAGACGTTCGGGCTGCTGCAGATGGACTCGACGGCGCAGTTCGGCTACGGCGAGCTCCATGAGGGTTCCGCGAGCACCTCGGAAGAGGCGCAGTACGACCCGAACCCCTGGAACACCTACGTGCACGCGGGCCTGCCGATCGGACCGATCGCCAATCCCGGCGACGTCGCGATCGACGCGGCCATGCACCCGGCCGACGGCCCGTGGATGTACTTCGTGACGGTCAACATGGAGACGGGCGAGACGATCTTCTCGGCGACCTACAACGAGCACCTGAAGTACGTCCAGCAGATGCAGCAGTGGTGTTCCGAGCACCCGGACTCGGGGTGCTGAGCGCCCACGCGTCGCGTCTGGAGGTCTGGGGCGACCCGATCGCGCACAGCCGCTCGCCGCAGCTGCACGCCGCGGCGTACGACGTCCTCGGGCTCGACTGGACCTACGGACGCCGTCGGGTGAACGAAGCGTCCTTCGCCAGCGAGCTCGCCGGGCTCGACGACGCGTGGCGGGGCCTCTCGCTCACGATGCCGCTCAAGGGGGTCGCGTTCGCGGCTGCGGCGGTGCTCGACCGCCGCGCCGAACTTACCGGGGCGGTCAACACGCTGCTGCTCGACGCCGACGGCGCCCGCGGCTTCAACACCGACGTGGGCGGCATCGTCCGCACCCTCGCCGACGACGGCATCATGACAGTGCCGCAGGCGCGCATCGTCGGCGCCGGCGCGACCGCGACCTCCGCCCTGGTCGCTCTCGGTGAGCTCGGCGCGCGCGAGGTCGACGTGATCGCACGCCGCTCCGAAGCCGTCGCGCCGCTCGCCGAGCTCGGCCGCCGCATCGGCATCGCGGTGACGACGACGCCGTTCGCCGCATCCGTTCATGCCGACGTGCCGCTCACCATCGCGACGCTGCCGGGCGACGCACCCGTTCCGGATGCCACGGCCGACGCCCTCGCCCGCTCCGGCGGCCACCTGCTCGATGTCGTGTACGGGCACTGGCCGACCGCGCTCTCGGCCGCGTGGGAGCGCGCGGGCGGCACGGCACGATCGGGACTCGGGATGCTGCTGCACCAGGCCCTGCTGCAGATCCGGATCTTCCGGGACGGCGACGCCGACACGCCCCTCGATCACGAGGGCGACGCGCTGGAGGCGATGCGCCAGGCGCTCGGGGAGCCGGCCGCGGCGTAACGGCCTCCCGGGGCGTGGGAGACTGGACCAATGCTCCGCGTGCTCACGGCCGGCGAATCGCACGGCCCCGAACTCGTCGCCGTCATGGAGGGCCTGCCTGCGGGCGTCCCCATCTCCCGCGCCGCGATCCAGGCGGATCTCGCGCGCCGCAAGCTCGGCTACGGCCGCGGTTCGCGCATGAAGTTCGAGGAGGACGAGCTCACGATCTCGTCCGGCGTCGTGCACGGCACGACCCTGGGCAGCCCCATCGCCCTGCGCATCGGCAACACCGAATGGCCGAAGTGGGTCGAGGTCATGAGCGCCGAGCCCGTGGACCTCACGGAGAAGTCGCGCGGACGCGGTGCCGCGCTCACGCGCCCCCGCCCCGGCCACGCCGACCTCGTCGGCATGCAGAAGTACGGCTTCGACGAGGCCCGCCCGATCCTCGAGCGCGCGAGCGCCCGCGAGACGGCCGCCCGCGTCGCCCTCGGTGCCCTCGCACGAGCGTTCCTGTCCGAGCTCGGCATCCGTCTCGTCAGCCACACCCTCTCGATCGGGCCGGTGCAGGTCCCCGAGGGCTCGGCGCTGCCGACTCCCGAGGACGTCGACACGCTTGACGCCGACCCGCTGCGCTGCTTCGACGCCGCGACGAGCGCGGCCATGGTCGCCGAGGTCGACGACGCCCGCAAGGACGGCGACACGCTGGGCGGCATCGTCGAGGTGCTCGCCTACGGGCTGCCCCCGGGGCTCGGCTCGCACGTGCACTGGGACCGCCGCCTCGACGCGAAGCTCGCGCAGGCGCTCATGAGCATCCAGGCGATCAAGGGAGTGGAGGTCGGCGACGGGTTCGAGACCACGCGCCGTCGCGGCTCCGCCGCGCACGACGAGCTGTTCGTCGCCGGCGACGGCATCACCCGCTCGAGCGACAAGGCGGGCGGCACCGAGGGCGGCATGTCGACCGGTACCGTGCTGCGCGTGCGCGCCGGCATGAAGCCGATCGCCACGGTGCCGAAGGCGCTCCGCACGGTCGACGTCGCCACCGGCGACGCCGCCTCGGCTCACCACCAGCGCTCGGACGTGTGCGCCGTGCCCGCCGCGGGCGTCGTCGCGGAGGCGATGGTCGCGGTCGTGCTGGCCGACGTCGTGCTCGAGAAGTTCGGGGGCGACAGCGTCGCCGAGACGCGCCGCAACATCGAGGGCTACCTCGCGGCGATCCCCGACGCGCTGCGCAGTGCGGCGGCCAGCGACGCCGGCCTCGCCGACCATGACCTCGCCCTCTGACGCCGTCGTGCTCATCGGTCCCATGGGGGCCGGCAAGACGAGCATCGGCAAGAAGGTCGCGCGCGCGCTGAGCCTTCCGTTCTTCGACACCGACGCCGCGGTCGTGCGCGACCACGGGCCGATCGACCAGCTCTTCGTCGAGCACGGCGAGGCGCAGTTCCGCGCCGCCGAGCGCGCCGCCGTGGTCGAGGGGCTCGCAACGGGCGGCGTCGTCTCGCTGGGCGGCGGAGCCGTGCTGAACCCCGAGACGCGCGCCGACCTCGCCGGACACCGCGTCGTGCTGCTCACCGTCTCGCCGCGGGTCGTCGCGGGCCGCGTCCGCGACTCGAACCGGCCGCTCCTGCAGGGCGGCGACGATGCGATCGAGCGCTGGACCACGATCTTCGAAGAGCGCCGGCCCGTCTACGAGGAACTCGCCGACATCACCTTCGACACGTCCACCGGTCCGCTGCAGGACGTCGTCGACGCCCTCGTCGCGTGGGTGCGCGGCGCCGCCGACCCGTCGGCCCCCACCGGCGACGAGCACAAGGAGCAGACCGCATGACGGATGCCACGACCATCACCGTGAGCGGAGACGCGAGCTACGACATCACCGTGGGACACGGCATCCTGTCGTCCGTCGGCGAGGCGCTGCCGCCCGCCGCGCGCAAGGTGCTCGTGATCCACCCGCCGACCCTCGCCGCCGAGGCGGAGCGCCTGCGCGCACAGCTCATGGCCGACCGCGAGGTGCTGCTCGCCGAGATCCCCGACGCCGAGGCGGGCAAGCGCATCGAAGTCGCCGCTTTCTGCTGGCAGGTCATGGGCAAGGCGGACTTCACCCGCACGGACGCCGTCGTCGGGTTCGGCGGGGGATCGGTGACCGACCTCGCCGGGTTCGTGGCTGCGACCTGGCTGCGGGGCGTCGAGGTCGTGCAGGTGCCGACCACCGTCCTGGGCATGGTCGACGCCGCCGTCGGCGGCAAGACCGGAGTCAACACCGCCGAGGGCAAGAACCTCGTGGGTGCGTTCTGGGCGCCACGCACCGTGATCTGCGACCTCGACCTGCTCGACGGCCTGTCGCGCAACGAGCGCGTCGCCGGCTACGCCGAGGTCGTCAAGGCCGGCTTCATCTGGGCGCCCGAGATCCTCGAGCTGATCGAGGCCGATCCCGAGAACGCCGTGGACCCGCAGAGCGACGCGTTCCGTCGCACCATCGAGCTCGCCATCGAGATGAAGGCGCGCGTCGTGGGGGAGGACCTCCGCGAGGCGGGTCTGCGCGAGATCCTCAACTACGGCCACACCCTGGGCCACGCCATCGAGCACGCCGAGCGCTATCGCTGGCGTCACGGCGCCGCGATCTCCGTGGGCATGGTGTTCGCCGCCGAGCTGTCGCGCCTCGCAGGCCGGCTTCCGGATGCCGCCGCCCAGCGCCACCGCGACATCCTCGAGTCGCTCGGACTGCCGACGAGCTACCGCCCCGGCGCGTGGCCCCAGCTGCTGTCGACGATGCAGCGCGACAAGAAGAGCCGCGGCGGAATGCTGCGCTTCATCGTGCTCGACGACATCGCCAAGCCCACCGTCTTGCAGGCGCCGGACGAGTCGCTGCTCTTCGCCGCGTACCAGGAGGTCGCGGGGTGAGCACCGTGGTCGTGCGCCGCATCCGCTCCGACGAGTGGCACGCGGTGCGCGAGCTGCGGCTCGAATCCACGAGCGATCCCGACGCGAACATCGCCTTCCTCGAGACCCCGGCGCAGGTCGCGGCCCGCTCGGAGCAGTTCTGGCGCGAGCGCGCCGAACTGGCCGCCGGGAGCGAGACCGCCGCGCAGTTCGTGGCGGTGGTGGACGACGTATGGGTGGGCAGCCTCTCGGTGCTCATCCGCGCGACCGGGCAGACCGATCACCTGGGCCGCTTCGTCGACGACCGTCGGGCGGATGTCGTCGGCGTCTACGTCAACCCGGCTCATCGCGGCACGGGAGCGATCGACCTCCTGCTCGCCGCCGCCGCGGAATGGGTGACCTCGCTCGGGCTCACCCGGCTCAGCCTCGACGTGCACCGCGACAACCCCCGCGCCCAGGGCGCGTATCGCCGAGCCGGATTCGTGCCGACGGGCGAGACGTTCACCAGCGTCATCGGTCCCGAAATCGTGATGGCGCGCCCCCTGCCGTGACCACGAAGGCCCCGCCCCGCTCAGCGGGACGGGGCCTGTGACGGCCGCTGTGCTCAGACGGCCGGCACGAGCTCCTCGTGCCTCTCGGAGCGCAGACCGAGCTCGGCCGTGGGGATGCTCTTCGACTCGCGTGCCGTGAGGGCGCTGACGGTCGCGATGAGCGAGATCACCGCGGTGAAGACGCTGATGACGACCCAGCCGCCCTGCTGCACGCCGCCCAGCGCCGTGACGATGGACGGGGCGAAGCCCGCCATGAGGAAGCCGAGCTGCGTGCCGATCGCCATGCCCGAGAACCGCACGCGCGTGCTGAACATCTCGCCGTAGAACGACGGCCACACGGCGTTCGCGGCGGCGTACCCGAACGAGAAGGTGAGCACCGCCAGCAGGAACGTCACGAACTCGTTCCCCGCCCCCATCGACAGCATGTAGAAGGGCATGAACACCGCCGACGAGAGCGCGCCGTAGATGAACACCGGCTTGCGGCCGATGCGGTCGGCCAGAGCACCGAACAGCGGCTGCGTGCCGATCGCGACGAGGTTGGCGACGACGACGAGCCAGAGCGTGATGGCGGCGTTCAGTCCGACCTCCACGCCGTACGCGATGGCGAGGTTGCCGAACACCGTCGAGACGGCGGCGATGAACGCGCAGCAGATGACGCGGAGCACGTCGCGCCAGTGGTCGCGCAGGAGCGGGATGAGCGGCATCCGTGCGATCCGTCCTTCCGCCTTCGCCTGCTCGAACTCCGGCGTCTCGTGCAGGGTCCGCCGGATGAAGAAGGCGACGAGCACCACGACCGCGCTCAGCCAGAACGGCACGCGCCAGCCCCACGTGTACTTGATCTCGTCGGGGAGCGCGACGACCGGGATGAAGATCAGGGCGGCGAGGATCTGGCCGCCCTGGGTGCCCGTGAGGGTCCACGACGTGAAGAACGACCGGCGGTCGTCGGGCGCGTGCTCCAGCGTGAGCGACGACGCGCCCGCCTGCTCGCCGGCGGCCGAGAGGCCCTGCATGAGCCGGCACAGCACCAGCAGCGCCGGGGCGGCCCAGCCGATCTGCTCGTAGCCCGGTAGGCAGCCGATCGTGAAGGTCGAGATGCCCATGAGCAGCAGGGTGAACATGAGGACCTTCTGCCGGCCGATGCGGTCGCCGAAGTGGCCGAGGATGACGGCGCCGACCGGCCGCGCGATGTAGGCGAAGCCGAACGTCGCGAACGACATGACGAGGGCTGCCTGGTTGTCGGACGGGAAGAAGACGGTGGGGAAGATGAGCGCTGCGGCGGAGCCGAACAGGAAGAAGTCGTAGTACTCCACGGCGCTGCCCATGAAGCTGGCGACAGCCGCCTTCACGGGAGTCTTCCGCGTCGTTGCGGTGGTGGTCATCGGTCGTCCTTCTCTAGTGAGTGTCACGCCGGCACGGGGTGCGGCGCAACGAGGTCGTGGAAGTGGCGGATCATGCGGTCGGGGTCGGGCTGGTGGCCCGTGATCAGGCGGAAGGCGTCGACGGCCTGGTGGACCGCCATCCTTCCGCCGTCGAGCGTGGCGCAGCCGGCGTCGCAGGCAGCGCGCAGAAGCGCGGTGTCGAGGGGCCGGTAGACGATGTCGGCGACCCACAGCTCGGGCCGCAGCAGGTCGGGGGAGAACGGCATTCCCGGGTGCTCCTTCATGCCGGTCGGCGTGCAGTGCACCAGCCCCGATGCCGACGCGAGGAGGCTGGGGAGCGCGTCCGTCGTGGCGTGGCCCACCTCGACCGCATGACGACGCGCCAGGTCGGTCGCGAGCTCCTCCGCCCGTTCGGCGTCGATGTCGACGACCGTCAGCCGGCGGGTCCCGACGCGGAGCAGGGCGTCTGCGACGGCGGAGCCGGCACCGCCCGCCCCCAGCAGCGTCACGTCATCGACCGCCGCGCGCGGAAGCCCCGTGCGGAACGCCGTCTCGAACCCGGTGGTGTCGGTGTTGTGACCGACGAGCCCCTGGTCGGTGAAGAGCACGGTGTTGACCGAGCCGAGCGCCAGGGCGAGCGGGTCGACACGGTCGAGGTACTCGAGCACGAGGCGCTTGCACGGGTGGGTGACGTTGAGGGCGTCGAAGCCGAGGCGCCGCGCCCACACGAGGATGTCGGGCAGCTGGTCGGGCGCAAGACCGAGGGTCGTGAGGTCGATGGTCCGGTACACGTAGTCGAGGCCGAGGGCACGGGCTTCGGCCATGTGCATCGCCGGCGTCAGGGAAGGGGTCACGCCCGTTCCGACGAGCCCGACGAGATACGGCGGTGACTGGCTCATGGCACTCCTTCGTCCGACCGGTACGTCTATGTACTAACTGGTACGTTCAGAGAAAACCACGGCAGATCGTCGATGTCAAGAGCGAGCGGGTTTCTGGAGCTCGGCGGATACCGCGGCGCGAGAGCGGGCTCGAGTGGGGCGGCGGCGGGGGCGCCGGCTAGCGCGGAGCGTTCGTGAGCCAGCCGACGACGACGTCGCCGATGAGGGATCGCAGGTGGCTGCGGCGTTCGGGATCGGTGAACGACACGTCGAAGAGGTAGCCGAACGTGTACTGGTTCGCGATCTGGAACACGCAGTAGGCGCTGATGACGAGGTGGACGTCGATCGCATCGACATCCTCGCGGAAGACACCCGCCGCGCGGCCGAGTTCGAGGATCTCGTCGAGAAGGGTCTTCGCGGGCTGCGCGAGCGTGCGGAGCGACTCGATCCGCCGGATGAACTCGCCGCGATGGATGTTCTCGATGGCCACGAGCCGGATGAAGGCGTCGTGCGTGACGTGGTGGTCGAACGTGAGCTCGGCGAGCTGACGGATCGCCGCGACGGGATCCGTGTGGTCCACGTCGATCGCCTGCTCGGCCTCTCGGATGCCCTGATAGGCGTTCTCGAGCACCGCGAGGTAGAGCTGCTCCTTGCCGCCGAAGTAGTAGTAGATCATCCGCTTCGTCGTGCGTGTGCGCTCAGCGATGTCGTCGACGCGGGCTCCGGAGTAGCCCTCCTCGGCGAAGACCTCGGTCGCGATCGCGAGAAGCTCGGCTCGCGTCCTCTCGGCATCGCGTGTAACGGGGGGCACGATCGCCAGGATAGTGGGCGGCGCACGCGGCGCTTGTGAGGAAGGGGGTGCGTCACAATGTACCGACTGGTACATTATGACGCCATGAGGACCTCCATCGCGACGGTGTGCATGAGCGGGACGCTGGTCGAGAAGCTGCATGCGGCGGCCGCAGCGGGCTTCGACGGCGTCGAGATCTTCGAGCCCGACCTGGTGTCGGCGCCGGAGAGCCCCGAGGAGGTGCGTGCTCTCGCGGAGCGCCTCGGGCTGACGCTGGACCTGTACCAGCCGATGCGCGACGTCGAGGGCGTCGACGACGATGCGTTCGAGGACGTCCTGCGGCGCGCGGCGGCGAAGTTCTCCCTCATGCGGCGGATGGGGATCGAGGTCGTGCTCTGCTGCAGCAACGTGGCGACCGCGACGGTCGACGACGATGCGGTGTCGGCCTCCCAGCTTCGCCGGCTGGGGGATCTCGCCCAGGAGCACGGCATCCGGATCGCCTTCGAGGCGCTGGCGTGGGGCAAGTACGTCGACGACTACCGCCGCGCATGGCGGATCGTGCAGCTCGCCGACCACCCGGCGGTCGGCGTCTGCCTCGACTCCTTCCACATCCTGTCGCGCGGCCACGACCCCGCGGCGATCGAAGACATCCCCGGCGACCGCATCTTCTTCCTGCAGCTCGCCGATGCGCCCGCGCTCTCGATGGACGTCCTCTCCTGGAGCCGCCACCATCGCCTCTTCCCCGGCGAGGGGAGCTTCGATCTGACACGCTTCCTCACCCACGTCCTGCGCGCCGGCTACGAGGGCCCGGTGTCCCTCGAGGTCTTCAACGACACCTTCCGGCAGGTCGACGTGAGCGGGACCGCCGTCCACGCGCGCCGGTCCCTGCGCTGGCTCGAAGACGCCGTCGCGCGGGAGCTCGGAAGCGCCGCGCCCGCCGACTTCGAGACGCTCGCCGACGGCGGTACGCCCGTGGGCTTCGACTTCGTCGAGATCAAGGCCGAGGACACCTCGAGCATCGAGGCGCTCCTGGAGACGGTCGGGTTCACGCCGCGCGGCAAGCACCGCACGAAGCCCGTCACGCTGTGGACGGCCGGAGACGCCCGCGTCGTGCTCAACGAGCAGCACGCCCGCGACCTCGACCCGCACATCGCGGCGGTCGGGTTCGACGTCCCGGACGCCGCCGCGCTCACCGAGCGGGCCGCCGAGCTCGGCACGCCCTTCGCCTACCGCCGCACGTACGCGGGGGAGCAGCTGCTCGACGGCGGCACGGCGCCGGACGGCACCGAGATCTTCTGGTCGTCGCGCGGCACCGAGACCGAACCGACGTGGGCCGCCGAGTTCGAGCACGGCGAACCCCTGCGTTCCAGTCCCATCATCGCCGTCGACCACGTGAGTCTCGGTCAGCCCTGGCAGGTCGTCGATGAGGCGATCCTGTTCTTCTCCTCAGTGTTGGAACTCCCGACGGCGAGCTCGACCGAGGTGGCGAGCCCCCAGGGCCTCGTGCAGAGCCGCGTCATCCAGTCCCCGGACGGCGCCATCCGCATCCCGCTCAACGTGTCGCCGCCGATCCTGTCGGGGCGGCCGGCCGCCATGCCGCAGCACGTCGCCTTCGCGTGCGACGACATCGTGGCGCTCGCGCGTGCCGCCAAGGCGAGAGGACTGCACCCGCTGCCGATCCCGCGCAACTACTACGAGGATCTCGCGGCACGGTTCGATCTCGACGACGGGTTCCTCGAGACGCTCCGCGGGCTCGACCTCGTCTTCGACCGCGACGCACAGGGCGAGTACCTGCACTTCTACACCGCGACCGTCGGCGACCTGTTCTGCGAGTTCGTCGAGCGCCGCGGCAGGTACGACGGGTACGGCGCCGGCAACGCTCCCGTCCGGCTCTCCGCACAGCGAGCCGGTGCCGCGCGCGCTGATATCGTGCGAGCATGACCGCCCCTCGTCGCCTCCTGCTCGTCAACGGCCCCAACCTGAACCTGCTGGGCACCAGGGAGCCCGGGATCTACGGCACCGAGACGCTGGCCGACGTCGTGCAGGTGGCGACGGATGCTGCCGCCCGGCGCGGCTTCGAGGTGCGGGCCGTCCAGAGCAACCACGAGGGGGTCCTCCTCGACGCGATCCACGACGCGCGACAGGACTGCGCCGGCATCGTCATCAACCCCGGCGGTCTGACCCACACCTCCGTCGTGCTGCGCGACGCCCTCTCGGGCGTCGCCCTGCCGGTGGCCGAGGTGCACATCTCGGACGTGATGGCGCGCGAGGAGTTCCGCCACCACTCGTACGTCGCCGATATCGCCGTGGTCCACGTGATCGGGGAGGGTGTGCCCGGCTACGCGACGGCGGTCGCGCGCCTCATCGACATCCTCACCGGGCAGGCCGAGGGCTGACGAATCGGCCGGGGACCAGGCATCCCGTAGAATCGAACGTCGGCATATCCGACCCCTGAGCTCGTTCACGGGGCAGCGATCGCCTCCACGCACTTCAACGAAACGGATTCGTACCCTCATGGCTTCCACCGCAGACATCAAGAACGGCGTCGTCCTGTCGATCGACGGACAGCTCTGGAACGTCATCGAGTTCCAGCACGTCAAGCCGGGCAAGGGCGGCGCCTTCGTCCGCACGAAGCTCAAGAACGTCGTCTCGGGCAAGGTCGTCGACCGCACCTACAACGCGGGCGCGAAGATCGACATCGAGAACGTCGACCGCCGCGACTTCACCTACCTCTACAACGACGGCGACAACTTCGTGTTCATGGACGTCGAGGACTACGACCAGATCAACGTCGGCGCGGCGACCGTCGGCGACGCGGCCCATTTCCTGCTCGAGAACCAGCAGGTGCAGATCGCCCTCAACAACGGCAACCCGCTGTACGTCGAGCTCCCGGCATCCGTCGTCCTCGAGATCACGTACACCGAGCCGGGCCTGCAGGGCGACCGCTCGTCGGCCGGCACCAAGGCCGCCACCGTCGAGACCGGCTACGAGATCCAGGTTCCGCTGTTCGTCGAGACCGGCACCAAGGTCAAGGTCGACACCCGCACGGGCGACTACCTCGGCCGCGTCAACTGACGTCGGCGGTCGCTGACAGATGAGTGCCCGTACGAAGGCGCGCAAGCGCGCTCTCGACATCCTGTTCCAGGCAGACGTGCGCGGCGACGAGCCTGCGACGGTGCTCGCGGCCGAGGCGAAGCGCGCGGCCAACGAGCCGGCGCGTCAGGCTTCGTGGCTCTACGCGCGAGAGATCGTCGACGGCGTGATCGACAACCAGGACGCCATCGACGAGCAGATCACGACGTTCGCGAAGGACTGGACGCTCGCCCGCATGCCCGCGGTCGACCGTGCCGTGCTGCGCATCGGCGCGTGGGAGATCCTCTACAACGACGAGGTGCCCACCGCGGTCGCGATCGACGAGGCGGTCGAGCTGGTCAAGGAGTTCTCGTCCGACGAGTCAGGCCCCTTCGTGCACGGCGTCCTCGCCCGCATCGCGCGCGCGAGCTGACGACGAGCAGGCGCCCGTCCGGGTGTCGGCGGGAGCGGGCAGGATGGATGCCGTGACCCCGTCGTCGGCCGGACCCCCTCCGTTCGTCGACCCCGGGCACATCCGCCGGTTCGTCGACAGCGGCACGTACGAGCGCGGCGTCGGCTACTTCGCCGACGGCGCCGTCGAGCGCCTCGAGTGGGACCCGCTCACCTCGGTCATCGAAGCGGTGGTGGCCGGCAGCGGCGGCCGGACGTACCGGTGCCGCGTGCGGCTCGATCCGCAGCGCGTCGATCATCCCATCGCGGCGACGTCCTGCACGTGCCCGGTGCAGTTCGACTGCAAGCACACGGTCGCGACGCTTCTCGCGAGCAACCGGCTCGCCTCCGCCGCGCCCGCAGCCGACCGCGGCTCGTCGTGGCGCGACGTGTTCACCCCTGCCGCGGCGGCGGAGCGGGCCCGCACCGCGCTCGCCCTCGGCGTCGAGCTCCGGCAGCGCATCCGGCGCGGCGCGTCGACCTGGGCACCTGCGCGCGTCGAGTCGGCGACCCCGCGCAGCCTGCACCAGCACGGGGCGGACGTGCTCGTCGGCCTGCGCCCGCTCGAGCGCTCGGCCCGCTCCGACACGTGGATCAAGGGCGGGGTCTCGTGGGACGCGCTGCGCCGGCCGACCACGGCGTACGACCCCGCGCAGGCGCGGTGGTTCGCGGAGCTGCACAGCATCGGCCGCGACGTCCGCTCGTTCGGGGCGTTCTCCGACGTGTCGGAGTGGCTCACCCTCGACGACATCGAGTCGAGCCTGCTCTGGCCGCATCTGTCGACCGCGGCGGACCGCGGCATCCCGCTCGTCGCCACCAAGCGCACCACGGCGGTCGCCCTCGCGACCTCGGCGACGGTGACCGTCCAGGCGCACCGCACCGGCCGCGGGCTCGAGATCGCGCCCGTCGTCACGATCGACGGCGAGCGCGCGGATGCCGCCGCCCTGCGCCCGGTCGGACGCACCGGCGTGTACCGGTTCGCCGTCGAGCGCGAGCGCATCGCCCTCGTCCTCGCCGCAGTGGACCTGCCGGACCCGGTTCCCGCGCTCCTCGCCGCGCGTGATGCCGTCGTCGTGCCGGGTCCGGAGGCCGAGGAGTTCGTCCGCGACCACCTGCCGCGGATCGCGCGTCGGGTCGAGATCGAGGCGCCGGGCCTCGACATCGCCCCGCCGCCGCGGCCGCGGCTCGTCGCGCGTGTGCATTTCGAGCCGAACCACCGGCTCGTGTACACGCTCTCGTGGCGGTACGGCGACGGCGACCTCCTGGGGCTCGACTCGACCGGAGAGGATCGTGACGCCGCGGCCGAGACGGCGATCCGCGGCCGCGTCGAGGCGCTGTGGCGCGACCACGCGCCCGTCGACTTCGTCTCCGCCGACACGCTCACGGGCCTCGACGCGGCGGAGTTCGCGTCGCGTCTGCTGCCGCTTCTCGAAGCCGACGCCGACGTCAGCGTCGAGATCTCGGGGGAGAGGCCGCAGTACCGGGAGCTCGCCGGCGATCCGCGCATCGACGTCACGACGGTCGAGACGAACGATCCCGACTGGTTCGACCTGGGTGTCGTGGTGACGATCGACGGCCGCCGCATCCCGTTCGGCACGCTGTTCACGGCGCTGTCGCGCGGGCGCAAGAAGATCCTGCTGAGCGACGGCGCGTACTTCTCGCTCTCGCATCCGTCGCTGCAGCGCCTGCGCGACCTCATCGACGAGGCCGGAGAGCTCGAGGAGTGGGAGACCGGACCCCGCATCAGCCGGTACCAGACGGCGCTGTGGGCCGATTTCGAGGACCTGGCCGACGAGGCGCAGCCCGCCGTGTCGTGGCGCACGACCGTGGCGGCGCTGCGCGATGCCGACGGCGTGCCCGCCGCCCCGATGCCCGCGGGCCTCCGCGCCGATCTGCGCCCCTACCAGCGCGTGGGATACGACTGGCTCGCCTTCCTGTGGGAGCACCGCCTCGGCGGCATCCTCGCCGACGACATGGGCCTCGGCAAGACGCTCCAGCTGCTCGCCCTCGTCGCCCATGCCCGGGAGTCCGGCGAGGCGCGGCCGTTCCTCGTCGTGGCGCCGACGTCCGTGCTCTCGACCTGGCGCAGCGAGGCTGCGCGCTTCACGCCCGATCTGCGGGTCGCCGTCGTCGACGCGACGCGCGCGAAGCGCGGAACGACGGTGACGGATGCCGCGGCCTCGGCCGACATCGTCGTCACGTCGTACACCCTGCTCCGGCTCGACGAGCGCGAGTTCGGCGCGGTGCCGTGGGCGGGCCTCATCCTCGACGAGGCGCAGTTCGTGAAGAACAGCCAGACCAAGGCGTATCGCGCTGCGCGCGATCTGCCGGCCGACGTCGTCTTCGCCGTCACGGGCACACCCCTCGAGAACAGCCTCACCGAGCTGTGGGCGCTGCTCTCGCTGACGGCACCGGGGCTGTTCGCCTCGAGCCGGCGCTTCCGCGAGGAGTACGTGGGGCCGATCGAGAAGGGCAAGGTCCCCGAGAACCAGGAGGGCGGCGCGTACCGCGCCGGCCGCCTCGCGCGGCTGCGACGCCGCATCCGTCCGCTTGTGCTGCGTCGCACGAAGGAGCTCGTCGCCGCCGACCTCCCCGCCAAGCAGGAGCAGGAGGTGCGCATCGAGCTGGGCGCCGCCCATCGCGCCCTGTACGACACCGTGCTGCAGCGCGAACGCCAGAAGGTGCTGGGCCTCCTCGACGACCTCGACCGCAACCGGTTCATCGTCTTCCGATCGCTGACGCTCCTGCGCATGCTGAGCCTGGCCCCCGAGCTCGTCGACCCGGCGCACGCGAGCATCGCCCCGAGCAAGCTCGCCGCGCTCTTCGAACAGCTCGACGAGGCGCTGGCCGAGGGGCACCGCGCCCTCGTCTTCAGCCAGTTCACCTCGTTCCTGGGCCTGGTCGCGAAGGAGCTCGAGGCACGCGGCATCCCATACGCGTACCTCGACGGATCGACGCGCGACCGCGACGCCGCCGTCGCCGCGTTCCGCGGGGGAGAGGCGCCGGTGTTCCTCATCAGCCTCAAGGCCGGCGGGTTCGGTCTGACGCTGACCGAGGCGGACTACGTGTTCCTGCTCGACCCGTGGTGGAACCCCGCCGCCGAGGCGCAGGCTGTCGACCGTGCGCACCGCATCGGCCAGCACCGCAGCGTGATGGTGTACCGGCTCATCGCGAACGGCACGATCGAGGAGAAGGTCATGGCGCTGCAGCAGCGCAAGGCGCGGCTGTTCCGCTCGGTGATGGACGACGACGCGCTGTTCGGGCAGGCGCTCACCGCCGACGACATCCGCGGGCTCTTCGACGACTGATCCCCGACGTCACCGGCGACCGGATCCGGTTTTGCACGGCGGGCGGTCCGGTGCGGCCCGCGAGCCTCACCTAGACTCGTCTGGTTCGACAGGAGGGCAACCCCATGCGCATCACGGGCCTCGGCCACGCCGGAATGTTCATCGAGACGGCGGGAGGAAGCATCCTCTGCGACCCGGTGATCGGGCCGACCTTCTTCGGGTCATGGTTCCCGTTCCCCGACAACCGGGCGCTCGACTGGTCGACCTACGGCAAGGCCGACTTCCTCTACATCTCCCACCGCCACCGCGACCACTTCGACCCCGCGCTCATGCAGAAGCACGTGCCGAAGACCATCAAGGTGCTGCTGCCGGACTACCCGACGGACGACCTCGAGCAGGATCTCCGCAAGCTCGGCTACGACAACATCGTCTACACGCAGGCCGGCGTGCCGCTGGAGTTCGGCGACCTGAAGGTCATGGTCACTCCGCTGCGGGCGCCGAGCGACGGCCCGATCGGCGACTCGTCGCTCTCGGTCGACGACGGCACCGCCAGCATCCTGAACCAGAACGACTCGCACCCGCTCGACCTCGAGAAGCTGATGTCGTTCTCCAAGCCCGAGGCGTACTTCACGCAGGTGTCGGGTGCGATCTGGTGGCCGATGGTCTACGACCTTCCCCAGGACGCCAAGCAGAACTTCGCGAAGCTCAAGCGCGACGCGCAGAACAAGCGCGCCATGTACTACATCGAGAAGGTCGACGCCGAGCACGTCTTCCCGATGGCGGGGCCGCCGATGTTCCTCCGCGAGGAGCTGTTCACGTACAACGGCTACGGCATCGACGACGACTCGATCTTCACCGACCAGCGGCAGTTCCTCGCGCACATGGCGGAGCTGCGTCCCGAGCAGAAGGGGTACGAGTTCGTGCCCGGCACGGTCGTGGAGCTGAACGGCGGCGAGATCTCGGTCACGCAGACGCTCTACACGCAGTCCGAGATCGACCGCATCTTCGACGACAAGTGGGCCTATCTCGCCGAGCAGCGCGACGCGCGCCAGGACGAGGTGCGCGCGGAGGAGGCCACGCGCGCCGCCGTGCTTCCGCCGGACGAGATGCTCGCGGCGATCAAGGAGTGGTGGGAGCCGCTGCTGCGGCGCGCCCGCACGATCCGCAACGGCGTCGGCGGTGTGGTGCGCTTCCGCATCGGCGAGCTCGACATGGTCGTGGACTTCCCGAAGGCGAAGGTGCGCGAGTACGCCGACGGCGACGAGTGCATCTACTGGTACACGATCCCCGCGGATCTGGTCTCGACCAACATCGCCGACCACGAGATCGACTGGTCCAACTCGATCTTCCTGTCGATGCAGTTCTCGGTCGGCCGCAGCGGCAAGTTCAACGAGTTCCTCACCACCTTCCTCAAGTGCCTCTCGCGGGACCGCATCGAGTACGTCGAGAACTGGTACGCCGAGCAGACGGACCAGACCGAGGACGCTCAGCTCGGCGACTGGATCGTGCAGCGCCGCTGCCCGCACCTGCGGGCCGATCTCACGAAGACGGGGAAGATCGAGGACGGCGTGCTCACGTGCTCCCTCCACGACTGGAAGTGGGACCTCGCGAGCGGGAAGTGCCTGACGAGCCAGGGGCACCCGATCCGGGCGTCCCAGGTCGAGGACGACCTGTACCGAGCGGCGACGAGCCCCGCGGCCTGACGAACCCGGAACGCCGGCGTGTTGTAGATCCTCCACAACACGCCAGGGTTCTCCCGTCGGTTCTTGTGTGGGGTGGGCGCTGATCTGCGCCCGTTCGTATCACCCCGTGTCCCCGGCGGGTCCTGATCACCGTGCCCGCGATCGCGGGCGATCAGAACCCGAAGGAATCACGCCATGACCACCGTTCCCATCCACGGCGCCGGCGGCGTCGTCCCCGCGTCCACCGTTCGCCCGAACCGGCTCAGCGCCGTCCTCGCGTGGGAGGCCCGCGCCGAGGCCGCGGTGAAGGCCTCGCTGCAGCGCTGGAGCATCCCGGCACTGCGCGTCGCCCTCGGCGCGGTGTTCCTCGTCTTCGGCGCTCTCAAGTTCTTCCCGGGCCTGAGCCCGGTCGAGGCCCTCGTCAGCCGCACGTGGGAGAAGCTCACGTTCGGCCTGGTGAGCGGGCAGGCCGCGCTCATCGCCACCGCGGTCATCGAGGTCGCCGCAGGTGCGCTCCTCATCGCCGGCGGCGCTTTCGCCCGCGTCGGCCTCGTGGTGCTCGCCCTCGCATTCGTGGGCATCCTGTCGCCGATCGTGCTGCTGCCCGCGGAGGTCTTCGGTCCGGTCGGCCCGACGCTCACGGGCCAGTACATCTTCAAGAACGTCGTGCTGATCGCGGCAGCGCTCGTCGTGGCCTCCCGCGTGCTGCGCGGACCCGCGCGCCGCTGACCCGCGCGCACGACTCGGCGAAGGCCGGACCCGGTTCGGGTCCGGCCTTCGCCGTGTCGTAGACTGGACGACGATCACAGCAACCTTTAACACCGTCCCGTGAGGCGGAGAAGGGAGCGGCGGATGAGCACGCGCACCGTGCTGCACGAGGCCGACATCGCCCGGGCCCTGACTCGGATCTCCCATGAGATCCTCGAGTCCAACAAAGGCCCGGAGGGACTGGTCCTCCTCGGCATCCCCACTCGCGGCGTCACCCTCGCCCACCGCGTCGGCGCGCTCGTCGCCGAGTTCGGCGGCGCCCCCATCCCGGTCGGATCGCTCGACGTCACGATGTACCGCGACGACCTGCATCGCAATCCGACCCGCGCGCCGCAGCCGACGCAGATCCCTGCCGGCGGCATCGACGGCAAGGTCGTCGTGCTCGTGGACGACGTGCTCTTCTCGGGTCGCAGCATCCGTGCCGCCCTCGATGCCCTGCAGGACATCGGCCGCCCCGCCGCGGTCCGGTTGGCGACGCTGGTCGACCGCGGGCACCGCGAGCTGCCCATCCGACCCGACTTCGTCGGCAAGAACCTGCCCAGCTCGCGCGACGAGCGCGTGAACGTGCGCCTGGCGGAGACCGACGGCGTCGAGGAGGTGACGATCGAGTCATGAGGCACCTGCTCGACACCCAGACCCTCTCCCGCGAGGACGCGCTGCGCATCCTCGACGTCGCGGAGGACATGGCCGACACGCAGCAGCGCGAGGTCAAGAAGCTCCCGACGCTGCGCGGCAAGACTGTCGTCAACCTGTTCTTCGAGGACTCCACGCGCACGCGCATCTCGTTCGAGGCGGCCGCGAAGCGGCTGTCGGCCGACGTCATCAACTTCTCCGCGAAGGGCTCGAGCGTCTCGAAGGGCGAGTCCCTCCAGGACACCGCCCAGACGCTGCAGGCGATGGGCGCGGATGCCGTCGTCATCCGCCACGGCGCGTCCGGCGCGCCGCGCACCCTCGCCACCAGCGGCTGGATCAGCGCGGGCGTCGTCAACGCCGGCGACGGGACGCACGAGCACCCGACGCAGGCCCTGCTCGACGCGTTCACCATCCGCAAGCGCCGTTTCCGCGATGACAGCCGCGGGCGCGACCTCGCCGGGGTCAAGGTCACGATCGTCGGCGACGTGCTGCACTCGCGGGTCGCGCGCTCGAACGTGTGGCTGCTCAACACGCTCGGCGCGAGCGTCACCCTGGTGTCACCGCCCACGCTCGTGCCCCAGGACATGTCGCGCTGGCCGGTCGAGGTGCTCTACGACCTCGACGAGGCGATCGCCGCCGGCCCCGACGCGCTCATGATGCTGCGCATCCAGCTGGAGCGCATGAACGCGGCGTATTTCCCCACTGAACGGGAGTATTCACGCCGCTGGGGCCTCGACGCGCGCCGACTTCAGGAACTGGGAGCGGATAGCATTGTCATGCACCCCGGACCCATGAACCGGGGCCTGGAGATCTCCGCAGAAGCCGCTGACTCGCCGCGCTCGACCGTGCTCGAGCAGGTCGCCAACGGCGTCTCGGTGCGCATGGCCGCGCTCTACCTGCTGCTGGCGGGCGCGGAGCGCACCCCGGCCGAGACCACGTCCACGGCGGATGCCCCCGCCGTGGACGGCACAGAGAAGGAGAACACCCGATGAGCGAGACCCTTCTCTTCCGCGGAGCGCTGGTCGAAGGATCGACCGCCGCCGACGTCCTCGTCGAGGACGGCGTCATCGCCGCCATCGGCGGCGACATCAGCCGCGCCGGCGCGACCGAGATCGACGTCGACGGCCTGGTGCTGCTGCCGGGTCTGGTCGACCTCCACACGCACCTGCGCGAGCCCGGGTACGAGGCATCCGAGACGATCCTCACCGGCTCGCGCGCCGCCGCGGCCGGCGGGTACACCGCCGTGTTCGCGATGCCCAACACCTCGCCGGTGGCCGACACCGCGGGTGTCGTCGAGCAGGAGCTCGCCCTGGGCGAGGCCGCCGGATTCGTGACGGTGCAGCCGATCGGCGCGGTCACGGTGGGTCAGAAGGGCGAGCGGCTCGCCGAGCTCGGCGCCATGGCCGACTCGCGCGCGAGGGTCCGCGTCTTCAGCGATGACGGCTTCTGCGTCTGGGACCCGCTGATCATGCGGCGAGCGCTGGAGTACGTGAAGGCGTTCGACGGCGTCATCGCGCAGCACGCCCAGGACCCTCGCCTCACCGAGGGCGCTCAGATGAACGAGGGCGCCGTGTCGGCCGAGCTCGGCCTCGCGGGCTGGCCCGCGGTCGCGGAGGAGTCGATCATCGCGCGCGACGTGCTCCTGGCCGAGCACGTCGGCTCGCGCCTGCACGTGTGCCACCTCTCGACCGCCGGGTCGGTCGAGATCATCCGCTGGGCCAAGCGCCGCGGCGTGAATGTCACGGCAGAGGTCACCCCCCATCACCTGCTCCTCACCGACGAGCTGGTGCGCGACTACGACGCCCGCTTCAAGGTCAATCCGCCGCTGCGCCGTGAGGAGGACGTGCTCGCCGTGCGCGAGGGCCTCGCCGACGGCACGATCGACATCGTGGCGACCGACCACGCGCCGCACCCCGCCGAGGCCAAGGCGTGCGAGTGGCACGCGGCCGCGAACGGCATGGTCGGCCTCGAGAGCGCGCTGCGCGTCGTGCAGCAGTCGATGGTCGACACCGGCCTCATCACGTGGGGCGACGTCGCGCGTGTCATGTCGCGCGAGCCCGCCCGCATCGGCCGCCTCACCGGTCACGGCACTCCGCTCACCGAGGGGCAGCCGGCGTCGCTCGCCTTCTACGACCCGTCGCCGCGCCGCACCTTCACGACCGACGACCTGCGCGGCCGGAGCGTGAACTCGCCGTACATCGGCCGTGAGCTCCCGGGCGACGTCCGCTGGACCCTGCACCAGGGCACCGTCACGGTCGCCGACGGCGCTCTGCTCGACGCCCCGGGGGTGCGCGCATGACCCGTGAGGCCGCCCTCGGCGTCATGGTCGCGGTCACCATCGCGCTGCTGGGCGTGCTGGTGTGGGCGTGGTGGCGACGAACGCGGCGCGACGCCGCGCTGGTCGCGCCCGTCGGCGAGATCCCCGCGGGCGCCGCGACCCTCTCGGCGTTCCCGACGCTCTACGTCGCGACCACGCGTCACGGCGAGCCGCTCGAGCGCCTCGCCATCGGCGGCCTCGCCTTCCGCTCGCGCTCCGACGTGACGGTCACCGACGCCGGCGTCGCCCTCGATCTCACCGGCAAACCCCGCGTGTTCCTCGCGGCCGACCGCATCGAGGACGTCGCACAGGCGACGGTGGCGATCGACCGCGTGGTCGAGCCCGACGGCCTCGTGCGCCTCGCGTGGCGCCTCGACGACGGCACCGTCGTCGACTCCTATCTCCGACCTCAGGATGCCTCGGCCCGCGCCCTCGCGGACGCCGTGGCCGGCATCCTTCCCCCGACCCAGACGGGAACCGACGCATGACCTCCCTGTTCCAGACCGACCCGGCCGTCCTCGTGCTCGAGGACGGGACCCGCCACGTCGGACGCGCCTACGGCGCCCTCGGCACGACCATCGGCGAAGTGGTCTTCGCCACCGGCATGACCGGCTACCAGGAGACGCTGACCGATCCCTCGTACGCGGGCCAGATCGTGCTCCAGACCGCACCCCACATCGGCAACACCGGCATGAACGACGAAGACCCCGAGTCGCGCCGCATCTGGGTGTCGGGCTACATCGTCCGCGACCCCTCCCGCGTGGTGTCGAACTGGCGTGCCGACGAGTCGCTCGACGACGCGCTCGTGAACGACGGCGTGATCGGCATCAGCGGCATCGACACGCGCGCGATCACTCGTCACATCCGCTCGGCGGGCAGCATGCGCGGCGCGATCTTCTCCGGCGAGGCCGCGGCGATCGACCCGGACGAGCAGCTGCGCCTGGTGCGCGAGGCGCCCGAGATGGCCGGCCAGAACCTCTCGGCACAGGTCTCGGTGGCCGCCGCCGAGGTCACACCCGCGAAGGGCGAGCGCATCGGCAACCTCGCCGTGCTCGATCTGGGCGTCAAGCAGGCGACGGTCGACAACCTCGCCGCCCGCGGCTTCGAGGTGCACGTGCTCCCGCAGGACGTCACGATCGACGGCATCCGCGCGATCGACCCGGTCGCGGTGTTCTACTCGAACGGCCCCGGCGACCCGGCGGCATCGGGCGACCATGTCGACCTGCTGCGCGGCGTGCTCGACGACGGCCTGCCGTTCTTCGGCATCTGCTTCGGCAACCAGCTGCTCGGCCGCGCCCTCGGCCTCGGCACGTACAAGCTGCCGTTCGGCCACCGCGGCATCAACCAGCCGGTCCTCGACAAGGCCACCGGCCGCGTCGAGATCACCGCGCACAACCACGGCTTCGCCGTCGACGCACCCGTCGAGGGCTCGTTCGACAGCCCGAACGGCTACGGCAAGGTCGAGGTCAGCCACGTCGGCCTCAACGACCAGGTGGTCGAGGGCCTGCGGGCGCTCGACATCCCGGCCTTCTCGGTGCAGTACCACCCCGAGGCCGCCGCCGGACCCCACGACGCCAACTACCTGTTCGACCGCTTCCGCGACCTCGTCGTCGCCAACCTCGCCCTTCGACACGCTCAGGACCCGACTCAGGAGGCCGGCAAGTAATGCCCAAGCGCGACGACATCAACTCCGTCCTCGTCATCGGCTCCGGCCCGATCGTCATCGGCCAGGCGTGCGAGTTCGACTACTCCGGCACGCAGGCCTGCCGCGTGCTCCGTGACGAGGGCGTCCGCGTCATCCTCGTCAACTCCAACCCGGCGACGATCATGACCGACCCGGACTTCGCCGACGCGACCTACATCGAGCCGATCAACTGGCGCGTGATCGAGACGATCATCGCGAAGGAGAAGCCCGACGCGATCCTGCCGACGCTCGGCGGTCAGACGGCGCTCAACGCGGCGATCGACCTGCACAAGCACGGCATCCTCGAGAAGTATGACGTCGAGCTCATCGGTGCCGACTTCGAGGCGATCAACAAGGGCGAGGACCGCCAGATCTTCAAGCAGCTGGTGCTCGACGCCGGCGCCGACGTCGCCGACTCGGTGATCTGCCACACGATGGACGAGCTGCTGGCCGGCGCCGAGAAGCTCGGATACCCGCTCGTCGTGCGCCCGTCGTTCACCATGGGCGGCCTCGGCTCCGGCTTCGCGTACGACGAGGAGGACCTCCGCCGCATCGGCGGCGCGGGCCTGCACGACTCGCCGACGAACGAGGTGCTGCTCGAGGAGTCGATCCTCGGCTGGAAGGAGTACGAGCTCGAGCTCATGCGCGACACCGCCGACAACACGGTCGTCGTCTGCTCGATCGAGAACGTCGACCCCGTCGGCGTCCACACCGGCGACTCGATCACCGTCGCCCCCGCGCTCACGCTGACCGACCGCGAGTACCAGAAGCTCCGCGACATCGGCATCGACATCATCCGCGCGGTCGGCGTCGACACCGGCGGCTGCAACATCCAGTTCGCCGTGGACCCGAAGACCGGCCGCATCATCGTCATCGAGATGAACCCGCGCGTCTCGCGCTCGTCGGCCCTGGCGTCGAAGGCCACCGGCTTCCCGATCGCGAAGATCGCCGCGAAGCTCGCGATCGGCTACCGCCTCGACGAGATCCCGAACGACATCACCAAGGTGACGCCGGCGAGCTTCGAGCCCACGCTCGACTACATCGTCGTCAAGGTGCCGCGCTTCAACTTCGAGAAGTTCCCGGCCGCCGACACGACCCTCACCACCACCATGAAGTCGGTCGGCGAGGCGATGGCGATCGGCCGCAACTACGCGACCGCGCTGCAGAAGGCGCTGCGCTCCCTCGAGAAGCGCGGCTCGAGCTTCCATTGGGGCGACGAGCCCCGTTCGGTGGACGAGCTCCTCGAGATCGCGAAGACCCCCACCGATGGCCGCATCGTGGTGCTGCAGCAGGCGCTCCGCAAGGGCGCCACGGTGGAGCAGGCCTTCGAGGCCACCAAGATCGACCCGTGGTTCCTCGACCAGATCGTCCTCATCAACGAGGTCGCCGACTTCGTCGCGAAGGCGGGCGAGCTGGATGCCGCCACCCTCCGCATCGCGAAGGAGCACGGCTTCAGCGACGCCCAGGTCGCGCAGCTGCGCGGTGACAGCGAGACCCAGGTGCGCGGCATCCGTCACGGTCTCGGCATCCGTCCCGTCTACAAGACCGTCGACACGTGCGCAGGGGAGTTCCCGGCCCTGACGCCGTACCACTACTCGAGCTACGACTTCGAGACCGAGGTCACGCCGTCGGAGCGCACGAAGGTCGTCATCATCGGCTCGGGCCCGAACCGCATCGGCCAGGGCGTCGAGTTCGACTACTCGTGCGTGCACGCGTCGTTCGCCCTGTCGGACGCCGGCTACGAGACCGTCATGGTCAACTGCAATCCCGAGACGGTGTCGACCGACTACGACACCTCCGACCGCCTGTACTTCGAGCCGCTGACCCTCGAGGACGTCCTTGAGGTGCTGCACGCCGAAGCGCAGTCGGGGAAGATCCTCGGCGTCATCTGCCAGCTCGGCGGCCAGACGCCGCTCGGGCTCGCGAAGGGCATCGAGGAAGCCGGCTACACGATCCTCGGCACCAAGCCCGCCGCGATCGACCTGGCCGAGGAGCGCGAGCTCTTCTCGCGCCTGCTCGACGACGCCGGACTCGTCGCGCCGCGCAACGGCACCGCGATCGACGTCGAGGGCGCCGTCGTGGTCGCCGAGGAGATCGGGTACCCGGTCCTGGTGCGCCCGAGCTTCGTGCTCGGCGGCCGCGGCATGGAGATCGTCTACTCGACCGAGGCGCTGCGCGACTACTTCGTGCGCGTCGCCGGCGAGGCGATCATCGGCCCCGGCCTGCCGCTGCTCGTGGACCGCTTCCTCGACGACGCGATCGAGCTCGACGTCGATGCGCTGTACGACGGCGACGAGCTCTACATCGGCGGCGTCATGGAGCACCTCGAGGAGGCCGGCATCCACTCCGGCGACTCGTCGTGCACGCTGCCGCCGGTGAGCCTCGGCCGCACCGACATCGACCGCGTCCGCGAGGCGACGCGCGCCATCGCCGAGGGCGTGGGCGTGCGAGGGCTCCTGAACGTGCAATTCGCGATCTCGGCCGGCGTGCTCTACGTGATCGAGGCCAACCCCCGCGCGAGCCGCACGGTGCCGTTCGTCTCGAAGGCCCTCGGCATCCCGCTCGCGAAGGCGGCGTCGCGCATCATGGCCGGTGCCACCATCGCTGAGCTGAAGGCGGAGGGGCTGCTGCCCGAGCAGGACGGCTCGCGCGTGCCGCTGGACGCTCCCGTCGCGGTCAAGGAGGCCGTGCTGCCCTTCAAGCGGTTCCGCACGCGCGACGGCCAGACCGTCGACTCGGTGCTCGGCCCCGAGATGCGCTCGACAGGCGAGGTCATGGGCATCGACCGCGACTTCCCGACCGCGTTCGCGAAGTCGCAGGAGGCCGCGTACGGCGGCATGCCGCAGTCGGGCACCGTGTTCATCTCGGTCGCAGACGCCGACAAGCGCGCCGTCATCCTGCCGGCGCACCGCCTGCAGGAGCTCGGCTTCGATCTCGTCGCGACCGAGGGCACGGCCGAGATCCTCTCGCGCAACGGCATCGACGTGCGCGTGGTGGGCAAGTACTCCGAGACGCAGGACTCGGGCGAGACCAACATCGTCGACCTGATCAACGCGGGCGAGATCGACATCGTCGTGAACACCCCGTCCGGCGGCGCGACTCGCGCCGACGGCTACGAGATCCGCGCGGCCGCCGTCGCGGGCGACAAGGCGCTGTTCACCACGATGGCCGTGCTCGGCGCCGCCGTCAGCGCCCTGCCGGTGCTGCGCGAAGGTTTCAAGGTCAAGAGCCTGCAGGAGTACGCGGCGGATCGGGCGGGCGCATGACCTCATTCGGCGAGCGCATCCGCGCGGGGATGGCGACGCACGGCCAGCTGTGCGTCGGCATCGATCCGCATGCCCACCTCCTTGCGGAGTGGGGATTGGATGCCTCCGCCGCAGGTGTGCGCGAGTTCGGCCTGCGCGTGGTCGAGGCCGCTGCGGGCCGGGTCGCCGTCGTCAAGCCGCAGGTCTCGTTCTTCGAGGTGCACGGCTCGGCGGGCTTCGCCGCCCTGGAGGACGTGCTCGCGGCGGCGCGTGGCGCCGGACTCCTCGTGATCGCGGACGCCAAGCGCGGCGACATCGGCACCACGATGGACGCGTACGCGCAGGCCTGGCTCACGCCCGGCTCGCCGCTCGAGGCCGACGCGCTCACCGTGAGCCCGTACCTCGGCGTGGGCGCACTGGACGGAACGTTCGACCTCGCCCTGCGCCACGGCAAGGGCGTGTTCGTCCTCGCCGCGACGAGCAACCCCGAGGCGCTCGGCCTGCAGCGCGCACGCCACGCGGACGGCGACACCGTCTCGGCGGGGATCGTCCGCGAGGTCTCCGCGCGCAACGCCCGCACCACGCCCGACGGCGAGTGGGGGAGCCTCGGATTCGTCATCGGCGGCACCGTGGACTGGACGGATGCCGGACTCCGGACTTTCACGCCGGTGGCGCCGATCCTGGGCCCGGGCTTCGGTCACCAGGGCGCGGAACCGCGTCATCTCGGTGAGCGCTTCGGCGTCCTGCAGGAAGCGGTGGTAGCGTCTGAGAGCCGCAGCATCCTGGCTGCCGGACCCGACCGGCTCGCCGCGCGCATATCCGAGCGCGCCCTTCTCTACCGTGGTGATTGAAATGTCCGATTCGCGCACCCTACCCACTGGGGCTACGCCCCAGACCCCCGGCGCGCAAGCGCGACCCGATCAGGAAACCCCTGATGAGGCCCCGCCCCACGTCCCCGGCGCACAGGGGAGGCCCCCCGAGGTCGACCGCGTCGCCGCCTCGCGCCGCGCCGTCGCCGCCCGCCGCGAACGCGCCGCCCTCAAGAAGGACGTCGCGATGCGCGTGATCACGCCGCAGGAGCTCCTGCGGCGTGCTCTCGCCGAGCCGACGTCACCCGCGGGCGCGATGCGCGTGCCCGAGTTCCTGACCGCGATCCCGGCGATCGGCGAGGGCAAGCGGGACCGCATCCTGCAGGACCTCGAGATCTCGCCGGTCAAGCGTCTGGGCGGCCTCGGCTCGCGCCAGCGCGCGGACCTGCGCCAGTTCCTCGACAGCCGGTGGCCCGAGTCCGAGCCCCGTGCCGGCCGCAGCCGCCTGGTCGTCCTGGCCGGACCGACCGCGGTGGGCAAGGGCACCGTGGCCGCCCACATCAAGGACCACCACCCCGAGATCCTCCTGTCGGTGTCAGCGACGACGCGAGCGCCGCGCCCGGGCGAGGTCGACGGCGAGCACTACTTCTTCGTCGACGACGCCGAGTTCGACCGCATGGTCGCCGACGGCGAGCTGCTCGAGCACGCGACCGTGCACAACGCGTACCGTTACGGCACGCCGCGCGGTCCCATCGAGAAGGCCCTCGCCGAGGGACGCACCGTGCTCCTCGAGATCGACCTGCAGGGCGCACGTCAGGTGCGCGAGGCCGATCCGTCGGCCACGCTGGTGTTCCTGCTGCCGCCGAGCTGGGACGAGCTCGTGCAGCGCCTCGTCGGTCGCGGCACCGAGGATGCCGCGGAACGTGCCCGGCGCCTGCGCACCGCGAAGACCGAACTGGCCTCGCAGGGCGAGTTCGACTACCGCGTCGTGAACGACGACGTCGCCCACGCGGCCGACGAGGTTGCCCGCCTCGCGCGCTGAGCGCATCCCGTCACGTAGAATGGTGGGATGCCTCGGCACCCCGAGGCTCCGCAGACTCCCATTCCTTTCATCCGATCCAGGAGGTTTCGCCATGGCCGGAACGAACCAGGGCATCATCGAGCCCCCCATCGACAGCCTGCTCGAGAAGGTCGACTCGAAGTACCAGCTCGTGATCTTCGCGTCTAAGCGCGCGCGCCAGATCAACGACTACTACTCCGACCTCCACGAGGGCAACCTGTTCGACAACGTGGGCCCGCTCGTCGACTCGACCGTCGAGGACAAGCCGCTCACCATCGCGATGCACGAGATCCACGAGGACAAGCTGCGCCTGCGCCGCGCGGAGTAATCCGTCACATCCTCGATGCCCCCGACGACGGCCCTGTCCGTCGTCGGGGGCATACTGGTGTCCGCCCCCTCGGCGCCCGGATGCCACGACGACCGGAGCCACGACAACTGGAGTACCGATGACCGACCTGCGTCTGTTCACGTCCGAATCCGTCACCGAGGGCCACCCCGACAAGATCTGCGACCAGATCTCGGACTCGATCCTCGACGCGATCCTGGACGCCGACCCGAACGGGCGCGTCGCCGTCGAGACGCTCGTCACCACCGGCCTCGTCCACGTCGCCGGTGAGGTGTCGACCTCCGCGTACGTCGAGATCCCGGCCATCGTGCGCGGCGTCGTCAACCGCATCGGCTACACCTCGAGCGACACCGGCTTCGACGGCGACTCGTGCGGCGTGAGCGTGTCGATCGGGGCCCAGTCCTCCGATATCGCCGCCGGCGTCGACAAGGCGTTCGAGCGCCGCGAGGACGGCTCGGAGGACCCGCACGACCTGCAGGGTGCAGGCGACCAGGGGATCATGTTCGGCTACGCGACGACCGAGACGCCGCAGCTCATGCCGATGGCCGCATGGACGGCGCACCGCATGGCCGAGCGCCTCGCCGAGGTGCGCCGGTCGGGCGAGCTGCCGTTCCTGCGCCCCGACGGCAAGACGCAGGTCACGCTCGGCTACGACGGCCACACGCCGAAGACGGTCGAGTCTGTCGTGCTGTCGACGCAGCACCACCCCGACATCTCGCAGAAGGCGCTGCGCGCCGCCGTCCGCGCCGAGGTCATCGACCCGGTGCTGGAGGCGACCGGGCTCGAGCTGCCCGACGTGAACTACTACATCAACCCGGCGGGGCCGTTCGTCATCGGCGGCCCCAAGGGCGACGCCGGCCTCACCGGCCGCAAGATCATCATCGACACGTACGGCGGGGCGTCCCGCCACGGTGGCGGCGCGTTCAGCGGCAAGGACCCGTCGAAGGTCGACCGCTCCGCCGCGTACGCGATGCGCTGGGTCGCGAAGAACGCCGTCGCCGCCGGACTCGCGGACCGCCTCGAGGTGCAGGTCGCGTACGCCATCGGCAAGGCAAAGCCCGTCGGGCTCTACGTCGAGACGTTCGGCACCGGCCACGTGGCCGACGACGTCATCACGAACGCCATCCTCGAGGTCTTCGACCTGCGCCCCAAGGCGATCATCGACCAGCTCGACCTGCTGCGGCCGATCTACGCCCAGACCGCGGCGTACGGCCACTTCGGCCGAGAGCTGCCCGACTTCACGTGGGAGCGCACCGACCGCGCGGACGCGCTGCGCGCCGCAGCCGGGCTCTGACGCCGGCCGCGTGACCGCGGTGCACGACGACGAGCCGGGCGCCGGCGATCGGCCGCGGCGCCCGCGGCGCGTCGCGCGCGTGCTGATCGACTCGCCGCTGCCGCAGCTCGACCGCCTCTTCGACTACGAGATCCCCGACGAGCTCGTCGCCGACGCCGTGCCCGGCGTCCGCGTCCGTGTGCCCCTGCGCAGCGCCGGGCGTGTGGTCGACGCGCTCCTCGTCGAGGTGGGGGAGCCGGATGCCTCGGACCGCCCGCTCTCGCAGCTCGAGGCCGTCGTATCGCCGGTGCCGGTGCTGACGCCGGGACTCTACGCGCTCGCCCGGCGTGCCGCCGACCGGGCGGCGGGGTCGGCGGGCGACATCCTCCGCCTCGCGATCCCCAAGCGCATGGTGCGCGCCGAGAAGGCGTGGCTCGCCGCCGACCCGCCGCCGCGCCCGGCGATCGACGCCGCGGATCTCGCATGGGCCGATGGGGTCCTCGACGTGTACCCGGGACTCGCCCAGGCGCTGGACGACGGCGAGCGCCTCGCAGTGGATGCCCCACCGGTGCCGTCGGCCCTCGACGACGGCACCGTCGTCGGCTCGTGGGCGATCCTCCTCGCCGCGGCGGCGACGCACACCCTCGCCTCCGGGCGCAGCGCCGTGATCGCCGTGCCGGACCACCGTGACCGCGCGCAGCTCGAAGCGGCGCTGGCTGCCCGCATCCCCGCCGACGCCCTGGTCCGCGACGATGCGAAGCAGAGCGGCCCCGCGCGGTACGCCGCGTTCCTGCGCACCCTCGCGGACGCGCCGTGCGTCGTGATCGGCAACCGCTCCACCGTGTACGCACCGGTGTCCGAGCTCGGGCTGGTGGCGCTCTGGGACGACGGGGACCCCTTGCTGGGGGAGCCGCTGAGCCCCGGGGTCCACGCCCGCGACGCGGCGCTGCTGCGTCAGGAACTGCACGGCGGGGCGCTCGTCTTCGCCGGGCACACCCGCACCACCGACGTGGAGCGCCTGGTCGCCGTGGGATGGGTGCGCGACCTCCCTGCGGCGCGGCGCATGACCCCTCGCGTCGTGCTGAGCGCGAACCGCGAGGGCGAGTCCCGCGCGGCACGCGTGCCGTCATCGGCGTTCGCCGCCGCCCGCGAGGCGCTCACCGAGGGCCCCGTGCTCGTCCAGGTGGCGCGTCCCGGCTACGCGCCCGTCCTCGTGTGCGCGAAATGCCGCCATCCCGCGCGCTGCGCGCACTGCGGCGGGCCGCTCCACGCCGCGCGGCAGGGCGCCGTCCCGACGTGCACGTGGTGCGGACGCGCCGCCCACGCGTGGGCCTGCCCCGAGTGCCGGTCGACCCTGCTGCGCATGGCCTCGTCCGGCAGCGAGCGCACCGCCGACGAGCTCGGTCGCGCATTCCCGGGCACGCGCGTGATCGTCGCAGACGGCGACCACCCCGTGGCCGAGGTCGACGCGCGTCCGGCCCTCGTGGTCGCGACCCGCGGCGCCGAGCCGCTCGCCGCCGGTGGGTATCGTGCCGTGATCCTGCTCGACGGGGACCGGATGCTGATGGCCGACGACCTGCGGATCGGCGAGTCGTGTCTGCGGTGGTGGTCGAATGCGGCGGCCCTGGCCGCCGCAGGTGCCCCGGTTCATCTCGTCGGCGTGGGCGGCGAGGTCGCTCGTGCACTCGCGACGTGGACGCAGGCGGCGTACGCCCGCTCCGAGCTCGCCGACCGCGCCCCGCTGCGCATGCCCCCGACCGTCCGGGTGGCCTCCGTGGACGGCCCGCGTCGCGCGGTGGACACCGCCGTCGCGGCGCTGCGCGCCGCCGTCCCCGAACTCGACGCAGAGGCCGTCCTCGGTCCGATCGCGCACGAGGAGTCGGTCCGCGCCCTGGTGCGGTTCGACTACGGCCTCGGCACCCGCGTGACCGAGAGCCTGCGGGCGTCCGTGGTGAGCCACGCGATGAAGGGGCGCCGCCCCGCGAAGGGTCGCACGCCCGGGGCCGCCCATACACTGAAGGTTCGGGTCGACGTACCCGATCTCGATCTCTGACCCTCGACTTCCAGGAACGTCATGCGTCTCGTCTTCGCCGGCACACCGGCGCCGGCTGTGCCGGCGCTGCGCCGGCTCGCGGCCTCCGCTCACGACATCGCCGCGGTCATCACCCGCCAGGACGCCCCGCTCGGGCGCAAGCGGGTGCTGACACCGTCACCCGTCGCCACGGCCGCCGAGGAGCTCGGGCTGCCCGTCATCCGGGCCGACCGGCTCGATGCGGCCGTCACGGCCGAGATCGCTGCGCTCGAACCCGACCTCGGCGTCATCGTGGCCTACGGCGGGCTCGTGCGCGAGCCGCTGCTGTCGGCCCCGGCGCACGGCTGGATCAATCTGCATTTCTCGCTGCTGCCGCGCTGGCGCGGCGCCGCACCCGTGCAGCACGCGCTCATCGCCGGTGACGCACGCACGGGGGCCAGCGTGTTCCAGCTGGTGCCCGAGCTCGACGCCGGAGACGTCTTCGGTGAGCTCGCGCTCGACGTCCCGTCGAACGCGACGGCCGGCGACCTCCTCGCCTCGCTGGCCGACGACGGTGCCGGGCTGCTCTCGGACGTGGTCGACGACATCGCCGCCGGCGCCGCGGTCGCGCGCCCGCAGGAGGGCGACACCACGTACGCGTCGAAGCTCGGCGACGACGACGGCCGCATCCGCTGGGACGAGCCCGCGAGCGCCGTGCTCGGCCGCATCCGCGGGGTGACGCCCGAGCCCGGTGCGCACACCACGATCGACGGCGCCCGGTTCAAGGTGCTCGCGGTCGGGCCGGCTCCCGACGATGCTCCTGCTCTCGCACCGGGCGCGCTCGCCCTGCACGGCAAGCAGGTGATCGCCGGGACCGCATCCGCACCGATCGCGCTCGAGACGGTGCAACCCGCCGGCAAGGGCGCGATGCGCGCCGCCGACTGGTGGCGAGGGCTGCGCGACGCGACCCCGGTGGCGGGATCGTGAGCCGGACCGTCGCGGCGCGCCGCGTCGCCTACGAGACGCTGCGCGCCGTCCACGAATCGGACGCGTACGCCAACCTCCTCCTGCCGACGGCGATCTCGCGCGCCGGCCTCTCGACGGCCGACGCCGCGCTGGCGACCGAGCTGACCTACGGCACGCTCCGGCGACAGGGCACCTACGACGCGGTGATCGCGATCGCCGCCGATCGCCCCGTCGCCGACATCGATCCCGCCGTGCTCGACGCGCTGCGTCTCGGCGTGCATCAGCTCCTGTCGACGCGGGTCGCCTCCCACGCCGCGGTGAACGAGTCCGTGGAGCTCGCCCGGGGTGCGGGCGGCCGCGGTGCGGCCGGGTTCGCGAACGCCGTGCTGCGCCGGGTCTCACGCGACACTCCGGGCGACTGGATGACCCACATCGCCGCGAGCGCGCGGTCCGACGACGAGCAGCTCGGCCTCCTGTTCTCGCACCCGGTATGGGTCGTGCGCGCCTTCCGGCGCGCCCTGGCCGCGGAGGGCCGCGCCGAAGAGCTCGAGGCGCTCCTCACCGCCGACAACGCGTCGCCGCGCGTCACCATGGCGGCGCTTCCCGACCTCGCGGGTGTTCCCGATGACGCGCGCCGGACGCCGTTCTCGCCGATCGGCTTCCGCCTCGGCGGCGGCGACCCCGACTCGCTCGTGCGCACCTCGCGCGGCCGCATCCGCGTGCAGGACGAGGGCTCGCAGCTCGCCGCGCTGGCGCTGGCGCGCGCCCTGCCCATCACGGAGGGGGAGCGCTGGCTCGACCTGTGCGCGGGGCCCGGCGGCAAGACCGCCGTCCTCGCCGCCGAGGCCCGCGTCGGCGGCGCCACACTCGAGGCGAACGAGATCTCGCCGGCCCGCGCCGGGCTCGTCCGGCAGGCGCTGGCGGGGGTCCCGGTCGAGGTGCCCGTGTCGGAGGAGGACGGCCGCACCCGCGCGGAGGAAGCGCCCGACACCTACGACCGCATCCTGGTCGACGCGCCGTGCACCGGGCTGGGCGCGCTGCGCCGGCGTCCCGAGGCGCGCTGGCGCAAGGCGCCCAGCGACGTCCCCGCGCTCACCGAGCTGCAGCGGGAGCTGCTCAGCGCCGCGGTCGGTGCGCTCAAGCCCGGCGGCGTCGTCGCCTACGTGACCTGCTCGCCGCACCTCGCCGAGACGTCGGGCGTCGTCGCCGACATCCGCCGGGAGTGGGGCGCGGCGCTCGAGGAGATCTCCGCCCGCGAAGTGATCACGTCACTGTCCGATGCCGACCCCGGCCTGCCGCCCCAGGCCGACGGCAGCGGGCGCGCACAGCTGTGGCCGCACCGTCACAACACCGACGCGATGTCGATCTCGCTGCTGCGGCGGGTCTGAGCCGCGGCATCCACTCGCCGCCCAGTCACTCCCGCAGCTGGATGCCGTGGGGCATCTGCTCGAACTCGACCCGCAGCGCGACCAGCGCGGCGCCGTGGGCACGGGCGAGATCGCGCGCGTCGACTATCACCTCGGCGCCCTCGGGGAGCGCTTCGGCGATCTCGCGGAGCACTGCGACGACCCGCTCGGTGCCGGCGAGTCCGAGCTCGCCCGCAAGCCTCAGCACGCGTCCCTGGTCGGTGTCCTCGACCGTGAACGCGGGCACGGCGACGCTCTCGTGCGACTCGAGCAGGTGCATGCCGAACTGCTCGCCGAGCGTCTCGAGGAGGGCGATGGCGCGCACCGAGTTGCCGTGCTCGTCCAGCCGAGGGCTGAACGCCGCCACGCCGAACTGCGACGGGGCGACGGCGAGCAGGCCGCCGCTGACACCGCTCTTCGCCGGCAGGCCGACGCGCAGCAGCCACTCGCCGGAGTAGTCGTACATGCCGCAGCTCGCCATGATCGACAGCACGTCGCGGGCCACTGCCTCCGAGACGACCCGCTCGCCGGTGACGGGGTTGAGGCCGCCGAACGCGAGGGTCGCGGACATCACCGCGAGGTCGCGCACCGTCACGAGCAGCGAGCACTGCCGGAAGTAGGTCTCGACGGCGACCTCGACCGAGCCCTCGATGATCCCGTGCGAGCGCAGCAGGTGGGCCAGCGCCCGGTTGCGGTCGCCGGTGGCGGACTCCGACGCGTAGACCTGCTCGTCGACCCACAGCGAGCGCCCCGCGAAGGCGGAGAGTCCCTCGACGATGCGGGTCATGCGGTCGTCGACGCCGTCGCCGGGGATGAGGGCGGAGGTCGCGATCGCCCCGGCGTTGACCATGGGATTCGCGGGCCGCCCGGTGCCGGGCTCGAGGCTGATCGCGTTGAACGGCTCGCCGCTCGGCTCGACGCCGACCTTGCGCAGCACGGCGTCGCGGCCGCGGTCGGCGAGGGCGAGCGCGAGCACGAACGGCTTCGAGATCGACTGGATGGTGAACTCGTGCGTGACGTCGCCGACGGCGCGCACCCGGCCGCGCGGACCGACGACCGCGAGCGCGAGCCGGTCGGGATCGGCGGCGGCGAGCTCGGGGATGTACCCCGCCGGGGCGCCGCGGTCATGCGGTCGGATGTCTTCGAGGACGTCGTGCAGCAGCGCCGTGATCGGATCCACGGCTCGACCATAATGGACGCGTGCCACCGATCGACGACACCGCCCGCCAGTCCGGCATCCGCATCAATCCCAGCATCCTCGCCGCCGACTTCGTGAACATGCAGGCCGAGCTCGCGCGCATCGCGACCGCGGACTTCGTCCACGTCGACGTCATGGACAACCACTTCGTGCCCAACCTGACGTTCGGCCCGCAGATGGTCGAGCGCATCCAGGCGACGAGCCCCGTGCCCCTCGACGTGCACCTCATGATCTCCGACCCCGACCGCTGGGCACCCGGGTACGCCGAGCTCGGTGCGGCATCCGTCACATTCCACCTCGAGGCGGCGACCGAGCCGGTCGCGCTCGCCCGGCGGCTGCGCGACATCGGCGCACGCGCCGGGGTCGCGGTCAAGCCCGCCACCCCTGTGGAGGGACTGTGCGACCTCCTCGACGACTTCGACCAGATCCTCGTGATGACGGTCGAGCCGGGCTTCGGCGGCCAGTCGTTCATGCCCGAGACCATGCCCAAGCTGCGCCGCCTGGCCGATGAGGCCCGCCGGCGCGGGTCGTCGGTGTGGCTCCAGGTCGACGGCGGCATCGGCGAGTCGACGATCGCGCAGGCCGCCGAGGCAGGCGCCGACACGTTCGTCGCGGGCTCCGCCGTGTTCGGCGCGAGCGACCCGTCGAACGCCATCGCGGGCCTTCGCGCGTCCGCCGCCGAGCACCACATCCACTGAGCGTCGTGTCACGCGGCGCCGAGGCATCCGCTCGGTTCGATACCCTGGCATGGTGAAGACGTTCGACACGCTGTACGCCGAGCTCGCCGCGAAAGCAGCTGAGCGCCCCGAGGGATCGGGAACCGTCGCACAGCTGGACGCGGGCGTCCACGCGATCGGCAAGAAGATCGTGGAGGAAGCCGCCGAGGTCTGGATGGCGGCCGAGTACGAATCGACGGATGCCGCAGCCGAGGAGATCTCGCAGCTGCTGTACCACCTGCAGGTGCTGATGCTCGCGAAGGGGCTGAGCCTCGAAGACGTCTACCGACATCTCTGAGCGCGCGTCCCCACCCGTCCTCGAACCCGAAAGCCCCGCTGCCATGCTGCGAATCGCCGTGCCGAACAAGGGCTCGCTCGCCGAGACCGCCTCTGAGATGCTCCACGAGGCGGGCTACATCGGTCGTCGCGACCCCAAGGACCTCCACGTCATCGACCCTCAGAACGAGGTCGAGTTCTTCTACCTCCGTCCGAAGGACATCGCCACGTACGTCGGCTCCGGCGCACTGGACGTCGGCATCACCGGCCGCGACCTGCTGCTCGACGCTCGTATGCCGGGCGCCCGCGAGGTCGAGGCCCTCGGCTTCGGCGACTCGACGTTCCGCTTCGCCGGGCCTCCCGGACGCTTCACATCCGTGCAGGACCTGCAGGGCGCGCGCGTCGCGACGGCGTATCCGGGCCTCGTCGACGCGTTCCTCGACGAGCACGGCGTCGCCGTCGACCTGGTGCCGCTCGACGGCGCCGTGGAGTCGGCCGTGCAGCTGGGAGTGGCGGATGCCGTCGCCGACGTCGTGTCGACCGGCACCACGCTGCGTCAGGCCGGCCTCGAGATCTTCGGCCCGGTGCTGCTGCAGTCCGAGGCCGTGCTGATCACCTCGCCGACCCAGGCGGAGGGCACCGACACGCTGCTGCGGCGCCTGCGCGGCGTCATGGTCGCCCGCCGCTACGTCATGGTCGACTACGACCTGCCCGCCGACCTCGTCGACGACGCGGTCAAGATCGCCCCCGGCATCGAGTCGCCGACGATCGCGCCGCTGCGCGACCCGGCGTGGGTGGCGGTGCGCGTGATGGTGGCCCGCAAGGGCGTCAACCAGGTCATGGACGCGCTGTACGCGATCGGCGCCCGCGCGATCCTCGTCACCGCGATCCACAACGCGAGACTCTGATGAGCCTGGTCTGCCGCGTCATCCCGTGTCTCGACGTCGCCGCAGGGCGTGTCGTCAAGGGAGTGAACTTCCAGAACCTGCGCGACATGGGAGACCCGGTCGAGCTCGCACGCGAGTACTTCCGCCAGGGCGCCGACGAGATCACCTTCCTCGACGTCACCGCGACGGTCGATGAGCGCTCCACGACGTACGACGTCGTGCGGCGCACCGCTGAAGAGGTCTTCATCCCGCTCACGGTGGGCGGGGGAGTCCGCTCCGCCGACGACGTCGCGCGCCTGCTGTCGGTCGGCGCCGACAAGATCGGCGTCAACTCCGCCGCGATCGCCCGTCCGCCGCTCCTCGACGAGATCGCCGACCGCTTCGGCGCCCAGGTGCTCGTGCTCTCCCTCGACGTCAAGCGCGCTTCGGCGGAGCTCAGCGACCGGATCCCGTCCGGCTTCGTCGTCACCACCCACGGCGGCCGCACCGAGACGACCCTCGACGCGCTCGAGTGGGCGCGCGAGGCGATCGAACGCGGTGCGGGGGAGCTCCTCGTGAACTCGATCGACGCCGACGGCACCAAGCAGGGCTTCGACCTCGAGCTCGTCTCCCTGATGCGCGAGGTGGCCAGCGTGCCCGTCATCGCGTCCGGCGGCGCCGGCCGCGCAGAGGACTTCGGCCCCGCCATCGAGGCGGGCGCGGACGCCGTGCTCGCAGCATCGGTCTTCCACTCCGGCCAGCTCACCGTCGGCGACGTGAAGGCCGCCATGCGCGCCGAGGGGATCGCGGTCCGGGAGGTGGCCGCATGACCGAGACGCTCGACGAGCGCATCGCGCGCGTGACCTTCAACGCCGACGGCCTGGTCGCCGCGGTCATCCAGCAGTGGGACTCCCGCGAGGTGCTCATGCTCGGATGGATGGATGCCGAGGCCCTCCGTCGCACGCTCACCGAGGGCCGCGTCACCTTCTGGTCGCGCTCCCGGCAGGAGTACTGGCGCAAGGGCGACACGTCCGGGCACATCCAGCTGGTCCGCGGAGCGAGCCTCGACTGCGACGGCGACACGGTCCTCGTCGAGGTGGAGCAGATCGGCGCAGCGTGCCACACCGGCACCCGCACGTGCTTCGACGGCCGCGACCTCGGCGCCGTACGCGGCCCGGAGCCGGACGCGTGATCCGCAGGGCGCGACTGCTCTCCGTCGTCGTGACGGTGCTGTGCGGGGCGCTGGGCGTGATCTCATCGACCCAGACGTGGCTGACGGTCGAGCTTCAGGACGCCGCCCACCACACGCTCGAGGTGGCCGGCGCCTCCGCCGTGCCGGTGCTGGCGCCGCTCAGCCTCGCCGTCCTCGCCCTGGGTGCCGCGCTGTCGATCGTCGGGCTGGTGCTGCGCTACGTCTTCGGCGCACTGGCGTTCTTCATCGGCGCCGTCCTCGCGTGGCTGACCGCCCGCGTCGTGTTCGAGCACCCCGTCTCCGCCGTCGCCTCCGTCGTCACCGAATCCACCGGCATCGCGGGGGAGACCTCGGTCGCGAAGCTCGTCGCATCGATCGACGCGACCGCCTGGCCCGCGGTGACGCTGGTCGTCTGGGTCGTGCTGATCGCGGCCGGCGTGTTCGTGCTCGCGACCGCGCACTCCTGGTCGCGCACCGGTCGCCGCTACCGCACGGACGAGGGCGCGAAGGCCGCTCCGGCCACCGGTTCCCCCGCGCGCGCCGGCGACGGCTCGCGCCCCCACGACACTGCCGGATCACGCGCCATCGACGACTGGGACGACCTGTCGCGTGGCGAGGATCCGACTGCCTGACCGCTAGACTGGCGGCATCCCGCCCAGGTTCCACGAGGAGATATCCATGAGCAACAACATCGGCGACCCCGGCCACGGACACTCGCCCGCAGCCTGGACGGCCGTCGTGATCATGCTCATCGCGGTCTCGATCGGCACCTTCTTCTTCTTCATGGACATGCCGATCTATGTGTGGGCGTCGGCAGGCCTCCTGGTCGTCGGTCTGCTCGTGGGCTGGATCATGAAGCGCGCCGGCTACGGCGTGGGCGGCTCCAAGGTCGCGGCGAAAGAGCACTGAGCATGCTCGCCGACCTCACGGCCGGCGCGGTGGAGGATGCGGAGGCACGCGCCTCTCTGCGTCCCCTGGCAGAGGTCGAGGCCGCAGCCCTCGCACAGCGTCCCGCTCTCGACGTCCTCGCCGCGCTCGCCCCTTCCGACCGCGTCAAGATCATCGCCGAGGTCAAGCGCGCGAGCCCGTCGCGCGGCGACCTCGCCGCCATCCCCGACCCGGCGCTCCAGGCCCGTCGCTACGAAGAGGGCGGCGCGTCGGCGATCTCCGTCCTCACCGAGGGCCGGAAGTTCAAGGGCAGCCTCGCCGACCTCGAGGCCGTGAAGGCCGCGGTAACGCTGCCGGTGCTGCGCAAGGACTTCATCGCGACCGAGTACCAGCTGCTGGAGGCCCGCGCGTCGGGCGCCGACCTGGCTCTCCTGATCGTCGCCGCGCTCGACCAGGACGTGCTGGCCCGCCTGTACGCGTTCACGCGTGAACTGGGCATGACGGCGCTCGTCGAGACGCACTCGGCCGAAGAGGTCGACCGCGCCGTGGACCTCGGGGCGCAGCTCATCGGCGTCAACGCCCGCGACCTGTCGACCTTCCAGCTCGACCGCGACCTCTTCGGCCGCCTCGCCGAGCGCATCCCGGCCGGGGCGATCAAGATCGCCGAATCGGCCGTGCTCGCGCCCGACGACGTCGCCCACTACCGCCGTGACGGCGCGGACGTGGTGCTGGTGGGCGAGGCCCTCGTCACCAACGATCCCGTATCCACCCTGCGTGCATTCCTGGAGGCAGGCGCATGAGTCTTCGTGAGGCACCCGGGCCGCTGTTCGGCGAGTTCGGCGGGCGGTACATGCCCGAGTCCCTCATCGCCGCGATCGACGAGCTGACGGCCGAGTACGAGGCGGCGAAGGCCGACCCGGCATTCCAGGCCGAGTTCGTGCGGCTGCTGAACTCGTACGCCGGCCGCCCGTCGCCGATCACCGAGGTCGCCCGTTTCGCCGAGCACGCCGGTGGCGCCCGCGTCTTCCTCAAGCGCGAGGACCTCAACCACACGGGCTCGCACAAGATCAACAACGTGCTCGGCCAGGCGCTGCTCACGAAGCGCCTCGGCAAGACGCGCGTCATCGCCGAGACGGGCGCGGGCCAGCACGGCGTGGCGACCGCGACGGCCGCGGCGCTCTTCGGCTTCGAGTGCACCATCTACATGGGCGAGGTCGACACCGAGCGCCAGGCGCTCAACGTCGCCCGCATGCGCCTGCTCGGTGCCGAGGTGATCCCCGTCAAGACCGGCTCGCGCACGCTCAAGGACGCGATAAACGACGCCTACCGCGACTGGGTCGCGAGCGTCGAGAACACGAACTACATCTTCGGCACGGCAGCGGGCCCGCACCCGTTCCCCGCGATGGTCCGCGACTTCCAGAAGGTCATCTCTGAGGAGGCCCGCGCGCAGCTCATCGAGGAGGCGGGGCGCCTGCCCGACGCCGTCCTCGCGTGCGTCGGCGGGGGTTCGAACGCCATCGGCATGTTCGACGCGTTCCTGGACGACGAGGGCGTCAAGCTCTACGGCGTCGAGGCCGCCGGCGACGGCGTCGACACGCCGCGTCACGCCGCGTCGATCGAACGCGGCCGCCCCGGCGTGCTGCACGGCGCGAAGACCTTCGTGCTGCAGGACGAGGACGGCCAGACGATCGAGTCGCACTCGATCTCGGCGGGTCTCGACTACCCGGGCGTCGGCCCGGAGCACGCGTGGCTCGCCTCGATCGGCCGCGCCGAGTACATCCCCGCGACCGACGACGAGGCGATGCAGGCGCTGCGCCTGCTCTCCGAGACGGAGGGCATCATCCCCGCGATCGAGTCGGCCCACGCCCTCGCCGGGGCGCTCCGCATCGGCCGCGGGCTCGGCCCCGATGCGATCCTCGCGGTGTGCCTCTCCGGCCGCGGCGACAAGGACATGGACACGGCCGCGCGCTACTTCGACCTGTACGACAAGGGAACGGTCCCCACGCCCCCTCCAGGCGCCGCTGACGCGTCGCCCGGAGCCTCCGGGCGCGTGGGCCCAGCCGCGGCCGCCGCCTCCGCGCCGCACGACGACGCCGCACACGGCGAGGGGGAGAAGCTGTGACCTCACGCGTCGCCGCGGCGATCGACGCCGCACGTGCCGAGGGACGCGGTGCCTTCGTCGGCTACCTGCCGCTCGGGTTCCCCGACCTCCAGACGAGCATCGACGCGGCGGTCGCGCTGGCCGAGAACGGCGCCGACATCCTCGAGCTCGGCCCGCCCTACTCCGACCCGGTGATGGACGGCACGGTCATCCAGGAGGCGACCCAGGCCGCCCTCGCCGGCGGCTTCCGCCTGCGCGACACGTTCACGGCGGTGCGCGAGATCACGCGCCGCGTCGACGTGCCCGTGCTCGTCATGACGTACTGGAACCCGGTGCTGCAGTACGGCGTCGACCGCTACGCCGACGACCTGCTCGCCGCCGGGGGAGCAGGACTCATCACGCCCGACATCACGCCGGAGGCGGCGCCGGAGTGGATCGCCGCGAGCGAGCGCACCGGCCTCGACCGGGTGTTCCTCGCCGCGCCGACCTCGACGGACGAGCGCCTCGAGCTCATCGCCAAGAACTCCACCGGCTTCGTCTACACCGTCTCGACCATGGGCATCACGGGGGAGCGCGCGCAGTTGGATGCTGCGGCCCGCACCCTCGTCGCGCGCCTCCGCGAGCACGGGGTCGAGCACGCGTGCGTCGGCATCGGCATCTCGAACGCCGAGCAGGTCGCCGGCGTGCTCGACTACGCCGACGGCGCGATCGTCGGCACGGCGCTCGTGCGTGCGCTGCGCGAGCGCGGCCTCGAGGGCCTCGCCGAGACGGCGCAGAGCCTCGCCGCAGGCACCGCCCGCGACGCGAACTAGACTTCTGAGGTCGGCGGCCACCGCCGCCACCCCCAGCACGGATCCAGCAAGGACACGGTTCTCCCATGATCAACGCCGCCGCGAGCGTCGTCGCCAGCATCCCGAGCCCGTCGATCAGCTACTTCGACATCGGCCCCCTGCGGATCCACATCTACGCGCTGTGCATCATCACGGGCATCATCGTCGCGGTGCTGTGGACCAACGCCCGCCTCACCAAGCGCGGCGCCGAGCCGTGGGTCGTCATCGACATCGCCCTGCTCGCCGTCCCGCTCGCGATCATCACGGCGCGCATCTACCACGTGCTCACGCACTGGAACTTCTACTTCGGCGAGGGCGCGAACCCCTGGTCGGCTCTCTTCATCTGGGAGGGCGGCATCGCCATCTACGGCGCGCTCATCGGCGGCGCCGTCGGTGCGTGGCTCGGCTGCCGGTGGACCGGCATCCGCTTCTGGACCTTCGCCGACGCGCTCGCCCCCGGGCTCCTCCTCGCACAGGCCATCGGCCGATTCGGCAACTGGTTCAACCAGGAGCTGTTCGGCCTGCCGACCGACGTGCCGTGGGGCCTCGAGATCGACTACCCGAACCCGGCGTGGCCGATCGGCCTGCCCGAGGGCACGCTCTTCCACCCGACGTTCCTCTACGAGGTCATCTGGAACACGCTCGGCGTGCTCTTCCTCGTGTGGGTCGGTCGCCGCTTCACGCTCCAGTGGGGACGCCTCTTCGGCCTGTACCTCGTCTGGTACAGCGCCGGCCGCATCGTGTGGGAGTCGATCCGGATCGACCCGAGCGACATCTTCCTGGGGCTGCGCACCAACGTCTGGGCGGCCATCTTCGGCGTCGTGATCGGTCTCGTGATCTTCTTCCTGCAGAAGCGCCGCCACCCCGGCCTCGAGCCGTCGCCCTATGTGTCCGGCCGCGAGTGGAAGGCCGGACAGGCTGTACAATCTCAGGAGACCGACGACTTCGTCGACGTCAGCGAACCCCCGACGTCCGAAGCCGAAGGGGTCAGCGCCACAAGCACTCCTGCCACCAAGTAACGCAGCTCTCCCCCCGAAGAGCGCGCCCAGGGCCGACGTCGTCCCATCTTGACTATCAACGTGAGGACGGTAGGTATGGCTTCGAGCCCCCGTTCCGTCGCCTCTGCGGAGGCGAACTTCCCCGCTGCGTCCGGCCGTGCCGGGTTCCCGCAGAAGCAGGGGATGTACAACCCTGCCTTCGAGAAGGACGCCTGCGGCCTGGCGATGGTGGCCACGCTCCGCGGTGAGGCCGGCCACGACATCATCGATCTGGCCCTGACCGCGCTGCGCAACCTCGAGCACCGGGGCGCCATCGGCTCCGACGCAGGCACCGGCGACGGCGCGGGCATCCTGACCCAGATGCCCGACGCGTTCCTGCGCGCGGTGGCCGGCTTCGAGCTGCCGCCTGTGGGCGAGTACGCCGCAGGCCTCGTCTTCCTGCCGCGCGACGCTGAGGCGCGCGCCACGCAGAAGAGCGGTATCGAGCGGATCGCCGCATCCGAGGGTCTGACGGTGCTCGGCTGGCGCGACGTCCCGACCTCCGACGAGAACCTGGGCAAGCTCGCCTTCGAGGCGCGCCCGGTCTTCGAGCAGCTCTTCATCTCGCGTCCCGCGACCGGCGACGCCGCGGCGCTGTCGGGCATCGCGCTCGACCGCCGCGCCTACCGCCTGCGGGCTCGGGCACGCACCGAGCTCGACGCGTACTTCGTCTCGCTGTCGTCGCGCACGCTCGGCTACAAGGGCATGGTCACGACGCTTCAGCTCGAGCCGTTCTACCCCGACCTGCAGGACGAGCGCTTCGCGTCCGAGCTCGCGGTGGTGCACTCGCGCTACTCGACCAACACCTTCCCGTCGTGGCCGCTCGCGCAGCCGCTGCGCATGCTCGCGCACAACGGCGAGATCAACACCGTCAACGGCAACCGCAACTGGATGCGCGCCCGTCAGTCGCAGCTCGAGTCCGAGCTGCTCGGCGACATCCAGCCGCTGCTGCCCATCTGCACCACCGGCGCGAGCGACTCGGCCTCGTTCGACGAGGTGCTCGAGCTCCTCACGCTGACCGGCCGGAGCCTGCCGCACGCCATCATGATGATGGTGCCCGAGGCCTACGAGAAGCAGGCCGACATCGACCCGAAGCTTCGGGCGTTCTACGAGTTCCACTCCATGCAGATGGAGCCGTGGGACGGCCCGGCCGCCCTCATCTTCACCGACGGCACGCTCGTCGGCGCGACGCTCGACCGCAACGGCCTGCGCCCCGGCCGCTGGACCGAGACGACCGACGGCCTCATCGTCATCGGCAGCGAGACCGGCGTGCTCGACTTCGAGCCCGAGCGGATCAAGCGTCGCGGGCGCCTGCGCCCCGGGCGCATGTTCCTCGTCGACACCGCCGAGCGCCGCATCATCGAGGACGACGAGATCAAGGCGCAGCTCGCCGACCAGGAGCCGTGGCAGGAGTGGCTCGACTCCGGCCGCGTCCGCCTCGCCGACCTGCCCGAGCGTGAGCACATCGTGCACCCGATCGCCTCGATCACGCGGCGTCAGCGCACCTTCGGCTACACGGAGGAAGAGGTCAAGATCCTCCTCACGCCGATGGGGCAGAACGGCGCCGAGCCGCTCGGCGCCATGGGCTCCGACACGCCCGTCGCGGTCCTGAGCGAGCGTCCGCGCCTGCTGTTCGACTACTTCACGCAGCAGTTCGCGCAGGTCACCAACCCGCCGCTGGACTCCATCCGCGAAGAGGTCGTCACCTCGCTCGGCCTGGGCCTCGGCCCTGAGCGCAACCTCCTCGAGTGGGGGCCCGAGCACACGCGCGTCGTGACGCTCGACTTCCCGGTGATCGACAACGACGAGCTCGCCAAGATCCAGCACATCGACACCGCGCTTCCCGGTCGCACGTCGGTCACGATCCGCGGCCTGTACCGCGTCGAGGCCGGCCACAAGGGCATGAAGAAGCGCCTCGAGCAGATGTGCCAGGAGGTCGACCAGGCCATCGAGGACGGCGCCGAGTTCATCGTGCTGTCGGACCGCGACTCCAACAAGGACCTGGCGCCGATCCCGTCGCTGCTCATGCTCGCGGCCGTGCACCACCACCTCATCCGCAAGCAGACCCGCATGAAGTGCGGTCTCGTGGTCGAGGCCGGCGACGTGCGCGAGGTGCACCACATCGCGACGCTCATCGGGTACGGGGCATCCGCCGTCAACCCGTACCTCGCGATGGAGACCGTCGAGTACCTGGTGCGCGCCGGCTTCATCACCGGCATCGCGCCGGAGAAGGCCGTCAAGAACCTGATCTACGCGCTCGGCAAGGGCGTGCTCAAGATCATGTCGAAGATGGGCATCTCGACGGTGTCGTCCTACGCGGGCGCCCAGGTGTTCGAGGCCGTCGGCCTGTCGCAGGACTTCGTCGACACGTACTTCACCGGCACCGAGTCCAAGCTCGGCGGCGTCGGACTCGACGTCATCGCCGCCGAGAACGCCGCCCGGCACGCGTACGCGTACCCGCAGGATGCTGCGGTCCGGGCGCACGAGCGGCTCTGGACGGGTGGCGAATACCAGTGGCGCCGCGACGGGTCGCCCCACCTGTTCAACCCCGACACGGTGTTCCGCCTGCAGCACTCGACGCGCACGCGCCGGTACGACATCTTCCGCGAGTACACGAAGCTCGTGGATGACCAGGCGAACGAGCTGAAGACGCTGCGCGGCCTGTTCGCGCTCAAGACCGAGGGTCGCACCCCGGTTCCGATCGACGAGGTCGAGTCGGTGGCGTCGATCGTCAAGCGCTTCTCGACGGGTGCGATGAGCTACGGCTCCATCTCCCGCGAGGCCCACGAGACGCTCGCGATCGCGATGAACCGCATCGGCGGCAAGTCGAACACCGGTGAGGGCGGCGAGGACGTGGACCGCCTCCTCGACCCCGAGCGTCGCAGCTCCATCAAGCAGGTCGCTTCGGGTCGCTTCGGCGTCACGAGCCTCTACCTGACCGAGTCCGACGACATCCAGATCAAGCTCGCCCAGGGCGCCAAGCCCGGCGAGGGCGGCCAGCTGCCGCCGACGAAGGTGTACCCGTGGGTCGCCCGGACGCGTCACGCGACCGCCGGCGTGGGCCTCATCTCGCCGCCGCCGCACCACGACATCTACTCGATCGAGGACCTCAAGCAGCTGATCTTCGACCTGAAGCGCGCCAACCCCGGCGCGCGGGTCCACGTGAAGCTCGTGAGCCAGTCGGGCATCGGAGCGGTCGCCGCCGGCACCGCTAAGGCCCTGGCCGACGTCATCCTGGTGTCGGGCCACGACGGCGGCACCGGTGCGAGCCCGCTGAACTCGCTCAAGCACGCGGGCACGCCGTGGGAGCTCGGCCTCGCCGAGACGCAGCAGACGCTCATGCTCAACGGCATGCGCGACCGCGTCGTCGTGCAGGTCGACGGCCAGCTCAAGACCGGCCGCGACGTCATCATCGGCGCGCTGCTGGGCGCGGAGGAGTTCGGCTTCGCCACGGCGCCGCTCGTCGTGTCGGGCTGCATCATGATGCGCGTCTGCCACCTCGACACCTGCCCCGTGGGCGTCGCGACGCAGAACCCCGTGCTGCGCGAGCGCTTCAACGGCAAGCCCGAGTTCGTCGTGAACTTCATGGAGTTCATCGCCGAAGAGGTGCGCGAGTACCTCGCGTCCCTCGGCCTCCGCTCGCTCGACGAGGCGATCGGCCGCAGCGACCTGCTCGACATCGACGGTGCGGTGAACCACTGGAAGGCGAACGGCCTGGACCTCGGTCCCGTGCTGGACGGCCCGGTCTTCGCCGACGACGAGCCGCGCCGCAACACGACCGCGCAACTGCACGAGCTCGACGAGCACTTCGACGTCGGCCTCATCGAGCGCGCCCAGGACGTCATCGCGAACGGCGGCGAGATCACGATCGACCTGCCGATCCGCAACACGGAGCGCGCGGTCGGCACGCTGCTCGGTCACCACGTGACCAAGGCGCGCGGCGAGAACGGGCTGCGCTCGGGAAGCATCGTCGTCAACCTCACGGGTTCGGCGGGGCAGTCGTTCGGCGCGTTCATGCCCGCGGGCATCACACTGCGTCTCGAGGGCGACTCCAACGACTACGTCGGCAAGGGGCTCTCGGGCGGTCAGATCGTCGTCCGTCCGCCGCGCGAAGCCACGTTCGACGCGTCCCAGAACGTCATCGCCGGCAACGTGATCGGCTACGGCGCGACGCTCGGGACGATGTTCCTGCGCGGTGTCGTGGGCGAGCGCTTCTTCGTCCGCAACTCGGGCGCCACCGCGGTGGTCGAGGGCGTGGGCGACCACGCGCTCGAGTACATGACCGGCGGTCTCGCGGTCATCCTCGGCGCGACCGGACGCAACCTCGGCGCCGGCATGTCCGGCGGCACCGCGTACGTGTACAAGCTCGACCGCAAGCTCGTGAACCGCGAGGCGCTGGCCGCCGGCGAGCTCGAGCTCGGCGAGCTCGGCTCCGGCGACGCCGAGATCCTCCGCGACCTGCTCGAGCAGCACGTCGCCGAGACCGAATCGACCCTCGCCCAGGCTCTCCTCGACGACTTCGAGGCCGAGCTGGCGAACTTCGTCCGGGTCCTGCCGCGCGACTACGCCGCGGTGCTGCAGACCCGCCAGGAGGCCGTCGCCGAGGGGCTCGACCCCGACGGCGACGTCGTCTGGAACCGCATCCTGGAGGTGACGGGTGGCTGACCCGAAGGGCTTTCTGAAGGTCACCGAGCGCGAGCTGCCCACGCGGCGGCCGGTGCCGGTGCGCATCATGGACTGGAAAGAGGTCTATGAGCCGGGCGACTCGGCGGTGCTGCGCCGGCAGGCCGGACGCTGCATGGACTGCGGCGTGCCGTTCTGCCACAAGGGCTGCCCGCTCGGCAACCTCATCCCCGAGTGGAACGACCTGACGTGGCGCGGCGAAGGCCGCGCCGCCAGTGAGCGTCTACACGCGACGAACAACTTCCCGGAGTTCACCGGGCGGCTGTGCCCCGCTCCCTGCGAGAGCTCCTGCGTCCTCGGCATCAACCAGCCGGCCGTGACGATCAAGCAGGTGGAGGTCTCGATCGTCGACGAGGCGTTCGCGAACGGCTGGATCGAGCCGGAGCCCCCGGGGCGCCTCACCGGCAAGACGGTCGCCGTCGTCGGGTCGGGCCCTGCCGGGCTCGCGGCCGCGCAGCAGCTGACGCGGGCCGGCCACACCGTCGCGGTGTTCGAGCGGGATGACCGCATCGGCGGCCTCCTGCGCTACGGCATCCCCGACTTCAAGATGGAGAAGAAGCACCTCGAGTCGCGTCTTCGCCAGATGCAGGACGAGGGGACCCGCTTCCGCGCGGGCGTCGAGATCGGCAAGGACATCACGTGGGCCGACCTGCGTGCCCGTTACGACGCGGTCGTCATCGCCACCGGCGCGACGGTGCCGCGCGAGCTCGCGATCCCCGGACGCGACCTGGCCGGCGTGCACTTCGCGATGGAGTACCTCGTCGAGTCGAACAAGGCCGTCGCGGGTGATGCGGTCGCCAACCAGATCACGGCCGAAGGCAAGCACGTCGTCGTCATCGGCGGCGGCGACACCGGCGCAGACTGCATCGGCACGGCGCACCGTCACGGCGCGCTGAGCGTGACGAACCTCGCGATCGGCCGCCGCCCTCCGGGCGAGCGTCCCGAGCACCAGCCGTGGCCGATGGACCCGCTCGTGTTCGAGGTGCAGTCCGCCCACGAAGAGGGCGGCGAGCGTGCCTTCCTTGCCTCGACCGTCGAGTTCCTCGCGAACGGCGCCGGCGAGGTGCGGGCCCTCCGTGTCGCCGAGACCGAGTTCGTCGACGGCCGCCGTGTGCCCAAGAGCGGCACCGAGCGCGAGATCCCCGCCGACCTCGTGCTGATCGCGATGGGCTTCACCGGCCCCGAGCGCGCCCTCCTCGAGGACCAGCTCGGCGCCCGCTTCACCGAGCGGGGCAACGTGCGCCGCGAGGACGACTACCAGACGACCGCCCCGGGCGTGTTCGTGGCCGGCGACGCCGGCCGCGGCCAGTCGCTCATCGTGTGGGCGATCGCCGAGGGACGCGCCGCCGCAGCCAGCGTCGACCGCTTCCTCATGGGGGAGACGGAGCTGCCTGCTCCGGTCCGCCCGACCGATGTCGCCATCGGCCTGCAGCCCGCGTAGGCTGGCCGAGGCACTCGCCACCTTCAACCCACCCGGAGAAAACCACGGATGAGACGCGCCAAGATCGTCGCCACCCTTGGGCCCGCCACGTCGTCGTATGAGATGGTCCGCGCGATCATCGATGCCGGCGTCGACGTCGCCCGCTTCAATCTGAGCCACGGGGACTACTCGGTCCACGACAACAACTTCGCCAATGTGCGCAAGGCCGCCGACGACGCCGGACGGGCGGTCGCGATCCTCGTCGACCTCCAGGGTCCGAAGATCCGCCTCGGCAAGTTCGAGAACGGACCGCACGAGCTGGCGGTCGGCGACATCTTCAAGATCACCACCGAAGACATCCTCGGCACCAAGGAGATCGTCGGCACGACGTTCAAGGGTCTCCCGAACGACGTCAAGCCCGGTGACTTCCTCCTCATCGACGACGGCAAGGTCCGCGTCGAGGTCGTCGAGACCGACGGCACCGTCGTCACCACCAAGGTGATCGTCGCGGGCCCGGTCTCGAACAACAAGGGCATCAACCTGCCCGGCGTCGCGGTCAACGTCCCCGCGCTGTCCGAGAAGGACGAGGCCGACCTCCGCTGGGGTCTGCGCGCCGGCGCCGACATCATCGCCCTGTCGTTCGTACGCGACGCGAAGGACGTCCAGCGCGTCCACGTGATCATGGCCGAGGAGGGGCGCCACGTGCCCGTCATCGCCAAGATCGAGAAGCCGCAGGCCGTCGACAACCTCGAGGAGATCATCGACGCGTTCGACGGCATCATGGTCGCCCGCGGCGACCTCGGCGTCGAGCTGCCCCTCGAGGCCGTGCCGATCGTGCAGAAGCGCGCGGTCGAGCTCTGCCGTCGTATGGCCAAGCCGGTCATCGTCGCGACGCAGATGCTCGAGTCGATGATCGAGAATCCGGTCCCGACCCGCGCCGAGACGAGCGACGTCGCCAACGCCGTCCTCGACGGCGCGGATGCGGTCATGCTCTCGGGCGAGACCAGCGTCGGCAAGTACCCCGTCGTGGTGGTCGAGACCATGGCGCGCATCGTCGACTCGACCGAGGAGCACGGCCTGGACCGCATCCAGCCGCTCACGACGAAGCCCCGTACGCAGGGTGGTGCGATCACGCTCGCGGCCATGGAGGTCGCCGAGTTCGTCGACGCGAAGTTCCTCTGCATCTTCACCGAGTCGGGCGACACCGCGCGCCGCATGTCGCGTCTGCGTCCCCGCATCCCCATGATCGGGTTCGCGCCCGAGCCGGCGATCCGGCGTCGGATGGCACTGACGTGGGGTGTGCAGTCGACCCTGGTCGAGCACGTCGCGCACACCGACCTGATGTTCATCCAGGTCGACGACTACCTGCTGTCGAACGACCTCGCGAAGGTCGGCGACAAGGTCGTCGTGATCTCGGGGTCCCCTCCCGGGATCATCGGCTCCACCAACGACATCCGCATCCACAAGGTGGGCGACGCGGTGCACGGCAAGGCGCCGATCTACAAGACACGGGACTGACATCTCCCTCGTCCGTACGGCTGCGACCACTACTGTGGTCGCAGCCGTACGGCTTTTCTCGAGAAAGGTGTGACGCCGATGTTCTTCGGTGACTTCTGGTGGTTCCTGCTGTGGAGCTTCTACTTCATCGCGTACCTGTACGTGGTGATCGTGATCATCACGGACCTGTTCCGCGACGACGCCCTCAACGGCTGGCTCAAGGCGCTGTGGATCATCGCCCTCGTCTTCGTGCCGTTCCTGACCGCGCTGATCTACATCATCGCCCGAGGCAAGGGCATGGCCGCGCGTGCGCAGTCCGCACGCGGGGGAGTGGTGGCCGAGTCCGACGACTACCGTCCCTCCGCCTCGTCGAGTCCCGCAGAGGACATCGCACAGGCGAAGGCGCTGCTCGACGCCGGCGCGATCTCGCAGGGCGAGTTCGACGCCCTGAAGAGCAAGGCGCTCGGCAACCAGTACTTCGGCGCGTAACCGGCGCGAACAGCGGAAGAGCGGATGCCTCGAGTTCGAGGCATCCGCTCTTCCCTTTGTGACGGCCTTCCGGCGTCAGCTGATCTTCTTGCGGTAGATCGCCATCGACGCGATGTACGCGACGACGAGGATGCCGACCAGCCAGGCCATCGCGACCCAGATGTCGGTGCCGACCGGCTCGCCGGCGAACAGCGCCCGCATCGAGTCGACGATCGACGTGACCGGCTGGTTCTCGGCGAACCACTGCACCGGGCCCGGCATGCTCTCGGTCGGGACGAACGCCGAGCTGATGAACGGCAGGAAGATGAGGGGGTACGAGAACGCGCTCGCGCCGTCCACCGTCTTCGCCGTCAGGCCCGGGATCACCGCGAGCCACGTGAGCGCCAGCGTGAACAGCACCAGCATGCCGATCACGCCCATCCAGGCGCCGAAGCTCGCGCCGGTGCGGAACCCCATCAGCAATGCCACGCCGATGACGAGGGCGAGCGAGACGAGGATCGAGACGAGCGACGTCAGCACGTGCGCCCACAGGACCCCCGACCGTGCGATCGGCAGCGACTGGAACCGCTCGAAGATGCCGCTCTGCATGTCCAGGAACAGCCGGTACGCCGTGTAGGCGATGCCCGACGCGATCGTGATCAGCAGGATGCCGGGGAGCATGTAGTCGATGTACGACCCCTTCGCCCCGCCGGTGTCGATCGCCCCGCTGAAGACGTAGACGAACAGCAGCATCAGCGCGATCGGGGTGACTGCGGTGGTGATGATCGTGTCGGGGCTGCGCAGGATGTGCCGCAGCGAGCGGCTGGTGAGAACGGCGGTGTCGCCGATGACGTGCGTGGTCATGACTCCTCCTTCGCGGATACGGTGTCGTCTTCGCCGGTGAGGGCGAAGAAGACGTCTTCCAGGCTCGGCTGCTTCTCGACGTACTCCACTTCGGCGGGCGGCAGGAGCTGCTTGAGCTCGGCCAGCGTGCCGTTGACGATGATGCGGCCCTTGTGGAGGATCGCGATGCGGTCGGCGAGCTGCTCGGCCTCTTCGAGGTACTGCGTGGTCAGCAGCACGGTCGTGCCGCCCCGCGCCAGCTCCCGCACCGCATCCCAGACCTCCAGGCGCGCCGCCGGGTCGAGACCTGTCGTCGGCTCGTCGAGGAAGATCACGGGCGGGTCGCCGATGAGGCTCATCGCGATGTCGAGCCGGCGGCGCATGCCGCCCGAGTAAGTCGACACCTTGCGGGAGCCGGCCTCCGTCAGCGAGAAGCGGTCGAGCAGGCCGTCCGCGATCGCACCGGGGTCGGGGAGGTGACGGAGCTGCGCGATGAGCACGAGGTTTTCGCGGCCGCTCAGCACCTCGTCGACCGCGGCGAACTGCCCGGTGAGGCTGATCGTCTCGCGCACCTTCTGAGCCTGGGCGGAGACGTCGAACCCGGCGATGGCGGCGGTGCCGGCATCGGCCTTGAGCAGCGTCGACAGGATGCGGACGACCGTGGTCTTGCCCGCACCGTTCGAGCCGAGCAGCGCGAAGATGCTGCCCCGCGCCACGTCGAAGTCGACGCCCTTGAGCACATGCAGGTCCTTGTAGGACTTCTCGAGCCCCTGGACCCGGATGGCGGTGTCGGTGGTCATTTCTGGTCTCCTCGTTCTGCGTCGTCGATCGCCTTGTTGAGGCGTGCGCGCTCCTTGTCGATCCACTGCTTGCCGGCGTAGGCGGCGGTGAACTCCTCGGCGAACGCCGACGCGTCCTCGCCGACGATGTCGCGGACGGGCGTGCCGTCGGCGGCCGCGCGCTCCCAGAGGTCGGCGGAGTCGCCGAGCATCTGCATCATCGTGACGCCGTCGGTCATGCCGCCGACGGTCATGAAGTACCGGTCCAGCGCCTTGGCGGCGCCGCGGTAGGGCTCGGGCAGCGCCTCGATGCGCGCCTTGTACTGGCGGTACTGCTTCTTCTGCTCGAGCGAGCCGGTGACGACTTCGTACCACTTGGCGGCCATGATCAGTCCTCTTCCTGGGGGTTGGCGTTGCTGTCTGCGTGTTCGCGGTGGAGCTGTTCGATGCGTTCTGCGAGGAAGCTCCAGGTCCTCCAGAACTCCGCGAGCTGCTCGCGGCCCTGCGCGTTGAGGGAGTACACCTTGCGCGGCGGTCCCTTCTCCGACGGGACCTTCTCGACGTCGACGAGGCCGCGCTGCTCGACCCTGACCAGCAGGGCGTAGACGGTGCCCTCGGCGATGTCGGAGAAGCCCTGGTCCCGCAGCCACGAGGTGATCTCGTACCCGTAGGCGGGGCGTCCGGAGAGGATCGCGAGCACGATGCCCTCCAGCGTGCCCTTGAGCATCTCGGTCTCCTGCTTGCCCATCGCGCACCTCCTTCTGACTACTCAGTGTTGTTGACTACTGGTAGACAGTAACACTAGGTACCGGTACTTAGCAACACCGATTAGTAGATCATTCGAACCCGCGGGTGTAATGTCCATCCGTCGCCAACGGAGGCGGCAGTGAGGACCCTCGATGACCCAAGCCAGCTCACCGGTCGCGCCCGACGACCAGAGCACCCCTGAGCGTCACGATCTGCAGGCGGGCGGCGTCAGCGCCGCCGGCTCGATCGTGATGGCCGTCGCCGGAAGCGCTCCGGCCTACTCGATCGCCGCGACCACGGCGACCCTCGTCGGCGTCGCCGGGCTCGGCGCCCCCGCCGCACTGCTGTGGTGCGGCATCCCGATGCTCGGGATCGCCTGGGCCTTCCTGTACCTCGGCAGGGCCGACGTCAACGCCGGGGCGGCGTACTCGTGGGTGGCGAGAGCGCTCCATCCGGCGCTCGGCTTCCTCTCCGGGTGGGCGCTGGTGATCTCGGCGACGATCTTCATGGTCGCCGGCGCGCTTCCCGCCGGAGCGATGACCGTCTCGCTGTTCGATCCGTCCCAGGCCGAGAACGTGCCGCTCATCACCGGGGTCGGCGCGATCTGGTTCGTCATCATGGCGGCCTGCGTGTACTTCGGCGTGAACATCACGGCGCGCGCCCAGTGGATCATGTCGACGATCGAGGTCGGCATCCTGGTGGTGTTCGCCGCGCTCGCGCTCTTCCGCGCCGCCACCACGAGCCATGACGGCCCGAACTTCTCCTGGGACTGGCTCGGCTTCTCACACCTCACCGGACCCGGCATCTTCGTCGGCGCGGCGCTGATCGCCGCCTTCTACTACTGGGGCTGGGACGTGAGCTCGAACCTCAACGAGGAGACCACCGACGGCCACAAGTCGGCAGGCGCCGCAGGACTTATCGGGGTGGGCATCGTCTTCGTGCTGTTCGAGATCTTCACGATCGCGACGCTCATCATGCTGTCGCAGGAGCAGATCGAGGCGAACAGCGCCAACATCCTGTCGGTGCTCGGCGATGTCATCTGGCCAGGGCTCGGGGGCAAGATCCTGATCATCGCGGTGGCCCTCTCGACGATCGCAACACTCGAGACCACGCTCATCCAGGTCACCCGCTCGCTGTTCGCGATGGGCCGTGACCACACGATCCCGCGCGCGTTCGGTCGCGTTCACCCTCGGTGGAAGACTCCGACCTTCGCGACCATCGTGATCCTCCTCGTCTCGCTGCTGCTGTTCATCGGCTCGAACTTCCTCGGCAGCGTGGGCGACATCATGGAGAACGCGATCCTGTCGATCGGCCTTCAGATCGCGTTCTACTACACGCTCGCCGGCGTCGCCGTCGTGGTCGCGTATCGGAGGGTGCTCTTCCACTCCGTGAAGAACTTCCTGCTCATCGGGCTGTGGCCCGCCTCAGGTGCGGTGTTCATGGGCTGGGCGTTCTTCGCGTCGATCCCGAGCAACGAGCCGATCGTGAACTGGCTCGGCATCGGGCTCATCGTGCTGGGTGTCGTGCCGCTCGTGCTCTTCTATCGCAAGGCGAAGGTCTACTACTCTCGCAGGCCTCTGGAACTGCCCGCCGAGCTCGACAAGAAGGCGCCCGTCGACGTCGATCTGCGCTCGCCCGAGCAGGTCGAGACGCTGCCCGACCCGAACACGCAGGTGATCAAGACCCTCGAAGAGGAGTGAGATGGATGAGCGGATGCCTCGGTCACGAGGCATCCGCTCATCCATGCCTGGATGGTGCCGGTGGTGGGAGTCGAACCCACACGCCCTTGCGGGCAACCGAGTTTGAGTCGGTCGCGTCTGCCATTCCGCCACACCGGCCCGCGCGCCATGCCGCGCGTCCGCGATTGACCATACCGTAGGATTCAATGGTGACTGAGCAGGAGCAGACCGCCGCATCGACGGCATCCACCCCCCGCCGCGTCGTGGTCGCCGAAGACGAGTCGCTCATCCGACTCGACATCGTCGAGATCCTCCGCGACAACGGATTCGACGTCGTCGGCGAAGCCGGAGACGGAGAGACCGCGGTGGCCCTCGCCACCGAGCTGCGTCCCGACCTCGTGATCATGGACGTCAAGATGCCGCAGCTCGACGGCATCTCGGCGGCCGAGAAGCTCAGCAAGAACCACATCGCCCCGGTCGTGCTGCTCACCGCCTTCAGCCAGAAGGAGCTCGTCGAGCGCGCGAGCGAGGCCGGCGCCCTCGCCTACGTCGTCAAGCCGTTCACGCCGAACGACCTGCTGCCCGCGATCGAGATCGCGCTCGCCCGCTACGAGCAGATCATCACGCTCGAAGCCGAGGTCGCCGACATGGTCGAGCGGTTCGAGACCCGCAAGCTCGTCGACCGTGCGAAGGGCCTCCTCAACGAGAAGATGGGCCTCTCGGAGCCCGAGGCGTTCCGCTGGATCCAGAAGGCGTCGATGGACCGCCGCCTCACCATGCAGGATGTCGCGAAGGCGATCATCGAGCAGCTGGCGCCCAAGAAGGGCTGACCCCCCACCACTTCACAAGAAGCGGATGCCTCGTGACGAGGCATCCGCTTCTTCCATTCCCGTGGAGGTTCAGACGGGCGGGAGTTCCTTGATGTGGTTCGTGATGCGCACGGTCGAGCAGCGGCGGCCGGCCTCGTCGGTGACGACGATCTCGTGGACGGCGAGCGTGCGACCGAGATGGACGGGTGTGCAGACGCCGGTCACGATGCCCGAGATCGCCGAGCGCGTGTGCGTCGCGTTGATGTCGACGCCGACCGCGAGCCTGCCCGGACCCGCGTAGAGGTTCGCCGCCATCGAGCCGAGCGATTCACCGAGCACCACGTAGGCGCCGCCGTGCAGAAGGCCGACCGGCTGGGTGTTCCCCTCCACCGGCATCGTGGCCACCGCACGCTCGACGGTGAACTCGGTGAAGACGATCCCCATCTTCTCGGCCAGCGCGCCCATGCCGCGATTCGCGGCCCACGCGAGGCCGTCGACGGGGGAGGGGGAGTGCTCGGGCATGCGTCGCCTTCGGGGGTGCGGGGCGGGAGATCGGGTGTCGCCGGCCCTGACTAGGCTTGCAGGGTGACGGACTCCGCAAAGCCTACCCTTCTCGTCGTCGACGGCCATTCGCTGGCATATCGGGCGTTCTACGCCCTCCCCGTCGACAACTTCTCGACGAAGGACGGCCAGCACACGAACGGGATCTACGGGTTCCTCGCGATGCTGATCAACCTGATCAAGGCGGAGAAGCCGACCCACCTGGCGGTGGCTTTCGACACCTCCCGGCAGTCCTTCCGCACCCGCGAGTACACCGAGTACAAGGCGAACCGGTCCGAGACGCCGTCCGAATTCAAGGGCCAGATCCCGCTCCTGCAGGACTGCCTCGCGGCGATGAGCATCCGCGTCCTCCAGCAGGAGGACATCGAGGCCGACGACATCCTCGCGACCCTCGCGACGCAGGGCTCGTCGCAGGGGTTCCACGTGCTCGTGTGCTCGGGCGACCGCGACACGATCCAGCTCGTGAACGACGACGTCACGCTCCTCTACCCGAACGTGCAGGGCGTCTCGCAGCTCAAGCGCTACGACCGCGACGCCGTCATCGAGCGCTACGGCGTGCCGCCCGAGCAGTACCCCGACATCGCGGCACTCGTCGGCGAGACGAGCGACAACCTGCCGGGTGTGCCGAAGGTCGGCGAGAAGACCGCTGTGAAGTGGCTCACCCAGTTCGGCTCGCTCGACGCGCTGCTCGAGGGCGCCGACTCGATCAAGGGCGTCGTCGGCGGCAACCTGCGCGAGCACATCGAGGACGTCCGTCGCAACCGCCGCCTCAATCGGCTCCTGACCGACGTCGACCTGCCGCTCGGCCCCGACGACCTCGAAGTGCAGCCGATGGACGCGCAGGCGGTGCGCGACATCTTCTCTCGCCTCGAGTTCAAGACCCTCATCCCGCGCGTGGCAGAGCTCGCGGGCATCGAGCAGCAGATGGCCGCGGTCACGTCGGCTGCGGCCGAGCTCGCGCCCGTCGCGAAAGAGCTCGCGCCCGCCGACTTCGCCACGTGGCTAGAGAGCGCGACCGGCGAACTGGCGGTGACGATCGCGGTCGAGGGCGGGCTCCCGGCGCGCATCGGCGTCGCCACGAAGGATGCCGCCGCCGAGGCGTCGTGGACCCCCGAGCTCGCGGCCGCCCTCGCACCGTGGCTCACCTCCGACGCCCCCAAGGTCTTCGGCGATGCGAAGCCGCAGGTGACGGCGCTGCGGCGTGCGGGGCTGCGCCTCGGCGGGCTCGCGTTCGACGTGATCCTCGCCGGGTGGCTGCTGCGCCCGAGCTTCCCCGACAAGACGCTCGCCGACCTCGTCGACCGCTACCTCGACGAGAAGCTGCCCGAGTCCGACCCGACGCAACTCGTGCCCGAGACCGAGGGCGCGACGACCGGCCAGCTGTCCTGGTACCTGATGCGCGTGGCGGCCGCGGTACGCGCAGAGCTCCCCGAGAGCGTGGCCGCCGTCCTCACCGACATCGAGCTGCCCACCCTGCACACCCTCGCCGACATGGAGCTCGCGGGTGTCGCGGTGTCGCACGCGACGCTGTCGCAGTTCTCCGGCGAACTCGGCACCCGTGCCGACGCGCTCGCGCAGGAGGCGTACGCGGCGATCGGCCGCGAGGTGAACCTCGGCTCGCCGAAGCAGCTGCAGGAGGTGCTCTTCGAGGAGCTGCAGCTGCCGAAGACCCGCAAGACCAAGACCGGCTACTCGACGGATGCTGCGGTCCTCGCCGATCTGCAGGAGACCAACCCGCATCCGTTCCTCGACCTGCTGCTCCAGCACCGCGAGGCGACGAAGCTGCGCCAGATCATCGAGTCGCTCGACAGCGCGATCGGCGGCGACCGCACGAGCGGAGCCGACGGCCGCATCCACACCACCTACGTGCAGACCGGCAGTCAGACCGGCCGCCTGTCGAGCACCGACCCCAACCTGCAGAACATCCCGATCCGCACGGAGGAGAGCCGACGCATCCGTTCGGCCTTCACCGTCGGCGAGGGCTACGAGACGCTGCTCACGGCCGACTACTCGCAGATCGAGATGCGCATCATGGCGCACCTCTCGGAGGACCCAGGCCTCATCGAGGCGTTCAACTCCGGAGAAGACACCCACCGCTTCGTGGGCTCTCGCGTCTTCGGCGTCGCTCCCGAGGACGTGACGCCTGCGATGCGCACCAAGGTCAAGGCGATGTCGTACGGCCTCGTGTACGGCCTGTCGGCGTTCGGCCTGTCGAAGCAGCTGCGCATCGAGCAGGCCGAGGCGAAGCAGCTCATGATGGAGTACTTCGCCCGGTTCGGCGCGGTGCGCGACTACCTGCGCTCGTCGGTCGAGCAGGCGCGCATCGACGGGTACACCGAGACGATCTTCGGCCGCCGGCGACCGTTCCCCGACCTCGCGAGCCCCAATCGCGTGCTGCGGGAGAACGCCGAGCGCGCGGCGCTGAACGCGCCGATCCAGGGCAGCGCGGCCGACATCATGAAGATCGCGCTCTTCCACATCCACGACGACTTCGCCACGCAGGAGCTCGGCTCGCGCGTGCTGCTGCAGATCCACGACGAGCTCGTGATCGAAGTCGCTCCGGGGGAGTGGGACGCCGCCGAGCAGATCGTGCGCAGCCGGATGGGCGATGCCGCACAGCTGTCGGTGCCGCTCGACGTGCAGATCGGCCGCGGCGACAACTGGGACGTCGCGGGTCACTGATCCTCGATCGTCGTCGGCGGCTCACGACACCGGGATTCTCGTTTGTCGGCACCGCGTCCCATGCCTAGGCTCGGTGCTATGACAGACGAAACCCGCACGCCCACGCAGATCGACAAGATCGCTGATGCGTGGGTCGACACCCTCGCCGAACTGGAACCCCGGATCGCCACCTACATCGGTCGCGACGAGTACAACGACCGGTTCGGCGACTACAGCCCCGCCGGCCAGGAGCGCCTGGTCGACGAAGGCCGCAAGACCCTCGCCGCGCTTCAGGCCGCGGACGAGGTCGACGACATCGACGTCGTCACGAAGGACGACCTCAGCCAGCAGATCCAGCTCGAGCTCGACCTGCACGACGCGAAGTGGCACCTGCGCGACCTCAACGTCATCGACTCGCACGCTCAGAACATCCGTGCGGTCTTCGACCTGATGCCGACCGCGACCGCCGACGACTGGTCGGTGATCGCCACGCGTCTCGGCGCGGTGCCCGGCGCGATCGACGGATACATCGAGACGCTCCGCGAAGGCGTCTCGCAGGGCGTGGTGCCCGCGCGCCGGCAGGTCACCGAGGTCGCGACGCAGATCGCTCGCTACACCGCGGAGAACGGCTTCTTCGCGAGCTTCGCCGCCGAAGCCGCTCCCGAGGAGGGACAGCTGCCCGCCTCGCTCGCGCGCGATCTCGCCGACAACGCCAACGCCGCGCGCGTCGCGTACGACCAGCTCGCAGCATTCCTCACGGGCGAGCTCGCCCCGGCAGCGTCGGACAAGGACGCCGTCGGCCGCGAGCTGTACGCGCTGCACTCGCGGCGCTTCCTCGGCGCCACGATCGACCTCGACGAGACCTACGAGTGGGGCATCGAGGAGCTCGCGCGCATGGTGGCCGAGCAGGAATCGATCGCGAACGAGATCAAGGCCGGCGCCTCGGTCGAGGAGGCCGTCGCGTTCCTCGAGCAGGACGCCAGTCGCAAGCTCTACGGCACCGAGGCGCTGCAGAAGTGGATGCAGGAGACCAGCGACCGCGCCGTCGCCGAGCTCGGCAAGACCCACTTCGACATCGCGGAGCCCATCCGCAAGCTCGAGTGCATGATCGCGCCCACCAAGGAAGGCGGGATCTACTACACCGGCCCGACCGACGACTTCTCGCGTCCCGGCCGCATGTGGTGGTCGGTTCCCGAGGGCGTCGAGGAGTTCGACACCTGGCGCGAGCTCACGACCGTGTACCACGAGGGCGTTCCCGGGCACCACCTGCAGATCGCACAGGGCGTCTACAACCGCGCGCAGCTGAACACCTACCGCCGACTGCTCGGCGGCACCTCCGGTCACGCCGAGGGCTGGGCGCTCTACGCCGAGCGCCTGATGGAGCAGCTGGGCTACCTGTCGGACCCCGCCGACCGCCTCGGCATGCTCGACGGCCAGCGCATGCGCGCCGCCCGCGTCGTGCTCGACATCGGCGTGCACCTCGAGAAGCCGCGTCCCGACGGCCAGGGTCCGTGGGACGCCGACTTCGCGCTCGAGTTCATGCTGCGCAACGTCAACATGCCCGACGAGTTCGTGAAGTTCGAGGTCAACCGCTACCTCGGCTGGCCGGGCCAGGCGCCGTCGTACAAGGTCGGCCAGCGCATCTGGGAGCAGCTGCGCGACGAGGTCGCCGAGCGCGAGGGCGACGCCTTCTCGATCAAGCAGTTCCACAAGCGCGCGCTCGACCTCGGCGGTGTCGGACTCGACACCCTGCGGTCCGCGCTCTCGCGCTGACCCTTCGGCAGGCTCAGCGGCCGGCGTCCTCGTCGGTCGCTGAGCCTGTCGAGGCGGCGCGCAGCAGCGCCACGACTTCGGCGTCCGTCGTCTGGCGGAAGTCGTCGTAGTACTGGCCGACGGCCCAGAAGTCGGCTTCGCGGTAGGGGCACACGAACTCGTCCACGGCGTCCGCCGGCGGCTCCCACTGCTCCGGGGCGACGGGGACGGCCAGCACGACCCGCTCCGGGTCGCGGGCGCGCAGCGCGCGGCACGCGGCGATCGCGGTCGCGCCGGTGGCCACGCCGTCGTCGACGACGATCGCGGTCCGCCCCGACAGTTCGACGGACGCCGAGCCGAAGGCATCCGTCCGCCGTGCCAGCTCGTCGCGCTCCGCCGCCTCCACGCGCTCGAGATCGCGCGGTGTCATCCCCGCCCACCTCATCGCGCCCGGCGTGACGATGCGCACGCCCTCGGCGATCGCGCCCACGGCGTACTCCTCATGACCCGAGGCGCCGAGCTTGCGCACGACGACCGCGTCGAGCTCGAGTCCGAGCGCGTCGGCGACGGCCGCGGCCACGACGACGCCGCCCCGCGGGATGCCGAGGACCACGGCATCCGTTCCCCGCCATCGTTCGAGCTCTGCGGCGAGCTCGCGCCCGGCGGACCGGCGATCCGCGAACGGGATCATGCCTCCACGCTACGCTCGCGGGGTCCGGGCGTCGCGGGAATGCCGCGACCGCTCCGCCGGTTCATGCAAGCGCATAGAAGGAGAAGCACACATGACCTCTGTCGATCCCGCCACGATCGAGCTCGGACTCGACACCTTCGGCGACGTGACCCGCGACGCCTCCGGCGAGCTGATCACCGGCGCGCAGACGATCCGCAATGTCGTCGAGCAGGCGGTGCTCGCCGATCGCGTCGGACTGTCGTTCTTCGGCGTGGGGGAGCACCACCGCCGCGAGTTCGCGGTGTCCAGTCCCGAGATCGTGCTCGCCGCCGCCGCGGCGCGCACGGAGCGCATCCATCTCGGAACCGCCGTCACCGTGCTGTCGAGCGATGACCCGGTGCGCGTCTTCGAGCGGTTCGCGACCCTGGATGCGGTCTCGAACGGCCGCGCCGAGGTCATCCTCGGCCGGGGGTCGTTCATCGAGTCGTTCCCGCTGTTCGGCTACGACCTCCGCGATTACGAGACGCTGTTCGACGAGAAGCTCGACCTCTTCTCGCACCTCCTGACCGAGAAGCCCGTCACGTGGGACGGAACCCTGCGGGCGTCCCTCGATGCCGCAGACGTGTTCCCCAAGACCGAGAACGGCCTGCGCGCGTGGGTCGGCGTCGGCGGCACCCCGGAGTCGGCGGTGCGCGCCGCACGCTACGGGTACGGCCTCATGCTCGCGATCATCGGCGGGCCGGCCGGGCGCTTCGCGCGCTTCGCCGAGCTGTACCGCCGGTCGCTCGACACTTTCGAGCAGCCGCAGCTGCCGGTCGGGGTGCACTCGCCGGGCCACGTCGCCGAGACGGATCAGCAGGCGTGGGACGAGGCGTACGAGGGCTTCGAGGCGATGAACAACTCCATCGGGCGCGAACGCGGCTGGCCGACGTACAACCGCCTGCGCTTCCAGCACGACGTCGGACCCGAGGGTGCGCTCTACGTGGGCTCGCCCGAGACCGTCGCCCGCAAGATCGCCGACACGGTGCAGACGCTCGGCGCGTCCCGCTTCGACATGAAGTTCTCGACGGGCACGCTGTCGCACGAGAAGATGATGCGCTCGATCGAGCTGTTCGGCACCGAGGTCGTGCCTCGCGTGCGCGACATGCTGTCGTGAGCCCCGCCCGGGTTCCGGCATCCGTAGCATGACGCTATGACGGATGCCGCAACCCGCGCGTCGTCGACGCTCTCGGAGCGCCTCGACCGCCTGCCGTTCACCCGCAGGCACCTGCGCGTGCTCACCGGATCGGGGATCGGGTGGGCGCTGGACGCGATGGACGTCGGGCTCATCTCCTTCATCATCGCGGCGCTCGCGGCCCAGTGGAGTCTGACGCCGACCGAGGCCAGCTGGATCGCCTCGGTCGGGTTCGTGGGCATGGCGATCGGCGCGAGCGTCGGCGGACTTCTTGCAGACCGGTTCGGGCGCCGCCAGGTGTTCGCGCTGACCCTCCTCGTCTACGGGGTCGCGACGGGTGCGAGCGCGCTCGTCGGCGGCCTGGCCGCACTCCTCGTGCTGCGATTCCTCGTGGGGCTGGGGCTCGGCGCCGAGCTGCCGGTCGCGAGCACGTACGTGAGCGAGTTCGCTCCCGCGCGTATGCGCGGGCGCCTGATCGTGATCCTCGAGGCCTTCTGGGCCGTCGGGTGGACCCTGGCCGCACTGATCGGCTACTTCGTGATCCCGGCATCGGAGAACGGCTGGCGCTGGGCGTTCGCGCTGGGTGCGATCCCCGCGGCGTACGCGCTCATCGTGCGCTGGGGCCTGCCCGAGTCGGCGCGCTGGCTCGAGCGGCGCGGGCGCTTCGGTCAGGCGGAGTCGGTCGTGCGCTCCTTCGAGGATGCCGCAGGCGCCGCCGCGGTGCCCGCGTCGGGGCGGCCCACGGTTCCCCCCGCCGCCGCGACCTCGCTGGGTCAGCGGCTCGGCACGCTGTGGTCGGCCGAGTTCCGCGTCCGCACCGCATGTCTGTGGCTGGTGTGGTTCTGCGTCAACTTCTCGTACTACGGCGCGTTCATCTGGATCCCGTCGATCCTCGTGACGCAGGGGTACGACCTCGTCCGGTCGTTCGGCTTCACCCTGATCATCACGCTCGCGCAGCTGCCCGGTTACGCGGTGGCCGCATGGCTCATCGAGGTGTGGGGACGCCGCGCGACGCTCTCGGTCTTCCTCGTGGGTTCCGCGGTGTCGGCGATCTTCTTCGGAACCGCGACCGGTGCGGGCGGCGTCATCGCGGCGGGTATGGCGCTGTCGTTCTTCAACCTCGGCGCATGGGGTGCGCTGTACGCGGTGACCCCCGAGATGTACCCGACGTCGCTGCGCGCCACCGGCTCGGGGTGGGCCGCCGGCGTCGGCCGCATCGCGTCGATCGTCGCGCCGCTGGTCGTGCCCCCGCTGCTCGTCGCGGGCGGTGCTCCCGTGCTGTTCGTCGTGTTCGCGGTCTTCTTCGCCGTGGCCGCCGCGGCGGCGTGGGGGCTCGTCGATCGGCGCGGCGTCGCGCTCGACGACCGCTGACGATGGCCGGTCGCGCGCTCAGCCGGACGTAGGCTTGAGCCCGTGGCATCCGTTCGATACGTCGCGATCGGCGACTCCTTCACCGAGGGCGTGGGCGACGAGCTCCCCGACGGACACGTGCGCGGCTGGGCCGACCTCGTGGCGGAGGGGTGGGCGAACACCACCGGCGAGAGCGTCGAGTACGCCAACCTCGCGATCCGCGGCAAGCTCGTGTGGCCCATCGTCGAGCAGCAGCTCGAGCCGGCGCTCGCGCTGAAGCCGACGCACCTGTCGTTCAACGGCGGCGGCAACGACATGCTGCGCCCCCGCACCAGCGTCGCCCACGTGCTCGCCGCCTTCGAGACGGTGCTGCGCCGCTGCGACGAGGAGGGCGTCCAGCTCATCGTGCTCTCGGGGGCGAATCCGACGGCCCAGCTGCCGCTGAAGCGGGTGATCCAGCGGCGCGGCGACCTCCTGTCGCACGCCGTCGAGGCACGTCTCGCCGCCCGCACCGACGTCGTCCAGGCGTACAACTGGTTCGACGAGGAGCTGGCGACGCCGCCGTACTGGTCCGAGGACCGCCTGCACATGAACGCGCGCGGACACCACCGCGTCGCCGCGCGGGTGCTGAGCTCACTCGGTGTCGAACCGGTGCCGGAGTGGTGGTCGCAGCCGCCCCTGCCCCCGATGGGACCCCGTGGCGCCGCCTACTACCGCGAGCATGTCGGCCCGTGGGTACGCCGACGGCTGGCAGGCACGTCGTCCGGCGACGGCCGCGAACCGAAGTTCGGTCAGTGGACCGAGATCGCCCCGACCGTCCGCTGACCGACGGTCACTGGGCGGCCGCGTCGACCCGCGCGTACTCGGATCCCGACCGCGTGCGCTCGAGCAGGGCCGCGTCGACGAGGTAGCGGCGGAGCACCGCGACATCGCCGGTGAAGGGCGCGAGCCGCTCGTTCGTCTGCTTCTCGGTGAGCACCTCGCCGGCGCGGAACGCCCGATCGGCGATCCATCGCAGCAGCTCGTCACGATCGCCTTGCTGGGCAGGGTAGCGGTCGATGCGTCCGTCGGCAGTGAGGAAGCGCTGCGGCCCCGAGGGCTTCGCCGGCGGGCTCTCCGCGAGGAGCGCGCGCACCGCCGCGTCGTCGAACTCGACGGCTCCCGATGCGTTCTCGCGCACGAGGCCGAGCTCGGTCAGCCGCTCCGCGGCGCGACGGCGCCGGGCCTCGGACAGGGGCTCTGCGCCGCCCATGCTCTCGGCCAGCACCGACCGCAGGTCGGGGTTGAGCAGCGCCGCGAGCACCCCGCGCCAGCGCTCGCTCACGCAGCGCCGCCGGTCACCGCGTAGGTGAGTTCGGCGAATGCGCCTGCCTGTCGCACGGCGGTGAGTTCCAGTCGATCGGGGCCGAGGCTGCGGGGGAGGAGTGGCTTGCCCGACGGCAGCGTCGCGGGCGCGATCGAGACGCGGATCTCGTCGAGCAGGCCCGCATCGGCGAACTGGCCCGCGAGGTCGCCGCCGCCGACGATCCACACGTCGCGGTCGCCTGCCGAATCGCGGATCTGCGGCCACACCTCGCGCACGTCGCCCGAGGCGAACCGGATGTCGACGCCCGGAACCACGGGCTGCTCCTTGCTCGTGAACACCCAGGTGGGGCGGTCGCCGTAGTACGACGGCCACTTCTCGGGGTGGGCGACGAGGTCCTCGTGCTCGAGCACCCACCGGTACGTCGACGAACCCTGAACCAGCACGCCGATGTCCGCGAGGAACCGCTGGAAGTCCTCGTCGCCGCCTTCGCCGCCCGGTGCGGCGAACAGCCACTCCAACGAGTCCTGGTCGTCGGCGAGGAAGCCGTTGAGCGTGGTGGCGGTGTAGAAGACGACGCGAGGCATGCGGTCACCGTAGCGCGCATCTCCGACAAAGGGTTGACGAGGTATTCAACCAAGTAGTACTGTACTTATCAGTTGAATAAGGAGACGAGATGACCGATGCACTGAGCCGCACGTTCGCGGCCCTCGCCGATCCGACTCGTCGCGCGATGCTCGCGCGCCTGAGCCAGGGCGAGGCGACGGTGGGGGAGCTCGCGGAGCCTTTCGACATGACGTTCGCCGCCGTGTCGAAGCACCTCCGCGTCCTCGAGGGAGCGGGGCTCGTCACGCGTGGCCGCAACGCCCAGTACCGGCCGGCCCGGCTGGACGCGCGACCTTTGGCGGCAGCATCCGTCTGGATCGGCGGATATGAGCAGTTCTGGGAAGACAGTCTCGGCGCCCTCGATCAGTACCTCAACGCCCTGCAGCAGCTCGGCGCTCCCCGCACGACACCGACCGGCGGCCCCGCCGCACCCACCGAGAAGGAGAACGACCATGACTGAGTACTTCACCGTCACCCGCACCCTGCAGGCTCCCCGGGAGCTGGTGTTCGAGACGTTGACCAAGCCCGAGCACTTCGCCGTGTGGTTCGGCACCGCGGCCGTGGAGGTGCCGCAGGACAGCCTCACGATGGACGTGCGTCCCGGCGGCGCCTTCCGCGCCGTGATGCTGCTGCCCGACGGCAACCGCATCGACTGGGCGGGGGAGTACAAGGTGGTCGAGCCGCCGTCGCATCTCGCGATGACACTGACGGACCAGCCCGGTGACGACGCAGGGTTGCCCGTCCTCTTCGACCTGGAGGAGGCCGGCGACGGCACCGTGCTCACGATCCGCCAGGACCGCAGCGACTTCTCCGACGAGCAGGTCGCCGCGACGATCGCCGGCTACAACTCGTTCATCGACGACATCGAGCGCGTGCTGGAGCGCCTCCAGACCGCCTGAGCGGTGTCGTCACAGTGCGCCCGGACGGCGCAGCGCGCTCATCGCGAGCACGCTGCCCGCCCGGGCGCTCTCGCAGGGGTCCCCGCCGGCCAGCGCCGCCACGATGTACCCCGCGGCGAAGGCATCGCCCGCACCTGTCGAGTCGAGCACGTCCTCGACCCTGTCGACGGGCACCGCGGTCGTCTCGCCGTCCGCGGAGACCAGCACGGGCTCCGCGCCGCGCTTGACCACATACGCGCCCGCCGGCGCGACCCCGAGCTCCTCCGCGGCGGCCGCTTCGTCCGCATTCGCGAAGACCACGTCGGGCTCGAGCTCGTCCAGCAGGCGACGCAGCCGTTCGCCGCCCAGCGCGCGCATCGTCGCGACACTCGACAGGTCGAGGCTCACGCGGGCGCCCCGCGCTGCCGCGTGGGTCGCGGCATCCGTCACCGCCCGCGCGGAGCGGGGCGACGCGAAGCCGTACAGCGGCAGATGCACCCAGTCGGCGTCGGAGATCCATTCGGGATCGATGCGATCGAGCTCCGCTGCCGCGCCACGGTCGGTGATCATGGTGCGCTCACCGACGGCATCGACGAGCACGACGATCGAGCCCGTGCGACCGTGCCGCTGCACCCGGGCGTCGACGCCGAGGGCCTCGAGCTCGCCCACGAGCGCGATGGCCAGTGTGTCGCCTCCGACGCGGCCGATGAAGCGGGACGGATGCTGCGCCGCAGCCGCCGCTGCGACGTTCGCGGCGCTTCCGCCCCGCGTCAGACGCACTTCGGCCGGGTTGTCGGTGCCCCGCTCGAGCGTCGCGCCGCCGAGGACGATGAGGTCGGCGACCAGATCGCCGATGACGACGAGCATCAGTCGTCGCCGGTGAGCGCCCGCGCGATGCGGGCGCCGAGGTCGACGTTGCCGCGGTACACCGCGACGTTCACCTCCAGGCTGCGTCCTGCCGTCTCACGCTGGAAGAAGTCGAGCAGGAACGGAGTCGTGTCGTGTCCCGTCACACCCTGCGCGTCGGCCGCGGCGAGCGCTCTCGTCAGCACGTCGTCGTGCAGCGCCGGGTCGAGCTGGCGGTCGGCGCCGACGGGGTTCGCGACCAGCAGGGTCGACGAGATGCCCAGCGCGTCGCGGGTGCGCGCGATCGCGGCGATCTCGGCGGGGGAGTCCACCGAGTACTCCACGTCGTAACCGGAGTCGCCGACGTAGAAGCCGGGGTAGTCGGTGGTGCGGTAGCCGACCACGGCGAGGTTGAGCGTCTCGAGCCGCTCGAGAGTGAGCGCGATGTCGAGGATCGACTTGACGCCGGCACTCACCACCACGAGCGGGAGTCCTGCCAGGGTCGGCAGGTCAGCGGACTCGTCGAAGGTCTGCGCGGCGCCCCGGTGCACTCCGCCGAGCCCGCCTGTCGAGAACACCCGCACGCCCGCTCGTGCCGCGAGGTGCGCTGTCGCAGCCACGGTCGTCCCCGCGCTGAGCCCCTTGACCACGGCGACCGGCACGTCGCGCACGCTCGCCTTCACGACGCCGTCGGCGGTCGAGAGGCGCTCGATCTCGTCGGGCGACAGGCCGACGGTGGGGCGTCCGTCGACGAGCCCGATCGTCGCCGGCACGACGCCGAGAGCCCGGACGCGGGCCTCGGCCTCCAGGGCGACCGTGAGATTGCGCGGGCGCGGGAGGCCGTGCGTGAAGATCGTGGACTCGAGCGCGAGCACGGGATCGCCCGAGGCGACGGCGTCCCGCACCTCCGGCGCGATGACGAGGGGATCGGACACGGGCATCCTTTCGATCCGGGCAGTTCATCCGACCCGGACAGGGACACAGTATCGAGCGGATGCCGCCACCCGGGCGCTCAGCCGCGCGGGTGGCGCCGCGCGCGGGGCGGATCCATCCCGAGACGGATGCGCGTGCGCTTGCGCTCGATGACGATGAAGATGCTGCCGAGCGCCCACAGCGGCACCTGCATCAGGAATGCGAGACGGAAGGCATCGAGGTTGTACGTCGCGGGCGTTCCCGCACCCTGAAGGTCGAGCGCGAGGCCGATCAGGAGGATCGCGAGGAGTGCCGCGAGGAATCCGCCCGCGTTCGTGACCCCGGTCGCGGTGCTGAGGCGGTGCGACGGATTGTGCGTGCGGGCGTGGTCGAACGCGATCATCGACGCGGGTCCTCCCGTGGCGAGGGCCACGGCGAGCGCGAGCAGGAGCCACAGCGGCGCCGGTCCCGGGTAGGCGATCACGACGAGCCAGGCGATCGCCTGCACGGCGACGGTGGGCAGCACGAGCGCCCGCGAGCGCAGGTGCGGGATGCGCCGGGACAGCTCGCCAATGATGGGTCCGAGCGCCATGCCCACGACGACGTACAGCGACATGATCGACGCGGCTTCGGCCGTCGTGCGCCCCTCGCCCGCGGTGAGGAACGGCATGCCCCACAGCAGCACGAACGCGGTTCCCGCGAACGGGGTCGTGAAGTGCGACCAGAAGGCCAAGCGGGTCCCCGGGTGCGCCCAGGCCGCACGGATGCCGACCCCCGTGTCGACCGACGAGGTCACGACCCGGATCGCGCCGGTATCAGTGTCGACCGACACGTCCTCATCGCGGTCGGGCGGGTGGTTGCGGATGAGCAGGAAGACGAGGATGGCGAACAGCACGCCGAGCCCGGCGATGCTGCCGAACGTGATGGTCCAGCTGGTGGCGTGCAGCAGCGCCGCGAGCGGGATCAACGCCACCAGCTGCCCCGCCTGACCCACGATGCCGGTGAGCTGCACCATGATCGGGCCGCGCTGAGCCGGGAACCACGTCGCGATGAGTCGCAGCACACCGGGGAAGATCGCCGCGTCTCCCGCGCCCAGCAGCATGCGCGCGAGGATCGCCACGCCGACACTGGGGGAGATGGCCATGGTCAGCTGTCCCGCCGCCATCAGCAGCATCCCGACCGTCATGATCGGCCGCGCGCCGTACCGGTCGAGAAGGACGCCGATCGGGATCTGCATCCCGCCGTAGACGGCGAGCTGCACCACCGCGAACATCGACAGGGTCGCGGCATCGGCGTCGAAGCGCGCCGCGGCGTCCACGCCGACCGCGCTCAGGGACGAGCGGTTGGTGATCGCGAGGACGTAGGCTGCGACGCCGACCGCCCAGATCACCCAGGCATATGCTCCCGGCCCCGTCGCGCGAGGACGGGACAGACTGTGCACCCTTCCACAGTAGTCACCGCGACGGATGCCTCCGCCTGCGTCCGCCCGCCCAGTGAGCCGGGGAGGCGCCGCCATCCGGCGAAGGATGGCGGCAGCATCCGCTCGCTGTCAAGCCCCTCCCTGACGTTCTGCGGCTCCACCAGGCTGAAATGCGGGACAACCCGTCCCGCATCAGGGGAGGGCGCACGCGCACCCCCGGAAAGGAGCTTCGCATGAGCATCGGCGCAGGAATCGTGCTGTTCGCAATCGGAGCCGTCATCGCGTTCGCGCTCAACGTGCAGGTCGACTGGGTGAACCTCGACATGCTGGGCTACATCCTCATGGGCGCCGGCGTGGTCATCTTCCTTGTCGGTCTGGTGCTGATGATGCGTCGCCGGCGGTCGGACGTCGTCACCCACACCGCCGTCGACCCCGTCTCCGACTCCCAGGTCACCCGGAGGACCACTCGCACCCCCGACGACACCGCCGGGCTGTGACGGACGCTTCGGCCGCGGGCGCTGCGGCGCTCGCGGCCGAAGTCATGTCGCCCTCTCCGTCATACCGCGCGAGGAGGGGTATCGCGCTTCCCACGGAATCGCGGGACAATCGGCCCAACGATCCCGGCGCCCAGCGGACGGCGGGACGTCACCCGAAACGCACGATATCGACGACGACGGCGCCGTCCTGACCGGGCCCGAGCCGGCGAAAGGCTTCCTCTGGGGGTGGCCTCGATGGACGTACCCGCGAACGGCTCCGACACGGACGGTGAGCTCGCCGAACTGCGCCGGCGCGCATACGGCCCTCACCCCGACATTCATGACGATCCCGCGGCCCTGGCCAGACTGATCGAACTCGAGACAGGGCAACAACGGTCGGGCCGCCCGGTCGAGCCTGCGGCGGCGTCCGTCGCCGAGGTCCCGGAGACGACCCCGACGGTCACCGCGACCCTTACGGAGGAGCAGCCACCACCCCCGCCACCCCCACTGCAGACGCCCCGTTCCGCGCCGACACGGCGCTGGGGCCTCATCGCACTGGCGGTCGGCGCGATGGTCGCGACCACCGGTGTTCTCGCCACGGTCGTGATGTCGTGGGATCCGCCGCCGGACGCCGTGCTGCACCCGACCGGCACCGCCGCCGATGAGGAGCTCCTGACACTGCTGAAAGCGGAAGGCCAGCCGTTCAGCGCGAACGATGGCGGCGCATCTGAGATGGAGATCGACCTTTCCACACTCCGCTCCTTCGGGACGTACATGGAAGTAGAGGTGTGGTCCGCGGTGAATGCCTTCGGATCGCCCTGTCTGATCGGAATCCACCGTGCGACGGAGGACGTGGTCGCACGCCAGTGCATGCCGGCCGGGACCGATCTGTCCATGGACATGTACTGGGACGTCCAACACGGAGATGGCGTTCGACGCGCCCTTCCCGAGGGGGAGGTGCTGCGCTTCCTCTGGCGAGCAGACAGCGTGGACGTCCATGTGCTGCTGTCGGAAGGAACCGGGTCATGACCGGGACAGCGGCGGAAACCGAGCTCAGCCGAGGCTCGCGGAGGCGGTTCGCGATGCCGTCACGGTGGGGCTTGGTCTGGATCGCCGCGGCGATCGGCCTCGCGATCGCCTATGGAGTCGCCTGGCTCATGGGGCCGCATCCCGACCACACACTCCACACAGCGGTATCGCAGGTCGGCTTTCCGTCGAGTTACTCGCCCGTCGAAGTGGATGCGGCGACGCTCGAACCGCACGAGATGTTCCGCGGGCTCCAGCCCTGGTCCGCGACGGACTCGCTCGGCAATCGCTGTCTCATCATCACCGAACCAGCAGGTTCGTCCTCGTGGGTTCACGGAGGCTCCTGCATTCCGCGTGAGGCGGATGTCGTCGTCGACGTCGGTGTATGGCCGGATGAGCGCGGGACCTTTGCCGAGGGCCTGCCTGACGGGACGGTGATCAGATTCCAGCTTCGAGGCGACGAGGTCGACGTCTCAGTTCACACCCCAACAGAACCTGCGGAACCCTAGGCGTCAGGTGGTCGCCTCGATCGCCGCTCGGAACGCCTCGACCCCGCGCATCTCGATCGGCGCGCCCAGTGCCGCGGCGTGATCGGCGCGGAGGGACTCCCAGCGCTCGCGCGACATCACGAAGCGGTTGTGGAGCACGGGGACACCTTCGCGAGCGACATGGAAAGCGCCGTCGGCCTCATAGCCCACGCGCCGTGACACGGCATTCGACGGGCCGTTGTCGACGAAGGCGCCCGACGTCGCCTCCCTCGCCCCCAGCCCTTCGAACGCGAAGTGGAGGGCGAGCATCCGCATGCGGGTGCCGATGCCGCGTCCCTGATGGGCGTGGCCCAGCCACGATCCGGTCGTCACACGGCGCAGCACCGGCCACTCGCTCGCCGTCAGACCCTGAACGCCGGCCGGGATCCCGTCGTGCAGGACCGCGAACTCGAGCACGAACGCGTCGGGGGAGATGCGGTTGCGGATGCCCCACTGGAAGGTGAGAACACTCCGTGCGACCTCCTCCGCCGTGCCGCGCGACCAGGGGTGTTCGAACGGCATCATCTCGGGATCATGGATGCCTCGACCCGCAAGTTCTGCGAGCTGCACGAGCAATCCGTCGTCGATCCAGCGGAGTTCGAGGTCGCCCGCGCGCACCGACACCCCCGATGCGGGCCAGAGGCGAGCGAGCGCGTCGGTGTGCGGCATCCCGGAAGTCTGACAGACGGCTGGTGCAACGAGGTAGAGTGACCATGCGCCCACTATGAATGGGCGATTGCCCACTAGGAGTCCGAATGCCCACCGGCCATGCGATTCACGATGCTCGCGGCGTCCTGATGGACGCGGGGTTCAGGATCCTGGCCGCACACGGCGCAGCCGCGCTCACCAGCAGGTCGGTGACCGAGGCGTCCGGTGTCGCGAAGGGCGTGCTGCATCGCCACTTCGAGGACTTCGATGCCTACGTCGCAGCACTCGTCGCGGAGGAGGCGATCCGCATCCAGGCGATCGAGCCGCGCGTGGCGGACTCCGCGGCGGCGGCGACCACGGATGTGATCGAGCAGACCTTCACACCGACGATGCTCGGGCTCGTGAGCCTCGTCATCGGGCGCGACGGCGTGCGGCGGCGCGTCGGCGACGGTTCGCCCGGCATCCCGCTGCTCGGCGATGCGACGACCGCGGTAGCGGACGTCCTGGCCGCGGGTCGGGAGGTCGGGTGGATCCGGAAGGACGCCGACGTCCCCGTTCTGGCATTGGCGCTTTCAGGCAGCGCCTATCTCCTGTCTGCGGGAGCGTCGGGCGCCCTCCCGGATCACGACGCCGTGAGGGAAGTCGTCGAGTCGATCCTCGCGGCGTCCCTCTGAACCCGCCGGAGAGCGACACGCTCACTACTCGCGCTCGACCGGCAGCCACAGTTCGCACGTCGCGGTGCTGAAGTCAGGGGAGCGGTCGAGCACCGCCACGATGGACGGACCCGGCCGCAGTCGCCAGGGGTTCGACGGGAACCAGTCGCTCGCCGTCGCGGCCCAGGTCGATTGAAGCGCTGCAGGGTACGGGCCTTCCGTGCGGAAGACCGCCCATGCGCCGGCCGGAACCTCGATCACGTCGAGATCATCGGGCGGGGAGGCGTCCTCACCGACCGCGACGCCGTGGAGGTAGGTCAGCTCGCTGCCCTCGGTGTAGTCGGGGTCGACGTCGGCGCTCACCTGCAGAAGCCCCGCGGGCTCGGTGCTGCTCAGCCCCTTGAGCCGGACGTGCTCGGTCACGGGCAGGGCGGCGATGTGGGCCTGGATGTGCGGATTGACGCCCTCATGGATGAGGGGCACGCGTGCGGCATGACCGATCAGCAGGAAGGCCGGTCGGTCGGCGATACGGGTGTCCATGGGTGTGTTCCCTTCTACGGTCAGGCGGAACCTGAGCTGCGGTTGCGATCGAAGGGGACCGCCGTCGCGGCGCACGTCAGCGGGGCTCGCCCCGTGCACTGACCGGAACGCACGGCCGAACGCCTCGGTGGAGCCGTAGCCATGGCGCACCGCGATGTCGAGCAACTCGCCGTCGCCGAGCACGTCGGCGGCCGCGACGGTCATCCTCCGACGCCGGATGTACTCCGACAGCGGCATGCCCGCGAGCGACGAGAACATGCGGCGCACGTGGTACTCGGTGGTGCCGAGGCCGGCGGCCAGTGCGGCGAAGTCGACGTCGTCTGACAGGTCGGCCTCGACGAGCTCGATCACCCGGTTGAGAATCGCGATCACGGTTCCTCCTTCGACAACCAGCCTCGTCGGGCGCGTTCATGCGCGCCCGACTATCGCGGTCCGATTCGATCGTGCCGTACCGGATGTCAGAAGGGCGGGTTCTCGGGCGGTTCTGCGATCCGGTCGAGCAGCGCGCGGACGCGTTCTCGCAGACCCGCGAACGGATTCGTGGTGCGATGCCCGCTCGGGAACGCGACCTCGATGCTGCCGTCTTCCCGCCTCTGATGTCGGAGCAGCGTGGTGTCTTTCAGCGCGTGGTCCGGGTCGCACAGCGGATCGAGGTTGGCGATGCCGGTCTCACCGCGGCCGGGGCCGTGATAGGCACAGTGGTGATCGATGTCTCCCTCGATCGCGAGGCGGTCGCAACCGTCTCGCGCGCACGTGCCATGCACCAGAGCCAGCCACTCTCTTTGCGCACGGGTGGCCTTCCGTGCCCGCCGGTCCATGTCCAGGATGACGCCGGTGACCGGATCGGTGATCACCCTGGTGAATGCGCCGGCGTCGAGCAGCATCTGCCGTGCGGTGGCATCGTCGATCGGGCCGACTCCGGGGATCAGGCAGTCACTGTTCAGATCGAGACCCCCCACAGCGACGGCGGGAGCGTGGACGCGGACGCTCGCCCGCGCCGCAGGAGCGAGCCGGTCGAGGGGAACGGTCACGAGCACCTTCGGCTTCACTCGGGTGACGTCGCCGCCCATCAGCATGTCAGCGAAGAGATCCGCGCGGATCTGCCCCGTCGTGCGACCGTCGCGCTGGACCGCAGGCATCTGCTTCGCTGTCAGCGAGAGAGCGCCGTCGAAAGCGTGCGCACGATCTGTCGGGACCATCGCGTACACCCAAGACATGCCGTCGGCCACGTCCTCGACGTACACCGCACGGCGAGCGAAGGCGGCCGCGTGCCGCTGGGTGCGGGTGCACGCCGTGAGCCGGTCGGCGACCAGGCGGGCTTGCCGGCGGATGGCGCTGACCGTGGACGCCAGCGCGATGTCGCGCATCAGATCATCGAAGCCGCCGACCACATCGGGAACACCTTCGAAGAGCGGCAGCTGGGCGAGCACCGCCTTCACGTGAGCGATCGATATGAGCCCATCGCGCGCCGTCTGCCATACGCGGGGGAGTCGCGCGAGGGCCCGCTGCGCGACGGCGGCCGACGACCGCACTTCACCCTCCGTCAGCCGCAGCCGCGAAGCCGCCTCGAGAGCCGCACACCGCTCCGCCAGTGCGGCATCGCCGCCGAGCGGCGGAAACCCGCCGGCCAGGCGTGGATCGAAGTCCACGTTCACGTACAGCTCAGGATGTGCGCGCGCGAACTCGAGCAGATCGGCGAGATGCTCGCACTGCCGTGCTGCGCGCCTGTTCGCCTCGAACTGCGCCGACTCCGCGTCCCAGAACAACTCCTTGAGCACGAACGCGTCGTCCACCTGCTCGACGGTGGGCGAGGCGGCTTCCATGGATAGATTGTAGTACCTATCTTCTATTCGCGGTAGACAAACTCGCAATTACATTCGTAGATGGATGCCTGCTAGCGCCCCGCGAGTGACACCGAATGTGGCAATCGAACCCCACCGGACCGGGGAGAGCAGCGCAGGGGGAGAAGTTCAACGCCTTCGAGGTCAAACTAACTGTCGATCCCATCGAACAGACCGCCGGGAGACTCCGCGTCGCGTCGCGAGCTTCCAGCGTGCGGGATCAACAGCGCCCGCGACAGCCGCCACGTCGTCCACATCGACCGCGCGCGCACGACGCCACAGATGCCCAGCGCCAGCGCGATCGATCTCACGAACCGCAGGCCAGCAACGATTTCAGGGGAGCGTCGTGAGGTTCTTGCAATCCCTACGGCCTAAAAGCGAGTTGACATAATGTGCATTATCGGCCCTCATTCAAAGCGACCAGAGAGGAACCCCTCTCGGCCCTAGCGCCAGAAGGGGTGCCCAGAAGGGGTCCTGGGACGAAGTCCGCCGCGGAGCACCGCTCTGTTGCGCAGTCCACCGCCGCACAGCGTCACAGAGTCAACCGGATGACTTCCCCTGACCGCGTTACACCGCTGTAGTTCGCGAACGCCGCGGCTCGCAGCATCCGTCGTCCGTCGAGTTCACGGATGAACAGCGTCTGCGCGACGATCATCCGCTCGATCCCCGCGGAGGCGAGCGTCAGACCACCCAGTCCCCGTCCCGCATGAGCACACGGCCGGCCAGCTCGTTCGATTCGCGCCACGCCTGGATCCGCGTCGGCCGCAGCACGAGGAACACGTAGCCGGGCAGCCCGCGCGGGTCCCAGTCGGCCTGCGCCGCATACGCCTCGCCGAGCGATGCGTCGTCGTCCACGCCCGCCCATCGCTCGAGCACGGCATCGATCAGCGCGACATCGCGCGTCGGGCCGACCGCGAGTCGCGCGACCCCGGACGCACCGAGGTTGCGCGCCGTCACCGATCCGCCCTCCAACGCGATGACCGCCCGGTCCTCGATCCACGCGAGCGACAGCGGCACGAGATACGGCGCCGCTTCCGGAGAAGCCGTCGCCACCCAGACGTCGGCCGCCGGAGCCGTCAGCGCCGCGAGCAGATCGGCTGTGCGGGTCACGCGATCACGGGGTTCAGGCATCCGTTGCTCCTTGGTCTCGGCGGGTGTCAGTCTGTCAGACGGTGACGCGCGATTCGCTCCCCAGAGAACGATTTCCTAGGCTCGAAGCATGCTGGAGTCGCTCATCGGGTTCGTCGTGGTGGGCGTGGCGATCCTGGTGGGATGGATCCTCGGGCGCATCGACCTGCTCGGCGAGCACGCACGGCCGGTGCTCGCGCGCCTGACCTTCTTCGTGCTCTCGCCCTTCCTGCTGTTCGTCGTCCTCGCGCAGGCCGACGTCCACACGCTGTTCTCGGCGCTCCTCCCGGTGTCGGCGATCGCGGCCGTGGCAGTCATCCTCGTCTACGCGGTCATCGCCCGTCTCCTCTGGCGGCGCACGGTCGGCGAGACCGTGATCGGCGCGCTCAGCGCGGGTCAGGTCAACTCGAACAACATCGGCATCCCCCTGTCGCTGTATCTCCTCGGCAGCGCCGCGTATCCGGCGCCCGTGATCCTCATGCAGCTGCTGGTGTTCACCCCCATCACGATGGCGATCCTGGATGCCGTCACCACCGCCCGCGCCTCGCTCTGGCGCGCCGTGGTCAGGGTGGCGACCAACCCGATCGTGGTCGGCTCCGTCTTGGGCACGCTCGTCTCGGTGCTGGGGATCGAGCTGCCGCCCGTCGTGATGGAGCCGGCGATGCTCATCGCGAACGCCTGCGTGCCGATCCTCCTGATCGCCTACGGCATCTCGCTGCACGGGCAGCGCGTGCTCGGTGCGTCGGGACGCCGACGCGACATCGTCCTCGCGACGACGCTGAAGCTCATCGCCATGCCGGTGATCGCCTGGGCGGTCGCCGAGTTCGTCTTCGGCCTCTCGGCGCACGACGTGCTCATCGTGACGGTGCTCGCCGCGCTGCCGACCGCGCAGAACGTGTTCAACTACTCGCAGCGGTACGACGTCGGCGAGACGATCTCGCGCGACACCGTGTTCCTCACGACGATCGGCTGCGTCCCGGTGCTGATCCTCGTCACGCTGCTGCTCGGCTGACCCGGCTCACCGGGCTAGGGCCGCGCGATCTCGTGCAGCATGCCCAGCACGAGCCGCATCCCGTCCCCGTCTCGGAGCACGGTGAAGAGCGTGTGCGTGCAGGAACGGCAGCGGACGATCGCCACCGTCTCGTCGATCTCGACGACGGCCTCGGCGAACGGCGAGGCGTCACCGCACCCGCCGCAGACGCCGACCAGCGCGGTGACGTCCGCGCCGAACACGTCCCACAGCATCCCCGCCGCCGCGTTGCCGTCGACGACGCTCGCAGCGTTCTCGGCACGCATCATGCACCTCCGAAGCGTTCGGTCCTGATTCGAGCAGGCTCATGGCCCAACCCGACGAGCGCGTCGGCGACGTGCTCGACGAACCCCGTGGGTCCGCACACGTAGACGATCGGCTCCTGCCCCGGCTCCCAGGTCGCCGCGCGCAACGCGTCGTCGTCCAGCCGCCCGACCGGATCCGTCCACCCGTCGGGGGCCGCGCGGGTGTACCGCCACGTGACCCCCACTCCCCCGTCGCCGGTCAGCCGAGCCAGTTCATCGCGATATATCGCGTCCTCCGCGGTTCGGACGGAGTAGAGCAGACGGACGGATGCTGCCGCCCCGGCATCCGTCGCGGCCCGCACCATCGCCATCAGCGGCACGATTCCCGAGCCGCCGGCGATGAGCTGCACGGGCGCCTCTCCCCCGGGCCGCCACACGAAGTAGCCTCCGAGGGGTCCTTTGACCTCGAGCTCGTCGCCGGGCCGCACGTCCTCGACGAGATACGGCGACACCTCGCCGTCGGGGATCTCGTCGACCGCCAGCTCGATCGTCTCGGCGGGGCCGTACGAGCCGAGCGAGTACGACCGCACCGCCTGGTAGCCGTCCTCGGCGGTGAGCCGGATGTCGACGTGCTGACCCGCCGTGTTGCCCGGCCAGTCCGGCACCTGGAGTCGCAGGATGCGCGCGGACGGTGTCGCGGGCAGCGCTTCGAGGACGCGGCCCGGCCGCCAGCCGCCGACAGTCACCAATACCGTTCCTCGGTCCAGGGGTCGCCGTGCATGTTGTAGCCGTTCTGCTCCCAGAATCCGGGCTCGTCGTCCTGCATGAGGGTGAGCCCGCGCACCCATTTCGCGCTCTTCCAGAAGTACAGATGCGGCACGAGCAGCCGCGCCGGCCCGCCGTGCTCGGGGTCGAGCGGCTCGCCCTCGAACTCGAACGCGACCCACGCCTTCCCGCCGAGCAGGTCCTCCATGGGCACGTTGGTCGTATAGCCGCCGTAGGAGTGCGCCATCGCGAACTCGGCGTCGGTCTCGACCGTGTCGAGCAGGGTGTCCAGCGACACGCCGCGCCAGGACGTGCCCAGCTTCGACCACCGCGTCACGCAGTGGATGTCGGTGTCGACATCTTCGATCGGCAGCGCCATGAACTCGTCCCACGTCCAGGAGACCGCGTCGCCGCCTTCGGTGCGGATGCCGAAGCGCCAGTCATCCTGCTCGATCCGCGGCGTCGGACCGGCCGACAGCACAGGAAAATCCTCCGTCAGGTACTGCCCGGGTGGCAGCCGCGGATCGCTCTCGCGGCGACGCGCTCCGAACCCTCTCGACACGACGGCCATCGAAACCCTCCTCCTGCACGCCGCGCCGGCGCGCACGCTCACGGTCACGCACGCTCACGGTAGCGCGCCGCGACCCGCGGAGGCGATGGGCATCGGGCAACACACGTTCATGGTCGCTTGCAAGTTCGATGTGGGGTCTAAGCTTTAGCCGCACCACGTACAGGGAACTCTCAGAAAGGCCCCTCATGTCCACTGCATCCGAAGCCGAGAAGTCGGCCGTCAACGGAATCCGCACGGCGCTCGGCGTCGGCGGCGTCCTCGCCATCATCGTCGGCATCCTGATCCTGGTCTGGCCGGGCAAGACCGCCGCCGTCATCACGGCGATCATCGCGATCTACGCGATCGCCGCCGGCCTCGTCTACGCCGGTCTCGGGATCTTCTCGAAGACCAAGGGCGGCTGGGCTCGCGTCGGCCACATCGCGCTCGGCATCCTGTTCATCATCGCCGGCGTCGTGGCCCTCTTCAACCTGGGTCAGACCACCGCGTGGCTCGCGCTGTTCCTCGGCATCCTCATCGGAATCATGTGGATCGTCGAAGGCATCGTCGCGCTGTCGACGCTGGGCGACGCGTCGTCGAAGGGCTGGTCGATCTTCTTCGCCATCCTGAGCATCATCGCCGGTATCGTCGTGCTCTTCGCGCCGGTCTGGGGCGTCGCGATCCTCTGGTGGATCCTCGGCATCTCGCTCGTCGTGCTCGGCATCATCAACGTCGTCCGCGCCTTCACCTTCAAGGGCGACATCTGATCCGCGACTGAAACGTCGTCGGCCCCGGGAGCTTCCGCTCCCGGGGCCGACTCGTGTCTGCGATCGGATCAGCCGACCGGCAGGTGCCGGTTCCACCAGTCCAGCACCGCGTCGAAGCGCTGGACGCGGTGCCGCGGCTGGCCGGCGCGCGTGAGCTCGTGGTTCTCGCCGGGGAACACCAGCAGCTCGGCCTCGGTGCCCTGGCGCTTGAGCGCCGAGTAGTACCGCGTCGCCTGCTCGAGCGGGCACCGGAAGTCGAGCTCCGAGTGCATCACCAGCGTCGGCGTCGTCACCTGGCCGACGACGGCCATCGGGCTCTGACGCGCGATGTCCTCCACCGAGACGCCCACGTACTCGTCGCCGAAGAACGAGCCGATGTCGCTCGTGCCCTGGAACGAGAGCGGCTCGAGGAAGCCGCGCTCCACGATCGCGCCCGCGAACCGGTGGTCGTGCGCGATGACCCACGCCGTGAGGTATCCGCCGTACGAGCCGCCCTGCACGCCGACGCGGTCGCCGTCCAGGCGGACGTCGTCCGCGATCGCCCCCTCGAGGAAGTCGATGACGTCGGCGAAGTCGACCGTGCCCATCTGCTGACGGATGCTGCGCCCGTGCGCCCGTCCGTAGCCCGCTGATCCGCGGGGGTTGGAGTAGACGACGGCGTAGCCCGCATCGACGAGCACCTGCGTCTCGTCGAACAGGTGCACGCCGTACGAGGCGAAGGGTCCGCCGTGGATCTGCAGGATGACCGGGAACGGTCCCTCGCCCTCCGGCGTCGCGACCCATCCGTGCACCGGGTAGCCGTCGCGCCCCGTGACCGTCAGCTCCCGTGGGAGGGCGATTCCGGATGCTGCGGCCCGGGCCCCGAACGAGGTCAGCGTCCGCGTGGCACCGTCCTCGATGAGCACGAGCTCGCCGAACGAGTCGGGCTGCGACACGGCTGCCACGATGCGGCCGTCGCCGGTGGCGTGACCGCCGACCTCGACATCGCCGCCGAGGAGCTCGGTGGCCCCGCCGTCGCGCGTGACCCGCAGCAGTCGCACGCGGCCGCGCGCGGCGTCCTGCACGAGGAAGCCCTCGCCGTCCACCCGCAGGTGCCCGTCGCCGAGGTTCAGTTCGTCGGCATCGGTGACGCGACGCGCACCGCCGTCCTCCACGAGCCACAGTCCGACGCCGGGGGCGATGAAGTCCACGCCGTCGCCGACCTCGTGGGCGAGGAGGGCGATCGTGCCGTCGGGGGCGACGACCGCCTCGTAGATCGCGATGCCGGTGTCGGTTCCGAGCACCTCACGCTGCCCGGAACCGTCCACCGCGAGGGCGATGAGACGATCGCGCAGATCGCGGCGCTCGGACTCGATCTCGTCGGGAACGGTGAGGATCTCGCGTCCGTCGGCCGTGAAGACGACCCCGCCGTGGGATGCCGTGCCCTCCGTCAGCTGTCGCGCCTCCGCGGCGACCAGCGTCTTCTTGGGCGGCGTCTCATCATCGGGGCGCACCGCGGACGCCGGCTCGTAGAACGGCTCGGCGTCCACAGCGGGCGCGGCGATCACGAAGACGTGGGCGGGCCGGTCGCCGATATAGCCGAGGCCGTTCGCGTGCCACCGCACACCGGTGATGTGCCGCGGCGCCTCGGCCGCAGCATCCAATCCCTCCACGCTGCCGTAGCGGCCCTTCTCGGGCACGCGCGCGATGAACGCGATGGTCGCACCGTCCGGCGACCAGGCGAAGTCCTCGACGCCCAGCACCGCGTCGGTCGCCTGCACCGGCTCGCCGCCGGCCGCGGCGACCACGTGCACCTGCGGCTTGCCCTTGGCGTCGCCGCGCACGAACGCGATGCGCGTGCCGTCGGAAGAGAGCTTGGGGGCGCCGTCGGCGGTGCCGCGCGTGAGGCGGCGCGGTGTGCCGTCGGGCAGATCGACGCGCCAGACCTGGCCGACGTTGCGGTTCGCAGCGATGTCGGGGCGCGAGGTCGCGAAGACGGCGAACGAGCCGTCGGCGGCGATCTCGGGACGCCCGACCGAGACCAGCGTCTCGATGTCGTTCGCCTTCATCGGATCACTCCGTCCCGAACGACGAGACGTCGCCGACGAGACGGGTGTTGTCGGCGGGCACCGGGTCGAGGGCCGCCTGCGCGACCTCGGCGGCGAACTCCGACACGTTGTAGAGCTTGCCCGCGTCCTCACGGCGGGCGGCGATCGCGCCCGGGTTGGCCCGCTCGAGCAGCGTCGCCGTGATGGTGCCCTCGATCATGTCGCCGGAGACGACGACGAACTCGACGCCGCGCTCGGTGAGCGCGGGGATCCGCTCGCGCAGAGCGTCCTCCCCGGCGCGCTTGGACAGCGCGACCGGCTCGTACTCGGGCATCGTCGGGGTCGTGCGGATGAAATGGGCCTGGTGGCTCGTGACGAACACGACGCGCGAGCCGTCGCCGAGCAGGGGCAGCGCTGTCTCGAGCACGTTCACCTGCGCGTCGCGGTTGAGCAGGAGCGCGTAGTCCTCGGCCATGCCCGACTCCATGCCGCCCGACGCGTTGAGCACGAGGATGTCGAGCGAGCCGAACGTCTTCGCGACCTCGTCGAACATCGCCTGGACCGATGCGGGATCGGTGAGGTCGGCCCCGACCACGAGCACCTGGACGCCCAGCTCGCGCAGCTCGCCGGCGAGCTTCTCAGCCCGCGGAGCCTTGTTGCGGAAGTTGATGACGACGTTCGCGCCGGCCTGGGCGAGGTACCGGGCCGTGTCGGCGCCGATGCCTCTGGACGAGCCCGTGACGAGTGCGGTCTTGCCGCTCAGCGAGCTCTCGGGAAGCGGGTTCAGAGTGTCAGTCACGTGTAGACCCTACCTGCTAGGTTCGGACTGAGGAGGCTACCGTGGAGCTCATCGAGGCCATCGAACAATGGGCATGGATCGGCTGGCTGGTGCTGATCCTGGTGTTCCTCGTGATCGAGATGCTCACGCTCGGTTTCACGTTCCTCATGCTGGCCATCGGCGGCATCGCGGGCCTCATCGCCGACCTGCTCGGGGCGCCGATCTGGCTGCAGGTGATCATCGCCGCTGCGGTCGCAGCGATCCTCGTCCTCGTGCTGCGTCCGCCCCTGCTGCGGCGACTGCGCCGCGGCGAGGATCCGACGCCGTCGAACGTCGACGCCCTCATCGGACTGGGCGGCACGGTCGTCTCATCCGTCGGCGCGCACGGCGGTCAGGTCAAGCTCGCCAACGGCGACGTGTGGACCGCGCGCACCGAGTCCGGAGACCTCGAGCCCGGCACCCGGGTGCGCGTCAGCCGCATCGAGGGCGCGACGGCGGTCGTCCGCTCCGACTCCCCTGAACCCCTCGCCCCCGCACCGGAGGATCCGCTCGCATGAACGACTTCACCTCGGCCATCCCGACGGCGATCGGGTGGATCCTCGCGATCGCGGTCTTCATCTTCGTCCTGGTCGTCATCTTCCGGTCCATCCGGATCATCCCGCAGGCGACGGCCGGAATCGTCGAGCGGCTCGGCCGGTATCACAAGACGCTCGCCCCGGGTCTGAATCTCCTCGTGCCCTTCATCGATCGGCTGCGGCCGCTCATGGACATGCGGGAGCAGGTCGTCTCGTTCCCGCCGCAGCCGGTGATCACCGAGGACAACCTCGTCGTGTCCATCGACACGGTCGTGTACTTCCAGGTCACCGACGCCCGCGCCGCGACGTACGAGATCGCCAACTACCTCAGCGCGGTCGAGCAGCTCACCACCACCACTCTCCGAAACGTCGTCGGCGGCCTGAACCTCGAAGAGGCGCTCACGAGCCGCGACGAGATCAACGGCCAGCTGCGCGTCGTGCTCGACGAGGCGACCGGCAAGTGGGGCCTGCGCGTCTCACGCGTCGAGCTCAAGGCCATCGACCCGCCCCACTCCATCCAGGACTCGATGGAGAAGCAGATGCGCGCCGAGCGCGACCGCCGCGCCGCGATCCTCACGGCCGAGGGTTCGAAGCAGTCGCAGATCCTCGAGGCCGAAGGACGCCGGCAGGCGGAGATCCTCCGGGCCGAGGGTGACAAGCAGGCTGCCGTGCTGCGCGCACAGGGCGAGGCCGAGGCGATCCAGACCGTCTTCGACGCGATCCACAGCGGCAACCCCGACGACAAGCTGCTGGCCTACCAGTACCTGCAGACGCTGCCGAAGATCGCCGACAGCGCATCGAGCAAGCTCTGGATCATCCCGAGCGAGTTCACCGAGGCGCTCAAGGGGCTCACGGGCTCCTTCGCCGGTGTGATGGCGGATGCTGCGGCCAAGGGTCGCGGGCCCGCCGCGGGCGGCATCACGTCGGGCGGTCCCGCTGCGGGCGGTCCGGCCTCCGGCGGTCCCGCGATCGGCGGTGCGCCGCCCGCGGTCACCCCGCCCACCCCGTGACCCACCCCTGGTTCGAGGGAGTCGCGACGCCGCGCGTCCTCGCCCACCGGGGCCTGGTCACGCCCGATGCCGCGCGCAGCGGCATCGTCGAGAACTCCTTCGCTGCGGTCGCCGCGGCGCACTCGGCAGGCGCCCACTACGTCGAGTCGGACTGCCACCGCACCTCGGACGGCGTCGTCGTCCTGTTCCACGACGACGACCTGTCGCGCGTGACCGGCGACCCGCGCAAGATCGCCGACGTGACGGTGCGCGAGCTCGAGCACCTCATGGCCGGGCGGGGCGGACTCATCACGCTCGCGCAGGCGCTGAACTCGTTCCCGACCGTGAGGTTCAACCTCGACGTGAAGGCGACGGATGCGGCGACCGCCGTCGGCACCGCGATCGCTCCGTTCGCCGACCGGGTGCTCGTGACGAGCTTCTCCGACGAACGGCGGCGCGCCGCGCTCGGCGCGGCTCGGGCCGTGGGCGAGGCGTCAGGGCGCAGCATCCGTCCCGCCACCTCCGGTGGCCGCGGCACCATCGGACGCGTGCTGGCCGCCGTGTCGGCGCGCTCGGATCGGCTGGTCGCGCGGGCTCTGGCGGGCGTCGACGCGCTCCAGGTCCCCGAGCGGCAGGGCCGCCTGCGCATCGTCACGCCGCGGCTCATCGCGGCCGCGCACCGGCACGGCGTCGAGGTGCATGTGTGGACCGTCAACGCCCCCGACGACATGGTCCGGCTGGTCGAGATGGGCGTCGACGGCATCGTCACGGACCGCGCCGACATCGCGCTCTCAGCCCTCCGATAACACCCCACGGTGGACGGACACTCCCTCCGCTGTGCATCCACTGTGAAAGGTCGATGAACAGGGCCCCTTCGGATGATCCGCTCAGGTCACTTCGTTATACCTATACAGCGACGAGAGGACCACAAAATGGCAGACCGCAGTCTGCGCGGCATCCGACTCGGCGCCCAGAGCCTACAGAGCGAAGAGGGCGTCGTGTTCCATGAGCGCGCACAGCACATCTACACATGTTCGACGTGTGGACGTGACACGACTTTGACCTTCGCGGCCGACGCCGAGGTTCCGCCGGCCTGGGAGTGCCGCACGTGCGGCGCCGAGGCGCTGCTGCGCGTGGGCGAAGGGACCGCGACCGTCGACCACTCCGGCGACAAGGTCCCCCGCAGCCACTGGGACATGCTCCTGGAGCGCCGCACCATCCCCGAGCTCGAAGAGTTGCTCGAGGAGCGCCTTGCGTACGTCCGCGCCCGCCGCGGCGCCGGCGAGGCCGTCACGGTGGACAAGCTCAGCGCCTGATCCACGATCCGCGCGACGCCGGCCCTACGGGGCCGGCGTTTTCGCGTGCGCGCGAGAGCGCCGACGCGCGATGATGCCCAGCCCGGCGAGCACGATGACGCTGCCCCACGCCACGAGCGCGTTCAGCCACGGCCCGACGATGACAGCAGGCGTGAGACCCGTCCGCAGGGGCACGTCGGTGAGCATGTGCCCCGGTTCGTCCGCCGGGAGTCCGTCGATCGTGGATCCGTCGGGCGCGATCACCTGACTCGTGCCCACCGTCGACAGGTTGACGACGGAGCGCCCGGTCTCGATCGCGCGCAGCCGGGCGACGGCCAGCTGCTGCAGGTTCTCGTCGGTGCCCCGGAAGTCGGCGTTGTTGGTCTGGAAGAGGTACACGCGCGCGCCGTCGCGAGCACCCTCCCACACGAGGGCGTCGTAGATGACGTCGAAGCAGATGGCGAGCCCGACGACGGTGCCGTCGACGTCGAACACCGGAGGCGTCGTGCCGGGCGTGTAGTCGCGGCCGATCATCCCGATGAGGTCGGGGGCGATCGACGCGTAGAACTCCCGGTCGGGCACGTACTCGCCGAACGGCACCGGGTTGCGCTTGTCGTACGTCTGCTCGATGCCCGTGCCCTCGCGCCAGAGGAACGACATGTTGAAGTACTCCTCGCCGCGCTTGTCGATGCGGTTGGCGATCAGCGGCGCGCCCACCTGCCGGGCCACGCGGTCGAGGGCGGCCGCGACGACGGACGACGAGTCGGGATCGACGTCGACGCTCCCCTCCGGCCACAGCACGACGTCGACGTCCTCGGCGCCGAAGAGCGGCCTCGTGGCCTCGTACTGCGATGCGAGGATGTCGCCGGCCTCCCGCTCGTCGAAGTAGCCGGCGGGGCCGTTGCCCTGCGCGCTCGCGACGCGCATCGAGCCCGCGGGCGTCGTCGCCCACGCGGGGACGACCACGAGCGCGGTGGCGACGAGGGCGAGCACCGCGACCGGGAGGAGGGGACGGATGCCGCCGCCCCGCGCCCGCCGCGGAGAACGCACGAGTTCCACCCCGGCGGCGACGAGCGCGACGATGAGGAAGGTGAGTCCGGCGGTGCCGGTCCACGAGACGACCTCGGCGAACGGGCCGTTCACCTGGGAGGTGCCGACGCGCCCCCACGGGAATCCGCCGTAGGGGAAGCCGCCGATCACCGCCTCCTTCGCGGTCCACAGCCCCGCGACGAGCACCGCGGTCAGCAGAATCCGCCCGCGGCGGCGGACGACCTGCGGCACCCAGCGATAGGCCAGGGAGATGAGCACGGCGCCGCCCGCGACGAACAGCGATTCGAGGACCGAGAGCGCGAGCCACGGAAGCGGCCCCACCCACTCGGCGGTGAAGTCGACGTTGAGCAGATAGAACGCGAGACCGTAGGCGAGCCCCGTCAGGAACGCTCCGCCCGCCCGGCGCCCGATGAGGGTGACGAGCGCCAGAGCCACCGACACGAACGCCATCGGCCACCACGCGACCGACGGGAAGGCCAGGTCGAACAGCACTCCGGCCAGCACCGAGAGGGGAACCGCCGCCCACAGCGGGAAGATCGCGCGAGGTGGCACGGGATCAGCCTAAGCGAGCGGAACGGCGATCTTGAGCCGCGTCGGCGCCGCTAGACCCCCGAGTACGCGACGATGCCGCGGCGCACGGCATCCAACGCCTTGCGAGCCGTCCCCGCGATCGGCTGATCGGCGACGATCGACAGCTGGTCGAGCAGGTCGATGGTCTGCTTCGACCAGCGCACGAAGTCGCCGGCGGCCATATCGGCCTCGATCAGCACGCGGTCGAGCATGCCGCCGCGGGCCCACGTGTGCATGGCCTGCGCGAGGCCGGCCGACACCGGTTCGGTGCCGGGGAGCCGGTGCTCCTGCTCGAGGTCGTCGAGCTCCTGCCAGAGCGACAGCGTCGCCTCGAACGCCGGACGGAACGCGCCGCGCGGCAGCCCCCGCTCCCCTGGGCCGCCGTCGTCGCGCCTCGGCTCGTACACGAGCGAGCACGCCAGAGCCGCGAGGGAGGCGGCATCCAGGTCCTTCCAGATGCCGCGCCGGAGCGACTCGGCGACGAGGAGGTCCCGCTCGCCGTAGATGCGGCGCATCGTGCGGCCGGCAGGCGTCAGCGCCGTCGCGCCGGCTTCGTCGATCGACACGTACTCGAGCGCGCCGAGCACGTCGACGACGCGGTCGAAGATGCGCGCCACAGTGCCGGTGCGCGTCTCGATCTGGCGGCGCAGCTTGTCGACCTCGCGCTTGAGCTTCCAGTACCGCTCGGCCCACCGCGCGTGGTGCTCGCGGTCGGGGCACTGATGGCACGGATGCCGCTGCATCTGCTTGCGCAGCGTCGCGATGTGACGCAGCCGCTCGTCGCGCGTGCGCCGCGACGCGTTGGCGTCCTTGCGGTTGAGCTTCTCGACGTCGCTCAGCTCACGACGGATGCGGGAGTACTCGGCGAAGTCGCCGCGATCGCACGTCATCGCCTTCGCGTAGCCGGCGAGCGACTCCTCCTGCTCCTTGACCTGCCGGGCGAGCCCGACGACCGCACGGTCGGCCTGGAACTGCGCGAACGACGACTCGAGGATCTCCCGCGCCTTGGCCCGGCCGAACTGGTCGATGAGGTTGACGGCCATGTTGTACGTCGGCCGGAAGCTCGAGTTGAGCGGGTATGTACGGCGCGAGGCGAGGGCGGCCACGGCCTGCGGGTCGAGGCCCTCGGTCCACTGGATGACCGCGTGACCCTCGACGTCGATGCCGCGGCGGCCGGCACGGCCGGTGAGCTGCGTGTACTCCCCCGACGTGATGGCGACGCGGGCCTCGCCGTTGAACTTCTCGAGCTTCTCGAGCACGACGGTGCGCGCGGGCATGTTGATGCCGAGCGCGAGCGTCTCGGTGGCGAACACCACCTTCACGAGCTTGCGCTGGAAGAGCTCCTCGACGACCTCCTTGAACGCCGGCAGGAGGCCCGCGTGGTGCGACGCGACGCCGCGTTCGAGGTTGTCGCGCCACTCCCAGAACCCCAGTACGGCGAGGTCCTCTTCAAGGAGGGTGCGGGTGCGCTCCTCGATCACCGCGCGGATCTCGCGGCGCTCGTCCTGGGAGGTCAGCCGCACACCGGCACGGCGCACCTGCTGAACGGCCGCGTCGCAGCCCGCCCGGCTGAAGATGAAGAAGATCGCCGGCAGCAGATTGGCGCGCGAGAGCAGCTCGACGACGTCGGGGCGGTCGAGGCGCTCGATCCGCTGCACGTTCGCGGACCGCACGGGCCGCTTGCCCCCGCGGTTCGGACGGCGACGGGATGCCTCGTACCCCGCCTGCCGGGCACTGTTCGCCGCCTGCACCCGATGATTGCGCTCGAAGTTCTGGCCCTTGAAGGAGCGGATGCGCATGAGCTCCTGGTTGACCTGGGCCGTCGCGATGCCGGCGCGGTCGTCGAAGAGCGGCAGCAGGTCGCCGCGCACCAGCACGTGCTGCTCGAGGGGTACCGGGCGGGTCTCGGAGACGATGACCTCGGTGTCGCCGCGCACGGTGTCGAGCCAGTCGCCGAACTCCTCGGCGTTGGAGACGGTGGCCGACAGCGAGATCAGCCGCACGCTGGGCGCGAGGTGGATGATGACCTCCTCCCACACGGCGCCGCGGAAGCGGTCGGCGAGGTAGTGCACCTCGTCCATGACCACGTAGCGGAGTCCGCGCAGCGCCGGGGAGTCGGCGTACAGCATGTTGCGCAGCACTTCGGTGGTCATCACGACGATGCGCGCGTTGCCGTTGATGTTGGTGTCGCCGGTGAGGAGTCCGACCTCGCCCTCGCCGTAGACCTCTTGCAGCTCGCGGAACTTCTGGTTCGACAGCGCCTTCATCGGCGTGGTGTAGAACGCCTTGTCGCCGGGCTCGCGCATCGCCAGATGCACCGCGAACTCGCCGACGATCGTCTTGCCGGCGCCGGTGGGCGCGGCCACCAGGACGCTGCGGCCCTCTTCGAGGGCGCGGCATCCTTCGATCTGGAAGGGGTCGAGCGTGAATCGCTGGGACGCGGCGAAGTCGGCTGTGATCGGGTGCGTCCGATCGAGGCGTGCCGATGCGCTGGCTCGTGCGTAACGTTCGGCGGGAGCGGGCTCGCTCACGAGACCTCGGGCGGCAGCAGGCCGGCTGCGCGATCGCGCTTGGCCTTGCGGCGGTCGAACAGCATCGACAGACCGACCGCGGCGAAGTAGAGCACGCACAGGATGCCCGCGAGCAGCAGCATCGAGGTGACGTCGGCGGCTGGCGTCGCGGCGGCGGCGAACACCGTGATCACGATGATGGCGACGCGCCAGCCCTTGAGGATGCCGCGGCCCGACACGACGCCCGCCAGGTTCAGGGCCACCAGGAACACCGGTGTCACGAACGAGACGCCGATCACGAGGAGCAGCTTGAAAACGAAGTCGTAGTACGTGGCGTAGTCGTAGAACTGCGCGATGCCCTGGTCGTTCGGCACGAAGTTGGCCATGAGGACGACCATGTGCGGCATGATCAGCCAGCCGACGTAGAGTCCGGCGATGAACAGCGGGATCGCGGCGGCGAGGAAGCCGACCGTGTAGCTGACCTCTTTGCGCGTCAGCCCGGGCATGATGAACGCCCAGATCTGCCACAGCCAGATCGGCGCCGAGATCAGCAGGCCGATCGCGAACGCGATCCGCATGTGCAGATCGAAACCGCTCGACACCGTCGTGAAGTTGAGCGCGATGTACTGGTCGCCGCGCTCGCCCGCGATCTGCATGATCGGCTGCGACAGCAGGTCGATGACCCAGCCGCTGATGAGGAATGCGACGACCATGCCGACGACGAGGCCGGCCGCGGCGATGAAGAATCGCCGGCGCAGCTCGCGCAGGTGCCCTCCGAGGGACATGCGCTTATCGCGCCGAGGCTGCTCAGGCTCCTCGATGCGCGGGGGATCCGTGGTGACCACGGTGGGTCAGGATGACGGGTCTGCGGTGCTGCTCGAGCTCGCGGGGGTGTCGGCCTTGGGGGTCTCCGACGCCACGTTCTCGGCCTTCGGCTTCGCCGTGGAGTCGTCCTCCTTCATCGCCTTCATCTCGCCCTTGAAGACCCGGGCGGACTGACCGAGGCTCTTGGCCAGAGCCGGCAGTTTCGCAGCCCCGAACAGGAGCAGGATCACCGCGAGGATGATCAGAAGGTGCGGCCATCCGAATGCGCCCATGCGGAATCTCCTTGTCGGTGCGGATGTGGGTCCAGTGTAACCCGATGCCGAGGGGTCATGACGGCCCTCACCGGTATTGCGCCAAGCCCGCGTCGGCCCATTCGGCGACGGCGCGGCGTGCGGCGACGGGCTCGAACACCTCCACGAGGCCGCCGCGGCGCGCAGCCAGACGGCGGAGGCTGAGCTCGTCGGCGACGCGCATGGTCGCGACCGTGACGCCGTCAGTCGTCTCGAGAGCCGCGCGGTCGAGGTAGTCCCCGAGCAGCGGCGCGACGTCTTCGGCGAAGCGGATGCGCGCGACCACGTCGCCCGCATCGGTGTCGAACCAATCCGGGGCCTGTTCGCCCGCGTGCGTGCTCGGGATGCCGGTGAGCTCGAGGTCGCTGACGCGGTCGAGGTGGAACGTGCGCATCGCCTCGCGGAGGTGGCACCAGCCCTGCAGATACCACTGCCCGCTCGCGATGTGCACCTTCACCGGGTCGACGGTACGGGTGGTGGGCGCCGCGTCGGGCGCCTTGTACGTGAACGAGACGGCCACTCCGCGCCGCAGCGCGTCGGACACGAGGTCGCGCACGGCGTCGACGGGCTCGGTCGCGAGAATCACCTCGGCAGGGATCCCCGAAGCACCCCGCGCGAGCTTGGCGAGCAGCCCGGCGTACAGGGCGGTGTCGCCCACTCCGGGGATCGACCGCGCCAGCTGCAGACCCGCGAGGAGGGCGGCCGCCTCGCGCGCCGTGAGCTTGGGCACCCGCTCGAGCCCGACGGAGTTCGTGATGACGATGAGGTCGCGCTCGTCGAGCAGGTCCCAGTCGATGTCGAACAGGTCGTTCGCCATCTGCCAGTACCCGCGGTCGCCAGGCAGCCCGATCACGGTGAGCTTCTCGACCATCGAGCGCATCTGCTCAGCCGAGACGTCGAACTCGTCGGCCGCCTCGGCGAGCGAGACCTCGCCCTTGCCGATCAGGTACGGCACGAGCTGGAGCATGAGGGCCGCGCGATCGGTCGCGACGAGCTGGCGCCGGACGCTCATGAGGTCCCCCCGTGGAGATCGCGGGTCGCCGCGAGCCGGTCGATGACGCGATCCCGCAGGTCCGCGGGCTCGACGACCCGCACTTCGGGGCCGTAGGAGGCGAGCTCGTCGGCGAAGATGTGCACGTCGACGTACGGCACGCGGATCCCCTGCTCGGCCGGCTGCGCGCGGCGCGCGAGGCGGAGCGCCGCCTCGGTGCCGGGGTTCACCTCCAGCAGCGCCGAGTTGCGCGCGGCGACCTCGTCGAGGCCCGCGAGCGCCCGGTCGCCGGCGCCTTCGCGCAGCGCCGGGTCGAACGACGCCCGGGTGACGGCGACGGGCCCGACGATGCGGGCGAGGAGGAACGTGCGGTCCTCTCGGACGTCGAGGTCGATGCCGAACACATGCCAGCGGCCCTCGTACTCGACGAGGGCGAGCGGCTGCACCCGCCGCGTGCGCGGTGCGGCCTCCCCCGGCTTGAGGTAGGGGAAGGTGACGACCTTGCTCGACTCGATCGCCTGCTGCAGGGCCGGGAACGCGGGGTCGCGCAGGCTCAGCCGCGGCGAGAAGCCGATGATGGGCTCGTCGACCAGGTCTCCGAGGGCGCGGATCTTGCGCAGGCCGCTGCGGGCGTCGTCCGACAGGGAGCTCTCGCTCCACACCCCGCCGGCGAGGGTCAGCAGCGCCAGCTCGGCCGGTGTGAACTCGATGTCCTCCGGCAGCTCGTATTCGGCGCTCGGCACGCGGTACCGCGCCTCGCGGAGGTCGTCGGGGTCGGCCCAGTCGCCGATCGTCTCGATCGGAACACCGAGGCCCCGCAGCGACTCCTTGTCGCGCTCGAACATCTTCTCGAGCGCATCCTTCGACGCGCCCGCCTCGCTCTGCTCGCGGTAGCCCGCGACGGAGGTCAGGATGGTGTCCTTCGTGAGGCCCTGATCGGTCGCGATGAGCGCCACCACGAGGTTCACCAGACGCTCCTCGGGCGGGATCTTCGCGGAGGCAGTGGCAGGCACCCGCCTATCCTATGGCCGCTCGCGTCGGCGTCGCCGAACCCCCGCTACTGCGCCGGCACCGCGTCGAGGCCGAGGATGTCGATCACGAACACCAGGGTCGAGCCGGCCGGGATGCCGCCCTGCGCCTGATCGCCGTAGCCCTGCTCGGGCGGCACGACGACCATCACCTGCGAGCCGACGGTCTGCCCCTCGAGCGCCTTCGCGAACCCGGGGACCACACCGTCGAGCGTGAGCGATGCCGGCTCGCCGTCCCACGTCGTGTCGAAGGGCTCGTTCTCGCCCCACACGACGCCCGTGTAGTGGACGCGCACCGGCTGGTCGCCGGTGACCTTCTCACCGTCGCCCTTCTTCAGCGTCTGGATCATCAGGTCGCTCGGCGCGGCACCGTCGGGGATGATGAGGCCCGGGCGACCGTCGGGCGCACGCACGACGCTCGGCAGCCCGAAGCCGCTGTTGAACTGGTTCTGGCCGTCGGCGGCGGCGAGATACACCTTGCGGAGGTCGATGACCGCGACGAGGGCGTCTCCGTCGTCGAGCCCGGCCTGTTCGGCGACGCCGTCGGCGAGGTCATCGGACGACAGCGCGATGGCGACGCGGGATCCCTCGGTGGCGCAGTGCAGAGCGTCCTCGAAGCCCGGGAAGTTGGCGAACTGCGCGACCGAGCCCACCCGCGACATGTCGCCGTCGTACGGGGTCGCGGCGAGCTTCTCGCCGGTCGTGCCGCTGAACAGCGCCACATCGAGCACGAGCGGCTGGTTGACGGAGGTGATGGCGGTGCCGTCACCCGTCACCACGTCCTCGTAGGCGAGCTCCGGCGCCTTCACGGGCGTGTACAGGTCGACCTTCGGCTCGTTCTCGGTGTCGCCGGTGACGGTGATGAGGTCCATCACGTCGGGGTTCGACACCTCGGGACGCGAGCAGTCGGACGCGGACGCGCCGGGCAGCGAGCATCCGGCCAGGCCGACGGTCACGAGTCCCAGGACAACCAGGGCAACGGGGATCTTGCGCACCGGGCTAGTTTAGGCGGACTCGTCGGGCGCGTCGGACCGTCCGGACGCCTGGCGGGCGCCCTCGGCGGCGCGCTCGGCCTCCCGGACGCGCTTGCGCAGGTTCTTGTCGGTGATCTGGCGGTCGCCGACGGCGCCGGGCGTCCACAGCTCCACGTCCTCGTCGCCGTAGCTCGACTTCGACGCGCGGCGCTTCACCTCGGGCGGGATCGCCCCGGGAGCGAGACGTCGCGCCCACACGAGGAAGCCGGTGTGCGCGACCATGCGGTGGTCGGGGCGCACAGCGAGGCCCTCGACGTGCCAGCCGCGCACCATCGTCTCGTTCGCGTCGGGCTCTGTGAACAGCCCGGTCCCGCGGATGTACTCCGCGACGCGGCTGAGCTGGGTCGCCGTCGCGACGTAGCAGACCACGACGCCGCCCGGCGTGAGCGCCTCGGCCACGGCATCGATGCACTCCCAGGGCGCGAGCATGTCGAGCACGACACGATCGACGGATGCCTCGGCCACGGTGTCGTTCAGCTCTTCGGCGAGGTCGCCCACGACCACGTCCCAGTTCGCCGGCACGTGCCCGGTGAAGGTCTCGACGTTCGCCCGCGCGACCGCGGCGAAGTCGTCGCGGCGCTCGAAGGACACGAGCCTCCCCTCGCTGCCGATCGCGCGGAGGAGCCAGAGCGACAGCGCTCCCGAGCCCACGCCGGCCTCGACGACCGTGGCGCCGGGGAAGATGTCGGCCTCGGCGAGGATCTGTGCGGCGTCCTTCGGGTACACGATGGCCGCGCCGCGCGGCATCGACATCACGAAGTCCCGGAGCAGCGGGCGCAGCGCCAGGTACTCGTGCCCGCCGCTGTTCGCGACGACGGACCCGTCGGGCTGGCCCACGAGTTGCGAGTGACGCAGGACACCGTGGTGGGTGTGCAGCTCGCCGCCTTCGCGCAGCGTGATGGTGTGCAGGCGGCCCTTGGGCCCGGTGAGCTGCACGCGGTCGCCGAGGCGGAAGGGGCCGCTGGGGCGCCCGCCGGCGAGTTCCTGGTCGTCGGTCATCGGGAGGTCTCCTCGGCGGGGTGCGGGGCGTGGACGCGGGCGCGGTGCGCGGCGTGGAACTCGGCGACGTGGGCGGCCGTGCGTCCTTCCAGGCTCTCCCAGAGCGTGTGTGCGCCGGCGCCGGTGAGCGACACCATGAGCGGCACGCCGATGACCGACGCACCCGAGGCGACGGCCGAGCGCAGCCCGTTGGGCGAGTCCTCGATGGCCACGACCTCATCGGGCGTGACGCCCAGCGCCTCGCACGCCTGCAGGTAAGGGTCCGGGAAGGGCTTCGGCCGTGTCGCATCGTCGCCGGCGACGACCACGTCGAACGCGTCGAAGTCGATGAGGTCGACGACCGTCTGCGCCATGCGGCGCATCGACATCGTCACGAGTCCGGTCTTGACGCCGGCCTCGCGCAGGCTCGCGAGCAGCTCGCGGGCGCCGGGCCGGAACGGCACGCCCGTGGCGGACAGCTGACGCATGACGTCCTCGGTGAGGTGGTCGATGATCGCGTCGGTGCTCATGCGCACGCCGGTCCCCTGCAGGATCCGGGCGGAGTCCTCGAGGCCGAGGCCGACCAGTCCGAGCGCCTGCTCGTGGGACCACGTCCCGCCGAAGCTCTCGATGAGGGGCGTCTCCGCCGCCATCCAATAGGGCTCGGTGTCGACGAGGGTGCCGTCCATGTCCCACAGGACGGCGGCGAGTCGGGGCGCGTTCACCGTGCAATCCTACCGAGGGGTCTCCGGCCTTCCGTGGGGGCAGGGGCATATCCTGGAAGGAACCCGCAGCGGATGCGGGTGAAGGGGGTCTCGTGGACGGACTGGGTCGTCGTGTTCTCGTCGCAGCGTTCGACGGCTGGAACGACGCGGGCGAAGCCGCGTCCTCGGCCATCACCCAACTGCGCGAGGGCGGCTCCTACGAGACCGTGTTCTCGGTCGATCCCGAGCTCTACTTCGACTATCAGTACACGCGTCCGCACATCGCCGCGGACGGCGACGGCCGTCGCACGCTCCGCTGGCCCGAGGCCACGCTGCTGCGCCCCGCACAGGCGACGCGCGGCACCCAGCTGTGGCTGCTCACCGGCGTGGAGCCTGCCCGCGCATGGCAGGCGTTCTCATCGGAGTTCATCGACATCGCCCTCCGCGAGGACATCACCGGGTTCGTCGCGATCGGCTCCATGATGTCGGACGTGCCGCACACCCGGCCCATCTCGGTCTTCTCCGGCAGCGACAACGAGAACCTGCGCACGGCGCTCGAGCTCGAGCGCAGCACCTACGAGGGTCCCGTCGGGATCCTCAGCGTCCTCGGCGACGCCGCCGAGCGCGCCGGGATCCCGACCGCGAGCCTGTGGGCGAGCGTGCCGCATTACGTCGCCGGGCACACGCCGTCGCCGAAGGCGACCCTGGCGCTCCTCGACCGGCTCGAGGACCTCACCGGCGCTCCTGTCCCCCGCGGCGATCTCGCCACGGAGGCCGCGGCATGGGAGGCCTCCATCGACGCGGCCGCGGCCGACGACGAGGAGATGACCGAGTACATCCACCAGCTCGAGCGCACGCGCGACACCTGGGACTCGCCGGAGGCCTCGGGAGACGCCATCGCGCAGGAGTTCGAGCGGTACCTGCGCCGTAGCGACGGCAAGCCGGGCGACGGGCCGAGCAAGCCCGGCCGCGACGACCCGCGCCGCTGAGCACACTGCGACGGGCTCAGCGGCCGGTCGCGCGTCCTACGGGTTGATGACGCCCATGCTCAGCAGCACCAGCAGGAGTGAGCCGACCGCCACGCGGTAGACCACGAACGGCAGGAAGCTGTGCTTGGAGATCCAGTTCATGAAGAACGCGATCACACCGAGCGCGACGATGAACGCGACCACCGTCGCCACGGCGGTCTCTCCGAGGGTGAAGACACCGGGCTCATCCAGGCTCTTGACCAGCTGGAAGAAGCCGCTGCCGAAGACGGCCGGGATCGCGAGCAGGAACGCGTAGCGTGCGGCGGCGGCCCGCTCGTAGCCCATGAAGAGGCCGGCGGTGATGGTTCCGCCCGAGCGCGACACGCCCGGGATCAGGGCGAGCGACTGCGCGAAGCCGTAGATCACGCCGTGACCCACGGTGATGTCCTGCAGCTTGCGCTTCTTGGCGCCGACGTGGTCGGCGATGCCGAGCAGCACGCCGAAGAAGATCAGCATGCCGGCGGTGATCCAGAGCGATCGCAGCACGGTCTCGATCTGGTCCTGGAACAGCAGGCCGAGCACCACGATCGGGATCGAGCCCACGATGATGAGCCAGCCGAGCTTCGCGTCGGGGTCGTTGCGCGGGATGCGGCCGAACAGCGCCCGGAACCAGTGTCCGATGATCCGTACGATGTCGCGCCAGAAGAAGACCACGACGGCCGCCTCGGTGCCGATCTGGGTGATCGCGGTGAACGCCGCTCCCGGGTCCTGCGCCGACGGCAGGAACTCGCCGAGGATGCGCAGGTGCGCGCTCGACGAGATCGGCAGGAACTCGGTCAGTCCCTGGACGAAGCCGAGGATGATCGCTTCGAGAAGCATGGGCGCCTTTCAGCCGTGCTGTGACGGATGCCGGGGGGCGAGGCATCCGTCGATCGATCAGTAGGTGCGGAGCAGATCCGTGAGGACGGCCTGGCCGAAGACCAGCGCGTCGATCGGGACGCGCTCGTCGACGCCGTGGAACATGCCGGTGAAGTCGAGGTCGGACGGCAGGCGCAGCGGCGCGAAGCCGTAGCCGGCGATGCCGAGCGCCGCGAGCGCCTTGTTGTCGGTGCCGCCGCCCATCAGGTACGGCACGACCGGGGCGCCCGGATCGTGACGGCCGAGGGCCGCGACCATGGCGTCGACAAGGTCGCCCGAGAACGGGACCTCGAGTCCGATGTCCTGGTGGACGATCTCGACCTCCACGCCGTCGCCGACGATGCGGCGGATGTCGGCGAGCGTCGCGTCCTCGGTGCCGGGAAGGGTCCGCACGTCGATGAGCGCCTCGGCCCGGTCGGGGATCACGTTGTGCTTGTAGCCGGCCACCAGACCGGTCGGGTTGGTGGTGGTGCGCAGGGTCGAGCGGAGGAACCCGGATGCTGCGCCCGTGGCCGCCGCGACGGCGTCGGGGTCGCCGGCGGACTGGCCGGTCAGCTCGGCGAGCCGCTCGCTCATCTCGCGCGACGTGTCGGTGAGGGTGACGGGCCACGCGGTGCGCCCGAGAGCCGCGACGGCCTCGGCGAGCCTCGTCACGGCGTTCTCGTCGTGCAGCTTGGAGCCGTGGGCGGCGCGGCCGCGTGCGACGAGGCGGATCCAGACCAGGGCCTTCTCCCCCACCTGCAGGAGGTACGCGTGGCGGTCGCCGATCGGGATGGAGTAGCCGCCGACCTCGCTGATGGCCTCGGTGGCACCCTCGAACCAGTCGGGGCGGTCACGGACCACGAGCGCGGATCCCTCGACGCCGCCGTTCTCCTCGTCGGCGAAGAACGCCAGGACGAGGTCGCGCTCTGGCTGCTCGCCGACGCGGAGGAGGTCGGCGACCGACGTCAGGATCATGGCGTCCATGTCCTTCATGTCGACGGCGCCGCGGCCCCACAGCATCCCGTCCTTCACGACGCCCGCGAAGGGATCGACGCTCCAGTCGTCGGCGATCGCCGGGACCACGTCGAGGTGGCCGTGCAGCACGAGTGCAGGCTTGTCGCGGTTGCGGCCAGGAACCCTCGCCATCACGTTGGTGCGGCGCGGGACGGGTTCGTAGAACTCGGGCTTCAGGCCCAGCGTCTCGAGGTAGGCGCCGACGTACTCCGCGGCCTCCCGCTCCCCGGCGGCGCGGCCGCCGCCGTGGTTCGTCGTGTCGAAGCGGATCAGATCGCGCGCGATCGCGGCGACTTCGGGGAGTTCGGCTTCGGGCATGCGGACAAACCTATCCTCTCGACGAAAGAAGGCCCCCTTTCGGGGGCCTTCTTCACTGTGCGCGAGGGGGGACTTGAACCCCCACGCCCTATACGGGCACTAGCACCTCAAGCTAGCGCGTCTACCTATTCCGCCACCCGCGCAGGTGGTTTTCGGTTTCGCAACCGAGAAATGACACTACCACCTCACCGGACGTTCAACGAATCGACGGCCGCCCGGGCGCGTCATCCCATCGAGACGCCGAACAGCAGGCCCAGGATGTACGTCACCGCGGCGGCGCCGAATCCGATCGCGAGCTGGCGCAGGGCACGCTTGAGCGGCGGGGCGCCCGACAGCAGGCCGACGGCGGCACCGGTCGACATCAGCGCGATCCCGACCAGCAGCAGTGCCACGACGACCGCGGTGAGGCCGGACAGCCCGAAGATCCACGGCAGCACGGGGATGATCGCGCCGGACGCGAAGAACAGGAAGCTCGACAGCGCGGCGGCCCAGGCGCTGCCCACCACCTCTTCGTGGTCGGCGACCGAGATCGGTCCGGTGTCGGTGCGTCCCTGACCGAGCGCGTGCGCGGCTTCGACGACCCGGCGGGCACGCGCGGACGCCTCGGCCTCCGGCATCCCGCGGGTCCGGTAGACGAGCGCCAGCTCGTTCGCGTCGATGTCGAGGTGCGGGATCGCGCCGTCGGCGTAGTCGCTCGGCTCCGTCGCCGCCAGCAGCTCCCGCTGGGAGCGGACCGACACGAACTCCCCCGCGCCCATCGACAGCGCGCCCGCGAGCAGGCCCGCGACGCCGCTGAAGAGCACGAACTGGCTCGAGACGCCGGTGGCGCCGATGCCCATCACGAGCGCGAGGTTCGAGACGAGGCCGTCGTTCGCACCGAAGACCGCGGCGCGGAACGTGCCCGACAGGCGTCGGCGTCCGCGGGCGGCGAGCCCGCGCACGACCTCGTGGTGGATCCGCTCGTCCGCCGCCATCGTCGGCGTCGCGAACGGCTCGTCGTCGTAGGGGGACCGGGCTTCGGCGTTCTGGGCGAGCGCCAGCACGAAGATCGAGCCGAAGCGCTTGGCCATCCAGCCGAGCAAGCGGGTGCCGACGTCGGCCCGCGGCAGTCGCGCCGGCTCGCTGCCGAGCAGCTGCAGCCAGTGCGCCTCGTGACGCCCCTCGGCCTCGGCGAGGGCCAGCAGGATCTCGCGCTCCTCCCCCGTGCGGCGTCCGGCGAGCTCGCGGTAGACGTGCGCCTCGGCACGCTCGTTGACGAGATACCGCGCCCAGCGGCGTCGATCGCGGTCGGTCGGTGCGGCGGGGGTGCTCACTCGGGCCTCCAGTCAGGGGTGCGGGACCCGTCCACGCTAGCCATCGCCTGAGGCCCCTCAGGCCCGAAACCGAGGATTGCCAGCATTTCGGGTTTCCGAACCTCACCGACCCTCGAGGGCGCCCCGCAGCCCGAGCTCGCCCCGGCGCATGACGAACGCGTGAGCGCGCTCGAAGACCGGCCGCAGCACCCAGCCGGTGGCGTTCATCCACGCCCGCCGGGTCTCGACGTCCCAGTGGAACGTGATGACGGATGCCGCGTCGCCGTCCGCGTCGACGTTCACAAGGCCGCTCCCCCGGAGGTCGCCCTCGCTCGACGCCCCGATCGCGCGGCCGGGCTCGATGTCGCGGAGCTCCAGGAGCACGCGGAGCGAGTAGCCGAGCGGGCTCCGGACGGCGAGCACCATCCGCTCCCCCGCGACGATCCGGCGGGGAGGCATCGGCAGCGTCAGAGCGGGCCACCAGCGCGGACCGGCGCCGGGGCGCAGCATCCGTTCCAACTCCGCCCATGCGCGCTCCGGCGACGCGGGCACGCGCCACCGCGACACGAACGAGTACGTCGCGGGCATGCCCGGAGTCTAGGCGCGCGGGCAGCCGGGAGTCAGGAGCGGACGCGCTTGCGCAGCACGTCGATGCGGGACTGCAGCTGGGTCACCGTGGCGTGCGACACGGCGGGGCCGCCGCAGATCCGGCGCAGCTCGGCGTGCACGAGGCCGTGGGCCTCGCCCGTCTGGCGGGCGTAGAGGCCGACGAGGCTGTTGAGGAGCTGGCGCTGCTCCTTGAGCGTGCGATGCAGCGCCTGGGGCAGCGCGGGCTCATCCTCGGGCGCCGTCGCCTCCTGAGCCTCGCGGGCGGTGCGGTGCCGGGATTGCCGCGAGACCCGCGACATGAGCACGTCGTGCACCTGGTCGGGTTCGAGAAGACCCGGGATGCCCAGGAACTCCTCCTCCTCGGGGGTTCCGGGCACGGCGAGCTGCCCGAACTCCTTGCCGTCGAACAGCACGCGGTCGAAATGCGCGAGCGAGCCCAGCGCCTGGTACGTGAACTCCTCTTCGAGCGCGTCGGAGGCCTTGTCTTCGCGCTCCGCCGCGTCCATGAGGTCTTCTTCGGCGTTCCACTCGTCCTCGCCGTCGGAGTCGCGGTCCAGCGCGTGGTCGCGCTGGCGCTCCATCTCGTTCGCGAGGGCGAGCAGCTGCGGCACGTTCGGCAGGAACACGCTCGCGGTCTCGCCGCGGCGCCGGGCGCGCACGAAGCGCCCGATCGCCTGGGCGAAGAACAGCGGGGTCGAAGCGCTCGTCGCGTACACGCCGACGGCGAGGCGCGGCACGTCGACGCCCTCCGACACCATGCGCACCGCCACCATCCATCGGGTGGTCGCCTTCGAGAACTCCTCGATGCGGCTCGACGCCTCGGCCTCGTCCGACAGCACGACCGTCGGCATCTCGCCGGTGAGGTCCCGCAGGATCGAGGCGTAGGCGCGCGCGGCGGTCTGATCCGTCGCGATCACCAGGCCACCGGCATCCGGAACGTGCTCTCGCACCTCGGTGAGGCGCCGGTCGGCCGACCGCAGGACAGCGGGGATCCAGTCGCCTTCGGGATCGAGCGCGGTGCGCCAGGCCTGCGAGGTGATGTCCTTGGTGTTGTCCTGGCCGAGCTGCGCCTCCATCTCTTCACCGGTCTTCGTCCGCCAGCGCATCTGGCCGGCGTAGACCATGAAGAGCACGGGGCGCACGACCCCGTCCTCGAGCGCGCGGCCGTAGCCGTACGCGTAGTCGGTGCGCGAGAGGCGGATGCCCTTGGCGTCGGGGTGGTACTCGACGAACGGGATCGGCGCCGTGTCGCTGCGGAACGGGGTTCCGCTGAGCAGCAGCCGGCGGGTCGCCCGCGCGTACGCCTCGCGGAGGGCGTCGCCCCAGCTCAACGCATCGCCGCCGTGGTGCACCTCGTCGAGGATGACGAGCGTCTTCGCGTCCATCGTGAGCCGCTGATGGACGGATGCCTTGACCGCGACCTGCGCGTACGTCACGGCGACGCCGTGGTACTGGCGCGCGGGGGCGAAGTGGCGGTTGCTGAAGGCGGGGTCGAGGCGGATGCCCACCCGGGCGGCCGCGTCGGCCCACTGCGTCTTGAGGTGCTCGGTCGGCGCGACGACGACGATGCGGTTGATGACGCGGCGTCGCAGCAGCTCGCTCGCGAGGCGGAGGGCGAATGTCGTCTTGCCGGCGCCCGGGGTGGCCGCCGCGAGGAAGTCGCGGGGTCCGCCGCCCGGGCCGTCGGGGCCGTCCAGTCCGAAGTAGAGATCGAGGGCCTCGGCCTGCCAGGCCCTCAGCCGCTGGGCGGTTCCCCACGGAGCGCGCTGCGGGTACGTCGGGGAGAGGTGCTCCGCGGCGAAGCTTCCGATGTGCGGCTCGGCGCCGTGCGGCCCGGTGGTGAGCCTGCCTTCGGCGGAAGGCTCGGTGAAGTGGTTCTCGGGGAGGGCGGGCGGCGATTCGAGCATCGTTTCGTCCGTCACCGATCACACCTCCCCCGTAGACAACGAGTCACCACGATAGACGACGCGCACGACATCGGGGCTCGCGGCGACATCGTGCGGCAGCATCCGCCGATGTCCCCCGCCGCGATAGCCTGACTGTCGGTCACGAGCCGAGGAATGGAAGACGGATGTCCACGAGAGAAGATCCCCGCAGCCCCTTCGTCGCGAACGCCGGGCCGCACCCGTGGCGCCGTTACGTCGCGATCGGCGACTCGTTCACAGAAGGCGTGGGCGACCCCGAGCCGTCGGCCCCGAACGGGTTCCGCGGCTGGGCGGACCGCGTCGCCGAGGTGCTCTCGGAGCAGGTCGACGACTTCGCCTACGCCAACCTCGCGATCCGCGGACGCCTCATCGGCCAGATCGTCGACGAGCAGGTGGCGCCGGCGATCGCCCTCAAGCCCGACCTCGTGACCTTCTCGGCCGGAGGCAACGACGTCATCCGGCCCAACGGCGACCCCGACCACGTCGCACAGCTCTTCGAGGACGCCGTCGTTCACCTCTCCCGCGACGGCGCGACCGTCGTCGTCTTCACCGGCATCGACACCGCGTTCACGCCCGTGTTCCGGGGCATCCGCGGAAAGGTCGCCATCTACAACGAGAACATCCGCGCGATCGCCGACAAGTACGACTGCATCGTCGCCGACCAGTGGGCGCTCAAAGAGGTGCAGGACATGCGCTTCTTCGACGACGACCGCCTGCACTACAACGCGCTCGGCCACCACGAGGTCGCGCGCATGGTGCTGCGCGCCCTGAACGTGCCGAACGACCTGCAGCCGATGCAGCCCGACCCGCTTCCGCTGCGCACGTGGCGCGAAGCGCGGGCTGTCGACGTCATGTGGGCGCGCGAGTACCTCGTGCCGTGGGTGCTGCGACGCCTGCGCCATCAGTCGTCCGGCGACAACGTCACGGCCAAGCGCCCCGACCCGCTCCCGGTGATCACGCTGGCACCCGGGCACGATCCCGCGGCCGGCCGCGGCGAGGAGGCCTGACGTGGCGACGCACCTCGTCACCGGTGCCGGTTCCGGCATCGGCGCGGCGCTGACCGAGCGGCTCGCGGCCCGCGGCGCCGACCTGTGGCTGCTCGCACGGGACGCCGGTCGTGCGGCGCAGCTGCGACAGCGATTCCCGGGCGCGCAGACCCTCGTCGGCGACCTCGCCGACCCCGCGCGGCTGTCGTGGGCGTTCAGCCACCAGAGCGTGCCGCCGCAGCTCGACTCGCTCATCCATGTGGCCGGTGTCGTGGAGCTCGGAGCGATCGGCGAGACGCCGGTCGCGACGTGGCAGCACCAGCTCAACGTCAACGCCGTGGCACCGGCGGAGCTCACCCGCCTCATGCTCCCCGCCCTCCGCACGGCCCGCGGGCGCGTCGTCTTCGTGAACTCCGGCGCCGGTCTGCGCGTCAGCCCCGAGTGGGGTTCGTACGGCGCGAGCAAGTTCGCGGTGCGCGCCGTCGCGGATGCCCTCCGCGAGGAGGAGCGCGCGAACGGCGTGCGCGTGACCACCGTGTACCCCGGCCGCACGGCGACGCCCATGCAGGAGAAGGTGCACCAGCAGGAGGGCGCCGACTACGACGCGTCGCAGTGGATCGACCCGGCATCGGTCGCGACGGCGATCCTGGCGGCCCTCGACCTGCCCCGCGACGCGGACCTCACCGAGCTGATGGTGCGACCGGGCGCCTGACCTCGGCGACGGTGGCGCAGGTCAGCGCGCCCGCAGCTCCCAGATCGCGACCGCGCTCGCCGCGGCGACGTTGAGCGAGTCCACGCCACCGGCCATCGGGATCGTGACGACCGTGTCGGCCGCTTCGAGGGCGCGTCGCGACAGCCCGTCGCCCTCGGCGCCGAGCATCAGGGCCACCCGCTCCGGACGGTGAGAACTGAACTCGTCGAGCGACACGGCGTCGTCCGCGAGCGCGAGCGCCGCCAGCTCGAAGCCGGCGTCGTGCAGCGCACCCCGGGCCTCGCGCCACTCGGGCAGCCGCGTCCACGGCACCTGGAACACGGTGCCCATGCTCACGCGCACGCTCCGCCGGTACAGCGGGTCGGCGCATCTCGGGCTCACGAGCACCGCATCGGCGCCGAGTCCGGCCGCCGCGCGGAAGATCGCGCCGACGTTCGTGTGATCCATGATGTCCTCGAGCACGACCACGAGCCGCGCGTTCGCGACGACCTCGGTGACCGACGGGAGCTCGGGGCGGTGCATCGACGCCAGCGCACCGCGGTGCACGGCGTAGCCGGTCAGCGACTCGGCGATCTCGGGGGCGACGACGTACACCGGCACCGAGGCATCCGTCACGAGCTCCTCCACGTCGGGGAGCCACTTCTCCTGCACGAGCACCGAGCGGGGCCGGTGGCCGGCCGCGATCGCACGACCGATCACCTTCGCCGACTCGGCGATGTACAGGCCGCCCTCGGGCTCGATCACGCGCCTCAGCGCGACGTCGGTGAGATCGCGGTAGTCCGTGAGGCGCTCGTCGGAGGTGTCGGTGATCTGGATCGCGTGCATCGCGTCCCATCGTCGCACGGCGCTCAGGCCGGGGTGCCGACCGCCGTCCAGGCCCGCGCCGTCACCGTGAACGCGCCGTCGCCGAGTTCGTCGCGCAGCGCCGTCTCCAGGCGGGCGACCTCGCCCGGGTCGAGCGTGGCGACGTAGCGGCCGGCCGGTCCGACGCCGAGGAGGAACGGATCCCACCAGTCCGCGAAGCCGCGGAACGACACGGTGCACTCGACCACCGTCTGCGTGACGTCGGCGAGCCCCGCCCGCCGGAAGATGTCGACGAGCTGCCCGGAGGCGGCGCCGCTGAGACCGGCCTCCCCGCGGACGCCGTCGTCGAGCCGGCGCGCCACACGCCAGAACGTCGAGAGCGGTCCGCCGTCGCCGGCGTGATCCCACACGCAGGCCGAGACCCGGCCGCCGGGCGCCGTCACGCGGCCCATCTGCGTCACCCCACGGACCGGGTCCGACATGAAATGCACGACGAGCTGAGCCAGCGTCGCTCCGAACTCCCCGTCGGCGAACGGCAGATGCTCTGCCTCTGCGACACGTACGTCGACGCCGGGGCACAGCTCCTCGGTCGCTTCGACGAACGCCGGCTCCGGATCCGCGGCGCTCACCGCCGCAGGACCGCGACGCGTCACGAGCTCGAGGGTCAGCATCCCGGGTCCGCAGCCGACGTCCAGCAGCCGGGCGTCCGCATCGACGCCTTCGAGCCCGACGGTCGCGAACTCGACCGCCAACGGGGTCGAGAAACGGCCCATGAAACGCGCGTACTCGTCGGCGCTGACGCACCCGAAGCTGCCCACGCGTTCATCCTGGCACGCCCTGCCGCTTCGTAACATCCCGGAAAACCACGGGGCCTACACTCGACGCGAAGGGGGTGCGCCGTGACGACGATCGCGACCGGAATGGACGCCCGGACAACGGATGCCGTGGCCCAGGCCATCGCCACGCTCTCGGGCCGGCGGATCGCCGTGCTGACCGGGGCGGGCGTCTCGACGGACTCCGGCATCCCGGACTACCGCGGGGCCGGAGCGCCGGTGCGGACCCCGATGACCGTCGAGCAGTTCCTCTCGAGCGATGCGTCGCGCCGTCGCTACTGGGTCGGCAGCCACCTCGGGTGGCGGGCGTTCGCGTCCGCCGAGCCGAACCCCGGGCACCGCGCGATCGCCGATCTCGAGGCTCGAGGACTCGCCACCGGCGTCGTGACGCAGAACGTCGACGGGCTCCACGTGCGCGCCGGCAGCCGCCGCGTCGTCGAGCTGCACGGAACGATGCGCCGCATCTTCTGCACCCACTGCGGCCAGGTCTTCGACCGACGTGACCTCGCCCGCCGCGTCGAGGACGACAACCCGTGGATCCGCGTGCCCGAGAACGTCGCACTCGGACCCGACGGCGATGTGCTCCCCGAGAGCACCGAGGGCTTCCGCATCCCGGAATGCAGCGTGTGCGGAGGGATGCTGAAGCCCGATGTCGTCTTCTTCGGCGAGTTCATCCCCGCCGAGAAGTTCCGCGAGGCGGAGCAGCTCGTGCACACCAGCGAGGCGCTCATCGTGGCGGGATCCTCGCTCGTGGTGAACTCCGGCATCCGGCTGCTCGAGCGTGCGCGGCGCCGGCGCCTGCCTGTCGTCATCGTGAACCGCGGGGCCACGCGCGCGGACGCCCGGGCGACGGTGAAGATCGACGCCGGGACCAGCGAGGTGCTGCGCGCCCTCGCCGACGGGCTGCCCGCCCTCGCCTGAGCGGCTGACGCCCAGGAGGCCCGGGTAGGGTCGAACGCATGACCGCGCTCACCCTGATCCGCCACGGCGAGACCGATTGGAACCGCGACCGGCGCATCCAGGGAGCGACCGACATCCCCCTCAACGACACCGGGCGCGCCCAGGCCCGCGCGACCGCGCAGGTGCTGCGCGAACGCCTCGACGGCAACCTGCCCGTCACGATCGTGTCGAGCGACCTCGCCCGCGCCCGCGAGACCGCGGAGATCATCGCCGCCGAGCTCGGCCTCGACGCGCCGCGTACGTACGCCGGACTGCGCGAGCGCGCCTACGGCGAGGCGGAGGGCGTCGGGATCGACGAGTTCCGCACCCGCTGGGGCGACTGGTACACCGCAGAGGTTCCCGGCGCCGAGCCGTGGGCCGATCTGCGCACCCGCGCCATCACGGCGCTCGGCGGCGTCGTGCGGGACCACCGCCGCGCCACCGCCCCCGCCTCGGCCTCGCTCATCGTCGTGAGCCACGGCGCGCTCATCCGTGAGGTGATGCGCCACGCCACGGCCGGCGAACTGCCGCTGGAGGGCGAGCGCCTCGCCAACGGCGCGACCCACGACTTCGTGTACGAGCGCGATCACCTGCGGCTCGTGACCTACGCGGGGCTGGTGGCCTAGGCTCGGCGCCATGGCCGCGCCTGCCACCGTCGACGAGTACATCGCGGGGTTTCCTCCCGAGGTGGCCGAGAGACTCGCCCGCGTCCGCGCCGAGATCGTGGAGGCCGTCTCGACGGCATCCGGCACGCCGCCCGAGCAGAAGGTGCGTTACGGCATCGCGGCCGTCATGCTCGGCGGGCGCTACGCGCTCCACTTCGCCGGCTGGAAGAAGCACATCGGCCTCTACCCGGAGCCGACTCTTCCCGAGCCGCTGGAGTCCGAGATCGCGCCCTATCGGGCTGAGAAGGACTCCGTCGTCTTCCCGCACTCGAAGGACGTGCCGTACGAGCTCATCGGCCGGGTCGCGCGCGAGATCGCGGACGAGCGCGTCCGTCAGTCGGCGGCGGACTGAAGCGCCCGCCGGGTCGCGCCGTCAGCCGTCTGCGCGGGCCAGCACGCCGCGCGCGTGGCGCAGCACCGGTTCGTCGACCATCCGCCCGTCGTAGGAGAACACGCCGCGCTCGCCCTCCGCTGCCGTGAGGACGGCGCGCGCCCACGCCACAGTCTTCTCGTCGGGGCGGTAGGCGGCACGGATGACGGCCACCTGACTCGGGTGGATGCACGCGGTGGCGCGGAAACCGGATGCCGCAGCATCCGCCGCCTCGATGGCCAGGCGCTTCGCGTCCTCGATGTCGAGGTGCACGGCGTCGATCGCGGCCTTGCCGCGTGCGCCCGCCGCCAGCAGCACGCGAGACCGCGCATAGCGGGCGATGTCGCGGTAGCGGCCGTTGGGCTTGCGGCTGGAGGTTCCGCCGATGCTGGCGACGAGGTCCTCCGCACCCCACATCATGGCGACGACGTTGTCGAGCGCGGCGATGCGGTCGGCCTGGGCGACGCCCTTCGCCGTCTCGCACAGGGCGACGACCTCGAAGCGCGCGTCGATGCGACGGATGCGCTTGGGCGACTCGGACTTCGCGACCATGATGCGCCGGTAGTCCGTCTGCGACAGCGTCGCGAGGTCGGCGGTGAACGCGTCGGTCTCGGGCGGGTTCACGCGCACGATCACGCGCGCCGGATCGAGCTCGGATTCGATGAGGTGTCCGCGCGCCGCGGTCTTGTCGGCGGGCGCGACCGCGTCTTCGAGGTCGAGGATGACGGCGTCGGCACGCTCGAACGCCTTCTCGTACCGCTCGGGGCGGTCTGCGGGGCAGAACAGCAGCGCGGGGCCGAGGTCGAAGCTCATCGGGTCTCCTCCGGGGTCTCGGGTGCGCACCACATCAGCGCCGTCCGGGTGGCGAGGGCGACGACCTCGCCCCGCTGGTTGCGGCCGGTGTGGCGCAGCGTCACGATCCCCTGCCCCGGTCGCGAGGCCGAGAGCCGCTTGTCGAGCACTTCGGTCTCGGTGTACAGCGTGTCGCCGTGGAACAGCGGCGCCGGGAACGACACGTCGGTGAGGCCGAGCTGGGCGACGAGCGTGCCCTGCGTGATCTGCGAGACGGATGCCCCGACCATCGTCGCGAGCGTCCACATCGAGTTCATGAGGCGCTGGCCGAACGGCTGGGTCTCGGAGAAAGCGGCGTCGAGGTGGAGCGCCTGCGTGTTCATCGTGATCGACGAGAACAGCACGTTGTCGGCTTCGGTCGCCGTGCGGCCGGGGCGGTGCAGGTACCGCGCCCCGACCTGGAGCTCGTCGTAGAAGAGCCCGCGCTGCACGATCTCTCGCGCCGCCCCGGCCGGGGCGTCGTGGTCGGGAGCGTCGGGGGTCACGTCTGTCACGCTACCCTCACGCCACGCCGAGCGCCCGCGCGATCACCAGCAGCTGCACCTCGTTCGTGCCCTCGCCGATCTCGAGGATCTTCGAGTCGCGATAGTGCCGCGCGACCGGGTACTCGTTCATGAAGCCGTTGCCGCCGAAGATCTGGGTGGCGTCGCGGGCGTTTTCCATGGCCGCGTCGCTCGCGGTGAGCTTCGCCATCGCCGCCTGCGTCTTGAAGGGCTTGCCGGCATCCCGCAGGCGGGCCGCGTGGTGCCACGCGAGCCGCGCGACGTGCACGCGCTGCTGCATGCGCGCGAGCAGGAACTGGATTCCCTGCCGCGTCGAGAGCGCGTCGCCGAACACGGTGCGCTTCTTGGCGTAGTCGACGGCCGCGTCGAGGCATCCTTCCGCCGCTCCCGTGGCGAGCGCGGCGATCGCGATGCGCCCCTCGTCGAGGATGTGGAGGAAGTTCGCGAAGCCGCGCCCCTCGGTGCCGAGCAGGTTCCCTGCGGGAACGCGCACGTCCTGGAAGGTGAGCGGGTGCGTGTCGGACGCGCGCCAGCCGACCTTGTCGTAGCCGGGTTCGACGGTGAAGCCGGGCGTGCCGTGGGGCACGACGATGGTCGAGATCTCTTTGCGGCCGTCGGTCTCGCCCGTCACCGCGGTGACCGTCACGAATCGCGTGATGTCGGTGCCCGAGTTGGTGATGAACTGCTTCGACCCGTTGATGACCCACTCGTCGCCGTCCCGGCGCGCGGTGGTGCGGGTGGCACCGGCGTCCGATCCCGCCTCCGGCTCGGTGAGGCCGAACGCGGCGAGCGCGCGCCCCGCCAGCAGATCGGGCAGGAGCTCCTGCTTCTGCTCGTCGGTGCCGAACCGGAACACCGGCATGGCTCCGAGGCTGACGCCCGCCTCGAGCGTGATCGCGAGCGACTGGTCGACGCGGCCGAGCGCCTCGATCGCGAGACATAGCGCGAAGTAGTCGCCGCCCTGACCGCCGTACTCCTCGGGGAACGGCAGGCCGAAGAGCCCCATCTCCCCCATCTGGGCGACGACGTCCATCGGCAGGGTGTGCGTGCGGTCGGCCTCGTACGAGACGGGCGCGACGACCTCGTCGGCGAACTGCCGCACCAGCGCGGCGAGCTCGCGCTCGTCCTCGCTGAGGTCGTAGGTGTCGTAGCTGTCCATTGCTGCTCCTCGGGTGTCAGGAGGTCGGCGCGGGCGCCTCGTGGGCGTCCGCTTCGGGTGAGGGGGCGTCGCCGGGCGTGTCGAGTGCGACGTGCGCGAGCACCTGGTCGCGGCGCACCTGTGCGCCGACGGCGACGTCGACGCGCACGACGCCGTGGTGCGGAGCGAGGACGGGGTGCTCCATCTTCATCGCCTCGATCGTGACGATGCGGTCGCCGGTGGCGACGGTCGCGCCGTCGGCCACGTGCACGGCGACGACCGCGCCCGGCATGGGCGCGCGCAGTTCGGGATCGGATGCCGCGGCCTCACGCTCGCGGGCCGCCAGGCGTCGCTCCATGGCGGCGCGGCGGCTGAGCGGGCGGAGGCGATGCGTCGCGCCGTCGGCGTGCACCCAGACCCATCCGTCGGCGTCGACTGCCGTGCGCGCCGGCGACGCCGTCGCCGCGGTGGCGCCTGTGGCCGCGTCGGGCACTCCCACGTGACCGGAAGCGCCACTTCCGCCGGTCGTCACGGCGTGCACGGCACCGGAGTCGTCGAGGAGCCGGATCACCGGCGGCACGGCGGGCGCGCCCGCACGCCAGCCTGCGAGCTCCCGCCAGGCCATACCGCTGTGCGCAGGACGCAGGGCGCCCGTGCCGCCCGCGTCGGTCGACGCCGCTGCGCGCAGCGCTGCAGCGCTCGGCGCGCTCGCCGTGTACGGCGGCATACGGTCGATGAGGCCCGTGTCCATGTCGCCCGTCTGCACGCCCTCCTCGGCGAGCAGGGCACGGAGGAAGCCGATGTTGGTGTCGAGCCCGAGCACGATCGTCTCGGCGAGCGCGCCGTCGAGACGATCGAGCGCCTCCGTGCGGTCGGCGCCGTGCGCGATGACCTTCGCGATCATCGGGTCGTAGTCCGCCGTCACGGCACTCGCGGTCTCGACCGCCGAATCGGTGCGGACGCCCTCGGCAGGCCGCCACACCAGCACCTCGCCGGTAGCGGGGAGGAACCCGCGCTCCGGCGTCTCGGCATAGACCCGCGCCTCGATCGCGTGGCCGTCGAGGTGCACGTGGTCCTGCGAGAACGAGAGCGGCTCCCCCGCGGCGATCCGCAGCTGCTGCTCGACCAGGTCGAATCCGGTCACGAGCTCGGTGACGGGGTGCTCGACCTGCAGGCGCGTGTTCATCTCGATGAAGAAGAACTCGTCGGGACGGTCCGCTGCGACCAGGAACTCGACCGTGCCGGCACCCCGGTAGTCGACGGATGCCGCGGCCGCGCAGGCCGCCGCGCCCAGGCGCGCACGGGTGTCGGCGTCGACCGCCGGCGACGGCGCCTCCTCGATCACCTTCTGGTGGCGGCGCTGCAGCGTGCACTCGCGCTCGCCGAGGTGGACGACGCTCCCGTGCGCGTCGGCGAGCACCTGCACCTCGATGTGACGCGGGCGCTCGATGAGCCGTTCGAGGAGGAGCGTGTCGTCGCCGAACGCGGCAGCCGCGACGCGGCGGGCGGTCGCGAGGGCGTCCGGCAGCTCCGCGGTCGAGCGCACCACCTGCATGCCCTTGCCGCCGCCGCCCGCCGACGGCTTCACCAGGAGGGGGAAGCCTGCGTTTTCGGCGGACGCCGTGATCTCAGCATCCGTCATCCCCGCCGCACTGAACCCGGGCACCGTCGGCACGCCGTGCGACGCGACGTGCTCCTTCGCACGGATCTTGTCGCCCATCACGGCGAGCGCGCGCTCGCCGGGGCCGATGAAGACGATGCCCGCCTCGGCGCAGGCTCGCGCGAACGCGACGTTCTCCGACAGGAAGCCGTAGCCGGGGTGGACGGCCTGCGCCCCGCTCGCGACGGCCGCGGCGACCACGGCGTCGATGTCGAGGTACGACTGCGCGGCCGCGGCGGGCCCGATGCGGACCGCGTCGTCAGCCTCGCGCACGTGCGGCGCGTCGGCGTCGGCGTCGCTGTAGACGGCGACCGAGCGGATGCCGAGACGCCGGAGCGTGCGGATGACCCGGCGGGCGATCTCGCCGCGGTTGGCGACGAGGACGGTGTCGAACCCTTCGGCGGGCTCGGGCAGGGGGAAGAGCATGACAGTCACATCCGGAAGACGCCGAAGCGCGGTTCGGGGAGCGGGGTGCGCGAGACGACGTCGAGCGCGAGGCCGAGGAGGTCGCGGGTGTCGAGCGGGTCGATGACGCCGTCGTCCCACAGCCGGGCAGTCGCGTAGTACGGGTCGCCCTGCTCCTCGTAGCGCGCACGGATCGGGGCCTCGAAGTCCGCCTGGTCGTCCGCCGACCACTCCTCACCGCGCGCCTCGAGATGGTCGCGCTTGACGGTCGAGAGCACGGAGGCCGCCTGATTGCCGCCCATGACGGAGATGCGGCTCGCCGGCCACGTCCACAGGAACCGCGGGGAGTACGCGCGTCCGCACATCGAGTAGTTGCCGGCGCCGAACGACCCGCCGATGACGACGGTGAGCTTCGGCACCCGCGTCGTCGCGACGGCCGTGACCATCTTGGCGCCGTCCTTCGCGATGCCGCCCGCCTCCGCGTCGCGTCCGACCATGAAGCCCGAGATGTTCTGCAGGAACAGCAGCGGCACCCCGCGCTGATCGCACAGCTCGATGAAGTGGGCCCCCTTCTGGGCGGATTCGCTGAACAGCACGCCGTTGTTGGCGACGATGCCGACGGGGTGCCCGTGGATGCGTGCGAAGCCGGTGACGAGCGTGTCGCCGTACTCCCGTTTGAACTCGTGCAGCTCGCTGCCGTCGACGAGGCGCGCGATCACCTCGCGCACGTCGTAGGGCTGGTTCACGTCGACCGGCACGACTCCGTACAGATCGGATGCCTCGGCCACCGGTTCGACCGCCGGCAGGACCTCCCAGGCGGGTTCGGCCGGCGCCGGCAGGGTCGCGACGATGTCGCGCACGATCTCGAGCGCGTGCTCGTCGTCCTCGGCGAGGTGGTCGACGACCCCGGAGCGACGGGCGTGCAGCTCTCCCCCGCCGAGCTCCTCGGCGGTGACGATCTCGCCGATCGCGGCCTTCACCAGGGGCGGGCCGCCGAGGAAGATCGTGCCCTGACCGCGGACGATCACCGTCTCGTCGCTCATCGCCGGCACGTAGGCACCGCCTGCGGTGCAGGAGCCGAGCACGGCGGCGATCTGCGGGATGCCCGCGGCCGACAGCCGGGCCTGGTTGAAGAAGATGCGGCCGAAGTGGTCGCGGTCGGGGAACACCTCGTCCTGCATCGGCAGGAAGGCGCCGCCGGAATCGACGAGGTAGACGCAGGGCAGACGGTTCTCGAGGGCGATCTCCTGCGCCCGAAGGTGCTTCTTGACGGTGAGTGGGTAGTACGTCCCGCCCTTCACCGTCGCGTCGTTGCACACCACCATCACGTGGCGGCCGTGCACCAGCCCGATCCCCGCGATCACGCCCGCGGCAGGGGCCTCTCCCTCGTAGAGGCCCTCCGCGGCGAGCGGCGCGACCTCGATGAACGCGCTCCCCTCGTCGAGCAGGCGCGTGACGCGGTCGCGCGGCAGCAGCTTGCCGCGCGAGACATGCCGTTCCCGCGACGCGGCGGGTCCGCCGACGGATGCTGCGGCCAGCCGCTCGCGCAGCTTCTCGGCCAGTTCCCGCTGGGCGTCGCGCGTGCGCGCGAAGGTCTCGTCGTGCACTGCGGTGGTGCTCAGCACGCTCATCCGGGTCTCCCGCGCATCTTCCTCGACGTCACGATCGGATCACGTCCGTTGTCTGGACGCGATCGAATTGGTTAGTGTTCACTAACTGAGGTTCAGGTTAGCGAGCCTTAACTGGATTTACAAGCGGAGCAGCAGATGACGAACGGTGTCACCGATCGCGATCGCGCGAAGGCCGACCGCCACGCGGCGATCCTCCACGAGGCGGCCGCCCTCTTCGCCGAACGCGGCTTCAGCGGCGTCAGTCTCGAAGACATCGGCGGAGCGGTCGGGGTCAGCGGTCCCGCCCTCTACCGCCACTTCGCCAACAAGCAGGCGCTGCTCGGCGCCATCCTCGTCGAGGTGAGCGAGCGGCTGCTGGCGGGCGGGCGCACCGTGATCTCGGCTCATCACGAGGCCGCCGACCAGCTGGACGCGATCATCGCCTTCCACGTGGAGTTCGCGCTGCGCGACGCCGACGTCATCCGCGTGCAGGACCGCGATCTCGCGAGCCTCAGCGACGACGACCGCCACACCGTGCGCCGTCTGCAGCGGGAGTACGTGGAGGTGTGGATCGGCATCCTCTCCACCGTCCACCCGGAGCGCGACGAGGACGATCTCCGCGTGCGCGCGCACGCCTGCTTCGGCCTCATCAACTCGACGCCCCACACCGTGCGCGCGTCGCGGTCGCGCCCCGGCGAGCGCGATGTGCGCGGCATCCTCCGCTCGATGGCGCACGCCTCCCTGACCGCCTGAGCACGGCGAGGGCCTAGTCTGGACGGACCATGACGGGGCATGGGCAGCACGACGACGCCGGGGCGGGGCACGTCGAGGGCACCGAGACGTCCACTGACTCGCGTGCGCCCGAGCCGGGCGACGCCAGTTCGCGTCGGGACTTCCTGAAGCTCGGCGGAGTCGCCGCCGCAGGGCTGGTCGTGGGCGGCGCAGTGGGTGCCGCGGCCGGCGCCTCCCTCGGTCACACGATCGGATATCGCGAAGGGTCGGTCGACGTGGGCGCCGTGCCGCCGCGCTCCGAGCCCGGGTTCGACCACGTCGTCGTGCTGATGGGCGAGAACCGGTCGTTCGACAACCTCCTGGGGTGGCTCTACACGCCCGAGAACCTTCCCGACGGCGCCACCTTCGACGGGCTCGCGTTCGGCGACTACGCCAACACGGCCCCCTCCGGCGAGCGCGTCGCCGTCCACGCCTATTCGGGGCCCACCGACCATGTGATGGCTCGGCCCGACCCGGATCCCGGCGAGGAGTTCCCGCACGTCAACACGCAGCTGTTCGGTGTCGTCGACCCGCGGGAGAACGCCGCGAGCCAGGTGGGCGACATGGTCGCCCCGTTCAACGCGCCGCCGTCGGGCACCGCGCCGACGATGGAGGGCTTCCTCCACGACTACTGGAACAACCTGACGCGGCTGCGCCACGGCACGGAGCCCACGATCGAGGAGGCGTCGCACATCATGGGCGGCTTCTCCCCCGAGCAGCTCCCGGTGCTGTCGACCCTTGCGAAGGGGTTCGCGGTCTTCGACGCGTGGTTCGCGGCCGTGCCGTCGCAGACGTACTGCAACCGCTCGTTCTTCCACGCGTCGACGTCGCACGGCTTCGTCACCAACAAGCACGGCGGGGGCTACGACAAGTGGCTCGACGCGGCGCCGACGCCCACGATCTTCAACCGGCTCGAGGACGCGGGCCTCCCATGGAAGGTCTACTTCGACGAGATGCAGCTCGTCTCGCTCACCGGCATCCTGCACGCTCCGGTGCTGCAGAAGTACTGGCGAACCGGCCGGTTCGGGCACATGTCGGAGTTCTTCGACGACGCGAAGGCGGGCAAGCTTCCCGCGTACGCCTTCATCGAGCCGCGGCTGGTCTACAACCACAACGACTTCCACCCGCCGTTCGGGGCGCTCCGCGAGAGCGAGGTCGACGGCTCCGCGGTGGTGGACTCGGCCGTGTCAGACGTGCGCGCGGGCGAGAAGCTGGTGGCCGACGTCTACGACGCGATCAAGCAGAGCGCGACGCCGAGCGGATCGAACGCCATGAACACGCTGCTGCTCATCACATTCGACGAGCACGGCGGGACGTACGACCACGTCCCGCCGCCGACGGCGACCCCGCCTGTCGCCGACGACGATCCGGGCGAGATGGGGTTCGCGTTCGACCGACTCGGCGTCCGCGTTCCGACGATCGCCGTGTCGGCCTACACGCGTGCCGGCACCATCGTGCACGACGAGATGCACCACGCCGCGGTCGCCGCGACCCTCGCACGGCTGCACGGGCTGCGTCCGCTGACGCGGCGCGATGCCGAGGCGCGCGACCTGTTCTCGGTGGTGAACCTCGACACTCCCCGCGACCCGGCGAGCTGGCCCGTCGTGCACCCCATGTACGTGCCGCCCAACCCCGCCGAGGATCAGCTGGCCGACCTCAAGGACGGGCCGCACAAGGACAAACCCCTCAGCCCGCCGGGACGCGGCCTGCTGGGGCTGCTGCAGGCGCGGTACGCCGCGGCCGGCGCCGCGGAGCCTGAGACCTACGCCGAGGCGTACGACGTGCTGCAGAAGCACGGCCTCGGACTCTTCTACCCGAAGGAGGACTGACCGGCCGGCCCCCAAGGTGCCGGCCGGTCAGCGGCCTCGTCAGCGCATCAGCATGGCTCGTCCGGGCTCCCGGAGGACGTCCGCGACGTCCACGAGGAAGCGCGATCCCTGCTCGCCGTCGACCAGTCGATGATCGAACGACAGCGCGAGCGTCATGACGTCGCGCAGCGCGATCTCGCCGCGATGCTCCCAGGGCTGGCGCCGCACCGCGCCGAGGGCGAGGATGCCCGCCTCCCCGGGGTTGATGATCGGCGTTCCGGCGTCCACGCCGAACACGCCGACGTTCGTGATCGAGAACGTGCCGCCCATCATGTCGGCCGGCGACGACTTGCCCGCGCGTGCGGTCTCCGCGAGCCCGCGGATCGCATCGGCCAGTTCGACCAGCGTCAGCTCCTGCGCGTCGCGGATGTTCGGCACCACGAGCCCCCGCCCGGTCGCCGCAGCGATCCCGAGGTTCACATAGTGGTGCTCGACGATCTCACCCGCCTCGTCGTCCCACTTCGAGTTGAGCCCGGGGTGGCGGCCCAGCGCGAGGCACACGGCCTTCGCGGCCACGGCCATGATCCCGATCCGGTGCTCCTGCAGGTCGCGGTCGCCCTTCAGCGAGGCGATGAGCTCGCTCGTCGCCGTCACGTCGACGGTCAGGAACGTCGTGACGTGCGGCGCGGTGAAGGCGCTGCGCACCATGGCGTCCGCGGTCATGCGCCGCACCCCGCGGATCGGCGTGCGCGTCGTGCGCTCCCCCGCGGCGGCCGGCATCGGCATCTCGAAGGTCTCGACAGGCTCGGCGGCAGCCGGCGCGGTCGCCGTGGCGCCCACGCGGGTCGCGTAGGCCTCGACGTCGGCGCGCGTGATCACCCCGGACGTGCCACTCGCCTCGACGAGCGCCAGGTCGATGCCCAGCTGCTTGGCGAACTGCCGCACCGGCGGTGTCGAGCGCGGTCGCTCGACCGGGCGCTCCACGACGTCGGCGAACTGGATCGCGTCGTGCGGAGCCGCCTCGAGGACGGCGGTGTCGGATGCTGCGGCCACCGAGCCCGCGACACGCGCGCGGCGCTGCGGGCGCCCGGCGCCCTGGGGCGTCGCGCCGTAGCCCACGAGGTTGGGCTCGGACTTCGCCGGCTCGGCCGGCGCGCTTGCCGCCGCCTCGGGAGCGGACGCCTGGGCTGATTCGGCAGGCGCTGCGGGCGCAGCATCCATTCCGCCGATGTCGAAGGAGATCAGCACCGAGCCGACCGCGACGACATCGCCCGCTCCGGCGTGCAGCGCCGTGATGGTGCCGGCGTACGGCGACGGCAGCTCGACGACGGCCTTCGCGGTCTCGACCTCGGCGATCGTCTGGTTGAGGGTGACCGTGTCGCCGACGGCGACGAGCCACTGCACGAGCTCGGCTTCGGGGAGTCCCTCCCCGAGGTCGGGGAGCTTGAAGTCCTGCACCGCCATCAGTCCAGCACCCCGCTCAGGCTGTTCGGCCGGTCCATGACGCGGTCGACGGCGTCGAGGATCCGGTCGAGGTCGGGCAGGTGGTGCTTCTCGAGCTTCGCGGGCGGGTACGGGATGTCGTGCCCGGTGACGCGCTGCGGCGCCGCCTCGAGGTAGTTGAAGCAGCGCTCGGTGACGCTGGCGACCAGCTCGGCGCCGACGCCCGCCTCACGAGCTGCCTCGTGGGTGACCACGACGCGCCCCGTCTTGCGGACGGATGCGGTCACCGTGCGGTAGTCCACCGGCGAGATCGAGCGCAGATCGATGACCTCGATCGAGACGCCGTCGTCTTCGGCGGCAGTAGCGGCATCCAGGGCTGTGAGCACCTGTGAGCCGTAGGTCAGCAGCGTCACGTCGCTGCCCTCGCGCGCCACGCGGGCCAGGCCCATCGGCGGGGCGTCGGCGAGCTGGACGTCGAGGTCGACCTCGCCCTTGGTGTGGTACAGCCGCTTGGGCTCGAAGTAGACCACCGGGTCGTCGGACGCGATCGCCTGCCGCAGCATGACGTAGGCGTCCTGCGGGTTCGACACCGCGATGACGCGCAGCCCCGAAGTGTGCACGAAGTACGCCTCGGGCGACTCCGAGTGGTGCTCCGCGGCACCCACGCCGCCCGCCCACGGGATGCGGATCGTGATCGGCATCTTCACGTTGCCGCGCGTGCGGTAGTGCAGCTTCGCGACCTGGCACACGATCTGGTCGAACGCCGGGTAGACGAAGCCGTCGAACTGGATCTCGACGACGGGCCGGTAGCCGCGGAACGCGAGCCCGACGGCGGTGCCCATGATGCCGGCCTCGGCGAGCGGCGTGTCGACCACGCGCTGCGCCCCGAACTGGTCGAGGAGGCCGTCGGTGATGCGGAAGACACCACCGAGCTTTCCGATGTCCTCGCCCATGACGAGGACCTTGTCGTCGTCCGCCATCGCGCGGCGGAGTCCTTCGTTGATGGCCTTCGCCATCGTCAACTGCGTCATCGTCACACCCCCTCGGCTGCCGGGGCGAACCCGTCGAGGTACGCACCGAACCACTCGCGCTGCTCCGTGAGGCCCGAGTGGGGCTCCGCGTAGACGTTGTCGAGCACGGTCAGCGGGTCGCGGGTCTTCGCGGTCATCGCCGCCTCGCGCACGGCCGCGGCGAGGGCATCGGCGTCGGCCTCGACGCTCGCCACGAAGGCCTCGTCGAACTCGCCGCGCGACCGCAGGAGTGCCTCGACGCGCGCGATCGGGTCGCGGCGGCGCCACTTCTCGACCTCTTCCTTGTCGCGGTACCGGGTCGGGTCGTCCGAGGTGGTGTGCGGGCCCATGCGGTAGGTCACCGCCTCGATGAACGCGGGGCCGTTGCCGCGGCGCGCGTTGTCGAGCGCCCAGCGCATGGCCGCGAAGCACGCCAGCACGTCATTGCCGTCGACGCGCATGCTGGGGATGCCGAAGCCCGGGGCGCGGCCGGCGATCGGGAACTTCGCCTGCACCGTGACGGGCTCGGAGATCGCCCACTGGTTGTTCGTGCACACGAACACGACCGGCGCGCGGAAGGAGGAGGCGAACACCATCGCCTCGTTGACGTCGCCCTGGCTCGACGCGCCGTCGCCGAAGTAGGCGACCGACACCTGGTCGGTGCCGTCGCGCTGCACGCCCATCGCGTAGCCGACCGCATGCAGCGCCTGCGCGCCGATGATGATCTGCTGCGTGGCGGTGTTGATGTCGTAGGGGTTGTAGGTCGAGTGCTCCTCGCCGCGCCACGCGAGCACGAAGTCCGCGGGCTTGCCGCCGCGGGCGTAGACGACGCCGGTCTCGCGGTAGCTCGGGAAGGCGAAGTCATCGGCGCGGAGGGCGCGGGCGGTGCCGATCTGGGTCGCCTCCTGGCCCTGGCACGGCGGCCACAGGCCCAGCTGGCCCTGCCGCTGCAGAGCGACGCCCTCGGTGTCGATGCGCCGCAGGAGAACCATGTCGCGGTACAGGCCGCGCAGTGTCGCGGCGTCGACGTCGGCCACCCAGCGATCGAGCTCGGGGTCGGCGATGCGCTCGCCGTCGGGGGTCAGCAGTCGCGCGACATCCTCGATGTCGGTGGCGAGATCCGCTGTGGGTGTCAGGGTGTGCGTCATCGTCATCACTCCTCGTTGCGGGCCCCCTCGTGAGGAGCCGCTTCGCGTGCGCCGGCCACTTCGCCGGCTGCTTCAACGGTACGTCCGCATCGCACCTCGCTCAAGCATTCGAGGACTTCTTGAGCATGTTGACAACTCACGCCCACAAAAGGCGTGCTAACGTTTCGCACTATGAGTGCCCTCGATCACGTCGACCTGGAGCTGCTGGCAGCGCTCTCCGCCGACCCGCGCGCGACCGTCGTCGCACTCGCCGAACGACTCGGCCTCTCTCGCAACACCGTCCAGGCGCGCATGTCGCGCCTGGAGAAGGCGGGCGTCTTCCTGTCGTACGAGCGAGCCATCTCATCCGCCTCGCTCGGGTTCCCGATCGAGGCGTTCATCAGCGTCATCGTGCGTCAGGCCGACCTGCCCCGCATCGCCGTCGAACTCGCCCGCGTCCCGGAGGTCGTGCAGGCGCACGGGTTGTCCGGTCAGGTGGATCTGCTGGTGCGGGTCGCGTGCCGCGACACCCAGCACCTCTTCGACACCGACGCCCGCATCCTCGCGATCGAGGGTGTCGAGCGCACCGAGACGTCGCTCGTGATGGGCGAGGTCATCGCCCATCGCGTGACGCCGCTCATGGAGCTGGCACGACGGGAGTCGTAGCCGCGGCGCCCTTCGGGTTCCCGGTCGACGACGCGTCTGCGCGCACGAGGACCACGCCGACGAGGATCAGCGACCCTCCGACGAACTGGACGGGTGCGGGCACCTCGGCGAGGAAGATCCACGCGAACATGAGGGCGAACAGCACCTCCGAGAGCCCGACGAACGAGGCGACCCGCGAGCCGATGCGCGGGACCGCCATCACGCCCAGCGCGTAGCCCAACGTCGTCGCGATCGCGGCCACCCAGAACAGCGGCATCCACCACGGCACCGCCACGCCTGCGAGCACCACATCGACGGCCGGCGCCTGGAAGGGCATGATGCCGGTGAGGCACAGCACGCCCATGACGATCGCACCGGTCAGCAGGCCGCTGGCGGCCAGCGCGAGCGGCGGCAGGTCGTCACCGGCCCGCTCCGAGATCACGAAGTACGCGCACACGCACACCGCGGCGGCGAGGGCCAGGAGCGTCCCGATCAGGTCGAACGAGGCGCCCGAGATGTCGACGACGAGCACCAGACCGACCATCGCGACCGCCGAGCCCCACAGCACGAGCGCCGACGGCGCTTTGCGCGTGCGCACCCACACCGCGACGACGAGCATGACCGGCGCGAGGTACTGGATCAGCAGCGCCACGGCCACCGGCATGCGCTGCATCGCCGAGAAGAAGAAGAGCTGACAGCCCAGCACCGGCATCAAGCCGAAGCCGACGATGAGCCGCCAGTGCCGCCGGAGGAAGCCGCGCTGCCGCATGATCGCCAGGAACAGCGCCGGCGAGAGCACGAGGCCCGCGACTCCCATGCGAACCAGCAGCGCCGCTCCGAGCGACCAGCCGGCCTCGAGCAGGGGCTTCACGAAGGGACCGCTCGACGAGAACGCGAGTGCCGAGGCGACGCCCATGACGAGCCCGCTGGTGCGCATTCGCGCGTTCGCGCGGAAGGCCGCGCTCGGGGCGATGACGGGAAGGGACGCGGTCGAGACGGTCATGGGCGGCATCCGGCTGTCAGGGGTGAAGACTGCTTACACTGGTGACAGTAGCGGAACGGTATGTCAGGAGTCAACGTGGTTTTCATTCATGACACACGGAGGACGCTGATGATGGTCGTCGACCTCGTCAACACACTCCCCGGCTTCGACGACGAAGACACCCTGCAGACGCTCGACGACCTCGACGCGTTCCTCGTGCGGCAGCCCTACACGGGGACGATCCATCGCGATGCCGAGACCCTCGACGCCGTGCGAACGGTGCGCGCGCGGCTCCGGCAGCTCTGGGAGGTGGACCGTGGCGGTGCTGTGCCGCTCGTGAACACGATGCTCGCGGACGGCGAGGCTCTCCCCCGCCTCGTCATCCACGACGACTACGACTGGCACATCCACGCGACGTCCGACGAGTCACCTCTCGCGACGCGCATGATGGTCGAGGCCGCCATGGCGTTCGTGGACGTGATCCGCTCCGACGAGTACGGGCGCATCCGCATCTGCGACGCCGACGACTGCGACTCCGTCTACATCGACTATTCGAAGAACGGGTCCAAGCGCTACTGCGACACCGGCAACTGCGGCAACCGCATGAACGTCAACGCGTACCGGCGTCGGAAGGCGCGAGAAACCGCGTGATCGCGTCGGCGGCCGCCGCCGGCGTCTCGTAGTGGATGAGGTGCCCGACGTCGGGGATCTCCACCAGTTCCGCGTCCGGGAACATCTTCACGAGCTTGCGCTCGGCTTCGATGGGCGTGATGTCGTCCCTCACCGCGGCGACCAGCAGCGTGGGCTGGGCGATGCGCGGTGCGAACGCGCGCACGTCGTTCGACACGGACGCCACGAAGGCGTCGTGCAGCACGTCGCGGTCGGCGAAGCGTGAGAAGTACGTGTCGTGCTGATCGTGCACGAATCGACGGATGCCGGAGTCCTTGGTCTTCGCCATCGAGACGCTCATCACCCGCACGATGAGCCCGTTGCGCAGGAGGGCCTCGCCGAGCCGCTTCGGCAGCTTCGCGCCTGCCCAGTAGTAGAAGACCGCCAGCCTCGTGAGGATGCCTCGCGGGCCCTCCAGTGCCGGGGCGCCGATCGGGTTGACGAGGATCACCCGCGGCGTCTCGAGGCCTCCGGCGACAGCCGCCGCGACGACGATCGAGCCGAACGAGTGCCCGAGGATCACGGCCCCCGGGGCGACGACCGCAGCGAACTCGCGGAGCCACTCGGCGTAGAGGTCGAGGTCGTGGGTGCGGCCGGGGACAGGCGCCGTCTCGCCGAAGCCGGGAAGGTCGGGCGAGATCACGCGCACGCTCGGCAGGTGCGCGACGACGGGCTCGAGACCGTGGTGCTCGCCGCGGAAGCCGTGCACCGCGACGATCGTCACCTCGGCGTCGGCGGGACCGTAGACCCAGAACGCCGTCGTGCCGCCGAGCACGGCGGCCTCGCGCCGCTCGACCGGGATCACGTCGAGGAGCGGGGCGTACGGGTTGGGCGCTGTCACCCGTCGAGTCTACGAGGACTCCCCCGGGTCCCGGCTGTGCGCGGAGCGCCTGCCCGGGGATGTCGGAGGCGACGCATACCGTGAACGGCATGAGCCGCGCACATCCCGAACAGCTGCCGCTGTGGGATGTGCCGGACTGGGTGCGCATGGTCGGGGTGTTCGATCTCGAGACCACCGGCATCGACGTCACCGGCGATCGCATCGTGACGGCCCACGTGGGCCTGCTGGACGCCTCGGGCCGCGTCGTCCGCGCCCGCGACTGGCTGGCCGATCCCGGCGTCGAAATCCCCGAGGGCGCGAGCGCGATCCACGGCATCTCCACGGAGCACGCCCGCGCGAACGGCCGACCGGCCGCCGAGGTGATCGCGGAGCTGGTCACGGCCGTCCGAGCCCTCCTCGATGCCGGCATCCCCGTCGTCGCGTACAACGCGCCGTTCGACTTCTCGCTGCTCAAGTACGAGTCGCTGCGTCACGGCATCGCGCCGATCGAGGACCCGTCTCCCGTGATCGATCCCCTCGTGGTCGACAAGGCGTACGACCGGTGGCGCAAGGGCAAGCGCACGCTGGAGGTCGTCGCGGCGCACTACGCAGTGAGACTGGATGCCGCGCACGAGGCATCGGCCGACGCGGTCGCTGCCGGCCGCGTCGCGCAGGCGCTCGCCGAGCGGTTCGCGCCGTGGCTGCCCGACACGGTGCACGAGCTGCACACGCGCCAGATCGGCTGGGCCCGGGCCCAGGCGGAGAGCCTGACCGAGTACTTCATCCGCATCGGCAGGATCGATCCCGACGACCGACTGGACGGTCGCTGGCCGATCCGCTGACCGGCGTCGCCCGCACGTCCCGCAAACGCGGAAGACCCCGCCGAAGCGGGGTCTTCCGGGTGACTGCTTACTTGGAGCCGCCGAAGTTCTTGAAGCGCTGGTTGAACTTCTCGACACGACCGGCCGAGTCCATGATGCGCTGCTTGCCCGTGTAGAACGGGTGCGAGGCCGACGAGATCTCGACGTCGATGACGGGGTACTCGACGCCGTCGAGCTCGATCGTCTTGTCGCTGGTCACCGTCGAGCGGGTGAGGAACGTCTCGCCCGAGCCGAGGTCACGGAACACGACGGCCTGGTAGTCCGGGTGGAGGTCAGTCTTCATGATGGTCCTTTGAGGATGGTGCCCTGGATTTTGCCAGGGCGGTCAAAGTCTGGGGTGCGAATGCACCAAAGAGATTCTACCAGTCTCCGGCGCGGACGCCGAACCGGCCGTTCTCGGGGCTCAGTGCGCGGCGCGTGCCGCGTAGCGGCCGCCCTCCTCGCTGAGGCTGATCGGCACGCCGAACGTGTCGGTGAGCGCCTCGGCGGTGAGGGTCTCGCGGATCGGACCGGATGCCACGGCCTGGCCGTCGCGCAGCAGCAGCACGTGGGTGAATCCGATGGGGATCTCCTCGACGTGGTGCGTGACCATGATCATCGCCGGCGTCGTGGGCGCCTGTGCGTAGCCGCCGAGCAGGATCAGCAGCTCTTCGCGCGCGCCCAGGTCGAGGCTGGCGGTCGGCTCGTCGAGGAGCAGCAGCTCGGGGTCGGTCATGACGGCACGGGCGATCTGCACGCGCTTCTGCTCGCCGTCGCTGAGGGTGCCGAAGGTGCGGTCGGCGAGGTGGTCGAGCTTCCACTCCGCCAGCACGCGCAGCGCACGGCGCTCGTCGATGTCCTCGTAGTCCTCGCGCCAGCGGCCGAGCACCGAGTACGCCGCCGTCAGGACGACGTTGAGCACGGTCTCCTCCGGCGGCACGCGACGCGCCATCGCGGACGAGGCGAACCCGATCCGGGGCCGCAGTTCGAAGACGTCGGTGCGGCCGAGACGCTCGCCGAGGATGGTGACGACGCCCGAGGTGGGGTGCAGCAGCGTGTCGGCCATCTGGAGCACGGTGGTCTTGCCGGCGCCGTTGGGTCCGAGGACCACCCAGCGCTCGTCGTCGTTGATCGTCCAGTTCAGGTGGTCGACGATGTTCCGGGCGTTTCGGCGGACGACGACGTCGGAGAACTCGAGCACCTGGGGCATGCTGACAGCCTATCGGCCGCCGGAGACCACCTCCGCGTACAGGGCGGCCGTCTGGTCGGCGATGCGCTGCCAGCTGAAGTCCTCGGTCGCGCGCGTGCGTCCGGCGGCGCCGTACTCGCGCGCACGCTCCGGGTCGCTCACGACCTCGGTGAGCACGCGCGCGAGATCCGCCACGTACTGCTCCGGGTCGGTCGGGGTGCCCGTGCCGTCCTGCACCTGCTCGATGGGCACGAGGCGACCCGTGACACCGTCGACGACGACCTCCGGGATGCCGCCGGTGGCCGTCCCGACGACGGCGGCGCCGCAGGCCATCGCCTCGAGGTTCACGATGCCGAGCGGCTCGTAGACCGACGGGCAGACGAAGGTGGTCGCCGCGCTCAGGATCGTGCACAGCTCGTGGCGCGACAGCATCCGATCCAGCCACACCACACCCTCGCGGGTCTCCTGCAGCCCGCGGACGAGACCTTCGACCTCGGCCATGATCTGCGGGGTGTCGGGGGCGCCGGCGGCCAGGATCACCTGCACGTCGGCGGGGAGGCGCTCGGCGGCGCGGAGGAAGTACGGCAGGCCCTTCTGCCGCGTGATGCGGCCGACGAAGACGACGGACGGCTTCGCCGGGTCGATCCCGAGCTCCGCGAGCAGAGCAGGGTCCTCGACGGGGTGCCACGCCTCGACGTCGATGCCGTTGTAGATCACGCGCACGCGCTCGGGGTCGAGTGCCGGGTAGCTGCGCAGGATGTCTTCGCGCATGCCGTTGCTCACCGCGACGATGGCCGCGGCGCTCTCGTACGCCGACTTCTCGATCCAGCTCGAGACGGCGTACCCGCCGCCGAGCTGCTCGGCCTTCCACGGGCGCAGCGGCTCGAGGCTGTGGGCGGTCACGATGTGCGGGATGCCGTGCAGCAGAGATGCGAGGTGCCCGGCGAAGTTCGCGTACCAGGTGTGACTGTGCACAACGTCGGCGCCCGCGACATCCGTCACGATCTCGAGATCCGTGCCGAGCGTCTGCACCGCGGCGTTGGCGGCAGACAGCTCGGCCGGCACGCCGTAGGACGTGGTGCCTTCCTCGTCGCGCTCCGCGCCGAACGCGCGCACCCGCACGTCGATGCTCGAGCGGAGCGCCTTCACCAGTTCGGTCACGTGGACACCGGCGCCCCCGTAGATCTCGGGCGGGTACTCCTTGGTCACGATGTCGACGCGCATGGCACGAAACCTAATACACGGAAACGTCCGCGTGTAGCGGGTACCCGTAATCTCCCACCGGCCCTAGGGTGGTGCCATGCCAGCAGCCCCCAAGGTCTTCGGAATCATCCTCGCCGGCGGCGAAGGGAAGCGGCTGATGCCGTTGACCGCGGATCGCGCAAAGCCCGCCGTCCCGTTCGGAGGCCAGTACCGGCTCATCGACTTCGCGATCTCGAACCTGATCAACTCGGGCCTGAGGCAGATCGTGGTGCTGACGCAGTACAAGTCCCACAGCCTCGACCGTCACATCTCGCAGACGTGGCGGATGTCCGCGCTCCTGGACTCCTACGTCACCTCGGTGCCCGCGCAGCAGCGCCTGGGCAAGCGCTGGTTCTCGGGATCGGCGGACGCCATCCTGCAGAGCCTCAACCTCATCAACGACGAGCAGCCCGACATCGTCGTCGTGATCGGCGCCGATCACGTCTACCGCATGGACTTCCGGCAGATGCTCGCCGCCCACATCGAATCAGGTGCGCGCGCCACGGTCGCCGGCATCCGTCAGCCGATCTCGCTAGCGAATCAGTTCGGTGTGATCGACGTCGACCCCGAGGACCCGGTGCGCATCCGCGAGTTCCTCGAGAAGCCGCAGAACGCGGTGGGCCTGGCCGATGCACCCAACCAGGTGCTCGCCTCGATGGGCAACTACATCTTCGACACCGACGCGCTCATCGAGGCCGTCGAGTCCGACGGGGAGCTGCCGACGTCGAACCACGACATGGGCGGCGACATCATCCCCTACTTCGTGGACCGCGGCGAGGCCGGCGTCTACGACATGAACCGCAACGACGTGCCGGGTTCGACCGACCGCGACCGCTACTACTGGCGCGATGTGGGAACCATCGACTCGTTCTTCGACGCGCACCGCGATCTCATCTCGACGCTGCCGGTGTTCAACCTGTACAACATGGACTGGCCGATCCACTCGCAGGCGGTCAACTCCCCGCCCGCGAAGTTCGTGCGCGATTCCGTCGGCCGCATCGGCAACGCGATCGACTCGATCGTGTCGCTCGGGTCGGTGCTGTCGGGCACGCACCTCGAGCGCAGCGTGGTGGGTCCGTGGACGCTCGCCGGCGGCGGGTCGACGATCACCGACTCGGTGCTGTTCGACCACGTCCACGTCGGTGCGGGCGCGCGCGTGCACCGCGCGATCCTCGACAAGAACGTGGTGCTCGAGGACGGCGCCACGGTCGGCGTCGACCGCGACAAGGATCTCGCGCGCGGCTTCACGATCACCGACAGCGGCATCACCGTCGTCGGCAAGGGGTTCCGCGTCGAGCGCTGACACACGGCGGGAAGCGGCATCCGGTCCGGCTAGCGTGGGAGCATGCCTGCCGCGCCCGCCCGCTTCCTCGTCGTGCTCGACGCCGACTCCACGCTCATCCGCAACGAGGTCATCGAGCTGATCGCCGACGAGGCCGGACGCGGCGCCGAGGTCGCGGCGGCGACGGAGGCCGCGATGCGCGGCGAGGTCGATTTCGCGACCAGCCTGCGCTCCCGCGTCGAGGCCCTCGAAGGGGTGCCGGTCGCGGCGTTCGCGCGTGTGCTGGCGCGCATCGAGCCCACGCCGGGCGTCCGCGAGCTGATCGCGGCCGTGCACCAGCGCGGCGGCGCCGTGGGCGTGGTGTCGGGCGGATTCCACGAGATCCTCGACACCGTCGCCCCCGGCCTCGGGGTGGACGTGTGGCGCGCCAACCGGCTCGCGACGCGGGACGGCGTGCTGAGCGGCACCGTGGACGGCGGGATCGTGGATGCTGCGGGCAAGGCCGCCGCCCTCCGCGAATGGGCCGACGAGCGCGGCGTGCCACTCACCCGCACCCTCGCGATCGGCGACGGCGCCAACGACCTCGAGATGATGGCCGTCGCCGGTCTCGGCGTCGCCTTCAACGCGAAGCCCGCGGTGCGCGAACGCGCCGACCTGGTCGTCGGTCCGGTCGACCTCGCCGAGGTCATCCCGCTGCTGCCTTAGTCGCACCGCACGGCCGCGTGCGGGGCTGTTCCGATGTCGGGCGCCGTCGGTAGCGTCGAAGCATGCACATCATCCTCGTCCCCGGGCTGTGGCTCGACGCGTCGTCGTGGGGCGACGTCGACCCCGCGCTCGAAGCCGCCGGCCACCGCACGCACGCGCTCACCATGCCGGGGGTCGGCGCCTCCGGAACGGAGTCCGCGGGCATCGGCATCGCCGACTGGATCGCGGCGACGGTCGCGCAGATCGATCGCCTCGACGGTCCCGTCGTCCTCGTCGGTCATTCGGGCGGAGGCAACGTCGCTTACGGCGCCGTCGATGCGCGGCCCGACCGCGTCGCCCGGGTCGTCTTCCTCGACACCTTCCCGCCCGGCGACGGCGGCTCCATCTCCGAGTTCCCGGTCGTCGACGGGGTCATCCCGTTCCCCGGCTGGGACTTCTTCGACGAGCTCGACATCGCCGACCTCGACCCGCAGACGCGGGCGGAGGCGGCGGCGCGCGCGAAGTCGGTGCCCGAGCGGGTGCCCACCGATCCGATCCGGCTCACCGATGAGCGACGGCGCGCCGTTCCGGCGACGATGATCACCGGCACCGTGCCGGAGGCGCAGATCCGCGAGATCATCGCGGCGGCACCGCCCTGGGCGACCGAGCTCGCCGCCCTCGAGCACCTCGACATCATCGAGCTCGGCTCCCCCGGAGACCCGACGGGCCACTGGCCGCAGTTCTCACGGCCGGGCGCCGTCGCCGAGGCGATCCTGCAGGCGATCGGCTGAGAACGCCGACGTCACGCGCGGTGCGGCGGTCAGTGCCCCATGCCGAGGCCGCCGTCGACCGGGATCACGGCGCCGGAGATGTAGGCCGCGTCGTCCGAGGCGATCCACGTCACGACGCCGGCCACCTCGTCGGCCGACGCGAAGCGCCCGGCGGGGATGTTCTTCTTGTACTCGGCCTGCGTGTCGTCCGAGAGCTCGGCCGTCATGTCGGTCTCGATGAATCCGGGAGCCACGACGTTCGCCGTGATCCCGCGAGCGCCGAGCTCGCGGGTGAGCGAGCGCGCGAACCCGACGAGGGCGCTCTTCGAGGCGGCGTAGTTGATCTGACCGGCCGAGCCGTACAGCCCGACGACGCTCGAGATCAGCACGACGCGGCCCCAGCGGGCGCGCAGCATCCCCTTGGAGGCGCGCTTGACGACGCGGAAGGCGCCGCCGAGGTTGGTCGAGACGACGCTGTCGAAGTCGTCCTCGGTCATGCGCAGCAGGAGGGTGTCCTTCGTGATGCCGGCGTTCGCGACCACGATCTCGACCGGGCCCAGCGTGTTCTCGACCTCGGTGAAGGCGGCGTCGACGGCTGCGGCATCCGTCACATCCGCCCGCACGGTGAGGGTGCCCTCGGGACCCTCACCGGAGCGCGCGGTGACGGCGACCTTGTAGCCCTCGGCGACGAAGCGCTCCGCGATGGCGCGGCCGATGCCGCGGTTTCCGCCGGTGACGAGGACGACGCGATCGGTGGACATGGTGGCACTCCCGGGGGTTGTGGCGGATCCGCACCAGCCTACCGGCGGCGCCCCGATCGGCCGGCGTGTTTGACACCCCCGCCGCGGCGCTGGGACTCTGGTCCCAGACATCGAAGAAAGGCCGCCCCGTGAGCGACAACACCCCGCAGAACCCCGCACCGGAGCCGGGCTCGTACCCGCCGGTTCCGCCCGCTCCGGCGGCGGATCAGCCCGCCCAGCCCGCTCCGGGCGCCTACCCGCCGCCCGCTCAGGGGGCGTATCCCCCGCCCGCCTACGGCGCGCCCGCCGCTCCTGCGTACGGCAGCGCTCCCGCGTATGGCGCGGCGCCCGCCTACGGCTCCGCTCCCGCGTACGGCGCTGCCCCCGGCTACGGCTACGGCGCCCCGGCCAAGACCAACACCCTCGCGATCGTGTCGCTCATCGCGTCGATCTCGAGCTTCGTGATCCTCCCGTTCATCGGCTCGATCGTGGGTGTCATCACGGGCCACATGTCGCTCAACCAGCTCAAGACGAGCGGCGAGCAGGGGCGCGGTATGGCGCTGGCCGGCACAATCGTCGGCTGGGTCGGCCTGGGCCTCACGATCATCGGCATCATCGCCGCGATCGCGTTCTTCGCGTTCTTCGCGTCGGTGTACCAGCAGTACGGCACGTACTCCTGAATCCGCTCGCCCCGGGACCCGTTCCCGGGGCGATCACGCGGTGCAACCGGCGTACCCTGGAAGTACCGTGAAGAGTTCGAGCCACGCCCCGTCGGCGACATCCCTGCCGCGTTCCCCGCGCGACGACGTCGACGCGCGCTCGACCCGCTACCTGATCACGATGGGCATCCGCGTCGCGTGCTTCATCCTCATGGTGGTCATCACGCCCTACGGCTGGTACACGTGGGTCTTCGGCGCCGCGGCGATCTTCCTGCCGTACATCGCCGTCGTCTCCGCGAACGTCGGCCAGGAGGCACGGCGCAACCGCCGCGAGGATCCCGAGCCCGCGCTTCCCGCCGCACCCACGACCGCTGCAACCGGAACCCCGGTGATCCGCGTCGAGGAGACCCGGGCGATCCCGGCGGATGACAAGCGCACGGACGAGAAGCCCACCGACGAGGCGGACCCGACCGCATGAGCGACGCCGGACCCGACCAGGTCGCCGACGCGGTCTGCTCGCGCGCAGGGTGCCGCGCCGCCGCGCTCTGGCGCATCGACTGGCGCAATCCGCGCATCCACGCCGAGGACCGCCGCAAGACCTGGGTGGCGTGCGACGAGCACGTGGGATACCTCCGCGAGTTCCTCACCGCACGCGACTTCCCGGTGACAGTCGCCCCGCTCGCCCCGACGGAGGCCGCCCGATGAGCCCCCGCTCCGTGAGCATGCAGAACCTCCCCCGCGCGGGCCGCTGGGCGATCTACATCGCCCTCGCTGTGGTGTTCGCGATCGCGTGCGCCTTCCTGTCGAACTGGCAGTTCACGCGCAACCAGGAGCGCTCCGGACAGCTCGCGCTCGTCGCCGAGAACTACGACGCCGTCCCGGTGCCGCTGACCGAGCTCCTCCCCGCCGACGGCGATTTCTCGCCCGGTGACGAATGGCACCCGGTGACCCTGACCGGCACGTACCTGACCGACGAACAGCTTCTGGTGCGCAACCGCCCGCACGGCGGAACCTCGGCCTTCGAGGTGCTCGTGCCCTTCCGCCTCGACGACGGCCGCGTGCTGCTGGTCGACCGCGGGTGGGTGCCGCCGGGCCAGGACCAGCCCGTCCCCGACGCGATCCCCGCTCCCCCGTCCGGCGAGGCGACCGTGATCGTTCGTCTGCGTCCGGGCGAGGCCCTGCCGTCGTCGGGTCGCTCGGCGCCCGAGGGACAGGTCCCGACGATCAACCTCCGCCTCGTCGCCGACACGATCTCGCCCGCCGCCGGCGAGGCCCTCGAGCAGAGCGCCTACGGCGTCATGGTGTCGGAGGACCCGGCACCGGCGACCGCGCCCAGCGCCCTCGAGCCCCCGTCGGACGACCCCGGGCCTCACCTCTCGTACGCGATCCAGTGGATCCTGTTCGCGGTGATGGGCTTCGTCTTCATCGGCTACGTCATCCGCACCGAGCGCCGGCACCGTCGCGAGGATGCGGAGGACGCCGCGTCGGAGGAAGGCGGAACGGATGCCTCGGCTCCCGCGCCGCCGGCACCGCGCCGTCGCCGCGACCGCGACGCCGAAGACGAGGACGCGCTGCTCGACGCAGCCGGCCGCTGAGCCCGACTGCTCGCTGTCGGGCTACGCGAGGGTGACCAGGTCCGCGTAGTCGCGGCCCCAGATGTCTTCGACGCCGTCGGGGAGGATGAGCACCCGCTCGGGGTTGAGCGCCTCGACCGCACCCTCGTCGTGGGACACGAGCACGACCGCACCCTCGTAGTGGGCGAGCGCGCCGAGGATCTCCTCGCGCGACGCGGGGTCGAGGTTGTTCGTGGGCTCGTCGAGCAGCAGCATGTTCGCCGACGACACGACGAGGGTCGCCAGCGACAGGCGCGTCTTCTCGCCGCCGGACAGCACGCCGGCGGGCTTCAGCACGTCGTCGCCGGTGAACAGGAACGAGCCGAGCACCTTGCGGGCGTCGGTAGCGGTGATGTCGGGCGCTGCCGACATCATGTTCTCGAGCACCGAACGCGACACGTCGAGGTTCTCGTGCTCCTGGGCGTAGTAGCCGATCTTGAGGCCGTGGCCGGGCTCGAGCTGCCCGGTGTCGGGCTGGTCGACCCCGGCGAGGATGCGCAGCAGCGTCGTCTTTCCGGCACCGTTGAGGCCGAGGATGACGACCTTCGAGCCGCGGTCGATCGCGAGGTCGACGTCGGTGAAGATCTCGAGCGAGCCATAGGACTTGGAGAGACCCGAGGCCATGAGCGGCGTCTTGCCGCAGGGCGCCGGCTTCGGGAACCGCAGCTTCGCGACGCGCTCCTCCTGGCGCACTTCGTCGAGGCCCGCGAGCATCTTCTCGGCGCGCGCCACCATCTGGTGGGCCGCGGCGGCCTTCGATGCCTTGGCGCCGAACCGGGCCGCCTGCTGCTGCAGGACGGTGGCCTTCTTCTCGACGTTGGCGCGCTCCTTCTTGCGGCGCTCCTCGTCGGCCACCCGCTGGCGCAGGTAGTTCTTCCAGTTCATGTTGTAGACGTCGATGACCTGGCGGTTCGCGTCGAGGTAGAAGACGCGGTTGACCGTCTCGCCGACGAGCTCGACATCGTGCGAGATCACGATGAGCCCGCCCTTGTAGCCCTTGAGGAACTCGCGCAGCCACACGACGCTGTCGGCGTCGAGGTGGTTCGTCGGCTCGTCGAGGATCATCGTCTGCGCGTCCGAGAACAGGATGCGCGCGAGCTCGATCCGGCGGCGCTGACCACCCGACAGGGTCTTGAGCGGCTGGTCGAGGATGCGGTCCGGCAGCGAGAGGTTGTGGGCGATGGACGCCGCCTCGGCCTCGGCCGCGTAGCCGCCGAGCGCCTCGAAGCGCTCGGTGAGGTTCGCGTACTTGCGCATCGCCTTCGCGGCGACCGTCTCGTCGTCGTCGCCCATCGCGAGGGATGCCTCGTGCATGCCGATCGCGAGCGAGCCGAGGCCGCGGGCATCGAGGATGCGCGTGCGGGCCAGCATCTCGGGGTCGCCCGAGCGAGGATCCTGAGGCAGGTAGCCCAGTTCGCCCGAGCGCTCGACCTTGCCGTCCGCGGGGATGAGATCGCCCGCGAGGACCTTGGTCAGCGTCGTCTTGCCGGCGCCGTTGCGGCCGACGAGACCGATCTTGTCGCCGTCGGAGACGCGGAAGGAGACGTCCGACATGAGCACGCGGGCGCCCACGCGGATCTCGAGGTCGTGCACGGCGAGCACAGCGGAAGTCCGATCCGTCGATGGAGATGGGGAGGTGGCCGAACGGCCAGCCTCCCAGTATACGGGGCCGCCTGCGTCGGCGTTCGCCGGAATACCTCCGCAGAGGGACCCGGTCGATACCGCAGAGGGATGCCCCGGGCGACACCGCGCGCATACCGTGCCCGAGTGGATGTCATCTCCGACCTCGTGCTGCAGGCCGTCGCCTCCCCGTGGCTGTACCTGGCGATGTTCGCCGTCGCGGTGATCGACGGGTTCTTCCCGCCCGTGCCGAGCGAGACGGTGCTGGTCGCGTCGGCGGCGGTGGCAGCATCCACCGGCCGTCCTGATCTGGTCGTGCTGGGTCTCGTCGCTGCCGCGGGAGCAGCGGTCGGCGACAACATCGCGTTCGCCATCGGGCGGCGCACGGGCAGCGCGAGGTTCGCGTGGATGCGGCGGCCCCGCGTCGCCGCAGCGCTCGCCTGGGCGGGCGCCGCGCTCGACCGCCGGGGCGCCGGGCTCATCCTCGGCGCGCGCTTCATTCCGGTGGGACGCGTGGCCGTCAACCTCTCCGCCGGCGCGCTCGCCTACCCGTGGCGGCGGTTCGCGCTGCTCAGCGCGGCGGCGGGACTGTGCTGGGCCGCCTACAGCATCACCATCGGGCTGCTCGCCGGGGCCTGGCTGAAGGATCAGCCGCTGCTGAGCGCGACGCTCGGCGTCGTGCTCGCCGTGGGCATCGGGCTGCTCGTGGACCGGCTGCTCACGGTGCGCGCACGTCGGGTCGCGGCATCCGCGTGAACGTCGACGACTGACAGGATGACATCGTGCGCGACACCTCCTCCCTCGTGACATCCGGGTCCCGGATGCGGCGCAGGCCGAGCACCGAGGCGATCGCCTTCGGCGCACTGGCACTCGCGGCGGTCGCGCTGTTCTCCGTGCTCGTGCCCGTACACAGCGCGCTGTACCTCCAGCCGGCGCCCCTCGCCTTCCTTTTCGGGGCGATGCTGTGCTCCGCCCCGCTCCTGGCCGTGCGGTTTCCGCGCTGGTCGATCGCGATGTCCACCGTGGCGGCCGTCGCCCTGCCCCTGCCCGTCGGCGAGCCCGCGACGACATGGCCGTGGCCGTGGTCCGTGCCGGCGATGCTCGCCTTCATCCTCGTCGTCGGCGTGCTCGCGATCCTGCACGGCTGGCGGGTCGCTCTGGTCGCCTGGCTCCTCGGCATCGGGGGCACCCTCGCGGTCGTCATCGCGCTGGCGGCAAGGGTGCCGGTGGTGGCGGGGATCGTGAATCTCGTCATCGTCACGTCGGTGTCGGGCGCCGCCCTGCTGGTCGCTGTGCTCGCGGCCAGCCGTCTGCGCGTGGGCGCCGAGCTCACCCGGGAGCGCGAGCTGACCGCCCTCGAGCAGTCGCGGCGCGTCCTCGTCGAGGAGCGCACGCGCATCGCCCGCGAGCTGCACGACGTCGTCGCGCACGGCATGTCGCTCATCCAGGTGCAGGCGTCGACGGCCCGGTACCGCGTACCGGGGCTGCCGGGCGAAGCGGTGCAGGAGTTCGACGAGATCGCCCGGACGGCGCGCGAAGGGCTCACCGAGATGCGGCGGCTCCTGGGGGTGCTCCGCACCGAGGATCAGCAGGCCGACCTCGCGCCGCAGCAGGGGCTGCGCGACATCCCGGATCTCGTGCAGGCGCTGCGACGCGCCGGCGCCGAGATCGAGGCCGCGCTCACCCCGGTACCGGAGTCGGTGCCGGGCGCAGTGGACATCGCCGCCTTCCGCATCGTGCAGGAGGCGCTGAGCAACGCGGTGCGGCATGCCCCGCAGGCACCGATCGAGCTGACGGTGGAGGCGGATGCCGCCACCCTGCGCCTCCGGGTCCGCAACGCCCCGTCGAGCGAGGCCCCGAGCCCCGACGCCTCCACCCCGCGAGGACACGGCCTCCTCGGCATGCGCGAGCGCGCGACGCTCGTCGGCGGCACCGTGAGCGCGAGCGCCGACGCCGACGGCGGGTGGACCGTGCGCGCCGCGCTCCCCCTCGCCCCGCTCCCGCCCGACCCGACGCCAGGAGGCGCAGCGTGACCATCAGTGTTCTCATCGCGGATGACCAGGCCATGGTGCGGGCGGGATTCGCCGCCCTCCTCGACGCGCAGGACGACATCCGCGTCGTCGGTCAGGCCGCAGACGGGAGGGAGGCGGTGACGCTGTCGGCGCGTCTCGACCCCGATGTCGTGCTGATGGACGTGCGGATGCCCGAACTCGACGGCATCGCCGCGACGCGACGGATCCTGGGTCCGGACTACCCCGCCGCCCACGTCCCGCGGATCCTGATGCTGACCACGTTCGACATCGACGACTACGTGTACGACGCCCTCGAGGCGGGTGCGAGCGGTTTCCTCCTGAAGGATGCCCTCCCGGAGGACCTCGTGCACGCCGTGCGCGTCGTCGCCGCGGGGGACGCGCTGCTCGCACCGAGCGTGACCCGGCGCATGATCGAGCACTTCGCTGCTCGCCGGCCCCGTGCCGGGCGCGCCGGCGCGGCTCTGCGCGAGCTCACCGAGCGCGAGCGCGAGGTGCTCACCCTCATCGGCCGTGGGCGCTCCAACGCCGAGATCGCCGCGGAGCTGTTCATCTCGGAGCAGACCGTGAAGACGCACGTCGGCAAGGTGCTGGCGAAGCTCGGCGTCCGCGATCGCGTCCAGGCCGTGATCTTCGCCTACGACGCGGGGCTGGTCGAGCCCACCCTCTGATCCCTCCACGGGGTGACGCCACGACGGCACCGTGGAGCGATGCGACCGCGCACACCGCCTCCTTAGCCTTCCCGGGACGCACCCCGAGGAGGGCCTCATGACCATCGTCCGCACACCCGCCGCGGTTCCGTCCCCCATCGACACGCCGGGCAGAGATCGTGCCATCGACCTCGTCCGCGCCGCCTGCATCGCGGGGGTGGTCGTCCTCCACGCGATGATGGTCGGGGTCGCCGTGACCGACGCCGGACCGTCCTTCGTCAACGCGAGCGACGGGACCTGGTGGATCGTCCCCCTCAGCTGGGTGCTGCAGGTCATGCCGCTGTTCTTCGTGATCGGCGGGTTCTCCGGCGCGACCGCCCTCCGCCGGGCGCGGCGGCGCGGCCGGGACGGCGTCGACTTCGTGGCCGGGCGGATCCACCGCCTGCTCCTGCCCGCGCTGGTGACGATCGCCACGGTCGGTGCGCTGCTCGCCCTGCTCGCCTCCGCGGGCACACCGGCGGATCTCGTCGCGCTCGCGGGATTCCGCTTCGCGCAGCCGCTGTGGTTCCTCGGGGTCTTCCTCGTCTGCCAGGCGCTGCTGCCGGTGCTTCTCCGTCTGCACGAGACCGCCCCGTTGCGCACCATCGCGGTCCTCGCGGCTGCCGCGGTGGTCGTCGACGTCGTCCGACTCGGCACCGGCGTCGACGCGTACGGCTTCATCAACCTCGCCTTCGTGTGGCTCGCACTGCAGCAGCTGGGGTTCTTCCTGGCAGACGGACGGGTGGACGCGCTGTCGCGGCGCTCGCGGACGCTGTGGGCAGGAGCGGCGGTCGCCCTACTCGCGATCTCCTTCGTCGCGGGTGTGCACTCACCGGACCTCGTGGCCAACATCAACCCGCCGACGACGGCGCTGCTGTTCGTGGGCGTCGCGCATACGACGCTGTTCTCGCTTCTCCGCGGTCCGCTGGAGCGATTGGCGGCGCGCCCCGCCTCCGCGCGGCTCATCGATGCCGTCACGCCGCGCGCGATGACCGTCTACCTGTGGCACATGCCGGTGCTGCTGTGCCTGGCAGGGCTGACGGCCGCCGCCGCGATGATCACCACGCTGCCGCTCCCCGCGATCGACGGCCCGTGGTGGTGGCTGTCGCGCCCGGCATGGCTGGCGCTCGCGCTCGCCGCGACGGCCGCGGTCGCGTGGCCGCTCGCCCGCATCGAGGCGATCCGGTCGCCGCAGGGCACGCGCTCGGTCGGACGGCTCGGCCTCGCGACCGGCGCCGGAACGGCCGCCGTCGCCCTCCTCCTGGTGACCGGGACCACCGTTCTCACCGCTGCCGTCGCCGTCGCGCTCCTCGTCGCCGCGCTGCGGCTGGCACGCGCGCCGCAGCCGGGGCTCGTAGAAGGCGGACAGCGGATCGGTCGATCATTCGTGGATCCCGTCCAAGAACCCGCCCCGACCTCCCCCTAGGCTGAGTGCCATGTCATCCATCGCCGCCGCTCCGACCGCCTCCGCCGGCACGCGTCGCGTCCTCGCCGACGTCATCGCCCGCCCGTCCTCGCGCGCTCGCGCGTTCGCCCTCGATGCCGGACTGGTCATCGCCGGCGCGACCATCGTCGCCCTCCTCGCCCAGGTCGAGATCCCGCTGTGGCCCGTGCCCATCACGGGTCAGACGCTGGGTGTCATCGTCGTCGGCGCCGCGCTCGGCGCGTGGCGCGGTGCGGCGGCCCTCACGACCTACATGCTCGTCGGTCTCGCGGGACTCCCCGTCTTCGCCGGCTTCACCGGCACCGTCGCCGCGATCGGCAAGCCGAGCTTCGGGTTCGTCATCGGCTTCATCTTCTCGGCGTTCGTCGCCGGCTGGTTCGCCGAGCGCGCGTGGGACCGCCGTCCCGGGCTCGCCTTCCTCGGCTTCGCCGCCGCGAGCGTCGTGCCGTTCCTGTTCGGCATCCCGTACATGGCCTTCATCCTCAACGTCGTGATGGGCCTGGACTACTCGTTCGGCGAGCTGCTCGCCGTCGGCCTCCTCCCGTTCATCCTGGGCGGCCTCATCAAGGCGGCGCTCGCCGCCGCGATCATCCCCGGCGCGTGGGCACTCGTCCGCAAGGCGGACCAGAGCAAGAACTGAGACGGATGCCTCGGCCCGAGGCATCCCTCCCTCGAAAGCCCCCGGCTGCACAGCCGGGGGCTTTCGCGTGCAGGGCCGTGACGCAACGGATTCGCAATCTGGGAAACGGCTGGGTAAGGTTGGCCTTACTGCGCCCTCGCCTAAGGGCATCCTTACCTAACACATCCTCGGAGGATTCCGTGCGCCTCAACCGCCCCGCCGCCGCCACCGCGATGCTCGCCGTCGCCGCGATCGCCCTCGCCGGATGCGCCAGCGCGACCGCCGACAACACCGACGACACGGCCGCCGCAGGTTCGGGTGCCGGCTTCCCGGTCACGATCGAGCACGCGTACGGCGAGACGGTCATCGAGTCCAAGCCCGAGCGCGTCGCGACCGTCGCGTGGTCGAACCAGGAGGTGCCGATCGCGCTGGGCGTCGTGCCCGTCGGCATGGCCGAGGTCACGTGGGGCGACGACGACGGCGACGGCGTGCTGCCCTGGGTCGAGGACAAGCTCGAGGAGCTCGGCGCCGAGACCCCGGTCCTCTTCGACGAGACCGACGGCATCGACTTCGAGGCCGTCGCCGACACGCAGCCCGACGTCATCCTCGCCGCCTACTCCGGCCTCACGCAGGAGGAGTACGACACCCTCTCGAAGATCGCGCCCGTGGTGGCGTACCCCGAGGTCGCGTGGGGCACGTCGTACGAGGACATGATCCGTCTCAACTCGCAGGCGCTCGGCCTCGCGGAGGAAGGCGACGCCCTCATCGAGGAGCTGCACGGCGAGGTCGACGCGGCGCTCGCGAACTACCCCGAGCTCGCCGACTCCCGCGTGCTCTTCTCCTACATCGACCCGTCGGACTTCAGCCAGGTCGGCTTCTACACGAGCCTCGACACGCGTCCCGGCTTCCTCGAGGGCCTCGGCTTCCCGGTGCCCGCCGTCGTCGAGGAGGAGTCCGACGGCGTGCAGTTCTACACCACCGTGAGCGCCGAGCAGGCCGACCGCTTCGCCGACGTCGACGTGTTCGTCACCTACGGCGACGCGAGCGGCTCGATCATCGCGCAGCTGCAGGCCGACCCGCTCCTGTCGCAGATCCCGGCGATCGCCGAGGGTCGCATCGCGATCCTCGAGGAGGCGACCCCGCTCGCCGCCTCGGCCAACCCGTCGCCGCTGTCGATCGGCTGGGGCGTGGACGAGTACTTCGCGCTGCTCAACGACGCCCTCACGGCTGACTGACCGAGGCCAGGAGCTCGGCCGGGTGACTGTCACCGAGACGCGTACGCCGCTGCCGGATGCCGCAACCCTGCGGCGCCCGGCAGCGGTGCGACTGGCGTGGCTCGCGGTGTCGTTCGCGGTGCTGGCGATGCTCTGCGTCGCGAGCGTGGCGTTCGGCGTCCGCGACGTCGCGCTGAGCGACATCCTCGCCGGCCTCGGCGGCGACACCAGCGGGGTCGCACAGGCCGCCGTGGTGGCCCGGGTTCCCCGCACCGTGCTCGCGATCCTCGTCGGCGCGGCGCTGGCGATGTCGGGCGCAGCCATGCAGGCGGTGACCCGCAACCCGCTGGCAGACCCCGGCATCCTCGGGATCTCGGGCGGCGCCGCGCTCGCGGTCGTCATCGGCATCGCGTTCTTCGGCATGTCGGACCCCTACGCCTTCATCGCGGCCTCGATCATCGGCGCCGGCGGCGCTGCCGTCTTCGTCTACACGGTCGGCTCGCTCGGCCGGGGCGGCGCGACGCCGCTCAAACTCGCGCTCGCGGGTGCCGCGACCTCGGCCGCCTTCATGTCGCTCGTGAGCGCGGTGCTCCTCCCCCGCGTCGATCTGCTCGAGACCTTCCGGTTCTGGCAGATCGGCGGGGTCGGCGGCGCGACCTGGGATCGCATCGCGACGATCCTCCCCATCCTGGCGGTCGGCGCGGTGATCACCCTCGTCTGCGCACGCGGCATGAACTCGCTCGCGCTCGGCGACGACGTCGCGACGGGCCTCGGCGAGCACGTCCTGCGCACCCGGCTCATCGCGTCGGCGGGCGCCGTCATCCTGTGCGGTGCGGCGGTGGCCATCGCGGGTCCGATCGCCTTCGTGGGCCTGATCATCCCGCACCTGTGCCGTCTGCTCGTCGGCACCGACCACCGCTGGCTGCTCCCGTTCTCGGCGGTCGCCGGAGCGGTGCTGCTCGTCGCCGCCGACATCGTCGGCCGGGTCATCGCCCGGCCGGACGAGATCGAGGTCGGCATCCTCACGGCGCTCGTCGGCGCCCCGTTCTTCATCTGGATCGTCCGCAGGCAGAAGGTGCGAGAGCTGTGAGCGCCGACACCCTCCTCCGTCCCGCTGCGCAGGCGGTCATCGCCGGACGACGGCGCCGCAGCCGTCGCCGCGTCATCGTGACAGCCGCCCTCGCGGCCGGCGTCGTGCTGGTCTTCGTCGCGTCGCTCATGATCGGGCAGACGTTCTACGGCCTCGACGAGGTCGTCCGTGTCATCCTCGGGCAGACCGTCCCCGGCGCCTCGTTCACCGTCGGCGAGCTGCGCCTCCCGCGCGCGGTCCTCGCGATCCTCGCGGGATTCGCGTTCGGCATCGCGGGCGTGACGTTCCAGACGATGCTGCGCAACCCGCTCGCGTCGCCCGACATCATCGGTATCACCGCCGGTGCGAGCGCGGCCGCGGTGTTCGGCATCGTCATCCTGTCGCTCAGCGAGACCGCGGTGTCGGTGCTCGCCGTCGTGGGCGGCCTCGCGACCGCCCTCGCCATCTACCTGCTCTCGAACAAGGGCGGATTCGCGGGCACGCGCCTGATCCTCATCGGCATCGGCGTCGCCGCCATGCTCGACGCGGCGGTCACCTACGTGCTCTCGAAAGCGCCCGCCTACGACCTGCAGGCGGCGATGCGCTGGCTCACCGGGAGCCTGAACGGGGCGACCTGGTCCACGGTGCTCCCGCTCGCGATCGCGAGCGTCGTGCTCGTGCCGGCGCTGCTGGCGAAGGGTCGCGACCTGAACGTCCTGCGCCTCGGCGACGACGCGGCCGCGAGCCTCGGCATCCGTCTTCAGGGCACCCGGGTGGTGGTGATCGTCGCGGCCGTCGCGCTGCTCGCGTTCGCGACCGCGGCCACCGGCCCGATCGCGTTCGTCGCATTCATGGCCGGCCCCATCGCGGCGCGCATCGTCGGCCCCGGCGGCTCGCTGCTGCTGCCGTCCGCCCTCGTCGGCGCGCTCCTGGTGCAGCTGTCGGACCTCTTGGGACAGTTCGCATTCGACAGCCGCTACCCGGTCGGGGTCGTCACCGGCGTGCTCGGCGCACCCTTCCTCATCTACCTCCTCATCAGGACGAACCGCTCCGGAGGCTCGCTATGACCGAATCCCACAGCCTGTCGGCGGAGCGCCTGACGCTGTCGTACGGTGACCGCACGATCGTCGAGGGTCTCGACCTCGTGATCCCGCCCGGTCGGATCACCGCGATCGTGGGCGCGAACGGGTGCGGCAAGTCGACCCTCCTGCGCGCGCTCGCGCGTCTCATCTCGCCGCGTGACGGCCAGGTCATCCTGGACGGCAAGGCCCTGCACGGCCGCGCGACGAAAGAGATCGCGCGCACCCTGGGGCTCCTTCCCCAGAGCCCGATCGCTCCCGAGGGCATCGCCGTCGCCGACCTCGTCGGTCGCGGTCGGCACCCGCACCAGAAGCTGCTGGCACGCTGGAGCTCGCACGACTACGAAGTCGTCGCTCAGGCGCTCGCCGCCACGGGCATCGAGGAGCTCGCCGACCGGTCCGTCGACGAGCTGTCGGGCGGACAGCGCCAGCGCGCGTGGATCGCGATGGCACTCGCACAGGAGACCGACATCCTGCTGCTCGACGAGCCCACGACCTTCCTCGACGTCGCGCACCAGGTCGAGGTGCTCGACCTCCTCACCGACCTCAACCGCGACCGCGGCACGACGATCGTGATGGTCCTGCACGACATGAACCTCGCCGCCCGGTACGCCGACCACCTCTTCGCCCTGAAGTCCGGCCGCGTCGTCGCGAGCGGCGCGCCCGGCGACGTCATGACCGGCGAGCTCATCCGCGAGGTCTTCGACCTCGACGCTCTCGTCGTGCCCGATCCCGTGTCGGGCTCGCCCATCGTCCTCCCCCGCGGCCGGCATCACGTGTCGCCCCGCGTGTCCGCCGCCGCAGCCCCGCTCGCCGCGGCCCCCACTCCCCTGCCGACAGGAGCCTGAAGATGACCGACACCGACGTGCCCTCGCGCTTCTTCCGTGCGCGCGTGACGGCCATCGCCGATGTGACGCCCAGCTTCCGCCGCTTCACGTTCGGCGGCGGCGACCTCGCCGACTACGGCGACCCGGGGCTCGACCAGCGCATCAAGATCGTGTTCCCCACCCGCACGCTCGGCCTCGACGCGATGCCCCTCGGCGACGACTGGTACACGCAGTGGCGCGAGCTGCCCGAGGAGCAGCGCCTGCCGTTCCGCACCTACACGACGCGTTACGTGCGCAACCACCTCAGCGAGGTCGACGTCGACATGGTCTCGCACGACGTGATCGGCCCCGCCTCCGACTGGATCGATCGCGCGCAGGTGGGCGACGAGGTGCTCATCTTCGCGCCGACCACCGCCCACAGCGGCGTGAGCTTCGGCATCGACTTCGTGCCCCCGGCCCGCGTCGACTCGATCCTGCTCGCCGGCGACGAGACCGCGGCGCCCGCGATCGCCGCGATCCTCGAGCAGCTCCCCCGCGACGCCAGCGGAGTGGTGGCGGTCGAGCTGCCGCACGCCGACGACGCCGCGTACTTCCCGCAGCATCCCGGCTTCGAGTACCGCATCGGCGCGCGCGCGGACGGCGAGCGTCACGCGCACCTCGTGGAGTCGGTGACGGATGCCGCGGCCCGACTGGTTCCCGCGGGCGCCGGCGCGGACGTCGAGGAGGTCGACATCGACACCGACATCCTGTGGGAGGTGCCGCGCACGGCCAAGGGCGGGGCGGCGCTGAAGAGCGCGCGCCTCTACGCGTGGCTCGCCGGCGAGGCCGGCGCGATCAAGGCCCTGCGCCGCCACCTCGTCACCGAGCGCGGCGTCGACCGCCGCGCCGTCGCTTTCATGGGCTACTGGCGTCTGGGTCGAGCGGAGAACTGACGCACTTCCGCCGGCTCAGGCGCGTCGCGCCGCCTCGTGCGCGTGCCCGAGCCTGAGGCCCGGGATCAGCGCGCCGAGCGCGAGCACCACGGCGATGCCGAACACCGCAGGGAAGCCGGCATCCGTCCCCACGAGCGCGGTGAAGACGAGACCCATGACCGCGATCGAGGACGCCGAGCCGACGGCGTCCGAGATCGACAGCGCCGACGAGTTGAAGCCCTGATTCTGCGGCGTAGAGTACGCGAGCGTCAGCACGGTCAGACGCGGGTACATGAGACCCATGCCGCCGCCCGCCAGACCCCATCCCGCGATGAGCACGGCGGGGTGAAGCCCGAGGAGCGCGGTCGCCCCCGCGACGAGCAGCGCCGTCACGAGCAGCGCGGTGCCGATGAGCGTGATGCGTGCGTTGCCGAGGCGGTCGCCGAAGCGCCCCTGCACGTCGGCGGCGACTGCCCACGCGAGCGCCGCGGCCGTGAGCCCGAGCCCCGCCCACGTCGGCGAGAACCCGTAGCCGTCGATCAGCAGATACGGCACGTAGATCTCCGCGCCGAACAGCGCACCCGCGATCAGCCCGCGCATCAGCACGACGCTCGGCAGCCCTCTCGCGGCCACGAGCGTGCCGCGCGGCAGCAGGGGCCGTGACGCGAGGCCGATGACGACGACGGATGCTGCCACCGCCGCCCATGCCCACGCTCCGAGTTCGCCCGCGAGGCTGAGCCCGAGCGCCCCGACCGCCACCGCGACCGCGCACGCCAGGCGCGGTGCGATGCGGGCCGTCGACGGCTCATCGGTGTCGAGCGGGAGTCCGTGCAGCCGGGCGACGACCATCGCGAACGCCACGACGGTGAGCGCCGCGACGCCGAGGAACACCCACCGCCAGTGCAGGAACTCCGTCACGGCCCCGGCGAGGAACGGGCCGATGAGCGACGGGACGACCCACGCCGCCGAGAACGCGGCGAAGACCCGGCCGTGCATGGCGCCCGGGTACACGCGGGCGACGACCACGTAGAGGGCCACGGTCTGCCCGCCGGTGCCGAGGCCCTGCACGAGGCGGCCCGCGACCAGCGCCGGCATGGTGAAGGCGAATCCGGCGATGAGCAGGCCCACGACGAACAGCGCGACGGCGGTGCTGAGCGGAGCGAGCACGCCGCCGCGGTCGCACCACGCGCCGACCGCGACCATGCCGATGACGCTGGTCGCCAGGGTGCCCGCGAACGCCACGGCGTACAGGCGCTCACCGTCGAGATCGGCGCTCACCACCGGCATCACCGTGGTGACGGCGAGCGACTGCATCGCCGCCAGGAAGATGAGCGCGACGGCGCCGACGGTCACCCAGACGAATCGGCCCTGCCAGATCCCGGTGGCGGGCGCGGACTCCGGCTCAGCCGTCACGATCGCGCCAGGGCGCCGACGCGCTCCACCGCCTCGCGGAGCAGGTCGGGGTCGCAGCCGAAGTTGATGCGGACGTAGCCCTTGCCCTCGGTGCCGAACAGCGGGCCGTGGTGCAGCGCCACCTTCGCATCGCGCAGCACCTTGACGGCGGGGTTCTCCCCCCAGCCGTATGCGGAGAGGTCGACCCACGCCAGGAAGCCGGCATCGGGCGGCAAGTAGCGCGCCTCGGGCAGGTGCTCGGCGAGGAGGTCGGCCAGCAGCATCCGGTTCGCGTCGAGGGCCGCGAGCAGGCTCGCCAGCCATTCGTCGCTGTCGGCCGAGTAGGCGGCGACGTTCGAGAGCGCTCCGAACAGGCCGGTGCGCCACTCGACCTCCCAGGGCAGGGCACGCAGCTCCTTGGCCTGGGGGTCGCCACCCGCCACCATCACGGCGCATTTGAGGCCGGCGAGGTTGAACGTCTTGCTCGCGCTGGTCACCGCGTAGCCGACGCGCCCCGCGGATTCGGACGCCGAGAGGAAGGGCGTGAACGGCTTCTGGGCATAGGTCAGGGGCCCGTGGATCTCGTCGCTGATGACGGTCGCTCCGAACCCTTCGGCGATGTCGGCCAGCGCCGACAGCGTCTCGGGCGTGTGCACGGTGCCGGTGGGGTTGTGCGGGTTGCACAGCAGCACCGCCCGCGCGCCGCCGGCCAGCGCGGCCTCGACGCCGAGGAGGTCGATCTCCCACCCGCCGGATCCCTCGACGAGCGGCACGCGCTCGACGACGCCGCCCGCCTCCTCCACGGTGTCGTAGAACGGCGGGTACACCGGCGGCATCACGACGACGCGGTCGCCGGGCTCGATCACGCGGCGGAGGATCTCGACGACGCCCATCATCACGTCGCCGGTCCAGAAGACGTGGGACGGGTCGACGTTCCAGCCCCAGCGACGAGCGGCGAAGCCCACGAACGCCTCGCGCACGCCGGGCTCCGGCGGGGTGTAGCCGGTGTCGCCGAGCTGCACGGCCCGCGTCAGCACCTCGGTGATCGCCGGTGCCAGGGCGTAGTCCGTCTCGGCGACGAAGAACGGCAGGACGTCCTCCCCGTACTTGCGCCACTTCGTGCTCGTGCGCTGACGCAGCTCGTCGATGGGCAGGGCTCGAAGGGGGGTGACGCTCACCCCTCGACCCTACCGAGCCGGGGCGATCGCGCCCCCGAGTGAGTCACCGTGTGAAGGTGCCGAGCTCGTGCTGGTCGAAGTACTCCAGGACGAGGGTGTCGCCGGTGAAGGTCGCTTTCGAGATGCTCCCGGGGTTCGCGTTCTCGCTGTAAGGGCGGAAGACGAACTCGTCACCCGTCCAGTGCTCGAGCGGCCACTCGCCGGTCGGTCCCAGCCTGAGCACGAGGTCGTCGCCCTCGACCGCCACCTCGGCCGCGCCGAAGTACTCATTCGCGTATGAGCCCGCGTACTCCGCGAGCGTGCGAGCCGGCTCCGCGTCCTTCGGCGGCTCCTCGCCGACGAGCGAGCCGAACGGCGCGTTGAACCGCTCGAAGACGCCGTTCCAGAACGTCACCCAGTCGCGCCGCTCCTCGCCGAACTGCGCGACGTCCATGAACCGCGAGGCCACGCCCTCTGCGACGCCGTTCGCGGCGGCGTTGGACAGCACCACGATGCCGAGGCCCGCAGCGGGGAGCATCTTCACGATGGTTCCGGTCCCCATCGCGAACGCGCCCGAGTGATTGACGTCGACCATGCCACCCACCGACGTCGACACGTTGAAGCCGTATCCGTACGCGCCCGCCCGCGCGCCGAACTGGGTGGGCGCGCCCATGATCATCTGCGGCGACATCGCCGGAAGCAGCGAGGACTGCTCGATGAAGACGTCGCCCTCCTGCTCCCCGGCCGCGAGCAGCATCGTCGTCCAGGTGAGCATGTCGGCGATGCTCGAGCTCGCCCCGCCGGCCGGTGACTGCTCATCGGGCTGACGCTGCTCGGGGTTGACGATCCACTCACCGTCCTGCTGGATGTGGCCGAGGGCGCGGTTCTCGCGCGACTCCAGGTCGGCGAAGCGCGACGAGGTGGAGGTCATGCCGAGCGGCGCGTAGAGGAGGCGCTCCGAGAGGTCCGCCCAGTCCTCCCCCGCCGCGCGCGCGACCGATTCGCCGGCGGCCGTGATGTCGAAGTTCCCGTAGTGATAGACGGCCCGGAACGGCTCGAGGGGCACGAAGCGCAGTCGCTCGAGCACTTCGGCTCTGTCGTACCCGATCTCTTCGAGCTCATCTCCGGCGTGCTCGTACAGCCCCGACCGGTGCGCGTACATGTCGGCGATCGTCACGTTCTCGCCGGCATACGGATCTGAGAGCGTGAAGCCGTCGAGGTTCGCGGCGACGGGCGTGTCCCAGGTGACGATGCCCTCGTCGATCGCACGGGCGACGACCGTGGCCCCCAGCGACTTCGAGACCGACGCCATCGCGAACACCGTGTCGGCATCCACGGCGTCACCCGAATCGACATCGCGCACGCCGAAGCCTTCGGCGAAGACGACCTCGCCGTCGTAGACCACGCCCACCCCGACGCCCGGCGTGCCGGACAGGTCCATCGCGTCACGCACGGCGTCGGGGAGATCCTTCACCGCGGCGTCGACCTGCTCGGCGGTCACCGTGGCGAGCGAATCCACGCTCGGATCCGCGTTCACCTCCGGCGGCGAGGTCGACGGCGTCGGCTGCGACGCGGCCGGTGCGAAGGTGCAGCCTGTCGCGATCAGCCCCACGACCAGCAGAATCCCGACACCGCTCAGCCGCCCTGACCTGTTCGCCTCCATGTGGGGAGTGTGGCAGGTTCAGGCGCGCGGCGCGACCATCCCCGTTCGTGCGACGGTGACGTCAGATCGCGAAGCCGAGCGCGCGCATCATGTCGCGCCCGTCGTCGGTGATGCGCTCGGGGCCCCACGGGGGCATCCACACCCAGTTGATGCGGAACCGCTCGACGATGTCGTCGAGGGCCTGGGCCGTCTGCTCCTCGAGCACGTCGGTGAGCGGGCACCCGGCCGACGTGAGCGTCATGTGGATGACCAGCGCGTCGTTCTCGTCGTCCCACGCGAGATCGTAGATGAGGCCGAGGTCGACGACGTTGATCCCGAGCTCGGGGTCCATGACGTCCTTGAGAGCCTCGGTCACCTCGTCGTACTTCTCAGGGGTGAGCGTCGCCGTCATAAGGTCGATCCTACGCTTCGCTGCCGACGGGGGCCTCGGCCGACTCCACTTCGCCCGCAGGCAGGAAGCGGTCGTAGCCCTCGTCCTCGAGGCGGTCGGCGAGCTCGGGGCCGCCCTCCTCGACGATGCGCCCGTTCACCATGACGTGCACGAAGTCGGGTGCGATGTAGCGCAGGATGCGGGTGTAGTGGGTGATGAGCAGCACACCGAGGTCGGTCTCCGCCTTGGCGCGGTTCACGCCCTCCGACACGATCTTCAGCGCGTCGACGTCGAGGCCGGAGTCGGTCTCGTCGAGCACGGCGATCTGCGGCTTGAGCAGCTCGAGCTGGAGGATCTCGTGGCGCTTCTTCTCGCCGCCGGAGAAGCCCTCGTTGACGTTGCGCGACGCGAACTTCGGGTCCATGCGCAGGTTCTTCATCGACGCCTTGACGTCCTTCGTCCACGTGCGGATCGAGGGCGCCTCGCCGTCGATCGCGGTCTTCGCGGTGCGCAGGAAGTTGGTGACGGTGACGCCGGGGATCTCCACCGGGTACTGCATCGCGAGGAACAGTCCCGCGCGGGCACGCTCGTCGACCGACATCGCGAGGACGTCCTCGCCGTCGAGCGTGATCGAGCCGCTCGTGACGTTGTACTTGGGGTGTCCGGCGATCGTGTAGGCGAGCGTCGACTTGCCCGAGCCGTTGGGGCCCATGATCGCGTGGGTCTCACCCGTGCGGATCGTGAGCGTCAGACCATTGAGGATCGGCGTGGTGCCGGCATCCGTCTCGACCGTCACGTGGAGGTCGCGGATCTCGAGAACAGACATTCTTCAGTACCTTCTTCAGTTCACTTCGAGCTTGACGGTCGCGTCGATGAGCACGTCATCGCCGTCGACGGTGACCGCGAAGACCGGGACCGGCTCGTACGCGGGGAGGTTGAGGGGCTTGCCGGTGCGCAGCGAGAACGCCGAGCCGTGTGCCCAGCATTCGAGCGACTCGCCGTCGACGAAGCCTTCCGACAGCGAGATGTCGCCGTGGGTGCAGACGTCGCCGATCGCGTGGACCTCGCCGTTCGAGTCGAGCACGACGGCGATCGCGACGCCGTCCACCTCGACCCGGGTGGCCTCGTCCTGGACGAGGTCGCTGAGGGCGCACACACGCTGAGCGGTCACAGGCCGGCCTCCTTGGCGAGTTCTTCCTCGATGGCGGCGAACAGCTCCGCCTCGAGGTCTTCGACACCGATCTTCTGCACGATCTCGGCGAGGAATCCGAGCACGACGAGGCGCCGCGCCTCGTCCTCGGTGATCCCGCGGGCCTGCAGGTAGAACAGCTGCTCGTCGTCGAAGCGTCCGGTCGCGCTGGCGTGGCCCGCGCCGCGGATGTCGCCCGTCTCGATCTCGAGGTTCGGGATCGACTCGGCGCGGGCGCCTTCGGTGAGGACGAGGTTGCGGTTGGCCTCGTACGAGTCGGTGCCGACGGCATCCGGTCCGATGAGGACGTCGCCGATCCACACCGTGCGCGCCGCGGCGCCCTGCAGGGCGCTCTTGTACAGCACGTCGCCCGACGTCTCCGCGCCCTTGTGGTGCAGATACACCTGGCTCTCGAGGTGCTGCCCCGAGTCGGAGTAGCTGAGGCCGTAGAGCTCGGCGCGCGACCCGGTGCCCGCGAGCTCCACGCTCGGGTTCACCCGGACGATGCCGCCGCCGAAGCTGACGACGACGTGGCGGAGGGTCGCGTCGCGCTCGACGCGGGCCTGGTGCGACGACACGTGCACGGCGTCGTCGTCCCAGCGCTGCACGGTGACCAGCTCGAGATGGGCGCCTTCGCGCACGATGATCTCGACGTTCTGGGCGAACTGGGCGCTGCCGGCGTGACGCAGCACGACGGTGGCGCGGCTGTGACGGGATGCCTCGATCACGACGTGCCCGTGGGCGAGGAGCTCGGCGCCCGCACCTGTGGCCTCGATGACCACCGGCTCGTCGAGCTCGGTCTCGGCGGGGACCGACACGTACAGGGCTTCGGCGGAGCGGCTCCAGGCGACGGCCGCAGACAGATCCTCGGGCTGGAAGACCTCGCCGCGCGGCGCGGCGCCGACCGCGAGACCGGCGGCCGCGAGCGGGCCGGTCACGGCCACGGACACGGCGCCGGCGTCGCCCGCGGCATCCGTGAAGAGGCGCTGCAGGCGCTGGACGGGCGTGTGCTTCCAGTTGACCTCGCGGCCCGTGGGCGCCTCGAAGGCGGTCGGGTCGAACGACCAGGGTCGCTCGGAGCGGGTCTGCACGGGCACGAAGGCACCGGCGCCATCGGTGTGGCCCTTCGCGCCGGGAACGGTGGGGGCCTCGGTGGTGGGGCTCATCTAGCCGACGGATCCTTCCATGCCCATCTCGATGAGCTTGTTGAGTTCGAGCGCGTACTCCATGGGCAGCTCACGCGCGATCGGCTCGATGAAGCCGCGCACGATCATGGCCATGGCCTCGTCTTCGGGCATGCCGCGGCTCATCAGGTAGAAGAGCTGCTCCTCGCTGACCTTGGAGACCGTGGCCTCGTGGCCGAGCTGCACGTCGTCGACGCGGATGTCGATCGCCGGGTACGTGTCGGAGCGCGAGATCGTGTCGACCAGGAGAGCATCACAGCGCACGGTGTTGGCCGAGTGGTGCGCGTTGGCGTCGACGCGGACCTCGCCCCGGTAGCCGGCACGGCCTCCGCCGCGGGCGATCGACTTCGAGACGATCGACGACTGCGTGTACGGCGCCATGTGGATCATCTTCGCGCCGGCGTCCTGGTGCTGACCGGGGCCCGCGAAGGCGACCGAGAGGGTCTCGCCCTTCGCGTGCTCGCCCATGAGGAAGATCGACGGGTACTTCATCGTGACCTTCGAGCCGATGTTGCCGTCGATCCACTCCATCGTCGCGCCCTCGTGCGCCACGGCGCGCTTGGTGACGAGGTTGTAGACGTTGTTCGACCAGTTCTGGATCGTCGTGTAGCGAACGCGGGCGTTCTTCTTCACGATGATCTCGACGACGGCCGAGTGCAGCGAGTCGCTCTTGTAGATCGGGGCGGTGCAGCCCTCGATGTAGTGCACGTACGAGCCCTCATCGGCGATGATGAGCGTCCGCTCGAACTGGCCCATGTTCTCGGTGTTGATCCGGAAGTACGCCTGCAGCGGGATCTCGACGTGCACGCCCGGCGGCACGTAGACGAACGATCCGCCCGACCACACGGCCGTGTTCAGCGCCGCGAACTTGTTGTCGCCGGCGGGGATCACCGTGCCGAAGTACTCCTCGAAGAACTCGGGGTGCTCGCGCAGCGCGGTGTCGGTGTCCATGAAGATGACGCCCTGCTGCTCCAGGTCCTCGCGGATCTGGTGGTACACGACCTCGGACTCGTACTGGGCGGCCACGCCCGCGACGAGACGCTGACGCTCCGCCTCGGGGATGCCGAGCTTCTCGTACGTATTGCGGATGTCTTCGGGCAGCTCCTCCCACGAGCCGGCCTGCTTCTCCGTCGACCGCACGAAGTACTTGATGTTGTCGAAGTCGATCTCGCTGAGATCCGCGCCCCACGTGGGCATCGGCTTGCGGCCGAACAGCTGATAGCCCTTCAGCCGGGTCTTGAGCATCCATTCGGGCTCGCTCTTGAGCGCCGAGATGCCCCGCACCACGGCCTCATCGATGCCTCGCTTCGCCACGGCTCCCGCGGCGTCGGCATCATGCCACCCGAACTCGTAGACGCCCAGGCCGTCCAGCTCAGGGCGATCGATCAGCACATCAGACATCGTCACGTTCTCCTCCGGGCCCTGGCGGTGTCATCCGTCCCGGCATCCGTGTTCTCCGGTGGAGATACCGGAGGGGGGATGCCGCTTCTCGGGCCCTCTCAAGCGGCGCCGACCATCGCGCCTAGACTGTCAGTGGTGCGCGGCGCTGTGAAGTGCGTGCGCAACCGACCCCTCGATTCTACAGGTTCCACCCCGCCGCGGACGCGCCCCGTCTGTCACGCGCAGCACGTGGAGCCTCTGCCAGGAGGCATCCCCCGCATGTCCGCGCCCCAGTCCACGACCACCGCCCCCGGAATCCGGCAGCGCTTCTGGCAGTGGCTCCCCGACCGCGTCGACAAGCGGATCCGCGTGTTCGCGTGGCTGTCGTTCATCGCCGAGGTGACGATCATCGGCACGGGCGGCGCCGTGCGCCTCACCGGTTCGGGCCTCGGCTGCCCCACGTGGCCCTTGTGCACTCCGGAGTCCCTCGTGCCGCTGCCGGGCATCGACGAGGGCATCCACTCGCTGATCGAGTTCGGCAACCGGCTCATGACCGGCGTAGTAGGTCTTATCGCCCTTGCCGTGTGGATCCTCGTGCTGAAGATCCGCAACGAGCGCCGCGACCTCTACGTGCTCGCCGTCGTCGTGCTCGGCGGCGTCGCCGCGCAGGCGATCGTCGGCGGCATCACGGTGCTCACGGGCCTCAACCCGTTCATCGTCGGCTTCCACTACGTCTCGTCCCTCGCGCTCGTCTGCGTCACCGCGGCATTCCTGGTGCGCATGTCGCAGCCCGCCGGACCGCGCACGCTCGCCGTTCCGCGCTGGCACGCGGTGCTGGCGCATGTCACGACGCTCGCGATGGCGCTCACCATCGCGTTCGGCGTGCTGACCACCGGCGCCGGTCCCCACTCCGGCGATGCCGAAGCAGGCCGCAACGGCTTCAATGCCGAGCTGCTGGAGCACGTCCACGCGTGGCCGGGCTACGCGCTGTTCGCCCTGACCGTCGCGCTCGTGTTCGCCGGCTGGCGGGCGCGCGCGGCCGCTCCGGCGCTGCTGCGCTGGACCGTGGTCCTGCTCGGCGTCGAACTCGTGCAGATCGCGGTGGGGCTGTACCAGGCGCGCAACGGACTGCCCGAGCTCGCGGTCGGCGTCCACATGGTCCTCGCCGCCCTGGCCGCCGCGGCGATGACGACCGTCGTGCTGCACCTGAAGGCGCCCGCGACCGAGGCCGTCCACAGCTGATCCATAGCAACCCGATTGGCGTCGCACGGACTCCTTTGCGAGGGTGGGATGCCGCGACCACCCGGGTCGCGCATCCCGAGGAGTGATCGACACATGCCCACCCGCCCCCGTCTCGTCCGCAGCATCCCCTTCTGGGGCCTCGTCGTCGTCTCCATCGCGACGATCGCCGGCGGCTGGTTCATCACCACCGACAAGATCGCCTCGATGACCACGACCCTGACCGACGGCACCGCGACCGGCGTCGACGTGTACGTCGGCCAGTCGATCGCCCAGCTCGGCGCGATCCTCATCGGCGCCGGCGTCATCGGCGTCCTGATCGCGCTCGGCGTCGCCGCCGTCTCGACGCTCCGCCCGCACGCGCCGGTCGAGGTCGTCGAGCCCATCGACTGGAACTCTGAGGCCGAGACCTCCGCCGAGGGGCCCCAGGCCGCCGAGGCGAAGGCCGACGCCGCCCCCGCCGAGACCGCTGAGCCGGTCGACGCCGAGGCCGAGGCTGGGCCCACGCGCCCGGAGGCTCCGCGCGACGCGTCAGCGGCGCGTGGAGAAGGCGTGGGGACCGTCGCCGCACGCTGATCCACCCCGCACAAACGAAGAGGCCGCCCCGTTCGGGGCGGCCTCTTCGCGTCTGTGTCAGATCAGAACGGGAGCAGCGGGTCGACCGCGATCGCGACGAAGAGAAGCGTGAGGTACGTGATCGAGGCGTGGAAGACGCGCATCGGGCGCGGCTCGGTGCCCCGCACGGCGCGGTTGTACAGCACGTGCGACTCGTAGATGAACCAGCCGCCGAAGACGAGCGACGACACCGTGTACACGAGACCCATGTCGGCGACGGGGATCAGCAGCAGGGAGCACACGACAGTGGCCCACGCGTAGAGGATGACCTGCAGGCCCACCTGCGAGCCGGCGCGCGTCGCGCCGAGCATGGGCACGTCGACCCCTTCGTACTGGTCCTTGTACTTCATCGACAGCGGCCAGTAGTGCGGCGGCGTCCACAGGAAGACGAGGGTGAACAGGATGACCGGCGGCCACGCGAGCGAGCCCGTCACCGCGGTCCAGCCGATCAGCACCGGGAAGCAGCCCGCGATGCCGCCCCACACGATGTTCTGCTCGGTGCGGCGCTTGAGGATCATCGTGTAGATCACGACGTAGAAGAAGATGGCGGCGGCCGACAGGGTCGCGGCCAGCCAGTTCGTGGTGAGCCACAGCCAGACGGTCGAGAACACCGCGAGCGACCACGCGAAGATCAGCGCGCCCCGCGGCGAGACCTCGCCGGTGACGAGCGGACGGTTCACCGTGCGCTGCATGTGCGCGTCGATGTCGCGGTCGAGGTACATGTTGAACGCGGCGGCCGATCCGGCGCTCGCGGTGCCGCCGATGACAGTCGCGACGACCAGCCACACATCGGGGAAGCCGCCCTGCGCGAGGATCATGACCGGCACGGTCGTCACCAGGAGCAGTTCGAGCACGCGCGGCTTCATCAGCGCGATGTACGCGCGGACGGTGCGGCCGAAGGTCTGCGGAGGTCGGCTGGATCCGTCGACTGTCCCCACGCCCCCTCCACGCACCGCTGGCGCGTTGCGCGGAGCCTCTGGGCGCGTGGGCCCCGCTACGGTCACGGCCGTTCTCGTGCTGTCCATGGCCCCCGCAATCGCTGCCTGCAGAATCCCCCCAAGTCTAGGGCATCGGCGTGTCGCGCCCGGCCCGCGAGGCGCGTGCAGCGGCGCCCGGCTGATCACATCGTCCGAACGGCGGGCGTGAGCAGAACGTGACTCCCACGACACCGGGATGTCACCGACGGCGACCCGGGCTTCGCAAGACTCTGTCACATAGACGGCTTGCATGGCCGAGGCGGTATGCCCCTTCGCTATGCTGAGAAACACGCGCGCCCGTCGCCGATTCCCCCTTCTCCATCCGGACAAGGGCCGCGAGCCGGCCACATTCTTGGGCGCACCTCCAACGAAAGGCGGCCCGGTGTCGGAACTGGCTTGGGATGAGATCGATCGGCGCGCGGTGGACACCGCCCGCGTCCTGGCAGCGGACGCGGTGGAGAAGGTCGGCAACGGCCACCCCGGCACGGCGATGAGCCTGGCGCCCGCGGCGTACCTGCTGTACCAGCGCGTGCTGCGCCACGATCCCACGGACACCCATTGGGTCGGACGCGACCGGTTCATCCTGTCGGCCGGCCACTCGTCGCTCACCCAGTACGTGCAGCTGTACCTGGGCGGATTCGGGCTCGAGCTCGACGACCTGAAGGCGCTGCGCACGTGGGGCTCGCTCACGCCGGGTCACCCGGAGTACGGCCACACCAAGGGCGTCGAGATCACGACCGGCCCGCTGGGCCAGGGTCTCGCCTCGGCGGTGGGCTTCGCGTACGCGGCCCGCTACGAGCGCGGCCTGTTCGACCCGGAGGCCGCCGCGGGTGAGTCGCCGTTCGACCACCACATCTACGTGATCGCCGGTGACGGCGACCTGCAGGAGGGCGTCACCTCCGAGGCGTCGTCGCTCGCGGGTCACCAGGAGCTCGGCAACCTCATCGCGATCTACGACTCGAACCAGATCTCCATCGAGGACGACACCAACGTGGCGTTCACCGAGGACGTCGCCAAGCGCTACGAGTCGTACGGCTGGCACGTGCAGGTCGTGGACTGGAAGAAGACCGGGCAGTACGTCGAGGACGTCGCGGAGCTCTACTCGGCGATCGAGGCGGCGAAGGGCGAGACGTCCAAGCCGTCGCTCATCGTGCTGCGCACCATCATCGGCTGGCCGTCGCCCGGCAAGCAGAACACCGGCAAGATCCACGGCTCCGCGCTCGGTGGCGACGAGCTCGCCGCGACGAAGAAGGTCCTCGGCTTCGACCCCGAGCAGTCCTTCGTGGTCGCCGACGACGTGATCGCGCACACCCGTGCCCTCGCCGACCGTGCCGCCGAGGAGCGCGCCGTCTGGCAGACCTCGTTCGACGCGTGGGCCGCGGCCAACCCGGAGCGCAAGGCGCTGTTCGACCGCCTCGAGGCCGGCGATCTTCCCGAGGACGTGGCGTCCGCTCTCCCCTCGTTCGAAGCCGGCAAGGACGTCTCGACGCGTGCCGCGTCGGGCACGGTCATCAACGCGCTGGCCGCGGTGCTGCCCGAGCTGTGGGGCGGCTCGGCCGACCTCGCCGAGTCGAACCTGACCACCATCAAGGACGCGAAGTCGTTCATCCCGGCCGAGTGGTCGACCCACGAGTGGTCGGGCGACCCGTACGGCCGCGTGCTGCACTTCGGCATCCGCGAGCACGCCATGGGCGCGATCGTCAACGGCATCAAGCTGCACGGCCCGACCCGTCCGTTCGGCGGCACGTTCCTCATCTTCAGCGACTACATGCGCCCGTCGGTGCGTCTGGCCGCGCTGATGAACATCCCGTCGATCTTCGTCTGGACGCACGACTCCGTCGCGCTCGGCGAGGACGGCCCGACCCACCAGCCGGTCGAGCAGCTCGCGACGCTGCGCGCCATCCCGAACTTCACGGTGGTGCGCCCCGCCGATGCGAACGAGACCTCGGCCGCGTGGCTCGAGATCGTCCGCCGTCAGGGCGGCCCCTCGGGCATCGCGCTCACCCGCCAGAACATCCCGGTGTTCGCACGCGGCACCGGCGAGGCATCGGGTGCCGTCTTCGCGTCGACCGACGGCGTCGCCAAGGGCGCGTACATCCTCGCCGAGGCGCCGAACGGCACCCCCGACGTCATCCTCATCGCGACCGGCTCCGAGGTCCAGCTGGCGGTCGCCGCCCGCGAGACGCTCGCCGCCGAGGGCGTCAACGCCCGCGTCGTGTCGGCCCCGTCGCTCGAGTGGTTCGACGAGCAGGACGCCGCCTACCGCGAGAAGGTCCTGCCCGCCGCTGTCAAGGCGCGCGTGTCGGTCGAGGCCGGCTCCGCGCTCACCTGGCGCGGCATCGTCGGCGACGCCGGCCGCTCCGTGGCCATCGACCACTTCGGTGCGTCGGCCGACTACAAGACCCTGTTCCAGAAGTTCGGCATCACCGCCGAGCACGTCGTCGAGGCCGCCCGCGAGTCCCTCGCGGCCACGGCAGCATTCGAACTCGCAACGGCGAAGTAAGCACGAGGAGAAGGCAGAATGAGCACCCCCACTGAGAAGCTGGTCGCCGAAGGCGTGAGCATCTGGCTCGACGACCTGTCGCGCGAGCGCATCACGTCGGGCAACCTGACCGAACTCATCTCGACGCGCAACGTGTCGGGCGTCACCACGAACCCGACGATCTTCCAGGGCGCGATCGGCGGCGGCGGACACTCCTACGCCGACCAGATCGGCGAGCTCGCCAAGGCGGGCGCGTCGGTCGACGACGCGATCTTCGCGGCCACGACCGACGACGTGCGCGACGCGGCCGACATCTTCCGTCCCGTCTACGACGCCACGAACGGTGTGGACGGCCGCGTGTCGATCGAGGTCTCCCCCGATCTCGCCCACGACACCGACGCGACGATCGCGCAGGCCAAGGAGCTGTGGGCGAAGGTCGACCGGCCCAACGTGCACATCAAGATCCCCGCGACGAAGGCCGGCCTGCCCGCCATCACCGCGGTGCTCGCCGAGGGCATCTCGGTCAACGTGACGCTGATCTTCAGCCTGGAGCGCTACGCCGAGGTCATCGAGGCCTTCCTCGCGGGCCTCGAGCAGGCGCAGGCGAACGGTCACGACATCTCGCAGATCCACTCCGTCGCGTCGTTCTTCGTCTCGCGCGTGGACACCGAGGTCGACAAGCGCCTCGCCGCGATCGGCACCGACGAGGCCGCAGGCCTGAAGTCGCTCGCCGGCGTCGCGAACGCGCGCCTCGCGTACGAGCTGTACGAGAAGGAGTTCGCCACCGACCGCGCGAAGGCGCTGACGGATGCCGGAGCCCACGCCCAGCGTCCGCTCTGGGCCTCGACCGGCGTCAAGGACCCGAACCTCCCCGACACGCTGTACGTCACCGAGCTCGTCGCCCCCGGCACCGTCAACACGATGCCGGAGAAGACGCTCGAGGCGACCTTCGACCACGGTCAGATCGCCGGCGACACCGTGACCGGCACCTACGAGGCCGCGCACCACGTGTTCGACCGCCTCGCCGCCGTCGGCGTCGACTTCGCCGACGTCACGCAGGTGCTCGAGGACGAGGGCGTCAGCAAGTTCATCGCCTCATGGCACGACCTGCAGGGCACCGTGAAGACGGCCCTCGAGGACGCACTCCAGGCCACCCGATGAGCTTCGACATCCACCTGTCGGGGCACGTCAAGTCGGTCGTCGAGGCGACGCTCCCCGGGCTCGTCGCGAGTCTGGTGGCGTCGGGGATCACCGGCGGCGACTCGTCGCTGTGGGGTCCCGAGGCGGAGGACGAGGCATCCCGTCGGCTCGGGTGGACCGAGGCCGTCAGCGTCTCGCGTCCGCTCGTCCCCGAGATCCTCGCGCTGCGCGAGCGCCTGCACGCGCGCAACGTGACCCGTATCGTGCTCGCGGGCATGGGCGGCTCGTCGCTCGCGCCGGAGGTCATCACGCAGACCTCGGGGGCGCCGCTGGTGATCCTCGACTCGACCGCGCCGGGCCAGGTGCTCGCCGCGATCGACGGCGACGCCGAGGCCGGCGACCTCACGCGCACCGCGCTGGTGGTGTCGTCGAAGTCGGGATCCACCGTCGAGACGGACTCGGCCAAGCGCGCGTTCGAGGCCGCCTTCCGCGACCTCGGGATCGACCCGGCCGAGCGGATCATCGTCGTGACCGACCCGGGCTCGCCTCTCGATGCGGAGGCCCGTGCCGACGGGTACACGGTGTTCAACGCCGACCCGAACGTGGGAGGCCGCTACTCCGCGCTGACCGCGTTCGGCCTGGTGCCGGCCGGGCTCGCCGGGGCCGACATCTCGGAGCTCCTCGACGAGGCCGAGGCGTCGCTGCTCGAGGTCTCGATCGACAGCCCCGACAACCCGGCGCTCGTGCTCGCCGCGGCGATCGCCGGTGGCGAGCCGCGCAAGGACAAGCTGGGCCTCATCACGGACGGCACCCACATCGTGGGGCTCCCGGACTGGATCGAGCAGCTCGTCGCCGAGTCGACGGGCAAGGAGGGCACCGGCATCCTGCCGGTCGTCCTGCTGCCGGTCTCCCCCGAGGTCGACGCGAAGTCCGCCGATGTGCAGATCGTGCGCTTCGTCGACGAGGCCAAGAAGTTCCACCTGTTCGAGCACCACGAGGGCGAGATCCTCGTGAGCGGCTCCCTCGGCGCGCAGTTCGTGGTGTGGGAGTACGCGACGGCGATCGCGGGACGGATGCTGGGCATCAACCCGTTCGACCAGCCCGACGTCGAGTCCGCCAAGGTCGCGGCCCGCGGACTGCTCGACGCGCGTCCCGAGCCCACCGCCCCGGCCTTCGCCGTGGAGGGCGTCGAGGTGCGCGTCTCGGACCCCGAGCTCGCAGCATCCGGAACCGTCGCAGGTGTGCTCGACGCGCTCTGGGCGCGCCTTCCCGAGGACGGCTACGTCGCGATCCAGGCGTACGTCAACCGTCTCGAGCTCAGCCAGCTCTCGGGCCTGCGCGAACTCGTCGCCGCGGACTCCGCCCGCCCGACCACGTTCGGCTGGGGGCCCCGGTTCCTGCACTCGACGGGCCAGTACCACAAGGGCGGCCCGGCGAACGGCGTGTTCGTGCAGATCCTCGAGCGCACGGATGTCGACCTCGAGATCCCCGGCCGGCCGTTCACCTTCGGCCAGCTGATCCAGGCGCAGGCCGCGGGCGACGCGGCCGTGCTCGCCGAAGGCCACGGCCGTCCCGTCGTGACCCTGACCCTCACCGACCCCCGGATCGAAGTGCTCTCGCTCTTCGAAGCGGCACAGTAGGAGTTCGATCCCCACATGACCGTCGAGATCTCGCGCGGGCACAACCCGCTGCGCGACCCCGAAGACCGTCGCCTCAACCGCATCGCCGGCCCGAGCGCGCTCGTCATCTTCGGCGTCACGGGAGACCTCTCCCGCAAGAAGCTCATGCCCGCCGTCTACGACCTCGCCAACCGCGGGCTGCTGCCTCCCGGCTTCGCGCTCGTCGGCTTCGCGCGGCGCGACTGGGAGGACCAGGACTTCGCCAAGGTCGTCTACGACGCCGTGCGCCAGCACGCGCGCACCGAATTCCGCGACGAGACGTGGCAGCAGCTGCTCCAGGGCATCCGCTTCGTCTCGGGCGAGTTCGACGACCCGGATGCCTTCCGCCGTCTGAAGGACACGGTCGACAAGCTCGACACCGAGCGCGGCACGATGGGCAACCACGCGTACTACCTGTCGATCCCGCCGAAGGCGTTCCCGCTCGTGGCGGAGCAGCTGAAGGCGTCGGGCCTCGTCGACGACACCGCCGACCAGCCCGACCGCTGGCGCCGCGTCGTCATCGAGAAGCCGTTCGGCCACGACCAGGAGTCGGCGCGCGCTCTCAACGACGTGCTGCGCTCGGCGTTCCCGACCGACTCGATCTTCCGCATCGACCACTACCTCGGCAAGGAGACGGTCCAGAACATCCTGGCGCTGCGCTTCGCGAACGAGCTGTACGAGCCGATCTGGAACCGCAACTACGTCGATCACGTGCAGATCACGATGGCGGAGGACATCGGGGTCGGCGGCCGTGCCGGGTACTACGACGGTGTCGGCGCCGCGCGCGACGTCATCCAGAACCACCTGCTGCAGCTGATGGCGCTCACCGCGATGGAGGAGCCCATCTCGTTCGACGCGAAGGACCTCCGCGCCGAGAAGGAGAAGGTCCTCGCGGCCGTCACGCTCCCGGCCGACCTCGCGCGCTCGACCGCCCGTGGTCAGTACGCGGGCGGATGGCAGGGCGGCGAGAAGGTGCTCGGCTTCCTCGAGGAAGACGGCATGAACCCGCAGTCCACGACCGAGACGTACGCCGCCGTCACGCTCGAGGTGAACACGCGCCGCTGGGCCGGCGTGCCGTTCTACCTGCGCACCGGCAAGCGCCTCGGCCGCCGCGTGACCGAGATCGCCGTGGTGTTCAAGCGCGCGCCCGAGCTGCTGTTCTCGCGCAGCCAGACCTCGGGTCAGGGCCAGAACGCCCTCGTGATCCGTGTGCAGCCCGACGAGGGCGTCACGATCCGCTTCGGCTCGAAGGTGCCCGGTGCCGGCGCCCAGGTGCGCGACGTCACGATGGACTTCGGCTACGGCCACGCGTTCACCGAGGCCAGCCCCGAGGCCTATGAGCGCCTGATCCTCGACGTGCTGCTCGGCGACCCGCCGCTGTTCCCGCGGCACGAAGAGGTCGAGCTGTCGTGGAAGATCCTCGACCCGATCGAGAAGTTCTGGGACGCCCAGGGCGGACCGCTCGAACAGTACTCGCCCGGGTCGTGGGGCCCGGATTCCGCGGACGAGATGCTCTCCCGCGATGGCCGCACCTGGAGGCGCCCGTGATCGTCGATCTTCCCGACACCACCGTCAGCAAGATCTCCCGCGCACTGGTCAACGTGCGCGAGGAGGGCGGGGCGGTCGCGCTCGGCCGTGTGCTGACGCTCGTCATCCTGACGCGTGAAGGCGCCGTCGAAGAGGTCATCGAGGCCGCGAACGACGCGTCGCGCGAGCACCCGATGCGCGTCATCGTGCTCATGATCCCGGACTCCGGCGACGGCGAGTCCCGCCTCGACGCGCAGATCCGTGTCGGCGGCGACGCCGGCGCGAGCGAGGTCGTCACGCTGCGCGCGTTCGGAGACGCCGGCCGCTCGAACCTCGAGAGCCTCGTCACCGGTCTCCTGCTTCCCGACGCCCCCGTGGTGGTGTGGTGGCCCAACCGGACCCCCGACCACATCTCGAAGACGTCGATCGGCCGCATCGCGCAGCGCCGGATCACGGATGCCGCGACCAAGTCCGACCCGTCGGCCTGGGTCGCCGACCTCGGCGAGCAGTACGCGCCGGGCGACACCGACCTCGCGTGGACGCGCCTGACGCGCTGGCGCGAGCAGCTGGCGGCGATCCTCGACCAGCCGCCGTACGAGCCCGTCGTGGGCGTGCGGGTGCGCGGGGCGTCCGATTCGCCGTCCACCGCGCTCCTGGCGGCGTGGCTGCGGCTCACCCTCGACGTGCCGGTCGACTGGGCGTACCTCGACGCCGACGAGTGGCCGCACGGCATCAAGTCGGTCGCGCTCGTGCGTCCGAGCGGCGAGGTGCTCCTCGAGCGCCCCACGCCCGGCGTGGCCATCCTCACGCAGCCGGGTCAGCCGACGCACGACCTCGCGTTCCCCCGCCGGACGCTGCGCGAATGCCTCGCGGAGGAGCTTCGTCGGCTCGACCCGGACGTCCTGTATGGTCGAGTCATCACCGAGGGTTGGGAGCTACTCGACCCCCCGGCGACGAAGGAGACGCAAGCCTGATGAGCAGTGCTCGGGTGACGAACGGGACAGAGACGCATGCCTGAGGGCTGGGCAGAGAAACGCGTCATCATCAGCTCCGATCCCGCCGCACTGGCCGAGTCGGTCGCGCCCCGCTTCCTGAGCCGGGTCATCAAGCGGATCGACGAGGGCAAGCTCGCGCACATCTCGCTCACGGGCGGATCGATGGGTGCGGCCGTGCTCGCCGCCGCCGCACGCAATCCGCGCGCGGCGCGCATCGACTGGTCGCGGGTGCACTTCTGGTGGAGCGACGAGCGCTTCGTTCCGCTCGGCCACGCCGACCGCAACGATCGCCAGGCCCGTGAGGCCTTCCTCGACGCTCTCGAGATCCCTGAGGAGAACATCCACGCGACCCTCGGGAGCGACGACGGCGCCGACCTCGACACCGCCGCTGCGGCGTACGCCGAGGAGCTCGCGCGCTTCCCGGGAGCCGAGGGCGCGTGGCCGTCGTTCGACGTGTGCTTCCTCGGCGTCGGACCCGACGGGCACATCGCGTCGCTCTTCCCGGACCGCTCCGAGATCCAGATCACGGATCGCGCCGTGGTCGCGGTGCGCGACTCCCCCAAGCCGCCGCCGGAGCGCATCACCATGACGCGCCCGGTGATCAACAGCTCGAAGCGGGTGTGGCTCGTGCTGGCGGGCGCCGACAAGGCTGCCGCCCTCGGCCTCGCCCTCGCGGGGGCCAGCTACGCCAGTGTGCCGGCCGCCGGCGCGAAGGGCCGCAAGCGCACGACGTTCTTCGTCGACCAGGCCGCCGCCGCCCAGGTGCCGCCGGATCTGATCGACCGGGAGTACTGACCCCGGACACACGAGAAGAGCGGATGCCTCGGCATCCGCTCTTCTCGTCTGTCTGTCTGCGACTCAGTCCTGGCCGCGGCGCTCGCGCAGCTGCTTCAGTGCGTCGTCGAGGAGGGTCTCGGCCTCTTCCTCGGTGCGGCGCTCCTTCACGTACGCGAGGTGCGTCTTGTACGGCTCGGTCTTCGCGACGGCCGGAGGGTTCTCCTTGTCGCGACCGGCCGGCAGGCCGGAGTGCGGCGAGTCGATCGTGTCGGGGATCTCCTCCTCGGGGATGCCCGCCGCGAAGTAGCGCACGGTCTCGTTGCCGAGGGCGTCCCAGTAGGAGACCGCCACGCGCTCGGCGTGGAAGCCGTGGTCCTGCTCGCCCATGGGTCCGGCACCGACGCGGGTGCCGCGGATCGCGTTGCCTCCGGTCGCCATCAGAGCGCCTGGAACTTCGTGATCAGGCCGAGCGCGACGATCGAGGCGAACCACACCAGGGCGAGGACCACCGTGAACCGGTTGAGATTGCGCTCGGCGAGGCCCGAGGAGCCGAGGGCCGACGTCATGCCGCCGCCGAACATGTCGGACAGGCCGCCGCCGCGCCCCTTGTGGAGCAGGATGAGGAGGGTCAGCAGGAGACTCGTGATGCCGAGAAGCACCTGCAGGACGAACTCGAGGATCTGCACAGTCGTTGAAGCCTTTCGCTGCGATCGTTCGCCGATCGCACAAGGGTCAAGTATACGTGTAGGCCGGCGGGCGGTGAGGAATCCTCACCGCCCGCCGGTCGCGGGGTCAGACCCCGACGTGCTTCTGGTAGCGGATGATCGCGGCGAACTCGTCGACGACGAGGCTCGCACCGCCGACCAGGGCGCCGTCCACGTCGGGTTCGCGCATGAAGCTCGCGATGTTCGCGGACTTCACCGACCCGCCGTAGAGCACGCGCGTGCGCGCTGCCGCGTCCGCGCCGAGCTTCTCGCCGATGACCTCGCGGAGCTTGGCGCACACGTCCTGCGCCTGCTCCGGCGTCGCGGCCTGGCCCGAGCCGATCGCCCAGACGGGCTCGTAGGCGACGACGATGTCGGCGTCGGCCTTCAGCCCTTCGAGCGCGACCGACAGCTGGCTGACCGGCACGGCGCTCGCGCCGAACTTCTCCAGGTCCTCGCTGGTCTCGCCGACGCAGATCACGGGCACGAGGCCGTGCTTGAGCGCGGCCTTGACCTTCGAGCCCACGACCTCGTCCGTCTCGTCGTGGTACTGCCGGCGCTCGGAGTGGCCGATGATGACGTACTTCGCGTCGAGCTTGGCAAGGAACGCGCCCGAGATCTCGCCGGTGTACGCGCCCGAGTCGTGCGCCGACAGGTCCTGCGCGCCGAGGGCGAACGGGATCTTGTCGGCGTCGAGCAGCGTCTGCACGGTGCGCAGGTCGGTGAAGGGCGGGAACACCGCGACCTCGACCGAGCCGTCCTCGTGCTTGGCGTCCTTCAGGGTCCAATGCAGCTTCTGCACGAACGCGACCGCCTGCAGGTGGTCGAGGTTCATCTTCCAGTTGCCCGCGATGAGCGGGGTGCGGCTGCTCACTGCCATCCGAGGACCTCCAGTCCGGGGAGCTTCTTGCCCTCGAGGAACTCGAGGCTGGCGCCGCCGCCGGTCGAGATGTGACCGAAGGCGTCGTCGGCGAATCCGAGCTGGCGGACCGCCGCGGCGGAGTCGCCGCCGCCGACGACCGAGAGGCCGTCGACCTCGGTGAGCGCCTGTGCGACCGCCTTGGTGCCCGCCGCGAACGGCGCGAGCTCGAACACGCCCATCGGGCCGTTCCAGAACACCGTCTTCGAGTCGCGCACGAGCGCCGCGAAGCGCTCGGCGGTGTCGGGACCGATGTCGAGTCCGAGGCCTGCTGCCCCGAACGCGGTGTCTTCGATGCCGTCGGCCGCCGTCACGACGTGCTCCGCGTCGGCGCCGAACTTCGAGGCCACGACGACGTCGGTCGGGAGCACGAGCTCGACGCCCGACTCCTCGGCACGTCGCATGTACTCGCGCACGGTGTCGAGCTGGTCTGCTTCGAGAAGGCTCGAGCCGACCTTGTGGCCCTGCGCCGCGAGGAAGGTGAACAGCATGCCGCCGCCGATGAGCAGGCGGTCGACGCGCGGCAGCAGGTGGTCGATGACGCCCAGCTTGTCGCTGACCTTCGAGCCGCCGAGCACGACGGTGTAAGGCCGCTCGGGGTTCTCGGTCAGGCGGTCGAGGACGTCGACCTCCTTCTCGATGAGAAAGCCGGCCGCGGACGGCAGGAGCTCGGCGAGGTCGTAGACCGACGCCTGCTTGCGGTGCACGACGCCGAACCCGTCGGAGACGAGGACGTCGCCGAGCGTGGCGAGCTCCTCCGCGAACGCGCGACGCGTCGCATCGTCCTTGGCGGTCTCGCCCGGGTTGAAGCGGAGGTTCTCGATGATCGCGACGTCGCCGTCCTCGAGGGCGGCGACCGCTTCGCGGGCCGACTCCCCCACCGTGTCGCGCGCGAACGCGACAGGCTTCCCGAGCAGCTCCGAGAGGCGCTGGGCGACCGGCTCGAGGCTGTACTTCGGGTCGGGAGCGCCGTCGGGGCGGCCGAGGTGCGAGCAGACGATGACGCGGGCGCCCTGGTTGATCAGGGCGTTGAGCGTGGGGAGCGTGGCCCGTACACGGCCATCGTCCGTGATGACCGCGTCCTTGAGGGGGACGTTGAGGTCAGCACGGACGATGACACGCTTGCCGGCCAGCGAACCCAGCGTGCTGAGGGTGCGCAGAGCCATCGGGATCAGAGCTTCGAGGCGACGATCTCGGTGAGGTCGACGAGGCGGTTCGAGTAGCCCCACTCGTTGTCGTACCAGCCGACGACCTTGACCTGGTTGCCGATGACGCGGGTCAGGCCGGCGTCGAAGATGCAGGAGTGGTCGTCGGTGACGATGTCGCTCGAGACGATCTCGTCCTCGGTGTACTTGAGGATGCCCTTGAGGGGACCCTCGGCGGCAGCCTTGTAGGCCGCCTTGATCTCGTCGACGGTGACCTCGCGCTCGAGCTCGACCGTGAGGTCGGTCGCCGAGCCGGTGGGGACCGGGACGCGCAGCGCGAAGCCGTCGAGCTTGCCCTTGAGCTCCGGCAGCACCAGGCCGATGGCCTTGGCGGCACCGGTCGAGGTCGGGACGATGTTCAGCGCGGCGGCGCGGGCGCGACGCAGGTCGCTGTGCGGGCCGTCCTGGAGGTTCTGGTCGGCCGTGTAGGCGTGGACCGTGGTCATGAGGCCCTTGACGATGCCGAACTCGTCGTTGAGCACCTTGGCGAGCGGCGCGAGGCAGTTCGTGGTGCACGAGGCGTTCGAGATGATGTGCTGCGTCTCGGGGTCGTAGGTCTCCTCGTTCGCACCGATGACGAACGTGCCGTCCTCGCCGGAGGCGGGAGCGGAGATGAGGACCTTCTTGGCGCCGCCCGCGATGTGCTTCGCGGCGTCGACGGCCTTGGTGAAGCGACCGGTCGACTCGATGACGATGTCGACGCCGAGCTCGCCCCAGGGGAGGTTGGCCGGGTCGCGCTCTTCGAAGACCTTGATGGTCTTGTCGCCGACCGTGATCGAGTCCTCGGTGTACGAGACCTCCTGGTCGAGGCGGCCGAGGATCGAGTCGTACTTGAGCAGGTGCGCCAGCGTCTTGTTGTCGGTGAGGTCGTTCACCGCCACGATGTCGAGGTCCGCGCCCTGCGCGAGAGCCGCGCGGAGGTAGTTGCGTCCGATTCGGCCGAAGCCGTTGATGCCGATCTTGACAGTCACGGAGTTTCTCCTGAGATGTGTCGTGCGCGAATGCGCGGTTGTTGCGATGCGAACGAGGACAACGGCGTCCCGGCGGGCTGTCCCGCCGGGACGGCCGCGCTAACTAGGACAGTACCAGGAGGCCGGAGGTCTTCTGACGGGCGGCGTCGAGGCGCTGCGCGACGTTCTGCCAGTTCGCGATGTTCCAGACGGCCTTGACGTAGTCGGCCTTCACGTTGAGGTAGTCGAGGTAGAAGGCGTGCTCCCACATGTCGAGCTGGAAGATCGGGATCGTGCCCTGCGCGGTGTTGCCCTGCTGGTCGAACAGCTGCTGGATGATGAGCTGCTCGCCGATCGGGTCCCAGCTGAGGACGGCCCAGCCGGAACCCTGGATCCCGTTGGCCGCGGCGGTGAAGTGCGCCTGGAACTTGTCGAAGCCGCCGAAGAACTCGTCGATGGCCGCGCGCAGCTCGCCCTCGGGCTCGCCGCCGCCCTCGGGCGACAGGTTGGTCCAGAAGATCGAGTGGTTGACGTGACCGCCGAGGTGGAACGCGAGGTCCTTCTCGAGCTTGTTCACGTTCGCGAGGTTGCCGGACTCGCGCGCCTCGGCCAGCTGCTCCAGCGCGGTGTTCGCGCCGGTCACGTACGCCTGGTGGTGCTTGCTGTGGTGCAGCTCCATGATCTTGCCGCTGATGTGCGGCTCGAGTGCGGCGTAGTCGTAAGGGAGGTCGGGCAAGGTGTACTTCGCCATGTTCTCTTCTTCCTGTCGGCGCGCGCCGAAATCCCCGGCGCAGCGAGGGTGACGGATTCATCCTACTGAGCGGCAACGCTCGCGCGGCCGGGTTGCTTCCGACTGTGACGTGTGGAAGAGCGGATGCTGCGGCCCGCAGCATCCGTGACGGATCTCAGTCCTCGATGCCCGCCGGGACGGCCGCCTCGGTACCCGGGAGCCCCTCGGCCTCGGCCTTCTTGTCGGCCATCGCCAGGAGGCGGCGGATGCGGCCGGCGACGGCGTCCTTCGTGAGCGGCGGGTCGGCGTGGTGGCCGAGCTCGTCCAGGCTCGCGTCGCGGTGCGCGAGACGCAGGTCGCCCGCCTGACGGAGGTGGTCGGGCACCTCGTCGCCGAGGATCTCGAGTGCGCGCTCGACCCGCGCGCAGGCGGCGACGGCGGCCTGCGCCGAGCGGCGCAGGTTGGCGTCGTCGAAGTTCACGAGCCGGTTGACGCCCGCGCGCACCTCGCGGCGCTGGCGCATCTGGTCCCACTCCGCGGCGGCGCGCACGGCGCCCATCGCGGCCAGGGCGGCGCGGATCGCCTCGCCCTCGCGCACGACGACGCGCGGGATGCCGCGCACCTCGCGCGCCTTGCCGGCGATGCCGAGCCGGTGCGCAGCGCCGACGAGCGCCATCGCGGCCTCGGACGAGGGGCAGGTGATCTCCAGCGCGGCCGAGCGGCCCGGGTCGCTGAGCGTGCCGGCGGCGAGGAACGCGCCGCGCCAGATGGCGGCGAGGTCGCCGCGCGACCCGGTGGTGAGCTTGTTGGGGAGGCCGCGGACGGGGCGGCGGCGCTGGTCGAGGAGGCCGGTCTGGCGGGCGAGCGTCTCGCCGCCCTCGATCACGCGGACGGCGTAGTGGCTGCCCGTGCGCGCGCCGGAGCCCTGCACGTGGACGAGCTCGGGGCGCACGCCGTAGAGCTCCATGAGGTCGCGCGCGGTGCGGCGGGCGAGGATGTCGGAGTCCAGCTCGGCCTCGACCGCGACGCGGTTGGCGATCGAGTGCAGGCCACCCGAGAATCGCAGCAGCGACGTGAGCTCCGCCACCCGTGCCGTAGGGCGCGGGTCTCGCACGGTGATCAGCTCGGCCTTCACGTCAGCGGTCAGCGACACGGGTCTCCTTCATGGGTCTTGCGGGAACGACCGTCAAGCCTACCCGGCCGCTCCGGCCGGGCGGGCTCGTCACTCGCGTCCGAGATCGCGGTGCGTCACGCGGACGGCGACGCCGGGCACACTCGCGAGGCGCTGCGCGAGCTCGCGCACCATCACCACCGAGCGGTGCTTCCCGCCGGTGCAGCCGATCGCGACGACCGAATGGCTCTTGTTCTCACGCTGGTACCCCTCGAGCACCGGACGCAGCGCGGCGCTGTACGCGTCGAGGAACTCTTCCGCGCCCTCCTGGCCGAGGACGTACTTGCGGACCTCCTCGTCCTCCCCCGTGAACGGGCGGAGCCGCTCGTCCCAGAACGGGTTCGGGAGGAACCGCATGTCGGCCACGATGTCGGCGTCCGGCGGCAGCCCGTACTTGAAGCCGAAGCTCTGGAGCGTCATCGTGTGCCGGGCCGCGCCCTCCTCGCTGAAGAGGTCGGCGACCTTGGTGGCCAGCTGGTGGATGTTGTACGACGACGTGTCGATGATGACGTCGGCGCTCTCCCGGACGGCCGCGAGGCGCACGCGCTCGCGACGGATGCCGTCGAGGATCGTGCCGTCGCCCTGCAGCGGATGCGGGCGCCGCACGGCCTCGAAACGCCGCACGAGCACCTCGTTCGAGGCATCCAGGAACAGCACCCGGATCTGGCGGCGCTCGCGGAGCGCGCGCATCGCGTCGGGGAGGTCCGAGAAGAGGTCCCGGCCGCGCACGTCGACCACCACGGCGACCCGGGGCAGCACTCCCCCGGCGAGCTCGGTGAGGTCGAGCAGCGGCTTGAGCATCTGCGGGGGGAGGTTGTCGACGACGTACCAGTCGAGATCCTCCAGCGCGTTCGCCGCGGTGGAGCGTCCGGCGCCCGACATCCCCGTGACGATCAGCACTTCTCCGACGTCCTGACGCGTCGCCTCGCCCATGACCACCCCCGTCCCGACAAGCCTAGTCATACCGGACGACCGCCCGTCGGCGCGACGTGCGCTATGACGCGTCGGAAAGGGCGGCGGCCGGCTGGGCGAGGTGGGTGTGGATGGCCGACGCGAGCTTGGGGCCGACGCCCGGAAGCTCGGCGATCTCCTCCGGTGTCGCCTTCTTCAGCGCCGACACCGACCCGAAGTGGCGCAGCAGCGCCTTGATACGCGCCTCGCCGAGGCCCGGCACCTCCGCCAGCACGCTCTGGATGTCGCGGCGGCGGCGCTTGCGCTGATGCGTGATCGCGAAGCGGTGGGCCTCGTCGCGCAGCCGCTGCAGGAGGTAGAGCGCCTCCGACGTGCGCGGCAGGATGACGGGGTACTCCTCCCCCGGCAGCCACACCTCCTCCAGGCGCTTCGCGATGCCGCACAGCGCGATCTCCTCGTGGCCGGCATCCCGGAGCGCCCGCGCCGCGGCCTCGACCTGCGGCTTGCCGCCGTCGACCACCAGCAGCTGCGGCCGGTACGCGAAGCGCGGGCGGCGCCGCTCGGTCACGACCTCGCCGTCCGCAGTCGGGTCGGGCGCGGCGTCCGGCTCGTTCTCCTCCGGACGATCGAGGTACGCGAGACGGCGCGTGAGCACCTGGTAGAGCGAGTCGGTGTCGTCGGTGGTCTCGGCGACGCCGAACGAGCGGTACTGGTCCTTGCGGGGCAGGCCGTCTTCGAAGACGACCATCGATGCCACGACGTTCGTGCCGCTCAGGTGCGACACGTCGAAGCACTCGATGCGCAGCGGCGCCTCGACGAGGTCGAGGGCTTCCTGCAGATCGGTGAGCGCCTGGCTGCGGGCGACGTAGTCGCTCGTACGGCGGGTCTTGTGGAGCATCAGCGCCTGCTGGGCGTTGAGCGTGGCCGTGCGCATGAGGTCGGCCTTGCGGCCACGCTGGGCGATCTGGATCGTCACGGCCTTGCCACGGCGCCCGCGCAGCCACTCCTCGAGGTCGGCGGCGTCGTCGGGCATCGCCGGCACGAGCACCTGCTTCGGGATGTCGGCGCCCGCGGCGTTGCCGTACGTCCGCTGCAGCACCTGGTCGACGAGCTCGCCGCCGGTGATGTCGAGCTCCTTCTCGATCGTCGTCGCCCGCACACCGCGCACGCGGCCGCCCCGGATCACGAAATGCTGCACCGTGGCGGCCAGCTCGTCCTCGGCGATGCCGAAGAGGTCGGCGTCGGTGTCGGCGGCGAGCACGAGCGCGCTGCGGTTCAGCACGGCGTCGATCGACTGCAGCCGGTCGCGGTAGACGGCGGCCGCCTCATAATCCATGGCGGCGGACGCCTCACGCATGCGCGCGGTGAGCTCTCGGGTGAAGCGCTGATCGCCCCCGGACATGAACGCGATGAAGTCGTCGACGATCGCCCGGTGCTCCTCGATGGTGACCTTCATCGAGCACGGCCCGCCGCAGCGCCCGATCTGCCCCGGGAAGCACGGCCTCCCGGTGGCCATCGCCTTCTTGTACGACGAATCGCTGCAGGTGCGGATCGGGAACACCTTGATCATCAGGTCGATCGTGTCGTGCACCGCCCACACCTTCGGGTACGGGCCGAAGTACTTCGCTCCCGGGATGCGGCGGTTGCGCGTCACGATGACACGCGGTGCCTCGTCGGCGAGCGTGATCGCCATGAACGGGTACGACTTGTCGTCCTTGTAGCGGACGTTGAACGGCGGATCGAACTCCTTGATCCACTGGTATTCGAGCTGCAGCGAGTCGACGTCGGTCGCGACGACGGTCCATTCGACGGATGCCGCGGTCATCACCATGCGCCGCGTGCGCTCGTGGAGCGTGTGCAGGGGCGCGAAGTAGTTCGACAGCCGGGCGCGGAGGTTCTTCGCCTTGCCGACGTACAGCACGCGTCCGTCGCGGTCGCGGAAGCGGTAGACCCCGGGATTCGTCGGGATCTCGCCCGGCTGCGGCTTGTACGGGACGGTGGGAGCGGAGCGCGCCATGCGGCTCAGCCGGCCTTGCGGGCCTCGACGAGCTCGGTGACCGCGTGCGTCGGGGCGCGAAGCCCCAGCACCTCGGCGAGGAACGCACCGGTGTGGCTGCCCTCGGCGCGCGCGACCTGCTCGGGCGTGCCCGTCGCGATCACCTGGCCGCCGCCCGAGCCGCCCTCGGGACCGAGATCGATCACCCAGTCCGAGGACTTGATGACGTCGAGGTTGTGCTCGATCACGATGACCGTGTTGCCCTTGTCGACGAGTCCGTTGAGCACCTCGAGGAGCTTGCGCACGTCCTCGAAGTGCAGACCCGTCGTCGGCTCGTCGAGCACGTAGATCGAGCGGCCGTTCGTGCGCCGCTGCAGCTCGGTGGCGAGCTTCACGCGCTGCGCCTCGCCGCCCGAGAGCGTCGTCGCGGACTGGCCGAGTCGCACGTACCCGAGCCCCACGTCGACGAGCGTCTTCAGGTAGCGGTGGATCGCCTGGATCGGCTCGAAGAACTCCGCCGCCTCGGCGATCGGCATCTCGAGCACCTCGGCGATGTTCTTGCCCTTGTAGTGCACCGCGAGGGTGTCGCGGTTGTACCGCTTGCCGTGGCAGACCTCGCAGTCGACGTAGACGTCGGGCAGGAAGTTCATCTCGATCTTGATCGTGCCGTCGCCCGAGCACGCCTCGCAGCGGCCGCCCTTGACGTTGAAGCTGAAGCGCCCCGGCTGGTAGCCGCGCACCTTGGCCTCGGGGGTCTCGCTGAACAGCGTGCGGATGCGGTCGAACACGCCGGTGTAGGTCGCCGGGTTCGACCGCGGCGTGCGGCCGATCGGCGCCTGGTCGACGTGCACGACCTTGTCGAGGTTGTCGAGCCCGGTCACGCGGGTGTGCTTGCCGGCGACCCGGCGGGCGCCGTTGAGACGCGTCGCGAGGACCTGATACAGGATGCCGTTGACCAGCGAGGACTTGCCCGAGCCGCTGACTCCGGTGACCGCGGTGAGCACGCCGAGCGGGAAGTCGACCGTCACGTTCTTGAGGTTGTTCTCCCGTGCGCCGACGACCGACACCTGACGCTTCTTGTCGATCTTGCGGCGCTTCTTCGGGGTGGGGATGGAGCGGCGGCCCGACAGGTAATCGCCGGTGATCGAGTCGGGGTCGGCGAGGAGCTCGCCGATCGGGCCGGAGTGCACGACCTCACCGCCGTTGACGCCCGCACCGGGGCCGATGTCGACCACCCAGTCCGCGGCGTGGATCGTCTCCTCGTCGTGCTCGACGACGATGAGCGTGTTGCCGAGGTCGCGCAGCGCCACGAGGGTCTCGATGAGGCGGCGGTTGTCGCGCTGGTGGAGGCCGATCGACGGCTCGTCGAGCACGTACAGCACGCCGGTGAGGCCCGAGCCGATCTGGGTCGCGAGCCGGATGCGCTGCGCCTCCCCTCCCGAGAGCGTCGCCGCGGCGCGGCTCAGGCTCAGGTAGTCGAGGCCGACGCGGATCAGGAAGTCCAGCCGGAGGCGGATCTCGCGCAGCACCTGCGCGGCGATCGTCGCCTCGCGCTCGGTGAGTGTCAGCTTCGCGAAGTACTCCCGCGCCTCGCCCAGGCTCAGGCGCGAGGCATCCGCGATGGAGTGCCCGTGCACCTGCACGGCCAGCACCTCGGGCTTGAGCCGGGCGCCGTCGCACACCGGGCACGGCACCTCGCGGAGGTACTCCGACCAGCGCTGCCGCTGCGTGTCGGACTCGGCCTGCGTGTACTGCCGCTCGATGTAGGGCACGACGCCCTCGAAGCCCGACGAGTAGCGCATCTCGCGGCCGTAGCGGTTCTTCCACTTGACCGTGACCTTATAGTTCTCACCGCGCAGCACCGCCTCGCGCACCTCGGACGGGAGGCGCTTCCACGGCGTGTCGAGCGAGAAGGCCAGGTCGGCCGCGAGTCCTTCGAGCAGGCGCTCGTAGTACTGGAAGAGGCCCTTGCCCTGCGTCGTCCAGGGGATGAGGACGCCCTCGCGGATCGAGAGGTCCTCGTCGCCCAGCATGAGCTCGACGTCGACCGACATGCGCGTCCCGAGGCCCGAGCACGCGGGGCACGCACCGAACGGCGCGTTGAACGAGAAGGTGCGGGGCTCGATCTCGGTGAGCTGCAGCGGGTGGCCGTTCGGGCACGCGAGCTTCTCGGAGAAGGACTGCCACGCGGCATCCCCCTCTTCATCGACGAAGTTGACCTGCACGACGCCGCCCGCGAGTGACAGCGCGGTCTCGACGGAGTCGGTGACGCGGTCCAGGATGCCGGGAGCCGCGACGAGACGGTCGACCACGACCGCGATGTCGTGCTTGTAGCTCTTCTTGAGCGCCGGCGGCTCGGCGAGCTGGATCAGCTCGCCGTCGACGATGGCCCGGGCGTAGCCCTTCGCGCCGAGCTCCTTGAAGAGGTCGACGAACTCGCCCTTCTTCTGCGAGACGACGGGGGCGACGATCTGGTAGCGCGTGCGCTCGGGCAGCTCCATGAGCTGGTCGGCGATCTGCTGCACCGTCTGGCGCTGGATGACGGCCCCGCAGTCGGGACAGTGGGGCACGCCGATGCGCGCCCACAGCAGACGCATGTAGTCGTGGATCTCGGTGATCGTGCCGACCGTCGACCGCGGGTTGCGGTTCGTGGACTTCTGGTCGATCGAGACGGCGGGGCTCAGGCCCTCGATGAAGTCGACGTCGGGACGGTCGACCTGCCCCAGGAACTGCCGCGCGTACGCGCTCAGCGACTCGACGTAGCGGCGCTGGCCCTCGGCGAAGATCGTGTCGAACGCCAGGCTCGACTTGCCCGAGCCGGAGAGGCCGGTGAAGACCACGAGCGAATCGCGCGGGATGTCGAGGTCGACATCCTTGAGGTTGTGCACGCGGGCACCGCGGACGCTGAGCTTTCCGCTGCTACCGCCGACGGAGTTTCCGGGCATGTTTGCGGGCAGGGCGACAGGGACGATGGGCACCCGACAAGTCTAGGTGGGGCCTCCGACACGGGGGCTGGGAGCCGTTCGCCGTGGGCGAAGACGCGGTGCCGAGCGGCCCTGATCAGCGGGCGCCGGCGAAGGGCTGCAGTGCGTCGCGGAGCGCCAGAAGCGCCGCGGCATCCGTCCCCACGCTCGCCATCACCTTGCCGGGAACCTCCAGCGCCTGCGCGCGCAGACGCCGGCCGGCCTCCGTGAGGCGGACGTCGAGCACCCGCTCGTCGTCGTCGCGCCGCGAGCGGGTGACCAGGTGCTGCGCCTCGAGGCGCTTCACCAGGGGCGACAGCGTCGCCGGCTCCAGCGCGAGCTCGGCGGCGAGCTCGCGCAGCGAGCGGGGCGACCGCTCCCAGAGCGCGAGCATCACGAGATACTGCGGATGCGTGAGGCCGAGCGGCTCGAGGATCGGCCGGTACAGCCCGACGACGTTGCGCGCCGCGGTCACCAGCGCGAAGCACACCTGGTTGTCGAGCTTGAGCAGGTCGTCGGGGTCGATTTCGGCATCGGTCACGAAATGATCCTATCGCCCACTAATCATTAGTACACTAAGGAACATGCCAGACACGGATGCCCCCACCCCCGACCGTCGTCCGCTCCGCGAGCGCGTGCGCGAAGCCGGGGGCTGGTACGCGTTCCTCAATACGAACCTCATCCGCGTCGCCGGTCCCGCCGCCGTCGGCCCCTACGAGACGACTCCCCCGCCGAGCCAGGCGGAACGGGCCGAGCGCGCGTGCCCGCTCTGCGGCGCGCCCATCTCCCAGCACACGTTCGACCGCTCGGGGCCCAAGCCCCTCATGCACTGCCCGTAACCCCTGATGGCCCCTGGGCGACATCGAAGGGTCAGGCGTGGCCTGCGCGCTCCATGGCGCGCAGCTCCTTCTTGAGGTCCTGCACCTCGTCGCGCAGCCGCGCGGCCAGCTCGAACTTCAGCTCCCCGGCCGCGGCGAGCATCTGCTGGCTGAGATCCGCGATGGTCGCCTCGAGCTGCTCCGCCCCCTCGGCCGCGATGCCCTCGCGCCGCAGCTGCGGGGTCGGGCTCTTGCCCATGCCGGACTTGGTCTTCGCCGCGGCCTTGCCCCGCAGCATCCGATCCGTGTCGGACGCCTCGCGCGCGAGCACCTCGGTGATGTCGGCGATGCGCTTGCGCAGCGCCTGCGGTTCGATGCCATTGGCGGTGTTGTAGGCGATCTGCTTCTCGCGACGACGATCGGTCTCTTCGATGGCCTTCGCCATCGAGTCGGTCACCGTGTCGGCGTACATGTGCACCTGACCCGAGACGTTGCGGGCCGCGCGACCGATCGTCTGGATGAGCGAGGTGCCGCTGCGGAGGAACCCCTCCTTGTCGGCGTCGAGGATCGACACGAGCGAGACCTCTGGCAGGTCGAGGCCCTCACGCAGCAGGTTGATGCCGACCAGCACGTCGTAGACGCCCGCTCTCAGCTCGCTGAGCAGCTCCACGCGGCGCAGCGTGTCGACGTCGGAGTGCAGGTAGCGCACGCGCACGCCGTGCTCGCCGAGGAAGTCGGTGAGCTCTTCCGCCATCTTCTTCGTGAGCGTCGTGACGAGCACGCGCTCGTCGCGCTCGACGCGGAGGCGGATCTCTTCGAGCAGGTCGTCGATCTGGCCCTTCGACGGCTTCACGACGATCTCGGGGTCGACCAGGCCCGTCGGGCGAATGATCTGCTCGACCACGCCGTCGGCGATGCCCATCTCGTACCGGCCGGGCGTCGCCGACAGGTAGACCGTCTGACCGACGCGGTCCTTGAACTCGTCCCACCGCAGCGGCCGGTTGTCGAGCGCGCTCGGCAGGCGGAACCCGTGCTCGACGAGGGTGCGCTTGCGCGAGGCGTCCCCCTCGTACATCGCCCCGATCTGCGGGACGGTGACGTGCGACTCGTCGATCACCATGAGGAAGTCGTCGGGGAAGAAGTCGAGCAGGGTGTGCGGCGGCTCGCCCGGCTCGCGCCCGTCCATGTGGCGCGAGTAGTTCTCGATGCCCGAGCAGAACCCGAGCTGCTGCAGCATCTCGAGGTCGAACGTGGTGCGCATGCGCAGGCGCTGCGCCTCGAGCAGCTTGTTCTGCGACTCGAGCTCTTTCAGCCGCTCGGCGAGCTCGTCCTCGATCGTGCCGATCGCGCGCTGCACCGTCTCGGTGCCGGCGACGTAGTGCGAGGCCGGGAAGATCGGCACGCTGTCGAGCCGCTGCACCACATCGCCCGTGAGGGGGTGGAGCATGAACAGCGCCTCGATCTCGTCGCCGAACATCTCGATGCGGATCGCGTACTCCTCGTAGACCGGGATGATCTCGATGGTGTCGCCCCGCACGCGGAAGTTGCCGCGCGAGAAGTCCACGTCGTTGCGGTTGTACTGCATCGCGATGAACTTGCGGATAAGGGCGTCGCGGTCGTAGACCTCGCCCACCTGCAGCGCCACCATCGCGCGCAGGTACTCGTCGGGCGCCCCGAGGCCGTAGATGCACGACACCGTGCTCACCACGATCACATCGCGGCGGCTGAGCAGGGAGTTCGTCGTCGAGTGGCGAAGCCGCTCGACTTCGGCGTTGACCGACGAGTCCTTCTCGATGAAGGTGTCGGTCTGCGGGACGTAGGCCTCGGGCTGGTAGTAGTCGTAGTAGCTGACGAAGTACTCCACCGCGTTGTGCGGCATGAGCTCGCGGAACTCGTTCGCCAGCTGTGCGGCCAGGGTCTTGTTGTGCGCGAGCACGAGGGTGGGGCGCTGCACGGCCTCGACGAGCCAGGCAGTGGTCGCCGACTTGCCGGTACCGGTCGCGCCGAGCAGCACGACGTCGGTCTCGCCGGCGTTGATGCGCGCCGCCAGCTGCGCGATCGCCTGGGGCTGGTCGCCCGACGGCTCGTATTCGCTCACGACCTCGAACGGCCGAACGGATCGTGTGGTCTGCACCAATCCAGCGTAGGCGCGACCCCCGACATCGGGGCGGCGTTCGCGAGGAGCGGATGCCTCGGCCCGCGGTCCGCGCGGGAATCAGCCGCCGAAGCCCCCGCCGCCGTCGAATCCTCCACCGAAGCCACCGGCGTCGTATCCGCCGCCGAAACCGCCCCCGTCGAACCCGCCGCCGTCGAACCCGCCACCACCGCCGTCGAACCCGCCCGAGCCGGGGTCGTACGTGTCGCCGATCCACGCCGGGCTGTCACCCAGCTGCAGGGACCCGGCGCCGACCGTGTAGTACGCGGCCACCGAGCTCGACAGCAGGAACTGGTTCGCCACGATGGTCAGCGCGCCCGCGTTCACGAGCATCGAGCGCACGTCGACGTCGTCGCGCGGGTCGCGGTCGAGGGCCCCGACCGCCGTGCGCGCAGGGTCGGCCGCGGCCTGGGTCGCAGCATCCGCTCCGCTGCTCTCGGCGCGGCGCGCCTTGTGCTCCTCGGCACGGCGGACGAGCCGTGCGATCACGGTCGGGTCCTCCGCGGCCGCGTCGCGCTCCGAGTCCGCGAGGAACGGCCGCAGCTGCTCGAACATCTCGCGCCGGCGCTCCGGCGGCAGGTCGGCGAAGGCCGACGCGTGGGCGCTCTCGATCACGGACGCGGGCAGGGTGTTGAGGAGATAGACGTACCGCGCGATGCGCTCCTCCTCGGTCGTCGCACCGTACGGCGACTTGCGACGACGGCGGAACCTCGAGAACACGGCCATCGGAACCTCCTCGATCCTTCTCCAGACTACGAGCGTGCGGCGCGCTGCGCGATGTGCGCGTCGATCGACTCCCACAGCGCGTCGACCTGGCGCAGGGTGCTCTCGAGCGAGCCCGCGGTGTCGATGACGACATCGGCGATCCGCAGGCGGGCCTCGTCGGGCACCTGCGACGCGAGCCGGGCGCTCGCGTCGGCTTCGGTCATGCCGCGCAGTTCGACGAGGCGCCGGAGGCGGACGTCCTCGGGCGCGTGCGCGACCACGATGAGCTGCCAGGGGTCGTCGACGCGCGCCTCGACGAGGAGCGGCACGTCGTAGACCACGACAGCGTCGGGATCCGCGGCGAACGCCTCCTCGAAGCGACGCGCGGACTCAGCGCGGACGGCGGGGTGGACGATCCGGTTGAGCTTCGCGATCGCCGCGTCGTCGCCGAACACCCGGCCGCCGAGGGCGGCGCGGTCCAGGGATCCGTCGGGGCGCAGCATCCGTTCCCCGAAGGTCTCGGCGATCGCGGCCAGCACGGGCGAGCCGGGCTGCTGCACCTCGCGGACCAGCTGATCCGCGTCGACGACGACCGCGCCGTGCTCGGCCAGGCGACGGGCGATCGTGGACTTTCCGGAGGCGATGCCTCCGGTGAGGGCGACGAGCGGCATGGTTCGAGCATGCCACGCCGCGCCGGAGCGGAGTGTCGCGGGCGCCCGCAAGCCTGCGCGGTTCCTGAGGCGGGCCTGAGCAGGCGTTGAGGCACCGGAGGTAGCCTCGGGGCACCCGAAGGACAGATCAACCCGTGTGGCACTGGGGAGGGCGGGAGATGAGCGCCGGACGCGACATCGTGGCGACCGACCTTACTCCGCCCCGCTGCACCAGCCCGATCATCCTGAGGTACGGACAGGCCGCGCGCGTGGGGACGACAGCGGCTCAGGTCCGTGCACGGAGGACGCGCGCAGGGCGGGATATGGGGATAGCTCCCGCCCTACGCGCGGCCCGCCGGACCGGCGGGGTGGCGGACGCACGCGAGCACAGCTCCCTGGCCCGTCCCGCGTACGGTCGCGTCCCGTGATCGACGGCCTGCCGCACCCGTTCCGGAGCGCGTTCTGGGATATCATGACCGACGTCCAGGGTCCGTCGACAGCACCGGACCCGGAGGGTGCATCGGTGGAAGAAGCGCGCGTCGCGGTCGTGATCGAGGATGAAGCGGACATCCGTTCTCTCCTGTCGACCGTGCTCGCCCAGGCGGGCTTCGAGGTGCACGGCGCGGCCAACGGCGCGGACGGCGTCGAACTCGTCCGCGAGCACCGGCCGCTCGTGACCACGCTCGACGTGAACATGCCCGGGATGGACGGGTTCGAGACCGCCAAGCGCATCCGGGCCATCAGCTCCACGTACATCGTGATGCTCAGCGCCCGCACCGAGGAGATCGACGCGCTCCAGGGTCTGGAGGCCGGCGCCGACGACTACGTCGCCAAGCCGTTCCGTCCGCGCGAGCTGCGCGCCCGCATCGACGCCATGCTGCGCCGGCCGCGGCATGTGGCACCCGCCGACGTCGACGCCGTGAGCGAGAACGGGCCGCCCGACGGTGTCTGGCTCGAGCACCACGGGCTGCGCCTGAACGCCTCGACGCACCTCGTCACCGTCGACGAGCACGACGTCGAGCTGACGCGCAGCGAGTTCGACATCCTCGCCGACCTGCTCGTGGCCGGCCGGCGCGTGCGTGCGAAGTCCGATCTCGCCCTCATGCTCCGCGGCGACCAGTACGCCGTCAGCGACTTCGTCTCCGACAGCGACGCCCGGGCGATCGAGGTGCACATGGCGAACCTTCGCCGCAAGCTCGGCGAGTCGCCCGCGCAGCCGCGGTGGATCGAGACCGTGCGCGGAGTCGGCTACCGGCTCACCGCCTGACGGAGGCTCCGCAGCGGCGGACGGATGCCGCTACTCGCCCTCGTCGACGAGCACCGAGGTCTCCACGTTCGCGGCCGCACGGCTCGCCGCCTCGCGGGCGACGCGCATGAGCTCAGCGGGGTCGTAGCCCGCCGTCTCGCTCAGCGCGACGCCGACGCCGACCACGGGGATCACTCCCCCGCCGACCTTCCCCAGGTCGTCGAAGAGGCCGCGGTAGATCGCGCCGGCCTGCCGGCGCGCCTCCTGCGAGGACGCCACCGCGAGCCCGACGACGAGCCCGGTGTGGCCGTCCTGCCCCACGACGGCGTTCGTCGGCGCGTGGTGGCGCACACCGGTGCGCCACGTCGCCGCCAGCGCCCCCGCGACATCGCTGCCGAACGCCGTGGAGATCTGATCGAGGTCGTCCAGGCGCACCGCGGTCACGGCGATCGGCTCGAACCGGCGCTCGGCGCGCCGGCACATGCCCTCGAGCACGACGGCGAAGGAGCCCTCGGTGAGGATGCCCTGCTCCTCGTCCACGGCCTGTGTCTCGCGCAGGTAGCCGCGCATCGGCGCGCGGCTCGCCCGCAGGACCGAGGTCACGACGACCGCGACGATCGTGAGCGTCACCGTGAGGTAGCTCGTGCTGATCGTGCCGAACGCGGCCTGGAACAGGGCGCTGTCGGGGCCCGAGGTCACGAACGCCGTCGTGCGCGACACGTAGTACAGCGACTGGAATCCGAGGACCGCCCCGAGCACCCACGCCGTGCGCGACTCCCGCATGTCGCCGCGGAGGCACTCCACGGCCCCCGCGCCGGCGAAGCAGAGAAGTGGGACGAACATCCACAGCGCACCGGCCCAGTCGCCGCCGGCCTCCCCCTCGATCGCGACCGCCGTGGCCGCGGCGGCCACCGCCACGGCGACCAGGATCGAGGACCAGCGCATGTCGCGGCGGTTGAAGCGGCGGCATCCCAGCCACATGCAGCCGGTGCCCGCGACGAAGGCCGCGTTGCCGACGGCGATGGCCCACCACGCGCCCTCCGACTGCACCCAGATCGTGTACGCGAGGGTGGTGAGCATCGCCGCGAGGAACGCGATCGACCAGATGCGCCCCGCGCCCTCGTCCCGTCGCAGCAGCGTCTCGAGGATGAACAGCACGCCGCTGACGTTGACGACCAGAGCGGTCATGATGAGCACGCTCGCCAGATCGAGGGTCATCGTTCTTCTCCTTCCGGGCCGATGGCGGGCAGCTTCACGATGAAGGTCGACCCGACGCCGGGCGCGCTGTGCAGCGCGAGCTCGCCGCCGTGCGCGCGCACGATGTCACGGGTGATGGCGAGGCCGAGGCCGGTGCCCGATCTGCGCTCGCCGCCCGCCTTGTAGTAGCGCTGGAAGAGCCGCGACCGGTCGGCGTCAGAGATGCCGACGCCGGTGTCGCGCACCAGGATCCAGCTCGATGTGCCGTCCGTCGTCGTGCCGACGAACACCGTGCCGCCGTCCTTGTTGTAGGCGATGGCGTTCGACACGAGGTTGTCGACGACCTGGCGCAGGCGCAGCGGGTCGGCCCACGCGGTCGCGGGCTCGAGGCCCGTCTCGTCGATCGTGATCGCCCGTGCCGCGGCCCGCGGGAGGGCGTCGGCCGCGGCGCCGCGCATGAGGTCGCGCGCGTCGAGGAGCTGAGGGGCGAGGGATGCCTCGACCGACGACGGCGACGAGCTCGACGCCGCGAGGATGTCGGCGACGATGCGCAGCAGGCGCTCGGCGTTGCGCTCGGCCACGTCGAGGCTGGCGCGCACTGCGTCGGGGGTGTCGGGATCCTCGATCGCGAGGTCGAGGTAGCCGAGGATCGAGGTGAGCGGGGTCCGCAGCTCGTGCGACACCGAGGCCACGAGGTCGTCGCGCGCGCGAAGGGCGCTGAGCTCGGCGGTCACGTCGCGCGAGACCACCACCGCACCCGCGTCGCCGCCGTCGGGGTCGATGAGGCGACGGGCGGTGATCGTGAGCGCGCGGCGCGGTCCGGGCTCTGCCCCGAACCACACCACCTGGTCGTCGAACGCCTCTCCGCGGCGCGCGCGCTCGAGCGGGAGCTCGTCGGGCGGCAGCGGCGAGGTGCCGTCGTCACGGAACGCCGGCACCTCGATGCCGTCGGGGTCGAGCTCGAATCCCTGCAGGAGCTTGCCGTGGGCTTCGTTCGTGACGGCGACGCCGCCGCTCGTCCCCATGCGCACCACCCCGAAGTCGACGGCGTCCAGCACCTCCGTGACGACCTGCTCCTGGCGCCGGGTGCGCGCGAGCACGCTCGCCAGCAGCGCCGACTGCTTGGCCAGCAGCATCCGCTGCGCATCCGACCGGCGCGCGTTGAGGTGGCTGGTGGCGGCGACCGCGACGATCACCAGCGGCAGCAGGAACGTCCGGTACGTGACCTCGGTGGCGCTGAGCGCCGTGAGCACGCTGACGATCCCCGCGATCGCGACGATCACGCCGAACAGCCCGAGCAGCCCGAACCCGCCGGCGAGCCACGTCGCGGGGAAGATCCACAGCAGGCCCAGCACCGTGTCGGGCGCGGCGACCTGCATGAGCGTGATGGCGACGATGTCGATGGCGGGGACCACCGCGACCCACCCGTACCGCAGCCGCCCCCAGGGCACCACGAGGGTGGCAGCCGTCACCGCCACCACGAGGACGACCCCGAGGAAGAACAGCACCGGCTCGCCGCCGAACGGCCCGATCGCGACGAGCACGCCGAGCACGAACACCACCGCGGCCAGCAGCAGCTGGTTCAGCATCGCGGTGCGGCCACGCGTGCGGTCGGCTCCCTCCGGCGCGGTCCCGCCCGTGCGGGAACGCGCCGCAGGCGCACCCGGCTCGCCCGGCGTCGCGGCGGTCATACCGCGACGGTAACGGATGCCGCGCCCCTGCGCCCGAACGGCGCGCTCGCTGCCGCCCACCGGGTGCGGGAACGCGGCGTCGGATCCTCGGGTGCGGGATCAGAACCCGAAGTCGCCGAAGTCCCCGATTCCGCCCATGTCGCCGGCCGCGGCGTCGCCGCCCCAGCCCGAACCCGGGTCGCCGCCCCACCCCGCCCCGGAGTCCGCGCCGGCGTCTGCGGCGCCGGTCTCGCCGGAGCCGCCGTCGGCGCTGGAGCCGTCTTCGTAGCCCTGGTCGTCCGCGAAACCGGGCGCGAGGAACGAGCTCACCAGAGCCGAGCCGATGACATAGCCGACCACCGTCCCGAGGATCGACGACCCGAGCATCGAGCCGAACGAGGGACCCTGGCGCTGAGGCCCGAGCGTGCGCTCCATGAACCCGGGGTTGGTGTACTCGGCGCGGGTCGCCGCACGGGCCATCGCCTGCGGATCGGTCGAGCGCGGTTGCTCCTGCGGAGGGAGGCCGGCGGAGAGCTCGGCGAGCACCTGCTGGCGCTGCGGCTCGGTGAGCTTCGCGAAGGCCTCGGCATGCACCTGCTCGATCGTCTCGGGCGGCGCGGTCTTCAGCAGGTACCGGTAGCGCTCGATCGCGATCTCGTCCTCGCTCCGGGGCGGCTGCATGCCCGGCCCCTGCGCGCCGTAGCGGTTCTGCGGGACGGGCGGCGCCTGGCGCGCGTCATCCGTGCTTCCGAACAGTCGGTCGAGGAATCCCATGTGCTGCTCCGTCGTCTGCGAGTGCGAGTGGCCCCTCACGCTAGGCGCGCTTCCTCGGAAGCCGCTGGAGGATCCGCCGCGGTTCTCGCAGAGCGTACAGCGTCACCCGCGGGCCGCGAGCGCCTCGCTCAGCCACCGCGCGTGGAGCTGCCACGGATCATCGACCCCGGCGGCGAGCACGGCGATGTGCGCGGTGAGCGCGTCGGAGCGGCGGAACCACTCCGTGCCCGGGAACCGGTCTGCCGCGAACTGCACGTGCCGGCGCTGCTCGAGCGCGCGCCCGCCGCGCTCGAACGCCAGCAGCTCGTCATGCCAGATGGCGCCGAAGCGCTGCCGCGGATTCCCGCTCGTCCCGATCTTCACGCGGTCGTCGTAGCGGAGGTAGTACACGACGTCGACCCGCGGCGGCGCGATGTCGTCGTCGGGCAGGTCGCCGTAGCGCCACTCGCACACCGCGCACAGCCAGCCCGATGGGTAGCGGACCCCCAGCCGCGAGCCGCACAGGCGACACGGCGAGGGCAGCGCATCGGTGACGCCGTACTGGGCGTCCGCCCACTCCCCTGCCGCCGCGAGGTGCGCCTCGCACAGCGCGACCGGCGCATCGGCAGGCACGGGGCCGCGGCATCCGTCGTCGTCCACAAGACATCGCGAGGCGGGAGGAATCACGGGCACAGGGCGACCGTACCTGCGACCTCCGACGCCCGCGATACGCGAAAGGCCGCCACCCCCGCCGAAGCGGTGGTGACGGCCTTTCGAACCAGATGGTTCAGCGAACCAGGCGGCTCAGCTCAGGATCAACGACCCGAGAGCTTCTCGCGGAGAGCCGCGAGTGCCTCGTCGTCGGCCAGCGTGCCCACAGGGCTGCTGTCGGACGAGAAGCTGGACGAGCCGGTCTCGACGGGAGCGTTCGCCTCGGCCTCGAGAGCCTTGGTGACGGCAGCCTTGTGGGCCTCCCAGCGAGCGTGGGCCGCAGCGTACTCCTGCTCCCACTTCTCGCGCTGCTCGTCGAAGCCTTCGAGCCACGCGTTGGTCTCGGGGTCGAAGCCCTCCGGGTACTTGTACTCGCCGTGCTCGTCGTACTCGGTGACCATGCCGTACAGGGCCGGGTCGAACTCGGTGCCGTTCGGGTCGACCGACTCGTTCGCCTGCTTGAGCGAGAGCGAGATGCGGCGACGCTCGAGGTCGATGTCGATGATCTTGACGAAGACCTCTTCGCCGACCGACACGACCTGCTCGGCGAGCTCGACGTGCTTGCCCGACAGCTCCGAGATGTGCACGAGGCCCTCGATGCCGTCCGCGACGCGCACGAACGCACCGAACGGAACGAGCTTGGTGACCTTGCCCGGCGCGACCTGACCGATCGCGTGGGTACGGGCGAAGACCTGCCACGGGTCCTCCTGCGTCGCCTTCAGCGACAGCGAGACGCGCTCGCGGTCCAGGTCGACCTCGAGGATCTCGACGGTGACCTCCTGGCCGACCTCGACGACCTCGGACGCGTGCTCGATGTGCTTCCACGAGAGCTCCGAGACGTGGACGAGACCGTCGACGCCACCGAGGTCGACGAACGCACCGAAGTTGACGATCGACGAGACCGTGCCCTTGCGGACCTGGCCCTTGTGGAGGTTGTTGAGGAACGTGGTGCGCGACTCGGACTGCGTCTGCTCGAGCAGGGCGCGGCGCGAGAGCACGACGTTGTTGCGGTTCTTGTCGAGCTCGAGGATCTTCGCCTCGATCTCCTGGCCGAGGTACGGCGTGAGGTCGCGGACGCGGCGGAGCTCGATGAGCGAAGCGGGGAGGAAGCCACGCAGGCCGATGTCGACGATCAGACCACCCTTGACGACCTCGATCACGGAGCCGGTGACCACACCGTCGTTCTCCTTGATCTTCTCGACGTCGCCCCACGCACGCTCGTACTGCGCGCGCTTCTTGGAGAGGATGAGGCGGCCTTCCTTGTCCTCCTTCTGGAGAACGAGGGCTTCGACCTCGTCGCCGACCTTGACGACCTCGTTGGGGTCGACGTCGTGCTTGATGGAAAGCTCACGCGAGGGGATGACGCCCTCGGTCTTGTAACCGACGTCGAGGAGCACCTCGTCGCGGTCGATCTTCACCACGGTGCCCTCGATGAGGTCGCCGTCGTTGAAGAACTTCAGAGTCTTCTCGACCGCGGCCAGGAAGTCCTCGGCAGATCCGATGTCGTTGATCGCGACCTGCTTGGTGGCCGGGGCGGTCGTTGCGGTAGTCATGTAGTGGGTTGTCCTTGTAGGGGTTGTGTGTCGGGCTCCGGCCTTCTGCGGCTCCCCCGCGCGAGCGCGAACGGATGCCTCGAGCCGAGGCGAAGCGGATTTTCTTGCGATGCCACTCGGACCCTTGCGGATCCGGTCACCGGCGCGAACCGGCACTCAGGCGTGGCGAAACAGCCACACGAGTGACGCTCCAGGGTATCAGAACGACCGGGTCGCTCGCGATGTTCCCGATGGCCCTGAAATGCGCGGTCACGCGGGGCCGCAGCATCCCGTCCGGATCAGCGGGGAAGCTCGATCGGCGCCGTGTTCGTGCGGTCGGGGTCGAAGGGCGCCGGAGAGGCGGTCGCCTCTCCGCGCAGCTGAGCCAGCCGCTCGTCCTCCCGGCGCTGCGCATCGGCGAGCCAGTCCCACCCCGATGTCGTGGCGCCGCGCCGCACGTCGGGAACCGGGGCGGTCGAGGTGCGCTCGTCGGAGACCGGCGTGACGGTGATGGATGCCGCGGGCTCCGGCTGGGGCGACGGTGAGACGAAGGGCGCCCCGGCGAACTGGTCGCCTCGCCCCGCCGCGCCGCGGAGGCCCGCCTGCTGGATCACGCGCTGGATCGTGAGCCCGCGCTGGTCGGGATCGCCGACGTACTTGATCTCGCGAAGACCCTGCTCCTGCGCGGCGGACTCGAAGACGAAGTGGCCGTAGCCGAACATGCGGCCGACGAGGGGCTTGTAGACGGAGATGTCGAGGATGCGCGCGAGGGGCATGGTCGCGATGCGCTGCGACAGGATGCCGTGCACGCGGAAGACCCGCATGTTGGTGATGACGAAGCGGTCGGTGTGCTGCTCGAAGATCCGCCAGATCGCGTGCACGGTCACCGCGCCGCCGAGCAGCGCGGGCACCCACCAGGCCTGCGCCGGCACGAACAGCGTGAGCAGGAGCACGATGATGCCGCCGAACAGCTCGAGCACCGCCGAGACCGTGGCGGCCCAGTGCTTGCGGACCTCGTCGACGACATGCTCTCCCTGATCCGAGATCAGGTGCTTCTCGATCCGCGGATCGAACATGCTCAGCCCTGTGCGAGAGCCGTCAAGAAGTCGACCACGGCGACACCGGCGCCCCAGACGGCGCCGACCGCGCCCTGCACCGCGTTCGCCGCGTCCTGCGGGCGGGTGATGAGGTAGAACGCCGCGAACGCGATGACGAGCACCACGACGATGCGCTTGATCAGCTTCACGGTCCGGGTTCCCTTCGACTTCCTGCTGTTCTACCGCACGAACACCCTCCCACACGCAGGCGCGCGGGCGCGTCGTGAATCGCGGCCCGGTGTTCCGGCATGCCGCGCGACGCGCTCAGGGCCGCAGCAGCACCTTCGTCGCGCGGCGCTCGTCCATCGCAGCATAGGCCTCGGCGGCGTCCTCGAGCGGGAGCTCGAGGTCGAACACGCGGCCCGGCTCGATCGCACCCGAGCGGACGTCGGGGAGCAGCTCTTCGATGTATCCGCGCACCGGCGCGACGCCGCCGTTGACGCCCACGTTGCGGTTGAACATCTGCCGCACCGGCAGCTCGGGTCCGCCGTTGGGCACGCCCACATAGCCGACCATCCCGCCGGGGCGCGTCGAGCGCAGCGCCTGGTCCATCGACTCCTTGGTGCCGACGCACTCGAGCACGCGGTCGGCGCCGATGCCGCCGGTGAGCGCGCGCACGGCCTCGATGCCGGCGTCGCCCCGCTCCTCCACGATGTGCGTCGCGCCGAACTCGCGCGCCAGCGCCTGGCGCTGCGGGTGCCGCGACATCGCGATGATCGTGGTGGCTCCGAGGCGCTTGGCCGCGATGATCGCGCACAGACCGACCGCGCCGTCGCCCACGACGGCGACGGAATCACCCGGACCGACGCCTGCGGAGACCGCGGCGTGGTGGCCTGTGCCCATGACGTCGCTGAGGGTCAGCAGGCCCGGGACCTCTGCATCGGCCACGGGGCCGGGAACGACGGCGAGGGTGCCGTCGGCGAGCGGGACGCGCACGCGCTCCCCCTGACCGCCGTCGGCGAAGCCGCCGAAGCGGTCGTCGGAGCCCCACCACCCGCCGTTGAGGCACGACGTGCTCACGCCGTTGCGGCAGTTCGCGCAGGTGCCGTCGCACACGTAGAACGGCGCGATCACGAAGTCACCGGGGCGCACGACCTCGACCTCGGCGCCCACCTCCTCGACGATGCCGACGAACTCGTGGCCGATGCGGTGCGGTTCGTGCGTGGGCGTGACGCCGCGGTACGGCCAGAGGTCCGAGCCGCACACGCAGGCGGCCACGACGCGCACGATCGCGTCGGCGCCGGTGGACAGCACGGGGTCGGGGACGTTCTCAACGCGGATGTCGCGGGCGGCGTGGATGACGGTGGCGCGCATGACACGAGCCTAGAACGACGGGCGCCTGCCGGAGGTCGCTGGCACGATGGAGCCATGTGGATCGGGTGGATCGAGTTCGACCTGCTGCTCGGCGACGTCCGCTCCCTCAAGGAGAAGCGCAGCGTGCTGCGTCCGCTCATCGCCGAGCTGAGCCGGCGCACCGAGGCGGCCGCCGCCGAGGTCGGCGAGCACGACCTGCATCGCCGGGCCAGGATCGGCGTCTCGATCGTCGCCTCGGGTTCGTCCCACGTACGGGACGTGCTGGACCACGCCGAACGCCTCGTCGCCGACCACCCCGAGGTGACCCTGCTGTCCGCGCGCCGCGGCCTGCACTCCAGCGAGGACTGAGCGTCAGCCCGCGATCGCGTGCCCGATGACCTCGTCGCCCCCGCCGAAGCGGATGGTCCGGCCGATCGTGGTGTCGTCCGCGATGGTCGCGGCGATCACCGCGGCCACGTCGGCGCGCGCCACCGCGCCGCCGTCCTCCGGATCGAGCGCGATGCGCCCGGTGGGCGGGTCCAGCGTGAGCGTGCCCGGCGCAAGGATCGTCCAGTCGAGCGCGCTGGCGGCGAGATGGGCATCGGCCGCCCACTTGGCGTCGGCGTACGGGAAGAACGACGCGTCGGGCTCGATGCCGTGGTCGGCTCGCGATCCGACCCACGACACCATCACGTAGCGCAGCACGTCGGCGGCCAGAGCGGCCTCCATCGAGCGGATGGCGGCGTCGCGATCGACCGCGTACGTGCGCGACGGGTTGCCCCCGCCTGCCCCCGCGGACCAGACGACGACGTCGTTGCCCGCGATCACGTTCTCGAGCTGGTCGACGTCGAGCGCCTCGATGTCGGCGACGAGCGGCTGCGCCCCGGTCGCCGCGACCGCTGCCTCGTGGTCGGCGTTGCGGATGACGGCTGTCACGGTGTGCCCCTGTGCCGCGAGCAGCGGCTCGAGCAGCAGCGCGACCCGGCCGTGGCCGCCGAAGATCAGGATGCGGGCCATGGGTCCCCCTTCGTCGTGCCCTCCACGCTACGCCGCGGCGGCTGCGTCGCGCATCAGGCGACGAGCGCGGCGATGCCCGCGATCACGGATGCTGCCGCCAGCGTCAGCGCGACGGCGATGAGCACCGTGTGCACGACGAGGAAGCGGGTCGCCTTGCCCTGCGCGTCGTGGGCGCGGGGGTCCTTCGCGACCCGGCGGTAGAACGTCGGCCAGACCAGGACGTTGAAGGCGGCGTTCAGGAACAGCAGTACGGCGAGCAGCGTCACACGTTCGAGCCTAAGCGGCGAGCGCGACGGGGTCGGCGACGATCGCCCGGACGGCGTCGCGGCCCGCGCGGTTCGCACCCACCGTCGACTGCGACGGGCCGTAGCCGATGAGGAACAGCCGCGGCTCGTCGATCGAGCGCCCGTTCTCGACACGGAACCCGCCTTCGGGCGTGCGCAGGCGCAGCGGCGCGAGATGGTCGAGCGCGGGCCTGAAGCCCGTCGCCCACAGGATGACGTCGGCGCGCTCGAACGTGCCGTCGGGCATGCGGACGCCGTCCTCCTCGATCGAGGCGAACATCGGGTGCCGCACCAGCACGCCCCGCGCCTCGGCGGCCCGCGCCCACGGCGTCCAGTGCATGCCGGTCACCGAGATGACGCTGCCGGGCGGCAGGCCGCGGCGGACGCGATCCTCGACGCCGGCGATGGCGGCCACCCTGGCCGGGATGTCGAAGTCCTCCTCGGCCCACTGCGGTTCGCGGCGCGTCACCCAGAAGGTGTCGGCGACGTGGGAGATCTCGTCCAAGAGCTGCACCGCCGAGACGCCGGCACCGACGATGACGACGCGCTTGCGGCGGAACTCCTCGGCCGAGACGTAGTCGCCGACATGCAGCTGCCGTCCGCGGAAGCGCTCCTGGCCGGGGTACCGCGGCCAGAACGGACGCGTCCACGTGCCCGTCGCGTTGATCACGAAGCGGGCGGCCCACGCGCCGCGGTCGGTCTCGACGGCCAGCCGGCCGCTCGGGTCGTCGTCGGCGCGGCGCACCGCCTTCACCTGCACGGGCCGGAGCACGTCGAGAGCGAAGCGCTCCTCGTACTCGGCGAAGTAGGCGGGAAGGATGTCGCGGCTCGCGGCCGCCGGATCCGCAGGCGGCACCGCGAATCCGGGCAGCTCGTGGATGCCGTTCACCGTCGCCATCCGCAGGGACGGCCAGCGGTGCTGCCACGCTCCCCCAGGCTCGGGATTCGCGTCGACCACGAGGAACGTCTGATCCGCGGCCTCCGCGCGCTCGAGCGGGACGAATCCGCGGCGCTGCAGGTGATACGCCGCGGAGAGACCGGCCTGCCCGGCACCGACCACGACGACGTCGACGGGTGCGGGCTCCATGCCCGTCACAACGACGATCGGCCCGCGGGGATTCCCCACGGGCCGATCGGACGAGGTGCGCGTCAGTTCAGTGCGCGCGTGGAGGCGGGGATGACGCCGTCCGCGTAGAGATCGGCGGCGACGTCCTGCAGCGCCGTCAGGGCCACGCGCTGCGTCGTGGGGCCGTACGAGATGCGGGCCACGCCCAGCGCCTCGTACTCCCCCGCCGACAGGGCGCCGGGCAGGCCGATCACGCTGATCTTGCGCTCGCCGATCCCCTCGACCAGCTGCCGGGTGATGTCGGCGTTGAGGATGCCGGGCACGAACACGAGGTCGGCGCCGGCGGCGAGGTAGGCGCGGCCGCGCTCGATCGCATCGGCGATCGACTCCTCGAGCGGGCGCTTGCCCGCGCGCACGAACGCGTCGGTGCGGGCGTTCAGGACGAAGGGGACGCCCTCTGCCGCACCGGCCGCGACGATCGCCTCGACGTTGGCGACGGCTTCGGCGAGCGGCACGAGGCGGTCCTCGACGTTGGCGCCCACGACGCCCTTGCCGATGGCGCGGCGCACGGTCTCGCCCGGATCGCCGTACCCGGCGTCGAGATCGGTGCTCACCGGCAGGTCGCCCACGGCCTCGACGATGCGGCCGACCATGTCGAGCGTCGTCTCGAGGGGAATCTCGCCGTCGGGGTAGCCGAAGGTCGCGGCGATCGAGTGGCCGGCGGTCGCGATGGCGCGGGTCTCGGGGAGGGCGGCGATGGTGCGGGCCGACACGGCGTCCCACACGTTCACGACGCGCAGGATCTCGGGGGCGGCGTGCAGTCGGGCGAGGGTCTGTGCTTTCTCAGCCTGAGTGGTCATGGTTGCCACGCTATCGGCGCTCGGCACCGTCGGGACCGGTCAGGCCGGATCGATCTGGCCGTCGAGGTACCACCAGCGCTCGCCCTGCCGCACGAAGCGGCTCCGCTCGTGCAGCACGCCGCTGTCGCGGCCGTGGCGCCAGGCGGCGCGGAACTCGACGACACCGCGCCTGTCGCCTTCGCCGCCATCCGTTGTGTCCACGATCTCGAGCCCGGTCCAGCGCTGTTCCGGGTCGAGCGTCAGCTCCGCGGGACGCGTGCCCGGGTGCCAGGTGTCGTGCAGATACGCCGCGTCGCCGACGACGAATGCCGTGTAGCGCGAGCGCATCAGGCGCTCGGCGGTCGGCGCCGGTGTTCCGCGCAGCGCGGGGGCGCAGCATCCGTCGAAGCGATCGCCGGTGCCGCACGGACAGGGATCCGTGTCCGCGACGCGCGGGAAGCCGTCGCGGGCGGCTCGGGATGCCGCGGAGCCGAACGACACGTCAGACGCCGGCCTTCTCGGCGCACGACACGCAGCGGGTCGCGAAGGGACGCACGCGAAGACGCGCGATCGGGATGCCTCGACCGCAGTCCACGCAGACACCGTAGGTGCCGTCCTCCCAGCGCTTGACGGCCTCGTCGATCTCGGCGATCTCGCGGCGTGCGGCCTCTTCGAGGGCGACGGCGCGGGACCACTCCCCCGACAGCGTCACGCCTTCGGGGTCGTGCTCGTCGTCGGCGACGTCGGAGCCCCGGTCGGCGCGCAATTCCTCGAGGGTCTCGTCGATCGCCGCGATGCGCACCATGGCCGCGTCGTGGAGCTCGTCCAGAAGCCCACGAAGCTCGGTCCGGCTCGCGGCGGAGGTCATCGCATGAGACTACGCCCGGATGCCGCGTCGTGGCCGCAGCCGTGCCGGATCAGCCCGCGACCTCCACGGTGAAGGTGACGTCCTGGATGCCGCCGTCCTCGTTCGACAGCACCACCTTCGTCGTTCCGTCGGCGAGTCCCTCGACCCCCGGGTTGTACGTCGCGCCGCCCTCCTCGCGACCCGCGGTGAACTTCGCGACGGACGGATCGGAGACGACGCCGCTGTAGCTGTCGACGGCGAGGTCGCCGGTGTCGATGTTCAGCACCTGCCCGACCTCGAGCTCGACGGTCTCGCCCTGAAGGTCGCCCACGTCGCGGGTGACCGGCGCGATCACGGGCTGAGACGACGCGCAGCCGCTCAGCGCGGCGAGCGAGGCGACGAGTACGAGGCAGGCGACCGGTCCGACGATGCGCATGGCGTCATGATGACAGCCCAGCGGCTGCACGGCCAGCGCCCGGCGTTCGTATGGCCCGGCGATAGGGATCTCCCAGGTCGGCCTGGGAACGTGGAGGCATCGCGGTGAAGGGGAATCCCGGTCCCCTCCGCGAAACCCCTGCAGGCGATGCGTCGCCCGGGACCACCCCTCGTGCCCGACGCCCGGAGGGCACGAGGGGCGGTCTCACCGACCCGCCCGGAGCCGGCGATCCGCGACACCCCCCGGACGCGATCGCCGGCTTCTTCGCATGCGCTGTGGATAACTCGGTCGGAGCGTCGACGCCGGCGGCTACCGTGGGGGCGTGCGGACTCGGGTGACGGCGGCGGTGCTCAGCGGTCTGCTCCTCCTCGGGCTTGCGGGGTGCACCCCGCCCGGGCCGGCGGAGCCCACGCCGACTCCGGCGTTCTCGAGCGACGAAGAGGCGTTCGCGGCGGCGGAGGAGACGTACCGCGCCTACGCGGGAGCTGAGAATGCTCGGCGCGATGATCCATCGGCACCAGATCCTCAAGTGTTTCTAAGCGGCAACGCGCTGGAGATAGACATCGAAAGCCAGCAACGCTTCCAGGAATTGGGCGTTCACTTGGTCGGCCCGAGCGAAGTCGCTTCATTCGCCGGGCAGAGCGCGTCGAGCGATCGGACCGAGGTCGCCGCGGTCGTGTGTCTGGATTCAACAGACGCGCGACTGGTGGACCAATCGGGAAACGACGTAACCCCCACGGAACGCGATCCAGTGCTCGAATTGATGGTGTCGTTCAAGTGGGTGGGTGACGCATTCCTCATCGTTGATAGCGATGTTGGAGACGGCGAGTCGTGTTGATCGCGGCGACTCTGTCCATCGCGTTGGCTATGGTTGCACCCGCTCCATACGCTGCGAGTGGCGACTGCAGCCTCGCCGACGCAGCGGCGGGACTGTGCGGCCGCAACACAGGCGAAGTGGTCGAAATCATCCGCTCTGAGACACAGCCCGGCAAGGCCGCCGACAGGGAGCCCGACTCCAATTCAGGCGCCGGTCCGAGACCCGAAGCGTCCGCCGAGCCCGAGGACTGCGGTCCGCTCAACCGGTGCGAGAACTACGTCGTCGCGGGCCCGCCGGACGTCACCCTCGCGGACCTCGCGTCCTTCCGGCCCGCCCAGCCGACGCTCGGCGGCGAGCCTGCGGGCTTCGGCGTGGTTGGCATGCCGACGAACCTGCTGGCCTCGGCGTCCGAGCAGCGCATCCCGGGCACGGTGCTCGGCTGGGACGTGACAGTGCGCTTCGTCCCGGTCGCCTACGTGTTCGACAACGGCGACGGCACGACCACGCGGGCGAACACGGGCGGCGCGTCATGGACGGCGCTCGGGCAGGGGCAGTTCACCCCGACCGCGACCAGCCACGCGTACCGGGCCCGCGGAACGTATCCGGTGTCGGTGACGGTCGAGTTCGAGGCATCCGTCGATTTCGGAAGCGGCACGTGGCGGACGGTTCCCGGCGTGGTCCGGGCCGCGGCCGCCGGCTACGGCGTACGGGTCGTCGAGGTGCGCACCGCGCTCGTGGACCGCACCTGCGTCGAGGATCCGACCGGCCCCGGCTGCTGAACCGCTCCGACGAGCGAGCGGCGGGCGCGCTTCGCGAGTCGCACCACGCCGCGCAGCGGCACGCCGACGACGTAGGCCACGGCACCCGAGGCGGACGTGTCGCTGCGGCCGAGAGCGACCTTGCGCTCCCACGCGTCGCGCAGCGCGCCGCCCCGGCGCACCACCGACGCGCGCGCCGGAAGCCGCCGAGCCGCCCGCTGCGCGAGCAGCGCGTCGACGTGTGCGGTCCAGTCGTCGGCCTCAGGGGCGTGGAAGTAGTTCTCGTCGAGCCACTCGGGATCCGGATGCCGGAACCGCCGCGCGACGACGTCCTCTTCGCTCGCGAGCAGGTCGGCGTCGGCCAGCGTCTCGTTGATGAGGCGCGGCGAGACGCCGAACGTGTCCACGGCGATGACGGGGATGCCGCGCGCGATCGCCTCGATCGCCGCGGTGGAGCTGACGGTGACGAGCCCCTCGGCCGTGTCGAGCGCGTCGCCCATCGACCCGGTCGAGGTGACGAGGTTCGCCGGCAGCGGCCCGAGCGAGGCGAGCAGCTCGGGGTAGCCGTCGAGCTCGGCGTGGGTCTGGTGCTCGCCCGACGCGGCGCGGAGCTTCACCACGACGCGTCGCGACGGATCCGCCTCGGCCGCCCGCACGAGCATGCGCGCGACGCGCAGCCGGTCCTCCCGCTCGGCGGGGACCTTCGCCTGGGTGGCGAACACGAGATCGGTGCCCTCCGCATCCGGGCGGGTGCCGCCGCCGGCCGTCACGGCACCGCGCGCGAACGGCAGCGTCGCGAGGGCATAGCGGTGGGCGTAGCCGGTCCGAGCCGACAGCGCGCCGAACGCCCGCACCTCGCGGCGCGAGTGCACGACGAACAGGTCGGACTGCAGCCGGTACACGACGGCCTTGCGCGTCGCGGGGATCGAGATGCCCGGAAGCCCGGTGACCACGACCGGCCGCGGCTCGAGCGCCGCGAGGTCGCGCGCGAGCACGCGCACGAGCGGACCGCGCGCTCCGATCACGACGGCGTCCGCCCGCAGCTCGGCGAGCCGGGCCACCAGGCGGGCGTAGGTGATCCGCTCCACGCGGTCCTCCCCCAGCCCGCTCCGGCTGAGCGCGGAGGCGAGCTGGGCGTCGCTGACGACGAGCGGCGTCTCGAGCACCAGGAGCGAGGCATCCCATCGCTCTGAGACCCCGCCGAGGAGGGCGGCCGCCCACTTCACGTAGGAGTCGGTGTCGGCGATCGCGACGACGCGCGGCCGCCCGCCGTCTGACGTGCCCGGACTCACGCGGGAACGCGACGCAGCTTCGCCATGGGCGCGAGCTCGCCGGGGTACACGCGCTTCACACCGTCGCCGAGGGCAGCCTCGATGACGCGGATGTCGCGCACCAGGTGCTGCAGGCCCGCGGGCTCGAGCGAGGCCGCGTGGTCGGAGCCCCACATGGTGCGGTCGAGCGTGATGTGCCGCTCCACCGCGACGGCGCCGAGGGCGACGGCCGCGAGCGAGATCTGCAGGCCGCGCTCGTGGCCCGAGTAGCCGACCGGCACGCCCGGGAAACGGTCGCGCAGCGCCGGGATCATGCGGAGGTTGGCCTCCTCCGGCTCCATCGGATACGTCGAGGTCGCGTGCAGGAGTACGAGGCGGTCGGTGCCGAGGATGTCGATCGCCGCATCGATCTGCTCGATCGTCGACATGCCGGTCGACAGGATGATCGGCTTGCCGGTGTCGCGCAGCGCCTGGAGCAGCTCGACATCGGTGAGTGACGCGGACGCGACCTTGTGCGCGACGACGCCCAGGTCCTCGAGGAAGGCCACGCTCGGCACGTCCCACGGCGACGCGAACCACTCGAGGCCGCGCAGCAGCGCGTGGTCGGAGATCTCGATGTACTCCTCGCGGTCGAACTCGACGCGGCGGCGGTAGTCGAGGTACGTCATGCGGCCCCAAGGGGTGTCGCGCGGCATGTCGCGCATGTGCTCGGGCGTCGCGATCTCGGGCGTGCGCTTCTGGAACTTCACCGCGTCCGCGCCGGCGTCGGCCGCCACGTCGATGAGACGCTTCGCGAGGTCGACGTCGCCGTTGTGGTTCAGTCCGATCTCGGCGATGACGTACGCGGGGCGTCCGCCCCCGACGACGCGGGATCCGATGGTGACGGTCATGAGGCCTCCTGTGGTGCTGTGGGGTGATCGGATGCTGAGGCTCGCACCGGCGCGACGGCCGGCCGGAGCGCGTCGGCGACGGCCGTCGCCGACCTGCCGGTGAGCACGCGCTCGGCGAGATCGCGCACGGCGCCGGCACCGCCGGGGCGGTCGAGCACGACACGCGCGGTGGAGAGGACGAGGGGGTGCGCCTCCGGGACCGCGACGGGCCAGCCGACGAGTTCGAGGCACCGCAGATCGTTGACGTCGTTCCCGAGGTACGCGATCCGGGACAGCGGGATGCCCTGCTGGTCGGCCCACTCGCGCAGCACCGCCGCCTTGTCGGACGCCGCCTGTCGCACGTCTACGCCGAGCTTGCGGGCGCGGGCGCTCACGACGGGGTTCGATTCGGTCGAGAGGATGAGGAACGGGATGCCGGCGGCTCGCAGCATCCCGACCCCCATGCCGTCGGATCGGCTCACGGTGACGGATTCGACGCCGTTCTGGTCGACGTGCACGGTGTCGTCGGTGTGCACGCCGTCGAAGTCGGTCACGACGGCGTCGACGGGAATCGCACCCGCGTGGGCGCCGAACGCGTCGCGGTCGACGAGGGGCGCGAGCGTGCGCGCGAGCTCCAGCTCGTCGAGGGTGTCGATCTCGATCGCGGTCCGCGGCGCGACCTCGGCGATGCCGACGCTGCCGAAGAAGCGGTGGTTCGCCGCGCGGAAGCCCGCCGCCCGCATCACGTAGAAGGCGCCGGTCTCGAGGTAGTGCGGTTCGCGGTCCTGGCGACGCGGGCGCACGTCGATCTCGTGGTTGACCGGCTCGGCCGCGCTGCCGATGCCCTTCTCCCAGAGGAAGCCGTACGTCTCCACGGCCGAGAAGACGCTGTCGCGGCGGCGCGAGCGCACGAGTTGCACGGCCGCGGTGAGCGCGTCGACGTCGATGAAGGGCGAAGTCGCCTGCAGGAACGCGAGGACCCCGACGTCGACCTTGTGGGCCTCGAGGGTCTCGAGGGCGTGGACGAGGGCGCTCTCGCTGCTGGCGAGGTCGCCGGAGAGGTCGGCCGGGCGCTCGACGACCTGGGCACCCCACTCGGCCGCGACGGCCGCGATGTCGGCGTCGTCGGTCGTCACGACGACCCGGTCGATCGCCGGGCAGCGCCGCGCCGCCTCGACCGCGCGTGCGATCAGCGGCACACCGCCGACGCGCTGCAGGTTCTTGCGCGGGACACCTTTCGAGCCCCCGCGCGCGGGGATGATGGCGACGACCTCGCTCATGCCGCCGCCGTCCGGGCGGAGCGCCGGGCGCGTCCGGTGTGCACGGTCGTTCCCGTGCCCGCGAGCACCAGCGGGAGCGTCGTCGTGGTGCTCGACGGCAGCGTGTGCACGTCGAGCGCGCCACGGGCGCCGGCGAGCACGAGCTCGACGGGCAGTCCGGTCTGGTGGATCCGCAGCCCGGGCACGGTCGAGACGGCGTCCAGCTGCTCCGCCGACTCGCGACGGTGCGGGAGGTACACCGCGCCGCCGGCTGCGGCTTCCCGCACCCACCGCACATAGTCGAGCAGCAGCATCCGTCCGTCGACCGGGAGTGCGCTGCCGAGCACCACGCGACGGCCGAGTTCCGGCGCCGCGGGCGCGCTCCGGCGCGTCCACGAGAAGTCGTGGCGGCGGATGCCGAACCCGTGGTCCGCGAGAGCGTCGACGCGGTCGGCGCCGAGATCGAATGCGGTGAACATCTCCGCGCGGCGCGCGAGGGCGCGGCGGTGCACGAGCTCGGCCGCGAAGGGAGCGACGACCGTGGTGAGTCCGCGCTCCTCGATGTTCGGGCGGGTGTACGGACGGCGACCGAGCAGCGTGTCGGCGTAGGCGATCGCGTGGGCGCCGTCATCGAGGAAGGTGATGCGGTGCGGGCGGAGCACCGAGGCGGCGAGGCGGAACTGGCCCGAGAAGCCGTCGCCGACGAGCCAGTGGCCGTGACGGGCGAGCAGGCTCCACGGGATCCCGAGGTAGGGCTCGAGCGCGCCGAAGCGCGCGCCGCGCGACAGCAGCTCGTCGGCGGTGGCCGAGATCTGCGGCGTCAGGCGTCCGGCGACGGGAACGGTCGTGCGGTGGGCGGCCGCCCACTCCGCGGCGCCGACGAGCTGCAGCGGCGACTCGACCCACGCCAGCACATCCTCGCGACCCATGGGGCGCCTCCTCCCGGCCGGCCCGCACGATCGGGCTCAGCGCTGTCTCCCCACGGTGGGCGCCGGATGTGAACGCGATGGGTCCTGCCGTGCGACCGTGGCCGGTCCGGCAGGTGAACGGAGGGTGGCGTGCTGCGGCACGTCGCGGCCGCGCAGCTCGCTCGACCGGCCGTCTCATTCACGCGGCCCGGGTGCGCGTCGGCGGCGCATGCCAGGATGAACGCGTGACCGACCGCCTCATGCTGCTCGACTCCGCGTCCCTGTACTTCCGCGCGTTCTACGGGGTGCCCGACACCGTGCGCGCTCCGGACGGCACCCCCGTCAACGCCGTCCGCGGGTTCCTCGACATCATCACGCGGCTCGTCACGACGTACCGCCCCACGCACCTCGTCGCGTGCTGGGACGACGACTGGCGACCGCAGTGGCGCGTCGACCTCATCCCGACCTACAAGACGCATCGCGTCGCCGAGGTCGTCGCGGGCGGACCCGATGTCGAAGAGGTTCCCGATCCCCTCGAGGTGCAGGTTCCCGTCATCCGCGAGGCGCTCGACACCCTCGGGATCCGCATCGTCGGCGCCACCGCCCACGAGGCCGACGACGTCATCGGCACCCTCGCCTCCACCGCGACCATGCCGGTCGACATCGTCACCGGCGACCGCGACCTCTTCCAGCTCGTCGACGACGAGCGCGATGTCCGCGTCGTCTACACCGCGCGCGGCATGAGCAACCTCGAGGTGCTCACCGATGCGTCCGTGGTCACGAAGTACGGCGTCCTTCCTTCGCAGTACGCCGACTTCGCCACGCTCCGCGGCGACTCGTCCGACGGTCTGCCCGGCGTCGCCGGCATCGGCGAGAAGACCGCGGCCGGGCTCCTCGCGACACACGGCGACCTCGCCGCGATCGTCGCCGCGGCCGAGGCCGGCGAGGGCATGTCCGCGGGTGTGCGCTCGAAGGTGCTCGCGGGCCTCCCCTATCTCGCCGTCGCGCCGCAGGTCGTGGCCGTCGTGCGCGACCTCCCGCTGGACGTGCCCGACCCGCGCCTGCGACCGCTCACCGAGCAGGGGAAGACGGATGCCGCATCCCTCGCCGAGCAGTGGGCGCTGGGCGCGTCGATGAACCGCATCATCGACGCGCTCGACACCGTCTGATCCCCTGCCGCCGGGGCCGCCCCCTACTCCCGCGGGAGTACGCGCGGGGCTCCCGCGGTCAGATTCCTCACAGAGGGGCGCGGCGTAGCATCGTGCGCATGCCCGGGCCCGTGCGTGACGATTCGAGTGCGAGCCGTCACCGGCTGCGTGCCCCCGGCGCCGACGAGTTCGGCCCGCGCTTCCGCCCGCCGGCGGCCGTGGTGCTCCTCGTCCCGGTCTTCGTCTCGCTCCTGGTTCAGGTGCCCGGCACCATCGCGCTGTCGTGGTGGCAGCACGTGCCCGTCGCCGCCGCGGCGACGAGCCTGACGCTGGCCGCAGCATCCGCTCTCGCACTCCTCGCGGCGCGTCGACTGCCCGGGGCCACCGTCGCGGCCGTGGCCGCGCTGAGCGCCGTCGACCTGCTGATCGCGCCCGTGGGCGGTCCGCCACCCGTCGCCCTGATCTTCGCGATCGTCGGCGCCGTCGTTCGGGGCGCACGCGTATGGGCGCTCGTCTCGGTCGGCGCGGCCTGGCTCGGCGTCGTCGTCGGCGCGGATCTCGTGGGCGTCCAGTGGCATCCTGCGCGCATCGCCTTCGCCACGGTGGGCCTCGCGCTGTGCTTCGTCGTCGGCGAAGGCATCCGCGCGCGGATCCGCGGCGCCGAGGAGCGCCGCACGCAGCTCTACGCTCGCCGTCGCGCCGCCGAGCAGGAGGAGCGCACGCGCATCGCCCGGGAGCTGCACGACGTGCTGGCGCATTCGCTGAGCCAGATCGCCGTGCAGTCCGGCGTGGGGCTGCACCTCTTCGACCGCGAGCCGGAGCGCGCCCGGGAGGCGCTCGCGAACATCCGCAGTCTCAGCGCGACCGGCCTCGACGAGGTGCGCGGCGTGCTCGCATTCCTGCGCGGCGACGAGATCGGCGCACCCGACACCGCGCCGCTCACGCCGCAGCCGCAGCTCGCGCAGCTGCCGGGCCTCGTCGCCGGCCGCACCGGGCTGGGCCTCAGCGTCGCCCTCGACGACCGCCTCGCGGGCGACACGCCGCCGAGCGCGGTGCAGACGACGGCCTACCGCATCGCCCAGGAGGCGCTGACGAACGTCGTCCGTCATTCCGCCGCCTCGCACGCCACGGTGACGGTCGAGCACGACGCCGACGACCTCGTCCTCACGGTCGCGGACGACGGCGCCGGCATCCCCGCGACCGCGTCCGAGCGCGGGGGCCTGCGCGGCATGCGTGAGCGGGCCGAGCTCGCGGGCGGCGCCCTGACCGTCGACAGCGGCACGCGGGGCACCGCCGTGATCGCGCGTCTTCCCTGGCGGGGCGCGGCATGATCCGCGTCGCCCTCGCCGACGACCACCAGCTCGTGCGGGCCGGGTTCCGGGCGCTCCTGGACTCGGAGCCCGATATCGATGTCGTGGCGGAAGCTTCCGGCGGCCAGGAGCTGCTGCGCGCACTCCGCGCGGCAGACGTCGACGTCGCGCTCGTCGACATCCGCATGCCGGACGGCGACGGACTGTGGGCCGCCGAGCAGATCGCCGCCGACCCCGACCTGGCCGGTGTGCGGGTCGTGATCGTGACCACCTTCGAGCTCGACGAGTACGTGATCCGCGCGGTGCTCGCCGGCGCCAGCGGGTTCCTCGTGAAGGACACCGAGCCCGCCGACCTCATCCGCGCGGTGCGCGCCGTGGCCGCCGGCGACGCGCTCCTGTCCCCCGGCGTCACCCGCACGCTGCTCGATCGGGCCGCGTCGGGCCTGCGTGCGGTGCCCGATCCCCAGCTCCTCGAGACGCTCACCGACCGCGAGGTCGACGTCCTGCGCCTCGTCGCAGAGGGACTCACGAACGACGAGATCGGCGCCCGCCTGCACCTGTCGCCGCTCACCGCGAAGACGCACGTGTCGCGCATCATGCAGAAGCTCTACGCCCGCGATCGCGTGCGTCTCGTCATCATCGCGTACGAATCCGGGCTGGTCGGCTCACAGCCCCGGTGACCGCGGCCTGCAGTACTCCGCCGAGAGCAGTCGAGTTCACTCCGGCGGTCGGATTCACGGATGCCGCCACCCGCGTTGACTCGAGGCATCCGGCCGCCCTTCCCGGCGCAGCCGGTTCCGAGAGAGGAATCCGCATGTCCACTGCACTCGCCACTGTGCTCGATGCCGGCTCAGGGATCGTGGCCACTCACTTCGTCGGCCCGTGGGGGTTCGGCTGGTGGTTCCTGCTGATCCCGCTGTTCTGGATCGCCCTGTTCGCGATCCTCTTCGGGATCTTCGGCCGCCGCTGGCGTCGTGCGGCCGCGGAGAACGGCTACGGGCCGTATGGCCGCAACCCCGCCCGACAGGCCGAGACCACACTCGCGGAGCGATTCGCGAAGGGCGACATCGACGAGACCGAGTACCGCGCACGCCTCGAGGTGCTTCGCGCGAACGCGTCGCAGTGATCTCCCGGACGCGACTGCGGCCCCGGATCCGTCACCGGGGAATCAGGCGCCGCGGTCGCGTCCGGTCCACGCGCGCAGCTTGTCCAGCGGCCACGTCGTGACGATGCGCTCGGGCGGCACGCCGATGCGCTCGGCACGCTCGGCGCCGTAGTCCAGCAGGGAGAGCTGACCGGGCGCATGGGCGTCCGAATCGATCGAGAAGAGGCATCCGATCTCCAGCGCCAGCGCCATCAGCTCGTCCGGAGGGTCCTGTCGCTCCGGACGGGAGTTGATCTCGACCGCGACGCCATGGGCCTCGCAGGCCTCGAACACGGCCCGCGCGTCGAAGGTCGAGGGCGGCCGCGTTCCGCGCGATCCCTCGACGAGGCGCCCAGTGACATGTCCGAGCACGTCGATGTGCGGGTTCGAGACGGCCGCGACCAAGCGCCGGGTCATCGGCCCACGCTCCATGCGGAGCTTGGAGTGGGCGGACGCGACCACGACGTCGAGTTCCGCGAGGAGGTCGGGCTCCTGATCGAGGGCGCCGTCCTCGAGGATGTCGACCTCGATGCCCGAGAGCAGGGTGAACCCGTCGCCGCTCATGCCCGCGACGACCTCGAGCTGGGAGCGCAGGCGCTCGGGCGACAGCCCGTTCGCGACGCGCAGCCGCGGCGAATGATCCGTGAGGGCGAGGTACTCGTGGCCGAGTGCTCGCGCCGCGTCGACCATGAGGTCGATGGAGGTGAGGCCGTCGGACCAATCGCTGTGCGAGTGCAGGTCGCCCCGCAGCAGCGGCCGCAGGGACGAAATGCGCTGCACGCCTGCGCGTTCGCGCAGGTCGACGAGGTATCCCGGCACCTCGCCTGCCAGCGCCTGCTGGATCACGGCCAAGGTGGAGTCGCCGATCCCCTTGCGGCGGCGCAGGGAGGCGGTGTCCCGCAGTTCCGCGTCGCTCAGGCCCTCGATCGCGTCGGCCGCCGCACGGAACGCCTTCGACTTGTACCGCGAGGAACGCTCACGCTCGAGGAGCGTGGCGATCTCGGTGAGCGCGTCGTAGGGGTTCACGTGCGGCGGGGCGACGGATCAGGCGATGTTCGAGCGCCGGATCACCACCGGAACGCTCGCCAGCCGGTGGATGGCCCAGCCGAACAGGATCGCGAGCACGCCCATGCCGGCCGCGAACAGCGCGACACCGTAGGCGACGACCGAGGTGAAGAGCGAGGCGCGCAGGAACGACGCCTGCATCACGGTGGCCCGCACCGGGTCGTCCTGGTCGAGCTCGGCGTACGTCTTGCCGCCCGACGCCTCGAGGGCGTGGGTGTTGATGATGTCGGCCTGCACGTAGGCCGTGAAGGGGCCGGTGACCTGCTGACCCTGGAACGCTGCGGCGTCGTCGGGAATGGTGATGTTCTCGGCCGTGAGCTGGGTCGTCACGCCGATCCACGCGATGATGCCGACGACGATCAGCAGGATGCCGCCGATGATCCCGATGATGCCGACCGCCTTCACCAGGCCGACCTTCTTCTCGGGGGGCTCGATCACGTCGGTGGTGCGGGGCTCTTCCTCGCTCATGCGTCCTCCTCGGATGCGGTCGTTGAGCCACACGCTAGCGGCGCCGCACGGCGAGGCGGAAGAGCGCGCGCCGGAGAAAACCCGGCGGGCGCCGGCTCAGGAGGCGAGTGCGCGCGTCGCCTCGACCCAGCGGTCCAACGTGGCCGTCGCCGCGCCGGTGTCGATCGCGGCGGCGGCGTCGTCCCGGGCCTCGGCGAGGCGCTCGAGGATCGGTCGCTGCACCTGTGCGGCATCGCGGAACAGGCGGTAGGCGACCATGCCCGCGGCCGCGTTGAGCAGCACGATGTCGCGCACCGCGCCCTCCTCGCCGCCGAGCACGCGCCGCACCACGCCGGCGTTGTGGGCCGGATCGCCGCCCAGCAGGTCGTCGATGTCGGCGAGCGGGATGCCGAGGTCGCGCGGGTCCAGGTCGTGCTCGTGGATATCGCCGCGGCTGACCTCCCACAGCCGGCTGTGACCGGTCGTCGTGAGCTCGTCGAGGCCGTCGTCGCCACGGAACACCAGCGCCGTCGCGCCCCGCGTGCGGAACACGCCGGTGATGAGCGGCACCCGGTCGAGATGCGCGACGCCGACGGCGTTCGCCTCGGCACGCGCCGGGTTGCACAGCGGCCCGAGGAAGTTGAAGACGGTGGGGACGCCGAGCTCGCTGCGCGTCGCCGCCGCGTTCTTGAACCCGGGGTGGAACGCACCCGCGAACGCGAAGGTGATGCCGGTGCGGGAGAGCGTCTCGGCCACGGCGTCCGGCGACAGGGCCAGGTCGACGCCGAGAGCGCCCAGCACGTCGGACGAACCCGATGAGGAGCTGGCCGCCTTGTTGCCGTGCTTGACGACGGGGATCCCGGATGCTGCGGCCACGAGCGCCGACATCGTCGACACGTTGACGGTTCCGAAGCGGTCGCCACCCGTGCCCACGATGTCGAGGACCGCGGCGTCGACGGGAAGCGGGAGCGCGGCCTCGAGGATCGCGTCGCGGAAGCCGACGATCTCGTCCACCGTCTCGCCCTTGGCACGCAGCGCCACGAGGAAACCCGCCAGCTGCGAAGGGGTGGCGGTGCCCGACATGATCTGCCGCATCGCCCACGTCGACTCCGAGACACTGAGGTCGCGCCGCTCGAGCAGCGTGGTGAGGATTCCCGGCCAGGTGTACAGCTCCGCCATAACCGAGAAGCCTAGCCGGGCTCGGGAATCGGAACCGTTTCGTGACACGGCGTCCCGGGCGCGGCGATTCTGCGTCTTCACCACGGGTTCACGGCGAAGTCGCAGGGTCCTCTTAGGCTCCCCTAAGTTCCGGAGCAGGCGAAGACATGCCCTCCGATGCGAAAATCGTGGCTTCGAATCGGCCATAATGGGGAGCGTGACGACCTCCACAGCGACCTACTCCCAGGCCATGCGGTCCGTCAAGCGGCCGGATCCGGTCGCTGTCGGAACCATCGTGTGGCTCGGCAGCGAGGTGATGTTCTTCGCGGGCCTCTTCGCGATCTACTTCACCCTGCGCAACACCTCGCCCGAACTGTGGGCCCAGGAGACGCAGCTGCTGAACATCCCGTACGCGACCGTCAACACGATCATCCTCGTGCTGTCCTCGGTCACGTGCCAGATGGGCGTGTTCGCCGCAGAGCGCTTCCAGCCCTATTCGACGAAGAAGCGCGGCTGGCTCGGCTGGGGCATGGTCGAGTGGTTCTGGCTGACCTTCGCGCTCGGCGCGATCTTCGTCTCGGGCCAGGTGTGGGAGTACGCCCAGCTCGTCGCCGAGGGCATGCCGATCAACGCGAACTCCTACGCGTCGGCGTTCTACCTCACCACCGGCTTCCACGCCCTCCACGTGACGGGCGGCCTCATCGCCTTCCTCCTCGTCATCGGGCGCGCGTACGCCGTCAAGAACTTCGGGCGCAAAGAGATGACGTCCTCGATCGTCGTGTCCTACTACTGGCACTTCGTCGACGTCGTCTGGATCGCCCTCTTCCTCGTCATCTACTTCCTCAAGTGAGAGCGGAGCTGAAACCCGACATGGCACGACAGACCACACGCCGCTCGAATGGCCGCCGCAGCCCCTGGGCCGCGGCCGCACTGATCGGCATCGGCCTGCTCATCACGGGCGGCGTCTACGCCGGGGCATCCGCCGCGATGGCGGCCACCACCCCCGAGACCGTCACGAACTCGGCACTCACCGTCGAAGACGGCAAGAAGCTGTTCCAGGCCAACTGCGCCACGTGCCACGGCCTGGATGTGCAGGGCACCGAGGACGGCCCGTCGCTCTACGGCGTCGGCGAGCTCGCCGTGCACTTCCAGATGAGCACCGGCCGCATGCCGCTGCAGATGCAGGGCCCGCAGGCTCCGCAGAAGCCCGCGCAGTTCACCGAGGAGCAGATCACCGCGATCGGCGCCTACATCCAGTCGATCGCGCCCGGCCCGACCTACCCCGAGGAAGAAGTCCTCGACGGCGGCGGCAGCGCGTCCGAGGGTGGCGAGCTCTTCCGCATCAACTGCGCCATGTGCCACAACGTCGCCGGCGCCGGCGGTGCGCTGACCGAGGGCAAGTACGCCCCGAACCTGCACACCACCACCCCGCTGAACATGTACGCGGCGATGGTCACGGGTCCGCAGAACATGCCGGTGTTCAACGACATGACGCTGACCACCGAAGAGAAGCGCGACATCATCACCTACCTGCTGTACCTGCAGGACAACGAGTCTGCGGGCGGATTCACGCTCGGCTCGCTCGGCCCCGTCTCGGAGGGCCTCTTCATCTGGATCTTCGGCATCGGCTCGCTGATCGCCATCACCGTGTGGATCACGGCGAAGTCCAACTGATCGACGAACGACACACGTAAGACTTGACGAGGAGCAGCATGGCCCACGAGGACGACCCGCTAGAGCACGAGAGGGCTTCCTGGAAGCCCTCCCCCGGGCTCGCTGTGGCGGTCACCGACCCGGTGCACAACCCTGGCCTCCCCCCGCACCGCGAGCGGATGACCGACCAGGACCCCGCTTCGATGAAGCGCGCGGTCCGGGGCATCTACACGCTCTTCTACCTGTCGATCGCGGGCAGCATCTGGGCGATCGCCGCCTACATGCTCTTCCCGATCGAGAGCGGGCGGATCGTAGACATCCGCAACAACAACCTCTTCATCGGACTCGGCATCGCCTTCGCGCTGCTGGCCATCGGCGTGGGCGCGATCCACTGGTCGAAGGCCGTCATGTCCGACAGGGAGTTCGTCGAGCCTCGCCACGCGACCCGCGGCCGCGACACGACGCGTGAGGCCGCCATCAAGGCTTTCGCCGACGCCGACGCCGAGTCGGGCTTCGGCCGCCGTGCGATGGTCCGCAACTCGCTGATCGCCGCGCTCGTGGCATCGGTCGTGCCCGGCGTCGTGCTCTTCCGCGGCCTGGCGCCGTTCAATTCGCCGGAGAAGCCGCACGCCGGTGATCCCGTGTACCTCCTCGAGCACACCATGTGGAAGGAGGGCATGCGCCTGGCTCACGACCCGTCGGGCGAGCCCATCAAGGCGGCCGACCTCACCCTCGGCTCCGCGGTGCACGTCATCCCCGAGGCACTCGCCGAGGTCTCGCACAGCGAGGGCTACCTCGACGAGAAGGCCAAGGCTCTCGTGCTCCTGGTGCGTCTGCTCCCCGAGCAGCTCACCGAGTCCGAAGACCGCAAGGAGTGGTCGTACAACGGCATCGTCGCGTACTCGAAGGTGTGCACCCACGTCGGCTGCCCGGTCGCGCTCTACGAGCAGCAGACCCACCACCTGCTGTGCCCGTGCCACCAGTCGCAGTTCGACGTGACCGACCACGCGAAGGTCATCTTCGGCCCGGCGGCCCGCCCGCTGCCGCAGCTGCCCATCACCGTCGACGACGAGGGCTACCTCGTAGCCCGCAGCGACTTCCTCGAACCCGTCGGCCCGAGCTTCTGGGAGCGTCATTGAGCACCTCAACCGTCATTGAGCAGCCTGCGGCTCCTGTGGCTCCCTCACGCAACGGCGACCGCCCGCTCGGCGGCCGCTTCATCGGCGCCACCGCGAACTACATCGACGAGCGCACGAGCCTCTCCGGCTTCGTCAAGGAGCTCGGCCGCAAGATCTTCCCCGACCACTGGTCGTTCATGCTGGGCGAGATCGCCCTCTGGGCGTTCGTCGTCGTGCTCCTGTCGGGCACGTTCCTGACGTTCTTCTTCCAGGCCTCGATGACCGAGACGCACTACAACGGCGCCTACCTCCCGATGCGCGGCATCGAGATGTCGGCCGCCATGGCGTCGACGCTCGAGATCTCGTTCGACCTGCGCGGTGGTCTCCTGGTCCGCCAGATGCACCACTGGGCCGCCCTCGTGTTCGTCGCCGGCATCGGCGTGCACATGCTGCGCGTGTTCTTCACCGGTGCGTTCCGCAAGCCGCGCGAGCTCAACTGGGTGATCGGCTTCATCCTGTTCATCCTCGCGATGGGCGAGGGCTTCACCGGCTATTCGCTCCCCGACGACGTGCTCTCGGGTAACGGCCTCCGCATCATCGATGGCATGATCAAGGGCATCCCGATCATCGGAACCTGGACCTCATTCCTGCTGTTCGGCGGACAGTTCCCGGGCGACGCCATCGTCGGCCGCCTGTACACGCTGCACATCCTGCTCCTGCCCGCGATCCTCGTCGGCCTGCTGGTGCTCCACCTCATGCTGATGGTGATCAACAAGCACACGCAGTTCGCCGGCGCCGGCCGTACGAACAGCGTCGTGGTCGGCTACCCGATGATGCCGGTCTACATGTCGAAGATGGGCGGCTTCCTGTTCATCACGTTCGGCGTGATCGTGCTCATCGCCTCGCTGTTCACGATCAACCCGATCTGGAACTACGGCCCGTACGACCCGTCCCCCGTGTCCGCCGGTACTCAGCCGGACTGGTACATCGGCTTCGCCGACGGCATGCTGCGCCTCATCCCGCCGGGCTGGGAGATCGTGTTCCTCGACCGCACCTGGTCGTTCAACATCATCGTGCCGCTCGTCGTGCTCGGCCTGTTCATCGTGCTCGTCCTGATCTACCCCTTCATCGAGGCGTGGGTCACCGGCGACAAGCGCGAGCACCACATCGCCCAGCGTCCGCGCAACTCGGCGACCCGCACCGCCATCGGCGCGGCCGGCGTCACGTTCTACGCGGTGCTGTGGGCTGCGGCAGCCTCCGACATCATCGCCACGCACTTCTGGCTGACGATGGAGGGCGTGATCCACACGCTCCAGGCGCTGTTGGTCCTGGGCCCGGTGATCGCGTACTTCGTCACCAAGCGCATCTGCATCGCGCTGCAGAAGAAGGACCGCGAGATCTCGCTGCACGGCTACGAGTCGGGTCGCATCGTCCGCCTCCCCGGTGGCGAGTACATCGAGGTGCACCAGCCCGTCGACGACTACGAGCGCTTCAAGCTGGCCGACTTCGACACTTACGAGCCGCTCGTGGTGCGTCCGAACGCCAAGGGTCAGATCCCGTGGCACGAGAACCTCCGCGCGTCCATCTCGCGCTGGTTCTTCGAGGACCGCCTCACCCCCGTCACGCAGGCCGAGCTCGACGCGGCGCTGGCTCACCAGCACCACGACCTCGACCACATCGCGGCCGAGGAAGACCTCGAGATCCAGGCGGCTCACGAGCGTGCCGGCGTGCCGGACGCTCCGCACAAGCCGCTCGACGACGGGAAGCACGGCGAGGTGCCGGTGCGCCCCTCGAACGTCATCGTTCCCGAGCCCGAGCCTGGCACGAAGGCTCCGCGCAACCGCGAGAAGGAGTCCGACCAGTAAGGTCGCCGCATTTCGCAGACGGATGCCCCGGCACGATCTCCAGGATCGTGCCGGGGCATCCGTCGTTCGGTGCAGCGAGCACACGACCGGCGCCGCGGAACGGCAGGAATCAGACGACGTCTGACAGCGCTTCCGAAGGTCCCGGCACGGATGCTGACTTAGCGTGGACGCATGACCGATGCCCTCTCGTACTTCTCCGCCAAACTCGCCCTCGAGACCGACGCCTCCGACGTCTACGCAGCCCAGAAGGCCGGCGAGCGGTTCGTCCTGGTCGATGTCCGCGGCGACGAGGCGTGGGCGCAGGGACGCATCCGTGGGGCTATCCACATGCCGTACCGCGAGATCGCCGATCGCGCGCCGCGCGAGATCGACAGCTCGACGCCCGTCGTCGTCTACTGCTGGAGTCCCGGCTGCAACGCCGGCGCGAAGGGTGCCATAGAGTTCGCCAAGCTCGGCTACCCGGTCAAAGAGATGATCGGCGGCTACGAGTACTGGGTGCGCGAAGGCCAGCCGACCGAGAACGACGAAGGACCACTCCCCCGAGTGTTCGACGCGCAGGTGATGGTCGTCCGCGCGCCCGTCGCAGGCTGAGCGCCCGGCTCAGGCCGACTCCAGCCCTTCCATGAACCGTTCGGCGGCCGCCCCGTAGAACGCCGTCTGCGCGGGCGCGCCGCCGATCTCCTCGGCGGCCAGAACGACGTCGCACACGACCACGGTGACGTTGTCGTAAGAACCGGCTTCCAGAGCCACCGCCACACACGCCTCGACCGCCGTCCCCGCGTGCGGGAACTCCAGAAGAAGATCTCGGATCTCGTCATCCGGGACATAGTCGGTGAGTCCGTCACTGCACAGCAGCCACCTGTCGCCGGCCCACGCATCGTGGGCGGTCACCGTCGCGGCATCGCGCTCGGCCCCGCTCAGCGAGGCGGTGATGATGTTGCGACGGGGGTGGGACGCAGCATCCGTGATCGATACGATCCCGCGGTCGACCAGTGCCTGCACGAGCGAATCGTCCCTGCTCGCCTGCACGAGCTCCCCATCTCGCAGTCGGTACGCCCGCGAGTCGCCGGTGTGGGCCAGCAGAAGCCCGCCGTCACGGTCAGCGAAGAGCCCGGTGAACGTCGTGGCCATGCCGCTCAGCGACGGATCGCGCTCGACATGGGCACGGAGGTCCCAGTTGGCCGACCGGACCGCGTCGGCGAGCTGCACGGGCTCGAGGCCCTCCAGACGGCCCGCGGCCAGCCGGTGGATGAATGCCGCCGAGGCGAAGTCACCCGCGGGTCCTCCCCCGACGCCGTCTGCCACCGCCGCACCCCAGGAGGCCGTGAACGCCGCGTCCTGATTGGTCTTGCGGTGCGGGCCGATGTCGGAGCACGCAGCCGCACGCAGAAGCGCACGGGGCCCCGTCACAGACGGGTCCCCGTGCGCATCACGCGATATGCCATGCGGGCCGGCAACGCCGGATCAGCGGGCGAAGTAGCCGCGGTAGTACTCGTAGACCCAGCCGACGATCGCGACGACGAAGACGGCGAGGCCGATCGGGAACATCCAGGCGCCGACCGCGAGGCCGATCATGCCGAGAGCAGCCGAGAAGGCCAGGACGATGGGCCACCACGACCACGGGCTGAACTCGCCCAGCTCGGGGTCACCGTCGTCGATGTCGGAGGTGAGGACGTCCTCGGGCAGCTCGCCGCCCTGGGCGTTGTGCACGCGACCGATGTAGAACGCGATCAGCGCACCCATCAGCGCGGTGAACAGCAGCGCGACGCTGCCGACCCACTCGATGCCGTGGTACCACGGCACGTCGGGGTGGGCGATGATGTTCCACCCGGTGTAGACGACGGCTACCGCCAGGAAGAAGATCGCCAGCAGCCACCAGAGTCCGGTGTTCGTGCGCACCTTACTTCACCTCTCCATCGGCAAGGTCGGAGACCGGGGCTTCGGGGGCGTCCTTCGCAGGACCGACGCCGACCGGGATGCCCGCCTCGGGGTGGTTCAGGTCGAACGCGGGCCGCTCGCTGCGGATGCGCGGGATCGACGTGAAGTTGTGACGCGGCGGCGGGCACGAGGTAGCCCACTCGAGCGATGCGCCGTAGCCCCACGGGTCGTTGACGGTGACCTTCGGCGCCTTGCGCGACGTGATCCACACGTTGAACAGGAACGGGATCATCGAGGCGCCGAGGATGATGGCGCCGATCGTCGACACCTGGTTCTGCCAGGTCCAGCCGTCTGCCTCGGAGTAGTCCGCGTAGCGACGGACCATGCCGTCGACGCCCAGCCAGTGCTGGATGAGGAAGGTCATGTGGAAGCCGATGAACAGCATCCAGAAGTGGACGTAGCCGAGGCGCTCGTTGAGCATGCGCCCGGTCCACTTCGGCCACCAGAAGTAGAAGCCGGCGAACATCGCGAACACGACCGTGCCGAAGACGACGTAGTGGAAGTGAGCCACGACGAAGTACGAGTCCGACAGGGCGAAGTCGAGCGGCGGCGACGCGAGGATCACGCCGGTGAGACCACCGAACACGAACGACACCAGGAAGCCGAGCGCGAAGACCATCGGGGTCTCGAAGGTCACCGATCCTCGCCAGAGCGTGCCGATCCAGTTGAAGATCTTCACACCCGTCGGAACCGCGATCAGCATCGTCATCAGGGCGAAGAACGGCAGCAGCACCGCACCGGTGACGTACATGTGGTGGGCCCACACAGCGACCGAAAGGGCGGCGATCGCGATCGTCGCGTAGACGAGAGTCTTGTAGCCGAAGATCGGCTTGCGGCTGAAGACCGGGAAGATCTCCGACACGATGCCGAAGAACGGCAGCGCGATGATGTACACCTCGGGGTGACCGAAGAACCAGAACAGGTGCTGCCAGAGGAGCACGCCGCCGTTGGCCGGGTCGTAGATGTGGGCACCGAGCACGCGGTCGGCGGCGGCCGCGAGGATGGCGGCGGCGAGCACCGGGAACGCCATCAGCACCAGGATGCTGGTGATCAGCGTGTTCCACGAGAAGATCGGCATGCGCCACATGGTCATGCCGGGCGCGCGCATCGTGATGATCGTCGTGATGAAGTTCACGGCACCGAGGATGGTGCCGAAACCGCTCATGCCGAGGCCGAGCATCCAGAGGTTGCCGCCCACCCCGGGCGAGAACGAGGCGTTCGCGAGCGGCTGATACGCGAACCAGCCGAACGCGGCAGCACCCTGCGGGGTGAGGAAGCCGGAGACGGCGATCGTCGAGCCGAAGAGGAACAGCCAGAAGGCGAAGGCGTTCAGACGCGGGAAGGCGACGTCAGGGGCACCGATCTGCAGCGGCAGGATCGCGTTCGCGAAGCCCGCGAACAGCGGCGTCGCGAACATCAGCAGCATGATCGTGCCGTGCATCGTGAACAGCTGGTTGTACTGCTCTTTGGTCGGGATGATCTGCATCCCGGGCTCGAAGAGCTCGGCACGGATGATCAGCGCCATCACTCCACCCAGGAGGAAGAAGATGACGGAGGAGATGAGGTACAGGTACCCGATCGTCTTGTGGTCGGTGGAGGTGATCCACTTGACGATGATGTTGCCCTTCTGCTCGACGCGCGATGCGCTGAGCAGAGCGGCCTGACGCGGCGGCAGGGTGGTGGGGCGACCCTGCGTCGTCTCCTGGAGCGGAAGCGTCGTCGCCATGATCAGTTGTCTCCCTCTTCGGATCCCTCGCCCTGAGCGCCCGTCCCGGGCGCGTTCTGCAGACGGTCGTAGGCGTCGTTGATGTCACCGGTCTGGCCCGCCTCGCGCAGCGTGGCGAGGTAGTCCTCGTACTCGGCTGCGCTGACGACCTTGACGTTGAACAGCATCATCGAGTGGTACTCGCCGCAGAGCTCGGCGCACTTGCCGGCGTACTCGCCCTCGCGCGTCGGCGTGAAGGACCAGTAGTTGTCCCGGCCGATGTACATGTCCTTCTTGTAAAGGAAGTCGATGATCCAGAACGAGTGGATGACGTCACGCGACTGCAGCTTGATCTTGACCGACTCGTTGACCGGGAGGACGAGGGTCGGCAGCTCGCTGATGACGTCGCCGCGCTCATCGGTCTGCGCCTGGACGCCCATGGTCCAGACGGTCTCGTCGTCGCTGGCGCCGTCGTACTGGAAGTCCCACGACCACTGCTTGCCGATGGCCGTGATCGAAACGTCGGGCTCGTCGTACTGCGTCTCGAGGATCGCCTGGTCGCGCGCGGTGAAGGCGAAGAAGCCGACCACGAGGATGAGCGGGACGATCGTGTAGAAGATCTCGATCGGCATGTTGTAGCGCAGCTGGACGGGAAGACCCATCTGGCCCTTGCGACGCCGGTAGGCGATCGCCGCCCATCCCATCAGGCCCCACGTGATGACGCCGACGACGAGCAGCACGATCCACGAGTTCACCCAGAGACCCGCGACCATGTCGACGTGGTTGGTGGCCGGCTGGCCGTCTTCGGTGAACCCGGGGAGGAAGCCGTGCAGCTCGGTCGGGGTGCATCCGGCGAGGACTGCAGCCGCTGCGATCCCGAGTGGGAGAACGGCCCAGCGGATACGGCGTTTCGAAGGCACGGTGCACCTTTCCGATCACGAACAGGACTCTCGCCAGTCTAGGGCAACCGCCCAGGCGATTCAGGCCATCCGCTCAGGTTGGATCGTGTCGCAGGAACGGAAAAAGGCGGGCCCGGGCGCTAATCGGAGCGCACCGGACCCGCCGGAAAAGTATCGGATCGTTAGCGATCAGTGGAAGCTGTCGCCGCACGCGCACGACCCGGCCGCGTTGGGGTTGTCGATCGTGAAGCCCTGCTCCGAAATGGTGTCCTTGAAGTCGATGGTGGCGCCGTCGAGGTACGGGACGCTCATGTCGTCGACGATCACCTCGACGCCGTCGAAGTCGACCGTCTTGTCGCCGTCGAGGTACCGCTCGTCGAAGTAGAGCTGGTAGATCAGGCCGCTGCAGCCGCCGGGCTGCACGGCCACGCGCAGGCGCAGGTCGTCGCGTCCCTCCTGGTCGAGCAGGTTCTTGACCTTGCCGGCGGCGGCGTCGGTCAGCAGCACACCGTGTTCGCGGGCGGTCTGCTCGGTCGTCAGTGCGGTGTCGGTCATGGCACTCCTCCGGAAGGGCCGCCCCGGATCGATCATCCACTCAGGCGGCGGGATGCGACGATTCTACGCGTGCCCGCTGGCAGAAGGCTCCGGGACCGGCGCATTCGCGCCGATCCCGGAGCCGACGTGTCACGCCTGCGAGGTACGCGCGTCCAGCTTCTCGAGCAGGAGCGCCTCGGAGAGCACGGCGTTGCGGAACGTGTCGAGGTGCAGCGACTCGTTGGGGCTGTGGGCCTTGGCGTGCGGGTCCTCGACGCCGGTCACGAGGATCTGGGCGCCGGGGAACTCCCGCACGAGATCGGCGATGAACGGGATCGACCCGCCCACGCCGATGTCGACGGACTCGACACCGTAGCCCTCGTGGAGCGCCTCTCGGGCGGCCTCCACGGCCCAGCCCGAGGTGTCGACGAGGAAGGCGTCGCCGTAGTCCTGGTCAGTGAAGGTCAGCTGCGCACCGAACGGCGCGTGCTCGCGGAGGTGCGCCTCGATGGCGGCATAGGCCTCGCGCGCCGGCTGGCCGGGCGCGATGCGCGCGCTGATCACGACGGAGATCTCGGGGCTCAGCGTGTTCGAGGCGTTCACGACGCTCGGCGCGTCGATTCCCGTCACCGTGATCGACGGCTTGTTCCAGATGCGGCTGAGGATCGTGCCGCGGCCGACCGGCGAGACATCGGCCGGCAGCCCGGCCTCGTCGCGCAGCGTCTCCTCGGTGTACTCGGGGGTCTCGGCGTCCCGTTCCGCGAGTCCCGCCACGGCGACGGCGCCGTCCTCGTCCCACAGCGTCGCCAAGAGCGTGACGGTCGCCATCATCGCGTCGGGCACCGCTCCCCCGAACATGCCGGAGTGCGAGGCGTGCTCGAGGGTGCGGACGCGCAGGGTGAAGCGCGTGTTGCCGCGCAGCGACACCGTCAGCGCGGGGGTCTTGTCGTCCCAGTTGCCGGAGTCGGCGACGACGATCACGTCGGCGCGCAGCGCGTCGGCGTTGTCGGAGAGGAACTGCGCGAACGACCGCGAGCCCGCTTCCTCCTCTCCCTCGAAGAACAGCGCGACACCGAGGTCGAAGTCGTCGCCGATTCCCTCCTTGAGCGCGCGCAGCGCCGCCAGGTGGGCCATGACGCCCGCCTTGTCATCGGCGGCACCGCGGCCGTAGAGCCGGCCGCCGCGGACGGTGGGCTCGAACGGCGAGGACTCCCAGAGCGACTCGTCGCCGACCGGCTGCACGTCGTGGTGCGCGTAGAGCAGGATCGTCGGGCGGCCGTTGCGGGCGGCGCGTGTGGCGAGGACGGCGGGGTTGCCGCGCTCCCCCGTCTCGGGGATCACCGCGGTGCGGATCTCCACCGTCTCGAACAGCTCCGTCGCGCGCACGAGCTCGGCGACGGCCTCGGCGCTGCGCTGCACCTGAGCGGGGTCGAACCCGGGGAACGCGACGGACGGGATGCGCACGAGATTGCCGAGATCGGCGAGGGCGGAGGGGATGCCGGAAGCCGCGGCTTCGCGCACAGCATCCTGTCGGGAGAGCTCAGTGGTCATGCGGGTAATCTTAAGTGCACCCCTTCTCCGCACTTCGAGGATCACCCGTGGCCAAGAACACCGACCCCGTGCCGAACGACGCCCCCTCCGAGGGCACCGTCCTGAACGGCACCCCCGCCGGCAAGGGCCGCGCCACGCCCTCGCGGGCCGACCAGGAGGCCGCCCGCAAGCGCCCCCTCGTGCCCGACACCAAGGAGGCGAAGGCCCGGGCCAAGGCGGATCTCGCCACCCAGCGCGAGAAGGCCCGCATCGGCATGGCCAACGGCGACCAGCGCTACCTCCCGGCCCGCGACCAGGGTGCGCAGCGCAAGTTCGTGCGCGACTGGGTCGACGCCGGCTGGCACCTCGGCGAGGCGGTCATGCCCGCGATGGTGCTCGTCATCCTCGCGACGTTCCTGCCGATCGCGGCCCTGCAGTACTACGCGTTCGTCGGCCTCTGGATCTTCATCTTCTTCGTCATCGGCGACATGGTCCTCACGTCGATCACCGTAACGCGCGCCGTCAAGAAGAAGTTCGGCGAAGGCAAGGTCGAGAAGGGCCTCGGCTGGTACGCCGCCATGCGCACCGTCCAGATGCGCTTCCTGCGCCTGCCGAAGCCGCAGGTCAAGCGCGGCCAGAAGCCGGCCTGAGCTTCACCAGACCACGGTTGATCTGCCGTGCCCACAGCGGGCCACGGTAGAGGAAGGCCGTATAGCCCTGCACCAGGGTGGCTCCGGCATCCATCCGCTCCTGCACGTCGGCGGCGGTCTCGACGCCGCCGACCGAGATCACCGCGAAGTCGGCGGGAACCGTCTGACGCAGCAGTCGCAGCACTTCGAGCGCGCGCGCCTTCAGCGGCGCACCGGACAGCCCGCCGTCGCCGGCGGCTGCCACCGTCGCCGCGTCGGTCACGAGGCCGTCGCGCGAGATCGTGGTGTTCGTCGCGATGATCCCGGAGAGACCGGCGTCGACCGCGAGCTGCGCGATCGCGACGATCTCGTCATCGGGGAGGTCGGGCGCGATCTTCACCAGCAGCGGTGTCGCGCCCGCGGCGTCGCGCACGGCGTCCAGCAGCGGACGCAGCGTCTCGACGGCCTGCAGGCCGCGCAGCCCCGGCGTGTTCGGCGACGACACGTTCACCACGAGGTAGTCGGCGAGCGGCGCGAGCAGCGTCGCGCTGCGGACGTAGTCGGCGGTCGCATCCGCGACGTCGACGACCCGGCTCTTGCCGATGTTGACGCCGAGCACGGTGCGGCGCGAGCGCTTGCGGAGCCTGCGCAGGCGCGCGGCCGCGGCCTCGGCGCCGTGGTTGTTGAATCCCATCCGGTTGACGACGGCGCGGTCCGGGATGAGACGGAACAGCCGCGGGCGCGGGTTGCCGTCCTGCGGGATCGCCGTGACGGTGCCGACCTCGACGTGGCCGAAGCCGAGGGCGTGCAGTCCTGCCGCCCCCTTCACGTCCTTGTCGAACCCGGCCGCGACGCCGAAGGGCGAGTCGAAGGTGAGCCCCAGCGCGGTCGTCCGCAGCTCGGGTGCAGGCCGGGTGATCGCACGCGCGGCCCACGAGAACGGCGGGACCCCCAGCATCCGTATCACGACCATCGCCGAGTGGTGGGCGGACTCGGGGTCCATGCGCGACAGGACTGTGCGGAAGAGGAGGGGATACATCCCTCCTAGGCTATCCGGTCACTCCGCGGCGGCCGGCGCGCTCTCGTCATGCGCGCGGGCGCGGCCGTGGTCGACGCGCAGCTGCTCGATGGCCGCCTCGAAGTCCTCGAGCGAGTCGAACGCCTGGTAGACGCTCGCGAAGCGGAGGTAGGCGACCTCGTCGAGGTCACGCAGTGGGCCGAGGATCGCGAGACCGATCTCGTTCGCGTCGAGCTGGGAGGCGCCCGTCTGGCGGATGCTCTCTTCCACGGTCTGCGCGAGCACCGCGAGGTCGGCATCGGTCACGGGGCGTCCCTGGCACGCCTTGCGCACGCCGGACATGACCTTCTCGCGACTGAAGGGCTCGATCACGCCCGAGCGCTTGATGACGTTGAGGCTGGCGGTCTCGATCGTGGTGAAACGGCCCCCGCACTGCGGGCACTGACGACGACGGCGGATGCTGAGGCCGTCGTCGCTCGTGCGCGAGTCGATGACGCGCGAATCGGCGTGGCGGCAGAACGGGCAGTGCATGGCAGAGACAGCCTACGCCGGGAATCCGGGCTCAGTCCTCGAAGCGGGCCGTGATGGCCTCGCCGTGAGCGGGGAGCGCCTCGGCCTCGGCCAGCGTGACGATCGCGTCGTGGACGGCGGCGAGGGCCTCGCGGTCGTACTCGATGACCTGCTGCGGGCGCAGGAACGTGGCGGCGGAGAGCCCCGCGGAGTAGCGGGCCTGTCCCCCGGTGGGCAGTACGTGGTTGCTGCCGGCGAGGTAGTCGCCCAGGCTCACCGGCGAGTCCGCGCCGACGAACACGGCGCCCGCGTGCACGAACTCTTCCGGGCGCGGGTCGGCGAGGTGCAGTTCGAGGTGCTCCGGCGCGTACGCGTTGCTGAACGCCGTCGCCGCGGCGAGGTCGTCGACCAGCACGATGGCCGACTGCGGCCCCGCGAGGGCGGCGGCCACGCGCTCGGCGTGGCGCGTCGCGGCGGCGCGGGGTGCGATCGCCTCGACCACGTCGGCCGCGAGCTGCTCCGACGTGGTGACGAGGACGGCGGAGGCCTGCTCGTCGTGCTCGGCCTGGCTGATGAGGTCGACGGCGACCAGGCGCGCGTCGGCGCTGTCGTCGGCGACCACGAGGATCTCGGTCGCGCCGGCCTCGGCATCCGTGCCGACAAGGCCCGCCACGGCGCGCTTGGCGGCCGCGACGAAGTTGTTGCCGGGACCGGTGACGACGTCGACCGGCTCGAGGCCGAGCGACGCCACGCCGTGGGCGAGTGCGCCGATCGCGCCGGCGCCGCCCATCGCGTACACCTCGGTCACGCCGAGGAGCTTTGCGGCGCCGAGGATCACGGGGTGCACGCGGCCTCCGAACGCGCGCTGCGGCGGAGAGGCCAGAGCGATCTCGGCTACTCCCGCGACCTGCGCCGGCACGACGTTCATGACGACGCTCGACGGGTAGACGGCCTTGCCGCCCGGGACGTACAGGCCGACGCGGCGCACCGGCTGCCACCGCTGCGTCACCCGGGCGCCGGGACCGAGCTCGGTCACCGTCGGCGCAGGGACTTGGGCGGCGGATGCCTCGCGCACGCGCTCGATCGCCTGCTCGAGCGCGGCGCGCACGGCGGGGTCGAGCGTCTCGAGCGCCTCGTCGAGGTGCGCGGCGGGGACGCGGATGTCGTGCCCGGCCACGCCGTCGAAGTTCGACGCCTGCTCGCGGAGGGCGATCTCGCCACGCGCGGCGACGTCGTCCACGATGTGCGCGGCCGTCGCGAGGGCCTCTGAGCGCGCCGCCTCGGCACGGGGAACGGTCGCGAGGAGTTCCGCGGGCGTGAGCGCACGCCCGCGCAGGTCGATCGTCCGGAGCATCCTTCTACGGTATCGCGAGGCGCGATCGTATCAGCCGCGCGTGACGCCCGAGACGTCGTGCAGGTAGCCGATGCGCCCGTCCTCGTGACGCACGACGAACACCTCGCCGCGGTCCTCGATGACGAGAGCCCACGCGCTCGGGCCGATGCGGAACACGGGGATGCCGATCTCGTCGACGATGTCGCGCTCCTCGGGCACGAGCGCCCAGAAGGCCTGGTGCTGCGGCGCGGTGGCAGCCGCGGGCTCGACGGTCGAGGAGGGGTTCTCGACGTGCTCGAAGGACTCGCGGGCCTGCACGGGCTCGTTCGGGGCGGCCGGGGCCGGCTCCTCAGCGGGAATGGCCTGCTCGTCGATCGGGATGACGGTCGTGGCGAAGTCGTCGTTCGCCGCGGCCTCGGGCGCAGCGGATTCCATCGGCTCGCCCTCGGGCGCCGCCGCGGCGCCGGCAGGCGCGTACGACGTGTCCTCGGGCTCGCCCTCGGGCGCCGCCGAGGCGGCGGGTGCGTACGGCGTGTAGTCGGGCTCTGCCTCGGCGGCCGGCTCGGGGCGCACGGGTGCCGGGCGCGCCACCACGGGCCTCACCGGACGGGCACTGCGGTGCGCCGGCACCTCGGGGCGCCCGCGGAAGTCCTGCGCGAACGGGCCGATGAACGGCGCGGCCACGGTGAGCACGACGCCGGCGAGCATGAGGAAGAACTCCACCCACACGACCCAGGAGGCGAGGAAGATCTGCCCCACCGACAGGCGGACGAACGAGTTCCACAGGAGGGTCAGCCACAGCACGGTGGCGACGGAGAAGGCGACGGACGCGAACTGGTCGATGCCGAGCGAGCCGACGCGGCGGATGCCCTGCGGTGACAGACGGCGGAGCACGATGAGGAACACCGCGATCGTCGGCACGCCGATCATGAGAACCCAGTCGATGCCGCTGGTCCAGACGGAGGGGGCGGACTCGAACGGGCCGTAGATCGGGAAGAACGACACGACGAACGCGACGATCCAGGTGCCCGCGAGGGCGACCTCGCGGATGGAGAACGGCCCGACACCGTACTGCGGCGGCTCTTCGGTCGCGACCGCCTCGTCGATGCTGGCGTCCTGCTTCTCGTCCGTCACGATGTTTCCTTCCGGCGAGCTCCCGAGGCCCGCGTCGACCTGATATTACCCACGGCGCATGAGACGCCGATGAGACGGCGCGACGCGCGGCGACCTGCGCCGGCGCACGCGCGCCCTGCTGTCATCCCAGGCACTGCGGCCCGAGAAGTCCCTTGAGCTCGCCGTACAGATCCGGGGTGATCCGGACGGTGTGCGGCACCTCGAACACCTTCGCCACCGTGCCGCTGTGGAGCTTGAGCGACACCTCGGTGTCGCCCGCGTGGCGGTTCAGGGTCTGCAGGAGCTCGCCGACGAGCGCCTCGCTCGCGCGCCGCTCGGGCACGATCAGCACCAGGGCGCTGGATTCGTCCATGCTGCCGAGGTCGGGCGAGAACGCGGACTGCGCGTGGAGGTTCATGCCGTCGTCGCGCCGCGACACGCGGCCGCGCACCACGAGGATCGAGTCCGCCTGCAGCATGTGCTGGAACTCGGTGTAGGTCTTGCCCATGAACATGACCGTGATCTCGCCGTCGAAGTCCTCGACGGTGATCATTCCGTAGGGGTTGCCGCTCTGCTTGGCCACGCGGTGCTGGACGCTCGTGACGAGACCGGCGATCGTCACCTGATCGCCGTCGCCCACGTCCTCCGAGGCCAGCAGGTCGTGGATGCTCGTCGAGGCGTGCTTCGCGAGCGGGATCTCGAGGCCGGCCAGCGGGTGGTCCGACACGTAGAGGCCGAGCATCTCGCGCTCGAAGGCGAGCTTGTCCTTCTTGGTCCACTCCGGCCGCTCGGGCACCTTCGCCGACTGCTGGGGCTCGTCGTCGCCCCACAGCGAGTCGAAGTCGAAGCCGACCTCGCCATTCGCCTCGCGCCGCTTATCGAGTACGGCCGCCTCCGTCGCGTCCTCGTGGATCTCCATGAGCGCGCGCCGCGTCGACCCCATCGTGTCGAACGCGCCGGCCTTGATGAGCGACTCGACCGTCCGCTTGTTCGCCACGTGCACCGGCACTTTGGAGAGGAAGTCGTGGAAGCTCGAGTAGGTCGCCTCCGCCCGCGCGGCGACGATGCCGTCGACGACGTTCGCGCCGACGTTGCGCACGGCACCGAGGCCGAACCTGATGTCTTCGCCGACGGCCGCGAAGTACCGGATCGATTGGCCGACGTCGGGCGGCAGCACCTTGATGCCCATGCGGCGGCACTCGTTGAGGTACACCGCCATCTTGTCCTTCGAGTCGCCGACGCTGGTGAGGAGGGCGGCCATGTACTCGGCGGGATAGTGGGCCTTCAGGTACGCCGTCCAGTACGAGACGAGTCCGTACGCCGCGGAGTGCGCCTTGTTGAAGGCGTAGTCCGAGAAGGGCAGCAGGATGTCCCACAGCGCCTGGATCGCGGCATCGCCGAAGCCGCGCTCCTTCATTCCGCCCGAGAAGCCCTCGTACTGCTTGTCGAGCTCGGACTTCTTCTTCTTACCCATCGCGCGGCGCAGGATGTCTGCTTGGCCGAGCGAGAAGCCGGCGACCTTCTGCGCGATCGCCATGACCTGCTCCTGATAGATGATCAGGCCGTAGCTGATGTCGAGGATGTCTTTCAGCGGCTCCTCGAGCTCCGGATGGATCGGCGTCACCGGCTGCAGGCCGTTCTTGCGCAGCGCGTAGTTCGTGTGCGAGTTCGCGCCCATGGGACCCGGGCGATACAGCGCGATGACGGCCGACACGTCTTCGAAGTTGTCGGGCTTCATGAGCCGCAGGAGCGATCGCATCGGCCCGCCGTCGAGCTGGAACACGCCGAGCGTGTCGCCGCGGGTCAGCAGATCGTACGCGGGGCGGTCGTCGAGCGCGAGGTGCTCGAGGTCGAGCTCCTCGCCGCGGTTCAGACGGATGTTGTCGAGCGCGTCCGAGATGATCGTGAGGTTGCGCAGCCCCAGGAAGTCCATCTTGATGAGGCCGAGGGTCTCGCACGACGGGTAGTCGAACTGCGTGACGATCTGGCCGTCCTGCTCGCGGCGCATGATCGGGATGATGTCGAGCAGCGGCTCGGACGACATGATCACGCCGGCGGCGTGCACGCCCCACTGCCGCTTGAGGCCCTCGAGTCCGAGCGCGCGGTCGAACACCGTCTTCGCCTCGGGGTCGGTCTCGATCAGCGTGCGGAACTCGACGGCTTCCTTGTAACGCGGATGCTGCGGGTCGAACATGCCGTCCAGCGGCATGTCCTTGCCCATCACCGCCGGGGGCATCGCCTTGGTGAGCCGCTCCCCCATGCTGAACGGGAACCCGAGCACACGGCCCGCGTCCTTCAGGGCCTGCTTCGACTTGATGGTGCCGTACGTGACGATCTGCGCGACGCGCTCGGAGCCGTACTTCGCGGTGACGTAGTCGATCACCTCGCCGCGGCGACGGTCGTCGAAGTCGACGTCGAAGTCGGGCATCGAGACGCGGTCGGGGTTGAGGAAGCGCTCGAAGATGAGGCCGTGCTCGAGCGGGTCGAGGTCGGTGATCTTCATCGAGTAGGCCACCATCGAGCCGGCACCCGAGCCGCGGCCGGGACCCACGCGGATCCCGTTGTCCTTGGCCCAGTTGATGAAGTCGGCGACGACGAGGAAGTACCCCGGGAAGCCCATCTGCAGGATGATGCCGGTCTCGTACTCGGCCTGCTTGCGCACCTTGTCGGGGATGCCGCCGGGGTAGCGGTAGTGCAGGCCGCGCTCGACCTCTTTGATGAGCCAGCTGTCTTCGGTCTCGCCGTCGGGCACCGGGAACCGCGGCATGTAGTTCGCCGCGGTGTTGAACTCGACCTTGCAGCGCTCGGCGATCAGCAGCGTGTTGTCGCATGCCTCGGGGTGGTCGCGGAAGAGCTGCCGCATCTCCTGCGCGGTCTTGATGTAGTACCCGTCGCCGTCGAACTTGAAGCGGTTCGGATCGTCGAGCGTCGACCCGGACTGCACGCAGAGCAGGGCGGCGTGCGCGTCGGCCTCGTGCTGGTGCGTGTAGTGGGAGTCGTTGGTGGCCACCAGCGGGATGCTGAGGTCCTTCGCGAGCCGCAGGAGATCCGTCATGATGCGGCGCTCGATCGAGAGGCCGTGGTCCATGATCTCGGCGAAGTAGTTCTCTTTGCCGTAGATGTCCTGGAATTCGGCGGCTGCCGCGCGGGCCGCGTCGTACTGACCCAGCCGCAGGCGCGTCTGCACCTCGCCCGACGGGCAGCCGGTCGTCGCGATGAGCCCCTTGCCGTACGTCTGCAGGAGCTCGCGATCCATGCGCGGCTTGAAGTAGTACCCCTCCATGCTCGACAGCGAGCTCAGCCGGAACAGGTTGTGCATGCCCTCGGTGGTCTCGCTCCACAGCGTGGTGTGCGTGTAGGCACCGGAGCCGGAGACATCGTCGCTCTTCTGCTCGGGCGTGCCCCACGCCACGCGCGACTTGTCGCTGCGGTGGGTGCCGGGCGTGACATACGCCTCGAGTCCGATGATGGGGTTGATGCCGGCGGCCTGAGCCGCGCGGTAGAACTCGAACGCGGCGAACGTGTTGCCGTGGTCGGTGACGGCGATCGCCGGCATGCCGTACTCGGCCGCCGCCTGCGTCATCGCCCCGATCTTGGCCGCTCCGTCGAGCATCGAGTACTCGCTGTGCACGTGCAGATGGACGAAGGAATCGGATGCCACGCATCGAGTCTAGGTTCGGCCGCCGACACCGGTCGCGGCATCCGTCGTGAGTCGCGCACTCCTGCCACGAGGTCCCTTCACCCTCGACTCGAGGGTGAAGGTCGGGGCGTCAGAAGTCTTCGTCGAGGGCGTACTGGCGCTGCCACGACTCGGGGCGGTCGATCCCGAGACCGTACAGGTAGCGGATAAGCTGGCCGTGATGCTGCGTCTCGTGTTCGAGCAGCGCAAGGGCGTAGGTGAGGGATGCCTCGTCCCCGGCGTCGAGCCCCGCGATCCAGTCGTCGACAGCCGAAGACGTCTGCACCAGCGCCGCGCGGAGGGCCGCGGCATCCGTCGTCTCGTCCGCCGTGACGGGGCTCGTGAAGCCCTGCCACTCCCCCGCCTTCGCGGCACGCGGGTAGCTCTCGCGCGCCCCGAGGACGCACCAGAGCTGGTGTCCGACCGTGTCGGAGGGGAGGTCGGCGAGGTGCGAGCCCAGCTGCTCCGCCGAGACCGCGTCGACGAAGTCGAGGTAGAGGCTGTTCGCGCGGGAGAAGCGGCGGCGCAGGAGTTCGTTCACGCGTCCACGCTAGAGGTCGAGACGCATCAGCACGCGGGGAAACCCCGACAGCACCGACTCGGTCTCGGCCGCCTTCACGAAGCCGGCCGACTCGAACAAGCGGCGCGTTCCGACGTACGCCATCGTGAGGTCGACCCTTTCGCCGCCGTTGTCGACCGGGTAGCCCTCGATGGCCGGTGCGCCCTGATCCCGCGCGAAGTCGACGGCGCCGTCGATGAGCGCGTGCATGACGCCCTTCTTGCGATGCCCCGGCCGCACGCGGAAGCACCAGAGCGACCAGACGTCCTGCTCGTCGACGTGCGGGATCTTGCGGAACGTCGCGAAGTGCGTCCGCGTGCGCGGCGCGACCGCCGCCCAGCCGACGACGTCGTCACCGTCGTAGGCGAGCACGCCGATGGGGCCCTCCTCGTCGATGAGTCGCCGCACCCGCTCGCCGCGCTCCGGACCCTTGAGTGCGAGGTTCTCCTTCGATGGGATGCGGTAACTCAGGCAGAAGCACACGTTGGACGCCGGATTCTTCGGACCCACCATGGTCGCGACGTCGTCGTACACGTCGGCGGGTCTCACCTCGATCGTCATGCCCCACACTCTGCCCGCAGCATCCGACATCGTCCAGGCGGTGCCGATCGGGCGACGGCCCGCCGCATAGGGTGTGAGCATGCCCACCCCGGACTTCATCCTCGAGCTGCGTGAGAAGGTCGGCACGCACCCGCTGCCACTGGTCGGCGTGACGGCCGTGGTCGTCCGCGACGGTCGGGTGCTCCTCGGCCGCCGCAGCGACAACGGTCATCTCACGCCCGTCACCGGCATCGTGGATCCCGGCGAGGAGCCGGCCGACGCCGCCGTGCGCGAGACCCTCGAGGAGGCCGGCGTGGTCTGCCGCGCCGAACGGCTCGCGTGGGTGCACCAGATCCCACGGGTCACGTACGAGAACGGCGACCAGAGCGACTATCTCGACCTCACGTTCCGCTGCGTGTGGGTGTCGGGCGCCCCCTACCCTGCCGACGGCGAGATGACCGAGGTCGGCTGGTTCGACCTCGCGGACCTTCCCGACGAGGTCGGCCCCGATATGCGTCGCCGTATCGCGGCGGCGCTCGTCGCGGACGGCGACGCACGGTTCGAGGGCGGGCGCTGACTCCCGACCCCCGGCTCAGCCGTCGATGTGGACCAGGTCGAAGCCGCGGGCGCGGAGGTCGTCCACGGCGTCGAGCGCCCCGGGAGAGGTGCCGCCTTCGGGGTGGTTCATATGCGCGAGCACGATGCCTCCCGCTTCCAGACGCCCGAACTCGTGACGGACGCTCGCCGACGGGAACGTCGCGCCGCCGTCGCCGTTGACCGTGAAGCCGATGGGCGTCTCGCCGAGGTCGCGGACGATCTGCGCCGCGATCTCGTCGTAGTGCGCGGTGCCGGCGCGGAAGAACCGCGGTGCCGCACCGGTGAGCGCGGTGAGCCGTTCATGGTTGCCCCACACTTCGTCGGCCGCAGCCTGCGACGAGGCCGTTCCCGGGATGCCGTAGGCCGCCCGCCCGCTCACCGAGAGAGGCACGTGCGTGGTGCCGTGGTTGCCGAGCACGAACAGCGGGTCGGCGGCGAGCTCGGCGGCCAGCTGCGGGTTGGCGTCGATCCACCGGCTGTTCAGGAACAGGGTCGCCTTGGCCTGACGTGATCGCAGCCCGGCGATCAGCTCCGCGTCGAACGCGGCCCCGCCGCCCCCGCCGCAGGCGTCGAAGGTGAGTGCGGCGCGCGGAGCGCCGCTCGGACTCGTCGGCTGCACGAGCGTCGCCCGGACTCCGGAGACATCCGTCCCCCACTGCGTCGGCACAGCGCCGGCGTAGCGCGCGGCGATGGCGACGCGATCAGGCGCGGGCGTCGGTGTCGGTGTCGGTATGGGCGTCGGTGTTGCCGTGGGTGTCGGTGTCGGTGTGGGCGTCGGATGGACGGCCGGAGCGGCGGTCGGCTGCGGGCGCCCCGACGGCGTACGCCGTGCGATCGCGGCCGTTCGCTCCGGCGCGCAGGCGGCGAGGGCGGATGCCCCGGCCACCGCGGCGACGAGCAGCACCGCTCTGCGCCCTACGGCGGAGTTCCCATGCACGCGACGACCCCCGGACACTCTTGTCCGCCACCCCCAGTGGCCGCCTCAGCATAGCGGCAGCAGTGCCGCCGGGCGGGGGAAGCGCCGCACGGGCGCTCGCTCAGTCCCCGCGCAGCACCCTGAGCGCGTGCGCGAGGTCGGCCGGATACTCCGAGCTGAATGTGACCCAGTCCCCCGTCGCGGGATGCGCGAACGAGAGCTCGTGGGCGTGCAGCCACTGGCGCGTGAGGCCCAGTCGCGCCGACATCGTCGGGTCGGCGCCGTAGAGCGGATCGCCGACGCACGGGTGCCGGTGGGCGGCCATGTGCACGCGGATCTGGTGGGTGCGCCCGGTCTCGAGGTGGATCTCGAGCAGCGAAGCGCCCGGGAACGCCTCGAGGGTCTCGTAGTGCGTGACGGAGTCCTTGCCCTCGGGGGTCACCGCGAACTTCCACGAGTGCGACGGATGCCGCCCGATCGGCGCGTCGATGGTGCCGGCGAGCGGGTCGGGATGCCCCTGCACGACGGCGTGATAGATCTTCTCGACCTCGCGCTCCTTGAATGCGCGCTTGAGCGCGACGTACGCCTGCTCGGTCTTGGCGACGACCATGAGCCCGCTCGTGCCGACGTCGAGTCGGTGCACGACGCCCTGGCGCTCGGCGGCGCCGGTCGTCGCGATGCGGTAGCCGCCGGCGGCGAGGGCGCCGAGCACCGTCGGACCCTCCCACCCGAGGGAGGGGTGCGCCGCGACACCCGAGGGCTTGTCGACCACCACGATGTCGTCGTCGTCGTAGACGATGCCGAGGTCGGGCACCTCCACAGGGATGACCCGCGGCTCCTCCTTCGGCGCCCACGACACGTCGAGCCAGGCGCCGCCGCGCAGCTTGTCGGACTTCGCGAGCGTGCGCCCGTCCATCGTCACGCCGCCGGCCTCGGCGACCTCCGCGGCGAAGGTGCGCGAGAAGCCGAGCATCTTGGCGAGGGCCGCGTCGACGCGGGCGCCGTCGAGGCCGTCGGGAACGGGAAGGCTGCGGGAGTCCACGTCAGAGCTGGGCGCCGGACTCGGGCCGCTTCGGGTCGTGGCCGGCCTCGTGCTCGGCCTCGTACTCCTCCGCTTCGCGCTCTGCCTCTTCCTCGACCTCGTGCTGCTCGGCCTCGCTCAGCGGGGGCAGACCGCGCTCGGCGGCCGGGATTCCCGCGTCGGGGTCGGCGACGGGGAACTCATTGCCGAAACCCTCCACGGTGCCGCCGGAGGCGAACTGGTCGCCCTCGGCGCCGAGGAGCGTCTCGTCGTTCTCGGCCTCGTCCTCGTTCTTGCGGCCGTGGTCGCGCGTACCGTCCATGTGAACCCCCACGAGTACCAAGAGTGCGATCGCGATCATGTCGCACACGATGAAGATGTCGGCGACGTTGTAGATCGCCGGGGACATGCCGGGGAAGAACCACATCCACGGCGTGTTGATGAAGTCCACGACGTGCCCGACGCCGAAGCCGGGGTCGCGGAAGAGCCGGTCGGTGAGATTGCCCAGGACGCCGCCGAGGAGGAGTCCGAGGGCCACCGCCCAGAGGCGCGAGCGCACCCGCGTCGCGGCGAGCCACCCGATGACGACGGCGACGACGGCCAGCGCGATCGTGAAGATCCACGTGACCTCCTCACCGAGCGAGAAAGCGGCGCCGGGGTTGCGGGTCAGGTAGAAGCTCAGGAAGTCGCCGAGGACCTCGACCGGCTCCTGGTAGGGCAGGTTCTCGAGTGCAAGGTACTTCGCCAACTGGTCGGCGGCCAGCACCAGCACCGCGAGAACCGCGATGATGGTGCCGGCCGCCGCCTGACGAAGGGGTGGTCGGCGCGACAAGGCCTAGAGGCCCAGCGCGGAGACCGGCTGAGCGCCGGACGCCGTCGCCGTGGTCTCGAGGTCGCGCAGCTTGCCCTCGATGTAGCTGCGCAGCTGTGCGCGGTAGTCGCGCTCGAAGTTGCGGAGCTCAGAGATGCGGCCCTCGAGCGTCGTGCGCTCGCGCTCGAGCTTCGAGAGCTCCTCGCGACCGCGGGTCTCGGCCTCGGACACGATCGACGCGGCCTGCGACTTGGCGTCGGAGATGAGCTGGTCGCGCTGCGCGATGCCCTCGGCGACGTGCTCGTCGTGCAGGCGCTGCGCCAGCTCGATGATGCCGGCACTGGCTGCGGGAGCTGCGCCACCGACGGCGGGGGCGGGCTCGGCGACAGGCGCCGGGGCGGGCGCAGCGGCAGGCGCGGCAGCACCCGACTCGTACGCCGCCAGCTTGGCCTTCAGCTCCTCGTTCTCGGTGAGAGCCTTGCGCCACTCCACGACGATCTCGTCGAGGAAGTCGTCCACCTCATCCGGGTCGAAACCCTCCTTGAAGCGGACGTGCTGGAACTGCTTGGTGACGACGTCATCGGGGGACAATGCCATGGTGATTCCTCTTTCGAGCGTCTGGTCGCTGGCCGATGTCGGGGCGGCCGCCGGCTGGCGGCCGTTCGTATCAGCAAAGCATAGTCATCGGTTCTGAGAGTGTCGAAGCCGGCGACCGGGTCGGAGTGAGTCGGTTCAGCCCGCGATGGTGCGGGTGATGCTGAGCAGGATGAAGCACAGCAGCATCGTCAGCGCGAACCCGAAGTCGATCGCGATCGCACCCACGCGCAGCGGCGGGATGAAGCGCCGGAACAGCCTGATCGGCGGGTCGGTGACGGTGTAGATGATCTCCGCGGCGACGAGACCCGCGCCCCGCGGGCGCCACTCCCGGTTGAAGAACGGGATCCAGTCCAGGACCAGCCGCGAGAGCAACACGAAGACATAGAGCAGCAGCGCGAGGTTGAGGATCGCTGCGATGAGTTGGACGACTGCCACGTAGCCAGATTACGGCTGCGCGAACGGAACCGACTCCGGATCCGCCTGCGCGACCGCTCCGTCGCCCGACACGGCGACGTTCTCGGGCGAGAGCAGGAACACCTTGCTGGTGACCCGCTCGATGCGTCCGTAGAGGCCGAGCGACAGGCCGCTCGCGAAGTCGATGAGACGCCGCGCGTCGGCGTCGCTCATCTGCGAGAGGTTGATGATGACGGGGATGCCGTCGCGGAAGTTCTCGGCGATGACCTGGGCATCGCGGTACTGCTTGGGGTGCACCGTGAGGATCTCGTTGATCGCCGCGGGCGTCGGCTGGCGCACGACCGCGGGACGGTGGATCGGCGTCACGGGAGCAGCCGGCTTCTCGACGACCTGCTCGGACTTGCGAGCACGCGGCTGAGGGGCCGGCTCTTCGTAGACCTCTTCCTCGTCGGCGAGGCCGAGGTACACCATGGTCTTCTTGAGCGGGTTCGACATCTGATCCTCCGTAGTGCTCATCTGTTCCGAGGTTAACCGCGTTCTGGTCTGGGTCCGGTGATTGCCGAACCGATGCGTAGGTGTGTCGCGCCGGCCGCGATGGCCTCGGCGAAGTCCGCCGTCATGCCGGCGGAGATCCAATCGGCATCGGGGACGACGCCGCGCACGACGGCCGCGAGGCGGTTCAGCCGCTCGAACGCCGGCGCGGGCGGCTCGTCCAGCGGCGCGACCGCCATCACGCCGCGCACACGCAGCGAGGGCAGCGCGGCGGTGTGGGCGGCGAGGGCTTCGAGGTCGGCGGGGGCGACGCCGCCCCGGCCGGGGTCGTCGGTGAGATTGACCTGCAGCAGCACGTCGAGGACGGCGTCCCCCGGCTCGCCCGCGGCGTCGAGCGCGTCGGCGAGACGGGTGCGGTCGAGTGAATGGACGACGGATGCTGCAGCCCGGATCGCGCGCGCCTTGTTGGTCTGCGCCTGCCCGATGAAGTGCCACCGCAGGCCGGCGAGGTCTCCGACCTCGACCGCCTTGCGGCTGAACTCCTGCTGCCGGTTCTCCCCCACGTCGCGCACGCCGAGCCCGTACAGCCCCTCGACGAGGGACGCCGGGTGGAACTTCGTCACGACGATGCGCGTGAGCTCGGACGGATCGCGGCGCGCCGCGCGCGCAGCATCCGCGATCCGCTCATCGATCGCCGCGAGGCGATCGGCGAGGTCGCCCACTTACTTGAGGAAGTCGGGGATGTCGAGGTCGTCGTCGCCGAAGGCGGTGTCGTAGGACGACTCCGTGACGGCGCCGACTGCGACGGGAACCTGGGGCGTCTGCGTCTCGACGACGTCGCGGTCCTTCGCGGCCTCGTCGGCGGGCGTCACGGGCAGCGCGGGGGTCGAGACGACGCGCGTGGCCGTGATCGGCTCGATGCGGGCCTGCGGCTCGCCGCCGTCGAAGCCCGCCGCGATGACGGTGACGCGCACCTCGTCGCCGAGGGTGTCGTCGATGACCGTGCCGAAGATGATGTTCGCCTCGGGGTGCGCGGCCTCCTTGACCAGCTGCGCCGCGTCGTTGATCTCGAAGATGCCGAGGTTCGAGCCGCCCTGGATCGACAGCAGCACGCCGTGCGCGCCCTCGATCGAGGCCTCGAGCAGGGGCGATTCGACGGCGAGCTCGGCGGCCTTGATGGCGCGATCCGCCCCCCGCGCCGAGCCGATGCCCATGAGGGCCGACCCTGCTCCCTGCATGACCGACTTGACGTCGGCGAAGTCGAGGTTGATGAGACCGGGCGTCGTGATGAGGTCGGTGATGCCCTGCACACCGGCGAGGAGCACCTGGTCGGCGGTGGCGAACGCCTCGATCATAGAGATGCCGCGGTCGCTGATCTCGAGGAGGCGGTCGTTCGGCACCACGATGAGGGTGTCGACCTCTTCCTTCAGGCGTGCGACGCCTGACTCGGCCTGCTGCTGGCGGCGACGGCCCTCGAAGGAGAAGGGCTTCGTCACGACACCGATCGTGAGTGCTCCTATCGACTTCGCGATCTTCGCGACCACCGGCGCGCCGCCGGTGCCGGTGCCGCCGCCCTCGCCCGCCGTGACGAAGACCATGTCCGCGCCGCGCAGCGCCTCCTCGATCTCCTCCGCGTGGTCCTCGGCGGCACGGCGACCCACCTCGGGGTCGGCGCCTGCGCCGAGCCCTCGGGTCAGCTCGCGCCCGACGTCCAGCTTGACGTCGGCGTCGCTCATGAGCAGCGCCTGGGCATCGGTGTTGATGGCGATGAACTCGACGCCCCGCAGGCCGAGCTCGATCATGCGGTTGACCGCGTTCACTCCGCCGCCGCCGACGCCGACCACCTTGATGACGGCGAGGTAGTTCTGGTTCTGGCTCATGCCGGCCTCCGTAGCCCTGGACCTGTCTAAACCTTCAACCTCTAGTAGAGGTATAAAGAATTGCCCGGTATGCAATTCCTTTGTCACGAAAGTAGGCCGATGCTGCGCGCGCGCTCGGACCGAGTCGGCGTGTCGCGTCATCTGGTACTCGAAGTCGCGTCGGAGGCGGTGGGAGGTCAGCGCACCACGACGACGTCGGGCGACGAGACGTCATAGCTGAACACGTCGGCCGGTGGCCTGGCGGCCATCATCTTCGCGAGGTTGCTCGCCTTCACCGCCGAGTCGTCGGCGCTCCCCCACACCACCTGTGTGTTCGTCCCACCGAGCTCGAGCGTGACGTCGTCGGGGGTGGAAGCGGTGACCGCTGTCACCTGCGCGCGGATGTCGTCCGGCAGCGACCGCATCACCTGACCGGCCGAGGCGAACGCGTCGGAGTCCACGCCGCCCGTGATCGTGAGCACGGGGGTGCCGGCGCTCGGGGTCGCCGTCGTCGACAGCGCGACGCCGGCCGCGTCGACGAGGGTGTAGCCGGCACGCGTCTCGATGAGGCCGATCGGCGTGCGCTCGACGATCCGCACCACGAGCTCGTGCGGCGGGCGGGCCTCGAGGGCGTAGGTCTCGATGAGGGGGAAGGCGACGAGCTCGGCCTTGATGGCGCTCTCGTCGACCAGTGGCAGCGGCTTGCCGAGCTGACCCGACAGAGCAGCCTCGACATCGGCCGCGGCGAGCTGCTGCGCCCCGACCACGGAGATCTTCTCCACGCCGAACAGGGGACTGTACGCGGCGCCGAGCGTGCCGAGGGCGAGGAGGAGGACGGATGCGGCGGCACCGAACCACACCGCGCGCCGGCGTCGCTGGCGCACGGTGAAGCGGCGGATCTCGGCGCGCAGCGCCTTGCGCCGGGCGCGGGCGGCCTTCCACACCTCGCGGAAGCCCACCTGCGCAGCATCCGCCCCTTCGTCCGCCGTCGCCGGGTCGGGGTCGGGCTTCGCGTCGGGCAGCGGCGTCGGTGACGCCAGCGGGATGACGGGGGCCGTGGGGTTCTCGTCGAGGGTCGGCTCGACGGGCTCGCGCTCCGGCGCCGGGGCCGGGGCCTCGTCGCGGGCGGGGCGTGCAGCGCGCGCCGGCGCGGCCTTCTCCGCCGTGCCGCGCGAGGCGACCGGCGACTGCGGCAACGGCGACGGGCGACGCATGAGGCTTCTACTCCCCCGTGCCCTCGTGGGCGAGGGCCTCGAGGACCTGCGGGATGATGAGGTACACGTTGCCGCAGCCGAGCGTGATGACGTAGTCGCCGTCGCGGGCGACCGAGGCCGTGTAGTCGGCGGCCTCCTGCCAGTCGGGGACGTAGTGCACGTGCGACGGGTCGGCGAAGGCGCCGCTCACGAGCTCGCCGGTGACTCCGGGCACCGGGTCCTCCCGGGCGCCGTAGACGTCGAGCATGACGGTGTGGTCGGCGTAGGTCTCCAGCACCTCGGCGAACTCGCGGTACATCTCCTGCGTGCGCGAGTACGTGTGCGGCTGCTGGATCGCGATGAGGCGTCCGTCGCCGACGACCGACCGCGCGGCGGCGAGGGCGGCGGCGACCTCGGTCGGGTGGTGCGCGTAGTCGTCGAAGACGCTGACGCCGCGCTCGACGCCGTGCAGCTCGAAGCGACGGACGGTGCCGGCGAAGCCCTCGACCGCGCGGACCGCGGGCTCGAGGCCGTGGCCGAGCGTGAGGAGCACGGCGACGGCGCCGGCGGCGTTGATCGCGTTGTGGGCGCCGGGAACCGGCAGCTGCGCGTCGACGGTGACCCCGTCGTGCGTGATGCGGAACGAGACGGGGCCGTCGGTGACGATGTCGCGCACGCGCACCGTCGCGTCTGCCGCCTCGCCGAAGGTGACGACGTGCGGGTGGGTGAGCTGTGCGGCGACGAGCTGCGCACCCGCGTCGTCGGACGAGATGACGACCGCCTCGCGCGCCTCGTTCGCGAACCGCGCGAACGCGGCGTAGAACGCCTCGCGTGTGCCCCAGTGGTCGAGGTGATCCGGGTCGACGTTGGTGATGAGCGCGATCGAGGTGTCGTAGAGCAGGAACGTGCCGTCCGACTCGTCGGCCTCGATGACGAAGAGCTCGTCCGAGCCACTGCCGCTGGAGACGCCGAGCTGAGCGATGACGCCGCCGTTGACGAAGGTCGGCTGCACGCCGAGGTCGCGCAGCGCCGTCACGATCATGCCGGTGGACGTGGTCTTGCCGTGCGCGCCGGCGACCGAGACGAGCCGGCGCCCGCCGATGAGCCAGTACAGCGCCTGCGACCGGTGGATGACGTGGAGCCCGCGCTCCTTGGCGAGCACGAACTCCGGGTTCTCGGGCCAGATCGCGCCGGTGTGGACGACCGTGTCGACGTCGTCCGCGAGGTTCGACGCGTCGTGCCCGACGTGGACGGTGGCGCCGAGCTCGGCGAGCTCGCGCAGCGCGTTGCTGTCGGCGCGGTCGGATCCCGAGACGCGGATCCCGCGCTCGAGATACATGCGGGCGAGCCCCGACATGCCGGATCCGCCGATTCCGATGAAGTGGGCGGCGGTGATGTCGTCGGGAATGGGAAGACTGAGATCGGGTCTGATCATGACCGGTCAAGTCTAAGTTGGGCGACGGATGCCGCGGCCCCGGCGCGCTGGGGCCGCTTCGCGCGAGAGCCCTGCTTTGTGTTGACACATTGATACAGATGGCGACACAATCGGGGATATGGCCGGAGAGTTCGAGATGTCGTTCGAAGCGTTCAACGCCGTCCTGCTCGCGGTGTTCGCCGGAGTGCCGATCGTGATGCTGTTCGTCGTCCGCCGCGACTCCTGGGGCACCACCGTGGTCTACCGGATGTCGGTGCGCGCGAAGCTCCCGATCGAGTCGTGGGACATGTGGCGCAGCATCCGGGATCGGTCGCGCGCACTGGTCGGCGCGAACATGTGGGGCCTGCTGGTGAGCGTCGCCCTCATGGCGGCCCTGCTCGTCTGGACGCCCCTCGGGTCGTCGCCGTTCGCCCTGTGGATCCTGACGCTCACGCTCGTCATCGGCGTCCTCGGCGTCGCGTCGGCGATCGTCGGCGTTCGCGAGCGCCTCTTCTCGGCGGCGCCGACGGCCGTGCGTATCGCGCGTCCTTCGGCACTGGCGACCCGCGACTACCTTCCGGGGTGGGCCGCGCAGCTCCCGCGGTGGCTGCTCGGCGCAGGAGCCGCAGGCGGCGCGGTCGTCACCGCGGTCTCGCTCACCGGCGCGATCTCCCCCACCACCGCCGTGATGACGGTCGTCGCTCTGGCCTTCGCACTGGTCGTCGCCGTCGTCTGCCGCGTGGCGGAGCGGCGCGTGCTGGCGCAGCCCCAGCCGGCGACGAACACGCTCGAGCTCGGCTGGGACGACCTCTTCCGTGCGGACGCGCTGGGCGCGTTGCGGATGAGCGCGGCGATGGCGGCGTGGCTCCCGCTGGGGCTCGCGATGTGCGCCCTGTTCCTCGCCGCACTCGGCTTCGCCGACCCCGGCGTCTCGCGCGTGCTGCAGGCGTTCCCCTGGTTCGGCATCCCGTTCATCCAGGTCGCCTACACCCTCGCCTCGGGGAGGCTGCCCGCGAGGCTGTATCCGGAGTATCTTCGCGGTGCGCCCGAACCCGCGCCCGCGTCCACGGGAGGAGCACCCGCATGATCGTCATCGACCCGTCCTCCGCCGTCCCGCCGTTCGAGCAGCTGCGCACCGGCCTCGTCGACGCGGTCGCGTCCGGCGAGCTCGCCGCGGGCGCGCGACTGCCCACGGTGCGCCGCCTCGCCGAGGACCTGGGTGTCGCGCCCGGCACGGTCGCCCGCGCGTACCGCGAGCTCGAGGCATCCGGGATCATCGAGACGCGGGGCCGCAACGGCACGTTCGTCGCGTTCGACGCCGACCCAGCCCGCCAGCAGCTGCAGCGCGCCGCCGCGGCGTTCGCCGCACAGGTGCGCGACCTGCACCTCGACGCCGAGGAGGCTCTTGCCGTCGTCACCGCCGCGCTGCGGTCCCCCGGGGCCACGACGGCCTGAGCCCGATCACAGCCGGGTGTTCGTGCACTCCCCCAGCTGTGTCATCGACAGGGCGTCGGGGCACTCGTCGAGCCACCAGCCTTCGCCGTAGCGATCCTTCGTCATGTCGGTGTAGATCTCCCAGCCGCCGCCCGGAAGGACGCGGTAGTACGCCGTGAACGGGTCGCCCTCCGTGGTCGGTCGGGTCACCGCCAGCTCCGCGCCGGCGAGCGTCGCCTCCTCGAGGCACGCGATGTCGCCGGTCGGGATCTCCTCGCCCTGATCGAGTTCCACGGCGCCGCACGACGGCAGCTCCTCGCGATCGAGGAACGCCGCCGGGGTCGGGCCGCCCTTCGGCTCGCCCGGACCGAAGGTGACGCAGCCGCTCAGCGCGAGCGCGCTGATGCCCGCCAACAGCACCGCCGTCGCCCACTTCGTCGCACCCGCCATCCGTCCCCCGGTCCCCTGCGGTCGTGAGTGAGATCGTCTCAGGCGCGCAGCGCGTCGTCGATCATCGCGACGACGTTCTCGGTTCCGGTACGGGTGCCGACGGATGCTGCCGCCGCCGCCATCGCCGCGCGGCGGGTCTCGTCGGTCAGGAGCGGCACGACCTCCGACCGCACGCGGTCGCCCGTGAACTCGGCATCCGGGATCAGGATCGCCGCGCCCGCACGGACCGCGGAGGAGGCGTTCAGCGCCTGCTCGCCGTTGCCCACGGCGTAGGGAACGTAGGCGGTCGGGATGCCCAGAGCGCTGATCTCGCTGACCGTGGCAGAGCCGGCGCGCGACACGATGAAGTCGGCCAGGGCGAACGCGAGGTCCATGCGGTCGACGTAGCGGCGGACGGCGTACCCGGGCGCGCCGGGATCGACGAGCTCGGAGCGCTCGCCGGTGACGTGCAGCAGCTGCCACCCGGCGTCGACGACCGCGCGCCAGCCCTCGTCGTGACCTTCGCCGAAGGCGGCGTTCAGGCGCTGGGCGCCGAGCGAGCCGCCGAAGACCAGGAGCACCGGCTTCGCCGGATCGAGCCCGAAGTACGCGGCGGCCTCCTCGCGGAGGGCACCACGGTCGAGCGCCACGATCTCGCGACGGAGCGGCATTCCCACGACCTTCGAGCGCCTGAGCGGAGTCCCCTCGAACGCCACGCCCACACCGGCCGCCCTGCGGGCGCCGAGCACGTTCGCGAGCCCGGGGCGGGCGTTGGCCTCGTGCACGACGAACGGAACGTTCTCGCGCCGGGCCGCGACGTACGCCGGGGCCGACGCGTAACCGCCGAAGCCGACGAGGACGTCGACGCCGCGCTGCGCGATGTGCGCCCGCACCTGCGAGATCGCGCGCGGGAAGCGCGCCGGGAACGCGGCGGCCGCCTTGTTCGGGCGCCGAGGGAACGGCACCTTGTCGACGAACAGCAGCTCGTAGCCGCGCTCGGGCACGAGCCGCGCTTCGAGGCCTTCACGGGTGCCGAGCACGAGCACCTCGGCCTCGGGGTCGCGGGCGCGCAGTGCGTCGGCGACAGCCAGGAGCGGGTTGACGTGTCCGGCGGTGCCGCCGCCGGCAAGGAGGTACGTCGTCACTCCCCGAGCCTATCCGGCCCGGCGCGACCGCCCCCCTCTCAGCGGACGACGCGGAGCTTCGCACGCTCCCGCGCCGCGCGTGCCGAGGCGATCGCGGCCTCACGACGCGCGACGGAGGCCGGCAGCGACCGCGCGAACGCGAGCAGCACGCCGCACGCCAGCAGCACCGACAGCAGTGAGGTGCCGCCCTGCGACATGAACGGCAGCGGCACGCCGAGCACCGGGAACACGCGCAGCACGACGCCGATGTTGATGAGCGCCTGCCCGACGATCCACACGGTGATGCCGCCCGCGGCGATGCGCACGAACGGGTCGTCGGTCTTGCGGATGACGTGGAACGCGCCCACCGCGAACAGGGCGAAGAGCGCCAGCACGACCGCGCAGCCGATGAGGCCGAGCTCCTCGCCGACGATCGCGAAGATGTAGTCGTTCGCGGCGGCGGGGAGCCAGTCGTACTTCTCACGCGAGTTGCCGAGGCCCAGGCCGAAGACTCCGCCGCTCGCGAGGCCCCAGATCCCGTGCAGCGGCTGGTAGCAGTCGTTGAAGTAGTCGTCGAGGCAGTTCGGGTTGAGGAAGCTCATGAACCGGCGCATGCGGTCGGGGCTCGTCACGGCGAGGAACGCCACCGCGCCGGCCGCGGCGATCGCGGGCAGGACGAAGATGCGGAGCTTGACGCCCGAGAAGAACAGTGCTCCCAGCACGATGAGCACGAGGATCATCGCCGTGCCCAGGTCGTCGCCGGCGAGCACTGTCGCGATCGCGAGGCCCGCGACGGGAACGAGCGGGATGAACACGTGCTGCCACTTCGTGAGCAGCGTGCGCTTGCGGAAGAGGACGTACGCCACCCACAGCGCCAGACCGAGCTTCAGGAACTCCGACGGCTGCGCCTGGAAACCCGCGATCGTGATCCAGTTGCGGTTTCCGTCGGCGCCGTGGCCCAGGGGCGTGAACACCAGGAGCTGGAACGCGACGCCGAAGATGAGGGCGGGCCACGCCATCTTCTTCCAGAACGTCACCGGCAGGCGGCTCGCGATGAACATCAATGGGATGCCGATCACCGCGAACACGACCTGCTTGAGCACCATCTCCCACGGCGCCTCGCCGGCGGCCGTCGCCGTCGCGGAGGTCGCCGATAGCACCATGACCAGCCCGAAGACCGTCAGGAGCAGCGTCGTCGAGGCGATGAGCAGGAACTCGCTCGGCACCGGGGCGAACACCCGGCCGAGCGACACGCGCGCGGCGAGGCCGCGTCGCGCGGGCTTGTCAGCCTCGGTCTTCGGCGTCGCCGAGGTCGTCGGGGCGGGGCGCGTCGTCCGGGCCCGCGGCGGCTGCGTCGTGGTCACCCGGGTCCTCCGTTCCGATCCGATCCCTCACCGCCGCAGCGAATCTGCGTCCGCGGTCCGCGTAGGACGCGAACTGGTCGAAGGATGCGGCAGCGGGAGCGAGAAGAACAACGTCCCCGTCACGCGCCACCCCTGCCGCCAGTTCGACGACCTGCGCCATGACCACTTCAGTCTCATCGGCGTCCACCTCGAACACGGGCACCGTCGGCGCGTGTCGCTCGAACGCGGCGACCACGGCGGCGCGGTCGAGGCCGATCACGATCGCGGCCTTCGCGGTCGCTCCGCGTCCGGCGACGAGCTCGGAGATGTCGACGCCCTTGAGCAGTCCCCCGACGACCCACACGGCGCCGGGGTACGCCGCGAGCGACGACGCCGCGGCGTGGGGGTTGGTGGCCTTGGAGTCGTCGACCCACGTGACGCCCTCGTGGCGCGCGACGACCTCGATGCGGTGCGGGTCCAGGCGGAAGCCGCGCAGCGCCTCCCGGATCGCGGTGGGCGCGACGTCCAGCGACCGTGCGAGCGCCGCCGCAGCCAGGATGTTCGCGACGATGTGCGGCGCCGCGAGCCCCAGGGAGGCGAGCTCCTCGACCGTCGTGAGCTCCAGGGCGCTCTTGTGCCGGTCCTCGAGGAACGCGCGGTCGACGACGATCCCCTCGACGACGCCGAGGTCGCTCGGGCCCGGAACACCCAGGTCGAAGCCGATGGCGCGGGCGCCCTCGACGACCTCGGCGTCCTCGACCATCGCCTGGGTCGCGGCATCCGCCTTGTTGTAGACGCAGGCGACGCGGGTGTTGTCATACACGTGCGCCTTGGCGGCGCGGTACTCGTCGAACGAGCCGTGCCACTCGAGGTGGTCGTCGGCGAGGTTGAGGCACACGGCCGCGTGCGGTGACAGCGGGTCGGGCGAGTCCTGCAGCCCGAGGTACCAGAGCTGATGGCTCGACAGCTCGACCACGAGCGCGTCGAACCCTTCAGGATCGCGCACCGCGTCGAGCACGGGCGTGCCGATGTTGCCGACCGGCGCGGCGCGCAGACCGCCGGCGACGAGCATCGTGGCCGTGAGTCGCGTGGTCGTGGTCTTGCCGTTGGTGCCGGTGATGAGGATCCAGTCGGCGGGCGCGCCGTCGGCCCTGACCACCTTGTCGCGCACGCGCCACGCGAGCTCGACGTCGCCCCACAGCGCGATGTCGTTCTCCTGCGCCCACGAGATGAGCGGATGCCTCGGCGCGAAGCCCGGCGACGCCACGACGACCTCGGGCGCGAACTCGACGAGGTCGGCGGGAACCGACTCCAGCGACCCGGTCCAGAGGCGTGCGCCGATGACGGGCAGCAGGCGCGCGTACTCCTCGTCGGCCTTCTCGGTGACGACGAGCACGTCGGCGCCGAGCTCGGTGAGGGTGTCGGCGACGGAGAAGCCGGTGACCGACAGGCCGAGCACGGCGACCCGCAGGCCCTTCCACTCGGCGTTCCAGCTGGTGAGGGTGCGCAGGCGTTCCGAGGTCATGTGCGAGAGAGCCATTCGACGTAGAAGAATCCGACGCCCGACACCGCCAGGAGGCCGGCGATGATCCACATGCGCACGACGATCGTGACCTCCGACCAGCCCCGCAGCTCGAGATGGTGGTGGAACGGGCTCATGAGGAACAGCCGTTTGCCGCGCGTGATCTTGAAGTAGAGGCGCTGCAGGATCACCGAGCCGGGGCCGATGATGAAGACGCCGGCGACCAGCACGGCGAGCAGCTCGGTGCGGGTGAGGATCGCCATCGCGGCGATGACGCCGCCGATCGCCATGGATCCCACGTCGCCCATGAAGACCTTGGCCTTGGGGGCGTTCCACCACAGGAACCCGACGAGCGCGCCGACGAAGGACGCCGAGATGATCGCGAGGTCGAACGGGTCGCGCGTCGGGTAGCACGCGGCCTTCGCCGCCGCCGAGAGGGCGTCGCCACCCCAGCACGCCTGGTTGAACTGCCAGAACGCGATGAGGCTGTAGGCGCCGACGACGAAGATCGCCGCGCCGGCGGCCATGCCGTCGAGGCCGTCGGTCACATTCGTGCTGTTGGAGAAGGCGACGCCGATGAACGTGATCCACGCGAGGTAGAGGATCCAGCCGATGATGAGCCCGAGCGTCATGAAGCCCAGGGCCGGCACGTCACGGAACACCGAGATGTACGGCGACGCGGGCGTCTGGTCGAACTGGTTGGGGAAGTTCAGCGCGACGATGCCGAACGGCACCGTGACCGCGACCTGGCCGGCGACCTTGCGCCAGCCGCTGAGGCCCATGAACTTCTGCTGGCGCACCTTCATGTAGTCGTCGATGAAGCCGACCGCACCGAGGCCGACCATCATCCAGATCACGAGCAGGCCCGAGACGGTCGGCGGGTTGTTGCCCACGTAGCACCCGACCAGGTAGCCGACGATCGTGCCGACGATGAAGATCGTGCCGCCCATCGTGGGCGTGCCGCGCTTGGTCTGGTGGTTGGGGTTGCGGATGTCTTCGGGCGTCCGGATCACCTGGCCCCAGCCCCACTTGCGGAACAGCCGCAGGAACACGGGGGTGAGGAAGAGGGTGAATGCCAGCGAGATCGCCGCCGCGGTAAGGAGTGATCTCACGAGAACGATTCTCCCAGACGATCGCCGAGGAACCGGAGCCCGGCGGAGTTCGACGACTTCACGAGCACGCGGTCGCCGTCGCGCAGCTCGCCCTGCAGGTACTCGAACGCTTCGTCGGCGGTCGAGAAGAAGACCGCCTCGTTGTCCCACGAGCCCTGCGCGACGGCTTCGAGGAACATGCGGCGCGCCGGGTCGCCCACGACGACGATGCGCTGGATGCCGAGCCTCACGGCGAGCAGGCCGACCCGGTCGTGCTCCTCCTCGGCGTACTCGCCGAGCTCGCTCATCGCGCCCAGCACGGCGACGGTGCGCTCATCGGGGCCGGTGATCTGCGCGAGGGTGCGCAGGGCCGCGGACATCGAGTCAGGGCTCGCGTTGTAGGCGTCGTTGATGATCCGCACGCGATCCGATCCGAGAGGCTGCATGCGCCACCGTTCGGCGATCTCGACGGTCTCCAGGCGCGCGACGGCGTCGGCGAGCGAGACGCCCAGGGTCGTGGCCGCGGCGATCGCGGCCAGCGCGTTCATGACGTGGTGCTCGCCCAGCACCCGCAGGCGCAGCGGCAGCGAGACGCCGTCGGCGGTCACGGTGAACGAGGTTCCGGATGCCGTGACCACGACGTCGTCGGCACGCACATCGGTGGCGGCGGGCCCGCGGCCGAACCAGCGCACCGAGGCGCCCTGCTCGGCGGCGATCGGCGCCATCGCGGCGACGCGCGCGTCGTCGGCGTTCAGCACCGCCACTCCCCCGGCGCTCAGCGCGCGCACGAGCTCCGACTTCGCGTGGAAGGTCGCCTCGATCCCGCCGAAGCCGCCGGCGTGCGCCATGCCGACCATCAGCACGACGCCGACATCGGGGTCGACGAGTCCCGCGAGGCGGGCGATCTCACCGGGCGCGCTCGCGCCGAACTCGCTGACGAGGTACTTCGTGGTGCCGGTGACCCGCAGCATCGTGAGCGGTGCGCCGACCTCGTTGTTGAACGACGCCTTGGGCGAAACGGTCTCGCCTTCGCCCTCGAGAATGCGAGCGAGGAGGTTCTTCGTCGTGGTCTTGCCGTTGGACCCGGTGATGCCGACGACGCGCAGGTCACCAGCATCCCGAACCGTCTTCACGACCTCGCGCGCGAGGGCCGCGATGGCCTCGACGACGTCGGCCACGACGATCTGGCTCACGGATGCCTCGACCCGCCGCTCGACGAGGGCCAGGGCGGCGCCGTTCTCGACGGCGGCGCCGACGAACAGGTGCCCGTCGGTCTCTTCGCCGGGCTTGGCGACGAAGACGCCGCCAGGCTCGATGAGGCGGGAATCGGTGTCGACCGCCCCCGACACGACGGTGTCGAGGGTGTCGCCGTTCTCGAGGTGCACTTCGCCCGAAACGGCATGGGCGATCTGGGCGATGTTGAGCGCGATCATGTGGGGAACTCCGGAAGCTCGGGACACTACCCGAACTTGGGCAGCAGCTCCGGCGACGTCGTCGAGGGCATGACGCGGTAGGTCTTGAGAACCTGGGTCATGGCCTTCTGGAACGCGGTCGCGTTGGCCGCAGACGATGTTACCTTCGTCGGCTCGTCGAGGGTGACGACGACCACGTATTCGGGGTCGTCGGCGGGGGCGAATCCGACCATCGTCGTGTAGTACACGCCGGCCTTGTAGTTGCCCTGGCCGTCGCTCTTCTCACCGGTGCCCGTCTTGCCGCCGAGGCGGTAGCCGGGGATGGCGACCGTCTTGGCGTAGGGCGCCTGCAGGAACACGTTCTCGAGCATCTCGCGCATCTCGGCGGAGGTGCCCTCGCTGATGACCCGCTCGGGCTCCGCCACCTCGGGCTCGACGACGGTGCCGTCGGCCTTCGTGCACGACTCGATGATCTGCAGCGGCATCTTGACGCCGCCGTTCACAATTGCGCCGTACGCGCGGGCGAGCTCGGGCATGGTCGTCGTGACGCCCTGACCGAACGAGGTGTTGAGGGTGGTCTGCGCGCCCCACTGGTCCGCGGGGTAGATGAGACCCTGCCCCTCGCCGGGATACCCGGAGGCCGTGCTGTCGCCGATCCCGAACCGCTTGAAGTAGTCGTAGCGCGTCTGCTTGTCGACCTTCTGGCTGAACTTCGAGATGCCCGCGTTCGAGGAGTCGATGAGCACGCCGGTGAGGGTGTAGGTGTTCGCCGGGTGCTGGAACGAGTCGCGCACGCGCGCGCCCCCGTCGAAGTTCTCGAGGCTCGAGGCCACGACGGTGGAGTTCGGCGTCTGCCCCCCGGCGTCGATGACCGTCGCCGCTGTCAGGCCCTTGAACGTGGACCCCGGCTCGAACGTGCCGAGGAAGATGCTGCTCGTGCGGTCCTTCACCTCGGCGGCTTCGAAGTCGTTGGGGTCAACGGTCGGGTACTCCGCGGCCGCCCTCACCTTGCCGGTCTTGACCTCGTAGACGAGGATCGCGCCGCGCTGCGCGGCCATCGTCTGCGTCTGCTCGGCGATGAGCTGCTGCGTGTACCACTGCAGATCGCGGTCGATCGTCAGCTGCAGCGTGCCGCCGTCCGTCGCGGGTGTCTCCAGCTCGGTGCCCGGGATGACGACGCCGTCCTTGCCCTTCTCGTACGTCCGCGTGCCGTTCGTCGCGGCGAGGCAGGCGTTCTGCGACTTCTCCAGGCTCTCGAGCGGCGTCCCGTCGGAGCCGACGAAGCCGATGAGATTGCCGGCGACCGCACCGTCGGGGTATGTGCGCGCCGGGTGCGAGACGCACGCGATGTAGGGCGTCTTGAGGTCGGCCAGGGCGCGGAACTGCTCGGTCGAGACCCCCTTCTTCAGCACCGCGTACTGCGAGTTCGGGTCCTCCGCGAGAGCGGTGCCGACGATCGCGCGGACCTCTTCCGGCGTCTGGCCCGTGATCTCGGCCACGTCGTTCGACACGTCCGCCCAGAGCCGGTCGTCCGACTTCTTCTCGAGCACCTGCTCGTCGATCTGGGTGATGAGCAGCGGCGACAGCTGGCAGTCGTAGCGGAGGATGCTGCCCGCCAGGGTCTGCCCGTTCGTGTCGACGATCGAGCCGCGCGTGCCGTAGAGCGTCTGCTGTCCCGCGAAGGCGACGTCGAGCGAGTCCTTGATGTGGTCGTCGGCGTTCACGACCTGGATGTCGACGAGCCGGACGATGAATCCTGCCAGCACGGCCAGGACGACGGCGAGGGCCACGACGGTGCGGCGGCGGGGGCTTCTCGTGCTTCGTGTCGTCATCTGCGTCTCGTGCTCTGCGCCTCGTGCAGTGGGGCGTCTCGATCGGTTCTCGGCTCGGCGTCGTCGCTTCAGTGTGTGCTCGGGGTGGGCAATCCGTCCGTGAGCGGGGGCGGAGTGTTGCCGACTCCGCCGTCGGGCGTCTCGTCGACCTGGACCGGCAGCCCGTCGATCGTGGCGTCGGGCACGGTCACCAGAGGTGTGTTCGTGATGAGCGCGTTGGGCACGGATCCGCGGCCGATCGCGTCGACCGACGACGTGCCCATGGCGACCTCGGACGGACCGAGGATCGCTCCGTCGCTCAGCCGCAGATAGCTGGGCGCCTCGTTGATGACCATGCCGAGGGCCGCGGCGTTCGCCGCCAGGTACTGCGGCGAGCTGAGCCCTGCGACGTCGTCGTAGAGGATCTGCTTCTCGTACGTGAGGTCGCGCTGCTCCTTCGTCAGGGCGGCGATCTCGTACGTCCCCTGTGTCGTCATGATCGACAGCGACATCTGGGCGGCGCCGATGAGGAACGCCCCCAGCACCGCGACGATGCCGTAGAAGAGCTTCGGGCGACGCCGGCGCGCCGGCGCATCGAGCACCCGCAGGCGGCGGCGCGGGGCATCCGTCCTCTCCGGAGCGACGGCCCTCCCGAGACGAGTGGTCACGGCGTTCGCGATCGTGCTCATGAGGCACCCTCCGCGTGCTCGGGCCTCACGCGCTCAGCGGCTCGGAGGCGCACCGGCGTCGCGCGGGGATTGACCGCGCGCTCCTCGTCGGTGGCGAGCTCGGCACCTTTGACGAGCAGTCGGAACTTGGGCGCGTGCTCCGGCAGCTCGACGGGCAGGCCCTTGGGCGCGGTCGACGCCGAAGCCTCGGCGAACGCGCGCTTGATGAGGCGATCCTCGAGGGACTGGTACGACAGCACGACGATGCGGCCGCCGACCGGCACGATGCCGAGGGCCGAGGGCACGGCGCGCTCGAGCACGGACAGCTCGCGGTTGACCTCGATGCGCAGCGCCTGGAACACGCGCTTGGCAGGGTGTCCCGTGCGCTGCACGGCGGCCGGCGTCGCCGCCTGCAGGATCTCGACCAGCCGGCCGGACCGATCGATCGGCGCCTCGGCACGTGCGGCGATGATCGCGCGCGCATAGCGGCCCGCCAGCTTCTCCTCGCCGTAGCGCTCGAAGATGCGCCGCAGATCGCCTTCGCCGTAGGTGGCGAGGATGTCGGCCGCCGTCGTGCCCGCCGACTGGTCCATGCGCATGTCGAGCGGTGCATCCTGTGCGTACGCGAAGCCGCGGTCGGCGACGTCGAGCTGCAGCGACGAGACGCCCAGATCGAACAGGATGCCGTCAGCTGCGGCGAACCCGCTGGCTGTCACCGCATCCGCGATGCCGTCGTAGACGGTGTGCACGAGGTGCACGCGGTCGCCGAAGGGTGCGAGACGCTCCCCCGCGATGCGGAGGGCGTCGGTGTCGCGGTCGAGGCCGACGAGCTGAAGCTTCGGGAAGCGCTGCAGGAAGGCCTCGGAATGCCCGCCCATGCCGAGCGTGGCATCGACGAAGACGGCGCCGTCGCGCTCGAGCGCGGGAGCCAGCAGCTCGATGCAGCGCTCCAGCATGACCGGGGTGTGGATGTCGCGCAGGTTCATAGTCACCTGGCAGTCCTGGTCCCCAGGCCCTGATCCCCATCCGCTCCGACCTGGCACCGGGGAAGTGGCGACAGGGCACGAGCAGCTGGGAGTCACGGCCGAGGGCTCAGAACAGGCCCGGAATCACCTCCTGCTCCAGCTCGGCGTAGCTCTCTTCGTTGGCCTCGGCGTAGGTGTTCCACGCCGTGGCGTCCCAGATCTCGGCATGGGCGCCTACGCCGGTGACGACGAGGTCGCGCTCCAAGCCGGCGTATGCGCGCAGCGGAGGGGGGATCGTGATGCGGTTCTGACTGTCGGGCTTCTCGGCGCTCGCGCCGGAGAGGAACATGCGAAGGAAGTCGCGCGCCTGCTTGTTCGCGAGCGGCGCCTCGCGGATGCGGTCGTGCACCCGTTCGAACTCCTTCTCGCTGAACACGTACAGGCAGCGATCCTGTCCGCGCGTCACGACGACACCCCCACCAAGGTCGTCGCGGAACTTCGCCGGGAGGATGACGCGCCCTTTGTCATCGAGCTTGGGTGTGTGCGTGCCCAAAAGCATCGGTACATCACACCCCCTTCGTCCGGCCCCCCGGGTTGTGCGCCACTTTACTCCACTCTCCTCCACTTCGCTACCGATTTGTGATCTGGCGCTCCCTCACTCCCCTCCCGAGGGCATGTAGGGACGGTGCGAGGGCAACAAAAAAGCACCGACCCGAAGGTCGGTGCTTCTCGTGCCGGTTCAGGCGGCGGGGACGCTCAGCGCTCCTCCTGCCGCTTGTCCCAGCGGTCGTTCATGCGGTCCATGAACGAAGAGCTGTTCTGGGGTTTGGCGGGTCGGTCGGGCTCGACGCGCATCTTGCCGGGACCACGGCCCGGCGTGACGGCGAGGAGCACCCCGCCCAGCATCACGACGAATCCGATGACGCCGACGACGATCAACTGCTGCGATACCCCGACGATGAGACCGCCGAGTCCGAGCAGCACGAGGATCGTGCCGTAGACGATGTTGCGATAGCTCAGAGTGCGTCCGTCGCGGGGCGCGCTGACGACATCCGCGTCGTTGCGCATGAGATGGCGTTCCATCTCGTCCAGCAGGCGCTGCTCCTGTTCGGAGAGTGGCATGCTTCCCCCTCTGTACTTCGGTGGCTCGATTGTACGCGTGCCGTTCCTCACTAGGCTAGGCCCGTGTCCGCCCCTGTTGAGCCGATCGAAGCCATTTCCCAGCGAGTGGACATGTTCATCTCGGCTCAACGCGGGAGTGTGGCCGACGCGGGCCCCGAAGCGGCGCGATTCGTCGCCGCGGGAGCGGCTGCCGTCACCGGCGGAAAGCGCCTTCGCGGACGCTTCTGCCTCTCCGGGTGGAGGGCAGTGGAGGAAGCCACGGGCCCCGCCGGCGCGCCGCCCGCCCCGGTGATCGCCGCAGCTGCCGCCCTCGAGGTGTTCCATGCGGCCGCCCTCGTGCACGACGACCTCATCGACAACTCCGACACGCGCCGCGGCCGCCCGTCGGCGCATCGCGCACTCGAGGCCGGGCACCGCGGCTCGGGATGGCTCGGCGATGCCGACGCCTTCGGCCGCTCGGGTGCGATCCTGCTCGGCGATCTGCTCGTCGCGTGGAGCGACGACCTCCTCGAGGAGGGCCTCGCCGAGACCTCCGCCGAGCGGGCAGCGGCCGCGCGGGCCCAGTACGCGCTGATGCGCCGCGAGGTCACCCTCGGGCAGTTCCTCGACGTCGCCGAGGAGTCCGCCTTCGCGAGCGAGCCCGACGACCGGCACGCCGAGCGGGCGCTGCGCGTGGCGTCCTTCAAATCCGCGCGCTACAGCGTGCAGCAGCCGCTCGCGATCGGCGCGGCGCTCGCGGGAGCGGATGCTGCGCAGGCAGCCGCCCTCGCCGCGTTCGGGCATCCTCTCGGCATGGCGTTCCAGCTGCGCGACGACGTGCTCGGCGTGTTCGGCGACGAGGCCGCCACCGGCAAGCCGTCCGGCGACGACCTGCGCGAGGGCAAGCGCACCGTCCTCATCGCGTACGCCCGGGAGGCGCTCGCGCCCAACGCGCGCCGCATCGTCGACGAGCTCGTCGGCGATCCCGATCTCGACGCGGCGCAGATCGCGTCGCTGCAGCAGACGATCATCGACACCGGAGCGCTCGACCGCGTCGAGCGGCTCATCGCCGACTACGCCCACGAGGCCGATCGCGCCCTGTCGGGGGCACGGCTGGGCAACGCGGCCGTCGGCGAGCTGCGCGACCTCGCGCGGGCCGCGACCGTCCGCACGACCTGAGTCAGGCGAGGGTGCGCGCGACCCGGCGGACCTCGCTCTTGCGCCCGGCGAGGAGCGACTCGATCGGGGCATGGCCGAGGGACTCCTCCGGAGACAGCAGCCAGTCGATCGCCTCGTCGTCCGAGAACCCGGCGTCGTGCAGCACGAAAACGGTGCCCCGCAGCGACGACAGGGGATGCCCGTCGACCACGAACACCGACGGCACCTTGAAGACGCCGTCGCGCTTGGACCCGACGAGGTAGTAGTCGTCGAGCAGCCGGCGAACGCGGCCGAGCGGTTCGCCGAGCACCTCCACGAGGTCGGGCAGGGTGAGCCAATCGGTCTCGAAGCTCGGAGCGGCGTCAGAGGTCACGAAAGCAACTATCTCAGATCGGATCGGGCACTCGTCCACCGCACTCTGGCCACATCAGTAACAGAAGCCCCTCCTAATAACACCTGTTGACACCAATAAACATCCGTGACACGGTTCTCGGAGTCGACTGAGGGGGGAAACTCGTGCGACAGGTCCGCAGTACCACGAATCGTGTCCAGCAGGCGTTCATCCCGTCGCGCGTGCTCCTCACCGGTGTGCCGGTGGCCGTCGCCGGGTCGATCGCCCTGACGCTGTCGGCGGTGCCCGCCCATGCGGCGACGACGGATACTGCGCCCCTGAGCGTGCCGCGCACGTTCGGCGCGACGGCCGCGAGCGTCCCCCGGGTCGCCGCACTGCCCGCTGTTCGTGTGACCACCGAGACCGCACCTGCGGCGTACACCGTGCAGCGCGGCGACACGGTGAGCCGCATCGCGGCGCGCTTCGGGCTCCGCACAAACGACGTGCTCGCCCTCAACGGGCTCGGGTGGTCGTCGACCATCTACCCGGGCCAGGTGCTCAAGCTCAGCGCAGCGGCCGCCGCAGCCCCGGCGCCGGCTGCGCCCGCACCTGCCCCGTCCACCGGCACGTACACCGTGCAGGGCGGCGACACGGTCAGCGCGATCGCCAAGCGGCACGGCATCACGACGAACGCGGTGCTCTCGGCCAACGGGCTCGGCTGGTCGTCGATCATCTACCCCGGGCAGACCATCAAGATCCCCGGCGCGGCCGCACCCGCGGCATCCGCTCCCGCACCGGCACCCGCCCCGGCGCCCGCTCCCGCGCCGAACACGTCGGCGGGCGGTTCGCACACCATCGCGGCGGGCGAGACGATCAGCTCGATCGCGAAGCGGTACGGCGTGACGACGAACGCCGTGCTCTCGGCCAACGGGCTCGGCTGGTCGTCGATCATCTACCCCGGGCAGACCATCAAGATCCCGGGCTCGGCGCCGTCGGTGCCCGGGCTCACCGCCGAGCAGGCCGCCAACGCGCAGCTGATCGTCCGCATCGGCCGTGAACTCGGCGTCTCGAACCGCGGCATCGCCATCGCCCTCGGCACCGCGATGCAGGAGTCGTCGCTGCGCAATGTGACGTATGGCGACCGCGATTCGCTCGGCCTGTTCCAGCAGCGTCCCAGCTACGGCTGGGGCACCGCCGCGGAGGTGCAGGATGCCGCGCGCGCGACGCGCGTCTTCTTCGGCGGCGCCGGCGACCCCAACGGGTCGCGCACGCGCGGACTGCTCGACATCCCCGGCTGGGAGAGCCTGACCTTCACACAGGCCGCTCAGGCCGTGCAGATCTCGGCGTACCCCGACGCGTATGCGAAGTGGGAGGCTTCGGCCCACTCCTGGCTCGCGGCGCTCGGCTGAGCCGAGGCATCCGTCACAATGCGGTCTCGCCGGGTGAGCCGCTCCGCCGGCTCGCAGGCACGGATCCGTAGACTCTCAGGGTGAGCACGAGTCAGCAGACGGACCCGCTGATCGGCCGTCTCGTCGACGGCCGGTACCGGGTGCGTGCTCGCATCGCCCGCGGCGGCATGGCCACGGTGTACGTGGCGACCGATCTGCGGCTGGAGCGGCGGGTCGCGCTCAAGGTGATGCATTCGCATCTGAGCGATGACACCGTCTTCCAGAGCCGGTTCATCCAGGAGGCCCGCGCGGCCGCCCGCCTCGCCGATCCGCACGTCGTCAACGTGTTCGATCAGGGCCAGGACGGCGACATGGCGTACCTCGTCATGGAGTACCTGCCCGGCATCACGCTGCGCGAGCTTCTGCGCGAGCAGCGCCGGCTGACCATCCCGCAGGCGGTGTCGATCCTCGACGCCGTGCTGTCGGGCCTCGCCGCCGCGCACAAGGCCGGCATCGTGCACCGCGACGTCAAGCCCGAGAACGTGCTCCTCGCCGAGGACGGCCGCATCAAGATCGGCGACTTCGGCCTCGCGCGGGCCACGACCGCGAACACCGCGTCGGGCGCGCAGCTGCTCGGCACGATCGCGTACCTCGCCCCCGAGCTGGTCACGCGCGGCACGGCAGACGCCCGCAGCGACATCTACGCCATCGGCATCATGCTGTACGAGATGCTCACCGGCGAGCAGCCCTACAAGGGCGAGCAGCCGATGCAGATCGCGTTCCAGCACGCCACCGACTCGGTGCCGCGCCCGAGCGTCAAGAACCCGGGCGTTCCCGAGCCCCTCGACGAGCTCGTGCTGTGGGCGACCGAGAAGTCGCCCGACGAGCGGCCCGTCGACGCGCGCGAGATGCTGCAGCGCCTGCACGACATCGAGCGCGAACTGGGCATCTCCCCCGTCGTCACCCGCACCGGCCCGATCGGCATCGTCCGCGACGACATCGCCGCGACCGGCGAGCTCACGGCGGTGCTGCCCGGAACCCCGACCGGCCCCATCGCGACGATGGCGGAGGTCGACAACGCCGGCCGGCTCCGCCGCGCCACGCAGCGCCGCCGGTCCCGGGGCGCCTGGCTCATCGTGCTCGCGCTCGTGCTCGCCGCGCTCGCGGGCGGGCTCGGGTGGTGGTTCGGCTCCGGACCCGGGTCGATGGTCGCCGTCGCCGATGTCACGGGCATGAGCTTCGACGAGGCGTCCGCACGCCTCCAGCAGGACTCCCTCGTCGCCGTGCAGCAGGGCGAGTACAGCCTCGAGGTCGCGACGGGCCAGGTCATCCGCAGCGACCCCGGCGGCGGCACCCGCGTCGACAAGGGCGCCGAGGTGAACGTGTACGTCTCGCTCGGCCCGCAGGAGGCGACGTTCCCGTCGTTCTCGGGAATGCCCGATGCCGACGCGCGCGCGGCTCTGCAGGCCCAGTCCGTATCCGTACCCGACGAGAGCGCCAAGTTCTTCACCGACGCCGCCCCCGACGCCGTGATCGGCGTGGTCATCCGTCCCGCGGGCGCGCCCGAGGACGGATCGCAGGACGTCGCGTGCCTGGACGGCTGTACCGTCCACCAGGGCGACACCGCACGTCTGCAGGTGTCGCTCGGGCCGATCCCGAACGTCGCGGGCGAGAGCGAAGGCAAGGCGCGCAGCACCCTCGAGGGTCTCGGGCTCGTCGTCGCCGACCCCAGTCAGACCGAGTCCAGCGACTCGGTGAAGGCCGACCGCGTCATCCGCCTGATCGGCAAGGAGGACGGCACCCCGCTCGCTCCCGGCGACACGGTGACCCTCGTCGTGTCGACCGGTCCCGCGCTGTTCGAGGTCCCGGACTTCGAGGACATGACGCTGGCCGAGGCCCGCCAGGCCGCCGCGGACGCCGGATTCACGATCGACTACGACGACCGCTGGGACGCCTTCCCCGACCCGTTCACCAAGGTCGAGTCGCAGAAGCCGGACGCCGGCGACATGCAGCCCAAGGGCACCGTCATCTCGCTGCGCATCGCTGCCGCCCTCTGACGCAGAACAGAGAGATCCCGGATGCCTCCGGCCGAGGCATCCGGGATCTTCTTCGCGTGGGGCGCGAGAGGTCAGCGCTTCTCGAGCTCCTCGGCGACGAGGAAGGCGAGCTCGAGCGACTGCATGTGGTTCAGGCGCGGGTCGCACAGCGACTCGTAGCGGGTCGCGAGGGTGGCCTCGTCGATCTGCTCGGAGCCGCCGAGGCACTCGGTGACGTCGTCACCGGTGAGCTCGACGTGGATGCCGCCGGGGAACGTGCCGACCGAGCGGTGCGCCTCGAAGAAGCCGCGGACTTCGTCGACGACGTCGTCGAAGCGACGCGTCTTGTAGCCGGTCGGGGTCGTGATGCCGTTGCCGTGCATCGGGTCGGTCACCCACAGCGGGGTCGCGCCCGAGTCCTTCACGGCCTCGAGCAGCGGCGGCAGCGCGTCGCGGATCTTGCCGGCGCCCATGCGCGTGATGAACGTGAGGCGGCCGGGCTCGCGGTTCGGGTCGAGCTTGTCGATGAGCGCGAGCGCCGTGTCGGGCGACGTGGTCGGGCCGAGCTTCACGCCGATGGGGTTGCGGATCTTCGAGAAGTAGTCGACGTGCGCGCCGTCGAGTTCGCGGGTGCGCTCGCCGATCCACAGGAAGTGCGCCGACGTGTTGTACGGCGTGTTCGTGCGCGAGTCGATGCGCGTCATGGGCCGCTCGTAGTCCATGAGCAGGCCCTCGTGACCGGTGTAGAACTCGACGCGCTTCAGCTCGTCGAAGTCGGCGCCGGCGGCCTCCATGAACTTGATGGCGCGGTCGATCTCGGTCGCGAGGCGCTCGTACTGCTGGTTGGCGGGGTTCTGCGCGAAGCCCTTGTTCCAGGAGTGCACCTCGCGGAGGTCGGCGAAGCCGCCCTGTGTGAACGCGCGGATGAGATTGATGGTCGACGCGGCCGTGTGGTAGCCCTTGAGCAGCCGGTTCGGGTCCGCCTTGCGCGACGCCTCGGTGAAGTCGTAGCCGTTGACGATGTCGCCGCGGTAGGCCGGCAGGGTGACGTCGCCACGGGTCTCGGTGTCGCTCGAACGGGGCTTGGCGAACTGACCCGCCATGCGGCCCATCTTGACGACGGGCATCGAGGCGCCGTACGTGAGCACGACGGCCATCTGCAGGACCGTCTTGATGCGGTTGCGGATCTGCTCGGCGGTGGCGCCGGCGAAGGTCTCGGCGCAGTCGCCGCCCTGGAGCAGGAACGCGTTGCCCGACGCGGCACGCGCGAGGCGGTCGCGGAGGTTGTCGACCTCACCGGCGAAGACGAGCGGCGGCAGGGTCGCCAGTTCGGCGGATGCCTCCGCCACCGCGTCCGCGTCATACCACTGCGGCTGCTGCTTGATGGGCAGGGTCCGCCAATGGTCGAGTGCGTCGAGGTGCTGGAGCATCCCCCGATTCTAGCCGCGGGACGCGGGGCACCGGCGCCGCGTGACGACCGGCCACTCCGCGTTCAGCGGGTCTTCGTCTTGAGCCGGTCCTTGACGGTCGACGCGTACACGTCGTCGTACTCCTGCTCCCCCAGCCGCTGCAGCGCGACCATGATCTCGTCGGTGATCGAGCGCAGGATGTAGCGGTCGCCCTCCATGCCCTCGAAGCGCGAGAAGTCGAGGGGCTCGCCCACGACGATGCCGACCCGCACGATCCGAGGCACCGTGGTGCCGATCGGCATCATCGTGTCGGTGTCGACCATGACCACGGGCACCACCGGCACGTGCGCTTCGAGCGCCATGCGCGCGATGCCGGTGCGGCCGCGGTAGAGCTTGCCGTCGGGGCTGCGGGTGCCCTCGGGGTAGATGCCGAGGAGGTCGCCCCGACCCAGCACCTGCAGTCCCGTGTTGAGGGATGCCTCGGACGCCTTGCCGCCCGAACGGTCGATGGGGAGCTGACCCGTGCCCTTGAAGAACATGCGGGTCGCCCAGCCCTTGAGACCCTTGCCGGTGAAGTAGTCGCTCTTGGCGAGGAACGCGACCGGCCGGTCGAGCATGAGCGGCAGGAAGATCGAGTCCACGAACGAGAGGTGGTTGCTCGCGAGGATCGCGGCGCCCTCGGCGGGGACGTTGCGACGGCCGACGATCCACGGGCGCCAGATCGCCTTGACGATCGGTCCGATGACCACGTATTTCATCAGCCAGTAGAACATCGCGCTACGCCTCTGTCCCCGCGAGATCGGCCGCTCCGATCAGGCCCGCGTCGTTGACGAGCTTCGCGATCTTGAAGGTCGCGATCGGGCGGTCGCCGTAACCCGGCAGCGACTTCTCGTACGCGACGCGCATCGGCTCGAGGAGGGCGTCGCCGAGCTGGGCGACCCCGCCGCCGATGACGAAGAGCTCGGGGTCGAGCACCGCCTGGAACCCGCCGCACGCCTCGCCGAGCGCGGTCGCGACGCGACGCAGCGCCTCGGCGGCACCGGGGTCGCCCGCGAGCACGAGGCGCGACACCGCCGGTCCACTGATCTTGCCGTTCTCGGCGCGGTGGGCCGCCAGCGCGGCGCCGATGCCGCCGCCGTCGGCGATGTCGTTGGCCTCGCGCTGCAGGGCGCGGCCGGACGCATACTGCTCGAGGCATCCGTGCTGACCGCAGCCGCACAGGATGCCGTCGCGGATGAAGCGGATGTGGCCGAGCTCGGCGGCGACGCCGTGACCGCCGCGGAAGAGCTCGCCGTCGAGGACGATGGCGCCGCCGACGCCGGTGCCCATCGTGAGCATCACCATGTGCTCGACGCCGCGGCCGGCGCCGAAGCGGAACTCGGCCCACCCGGCGGCGTTCGCGTCGTTCTCGATGGTGACCGGCAGGCCGATGCCCGCTTCGAGGGTCGCCTTGAGTGGCTCGTTGTGCCACGCGATGTTGGGGGCGTGGATGACGGTCGCCCGGTCGCGATCGATGAAGCCGGCCGCCGCGACACCCACGGCGGCGACCTCGTGCGCGCCGCGGAAGTAGCGGGCCATGTCGACCACGGCCTGGGCGAGCGCGGCGGTGTCGGTGGGGGTGTCGACGCGGAGCTGTTCGACGATGGTGCCGTCGGAGTCGACGACCCCGCCCGCGATCTTGGTTCCGCCGATGTCGATGCCGACCTTGAGCACGTTCTCCCTCTCCATCCGCCGCACGCGCGACAGCGCCTTGAAGTCTATCCAGGCAGTGCTCTCCACATCCCCCGCTGAGTCCGATGTGACACCTGATTAGACTCGGATGAGATCCACCCGAGATTAAGTCGTCCGGTACCGAAGGAGCTGCCGTGGTTCAATTCGAAGTCCCCGCTATCGTCCCTGCCGACCCGCAGGCGAACATCACCGACCTCCTGGTCGAGCGCGTCAAGGCGACGCCGAACCTCGCGCTGTTCGCCGTGCCCGAGGGCGACGGCTGGCGCGACATCACCGCTGCCGAGTTCCAGAAGCAGGTCATCGCACTGGCCAAGGGCTTCGTCGCCGGCGGCATCGAGCCCGGCGACAAGGTGGGCTTCATCGCCCGTACCACCTATGAGTGGACGCTCGTCGACTTCGCGCTGTTCTATGCCGGCGCGGTCATGGTGCCGATCTACGAGACCAGCTCGAGCGCGCAGATCGCGTGGAACCTCACCGACTCGGGCGCCGTGGCGATCATCACCGAGCTTCCCGACCACACCGCCCGCTTCGCCGAGGCCCGTGCCGAGCTGCCGCTCATCCGCTCCGCGTGGGAGATGCACAGCGGCGACCTCGACAAGCTCGTCACCGAGGGAGCCGGGGTCTCGGACGACGAGATCGAGCGGCGCCGCAATCTCGCCAACGGCGCCGACATCGCCACCCTCATCTACACGTCCGGCTCTACCGGGCGTCCCAAGGGCTGCGTGCTGACCCACAGCAACTTCGTCGAGCTCACGCGCAACGCCGCCCGCTCCAACCGCGAGGTCTTCGAGACGCCGGGCGCCTCGACGCTGCTGTTCATCACGACGGCCCACGTGTTCGCGCGGTTCATCTCGATCCTCGACATCCAGGCGGGCGTGAAGACAGGCCACCAGCCCGACACGAAGCAGCTGCTGCCCGCCCTCGGCTCGTTCAAGCCGACGTTCCTCCTGGCCGTGCCGCGCGTGTTCGAGAAGGTCTACAACTCGGCCGAGCAGAAGGCCGAGGCCGGTGGCAAGGGCAAGATCTTCCGCGCCGCCGCCCACACCGCGATCGAGCACTCCCGCCTCCAGCAGGAGGGCAAGAAGATCCCGCTCGGCACGAAGATCAAGTTCGCGCTCTTCGACCGGCTGGTCTATTCGAAGCTGCGCACCGCGATGGGCGGACGCGTCGCCTATGCGGTCTCGGGCTCGGCACCGCTCGGCCCGCGACTCGGCCACTTCTTCCACAGCCTCGGGGTCAACATCCTCGAGGGCTACGGGCTCACCGAGACCACGGCACCCGCGACGGTCAACCAGGCGCGCAAGTCCAAGATCGGCACCGTCGGGCCCGTGATCCCGGGCGTGGGTGTCCGTCTCGCCGAGGACGGCGAGATCCAGGTGCGCGGCATCAACGTGTTCAAGGAGTACTGGCGCAATCCCGAGGCGACGGCCGCCACGTTCGACGGCGACTGGTTCAAGACCGGCGACATCGGCGCGTTCGATGACGAGGGCTTCCTCACGATCACCGGTCGCAAGAAGGAGATCCTCGTCACCGCGGGTGGCAAGAACGTCGCGCCGGCCGCGCTGGAGGATCCCATCCGCGCCAACCCGATCGTCGGGCAGGTCGTCGTCGTCGGCGACCAGAAGCCCTTCATCGCTGCGTTGGTCACGCTCGACCCCGAGATGCTGCCGGCGTGGCTGTCGAACAACAGCCTTCCGGCCGACATGTCACTCGCCGACGCTGCGAAGAACGACGCCGTGCGTGCCGAGGTCCAGCGGGCGATCGACATCGCGAACAAGAACGTGTCGCGCGCCGAGTCGATCCGCAAGTTCGTGATCCTTCCCACCGAATGGACGGAAGGCAGCGGACACCTCACGCCGAAGATGAGCATCAAGCGCAACGTGATCCTCGAGGACTTCGCGTCCGACGTCGAAGAGCTCTACTCGGTGCCGGTGAACACCACCAACGTCTCGCTCAGCTGAGCTCAGACACAGAAGAGGAGCGGATGCCGGGGACCCCGGCATCCGCTCCTCTTTCGTGTCTCAGAACCAGTCGGACTCGCGGATCTCGCGCATCGCGACGCGACGCTGCTCCTTCGTGAGCCGATCGAGGTACAGCGTGCCGTCGAGGTGATCGGTCTCGTGCTGGAGCGCCTGCGCGAGGAGGCCTTCGCCCTCGAGCACGATCTCGTTGCCGTCGAGGTCGATGCCGACGACCTTCGCCCACGGGTAGCGGACGGCGTCATGCCAGAGGCCGGGCACCGACAGGCAGCCCTCGCCGATGGCCTCGGGCTCTCCGGACACCTCGACCAGCACCGGGTTGAGGACGTAGCCGATGTCGCCGTCGATGTTGTAGCTGAAGGCGCGCAGGCCGACGCCGATCTGCGGCGCGGCCACGCCGGCGCGGCCGGGCAGCTCGACGGTGTCCACGAGGTCGCGGACGAGGGCGCGCACGCCGTCGTCGATCTCACCGATAGGGGTGCTGACGGATTTCAGGACGGGGTCGCCGAAGACACGGATGGGACGGACTGCCATCGGATGCCTCAGGCCGCCGATGCGAGCGAACGGAGGCCCTCGACCACGGTCGCGGCGAGCTGACGGGCGGCCTCGCGCGTCGCGGGCTGCAGCTCGCGGAACACGATGGCGCTGCCCGCCGCGATGTGCGGGTCGTACGGCACGCGCACGACCGCGCGCACGCGGGTGCGGAAGTGCGATTCCAGCTCGTCGAGCTGGACCAGCGGATGCCCCGGCCGCGCGTTGTTCAGCACGACCACGGCGCTGCGCACCTTGTCGGCGTAGCCGTTGGTCTCGAGCCACGTCAGCGTCTCGGAGGCGAGACGGGCCTCGTCTACGCTCAGGCCGGCGACGATCACTATCTGGTCGGCGAGGTCGAGTGTGGCGCCCATCACCGAGTGGACGATGCCGGTCCCGGTGTCGGTGAGCACCACCGAGTAGTAGTGGGCCGCGAGGGCCGCGACATCCCGGTAGTCGGCGTCGTTGAACGCCTCCGACACACGCGGGTCGGTGTCGGACGCGACGACGTCGAGGCGCGTCTCGTCGCGCGCGACGATGCCCGACAGGTCGTTGAAGCCGACGACCTCGGGGCTCATGCGCACGAGATCGCGCACGGTCTTGCCGCTGTCACGGGTGATGCGCTCGGCGAGCGTGCCACGGTCGGGGTTCGCGTCGATGGCGATCACGCGGTCGTCGCGGGCGTCGGCCAGCGCCTGGCCCAGCAGCGTGGTCACGGTCGTCTTGCCGACGCCGCCCTTGCGCGACAGCACCGGGACGAACCGGGCGCCGCCGGTGAGCGGGGCGGCGATGCGGCGGTCGAGGTCCTTTCGGGCCTTCGCACGCTTGCTGTCGCCCAGGTTGATGCGCTTCCCCGAGATCGAGTACACGAAGTGCTGCCACGCGCCCTCGGGCTCGGGACGGATCACCTGGTGCGGATCGAGCAGCCGATCGGCGGTGAGCAGGTCAGCGGTCTCGCGGCCGGCCTCGAATTCGCCGAGGCGCTTCGAGGTCAGGGCGACGTCGCCGCGCGGGAAGCCCGCGCGTTCGACGGCCGTGCGCTCCACGACCGGCTGGGCGCCGGTGTGGTTGGCCTCACGGCGGGTGGCGGGCGCCGGACCGGTGGCCGTCTTCGCGGCGGCGGCCGCCGCAGGCACCGATGGCCGGGCGGGCGCCGGCTTGGGCGCTGCCGGCGCCGGCGTCGCGGCTGCCTTGTCGTCGTCGGCCGGGGTCTTGGCGCTCATGGGCTCCTCCACGGGGTCGTCGGCCCTGATGACATCGTCTCCCGTTGCGGCGTTCTCCGCCAGGGCGGCCTCCACGCCGTCGTCGGCGAGCTCGAGGTCGAACTCGGCAGGATCGAACTCGCCGTCGAAGTCCGCGTCCTCGAAGTCGACGGCGTCGAAGTCGGCGATCTCGAAGTCGTCGACGGCCGGCTCCGCGGGTGCGGGCTCGGCCGCTACGGGCTCGTCGGCGACGGCCACGGGCTCGTCAGCGACGGCCACGAGCTCTTCGGCGGCGGACTCGGGCTCTTCGGCGACGGCCGCAGGCTCGTCGGCGACGGCCGCAGGCTCGTCGGCGTCGGCCTCGGACTCGGACTCGTCGGCGACGGGCTCGGGCTCCTCGATGACAGGCTCCTTGGAGACGAGCTCCTCGGAGGCCGGCTCGAGCTCCTCGGCGTCGGCCGTCGGTTCCTCTGCCACCGGGTCAGGCTCGGCCACCGGCTCAGGCTCGGCCTCGTCGACCACGTCGGCGTCCTCGACGTCGAACTCGGCTTCGATCACCTCGACGATCTCGGCGTCCGCGATGTCCTCGACGGCGGGCGCCGGGGCGAAGCCCTCGCCCTCCACGGTCCACTCCTCGAGGTCGGCGGCGTTCTCGACGATCTCGGCCTCGGTGGTCTCGGTCAGGAACTCCTCGACCGGAGCCGGCTCGATGACCGGAAGATCGGCGTCGGCCGGGATCTCGATCACGAAGGGGACCTCGTCGTCGATGACGCCGTCGTCCTCGCGGTCGTCGTCGGATTCCGACGGCAGCTCGACGTTCACCTGCGCCGTCGCACCACCCAGGATGCCGAGACCGGTCGTGTCGATGCTTCCGGTGTCGGACAGCACGCCGTTCTCAGGCTCGTCGGGCGTGTGTTCGATGCGATCGGGCGTCACTGCGGAGCTCTCCTGAAAAGACGGCGTTTCGGGCGGATGCCGCCCTCCAGGTTACTGCGCCGGACGGATGACGACCAAAAGGTCGCCGGCGTCGACCTGCGAGGTCTCGGCGATCACGAGGCGCTCGACGACGCCGTCGACGGGTGCGGTGATCGCCGCCTCCATCTTCATGGCCTCGATCGACGCGACCGGCTGGCCGGCCGTGACGGTGTCGCCCGCCTTCGCCTTGAGGGTGACGACGCCCGAGAACGGCGCTGCGACCTGCCCCGGCTTCGACGTGTCGGCCTTCTCCGCCTGGCGCGCCTCGACCTTGATGCTGCGGTCCCGCACGAACACGGGACGCAGCTGACCGTTGAGGGTCGTCATGACGGTGCGCATGCCCTTGTCATCCGCCTCGCCGATCGCCTCGAGCCCGACATAGAGCTGCACGCCCGGGTCGATCTCGGCGACGTGCTCCTCCCCCGGCTTGAGGCCGTAGAGGTAGTCGGGGGTGCCGAGAGTGGCGAGGTCGCCGTAGGTCTCGCGGTTCTTCTCGAACTCGCGCGCGGGTCCGGGGAAGAGCAGACGATTGAGCGTGCGACGACGCGTCGCGGCGTCGCCCGAAAGGCCCTCGTGCTCCTCGGCCGTGAGCGGCGGGATGTCGATCGAGATCGTGCGGCCCGCGAGCACCTTCGTGCGGAAGGGCTCGGGCCAGCCACCCGGCAGGTCGCCGAGCTCTCCCGCCATGAAGCCCACCACCGAGTCGGGGATGTCGTAATTCTGGGGGTTCGCCTCGAAATCGGCGGGATCGGCGCGCACGGCCACGAGCGCGAGCGCGAGGTCTCCGACGACCTTCGACGACGGCGTCACCTTGGGGATGCGCCCCAGGATGCGGTCGGCCGCCGCGTACATGTCCTCGATGAGCTCGAAGTCGTCGGCGAGACCGAGGGCGATCGCCTGCTGACGTAGGTTCGACAGCTGCCCACCCGGGATCTCGTGGTGGTAGACGCGGCCCGTCGGCGACGCGAGGCCGGACTCAAACGGACGGTAGAGGTGGCGCACGCCCTCCCAGTACGGCTCGAGGTCGCTGACCGCCTGCAGGCTGAGGCCGGTGTCGCGGTCGGTGTGGGCGAGCGCGGCGACCAGCGCAGAGAGCGACGGCTGGCTCGTGGTTCCCGACATCGGGGCGGCTGCAGCATCCACCGCGTCCACTCCCGCGGCACTCGCCGCGAGCAGTGTCGCGAGCTGACCGCCCGCGGTGTCGTGCGTGTGCAGGTGCACCGGAAGGTCGAAGTTCTCGCGCAGCGCCGTGACGAGCTTCGCCGCGGCCGCCGGACGCACGAGGCCGGCCATGTCCTTGATGGCGAGGATGTGCGCGCCCGACTCGACGATCTGCTCGGCGAGGCGCAGGTAGTAGTCGAGCGTGTACAGCTTCTCGGACGGGTCGAGCAGATCGGATGTGTAGCAGAGCGCGACCTCGGCGATCGCGGTGCCCGTGGCGCGCACGGCGTCGATGGCCGGACGCATCTGCGACACGTCGTTCAGGGCGTCGAAGATGCGGAAGATATCGACGCCCGTGGCGGCCGCCTCGCGCACGAAGGCGTCGGTCACCTCGACGGGGCGCGGCGTGTAGCCGACGGTGTTGCGGCCGCGCAGCAGCATCTGGATCGGGATGTTCGGCATCGCGGCGCGCAGCGCCTCCAGGCGCTCCCACGGGTCCTCGGCGAGGAAGCGCAGCGCGACGTCGTAGGTCGCGCCGCCCCAGGCCTCGACCGACAGCAGCTGCGGCGTCATGCGCGCGACGTGCGGGCCGACGCGGACGAGGTCGCGCGTGCGCACGCGGGTGGCGAGCAGCGACTGGTGCGCGTCGCGGAAGGTCGTCTCGGTGACGGCGAGACCGCTCTGTGCGCGCAGCGCCCGGGCGAAGCCCTCGGGGCCGAGTTCGCGCAGGCGGTCGAGCGTGCCGGCGGGCGGCGGCGACGAGAGGTCGATGGCGGGCAGCTTGCTGCCGGGCGACACCGAGACGGGCTTCTCGCCGTACGGGCGGTTGACGGTGACGTCGCCGAGCCAGTTGAGGAGCTTCGTCGCACGGTCGCGCGACGGGTTGCTCGTGAGCAGCTCGGGCCGCTCGTCGATGAACGAGGTGCTGACGTCGCCCGCGACGAAGGCGGGGTCGTCGAGCACCGCGCGGAGGAACGGGATGTTCGTGGCGACACCGCGGATGCGGAACTCGGCCAGGGCGCGACGGGCGCGCGCGACGGCAGCCGGGAAGTCGCGGCCGCGGCACGTGAGCTTCGCGAGCATCGAGTCGAAGTGCGGGCTGATCTGCGAGCCGGCAGCGGTCGTGCCACCGTCGAGACGGATGCCGGCGCCACCGGGCGAGCGGTACGTGGTGATGCGCCCCGTGTCGGGACGGAAGCCCTGCGACGGGTCCTCGGTCGTGATGCGGCACTGCAGCGCCGCGCCGCGCAGCTGGATGCGGTCCTGCGTCAGGCCGAGGTCGGCGATCGTCTGGCCGGCGGCGATGCGCATCTGCGACTGCACGAGGTCGACGTCCGTCACCTCCTCGGTCACGGTGTGCTCGACCTGGATGCGCGGGTTCATCTCGATGAAGACGACCTCACCGGTGCGGGGGCCGGCGGTCTCGAGGAGGAACTCGACGGTGCCGGCGTTCTCGTAGCCGATCGACCGCGCGAACGCGACGGCGTAGCCGTGGAGCGCGTCGCGGATGGCGGGGTCGAGGTTCGGCGCCGGAGCGATCTCGATCACCTTCTGGTGGCGGCGCTGCACCGAACAGTCGCGCTCGAACAGGTGCACGGTCTCGCCGGTCTTGTCGGCGAGGATCTGCACCTCGACGTGACGAGGCCGCTGGACCGCCTGCTCGAGGAAGACCCGGGCGTCGCCGAAAGCGCTGCCCGCCTCGCGCATGGCCTCGGCCAGCGCGGGCGCGAGCTCTTCCTTGCGCTCCACCCGCCGCATCCCTCGTCCGCCGCCGCCGGCGACCGCCTTCACGAAGATCGGGAACCCGATGTCATCGGCCTGGGCGAGGAGCGCGTCGACGTCGTCGGATGCCTCCGTCGACCGCAGCACCGGTACGCCGGCCGCGACCGCGTGCTGCTTCGCGGTGACCTTGTTGCCGGCCATCTCGAGCACCTTCGAGGGCGGTCCGATGAAGGCGATGCCGTTCGCGGCCGCCTTCTCGGCGAGCTCCGGGTTCTCGGAGAGGAAGCCGTAGCCCGGGTAGATGGCGTCGGCACCGGCTGCGAGCGCGACGCGGACGATCTCGTCGACATCGAGGTAGGCGCGGACCGGATGGCCCTTCTCACCGATCTCGTATGACTCGTCGGCCTTCTGGCGGTGCAGGGAGCCGCGGTCCTCGAAGGGGAACACCGCGACGGTGCGCGCCCCCAGCTCATACGCGGCGCGGAATGCCCGGATGGCGATCTCGCCTCGGTTCGCGACCAGGATCTTGCGGAACATGAGACCTCCGTGTGCGGCGGCGCAGGCGGGGCCCGAAAAACGGGCTGAGTGTGCTCTCAGCCTAGGGGACGGTAACGTGGTGGCTTGTGCACGTCCTATCCGTCAGCTCGCTCAAGGGTGGCGTCGGCAAGACGACCGTGACTCTCGGACTCGCATCGGCGGCTTTCGCCCGCGGTGTCCGCACGCTCGTCGTCGACCTCGACCCGCAGTCCGACGTCTCGACGGGCATGGACATCCAGGTGGCCGGCCGCCTGAATGTCGCAGATGTCCTCGCCAACCCCAAGGAGAAGACGGTCCGTCAGGCCATCACCTCCAGCGGCTGGGCGAAGGTCCACCCGGGCACGATCGACGTCATGATCGGCAGCCCGTCGGCCATCAACTTCGACGGCCCCCACCCGAGCGTCCGCGACGTCTGGAAGCTCGAAGAGGCGCTCGCCACCATCGAGGCGGACTACGACCTCGTGCTCATCGACTGCGCGCCGTCGCTCAACGCCCTCACGCGCACCGCGTGGGCGGCCTCCGACCGGGTGATCGTCGTGACCGAGCCGGGTCTCTTCTCCGTGGCCGCCGCCGACCGCGCCCTGCGTGCGATCGAAGAGATCCGCCGCGGCCTCTCCCCCCGCCTGCAGCCGCTGGGCATCGTGGTCAACCGGGTCCGCCCGCAGTCGATCGAGCACCAGTTCCGCATCAAGGAGCTCCGCGACATGTTCGGCCCGCTCGTGCTGAGCCCGCAGCTGCCCGAGCGCACCTCGCTCCAGCAGGCGCAGGGCGCCGCGAAGCCGCTGCACATCTGGCCCGGCGACTCCGCCCAGGAGCTCGCCGCGGACTTCGACTCGCTGCTCGACCGCATCATGCGCACGGGCCGCATCCCGGTCCCGGAGGACTCGCGCTCCTGATTCATGGATGCTGCGCCCCGCAGCATCCGGGAGTCACCACTTTGCTCACCGGATGAGCACATTGCGCTAGTTGTGCACGTGCGGGTGGGCTCGACTTGCCATTCGTCGCGATTTCGCTGACCATATCGCCATGGCATCGATGACGCTGCACCCTGACAGCCTTGCCGTGCACGCCGGCCGCGACGATCTCGCGAGCCTGGGCGTTCACGCTCTCCCCCTCGACCTCTCGTCGACCAATCCCCTGCCGGGGATCGAACTCGGCGGCATGTCGTACGAGGTCCTCGCGACCGGCGGCCACCCCTTCGAGGGCGGGTCGAACGTCTACGCGCGCCTGTGGAACCCGACGGTCGCGCGCTTCGAGGAGGCTCTGGCGCGTCTCGAGCACGCCGAGGAGGCCGTCGCGTTCTCGTCCGGCATGGCCGCCGTCACCGCCGTGCTGCTGGCCCTCACGCACGAGTCCCAGAAGCGCCACGTCGTGGCCGTGCGTCCGCTGTACGGCGGCACCGACCATCTGCTCGCGTCGGGCCTGCTCGGCGTCGAGACCACGTTCTGCTCCCCCGACGATGTCGCCGCCGCACTGCGCGACGACACCGCGCTCGTCGTGCTCGAGAGCCCGGCGAACCCGACGCTCGAGCTCGTCGACATCCGGCGGGTGGCCGCGGCCGCCGGCGACGTCCCGGTGCTCGTCGACAACACCTTCGCGACCCCCGTGCTGCAGCACCCGCTCGACCTGGGCGCGTCGCTCTCGCTGCAGAGCGCGACGAAGTACCTCGGCGGCCACGGCGACGTCGTGGGCGGCGTCGTCGCGTGCGACGCGCGGCTCGCCGCGGCGCTGCGGCGCACCCGCGCCATCACCGGCGCGATCATGCATCCCCTCGCGGCATACCTCCTGCACCGCGGCCTGGCGACCCTTCCCGTGCGCATGCGCGCCCAGCAGGAGGGCGCGCGCGTCGTCGCGGAGTGGCTGCTCTCACGCCCGGAGGTCGCGCGTGTGCACTTCCCCGGGTTCGCCGACAGCGACCCTCGAGGCCTCATCGGCACCCAGCAGTCGGGTCCGGGCGCGATGATCGCGATCGAGCTCGCCGACGGTTTCGACGCCGCGGCGGCGCTGACGGCATCCGTCCAGCTCTTCACGCACGCGGTGTCGCTCGGCAGCGTCGACTCGCTCATCCAGCACCCGGCTGCGCTCACCCACCGGCCCGTCACCGCCGACGCGAAGCCCTCGGACGCGCTCGTGCGCCTCTCGATCGGCCTGGAGGATCCGGCCGACCTCATCGCCGACCTGGATCAGGCCCTCACCGCGACGGCGGGCGTGCGGGAGCGGGTGGAGTCCGCGCTGGGCTGACCCGGATCGGAGCGGTGCGGCGCGCCTTACGCGGAGCGTGCGGCGCGACGCACCGCGAGCTCGTCCATCGCGTCGGGCTTCTCGACCTCGAATTCGAGGAGCTCCGATTCGACCTCGCGCAGCACCTTGCCGACGGCGATGCCGAAGACACCCTGGCCGCGGCTGACGAGATCGATGACCTCGTCGTTCGACGTGCACAGATAGACGGATGCCCCGTCGCTCATGAGCGTCGTGCCCGCCAGGTCGCGGATGCCGGCAGCCCGAAGCTGGTCGACCGCGGTGCGGATCTGCTGCAGCGAGATGCCGGTGTCGAGCAGGCGCTTGACGAGCTTCAGCACGAGGATGTCGCGGAAGCCGTACAGTCGCTGCGAGCCCGATCCGCTGGCACCGCGGACGGTCGGCTGCACGAGCTCGGTGCGGGCCCAGTAGTCGAGCTGGCGGTAGGTGATGCCGGCGGCCTTGGCCGCAGCGGCGCCGCGGTAGCCGACCTCGTCATCCATAGCGGGAAGACCGTCGGTGAAGAGGAGTTCTGCACTGAACGGCTCGCCGGGAGCAACGTCTCCGGTCATGCTCGGACCCCCCTCCGGATCGAATAGTTCCACGCTAGATCAGCCTCCCCCTCGCGGCAACGACATCCGGCGTTCGGGGGTCGGCGTGTCGCGCACTTCGACGATCCGCTGGCCGGAAACCTCGAACTGCTCCCGCGACGAAGTCGGACTCAGGACAGCATGCGGTCGAGCGCCGCCCGCACGAAGATCGCCCGCACGTCGTCGAGGCGCCGGGTCAGCTCGGGCGCCAGTTCGCCGGCGCGGCCGCGGGACGAGGCATCCGTCCGGCGCAGGAGCGGCGCGAGAGCGGACTCGACGAGCGCGACATCGCGTTCGGCGCTCTGCCGCAGGGCGCGGACGTGGCGCGGCTCGATGCCGTGGCGGTCCAGCGCCACGAGCGCGCGCAGCAGCGTCACCGACTGCTCGGTGTACGACTCCGCGCCCGCGAGGATGCCGGTGCTGATGGCGTCGTTGAGCAGCTGGGGCGCGGCGCCGGCGGCCGACAGCAGCTCGTCGCGGCGGTAGCGTCGCGGCGCGGGCACGATCGACGGCGGCGGCACGGCGGTCGGCGTCGCAGGATCGCGACCGGCGTCGACGTCTTCGAGGTAGTCGCGGATGACCGACAGCGGCAGGTAGTGGTCGCGCTGCAGGGTGAGCGCGAGGCGCAGGCGCTCGAGGTCGTCCTGCGAGAACTTGCGATAGCCCGACTCCGTGCGCAACGGCGTGATGATCCCCTGGACCTCGAGGAAGCGCAGCTTGCTGGAGGTCAGTGACGGGAACTCGGGCGACAGACGCGCGAGGACCTGACCGATGCTGAGAAGACCCGCGGACGACGCCCTGTCACGGGCGGAAGCCGCGGGCATCAGGCCTCCGTCGCCCTGGAGAGGTCAGCCGGTGAGACGAAGAAGTTGAGGCGGAACTTGCCGATGCGCACCTCGGCGCCGTTGGTGAGCGCGGCCCTGTCGACCCGCTCGCCGTTCACGTAGGTGCCGTTCAGCGAACGCTGGTCGACGAGCTCGAAGTCGGTGCCGGTGCGGTTGATCTCCGCGTGGCGACGCGAGACGGTGACGTCGTCGAAGAAGATGTCGGCCTCGGGATGCCGCCCCACGGACGTGACGTCGGCATCGAGCAGGTAGCGGGCGCCTGCGGTGGGTCCGGAACGGACGAGCAGCAGGGCGGCGCCGGACGGAAGGGCGTCGATCGCGTCGAGTTCGGCCTCGCCGAGCTCGCTGCCGAAGGGCACGAACGACAGGTCGGAGTCGTGGCCGAACGTCTGCGTCGTGTCGGCGGCGCGGTCGGACTCGTGTGCGTCAGACCCTGCGGCCCGGCGGATGTCGCCCTGATCGGGTCGGCGGTCGTGCTCCACGGTTTCCTCCTTCGTCCGGCCAGCCTATCCGATCGCCCCCGGCTCGGAAGAGGACGTTCGCCGTTCCCGCAATGTTTCGCCGCGTGTCACTCGACGTACGGGCCGCAAGGCGGTCCTTCTACCCTGGCAGGACCGGCAAAGATCCGTTAACCAGAAGGAGATCACCGTGTCGAGCCCGCACAGCCACATCCCGCCCCTCGAGGTGCGCGAGGCTGCGGCGTGCATGTGCGACCACGGTGACACCTGCTCGTCCTACGCCCCCGGTCACGCGCTGCACCTGATCCAGGCGCGCCTCGCTTCGGCGACGCCGTCGGACTGGGCGGACGCGATCGTCGAGGCCTCCGACGAGCGCTCGGGCTTCGTGATCGTCCGCACGCTCGCGGACTGGAGCCCGGTCGCGCTCTGGAACGGCACCGGCGCTGCCGCCGCCGCGACGCCCGGCACGCCGGTCGCGCTCCACGAGCGCTACCACGTGCTCGCCGTCGGCGGCGCGCGGTTCAACGTCCTCCGCGGCTGACGCGTCGACCGGCTCAGCGACCGCAGCGTCGCACCGCGCGTTTCGTCTCGCTGACTCGCTCGACGAGAGATGGCGACGAGCGTCAGCTCATCGCCATCATCATGTCCTTCATGGCCATGCAGGCGTCCATGCACGCCTTGCACGCCTGAGCGCACATCTTGCAGACCTCGCTGTGGTCCGCGTGCTCCATGCACTCGTCCATCGTCATCTGGCACATCGCCATGCAGGCGTCGAGCATCGACATCATGGTCGCCGGGTTCATGCCCTGCATCCGCATCATGGCGCGCATCATCGTGTTGCACATGTCGGCGCAGTTCATGCATGCGGGAGCGCACGACATCATCTGCGTGGAGCACACCGTGCATGCCTGCTCGCAGGCCGAGCAGGCATCCATACACGCCTGCATGACCGACATGTCCATGGTCTCCATGCCGGGCATCGACATCATGTCCTTCGACATGGCGCCCATCATCATCTGATCCATCTGCCGCATCCTTCCGCGTGGGGACGACGGGCAGGGGGCCCGCCAATCGCCAGGCTAGACCTCGGGGAGCCCTCAGCAAAGAGCCGGATAGGCTCGATCAGGTGATGTCACAAACTCTTCACAAGCCGCTTCCAGCCCGGGTCTGCGCATTCCTCGCCGCACTGCTCGTCGCCTTCGGCGTCGTCCTCGCGACCGCATCGCCCGCCCACGCGCACGACGAGCTTCTGGGCAGCGACCCGGCGGCCGACAGCACGCTCGACGCCCTCCCCGCGCAGCTGACCCTCACCTTCAGCGCCGAGATCGCCGACGACGCCGGCGCTTCGGTCGTGGAGGTGACGGATGCCTCGGGCGCGTCGCTCGTCGACGGCACACCGACCACGCAGGACAACGTGCTGACGCAGCCGCTCACGGGCGAGGCATCCGGTGCCGTCACGGTGCTGTGGAAGGTCGTCTCGAGCGACGGGCACCCCATCTCGGGCGAGTTCACCTTCACGGTCGCCGGCGCACCGACGCCGACCGAGACGGCGACCCCGACGCCCACCGAGACCTCGGCGCCGACCCAGTCCGCCGAGCCCACGCCGACGGTCACGAGCGAGCCTGTGGCGGACGAGGGATCGAGCGCGCTGCCGTGGATCATCGCGGGCGTGCTGGCCCTCGCGCTCATCGCCGCGGTCGTCTACCTGCTGGTCTCCCGCTCCCGCCGCGAGAAGGCCCTCGCGAACGGCGCTGCCGGACCCGCCGACGGCACCTCGCAGGCCGACTCCGTGCCCCCCACCGACCGATAGGCTTGAGACCATGCCTCATTACGACGTCGCCATCCTCGGCGCGGGGCCCGGCGGCTACGTCGCAGCCGTCCGCGCTTCGCAGCTCGGCCTCAAGGTCGCCATCATCGAAGAGAAGTACTGGGGCGGTGTGTGCCTCAACGTCGGCTGCATCCCCTCGAAGGCTCTGCTCAAGAACGCCGACCTCGCGCACCAGTTCCACCACAAGGCCGACCTGTTCGGCATCTCGGGTGACGTGCACTTCGACTTCGGAGTCGCCTGGGACCGCAGCCGCAAGGTGGCGGACACCCACGTCAAGGGCATCCACTACCTGATGAAGAAGAACAAGGTCGACGAGTACGAAGGTCGCGGGTCGTTCGTCGACGCGAACACGATCGACGTCAAGAAGGCCGACGGCACCACCGAGCGCGTCACCTTCGACAACGCGATCATCTCGACCGGCTCGAAGGTGCGTCTGCTCCCGGGCGTGCAGATCGGCGGCAACGTCGTGACGTACGAGGAGCAGATCCTCGCCCGCGACCTGCCCCAGTCGATCGTCATCGTGGGCGCCGGCGCCATCGGCATGGAGTTCGCCTTCGTGATGGTGAACTACGGCGTCAAGGTCACGATCATCGAGTTCCTCGACCGTGCGCTGCCGAACGAGGACGCGGACGTCTCGAAGGAGATCGCCCGCCAGTACAAGAACTACGGCGTCGACATCCTCACCTCTACCAAGGTCGAGACGGTCACCGACCAGGGCGACAAGGTCACCGTGACCTACACCGCCAAGGACGGCAGCCAGGGCTCGATCGACGCCGACAAGGTCATGATGTCGATCGGCTTCGCCGCCAACGTCGAGGGCTTCGGTCTCGAGAACACCGGCGTGAAGCTCACCGACCGCGGCGCGATCGACATCGACGACCACATGCGCACCAACGTGCCGCACATCTACGCGATCGGCGACGTCACCGCGAAGCTGCAGCTCGCGCACGTGGCCGAGGCGCAGGGCGTCGTCGCCGCCGAGACCATCGGCAAGGCCGAGACCATGACGCTCGGCGACTACCGCATGATGCCGCGCGCGACGTTCTGCTCGCCGCAGGTGGCCTCGTTCGGCCTCACCGAGCAGCAGGCGCGCGACGCCGGCTACGACGTCAAGATCGCGAAGTTCCCGTTCTCGGCGAACGGCAAGGCGAACGGCCTGGGCGAGCCCATCGGCTTCGTCAAGCTCATCGCTGACGGCGAGCACCTCGAGCTGCTCGGCGGCCACCTCATCGGCCCCGACGTCTCGGAGCTTCTGCCCGAGCTCACGCTCGCGCAGAAGTGGGACCTCACCGCTCTCGAGGCGGCGCGCAACGTTCACACGCACCCGACGCTGTCGGAGGCCGTGCAGGAGGCCTTCCACGGCCTGGCCGGCCACATGATCAACCTCTGATCAGCTGACGCGGAACGCCCCGGACCTTCTCGAAGGTCCGGGGCGTTCTCGTGTGTTCAGGCGCCGAGCGTGCGGGCGAGTTTGGAATCGGATGCTGCGGCCCGGCCGCCGGCGGCCTGCACCGCGGCTTCGGCGGCCGCGAGCAGCGCAGCGCGCTCGTCCGCCCCCTCGGGTGCGGCGGGTCCGAGTTCGAACTCCCACTCGCGCCAGGACCGGTCGGTGCCGGAGCGCTCGTCGGTGGCCGTCACGTGGTCGTCGACGAACTCCGCCACGAGGCCGCCGTGCTCGTCTTGCAGCGCGTAGGCGGTGCGGCCGTTGCGGATGCGCGCGATCGGCGCGAAGTCGGACGCGCTCGCGATGTTCGAGACCGCGTCGGCGACAGCATCCGGGATCTCATCCACCGGGCTGATCGGCCAGTGCAGCTCGACGCGGCCGCCGTCGGCCCCGCGCGGGCCCTTGATGTGCCAGCCCTCGTCGGGTCCGCCGGTGCGGTGGCGCACCGCGTAGCCGGCGTGGGCGAGCGAGAGGTCGTCGCTGTCGAGGTAGGTGGCGTCGAGCTGCCGCAGTTCGGGCTCGCCGACGTGCACGACACCGGGAAGCGCCGACCAGTCGGGCAGCGGCGTGGACTCGTCGACGTCGAACTTCAGCTCGACCTCGACACTGTGCGATGCACCGTTCGCTCCGGCGTCGCCGCCGGTCACGTCGGGAGTGCGATCAGTCGTCACGACCGTCCGGGTTCGGGTCGATGTCTTCGGTCGCCTCGACGTACACGAACCGGGTCTCGGTCGGCCCGTCCTGGTCGCCCGTGTGGGTCTCGTCGCCCTCGCGGCGGTAGACGAGCTGTCCCTCGCCGTAGGGGACGATGTACGAGTCGGAGACGGTCGGGTCGAGCGGAATGATCTGTCCGTCGAGGGGTCCGCCGTGCAGTCGTGCGATTGCCATAGCGCCAGCGTAGACCCGGCACCCGACGCGGGCCGCTCCCTTGCGATTCGCGGCACCCCGTGTCACGCGGGCGGGACTGATGTTCACCGAAACGGTGCAAGCGCTTCCAGCTTTTGCCCCTAGAATCGCGAGCGTGAAGGCCATCCGAACGTTCACCGTCCGTCCCGTCCTCGCCGCATCCCTCGCCCCGCTCGACCGCCTCGCCTCCAATTGGCGCTGGTCGTGGAGTCGCGCGACGTACGCGCTGTTCGCCTCGATGGATCCCGTCCTGTGGGACGAGATCGGCGCGAACCCGGCACGGATGCTCGGCGCACTGGGCCAGGAGCGCCTCGACGAGCTCGCCCGCGACGAAGAGTTCATCGCCCGCGTGCGCGAGGAGGACGAGCGTCTCACCGCGTACCTAGAAGGCGACCGCTGGTTCCAGCAGCTCGAGGGCGACAAGCCCGTGCACATCGCGTACTTCTCCCCCGAGTTCGGCGTCGACGGCTCGCTGCCGCAGTACTCCGGCGGCCTCGGCATCCTCGCCGGCGACCACCTCAAGAGCGCGTCCGACCTGGGCGTGCCGCTCACCGGCGTCGGCCTCTTCTACCGCGCCGGCTACTTCCGCCAGTCGATCGGCGACGACGGCTGGCAGCGCGAGAGCTACCCGCTGCTCGACCCGTACGGCCTCGGTCTGACGCTCCTGCGCAACCGCGAGGGCGCGCCCGTCGAGATCGCGCTCGATCTGCCGGGCGACCGCCGCCTGCACGCGCGGGTCTGGGTCGCCGACATCGGCCGCATCCCGCTGCTGCTGCTCGACTCCGAGACCCCGTCGAACACCGACGAGATGCGCCGCGTCACCGACCGCCTCTACGGCGGCGGCGGCGAGCACCGCCTGCTGCAGGAGCTGCTGCTCGGCGTCGGCGGCGTGCGCGCGGTGCGCGCGTGGTCGGAGCTGAACGGCCGCCCCACACCGGACGTCTATCACACCAACGAGGGCCACGCCGGGTTCCAGGGACTCGAGCGCATGTCGGAACTGATCACGCACGACGGACTCAGCTTCGACGAGGCCCTCGCGCAGGTGCGCGCCGGCACGGTCTTCACGACCCACACGCCGGTGCCCGCGGGCATCGACCGCTTCCCGCGCGACCTCATCGCCGACTTCCTCTCGAGCGGCCTGTTCCAGGGCCTCGACGCCGGCCGCGCGATCTCGCTCGGCCTCGAGACCTGGGAGGGCGGCGACCAGGGCGTCTTCAACATGGCGGTGCTCGGCCTGCACCTCGGCCAGCACGCCAACGGCGTCTCGGTGCTGCACGGCGAGGTCAGCCGCGGCATGTTCGGCATGCTGTGGCCGGGCGTCGACACCGACGAGGTGCCGATCACGTCGATCACCAACGGCGTGCACGCTCCGACCTGGGTGCACCCCGCGCTCAAGGCCGTGAGCGAGCGCGCATGGGGCGACGCGCACACCGAGACGCACGACTGGACCGACCGGAACGTCGTCAGCGACGCCGAGCTGTGGGGCGTGCGCCAGGAGATGAAGGGCGAGCTCGTGGCCGAGGCGCGGCGGCGGGTGGCAGCATCCGTCTCCAACGGCCACACCCCGTCGTGGGTGGAGGACCTGCTCGACCCGGAGGTGCTGACCATCGGCTTCGCGCGGCGCGTGCCGACGTACAAGCGCCTGACGCTCATGCTGCGCGACCCCGAGCGGCTGACGCGCCTGCTCACCGATCCCGAGCGTCCGGTGCAGATCGTGATCGGCGGCAAGTCGCACCCGGCCGACGACTCGGGCAAGATCCTGATCCAGCAGCTCGTGCGCTTCAGCCGCGACCCGAAGGTGCGCGGGCGCATCGTGTTCCTGCCGGACTACGACATCACACTCGCCAAGGACCTCTACCCCGGCTGCGACGTGTGGCTCAACAACCCGCTGCGCCCGCTCGAGGCGTGCGGGACGAGCGGCATGAAGGCCGCGCTCAACGGCGCCCTCAACCTGTCGATCCTCGACGGCTGGTGGGACGAGTGGTACGACGGCGAGAACGGCTGGGCGATCCCCACCGCCGACACCGCGGCCAACGACGAGGAGCGCGACGACGACGAGGCGGCGGCCCTCTACGACCTGATCGAGCACCAGCTGGTGCCGCGCTTCTACGAGCGCGAGGGCGGCATTCCGCTCCGCTGGCTCGACATGGTGCGCCACACCATGACCGAGCTCGGCAAGAAGGCGACGAGCGACCGCATGGTGCGCGACTACGTCCAGCGCCTGTACGTGCCGGCTGCGGCGCACGACGTCGCGCTGCGCGCGAACGAGTTCCTCGAGGCGCGCGCAGTCGCCGCGTTCGTCAGCCGCGTCCGCGAGGCGTGGGGGCGCGTGTCGATCGCGAGCGTCGACAGCTCGGGCATCCCGCAGCAGGCGCAGGCCGGCGACACTCTCGAGGTGCGCGCCGACGTCCGCCTCGACGGCCTCTCGCCCGACGACGTCGCGGTCGAGCTGCTCTACGGCGCGACGAACGAGGACGACGCGCTGTCGCGCGATCACTCGGTGTACCGCCTCTCCCCCGGCGCGTCCGCGGCGGACGGCGCGACGGTGTTCAGTGGCACCCTCCCGCTCGGCGTGACCGGCACGTTCGGTTACACGGTCCGCGTGCGCCCCACGCACCCGCAGCTCGTGTCGCCGGTGGAGCTCGGCCTCGTCACCTACGCCTCCTGAGTTCTGATTGACGGATGCCTCGGCCCGGCGCGCTGCGCCGGGCCGAGGCATCCGTCGTCTCGCGGTGCCCGCACATTAAATCGTTCCAATGTCTTCGGCCACCCCGTTGACCCGGGCGCGGGTGGCTGACTAGGGTCGTGCGGGAAAACGTATTCCTTGCGTTTTCAACGATAAAGGCCCGTCCCCACGCGGGCCGCAACCTCGGGAGAGCGATTCGAAGATGAATCTCCGCAGCACCTCTGTCCGCGCGCTCGTGGCCGGCTCGGCCGCGTGCGCACTCACACTCGGACTGGCGCAGCCCGCGCTGGCCGAGCAGGCCTCCCCCGCCGGCGCCCAGCTCGAAGCCCTCGACCGCGGCCTGGTCGCCGTGTCGACGGGCGAGGGCGTGTTCCTCAGCTGGCGCCTGCTCGGGACCGAAGCCGGTCCCGCGACCGAGACCGGCGTCAGCGGCCCGTCGTTCGCGGTGTTCCGCGACGGTGAGCGCATCGCCACGGTCGACGACAGCACGAACTATGCCGACGCGGACGGGTCCGCAGCATCCGTCTACACGGTCGCTCCCGCCTGGAACGACGTGACCGGCGAGCAGTCCGCCCCCGTGTCGGTGTGGGGCGATGGGTTCTACGACCTGCCGCTGCAGAAGCCGGCCGACGGCGTCACCCCGGCCGGCGAGGCGTTCACGTACTCGGCGAACGACGCGTCGGTGGCCGACGTCGACGGCGACGGCGCGTATGAGTTCGTCGTGAAGTGGGACCCCTCGAACTCGAAGGATGTATCGCAGAAGGGCTACACGGGCACCGTGTACGTCGACACCTACGAGCTCGACGGCACGCTGCTGAACCGCATCGACCTGGGTGTGAACATCCGCGCGGGCGCGCACTACACGCAGTTCATGGTCTACGACTTCGACGGCGACGGCCGCGCCGAGACGATGCTGAAGACGGCGCCAGGCACCAAGTCGATCCGGTACAACGCCGACGGCTCGGTCGCCGCCGAGGCCGGCATCACGATGCTCGCCGAAGACCTCGCGGCCGGCTACACCGCTGCCGACGACTACCGCATGAGCGCCGCCGACTACCGTCAGCACCTGATCGAGATGTTCGAAGGCTGGTCGGAGCACCCCGAGGTCGTGGCGGGCAACTGGCCGGCGACCCTCGAGGAGGCGTTCGGCATCCCCGTGTCGCACGAGTACCCGCTGTCGACCGCGTCGGCGACCGAGCTCGTCGACTACTTCATCACCACCTACGCACCGAGCCGCAGCGCGCGCAACGACCTCACGACGTTCGAGGGCTTCATCGTCGACGGTCCGGAGTACCTGTCGGTCTTCGACTCGGCCACCGGCGAGGAGCTCGAGACCGTGCGCTACGAGCCCGGCCGCGACGACGACGGCCTGCTGTGGGGCGACTACGCGATGGCCCGCATCGAGCCGGGCAACCGCGTCGACCGCTTCCTCGCGGGCGTCGCGTACCTCGACGGCACGCACCCGTCGGCGGTCTTCGCGCGCGGCTACTACACGCGTACGACGATCCACGCCTACGACTGGGACGGCGAGCACCTGACCACGCGCTGGGCCATCGACAGCGGCCACGTGCCGATGACGAACCCGTTCAACGACGGCCCGCACGGTCGCGACGGCACCGACCCGGTGTACGGCTCGATCACGACGCAGGGCTTCCACTCGCTGAGCGCGGCCGACGTCGACGGGGACGGCAAGCACGAGATCGTCTACGGCTCGGCCACGATCGACGACGACGGCGGGCTGCTGTACAGCTCGTTCGACGTGCTCCCCGCCGGCAGCGCGGCACCGGGCGAGAACGTGCGTCTCGGCCACGGCGACGCGATGCACGTCACCGATATCGACCCGAACCGCCCCGGTCTCGAGATCTGGACGGCGCACGAGGGTGCGACCTTCGCCCCCTACGGCTCGGCGATGCGCGATGCCGCGACCGGCGAGGTGCTCTTCGGCGCCTACTCGGGCCGCGACACGGGCCGCAGCATGATCGGCGACGTGCGCGCCGACGTGCCGGGACTCGAGGTGTGGGCGAGCATGCCCAACGGCACGGAGGGATCGGGCCTGCTGAGCGCGACGAACGCGCCGCTCGCAGCATCCACTCCCGGAACCAACCAGTCGATCCGCTGGGCCGCCGACATGACGGCCCAGATCGTCGACGGCGCCCTCGAGGTCACGCCGACCATCAAGGACTGGACCCGCGGCACCGTGCTCACCGCCGACGGCACGCGCACGAACAACGGCACCAAGGGCAACCCGTCGCTCGTGGCCGACGTGTTCGGCGACTGGCGCGAGGAACTGCTCGTGCGCACTGTCGATTCGAGCGCTCTGCGCATCTACACGAGCACCGAGGTGACCACGCACAAGCTGCCGACGCTCATGCACGACGTGCAGTACCGCGCCGAGGTGGCACGCCAGAACACCACCTACAACCAGCCGTCGTACACGAGCTACTACTTCGCGAGCGACATGGACTTCGCGAAGGTTCCGGTGCTCACGACCGCGGCGACGCCCCGCGCGCCGAAGTTCACCGACCCGAAGGGTTCGAACTCCGACCACGTCGTCGTCACGCCCGACAAGGCGTTCGACTACTACGTCAACGGCGTGAAGGCCGAGAAGCCGCTCGTGAAGGTGCCCGCCGGTTCGAACGTGCAGGTCACCGCGGTCCCGAAGGCCGGCTTCGCCGTCGCCGCGGGTGCCGTGTCGACCTGGACGCACCAGTTCAGCAAGTAACGATCGACGGATGCCTCGGCCCGGCGCACTGCGCAGGGTCGGGGCATCCGTGTTCCCGCCGTAGGCTGGTGCGGTGAAGCCGTTCGTCCTCCTCGCGACCCGGGCCGAGGACGTGCCGGCCGACGAGGAGTACGCGCTCTTCCTGCGGTACACCGGCCTCTCCCCCGACGAGCTCATCCGGGTGCGCCTCGAAGCCGAGCCGATGCCGCGGATCGACCTCGATGACGTGTCGGGCATCTTCGTGGGCGGCGGTCCGTTCAACGCGTCCGACCCTCTCGAGAAGAAGTCGCCGACACAGCGCCGGGTCGAGCAGGAGTTCGGCATCCTCCTCGACGAGGTCGTCGCACGCGACTTCCCGTTCCTCGGCGCCTGCTACGGCGTCGGCACGCTGGGCGCGCACCAGGGCGCGGTGATCGACCGCACCTACTCCGAGCCGATCAGCGTCGTGCCCGTGACGATGACCGAGGCCGGGGCATCCGATCCCCTGCTCGCCGGACTGCCCGAGACCTTCGGCGCCTTCGTCGGACACAAGGAGGCGATCTCGCAGTTGCCCGCTTCGGCGACGCTGTTGGCGTCGTCGCCGACGTGTCCGGTGCAGATGTTCCGGGTCGGCGACAACGTGTACGCGACGCAGTTCCACCCCGAGCTCGACGTCGAGGGCATCACGACGCGGATCCACGCGTACGCCGACTACGGCTACTTCGCCGCCGACGAGCTCGAGATCACGCTGGCGGCCGTCCGCACCGCGGCGGTCTCGCACCCGAGCCGCATGCTCCGCACCTTCGTCGAGCGCTACGCGCGCTGACCCCTTCGCACCGCGCGACCGCGGTGGTACGCTCCCCGCACCGGCTGCCTCCGCCTGGGGAGATCGAGGTGCGTCATGGGTTCGAAGAAGCTGCTCATCACGGGTGCTGTCATCGCTGTCGTGGCATCGGCCGCGATCATCGTGCCGGCCGTCGCGTCGGGTGTGCCGTTGGCGAGGGTGCTCCCCGCCACGAGCGTCGTCGCACCGGATGACTCCGCGGACGCACAGGGCAATGGCAAGGCGTGGGGGCACCACAAGGACGACCCCGCGTTCCCGGGCAACAACGGCAACGCGTGGGGGCACCACAAGGATTCGCCTGACTTCCCCGGGAACAAGGCCGACGACGGCGACGACCAGCAGGATGGCCCTGGCAACGGGAAGGGCAAGGCGTGGGGCCACCACAAGGACGACCCCGACTTCCCCGGGAACAACGGCGACGACCAGGACGACGAGTAGTCGCGCCGCCGTAGTGCCCCGCGGTCAGTCGGTCGGCGCCGTCACGATTCGGGAGACGGATGCCTCGCCCGCCGGCTCGACCGATTCCAGTGCCGGGCCGAGGCCGATGTCGACGAGGACGACGTCGCCGGCGAGTTCGGGGCCGCGTCCGGTGACGAGTCCGGCCTTCACCGCGCCGAACGTGACGGTGACGGATGCGGCGAGCACAGCGTCGTCGGCGGCGCCGGTGTCAGGATGCAGGCCGCTGGGGATGTCGACGGCGATGACCCGCGGCATCCGTCCCCCGCGATGCATGTCGTCGCGGATCGCCGTGACGACGCCGCGCGCTCGGCCGCGCAGGGCCGAATCGGTGGACGCGCCGATGCCGAGGATGCCGTCGACGACGAGCGCGTAGTGGCGGAGGTCGTCATCGACCTCGGGGAGGTCGACGCGACGGACACCGGCGGCGACCGCGGCGGCGAGGGCGGCTTCGTGGAAGCGCTCCGAGACGAGGAGAATATCGACGTCCGCGACGCGGGAGAGGCGCACCGCCGCGTAGAGTGCGTCGCCGCCGTTGTCGCCGCTGCCGGCGAGCACGAGCACGCGCGGCCGGAGTTCGACCGGCGACTCGGGGATCACGGCTTCGAGCACGCCGGTGAGCGTGACGACGGTCTCGGGTGTGGCGAGCTCGGCACGCACGACGTCGGCGAGGGCCGCGGCAGCACGGCGCATGAGCGGGACCCCGATGTCGAGCAGAGGGCGTTCCGCCCCGCGCACCTGGTCGGCGGTGAACGTCGGAACGCGCTCGCTCATGTGCGGTCGGCCTTCTCGGGGACGGGCTCCTCATCTGATGGAGCGTCGTGGTCGCCGGCCTGCTCCTTCGCTTTGCGCTTCTGCTCGGCCAGCTTCTCGCGCTCGGCGTCGGCGCGCGCGTGCTCGAGCTCTTCGGTGGTCACGCGCACAGCATCCTCCGCCTGGCGCACGCGTCGCAAGGCGAATGTCGGGGACCCGAACCGCTCGCGCACGCGGTCGACGCGCTGGCGTTCGCTCACGATGATCCAGGTCGACGCGAGCAGGATGACCTGCGCCGAGAGGTTCAGCCAGAGAAGCAGGGCGATGAGGGAGGCGAACGACGCGAGGAGGGGATTCGATCCGGCCCCGGCGACGAAGAGGGACGAGAGTTGCTGCAGCACCGTCAGCCCGATGGCGCCGATGACGGCGCCCGACCACAGCGATGCGGGGTGCGCCTTGACACCGCTGAGCGAGACGAAGGCGAGCGCCACGATGGCCGTGTCGAGCAGGAACACCACGATGATCGAGACCGACCGCGTGGCGAAGTCGGCGAGGGGGCCCTGGCTGATGCCGAGCCAGTCGAGCGCCGCGCCGACGAAGGTCGTGCCGATGAAGGTCGCACCGGCCGACAGCACGAATCCGCCGCCGATCGCGATGGCGAGGAGCAGGTTGCGCAGGATCACCCAGATCCAGAACACGTCGTCGTGCACCTTGTCGGCGAGCGAGCGCAGCGCGACCCGCAGCGACCCGATGGCGCCGATCGCCGCACCGAAAAGACCGACGAGAGCGAGGATGCCGGCGATCGTGAGGCCCGCTGGGGCTTCGATGGTGCTGACGTCGATGAGGCCGTCGCCGTCTGTTCCGAGCAGGCCGGGGATCGCAGCATCCACCGCATCGATCAAGGACTGCCACGCCGCGGGATTGTCGGCGAGCCAGATCGAGGCGAAGGAGAAGCCGAGCAGGACTCCGGCGAACACCGAGAACAGCGAGCGATACGTGATGCTGTCGGACAGCATGGGACCGCGGCGCTCGAGATAGTGGAACCAGATGCGCACCGGTCTGAGGGAGAGTGCCCAGGCCGTCAGCTTCGCAATCAGGTCCGCCATGGCACGACCTTATCGAGCGCGCGCGGCCGATCATCCCAGGGTTGACGCGCGCCACATAGTATGTCCCTGGGGATAGGGGTGTTGCCGTGAGAGGTCTTGCACAGACGCTGGTGCTCACAGGAGCGGTCAGGGCTGCCGACATGTCGGCCGCCCTCGCTCAGGTGGGCGAAGGTCCGGAGCTGCAGCGGTTGCTGGTGAGCTCGAAGCTGGTCACCGAGGGCCAGGTCGCCGAGGCGATCGCGCTGCACACCGGCCACCGCTACGTCGACCTCGCCGAGATGCCGCTCGACCCGAATGTGGTCGCGCTCGTGCCCGGCAACCTGTGCCGAAAGTACGGACTCATCCCCGTCGACCGTCGCGGCGAACGCCTCACTGTGGGCGTGCTCGACCCGACCGACATCGTCGCGCTCGACGATGTCGCCTCGATCACGGATCTCTTCGTCGAGCCCGTCGTCGTCGCCGAAGACGCGCTGCTCAACATGTTCGAGCGGTTCCTGCGCTCCGACGAAGAGCTCAGCGAGCTGTCGATGACGATCGAGGAGTCGAGCGAGGCCAACCAAGCCGCGTTCACCGAGAGCCTCGAGGAGCAGGACGACACCGCCCCCATCGTGCGGTTCGTGAACCTGCTGATCGCGCAGGCCATCAACGACCGCGCGAGCGACATCCACGTCGAGCCCGGCGAGAAGCAGCTGACCGTGCGGTTCCGCATCGACGGCGTGCTGCACGAGATGCAGAAGGCCGACCGTGCGATCCAGGACGGCATCATCTCGCGCCTCAAGATCATGTCGTCGATCGACATCGCCGAGAAGCGCAAGCCGCAGGACGGCCGCCTCTCGGTGACGCACGAGAACCGCACCGTCGACCTCCGCGTGGCGACGCTTCCCACCGTGTGGGGCGAGAAGATCGTCATGCGCATCCTCGACAACACCGGCCAGACGATGAGCATGCGCGACCTGCTGTTCTCGAGCACCAACGAGAAGCGGTTCCGCGAGGCGATCACGAAGCCCCACGGGATGATCCTGGCCACGGGGCCGACGGGGTCGGGTAAGTCGACGAGCCTGTACACCGCGCTTCGTTCGATCGCGAACCCGAAGATCAACGTGATCACGGTCGAGGACCCGGTCGAGTATCGCATCGCCGGTATCAACCAGGTGCAGGTCAACAACCGCGCGGGGCTGACGTTCGCGACGGCGCTGCGGTCGATTCTGCGGTCGGACCCGGATGTGGTGCTCGTCGGTGAGATCCGCGACTTCGAGACGGCGAACATCTCTATTGAGGCGGCGCTGACGGGGCACTTGGTGCTGTCGACGCTGCACACGAACGACGCGCCTTCGGCTTTGACGCGGTTGACCGAGATCGGGTGCGAACCGTTCCTCGTGGCTACGGCGTTGTCGGCGGTGATCGCGCAGCGGTTGGCTCGGCGGCTGTGCATGCGGTGCCGGGAGCCGTTGGTGGAGCCGAGTGAGGTGCTGCGGTCGCTGGGATTCCCGCACGACCCGGCGGACGTGCCCGAGCTGTACAAGGCGGTGGGATGCCCCGCCTGCAGCGGCACCGGATACCGCGGGCGCGTTGCGCTGCACGAGGTGATGACGCTGAGCGACGAGATCGAGTCGCTGGTGGTGACGCGAGCCACGGGCAAGGCGATCCGCGAGGTCGCGTTGGAGCAGGGGATGATCTCGCTCCGCGAGGACGGGTGGTCGAAGGTCGCGCAGGGGCTGACGACTATTGAAGAGGTGCTGCGGGTTACCGTGTGACGTTTGGGCCCGGTTCGCTCGGAGCTACGCCTGCCTCCCGGCTGCGTTTGCCGGTCGTCGGGCGAGCGAAGCACGAGCGAGACGAAACGTGGCCGGACACGGCGCAAAACTCAACGGCCGGCGCCGTGCGCCCGGTCGTTGAGTGAGCCTTGCGCCCTAGCCCTGCTTCGCGAGTTCCCCATAGAGGGTGAAGATCGGCAGATACAGCGAGATCACCATGCCGCCGATAACGATGCCGAGCCCCACGATGAGGATCGGCTCGATCGTCGACGACAGCTGCGACGTCGCGGTCTCGACCTCGTCCTCATAGAAGTCGGCGATCGAGGCGAGCATGTCGACGAGCGTTCCCGACTCCTCGCCGACCGACACCATCTGTGGCACCATCGCCGGAAACACCTCGGCTTTTGCGAGGGGCGCGGCGAACGAGCGGCCCTGACGGATGGATTCCTGAACATCTCGGACGGCCTGCTCGATCCTCCAGTTGTTCGACGCCTGACCGACGATCGCGAGCGCCTGGATGATCGGCACACCAGCGTTGAGCATCATCGAGAGGTTCCGAGCGAAGCGGGCTACTGCGATCTTGGTGGTGAGCTTGCCGAAGACCGGCATCTTCAGCTTGATCGGATCGACGAACCGGCGGTACTGCTCGGTGTGCCGGTTGGCCCGCCACCAGACAAGCGCGATGACCACCACGAGGATGATGGACGGGATGATCCACCACATGTTGTTTGAGATGGTCACCAAGATCTGTGTGGGCAGCGGCAGCGAGCTTCCAAGCCCCCTGAACATGCCTTCAAAGATCGGCACCACGAACGTCACCATGATGAGCACACCGATGATCGCGATCACGAGCACGATCGCGGGATAGGTCAACGCTGCTCGGATCTTGTTGTGCAGCTCCGCTTCGCGTTGGTAGTTGTCGGCGATCGATCCGAGCGCACTGCCGAGGAAGCCGCCCGCCTCGCCCACCTTGACGATCGACAGCATCAGCGGGGGGAACGTCTGCGGATGCCGGGCGAGCGCCGCCGAGAATGACGACCCCGACTCGACATCCGCCTGCACCTGCACCAGCGCCGGCTGCAGCTTCTTGTCGTCCGTCTGCTCGATGAGGATCGCGAGCGTGCGCATCAGCGGAAGGCCCGCGTTGATGAGGCCCGCCATCTGCCGCGAGAACACCGCGAGCGTGCGTGCCGACACGGTCTTGGTCGTGCCCGGCAGCTTGATGTCTTTGTTCAGGCCAGTGTTGGACTTGAGCGTCACCTCGAGCGGCGTCAGCCCCTGCGCCTTGAGCTTGCCGGTCACCGCCGACTCACTCGCTGCCTCGATCGTGCCCTTGACGACCGATCCGCCGCGCGGGTCCACCGCGCGGTACACGAACTCCTGTATGACGGCCATGTCAACGCTCCTGGTTCGCGGCGGTCCACGCCTCGAGATCGTCGACGCCGCCCCACTCGACATTGCGAGCGGTCGGGTCGACGCGGCCGCCGACGGTGGGAGTTCCGAAACGCGATCCCATACCGATCCCGGTGCCCTGCGAAGCGTTTGCCGCCGGAGCCACGAGCTCACCCTGCCGCCACTCTCCGGCGCGGTGCGCCCACTCTTCAGCATCTAGGTCACGCGGCTTGATGTAGACGCCGTCAAGGCTCTTCGGGTCGACCGCGAAGTCGACCCCGACGTTGCGCGCGATTGTTCCTTCTTCAACGAGGCGACGAAGGTCCTGGTCGAGCGTGTGCATGCCGATTTCGGAGCCTGCCTGCATCGCCGAATAGATCTGCGCGACCTGCCCTTCGCGGATCATGTTGGCGACGGCCGGGGTGTTGATGAGCACCTCGGTGGCGATCGTGCGTCCGTTCACCTGGGCGAGCGGCAGCAGCGTCTGGCTGATGATGCCCTGCAAGGTGTCGCCCAACTGGGTACGGATCTGGTGCTGCTGGTCGGCAGGAAACACATCGATGATGCGGTTGATGCTCTTCGCCGCACCCTGAGTGTGGAGTGTAGAGAGCACAAGGTGGCCGGTCTCCGCGGCGGACAACGCCGTCGAGATCGACTCGGGGTCACGAAGCTCACCGATGAGGATCACGTCGGGGTCCTGGCGCAGCACGCGACGAAGCGCTTCTGCGAACGAGTTCGTGTCGCGCCCCACCTCGCGCTGGTGGACGAGTGCTCGCTTCGACTGGTGGTGGAACTCGATCGGGTCTTCGATCGTGACGATGTGCGCCGGCACGAGTTGGTTGATGATGTCGACCATCGCCGTGAGCGTCGTCGATTTGCCCGAGCCCGTCGGTCCTGTGAGCAGCACCAGACCGCGCGGGCGAAGGGCGAGGTCGCGAGCGATCGCCGGGGCGCCGAGCTCTTCGAGTGAGTACACACGGTCGGGGATGTAGCGCAGGGCGATCGCGATCGAACCGAGCTGCCGGTAGACGTTTGTGCGGAACCGCCCGATGCCCGCCGTCGCGTGGGCGAGATCCACCTCGCCATACTCGAGGAACTCGGCGCGTTGTCCTTCGGTCATGAGGGCGAAGGCTGTCCGCTCGACCCAATCAGCCGAAAGCGGGGTCGGGTACGCCTCGATCCGCACGAGGTCACCGTCGACGCGCAGCAGCGGCGGCGCATCGGCGGTGATGTGAACGTCCGATGCCCGGTGCCGAGCACCGTATGCGAGAAGCATTTCGAAGTCGAGGTCGTCCACCGTCGTCACCCTTCCTTGTCGATGTAGCTCAGGGCGGTGATCTGGATGTCGACGGTGCCTTCGCCGCTCTGTGTCATCGTGACCGCCATGCTGTTGAGCAGGCGCGGGCCGGCGCGAAGCGCGTCAACGAACGCCGTTGCCTGCGCCATGTCCGCCGCCGTGGCGCTGATCACGAAGTCGACCTGCTGACGCCCCGCCGCCACGGCGACATCGGGCGCCGATGCTACGTTCGCATCAGCAGTCCCGTTTCCGTCGGCGGCCGCGTTCGGGTCGGTCCCAGCATCCGTCGCCGCCGGTCCGGGAGCAGCTGTCGCGGCCGCTGGGTCCCCTTCCGTCGCACCGGTGCGGGTCGCGTACACGACCTGCTCACCCGCCGTGACGGATGTGATGGCGACGCCGGACTCCGCGGCGGCATTGCCGACGACCTCGAAGACATCGTCGTACTGGCCCGTTGCGGGAATCTGCGATCGCAGCCCGGCGACGTTCGCGGTGATCGCGTCGAGGTTCTCCTGCTGAGCGGTGAGTTCGTCGACCTGTGCCTGGTATAGCGCGTTGGTGCTGGCGACGGTTGCGGTCTGCCCGTCGACGGCGACCGCCTGGAAGTAAAGAGGCATGGCGACGAGGAACACACCCAGGGCGATAACGCCCAGCGAGACGATGAGACCGATCGCGGTCACGAGATGCTTAGGCATCGGTTATTCGCCCCCTTCTTCGGCCGTGAACTCGCTCGAGTACACGGACTGGTCGAACTCGACGTTCAGCAGATACGAGAAGCGGTCTGCCGCCACCTGGCTCGAGGTCACCGACTGCCCGTCGGCGTACAGGACGCCCTCCACGCCGCGAAGGGAGCGGATGAGAGCAACGATGTCGAGGGGCGTCGGGCTGTCGAAGGCTACTGTGCCCACGAGACCCGGCTCGACGGTCGGGTCGTCGCCCTGCGGCACACCGCCGACGGCGAGGTCCACGCCGGTGATGGTCGTGTCGGCGGGCAGCACTCCGGAGATCTTCGCCATCACAGGCGCCCAGGCGACGTCGGTCGCCATGGCGTCGGCGCGGAAGTCAGTGAGCTCCGACTCCGTGGCGAGCGCTTGGCTGACTTCCGACAGCGACGCGATCTCGGTGAGAAGCGCGTTCGTCCGGGCCTGCTCGGCCACCAGTCGCTGATCCGCGAAGAACTTGAAGGCGAACGCGCCGGCGATGATGAGCACCGCGACGACGATCGCCCCCAGGGCGATCCAGACCCACAGCCGCACTAGCGAGTCGCGCTCGCGTCGCGCGATTTCGCTGCGCGGCATGAGGTTGACGCGCGGTGCTCCCAAGAACGGGACAGGGATGGCGGTCATTTCGAGGCCTCCCCGAGTGCGATGCCGACGGTACCGACGAGGTTCAGCGCGACCTCACCGGCGGGCGGCGGCGTCGACATCGAAATCACGTCTCCGACCGAGACGACGGTCATCGGGGTGTCGATGGCGGCACCGAGCGAAGGCAGGACGCCTTCGACCGCGGCGCCGGCCCCCGTGACGAAGAGCCGCGTCAGGGGCGCGGCCGTTGCGCGGCTGCCGAAGAACGAGAGCGTACTGCGCAGGCGCGCCGCGAGGTCTGAGACACCGGGCGAAGTCGCCGCGCGGATCGCGCCGCGTGTGCGGCCGGGGGCCGGTAGCGCGACACCTCCGCCCATCCCGTTCCCGGCGACGGCGAGTTCGAGCTCAGGCTCGGCGACCTCCGTACTGTGCCGACGGCTCGCGGCGGTGGCGACGTCGATCGGCAACAGGCGCACAAAAAGGGGAACACCACCGCGCGAGATCACGACCTGCGTAGTGTGATCGCCAATATGCACGGTCGCTACGGTCTCCTCCCGCGCTGCGAGCGGTGCCGTCACGCGAGCGAGGCCGAACGCCGAGAGGTCTACCGCCTGCGCCCGCACCTTGATCTTCGCGAGCGTCGAGATGATCTGCTCGATGTTCTCCGAGACCGCGGCAACGAGCAGGCCGGAGACCTGGTCACCCTCCTGCGACAGCGGGAAGAAGTCGAGCACGGCCTGGCTCGCCGGCACCGGTAGCAGATCCTGCACCTGGTAAGGCAGCGCCTCACGGAGCAGATCGGGCCTCATCGCCTGGGTCGTGTACTCGCGCACGAGGATGCGGCGGCTGGCGACACCGAGTACGGCGTCCTTGCTTCGAAACTTCGCGCCGGTCCACAGCTGCCGGAGCGCAACTGCGACGGCTCCCGTGTCGAGCACCTCCGAGTCGCGTGCTGCCTCGGGAGGCAGCGGCACCTCCCCGTACGCGACGAGCTGAGGTTTGCGACCGAGAGAGATCTCCGCAGCGCGGACGCTCTCTTCGGTCACCTCCAGCCCGACAATGGTCTTCCCCATGATTTCCCCTTCCCCAAGACCGTCGACGTCAGACGCCCACGAAGAGATTCACGTACCACTTGCCGACGGCCTCGCCAGCGAACACTCCTGTCCAAGCGCCGAGGATCATCCACGGCCCGAACGGAATGGCAGTCTTGCGTCCGGCTCGACGCAGCACCATCAGCGCCATGCCGAACACTCCCCCATACAGAAAGGCCGCGAACGCCCCCACAGCGAGCGCGCCCCATCCCAGCCAGCCAAGGTAGATCCCCATTACTCCGGCCAGTTTCACGTCTCCCCCACCCATGCCGCCGGGTCGTGCCGCGCGCAGCAGGAAGTAGAAGATGTACAGGACCGCCATGCCGATGCCTGCCATGAGCAGCAAGGTCCACTGACCCGTCAGCAGAGCGGCCACGGTGAACAGAATGCTGGCCACGAGGTAGCTCGGTAGCACGATGCTGTTCGGAAGGCGATGAGTGTCGAGATCGATGAGCGTCAGCACAATCGAGATCGCGGCGAAATACAGGTACGCGACGATGACGAGACCGAGCGCCCAAAGGTCCGCGGCGTCGATCGTCCCACCCCAGGCCGACGACGCCAAGAAGGTCGTCGCCGTCGTACCGAAAGCCCCCTCGTACACTGCAAGCCCCCACCACGTGACGACCGCGAACGCTATCCCTGTCGCGGCTTCGACGATCGGGTATCGAGCAGATATGCGTGCCTTGCAGTTCGCGCACCTGCCCCGAAGCGCAACCCATCCCACGATGGGCAGGTTGTGCCAGGGCTTGATCGTCGCATCGCAGTGCGGGCACCGGCTCTCGCGCATCAGCGAGATGTGCGCCGGCACACGATAGGCAACGACGTTGAGGAACGACCCGATGAGGAGGCCGAATACTCCTGCGACGACGACGGTGAAGATGGTGACGGGATGCAAGGGACTGTTACTCCGTCTGAGTCAACATCGTGGGCGGCAGGAGCTTCGTGACGATTTCACCCGAGCCGTCGGGAGCCTCAGCCAGCTTGCACCCGAGATCAATACGCGGAGTCCACGTCATGGGCTGGCAGTCGAAGTCAGGCTGTTCAAGTTTTGTGCTGCCGCTGTCACCCGAGTAGTACTGCCCCCGGAAGCCTTCCTTCTTCGGCGCCTTGGTGATCCCGCACGGGGTGTAGAGCATGACCTTCGCTGCGCCACTTGCCAACTGAGTCATGGAGTCCCCACCCGACCCGACAGAGGTGGGACACGTCACCGTCCGGTTCGCCACGTTGTCTGCGTGAATGAAAAACAACTGGCGGTCGGCCGAGTCGGTCGACAATCCCTTGATGTCGAGACTCATCTTCACACCGGGAGGAATCAGGAACAGCACGTCCTTGGTAATCGTGGGACTCGCGCTGAGGGTGATGGTGACCCCAGTGGTACAGGCGGTGTAGTCGATGCCGACGCGTGCCGTTCCAGCTGCAAGCGCTGCGGCGGCCGTGGACGTGACATTCGCGGTACAGGACGGAGGCGTGCGCCAATCGACATCGGTCCCCCAAGCGCTGCGCGTGGATGGGAAATCCACCCAAGTGGTCATGTCGTACACCGCCTCGAGCGTCGGAACGAAGGCGTTGCTGGGTAGTGGCGCGGTGGTCACGGTCCCCGCGACCAGGCCGGGAGACTTGATGTCGGGCGCGGTCGGCGACTGGACGTTGCCGGCAACCGTCATGTCCTTGACGGTGACTTTCATGCCCGACATGACGTTTCCACCGACGGCTCCGTTGGTCGACTCCAGTCTGATCTCGCCCTCCGCGACAATGTTCTTGTCGACCTTCGCTTTGGACCCGCTGGTCTTAACCGTGCCAAGCGCGTACACACTGCCGGTGATATGGCAGTCGGCACTGAGCTCGATCGATCCCTTGGGCGCCCACAGGTCACCGTCGATCGATGTCGTGGAGTTGCAGTTGTAGTTTCCCGTCCGAATGACCAGATCGCCTGCATACGTAGACTGCGTGAGCTTGAATTGTCCGGCAAAGTACGCAAGCGTGCCGCCGGGCTGCTTCTCGTAGGTCACAGCGCGCTGATAGTCCGACACGATGGTCGTTTTCGATCCATCGGCGCCTTTGCCTGTGGCTGTGATCCGAATGACTGCTGCAGCCGCGGTGCTGAGGCAAGCATCGGTGAGGTGGTCAACATCTGGACCAAACTGAGCTGTAACATCCTCGTACTGAGGGCTCGCCGTCGAGTCGCTGATGCTTTTCGCACAGGGATTCGCCATCACAGCCGCCAGCATCACGTCACGTCCAGACTCTGCAGATACGAACGCTTGCGTGACGTCCTGGTTCGCGACATTGGCTTGACTTGCGAATATAACTGAGCCAGCGATGACGACTGAGGCGATCACGCCGACAAGCATGACCACAATGACGCCCACGAGCGCGGCGCCATTCTCACCTCCGGCGTCCCGCTTTGCTTCTCGCACGAGAAGCCGATCGGTAAGTCGTTGTCCGAGTTCTACCAGCATGGCGACATCGTCCCCTCGGATGCGTTCCGCATGTACGCGTCACCGGTGAAATGAACCGGCGCAGTAGTTCGTTCGCCCGGCTCTGCGGTAGTCGCGTCGAAAGTGTAGGTAACGCCGTTTGACCCAATCGGAACGAAATAATCGGCAGCGCCAGATCGGGTGATCAGCGGCTGCCATAATGGCCAGGCGGCGCTATCGGGGTTGGGCGAATCGGTAACGGTCATTCTTGCCCCGTCGCCTGTGAAAGTCATGGCTTGGCACTGCATGTCGCCGTCTAGCGAAGTCGTTACCTTCAGGGTCGCCCCTCCGTCCGCGATCTCGAATGCAACCGCATTGCGCATCGCGCGCTCGATTTCGCTGGCGATGAGTTGCCCCCGCGCTGTCGCCCGAGTCTGGGCCGACACACTCTCCTGCGTCCACCATGTATTTACAAGGACGGTCACAGCGAGGCTTCCGACGATGCCCAGGAGTACAACTGCCATGATCAGCTCGAGGAGAGAAAAGCCCTCATCGGCCGAACCTGTGACGCTTCGGGTGGCGGTCATGGCGCGGCCGGCACGTAGATGATGGCGTCGACTGATGCCAGCGTGGTTGTCCCGCGCGTCGCTGTTAGCGAGATTGTGGTAGTCGACCCCGCCGCGCAAACACCGTGGACAATCCCTTGAGTTTGAAACGGTCGGCCCTTGCCATCGACATACGCGTTCGTCGTGGCAGTGGCGACGGCAATGCTCGCACAGGAGGGGGCTTGGCGCACATCCTCGACGAGAGTGTTCAGTTGGCGCGTCGCCGTCGCGACCGCTGATTGGGTGGCCGACAGTTGGATTCCTTGGATGAGGGCGGGCAACAGCGAAACCGCGAGCACAGCTAGAAGGAACATGGCGACTACGAGCTCGATAAGACTAAACCCCGAAGTGCCCGCTTCCGTATCCCTCATCAGCACACCTCCCCAAGCGGCGACTTCCCCAGATGAATCATGTCACCGGGGCCGGGAGTCGACTCGTCTCCCGGGCCCCGGGCGACACGGTTTGCGCCTCGAACTTAGGCGCCTTCCGCTACGGGCAGACGCCCGCAACGGCTCCAGGTCCCGAGCCAACCTCCGTCAGCCCGTCAGCCGTGCCGGAAACGCAGAAGTTGTCGATAGTGACTCCGGTCGCCGGCTCCAACGTGAGCACGATGTTGTCGAGATTGCTGGTGTTCTCGATGTTGCTGAAGTCGGTCGGGTCGGGCGGAGTGGCGGCGTCCGCCTGGGCAAGCCGCGCGGCTGCCTGCGAGGCGGCATTGGCGGTGACAGTCGCAAGCGCTTGCTGCTGCGCCTGCTGCTGCAGCCCCAGGAATACCGGAACCGCGATGGCGACAAGAATGCCGAGGATCACGATCACTACGATGAGCTCGATGAGCGAGAAGCCCTTCTCGCCCTCCTCCTCGCGGCGAGCCTTTTCAGCCTCGAGGTAGTTCTTGATAAATGCACGCATGGCGCGTCTCTCCCCAGTGTGAGTTGATTGGTCAGCTCTAACCGACCGGGCACAACAAAGTGCCGGTCCCCAAACACCCCAGTAACGATTCCCAGCCTCGGATAGAGCTGGGTTTGAGAAACACGCGCAAGCGTGAATCCCCTCCCGCCATAGAACCTCTCACCCACCAGGCTGCATGTCAACGCAGGCGCGCGCAGTGTTCGCCTAAGAAAACCTCAGTCAGGCTGCGCGATCACCTTGCACCGCGGGCGTGACAAGTCGGTATCCGCATCTCCCGGTGCGTCGACCCACGACCGCTATCGTCAACCCGCGGCAGCTGGCGAGTCGCCATTTAGATCGACTGTCGGAGGCCACTTGTAGTGTCTAGACATGGATCTTTCTTCGAGCGAAGTGAGCTGGGACCCCAGGGTCGACGGCGACCCCGAGCGCTTCCTCGACCCGTGGGATCTGCTCGAGCCGGGCGAAGTCCTTCCGCCCGTCGAACTCGCCGAACTCGAAACGAGCGGAGCTGCGCACGAGGCCGCAGTCCTCGAACTCGAGGGCATCAGCGCCCGAGCGCGCGTGCTCATCGCCGATGAATACGCCGGCATCGCGAGCGTCCTGAGGGGTGCTGCCGGCTGCCCCGATCCGTGGGTCGGCCCCGATCCCACGCTGGATCCGGCTTGGCTCGATCCTCAGGGGCGATCGACCGCGGCCGTCCGCGTCGAACGACGGAACATCGCCGTTCGCGCCGCGGCGCTGGATCTCGCGGTGCGGCTCGGAATGTCGGAGACACTGGTCCGCACGCGCGCCGCGCACGCCGACACGCTGCGGGAGCGGTGCCCGAAGATCTGGGAGGCGTTCCGCTCCGGACGCGTTGTCGCGCAGAACGCGACTGCGGCCGCTCAGCAGGCCGCGACCCTCCCCGCCCACGTCAAAGACGCGTGGGCAAAGTTCGACGAACTGCTCGAAGCGTCGGCACAGACACTCGCGCCGGGAAAGTTCCGGACGCGCGCCAGGGTGGTGCGCGAACGCGTGCACCCCGAACACATCGATGAGCGGCACACGCGGGCAGTCGAGGATCGAAACGTCTGGTTCCAGCCCGAGGCCGACGGGATGGCTTCCTTCACCGTGTTCACGAGCGCCGACAAGGTGGTGGCTGTGCAGCGGTACGCCGATGCGTACGCGCGGCACCTTCGCGGGCAGGACGGCGAGGAGCGCACGCTCGCGCAGCTGCGCACCGACCTCGTGCTCGATCTCCTCACCCGAGGCATGTCGGACACCACCGAGCCCGGCGTCTGGCGTTCGCGTGCATCTGTCGCGGTGACGGTGCCGGTCATGACCCTCCTCGGTCACGACGACGAACCCGCCACGCTCGACGGCTACGGCCCGATCGACACCGAGACCGCACGGCGGCTTGCGGGTGAGGCATCCAGTTGGATTCGCATCCTCACCCACCCCATCACTGGAACGGTTCTCGACGTCGATCGCACCACGTACCCCGTGCCGAAGGCGCTGAGACGCTGGCTCGGGATTCGCGACCAGGTCTGTATCGGCCCTGGCTGCATGCGATCCGCCCGAGATTGCAACATCGACCATCGGCTCGACTGGCAGTACGGCGGAACAACGTCGGACACAAACCTCGCTCCGCTCTGCGAGCCGCACCACGTGGTCAAGACCAAGAGCAGATGGGTGCTCTATCGCGATGAAGCCACCGGCGCGACCTTCTGGACCTCGCCGACCTCCTTTGTCACGCCGACGGATCCGCCACCGTTCTGACATCCCCGCGTGGACCGCTCCGCATTCTCTCGGCGGCGAACACTCGCGCGCCGGAACGGCACGATCAACCCGCGCGGCTCAGCTGAGGATCGCGAGCGCCTGCTGCGTCGCGACGATCGCGAGCCACACCACGAGTCCGATCGACACGACGATCGCCAACCCCGACAGCACCCTGCTCGTCGAGCGCTGCGTCGCCACAATCAGCCCGCCGATCGCGAGGAAGAACCCGCCGGCCGCAAAGGCCACGCTGACCAGGCTGACAAGACCCGCGACCGACTCGTTCCAGCCGCCCAGCCAGAACACGACCGCCAGGCCACCGAGCGCAGCCACCACGAGGAGCACGACCGACGCGATCGCCGGAACGTTCGCCGCCGCAGCCTCGGGCAGCGGCGGGCGCATCTCCCCCACGTACGAACTCGACACCGGCTGGTACACGATCGGGGTCGGCATCCGCTCGTCCACCGGCGTAGGACGCCGGGGCGCGATCTGGTCGGGGAACGACTCGGCCTTCGCCGCGCTGGCACCGTCCGGCCCACCCGAGCGCGAAGCCGCAGGAGTCGAATCGACGCTGCGCGTCGGCGCGGGCGGAGCAACCTCAGGTTCCGGCACGGCAGGCGGCGAATCCGCCAACGCCTCGTCCCGCGCGGCCGCCGGCTCAGCGAGCGACGACGGAGCCGGCCACACGGCTGCGGCGTGCGGTTCCTCGTGTTCGACCACAACGGGAGCGGATGCCTCGACCACCGGTTCCGTACTCACCGCCTCGGGCGACTCCTCAGCCAGCGACGACGCAGCCGGCCATACCGCGGCCACATGAGACTCCTCGGCGGCCGCCGGCAGCTCGGGCGTCGCAGCCGCAGCGCCAAGATCCCCAGTCGCCGCGCCCCAACCACCTACCGCGTCCGCATCGGCCACCCGCCGCGCACGCAACTGCGCGCGACTCGTCGGCGCTGCCGGCATCGACCCAGCCCCACCCACGACGTCCATCGAACCTGTGGCGGCGGCATCCGTCACCCGACGGACGTCCCCCGTCCAGGCAGCGCCGTTCCACCACCGCAGGCGGTCAGCACGCGAATCGTCCGCGTACCATCCGGGCGGCGGTCCCCCCTGAGACCCGTCCGTCATCATGCTCCCCAGCAGAATGATTCCTGAACGCAAACATAGCGGAGCGAAGGAACAACGAGCACCGCGCGATCAGCCGTCGAGTACCTCGAGTCGCACCGTCACCGGTCCGCCGTCGACCAGTCCTTCGGCATCGCGCACCGCCTTCTTCAGCGGCAGCACGTACGAGCCCGAGTCCGACGAGGGGAAGATCGACGTCGTCCAGTCACTCCCGCCGATCTGCGCACGCACGCGCACCGAGCCGAAGCCGCGGTACGGGCGCGGGATCTCGCGGATCTCCTCGCTCAGCTCGGGTGGAACGGAGGTGAAGAACCAGGCCGAATCCTCACGGGCATCCCAGCGGAAGACATCGCCCTCGAACTCGATGATCACAGGTGCTCGCCAGGCGCCCCGCCGTGGCGATCCACCAGGCGCTGCAGGCAGCTCGACCACCCGTCGATGTGGTTGTCGCGCTCCTCGGCGGTCGCGAAGCCGGAGTGCCGCACGATCACGCGGGTGGCCGCATCCGCCGCGGACTGCAGCTCGACCTCGACGTCGGTGGTGTGCTCCTCCCCCGCCCACTTCCACCCGAGCCGCAGCGCGCGCGGCGCCTCGAACGTGAGCACCGTGCCCTCGACCGCCATGTCGACGGGCACCGACCGCACCTCCCAGCGGCCGAGCTCGCGCAGCTCGACGACCGCGGTCGTCTCGAAGCGCGGCGGCCAGAACCACTCCGACAGACGACCCGCGACCGTGAATTCCCGCCAGGCGACATCCACGGATGCTGCGACCAGCGCCTCTTCGGTGAGCTCATGCATGGTGACACCGTACGCCGACCCTCCCCCATAGGATCGTGCGCATGCCGAACCCGCGCCCTCGCGCTCCCCTCGCCACGCCGGAGCGCCCGGGGCGCGACCTCTCGAAGCCGCTCCCCGCGGCGCTCAGCTGGATCACGCTGCTCGCGTTCGTCGCCGCCTTCGCGGGTGCCTACTTCGTGCTCGAGCTCGCGTGGTGGGTGCCGGCGCTCTACGGTGCGGCGAGCATCGTCGCATTCGCCGCCTACGGCATCGACAAGGCGGCCGCGCGGCGCGAGTCGAACCGCATCTCGGAGCAGACGCTGCTCATCCTCGGGCTCATCGGCGGCTGGCCCGGAGCGCTCGTCGCTCAGCAGGCGTTTCGCCACAAGACGCGCAAGCGCTCGTTCCGGCGTGCGTTCTGGGGCACGGTCGGGGTGAACATCCTGGCGCTGGCGGCCTACGTCTACCTCGCCGCGCCCGCGCTCGGCGGCTGAGCGGCGTCAGCGACCGTACTCAGGTGCCCAGTCGTCCCCATCGGGCACCCACTCGCCCGAGGCCGAAGCGACCCGCGACGGCTCGGTCCGTCGCCACGCAGCGCCCTCCGGCCAGCTCGCCGCGAACGTCGACGCGACGCGGAACACCCGCCGCGACAGGCCGGACAGGGTCTGCACCGGACGCGCGGACACGGGCATGCGCAGCTGGGGGTCGTAGCGGACGCCGTCGGACGAACGCAGCCGGATCGTGAGGTCGAGGTCGTCGTGGATGCGCGCGTTGCCGCGGTCGACCTGATCTCGGACGCGCTCCCACACCCGCGTGCGCATCGCGAAGTTCGAGCCGAACACGAGCGGGATGCCGAGCCACTTCTTGATCCAGTAGTGGCCGCCGCCGATGTACCAGCGCTCGCCGAGGTAGTTCTGGACGGGCGTTCCGCCGTAGAACTCGGCGCCGCCGGTCAGCACTCCGAGCGTCGGGTCCGCGACGAAGGCGCGCACGAGTCGCGCGATCCAGTCCGGGTGCGGCCGAGAGTCCGCGTCCAGCCGGGCGATGATGTCGGCGTGCTCGAGCGCCGCGTCGTAGCCGCGGGAGACGGCGGGCCAGATGCCGATGGACGGCTCATATGCCACGACGGCGTCGTACGCGTGGGCGACGGCGGCCGAGGCATCCGTGCTGGCGTTGTCGACCACGATCACGACGTCGGGCCGATGCGTCTGCGCGGCCAGTGCGGCCAGGCACGCGTCCAGATAATCCGCGTCATTCCGGCACGGAATGACCACAGCGACGCGAGGGGCGAGGGGCACGAGCCACACCATACTCCCGTCACGTCGGACGGCCGCGTTACCCTGCCGACATGGACGGACTGCGTTTCGCTCCTGCCAACGAGGCCTCGTGGGACGACCTGCAGGCCATCCTCACCGGCGCCGCGGGGCGGTGCCAATGCCAGCGTCAGCGCCTCGGCGACCACGACTGGTGGTACATGCCGGAAGCGGAACGCGGCGCGATCCTCCGCGCCGAGACGCACTGCGACGACCCGCGCGCGACCGAGACGATCGGCATCGTCGCCTACGACGGTGACGAGCCCGTGGCCTGGTGCGCGGTCGACCGGCGAGGCGTCTACGGGCGGGTTCGCGGCTCCCCCGTGCCGTGGCAGGGCCGGAACGAGGACCCCGACGACGAGTCGGTCTGGGCGATCGCGTGCGTCGTCGTGCGCAAGGGCCACCGGGGTGAGGGCATCACGTATCCGCTCATCGCGGCGGCCGCCGAGCACGCGCGGGCACGCGGCGCGTCGGCGGTCGAGGGGTATCCGATGCTGACCGATGGCAAGAAGGTCATCTGGGACGAGCTCAGCGTCGGGCCGGTCGGGCCGTTCCTCGCCGCGGGGTTCCGAGAGGTCACGCATCCGACGAAGCGACGCCTCGTGATGCGCCTCGACTTCTGAAACGAATCAGCAAGCGCTCGCCGGAAACTGCCTCTTGAGACCGCTCCCACGGTTGGTTACAGTCCGGTAAGTAACCGGCATCCCGCCGGCTCTACCTCAACGGAGAGGACTCCCCATGCCCGCCCCCGTTCCACCCCTCGCGGCGCCGAGCGCACGATCGGGCCGACGTGCCCGCGCCGTGCGCATCGGCACCGTGGTGACCGGCACCGCACTCGTTGCGAGTGCCCTGCTGGCCACGCCGGCCGTCGCGGCGCCGCCGCGCGCGGTCGACCCGTTCAACCCGGACTTCGGCCCGAACGTCACGATCTACTCCCCCGACACCCCCGTCGACGAGATCCAGGCGGACCTCGATGCACTGCACGCGCAGCAGGTCGACGCCGAGATGAGCACCGCGCGCAAGGCGGTCTACTTCCTGCCCGGCCAGTACGGCTCGACCGCCGACCCGCTGCAGGTGAAGGTCGGGTATTACACCGAGGTCGCCGGGCTCGGCGCGTCCCCCGAGGACGTCACCGTCCACGGCGCCGTCGAGGTCTACAACCGCTGCCTCGCCGACGGCGGCACGGGCAACTGCCTCGCACTCGTGAACTTCTGGCGCACGATTTCGAACCTGTCCATCGACATCGACAAGGCGGGGCAGGACGGATGCCGCGCCAGCGCCGAGTTCTGGGCCGTGTCGCAGGCGGTGTCGATGCGCCGCCTCGACATCTCGGGCGGCAACCTGTCGCTCATGGACTACTGCACCGCCGGACCGCAGTACGCCAGCGGCGGCTTCATCGCCGATTCGCGTCTGCCGTTCGTGATCAACGGCTCGCAGCAGCAGTGGCTGATCCGCAACAGCGAGGTCGCCGGCTGGTCGAACGGCGTCTGGAACCAGGTGTTCTCGGGCGTGGTCGGAGCCCCCGACGACGCCGGCTTCCCCAACCCGCCGTACACGACGGTCGACCAGACGCCGGTCAGCCGCGAGAAGCCGTACCTCTACGTCGACGACGAGGGCCGCTACAACGTGCGCGTGCCCGCGGCACAGCGCGACACGAGCGGGATCAGCTGGGGCGCGGGTGAGATGGCGGGGCGCAGCATCCCGATCACCGATTTCTACATCGCGACCCCGTCGGACTCGGTCAAGGACATCAACAACGCGCTCGCGCGCGGCCAGAACCTGATCCTCACGCCGGGCATCTACGACGTCGCCCAGTCGATCCAGGTCAAGCGCGCGAACACCGTGGTGCTCGGTCTCGGGCACGCGACGCTCACCGCGGTGAATGGCGCGGTGCCGCTCGAGGTGAAGGACGCCGACGGCATCGTCGTCGCGGGCGTCACCATCGACGCGGGCACGAAGCTCTCGCCGGTGCTGCTGCGCGTCGGAAACCCGAACGGGAACAAGAAGCTCGACGCGAGCAACCCGATCACGCTGAGCGACGTGTACTTCCGCGTCGGCGGCCCGCACGTCGGCAAGACCACGACCGCGCTCGAGGTCAACGCCGACGACGTGCTCATCGACCACACCTGGGTGTGGCGCGGCGATCACGGCGTCGAGGGCTTCGACCCGAACGACGGCGTGAACGGCGACAACCAGCGCTGGGCCACCAACACCGGCACCAACGGCGTCATCGTGAACGGTGACGATGTGACCGCGACGGGTCTGTTCGTCGAGCACTTCCAGACTTACAACACGCTCTGGAACGGCGAGAATGGCCGGGTCATCCTGTACCAGAACGAGCTGCCCTACGACCCGCCCACCCAGGCCGACTGGACGCAGCCGAACGGCACGCTCGGATACCCGGGCTACAAGGTGGCCGACCACGTCGAGAACCACGAGCTCGACGGCGCCGGCGTGTACGTGTTCAACCAGAACAACCCGTCGATCCTCACGGCCAACGGGTTCGAGGTGCCTGAGACGCCTGGCGTGAAGCTGCACCACATCATGACGGTGAACCTGTCGGCCGGCACGGTCCAGCACGTCGTGAACGGCGTCGGCGGCCAGGCCGACAACACGAACACCGGAACCCCGCAGTACGTGGTGGACTACCCCACCCCGTAAGACCCCCCCGGAAACGGATGCCTCGGCCCTGCGCGCTGCGCGGGGTCGAGGCATCCGTGATTCAGAGGCGGCGGGTCACCAGTGCGGGTGGATCGCCGCGCGGAGGTCGCGGTCGTACACGTCGTGCACGGCCCGGTCGAACGCGGCGAGGTCGAAGCCGCCGTCTTCGAGGAGAGCCGCCGCGGCAGCATTGGACTCGGCCTGCCGCACGTTGCGCGCACCGGGGATGACGCTCGTGACACCGGAGCGCGACGCGATCCATGCGAGGGTCGCGGCGGGCAGCGACACCCCATCGGGAACGGCATGCGCGAGCTCCTGCGCTCCCGCGACGCCGGTCTCGAAGTCGACGCCCGAGAACGTCTCGCCGCGGTCGAACGCCTCGCCGTGACGGTTGTAGGTGCGGTGGTCGTCGGCGGCGAAGGTCGTCGTCGCGGTGTACTTGCCCGACAGCAGGCCCGATGCCAGCGGCACGCGCGCGAAGATCGCCACGCCGGCGGCCTCGGCGGCGGGCAGCACCTCGTCGAGCGGCTTGAGGCGGAACGGGTTGAAGATGATCTGCACGTTCGTCACGTTCGGACGCGCGATCGCCGCGAGCGCTTGCGCTGTCGTCTCGACCGAGACGCCGTACGCCGCGATGGCACCGTCCGCGACGAGCGCGTCGAGCGCGTCGTACGTGGCGTCGTCCTCGATGATCGCGGTCGGCGGGCAGTGCAGCTGCACCAGGTCGAGCGTGTCGACGCCGAGGTTGGCACGCGAGCGATCGGTCCACGCGCGGAAGTTCTCGGGTGTGTAGTTCTCGGGCTCCTGCGCGAGGCGCCGGCCCATCTTCGTCGCGACCGTGATCCCGTGGCCGGGTCGCGCGGCGAGGAAGTTGCCGATGATCGACTCGCTCCGCCCATCGCCGTAGACATCCGCGGTGTCGAAGAGGGTGACGCCTTCGTCGACGGATGCTGCGAGCACAGCCGTCGCGTCCTCCTCGGTGACGGCACCCCAGTCGGCGCCGAGCTGCCAGGTGCCGAGGCCGATCGCCGAGACCGAGCGTCCGGTGCGGCCGAGTGCGCGCTGCTGCATGAGGGTCCTCCGAGGTGGGGTGTGGGTATGGGGCTTACGGGTTGACGATGACGGGGGTTCCGAGTGGGAGCTCGGAGAGCTTCGTGATCGCGTCGGGGTCGACGCGGAGGCATCCGTTCGAAATCGGTCCCGAACGGTCGTCGTGGTAGTGGAAGGCGGTGACCGCGACATCCGCGCCGCCGAAGCCGTCGAGGGTCGGCGACTGCACCGACAGGTACACGATGGGGTGCCCGCGCGTGTACGCGTACTCGGGCACCACTCGCGTCGTCATGATGAACGCGCGGCCGAGCGGGGTGGGCGTGCGGTCGGTGCCCCACGCGAAGTCCGACGCGATGCGCTCGGGCACGCCGGCACGGACGATGTCGATCGTGCGGCCCGAGATGCTCACGACGACGCTCGCGTCGGTCGGAGCGAGGTCGACATCGGTCTTGCGCATCCATCCGGTGGTCTGCGCCGGGTTGCCCTGCGAAGGGACGGCCTGTCGCCCGGTGAGCAGGACCTTGACCCAGTTCTCCTGCTCCTCCACCACGGGCACCGAGGTGCCGTCGTAGGGGAACTCGTGCGGGAGATACGCCACCGGCTCGGCGGTGGGATCGGCCCAGACCGGGACGCCGATGCCCTTTGCCACCGCGTGCGTGGGCAGCGGGGCGATGAACGCGGCGTCGTCGACCGGGAGCGCCGGGATGACGGCGAAGACGTTGATCTGGGGCAGGGTCGTCACGTCGTACGATGCGGTGTTCGCCGGGAATCCCGTGGGGGTGGGCGTCGGGCTCGGCGTGGGTGTACGGGTCGGCGTGGGTGTCGAGGTGACGGTCGGTGTCGGTGCGGGCGCTGCCTCCGTCGCCGGCGGGCGGAGAAGCCAGGCCGCGGTCAGGGCACCGGCGAGGATCACGACGGCGAGCGCGACGACGGCCCAGGCGTTCCGTCGGCGCTTCGTCGGCGCGGCGGCATCAGGCTCGACGGCCGCCGGGCCGTCGGTCTCGGCATCCCCCATTCCCCCATCGTCGGTCGCGATGACGGATGCCGCAACCTGACGCCGACACACGGATCCGTCAGGACCAGCCGTGAGGAGCGGAACCGACGCGCAGCTGATACGGCGGGCTAGCCTGATTCGCGTGGGTGAGCTGACGCGGACGGGGATCACGGATGCTGCGGCGCCACCCCGCATCCGGACGCTCGGCATCATCGGCGCAGGGCGCGTCGGACAGGTGCTCGCCCGCCTCGCGATCGCGGCCGGATACCGCGTGCTCGTCGCCGGGTCGGGCGACCCGGCACGGATCGCCGGCACGATCGAGGCGGCGGCCCCCGGCGCGGTCGCTGTCGAGGCATCCGTCGCCGCACGCGACGCCGATGCAATCGTGCTCGCGCTGCCGCTCCCCCGGCACCACACGCTGCCCGTCGACGCTCTGCGGGGGAAGCTCGTGATCGACGCGATGAACTACTGGTGGGAGGTCGACGGGCTGCGCGCCGACTTCGGCGACCTCCGCACCACGACGAGCGAGACGGTGCAGCGGTTCCTGCCCGAGGCCCGGGTCGTGAAGGCGTTCAACCACATGGGCTACCGCGATCTCGATGAGGAGGCGCGGCCGGTCGGATCCCCGGGGCGTAAGGCGATCGCGGTGGCCGGCGACACCACGCCGGATGTCGAGGCCGTGATGCGGCTCGTCGACGACCTCGGCTTCGACCCGGTACTGGCGGGACCTCTCGCGGCAGGCATCATGCTCGAGCCCGGCGCCGAGGCCTTCGGCGCCGACGTCGACGCCCCCGAACTCCGCGCGATGCTCGACCGCTTCCCCACGTCGCAGCGCGGCATCGTGGTCGCCCGCGCCCGCGCCGCGGGAGGGTGAGCAAGTCGAAACGCCGGTGAACAACCCCCGGTCGTTGAGCGAGCGAGGAACGAGCGAGACGAAACGCCCCGGACCCACGAGCAACGCCGGTCGGCGTCAGTGGCGCTTGCTCCACCCGAGGATGGCGTCGATACCACCCCGCATGAACGCCTCACGCTTGTCGTGGCTCCAGCCCTGGATGCGCTTCTCCCAGGCGAAGGCAAGATCGATCCGGTCGAACTCTTCCATCCAGACGAGCTCGACCGGGAGCCGGCGGCGCGTGTATGCGGAGCCCATGCCCGCCCGGTGCTGCTCGAGGCGCCGGTTCACGTCCGTGGTGCTGCCGACGTAATAGGTGCCGTCGCAGCAGCGGAGGATGTACACGATTCCCATCGGTCGATCGTCGCGGGACCCGGCGGTGCGGCGGGTCGGCTTTCGGCGGTTCGGTGGACGGCTCGCCGGAGGCGCGAGGTGGGGAGGAGTCGCCCTCTTGACTGTGCGCCGCGCTCAGGCGTTTCGTCTTCGGGCGCTAGAGCGCCCTCCGCTCAACGACCGGGACTTTGTGGTTGTACCTGATGTTCCCGGTCGTTGCGCAACACCGGCCCACCACACCCGTTCCCCAACCCTGGCCGTTGAGCGAGCGAGGAACGAGCGAGACGAAACACCCTCAGCGCGGTCTCGACGCTGTGCGGAGCAGCGCATCGACAGCGGTCGCGAGGACGATCGTCACGACGTAGACCAGGAGGTCGCGGGCGTCGAAGACGGTGCCGAGGACGAGCATCACGGGCGGGAAGGTCGCACTCCAGGCGAGCGACAGACCGGTGAGCTGGAACAGCTCGACGGCGACGCACCACGCGGCGGCGATCGCGCCCGTGGCGAGCGTGGGAAGGCGCGGGGCGATGAGCACGACAGCCAGGTACGCGGCCACCGCGTAGAGCGCGTCGCCGGCGATGTCGGTCGCTGCCGTATCGGGCAGAACGCCGTGCACCAGCAGCCCGGCGGCGATCGTGGCGGCGAGCAGCAGCGCGGCGACGAGCCGGCGAGTGCGGGTCACGAGATCACGCCGGCGGCTCGGGCGGGCTCCGCATACGCCTCGGCGAGCGTCGCCACCGTCATGTGGGCGTTCAGGCCGCTCGGATTGGGCACCACCCACAGCGCGGCGCCGCCGAGATCGTCCGGCTGCCGTCCCGCAATCGCCCGCGGCCGCGCGAAGCCCTGCCGGTAGGCGGTGAGCCCGAGGATCGCGACCACTTCGGGCTGCCACCCGGCGACATCGCGGGCCAGCCGCTCAGCGCCCTCGCTCAGCTCCGTCCGCGAGAGCTCGTCCGCGCGCGCGGTGGCGCGTCGCACGATGCTCGAGATGCCGATGCCCGCGTCGAGCAGCATGCGGCGGTCGGCCTCGGCCATGCCGTCGTCGTCGATGCGCGGCATCCGCTCGATGATGCCCGCCGCGACGAGGGCCGGGTAGAAGCGATTGCCCGGGTACGCGAACGGCACTCCAGTGGCGGCCGTCCAGAGACCGGGGTTGATGCCCACGAACACCAGCTTCGGGTGCGTGGGCATGAGATCCGGGATGCTGCGCCCGCGGTACGTCTGCAGTTCGGCGCGCGTGAAACCCATGCGTTCAGTCTCACGCACCCGCGGGCGCAGCCCGGCACCAAGGCGTCAGGTGCGTGCCTGACCCGCCGGCTCGAGGGTGAAGTCGTTCGAGGCCGACCCGTCGGGACGCGTGCTCTCCTGGAACACGAACTCCAGTCCGCGCTCGTCGAAGGCGCGGAACCAGTCGTCCCACGAGACCTCCTTGAGATCCTCGAGGTCGTTGCCGAAGTCGAAGTCGAAGCGGAGCTCGCCGACGTTCCCCTCCTGTGCCGTGCCTTCGACGGTCGCCGGGGTCGCGTGGCGATCCTCCGCCCACTGGCGGATCACGTCGTGGTCGGTCGTCGCGCTGTGCTCGACGGGCTCGTCCTGCTCTACAGCATCGCGTGCAGCGGGTGCTTCGACGTCTGCAGCGACGTTCGGCCCGGCGTCGGCTTGAGTGCCGGCGTCGGGGTTCGCCGCCTCGCGCTCGCGCTGCTCGCGGCGCGTGGCCGCGATCGGCTCCTCGGCGCGTGCGGTCTGCTCCGGGGTGTCCATGTGGTCTGCGTGGTCGCTCATGACCGTCCTCCTTCTGGGGTCCTCCCAGCCTGCGGCGGGCAGAACGCCCTGTGGAGGGGCTTGTCACCGGGCAAGGTGCACGCTAGGACTCAGCTCCGCGCAGCCTCGATCTGCGCCGCCATGAGCGTCACGAGCTCGTACAGGACGTGGCTCGCGGCGATGCCGGTGAGCTGTGCGTGGTCGTACGCGGGCGACACCTCGACCACGTCCGCACCCACGACGTTCAGGTCGCTCAGGGCACGCAGCATCCGGAGCAGCTCCCGGCTCGTCATGCCGCCCGCCTCGGGGGTACCGGTGCCGGGCGCGTGGGCGGGGTCGAGCACGTCGATGTCGATCGAGATGTACAGCGGCTTGTCGCCGACGCGGCGGCGCACGCGCTCGATGGCGGCCTCGATCCCGCGCTCCTCGATGTCGACGCTCGAGACGATCGAGAAGCCGAGGCGCTCGTCGTCGTCGAGATCCTGCTTCGAATACAGCGGGCCTCGCGTGCCGACGTGGCAGCTGGCGGTGAGGTCGATGAGGCCCTCCTCGCTCGCGCGGCGGAACGGCGTGCCGTGGGTGATCGGCGCGCCGAAGTACGTGTCCCACGTGTCGAGGTGCGCGTCGAAATGCAGCACCGCGACCGGACCGTGCTTCTTGTTCACCGCGCGCAGCAGCGGGAGCGCGATGGTGTGGTCGCCGCCGACCGTGACGATGCGGTCGACGCGCTCGCCGAGGGCCGTGGCCGCGGTCTCGATGTCGGCGACCGCCTCGCCGATGTCGAACGGGTTCGCCGGGATGTCGCCGGCATCGACGACCTGCGCCGCGGCGAACGGCGACACGTCCTGCGCGGGGTTGTACGGACGCAGCAGCCGCGACGACTCGCGCACGTGAGAGGGGCCGAACCGCGCGCCGGGCCGGTAGCTGACGCCGGTGTCGAACGGGATGCCCACGATCGCGAGGTCGGCGGTCGGCACCTCCTCGATGCGCGGCAGGCGCGCGAAGGTGGCGATCCCCGCGTAGCGCGGGTAGACGGACGCGTCGACGGGTCCGACGGGCTCGGCGTGTTCAGACATGACTGACCTCACGAGGTTCAAGATTCGGTCGACGGATGCTGCGCCCCGCCGTTCTGCGGAATGTGGACGAGCTGCACGCCGCCGGCGGCGATCGCCTCGGTGATCGCCGACCTGATGTCATCGGGGTTAGACGCGCGCCGGCCCGTCGCCCCGAACGCGTTCGCGAGGGCGACCCAGTCGGGCTGCACGAGATCGACGCCGACGGGACGGATGCCGCGGTCCACCTCGTTCTGCTTGATCTCGGCGTATCCGCCGTTGTCGACGCACACGACGGTGAGGTCGAGGCGCTGCTCGACCGCGGTCACCAGCTCGTTGACGCAGAACATGAGCGCGCCGTCGCCGACCACGGCGACGACAGGCCGGCCGCCCTCGGCGGGCTGGGCGACGCGCGCGCCGATCGCCGCCGGAAGGCCGTAGCCGAGCGTCGCGTAGGTCGGGGTGTACAGGAGGGAGTGGGGGCACGACCGGCGCAGCACGTTGGCGAGGGCCATGTAGACGACCTGCGACGAGTCGCCGGCGACGATGGCGTCGTGCGGCAGCGCCGCGGCGATGGTCTCGGCGAGCGCCACCGTCTCAGGGAGGATCGCGGCGGTCTCGGCCGCGATCGCCTCCCGGTCGGCGGTCACGTCACGGGGAGCGCGAGGGCTGTCGGGAAGAGCGACGAACAGGCTCTCGACCACGGCGGTGCAGTCCCCCACGATGCCGACGGACGCGTCGAGGTTCTTGTGCAGCTGCGCGGCCGAGATGTCGACGCGGATCACCGCGCCGCGCGCCTCGAGGCGCGGCGCCCACAGCTCGGCCTCGCCGAGCTTCGAGCCGAGCACGAGCAGGACGTCCGCGTCCTCGGCGACCCGGCGGGCGGCCTCGAGCCGCAGGTTCGAGCCCAGCGACAGCGGGTGGTGCTCGTCGACGGTGGCCTTGCCGTTGAGGGTCGTGACGACCGGGGCGCCGAGGCGCTCGGCGAGCGCCGTGATCGCACGGCCGGCGCGCGTGGCCCCGCCGCCGGCGACGATCACCGGGCGGGCAGCATCCGTCAGCAGCGACACGGCGTCACGCACGGCGGCCGTGTCGCCGCGAACCGGCGCGGGAGCCGGGCGAGCTTGACGAGCTGCTGCCGGCACGTCGGCCGGAGCCTCCAGCACGTCGAGCGGGATCTCGATGTGCACCGGACGCGGCCGGCCGGTGCGGAACAGCGCGAACGCGTCGTGCACGGCGTCGACGGCATCCGTCGCGCTGGTCACGCGCCGCGACCACTCGGCGATCGCGCCGACCATCGCGGTCGCGTCCTTCGTCTCGTGGAGCGTGCCGACGTCGCGGAACTCGGCCCCGAGCGCCACGCCGGGCGAGATCACCAGGAGCGGCCGCGACTCGCAGAATGCCGTGCCGATCGCGCTCATCGCGTTCTGCAGGCCCGGCCCCGAGGTCGTGATGACGACGCCGGGCAGCCCGGTCTGCTGCGCCCAGCCGTCGGCGCCGTAGCCCGAGCCCTGCTCGTGGCGGTTGGTCACCGCACGCAGGCCGAGGTCGGCGAGCGGCCGGTAGAGCTCGAGGTTGTGGGTGCCGGGGATGCCGAACACGGCGGTCACCCCGTAGTTGCGGACGGTCTCGAGCACGGCGCGCCCAGTGGTGTCGGCGTACTGCCCGGCGGCGTCGGCGGTCACGTCAGCGCCTCGACGCGGGCCATCGCGTACCGGCGCTCGCCCGCGACCCACGTCTCGAGCACCGGGATCTGCGAGATCTCGCTCGCGTCGACCGCCAGCGGGTCGGCCCCGAGCACCGCGAAGTCGGCGTACTTGCCGGCCTCGAGCGAACCGAGGTCGTCCTCGCGGCCGAGCGAGACGGCGCCCTCGTACGTGTGCGCGCGCAGCGCGGCATCCGCCGACACCCGCAGGTTGTCGGGACCGAGCTTGTGCCCACGGCGCGTCACGCGGGTGACGGCGGTCTGGATCGCCTCGAGTGGGATGGGCTCGGCCACCGGTGCGTCGGACGAGATCGTGAACGGCACCCCCGCCGCTTCGAACTCGCCCAGCGGGTTGAACCGCTCCCCCGGCGTGCCGATGGCCTGCTCGACGCCCTCACCCCAGTTGAAGTAGTGCTGGGTCTGGTTGACGGGACGGATGCCGGCTGCCGCCATGCGCTGGATCTGCTCGGGCGTCGGGAGCCCGCAGTGCTCGATGCGGTGGCGGGCATCGTCGTCGGGGTGCTCGGCGAGCGCCGCCTCGATCGCCGACACCACCATCTCGATCGCCGTCGGCGACTGCGCGTGGGTCGCGGTCTGGAGTCCTGCCGCGTGCGCCTTGCGGATGAGCGCCGTGTACTCGGCGGGCTCGTGGTACAGCTGGCCGGTGCGGCACGGGTCGCCCACGTAGCCGTCGGGGAAGTACGCCGTCCAGCCGCCGAGCGTGCCGTCGGCGTAGAGCTTGATCCCGGCGAAGCTCAGGTGCGCGTTGCCGAACTGACCGACGAGGCCCATCTCGAGCGCCTCGTCGAGCAGGTGCGACAGCAGGTACATCGAGACCCTGAGCTCCAGGCGACCGGCCTCGGCGAGCCGGAGATACATGTCGAACTCGCGGCGCGACACCTGCGCGTCGCCGATCGTCGTCACTCCCCCGGCGAGGAAGCGCTGCGTCGCGACATCCAGCTGCCGAAGGTGCTCCTCCGGCTCGTCGGCGAGGTGGAAGTTCGGACCATGGTGGCCGATCTTCACTCCGTGCACGCCGGTGAGCATGTTGCACGCGGCATCCGAGATCTCGCCGGTCAGCTCGCCGTCCGCGTCACGGAAGATCTCGCCGCCCTCGGGGTTCGGGGTGTCACGGTCGACGCCATTGAGCTCGAACGTGTACGAGTTCACGACGCCGCCGTGCCCCGACGCGTTCATGAGGTACACCTCGCGGTCGGTCGCGACCGCGTCGAGTTCGAATCGGGACGGATGCCGCTGCTCGGCGAGATTGCGGTGCTCGTAGCCATAGCCCCGCACCGGGCGGCCCTCGGGCAGCTCGGCCGCCGCGGCCTTCAGGAGCGCGACGATCTCGGGGATGCTCGCGGCCTTCTCGGGACCGCACTCCACCCACGTCATGAGCTGGCCGTACATGAGCGGGTGGGCGTGCGCATCGACGAAGCCCGGCACGACGACCGCGTCGCCGAGGTCGACGACCTCGGGGTCCAGGCGAAGGGCGGCCGCAGCATCCCGGCACTCCGCTGTCGTGCCGATCGCGACGATGCGGCCGCGGTCGGTCAGCATCGCGGTGGCGGTGCTGCCCTGGGCGTCGACGGTGTGGATGGCGCCGGCGATCACCAGGCGCGCGGTCTGCTGCGCGGGGCGGTCGAAGGGGGCGAGCTTTCTCATGGCGGCGGATCTCCTCAGATCGTGCGTGCGGCTGTCGTGTCGGTGCGCGGCGTGAACGAGTCCGTCACGGGCGCCTCGTCGGAGTGCTGCGGTGCGAGCCAGGTGCAGAGGCCGGCGAGCAGGGCCATGCCGATGAACATGAAGATGACCGACCAGACGCTGCCCGTCCACGCGATGAGCATGGTCGCGAACCAGGGCGAGAAGCCGGCCCAGATCGCCGCTCCGACGCCGTACGACAGCGCGATCGACGTGTAGCGCGCCTGCGGGCGGAACATCTGCGCGAGGATCGCGGCGATGGGCGCGTAGGTGGCGCTCATCGCGATGCGCACGAGCGACGCGAGCAGGAAGATGACGGGCTCGACCTTGCCGGGGAGCACCAGCATGAACGGCACGAACGTGAGCACCGAGGTCACCAGGCCGATGTACATGATGTTCTTGCGGCCCCACTTGTCGCCGAGCCACGCGACCGGCAGCGTCACGACGAACTCGATGAACGAGGCGATCGTCATGGCGTCGAGGATGAGCTGCGGGCTCATGCTGATGGGCTCGCCGGTCGCGTAGGAGGTCGCGAAGGTGGTGGCCAGGTAGTAGCCGCCGGTCGAGATCGGCAGCAGGCCGATGCCGAGGAGGATCGGCTTCCAGTTGACGCGGAGTGCGAACGCGAGCGGCATGGTCTGCTTGCGGCCCTCGATCTTCTGCTCGAAGACCGGGGACTCCTCGACGCGGTACCGCACCCAGAAGCCGACGGCGACCAGCACGATCGAGAGCAGGAACGGGATGCGCCAGCCGCCGTTCATGATGAAGTCGTCGCCGAAGCGCGACATGATCGCGAAGATGCCCGAGGCCAGCAGCGCACCGGCCGGGTTGCCCAGCTGCGTGAAGCCGCCGTAGAAGGTCTTCTTGCCGGCCGGCGCGTGCTCGACGCTCATGAGCACGGCGCCGCCCCACTCGCCGCCGACCGCGAGGCCCTGCAGGGCGCGCAGCAGGATGAGCAGGATCGGAGCCACGATGCCGATCGCCTCGTACGTGGGGAGGCAGCCGACCAGCACGGTCGAGACGCCCATCAGCAGGAGCGTGATCACGAGCGAGACGCGACGCCCGAGCTTGTCGCCGATGTGGCCGAAGATGATGCCGCCGAGCGGACGCACGAGGAAGGCCACGGCGAACGTCGCGAACGCCGCGGCAGTCTCGGCGAGCGGGTCGCCGCTCGGGAAGAAGAGCGGCCCGAACACGAGCGCGGCGGCGGTCGCGTAGACGTAGAAGTCGTACCACTCGATGGTGGTTCCCACGAACGCGGCGATGCCGGCGCGCCGCGCCCTGCTGGTGGTGGAAGTCATGACCGCTCCTTTGCGGATGTATCGGGGATGCGATGAACGTTAGGGACGAACGGATGCCGCTGGCAAGGGCAGAACTCCAGCGCTGGGCGCATTCGACTGGGGTTCTGTTCGATGGGCTGCGCAGAACCACGTGTCGCGTCCTGTACGAGTGGTTCTAGACTCGTCTTCTGTACGCGCGACCGTGCGTTCTCGGGGAAATCGACGAATTCGAGGATCGCGATGGATTTCGACGCCGAGCTCATCCGCGAGCTGCAGGTCGACGGCCGGGCCAGCATCCACACGCTGGCAGGCCGCCTCGGCCAGTCGCGCTCCGCCGTCTCGACGCGGCTGAACGCGATGCTCGCCGACGGCACGGTGCGCGTCGTCGCGGCGGTCGACCCGGTGTTCCTCGGGCAGCACGTGCTCGCCCACGTGTCGATCCGCACGCAGGGCGGGGTCGAGCCGGTGGCGCAGCATCTGCGAGGTCTGAGCGAGACTGTGCTGGTCTCGGCCGTGGGCGGCGCGTACGACCTCGTCACCGAGGTACGACTCGGGTCGATGCCGGCGCTGCACGACCTGCTCGCCCAGATCCGGGCGCTCCCCGGCGTCGCCGACATCAACACCCTCATCTACACCGACGTGGTCAAGGGGTTCTTCGTGTCGGAGTACCACGGCGACGTCACCATCGACGCGATCGACACCGCCCTCATCGAGCAGCTGCAGCGCGACGGACGCCAGAGCTACCGCGCGCTCGGCGAGGCCGTGCGCCTCTCCCCCTCGGCCGTCACGACCCGCGTGCAGCGGCTCGTCGACGGCGGCGTCATCAAGATCAGCGCCGTCGAGGCGCGCGGGCTCGTGCACCGCCAGCTGTCGATGGGCGTCGGCCTCAACCTGGCCGACGCCGACGATCGCGTGACCGAGGCGCTGCGCACGTGGCGGGGCGTGGACTTCGCCGCGCGCACCCTCGGCCGCTTCGACGTGGTGACGACGCTCGTCGAGCCGTCGGCCGGCGCGCTGTACGCGAGTCTCGAGCGGATCCGCGCGATCCCCGGCGTCTCGGGCGTCGAGGCGTGGTTCCACCTGGCGGTGCTCAAGGAGGACTACGCCCGCACCCTCCGGCCCGCCGGCGGCGGCATCCCGCAGCCCCTGGGCTCGATCACCGGGTGAACCCGCGCTTTACCCGCCGGCGAGCGCGGTGATCAGGGCGTCCTCGACCATGGCCCGCGGCATGCGCGCGACCTCGGTGGCCAGAGTGCCGAAGGTGGCCGGGTCCCAGTCGAGCTCGAGAGCGGCGTTCACCGCGAGCAGGACGTCTGTGAACCGATCGACCGCCCCGAGCGGCAGCATCCCGCTGAGAAGTCGTGCGCCGCGCACGGCACGCTGGGACGTGCCGATGAGCTTGACCGCGCCGCGCGCATTGAGGCTGAACTCGCCGGGGCAGTACTCCCCCGGCACGTCGCCGACCCGGGCATCGACGCCGAGCCCGCGCAGCGACGCGGCGAGCGCGTCGCCCACCTCGCGGAAGAACCGCGCCTGGTCGATCGAACCTTCGGCCTCGCGCGCGACGACGTCGAACACGATGCAGCTCTCGTCGTAGGCGACGGCGCGCCCGCCGGTAGGGCGGATTGCCGGAGCGAAGCCGCGCTCGACCGCGGCGGCCCGGGCGACCTCGAATCCGGGCAGCCGGCTTTCGCGTCGGCTCATCGCGACCGTCGGCACCGGCGCGTACACCCGCACGACCCGATGTTGAGCGATCGTGCCGTCGGCGACGGCCCGCAGAAGCTCGACCGACCGCTCGAGGTCGGTGGCGGCATCCGCCCGCTCCTCCTGCCGGATCACGAGGGGCGCCGAAGCGTGGTGCGGGGACATGCGCCCACACTCTCACGTGACTCGTCGCGGCCGAACCCAGTGCGGCGGCGGTCCTTCGCTCGGCCGGAGCGGCGTGTACGACTTCCACGCCGAGGTGAAGCGGTAGCCCGCGTACCAAACGGCGCCGGCGGCGATCGCGAGACCCACGAGGATGCCCACCGTCACCGCTCCCGGGATCGGCACCCCGGCCGCGGCGCACAGCCCACCGGCGAACATGCCGGCGACCGATGCCGTCACGAGGATGGTCAGGATCGCGGATGACGCGAGCACCTGCTCGAACGCGCCGCGGTGGCGGAGGAACGAGTACGTCACTCTCATGCCGAGCTCGTCATCGTGCGTCGAGGCGAGGAACGCCGCCGCCGCGGTGGGATCGACCTCGGCGTACGCGCCGCGGATGCGGTTCATCGCGACGACGAACATCATGTCCTCCTCCGAGACGCTGAGGACGCGCATGAGGGTGAGCAGGCCGACGACGGTGAGGAAGCCGAGGATTCCGAGCGCCGCCACCGTGAACCACGACCCGAACCGCGTCGCCTGCCCGAGGAGGCCGATCGTGACGAGCCCGGCGGAGACGAGCGTGAGGTAGATCGTGATGCGCGTGAGCACCTCGCTCTGCGCGGCGCTGCGCGCCGCGAGCAGACCCCAGTGCTCGGTCGCAAGGATCTGCAGCCGGCGCGCGAGCACCGCGTCGCTCTCCGCACCGCCCCCGTCGGCCTCGGTCGCCATGGTTCATGGTCTCACCGAGGCCGAACGGACGGTAGGCGCCCCTGCCGGTCAGGCGGCGGCGCCCTCGGGGTTCTGCGCCCAGAGATCCGGGCCGAAGACCTCGTAGTGGATGCGCTCGCTCGGGATGCCGCGGGCGATCAGCGTCGCGCGGGAGATGCGCATGAACGGCAGCGGGCCGCACATGAACACCGTCGCACCGTCGGGCAGCTCGACGTCGGCGAGGTCCATGAACCCCTCACGCGCCGGGTGGAGCGTGGGGGCGGTCGCAGCATCCGTCTCGTACCAGTTCTGCGCCTTCGCGTCGTCCATCGCGAGCACCTGGCGGCGCAGCGACGAGTACAGCGCGTGCGTGTCGTGCGCACGGTCGGCGTGGAAGAGGCGCACGGTGCGCTGGGGCTGGCGACGGGAGAGGTCTTCGAGGATCGCGGCGACCGGCGTGATGCCGATGCCGGCCGACACGAGCACCAGGGGCTGGTCGGACTCGTCGAGCACCACATCGCCCGCCGGCTGCGACACATCGAGCACCGTGCCGGGCTTCGCGTTCTCGAAGAGCCACGTCGACACCTGGCCGTCGGGGGTGTCGCCGACCCCGCGCACGCGCTTGATCGTCACGCGGAGCGAGTCGCCGCGGGGTCCCGACGAGATCGTGTACTGGCGCGGCTGGCGCGAGCCGTCGGGCAGATCGACGGCGATCGCGACGTACTGCCCGGTGTGGTGCGACGGAACCTCACCGGCGACCGGCGCGAGCAGGAGCGAGAAGACGTCGTCGGACTCCTCGAACCGCTCGACCACCCGGTACGGGCGCCACGGCTGCTCGGGGTCGGTGCCGCCCTCGGCGTACAGCTTCGCCTCCTCGGCGATCAGCGACGTCGCGAACAGCCAGTAGACCTCGTCCCACGCGGACTTCACCTCGGGGGTCACGGCATCGCCGAGCACCGTTCCGACAGCACCCAGGAGGTGGTGTCCGACGACGAGATACGACCGCGCCTGGATGCCGAGCGAGACGTGCTTGTGGGCGATCCGGCGCATCACCGGGGTGAAGTCGGGGGCGTTCGGGTCGATGAGCTGCACCGCGAAGGCGACGACCGACGCGGCGAGTGCCTTCGGCTGCTCCCCCACCGCCTGGTTCGCGCGGTTGAAGACGCGGAGGAGTTCGGGGTGGGCGGCGAACATCGCCGGGTAGAAGACCTTCGTGATCTCCTCGGCGTGCTGGGCGACGACACCTGCGGTGGCGCGGACGACGGCTTCGGACTCCGGTGAGAGCTGCATGGGGTTCCTTTCTCGGACCGGACGCGATGCCCTCGACCTTCCTCCGTCCTCGCGCCGGGTGCCGCGGGTTCCACCGGTTTTATCCGGTCGACCTCTCAGCGCGGGCGGAGACGGCCCGCCTACCCTGGGACCATGCCCCGCCGCGCGCACGACTTCCGCGGACTTACGCAGCCCCGCCGCCTGCAGCTGCTGCAGGCCATTCAGCGCGTGCCCGGACGCCGCGCCGGCGAGCTCGCCTCGGAGTCCGGCATCCCGCTGAACACCGTCCGCGACCATCTGCGCGTCCTCGAAGACGAGGGGCTCATCCGCAGCGAGACGATCCAGGTCGGCGTCCGCGGGCGTCCTCCGGTGGTGTTCCACCCCGTGCGCGAGTCGGCCTCGAGCGACGCGGCGAGCGCACGCGTCGAGGGCGCCGAGACGAGAGGACGGATGCTGCGTGCCGTGACCGGCAGCGAGGCTCCGGAGCTTCCCGCCGACGCGGCGCGGCAGCTCGACGTGCTGTATGAGCACCTCGACGACGCCGGGCTCGACCCGGCCGTCGACGAGAAGACGCTGTCGTTCGACCTCGCGCCGTGCCGGTACCACGACATGATCGACGAGGACCGCGCCCTGGTGTGCGGCGTGCACGCGCGCCTCGTGCAGGACGTGCTCCTCCACACCGACGGCCCGCTCGAACTCGAGCGCCTGGAGCCCTTCGTGACCGCGCACCACTGCCGGCTGCTGCTCACCACCCGGGCGGAATAGGGCGAACAGACCCCCGCGCGGCGCGAAGGCCAGGAGTCTAGGCTGGCGCTGTCGGAGGAGGTTCCCATGACCGTCGACATCGAGGTCGTCCCACTCGTCAAGCCGGACGACGTGAACGTCATCGTGGGCCAGTCGCACTTCATCAAGACCGTCGAAGACCTGCACGAAGCGCTTGCCGGGGTGGGCGGAACGCTGCGGTTCGGAGTCGCGTTCTGCGAGGCATCCGGTGCGCGGCTCGTGCGCCGCACGGGCAACGACGATGATCTCGTCGCGCTCGCCGTCGACGCCGCGCTGGCGATCGGCGCGGGCCACGCGTTCGTGATCATGCTGCGCGAGGGCTTCCCGGTGAACGTGCTCAACCAGGTGAAGGCCGTCCCCGAGGTCTGCTCCATCTACTGCGCGACCGCCAACCCGGTGCAGATGCTCGTCGCCGTGACCGACGCCGGCCGCGGCGTCGCGGGCGTCATCGACGGCCAGCCGCCCGTCGGCGTCGAGACCGAGCAGGACGTGGCCGACCGCCGCGACCTGCTGCGCGCCATCGGCTACAAGCTCTGAGGCGGCGGCGGTGGCTCTGCCGTCACCCGTATGCCGCTAGCGTCGTAGGGCGCGGTGATGCGCCGGCCGGGGAGGATCGCAGATGGATCATTTCGACACGATCGTGGTGGGCGCCGGAGTGGCGGGTCTCACCGCCGCACGCCTCCTGGGCAGGGCGGGGCGCCGTGTCGTCGTGCTCGAGGCCCGCGACCGCGTGGGCGGCCGCGTCTCGACCGACCGCCACTTCCCGGGCACGGTCACCGACATGGGCGCCTCGTGGATCCACGGCATCACCGACTCCCCCGTCGCCGCGGCGGCGCAGGCGTTCGGCATGCGCACCGTCGAGTTCACCGTCGGCGGCTATCAGCCCGACAGCCGCCCCATCGCGTACTACGGACCCGACGGGAAGCGATTGACGGATGCTGCGACCCGGGCGTACATCGACGACATCCACGCCGTCGACGCCACGCTGCGCGAGGTGGTCGCGACCTCCGCTCCCGACGCGTCGTACCGCGGCGTGACCGACGCCGCGCTCGCCGCCCAGGGATGGGACACGGAGCGCACGCAGCGCGTGCGCGAGTATCTCGAGCACCGCTCCGAGGAGCAGTACGGCGCCTGGATCGAGGACCTCGCCGCCCACGGGCTCGACGACGACTCCATCGACGGCGACGAGGTCGTGTTCCCCGACGGGTACGATCGCCTTCCGCGGCGGCTGGCCGAGGGTCTCGACATCCGTCTCATCCATGTCGTGTCCGACGTGCAGTGGTCTTCCGAGGGAGTCCTCGTCACGACCGACCACGGGCTGTTCTCCGCCGACACCGCGATCGTCACCGTGCCGGTCGGCGTGCTGCAGTCCGACGACTTCGTGATCGAGCCGCCGTTGCCCGAGCCGGTCGCGGGCGCGCTGAGCAGGCTCACGATGAACGCGTTCGAGAAGGTGTTCCTGCGGTTCCCGGCGAAGTTCTGGGACGACGGCGTCTACGCGATCCGCCAGCAGGGCCCCGAGAGCCGGTGGTGGCACTCGTGGTACGACCTCACCGCGCTCGACGGCACGCCGACGCTGCTGACCTTCGCGGCCGGGCCGGCGGCGGTCGAGACGTGGGACTGGACCGAGGACGAGATCGTCGAGTCGATCCTCGTGCAACTGCGGCGCCTGTACGGCGACCGTGTCGTGACGCCGACATACGTGCACGTCACGGACTGGCAGGACGACCCGTGGTCGCACGGATCGTACGCCTACATGACGGTCGGGTCGACGACGGCCGACCACGACGATCTCGCGACGCCGATCGGCGGCGTGCTCCACCTCGCCGGCGAGGCGACGTGGACCGACGACCCGGCGACGGTGCCCGCGGCGATGCTCTCCGGCCACCGCGCGGCGTCGAGGGTGCTCGGACGCGACATCGCCATCGAGGAGGCCTGGGCGGGCTGACGAGCCCGGTCGATCTTGTGGCGGGGTGCGCGGAGTGCGATTCTGCACCTGAGCCCACGAGCGTGGGCCGACCTGGCCGATAGGACGACACCATGGCCGCGTCCAGCCCCGCACCGCACGACGGCTTCGTGGTCGACCTCGCGGAGCTGTCGGCCGATGACCTCGCGACCGTCGGCGGCAAGGCGGCGAACCTCGGCGAACTGATCCGCGCGGGCTTCGACGTGCCGCCGGGCTTCTGCGTCACGACCGAGGCGTACCGGCGTGCGGTCCGCGGCTCGGCGGTCGAGTCAGGGACGATCACGGATGCCGCGGCCGCGCGGACGGCCGTGCTCGAGGCGCCGTTCCCCTACGAGGTCACCAGAGCGGTGCGGGAGGCGTATGACCGGCTGGAGCCGGGGGCCGGTGCCGTCGCCGTACGATCGTCGGCGACCGCGGAGGACCTCCCTGGCGCGAGCTTCGCCGGGCAGCAGGACACGTACCTCAACGTGGCCGGCGTCGACGACGTGCTGGACGCGGTCCACCGCTGCTGGGCGTCGCTGTGGACCGACCGCGCGGTCGCCTACCGTACCGCCCAGGGCATCGACGGCGCGGGGGTCGCCCTGGCGGTCGTCGTGCAGCGGATGGTCGACGCCGATTCCGCAGGCGTGCTGTTCACGGCCGACCCGGTGACCGGCCGCCGCCGTCAGGCGGTGCTCGACGCGGCACGCGGTCTCGGCGAGGCCGTCGTGTCGGGCTCGGTCGACCCCGACCACTTCATCATCGACACGGCGACTGGGCGCATCCTCGATCGGCGGCCCGGCGGCGAGGCCGACCAGCCGGCGAGCGTCACCGACGCGCAGGTGCGTGCGCTCGCCGCGCTCGGAGACCGCGTGGAGCGGGCGTTCGGCAGCCCCCAGGACATCGAGTGGGCGATCGACGGCGACGGGCACGCCTGGCTCACCCAGTCCCGGCCGGTCACGACGCTGTTCCCCGTGCCTGTGCGCGATACCCGGCTACCCGCCGGCGAGACCCGTGTGTACTTCTGCGTCAGCCTCGCGCAGGGGCTCCATCGGCCCATCACGCCGATGGGCGTCGCCGCCTTCCGGGTGATCGGCTCGGGCTTCCTCGACCTCATCGGCCGCCGACCCACCCGGATCTCCGACGGGCCGGGCGCCTTCGCGATCGGCGGCGACCGCATCTTCCTCGATGCGACGCCCGTCGTGCGATCGGCGGTCGGCCGCGAGATCTTCCCGCGGGCGCTCGACGTGATGGAGGCGCGGTCCGCCGTGGTCCTCCGCGGACTGTTCGACGACCCGCGATTCTCGGTGCTCCCGAGGTCGCGGCGACACTTCGCACGCGGCTTCCTGCACATTGCCGCCCGCATCCGGCTGCCCTTGCTGCTCGGACAGGCGCTCTTCAGCCCCACGGCCGCCCAGCGGCGGGTGCAGCGCCTCGCCATCGAGGTGCGGGCGCGGGACATCCCTGCCGGCGGCGACATCCCGTCCCGCGTCGACGGGGTCGTCGATCTGCTGTTCCGGACGATGCCCCTGGCGCCCCGGAGCCTGCCCGGAGCCGTCGTCGGATTCGGCATGCTCGGGCTCGCGAGCCGACTGCTGCGCGGCTCGGCGCAGCCGGGAGACCTGCAGACGGTGCTCCGCAGCGTGCCCGACAACGTCACCACGCAGATGGACCTCGAACTGTGGGACGTCGCCGTGCGCGCGCGGCGCGACTCCGAGTCGGCTGCGGCGCTTCGCACCCGCGACGCCGAGGACCTCGCCGATGCCTATCTGGCGGGCGCGCTGCCTGCCGTCCTGCAGCGCGCGATGGCCAACTTCCTCGCCCGCTACGGCCACCGCGCCGTCGCCGAGATCGACCTCGGCATGCCGCGATGGGCCGAAGACCCCGCGCACCTCTTCGGCGTGCTGTCGGGATACCTTCGCCTCGACACGGATGCGGCGACCCCCGCGCAGCACTTCGCGGCCGGCGCCCGCGACGCCGAGGCGATGATCGACACCCTCGTCGGTCGCGCACGCGAGCGCGGCCGACGCCGTGCCGCCGCCGTCCGGTTCTGCCTGCGGCGGGCCCGAGCACTCGTCGGCATGCGCGAGATGCCGAAGTTCCTCATGATCATCGCGATGCGCCGGGCGCGGGCGGAACTCGTCGGCATCGGCGTCGAGCTCGCCGCGGCGGGACGGATCGCCGACCCCGCCGACGTGTTCTTCCTCGACTTCGACGAGACGAAGCGCGCCGCGGCGGGAGCCGACATGCGCGCGACGGTCCGTGAGCGCAGAGACCGGTACGACACCGAGCTCTGGCGTCGGCATGTGCCGCGCATGCTGCTCTCCGACGGCACAGAACCGGAGGCCGTCGGGGCCGGCGCCGCTGCGGATCAGCCCGGAGCCCTGCGAGGCACTCCGGCGTCGGCCGGGACCGTCACCGCGCCCGCGCGCGTCATCCTCGACCCCGTCGGGGCGCGTCTCGAACCCGGCGAGATCCTCGTCGCCCCCTCGACCGATCCAGGCTGGACTCCGCTGTTCCTCACCGCGGGCGGACTCGTCATGGAGATGGGTGGCGCGAACAGCCACGGCGCCGTCGTCGCGCGGGAGTACGGCATCCCCGCGGTCGTCGGTGTGCCGCGTGCCACAGAGACGATCACGACCGGGGTCGACGTGACCGTCGACGGGGCATCGGGTGTGGTGACCGTGCCGCTCGGCACCGCCGGTTCCTAGAGTGCCGGCATGCCGACCTTGGGCTTCGCCCACGAGCGGCCGCGGGTGTCCTTGAGGATGTCGTACTCGACATCGACGTGCGGCTCGATGGCGCTGTACTTGTCGTTCGGCGCACCGATCACGAGCTGGAAGCCGAGGCCGCGCCACGCGCCGATCGCGCGCTTGGTGAAGTGGGCGTCGGCCTTGATCAGCGCCTCGTCCATGAACACCGGGGCGTAGCGCGGACGCACCGCACCGGCATCACCGAGCTGATAGCGGAGGGCCGCACCGACGATGAACGCGATGAGCTCCTGCGACTCGCCGCCGGACTTCTCTCCGATGTGGTCGTACAAGGCGACGTGCTGCTTGGTCGCGGCGTCGACGCGCTCCGCGCTCACCCGCACGTGGTTGCGCACATCGATCAGGTCACCGAAGTCGGGTGCCGACCGTCGCATGTGGCCGATCAGCTTCGACATCCGCCGATACACCTGCTCGCGCTCATCGTCGGACGACGCCGCCTCGATGAGCGCACGCACCTCGCGCAGTTCGCGGCGGAAGCGGCGGCGCGCCTCGGACTGGTTCTCGCGCGTCGTGATCTGCAGCCGGTGGTCGTCGTCGTAGAACGGCAGGTCCTGCATGATCTGGTTGATCGGCTCGATGCGATCGCGGATCTCGCGGATCGAGCGGCTCAACGTCGAGTCCAGGTTCGTGAGGTCGTTGCCCGACAGCTTCAGCAGGCTGTCGCGCCATTCGGCCTCGAGCTCGTGCAGCCCGCTCGTCCTGAGCGCCTCCAGGATGCGCTCGAAGTCGTCGACGGACTCATCCGGGTCGGGCAGCAGGTTCGGATTCGGCCAGCGCTCAAGGAAGCTCACCATGATCCGGCGCACGCTGTCGCGCTGCTGCTCGAGCGAGTCCGCAGCAGCGCGGCGGTCCTCGGTCAGCCGCTGCGCGGCGGTCGTGAGCGCGGCGACGAAACCGGCCAGCGCGTCCGAGGCGCTCGCGGGCCGCGACGTATCGGTCAGGCTGAAACGGTCGTCGAGGAACGCGACCTGCTCGGGGCGCAGCATCCGTCCCGCGTCTTCCGCGGCATCGATCACCGTCTGGTCCGCGTCGACGTCGTCGATGACGTCGCTCCACTGCGACTCGATCTGCTCGCGCTCGACCGTGGTGCGCGCGATCTCTTCGCGCAGGCGCGCAGCCTTGCCCTTCGCGGCGGCGATCTGCCCCTGCACGCGGGCGATCTCCGGATTGGATGCCGTCACGTCGTCCTGCACGGCGAGCCAACGGTCCCGCTCGGCCGTAACGGCGGCGACGTCGACCTGTTCCCAGGTGAGATCGCGGACCTTGGCGTATACCGCGAAGCGAGCGTCGACGGCGTCGAGCGCGGCATCCGCCCGCTTGCGGTCCTCGGCGGCGTGCTCGAGCCTCGCGCGGGCGGCGTCGAGCTGCCGCGCGAGGTCGGCGAGGCGCCGGTCGTTCGAGAATCCGAGCACGTTCTCGCGGCCGTGGCCGCCGTGCGCACCACGACTGCCCTGCGACATCTGACCGGTGATCGTGAGCGCCATGCGGTGCTGCGACAGGCCGGTGGCGGAGTCGACGCACACGAAGCCGAAGCGGTCGGCGAGACGCTCCTGCAGCCAGCCCGTGAACGGCGTGCTCTGGTAGTCCAGGCGACCGGGCAACGTGTTCGTGTCGCGCAGATCCGCCTCGTCGAGTCCGGCGTGAACCCCCTCGTAGCGCAGGCGCACCGGCGTCCGCACCGCGTCGATCGCCGTGCGGAATCGCCCGAGATGATCCACGTCGATGAGAAGGGTCGTCGCGAAACCGCCCAGGGCGAGGTTGAAGGCCTCGCGCCACGGCTCGAACTCCGTGCGCACCTCGACGAGCTCGCCGACGAAGGGCAGGTCCTCGACCTCGATGCCGGCCGCGCGCGCCACGAGCTCGCGCGATTCGTGCAGCGCCCGCGGGATGTTGCCCTGCAGCCCGGTCGCCCGCCGCACCTCGGCCTCCAGCTCAGCGATCTCGCGGGCCGCGGACTTCTCCGCCGAGATCGCCTCGGCGTACGCGGCCCGCACCCCACCCTTCGCATCGCGGTCGGCGAGGCTCTCGCGGGCGCGGTCCATCAGCTCCGCGAACTCGGCCTGCGAGGCCGCGTCCTCGCCGATCGCACGCAGGTCTGCGTCGAACCCCACGCGCCGGCTCTGCGTCGCGGTCAGCCGCCGCTCGACTTCGCGCAGTTCCCGCTGTGCGGTCTCGAGGCGATCGCCGCCCGAGAGCCGCAGCACCTCGACGAGCCCGTCGCGCTCCGCCTCAGCGGCGTCGGCCAGCGCACGCTTCTCACGAAGCGTGGTGTCGGCCGCATTCTTGCGGTCGCGCAGCTCGGTCTCGACCTCGCGCAGCATGCCCAGTCGCCGATCGGCGCGCCAGAGCGTCGCCAGCGAGGCCGGGTCGGAGAACTCGCCGACCTCGTCGATGAGCCGCACGCGCTCGAGCGCCACCGCGATCTTCTCGCGCAGCTCGCGGATGGGCTCGAGCGCGCTCACCTGCTGGCGCGCCGTCAGCATGCGCGTGCGCGTGCTCTCGAGGCCGTCGAAGTGCGCGACGACGGCGTCTGCAGTGGTCATCGTCTCGGGCTCTTCGAGCACGAGGCGCTTGTACAGGTCGTCCACCGTCGTGATCTGCTGGCCGGCCTGGATGCGGGCGAGCAGGCTCATCGCCTTGCCTCCCGCGCCCGCGGCGCCGATCCCGAGCACCGCGTGCAGCCGCGCCGAGAACTCGCGATCTGTTCCGACGGGGTCGAGTCCGGCGTTGCGGATCGCGAGGTCGGAGAGGCGCAGCGCCGCGGCCTCCTGCAGCGAGCTGACGTCGAACGCCCGGTCCGTCGTCGCGCGGACGCGCACGGTGTCTTCGAGCACGCGAGCGCCGGCCGGGATGTACCACGCGCGCACCGCGGTGAAGCGGGAGCCGTCGTGGTCGATCCACGTCATCGCGACGGCGGTCCACGTGTCTTCGCCGTCGCCGCGGAGCACACGCATCTTCGTGCCCTCCTCGGTGCGCGACTCGTCGAGCTTGCCGCGTCCGTAGGAGAGGATGTTGCGCTGCTCGTCGCCGCGCGGACGCCCCGTCACTCCCCCGTTCGACGCGCCGTTGAACGGCGTCGTGTGGGGCATCATGAGCGCGATGTACGCGTCCATCAGCGTCGACTTGCCCGAGCCCGACCCGCCGCACAGCAGGGTCGCCTCAGGCGAGAACCGCACGCGGTGCGCGCCGTCGTAGCCACCCCAGTTGACGAGCTGCAGGTCCTCGGCGAGCCACTGCTGCCCGCGCGATGCCGCCGGGATCAGCCCGAACAGCGTGTCGAGCATCGTCACAGCGCGTTCTCCTCGAGGTCGTCTTCCTCGGCCTCGTCGAACACATCGACGGCGGCGACGGATGCTGCGCCTTCTGCGCGCGCCGGATCAGACTGCGTGCGCAGCCAGTCGCGCAGCTCGCGCAGCTTCTCGGCGCTCAGCACGATCTCGACGAGCGGGCTGATGCGGAACCGGCCGGTGGTCTCCTCGTCGACGATCCCGTCGCGCGCGAGCCGATCCATCGCCTTGCGGATCGAGCGCTGCCGGCGAGCGGTGTCGCCGTCGGCGTCCACGAAGTAGCTCATGACCGTCTGCTCGACGTCCTCGATGTCGACGCGGGCTGCCGGCTCGCCCGCCGCGGACTCGCGCTGATAGACGGTGCGCAGGTGCACGAGCACGAGCGTCTCGGAGCGCGTGTACGCGGCATCCCGGAGCAGGATCGGCATCTCGAACTCGTCGGAACGCACCTGCTGCTTGTAGGCGACGCCGCGGTCGTGGTCGACCACGAGGCGCACGAAGAGATCGTTGAGACGCGACTCGATGAGCTGCTGGTTGTCGAGCAGCACCGTCCACTCGTCGCGGTTGCGGTCCGCCAGCAGGAACCGCCGCTGCAGCACATGTACGAACACGCGCCGCACTGCGGCGTCGAGGACCCCGCGGTCGCCGGGGAAGAGCTCGTCGAGGTCGTCCTCCATCGAAGCGGGTGCGATGAACGCGTCGCTCGCGGCGGCCTCCTCGATGGCGATGTCGGTGGCATCGACATCGCCGGCGTCGAGATCGGCCTGCGTGGCGGTCTCAGTCATCGTCGTGCTCCTTCGCAGTGCGGGCGGTCACGGATCCGAACGCGAACCGGCGCGTCGTCCCGTCGGGGCGCAGGGCTTCGACGACGGACACCTCGTCGCCCTCACTCATGCCGTTGCGGTGGGCGATCTCGAGGAGGCCCACGAGGTCCACCGGCCGTCGGGCTTCGTCATCCGCGCTCTGGAACGCGTCGGCCAGATCGAACGCGTCGCCGAGGCCGGCGACGTAGGCCTCGAGCTCGGCGTACCGGGGTCCTCCCCACGCGCGGGTGTCAGCATCCGTGAATTCCGCGTCCTCGTCCGAGGTGGTGAGCGGAGCGGGCGCGCCAGGAGGGCGGATGTCGCTCACCGACTGCCGCAGATGGCCGACGTCGGCCATCGGAAGGCTGCGCAGCGGCTCGACGAGTGCATCGGAGGACGAACTGCGGGTCCACGTCTGCAGACCCGACATGACGTCGCGGAGCAGATCGTCGACCTGACGGTCGCGGATCGGGTCGTGGGTGCGGACCTGTCCGGTGATGACGCGCGAGGCGCGGCGCTGCGCGGTGAGCACCTCCTCGACGCCGAGCTCGACGCGGCGGCCGATGGCGTCCAGCTCCTTGCGCTGTTCGCCGTCCATGAGGCGAGTGAACGGCTGGGCGAGCAGCGTGTGGAGCTGCTCGGTGAGGCTGTCGATGCGTTCCGGGTCGCCGATGAGGCGCAGCGCGCCCGCGAAGGCGCGGCCCTCGACGGTGGACTGCATGACGTGCTGCCCGCGCTGAAGGTATTCGCGCAGCACCTCGCCGGTCGGGCGGACGTCACGACGCAGGTCGGCGACGACGTCGCGCTGCATGGCCTTGATGGATTCGGCGACGCGCGTGAAGTCCGCCGGCAGCTCGCGCGCCAGGTGCAGCACGTTCTCCGCCTCTTCGAGGAGCTGCTCGTCGTCGATCGGCTCGGACTGGCCGAGCTCGAGGCGGGCGATCTCGGCGTCGAGCGCGTCACGCTCCTGGATGAGGCGGGCCATCCGGACGGCGGGATCCGTCTCGGCGTGATCGGAGAGGCGCTCGACCGCCTCCAGCAGAGTGCGGACGCGCGAGTTCGACACGCGCGTCCGGCCTCCGGCGGTGCGCCCGGTGATCTCGAGCGCGCCCACCGCGTGCGCGGTCAGGCGGTACACCTCGGCGTCGCCGTCGATCTGTGGCACGAGCCATCCGACCCGCACCCAGTAGCGGCAGATCTCGCGGGCGGTGCCGACCGGGAGCGTGCGATCGCCCTCGTCGTAGCCCGCGGCGCGGAGTTCGTCGAGAATCTCGGCGACCTCGGCGTGCGCGTCGGAGATCTCGACCGACGGGCGATCGACCGTGAACACGATGGAGAGGGCCGCGACCACGAAGGGCGCGTAGCGACCGTGGAGCAGATCGAGGGTGGGGGTTCGGAACGCCGCGAGAGCCCGCAGATATGCCGCCTCGGCACGAGTGTTCCCCATCGGGTCCAGACTACCTGGGGCGCGCACAGGACCACGATTCGGGTCAGGGGCGGCCGTATTATGGACTCGATCCACTATCCCCCGGAGTTTCTCTTGCGTCGCACCCTGCTGAAGTCCAAGATCCACCGCGCCACCGTCACCGGCAGCGACCTGAACTACGTCGGCTCGATCACGATCGACGCCGATCTGCTGGATCTCGCCGACATCGTCGAGCACGAGCAGGTGCACGTGGTCGACGTCAACAACGGCGCGCGCTTCGAGACCTACACGATCGCCGGCGAGCGCGGCACCGGCGTGATGCAGATCAACGGCGCCGCGGCGCGCCTCGTCCACACCGGCGACGTCGTCATCGTGATGTCGTACGCGCAGTACGAGCGCGAAGAGGTGCTCGAGCACCAGCCCGTCGTGATCAACATCGACGAGTCGACGCCCGGCGCGCGGGTGAACAGCGCTGTGCGGGTGTTGACGCACGCGGGCTGACGCCTCGGCCCCGCTCCGTCGAGTCGGGGGCGGACCTGTACAAGCGGACCATGCCGGTCATAGGGTGCCGTCAAGCCCTGTGTCCGTGACCCTCGCCCCACGGCGGTCCAGCGCACCGGATCCCGACGAAGGGGTGCAGAGCATGGTCAGATCCGAGTCGCGGCGAGGCGAGACCTCACGCTCACGGTTCCCGCGACGTGGGATCGCAGCATCCGTCTCCATCGCTCTTGCGCTGCTCGGCGCCGTCGCCGCGCCGTCGCTCGCGCACGCGGACGGACCGACGACGTTCAGCAACACGGCGTCGATCGCGATACCCGCGGCGGGATCGGCGAACCAGACCGGTCCCGCGAACCCTTACCCGTCGAACATCACGGTGTCGGGGTTGGCGGGGCTCGTCACGAAGGTTCAGGTGGTCTTCCACGGCCTCACGCACGGGGCGCTGAACGACGTGGACGCGCTGGTCGTCGCGCCCACCGGGCAGAACCTGGTCGTGATGTCCGACGTCGGCGCGCCGAACACGCTGACGACGTCGAGCAACGCGACGCTCACCTTCGACGATTCCGCCGCCGATGTCGTGCCGAGCGGCAGCGTGCCGACCGGTTCATATCGTCCGAGCAACAACGGCAGCGGAGACGCCTTCCCGGCGCCCGCGCCCGCACCATCCGCGCAGACGACTCTCGCGGGAGCGTTCACCGGCATCGCCCCCAACGGCACCTGGCAGCTGTTCATCGTCGACGACACGTCGGGAGATCTGGGAACGATGGCAGGCGGATGGAGCCTGGTCATCACGACCGAGCAGGCCGCGGTGGCGACGACGACCACGGTGACCACGTCGGGCACACCGTCGACGACCGGCGACCCGGTGACCTTCACCGCGACGGTCACCGCCGGCGGCAACCCGGTGACGACGGGGAGCGTCGCCTTCACTGCGGACAACGCCGCCCTCGGCGCCCCCGTCGCACTCAACGCCTCGGGGCAGGCGTCCGTCACCACCAGCGCCCTCGCCGAGGGCACCCACGCGATCCTCGCGACGTACGCGGGGAGCACCGGATTCCTGGGGAGCAACGGCTCGGTGTCGCAGCGGGTCGACAACACGACCGTCGTCACCGGGAACACCTTCTGCAACCCGGGGGCGTTGACGGTTCCTCAGGAAGGAGCATCCGCTCCCTATCCGTCGAACATCACCGTGTCAGGGCTCGCCGGTCCGGTCACGAAGGTCACTGCGACCCTCAATGGGATCTCGCACACCGCGCCGATCGACCTCGACGTCATGCTGTCCGGCCCCACACCCGCTACCAACCTCCTGCTGATGAGCGACGCCGGTGGCACCACACCCGTGAGCGGCGCGACCGTCGTCTTCGACGACGCCGCCGCCGGTTCGGTGCCTGCGCCGCTCGTCTCGGGCACGTTCCGAGCGAGCGACCTCGACACGGAGGGGACGGATGCTGCGTTCCCCGCGCCCGCTCCGGCCATCAGCGCGGCGACCACCCTGGCGACGTTCAACGGCGGCAACGGGAACGGCGTCTGGAGCCTGTGGGTGGTGGACGACGCGGGCGGCGACGCCGGGTCGATCAGCGGCGGGTGGTGCCTTACGGTCGCGACCGTGAGCGCAACCGCGACGGCGCTCACCTCGAGCGTGAACCCCTCCTTCTTCGGCGACTCCGTGACGTTCACCGCGACCGTCACGTCCGGCGGCTCGCCCGTCACCGGCGGGACCGTCTCGTTCACCGACGGAGCCACGCCGCTCGCTTCGAACGTCCCCGTCGACGCCAACGGGATGGCGACGTTCACCACGAGCGCGCTCGGTGTGGGCACGCATGCCCTCACTGCGACCTACTCGGGAACGCCGGCGTACGCCACGAGCAGCGCGAGCGTGGATCAGGTGGTCGGTCTCGCTTCGACGACGACGGCCATCACGTCTAGCCTGAACCCCTCACTCGTCGGCCAAGCCGTGACGTTCACCGCGACGGTGACGGCCGGCGGATCACCCGTCACCGCCGGAATGATCTCGTTCGCCGACGCCGGCAGCCCGCTCGGCGGCGCCGTCGCGCTCGACGCGAACGGCACAGCGACGCTCACCACCAGCGCGTTGCCCGCCGGCACGCATCCCCTCACCGCGACTTACTCCGGAACGGCGGCCTACGCCACCAGCAGCGGCAACCTGGATCAGGTCGTGCTGACCCCCGCGGTCTCGGTGGCGGGCGGACCGTACTCGGTGGCCGAGGGAGAGAGCCTGGCCCTGGACGGCACCGGGTCCAGCCCCGGAGCCACATACGAGTGGGACCTCGACGCGGACGGCGACTACAGCGACGCGAGCGGCCTGACGCCCACGCTGACCTGGGATCAGCTCGAGGCGCTGGGCATCGACGACGGCCCGTCGAACCACACCGTCGCCCTTCGCGTGACGCTCGGTTCGCAGCAGAGCACCTCCACCACCAGCCTGGCCGTCGTCAACACGGCACCGGACACCGTCGTGACCGGCGCCCTGACCGCGACAGCCGGATCACCGTTCACGATCAAGGTCGGGGCGGACGATCCGTCGTCCGCCGACATGGCCGCGGACTTCACGTACACGGTCGACTGGGGCGACGGCTCGCCGGTCCTGACGGTCGTCGGCCCGGCGGATCCGCCAGTCACGCACACCTATGCGGCGGCCGGCACGTACACGGCGTCCCTGACGTCGACCGACAAGGACGGCGGTACCGGCGAGGCGCTGACGATCGTCGTGGTCGTCGCGGCGGCGCCGGTCACGACGCCTCCACCGACGCCCCCGGCGTCGACTCCGCCCTCCACTGGAGGCCTGCCGCCGACCGGTGCGGATCCGTCCGCGGCGCTCGTGGCCGCAGGGCTCCTCCTCCTCGTGGGCGCAGCGATGGCCGCATACGCGCGGCGGCGACGCTCGATCCGCTCGTAGGAGAGACGAAAGAGGGTCGGCCTTTCGGCCGACCCTCTTTCGATTGGTCGGGATGACAGGATTTGAACCTGCGACCCCTTGACCCCCAGTCAAGTGCGCTACCAAGCTGCGCCACATCCCGTTAGCCCCCGCTTGCGCGTGGACAACTCCCCCATCCTACCCGCTCCGCGGAGGCCTCGCGAACCGAGGGACGCCCGGGCGTGGCATCCGTCGATCGCTTGCCCATGTCGGTGGGGCGCAATAGCGTCGCGACATGGCGAACATCACCATCGAACCGGCCACCGCAGATCGCTTCGCCGACGCGCAGCACGCGCTGAGCGGCGGTGGTGACGGGCACGGCTGCCAGTGCCAGTGGTGGATGATCACGAACGCCGAGTGGCAGAAGACCTCGCAGGAGCGGCGCGAAGGGATGCTGCGCGACGAGATGGACGCGGGTCCCCCTCCCGCCCTCATCGCGTACGTCGACGGTGAAGCGGCCGGCTGGGTGCGGATCGGACCGCGCACGAAGCAGGTGCGGATCGGGCGCACGCGCAACTTCACCGATGCCTCGCAGGAGCCCTGGGACGACGACTCGGTGTGGTCGGTCAGCTGCTTCGTCGTGCGCAAGGAGCATCGTCAGCAGGGACTCAACGCGAAGCTCCTCGACGCGGCGATCGATTACGCACGCACGAGCGGCGCCCGCGTGATCGAGGCGTACCCGCTCGACCTCGATGCGGGCAAGAAGATCCCCGTCAACGACCTGTTCCACGGCGTGCTGTCGACGTTCGAAGAGGCCGGGTTCCGCGAAGTGGCGCGACCGAAGCCGCACCTCGCGATCGTCTCGCTCGACCTCGCGGAGTAAACCCCGAGACCTCAGTGCACCGGCGTCGACTCCCGACGAACGCGATCGACCTCGAGCACGACGACGACGCCCACCAGGAGCGCCGCGGCGGCGACATACTCGCCCGACGGCAGCACGCCCGCCAGCGCGATCAGCACCGCCCCTGTGAGCACGGCCGCCGACGCCCATCGCGACAGTGACGCACGCAGCAGCACGACCCACGATCCCGCCACCACGATGGCGATCGGGAGGGTCAGCGCGAGGCCGGCGATCGCGTGCGGGATCTCGGTGTGGCCGGTGATCTCGTCGATCTCGACCTCGACACCGGCCGACACCGCACCGACGGCCGCGAAGATCACGTAGTGCAGGTACCCGAAGCGGAAGGCGGACTTCCTGCCTTCGAGCCGGTGCTGCTGCTCGCGCGAGAAGTAGACCCACCAGATGCCGGCGGTGACGACGATGCCCGAGATCGCAAGCGTCACGAGCTCCGGAACGTGCTCCCCCTCGCCGAGTGCGTCGATGATCGCATTCGCCGAGGCGAGCAGGCTCTCGCCGAGCAGCAGGAGGGTGAACAGCCCGTACCGCTCGGCGATGTGGTGGGGGTGCCATGCCGTGCGCCCCGACGCCTCGCCCCATACCGGCACCAGCAGCTCGAGCACGACGAGGACGAAGAACGTCCAGAACTGGGCCACGTCGTCCAGCAGGTAGATGCGGGCGACCCACAGCACCTGGACCACGCTCACCCCGGCCGCCATGCGCAGCGCGGTCTGGCGGGAGTCGGGATCGGATGCCGCGGCCCGCAGCCACTGCGCCACCATCGCCAACCGCATGATGACGTAGCCCCACGTCACCACGAGGAAGTCGAACTCCACCATCGCGTCGTGCACGCCCGCTGCGAGCACGAGCACGCCGCCCATCTGGACGATCGTGAGGACGCGGTAGAGCCAGTCGTCGGTGTCGAACGCCGAAGCGAACCACGTGAAGTTCATCCACGCCCACCAGATCGCGAAGAACACCATCAGGTAGGCGAGCACGCCCTGGCCGACGTGGTCCTCGCTGATGAGGTGGTGCAGGTTCTGCGACGCCTGCGACACCGCGACGACGAAGACGAGGTCGAACAGCAGCTCCAGCGGCGTCGACACGCGGTGCGACGCACCGGTATCGCGTGCGGACATCCGGACGAGGCCCATCCGAGCCAGCACATCGGTCATGCGACGATTATGGTTGCCCTGCGTCTCGAGGAGGATCATGCGTCGGCTCTGGATCGGGTTCGTGCCGTACATCGCGGTGTCGATCGTGCATGTTTCGGCGCTCGCGGTCGGCTCCGATGCCGTCGCCGCGCCCACCAAGCTGGCCCTGATGCCGCTTCTCGGGCTCGCGGTCGTCTGGGGCGCGTGGGGCTCCCGCTGGACGCCCACCCACACCCTGCTGGTCGTCGCGATCGTGCTCTCGTGGCTCGGCGACGGCGCCGGCACCTTCGTCCCGTGGCTGCCGACCGTGCCGATGATGCTGCTCTTCTTCGGCCTCGCGCACCTCTGCTACATCTGGCTGTTCTGGCAGCGGCTCGCCGTGCGCCGCGTCCCCCTCTGGGCCGCCGTGTACGCCGTGTGGTGGGTGGTGCTCCTCGCCGTGCTGTGGCCCCACCTCGGCGGACTCGCCATCGCCGTGGCGATCTACGGACTGGTGCTCGGCGGCACGGCGTTCGCGGCGTCCCGCTGCCATCCGCTCATCGTGTGGGGCGGGGTGTTCTTCCTCGCGTCGGACTCGGTGCTGGCGTTCCGCCTCTTCACGCCCGACGCCATGCCCGACTGGACGAGCCCGCTCGTCATGCTCACCTACTGCCTCGGCCAGGGGCTCATCGCAGCGGGCGTCCTGGTGAGCGTGCGGGCGCGGCAGACGGCGCCGACACCGGCGGTGATCCCCTGATGGATGCTGCGGCCCCGGGCACGTCCGTGCGCGTCGACGCCTGGCTCTGGGCCGTGCGGATCTACAAGACCCGCTCGGCCGCGACGACGGCCTGCCGCGCCGGGCACGTGCGCGTGGGCGGAGAACGGGTGAAGGCGGCGCAGGCTGTGAAGCCCGGTGACGAGGTGCGGGTGCGGATCGACGGGTTCGATCGCATGCTGGTCGTGCGTCAGCCGATCTCCAAGCGCGTCGGCGCACCCCTGGTCGCGGCAGCGATGGAGGATCGCACTCCCCCGCGCGACCCCACGCCGATCATGGCGCAGCGCGACCGAGGCGCGGGCCGCCCCACCAAGCGCGAGCGCCGCGAGATCGACCGCCTGCGTGGCCGCGAAGATCACTGACGGGCCCATCCGCAGCAATGGTGTCGTCGAGCGCGCGCCGCCGTGTCGCCGCGCGCCGTTGCGCGAGGCACAGCACCAGCATGATCGCGCACGAGATCAGGTAGAAGGTGTGCAGCGCCCAGATCGGGCCCGGAGGAAGACTGAACACGTAGAGCGAGTAGACCGCATTCGCCGCGTTGATCATCGCGATGCTCGGCAGGCTGTACGACGAGACGTCACGAGTGCGCAGCGCCTTGCCGAGCATCGGCAGGTTGCTGACCGCGAACACGACGGTCGAAGCCGTGCCGGCGATCAGCGGGATGTCCATGGCCATACGGTAGGCGCGGGCGCCCGGGTGCCGCGTCGGCCGAAGAGCGCATCTTCGACGGATGCTGCCCGTGGGTAATTCTGTGTAGAGGCGGCGCCCTGTCAGACCAGGCCGTTCTCGTACGCGTAGGCCGTCGCAGCCGCTCGGGACGTGATACCGAGCTTGCCAAAGATGTTGGCGAGGTGACGCGCGACCGTCTTCTCGCTCAGGGAGAGCCTTTCGCCGATCCTTCGATTGGTGAGGCCCGTCGACACGAGCCGAAGCACCTCCAGTTCGCGAGCTGTGAGCGCGCCGGCGCGACGGTCGCCCATCACAGCGGCCAGTTCGGCGACGGCGGGTTCCGCGCCGAGCGCGAGGAACACCGTGCGGGCAGCATCGAACTCTTCGTGCGCCGCCTCCGCCTCGCCGATCGTGTGCAAGGCGCGTCCGGCGAGTACGCGGCTCCGCGCAGCCTCATAGGGCGCCCCGACCAGGTCCCAGGCCCGCACGGCGGTGCGGGCCGCGTCCAGCGCGTCGGCCGTGCGGCCTTCGGCGAGCAGCACCCTCGCGTCGGTGGCGGCGATCGTGGCGTCGAGCATCGGCGTGGCGGAGGTCCCGCTCGCGTCGCGCAGCTCTTCGACCGCGCGGCGAGCAGCATCGTGATCTCCCGCAGCGATCTCGACCTCGGCGACGGCAGGAAGCAGGTACCGCCGGGTGAGCGGGTCGGCACCCGCGGCGCTTCGCCGGATCTCGTCCTGCGCGCGCCGCGCGCGACCGAGCGCGAGGTGGAGCAGCGAGAGACCCGGCTGCGGTTCCCATCCCGATTCGCCGGCGCGTCGGTAGGACTCCTCGGCGGAGTGGAACGCACCGCGCAGGCGCGAGAGCTCCGCGTGCTGATAGGGCGCACCCCAGATCGCTCGGTAGTCGCCCGCGCGGAATCGCGAGAGGGCGAGCTCCACGGCTGCCGACGCCTCCGTCCAGGCCCCCCGGACCAGCAGAAGTCCGGCCTCCAGTGCGCGATACTGCCCGCTGAACGCGATGAGCTGCGGCTGCTCGATGCACCACCGCCCCAGCACACCCGTCCACGCGGCCGCGCGGTCCAGGTCGAAGGCCAGGATGGCGTCGGAGACCGCGCCGCAGACGATCACGCCGGTCGGCAGCGGGGCCACATCGCCGGCCGCGATGGAGGTCATGGCCTGATCGAGGCGTCCGAGTCCCTCGGAGACGGCGCCGGACTCGATGAGAGACTTCCCCAGGCCGAGTCTGGCGAGCGTCGCCAGTTCGCGGTCGGCCTCGCACTCGGCGATCGCAAGGACCTCCTCGAACGCATGCACCGCTTCGGCGTTGTTCCCGCTGCCGAGCTGACCGACGGCAGGGGCCATCCGGACGAATCCGGCCAGCGCGCCGGGTTCTGGCATGGCGTTGACGATCCGCATCGCGCGCGCCGCCCACAGCACGCTGTTGGTGAAGTCCCCTTGTTCGATCAGGTTCAGCGCGAGCCATCCCGCCGAGCGCGCGGCGCCAGCGGTGTCCCCGGCGCTGAGGTGCGCCGCGTACGCGCGCGAAAGCGCGTCGATGCTGGCCTGCGCTTCTCCGCGGAGGAGTGCGGCGGTCGCGAGCAGCTCCAGATCGGACCCACCGAGACCGTCGCGGGCATCGACGCGGGCGAGCAGTTCCCAGGCATCCGCCCAACGCCGGTCGGCGACAGCCGCACGGCCGGCGTCGAGGTCGCTGGAGGAGTTCATGCCGCTCCCACCTCGGTCGCGTGCCGGCCTCAGGTCGGCGCCGCCACCCCTCGGATATTGCCGGAACGGTACCGCCGATCCGGCCGGCCCCGCAAGGACGCCGCCGTTCGCCGTGCGGGTCTCAGCCCTCGAGCAGGTCGAGCAGCCAGCGCGCGCCGCGGACGGCGGCTCCGGCATCCGTCGCCCGCTCGGCGAGCCCGCGATCGCTCGTGACCACCGTCACCGTACGTCCCTCGGCGAGCTCCCGTTGCACGGCAGCGACGACGGCGTCGTCACCGGATGCCTCGGCCCGCACCACCTCGACACCCGTGGCACCGTCCACCCCGCGCGCCTGCCCCTCGACGACCGCGGTCCACTCGGGGTACCAGGTCTGCTCGGGCAGCTCCAGCGCGGATGCCGGCACACCGTGCGCGGCGAGGTCGGCGATCCGCGCGATCAGGCGGGACGCCGCGCCGGGGCGGTCGCGCCACCAGCCGTCGGGCACCGAGCCCATCACGTTCGCGATGTCGACGACGACCGCCGGCCGCACGCTGAGCAGGCCGCGCAGCTTCTCCCACGAGGCCGCGAAGCCGGGGTGCAGCGGGTAGCGCGTGACCTCGTCGACGGGCACCCAGGCGAGCTCGCGGCTCTCGGGGTCGCTGATGGTGGGCTCGAACGGCACCACCACGTCGCCCACGACGGTGGTGTAGCTCCAGTAGCCGGGATCGAAGACGCTGAGCACGCGGGGCTGCACCGCGGCATCCGGCACGCCGGCCTCTTCGGCGGCTTCGCGCAGTGCGCCGTCGCAGGCCGACTCGCCCTCGTGGCGCGCGCCGCCGGGCAGTGCCCAGGTGTCGCCGAAGTGGCTCCACGAGACCCGGTGCTGCAGCAGCACGCCCCGCTCCGCGTCGACTGCGAGGAGACCTGCGGCCCCGAACCGGCCCCAGTACCGCTCCCCTGTCGGCGCCACGACCCACGCGTCGCCCGGGTCGCGGGGTCCGTGTGGACGCCGCAGCTCACCGGGGGCGGGAGGCTCGATCGTCACCCTGCCAGCCTGTCACACCCGGCGCTGCAGGCGGCCGGCGTGACCTCGCGTGACCACCACCCGCGAGTCCGCCAGAATGGCCGGATGCCCGACGATCTCTACGACCTCGACGACGACCCGACCCGCATCCAGCGAGACGCCGTGTGGGCGTGGCTTTCGACCGAGGCGTACTGGGGAGGCTGGCGCACGCGCGAGCAGGTCGAGACGCAGCTCGACAACGCCTGGCGGGTGGTCGCCGCCTACCACCGCCCGACCGGCGAGCTGGTGGGCTTCGCGCGCGCCGTCTCGGACGGAGTCGGTTTCGCGTACCTCGCCGATGTCTTCGTCGTCGACGCGCACCGCGGGCACGGACTCGGCAAGCGCCTGATCCGCCTCATGATCGACGACGGCCCCGGCGCCGACATGCGCTGGACGCTGTTCACCGGCGACGCACACGGCCTCTACCGGCAGTTCGGCTTCGCCGAGCCCGACGCGACCGCGATGGTGCGCCCGGCACTCTACCGTCACGGCGAGCGCGCATGAGGAATGACGGACGCCTCGGGCCGAGGCATCCGTCATCCACATGACTCCACGTCAGCGCTGGCGACGCTCGCGCACGCGCATGTTGATCACGATCGGCGAGCCCTCGAAGCCGTACAGCTCGCGCAGGCGTCGCTGGATGAAGCGGCGGTAGCCCGGGTCGAGGAAGCCGGTAGTGAACAGCACGAAGGTCGGCGGGCGCGTCGACGCCTGCGTGCCGAACAGGATGCGCGGCTGCTTCCCACCGCGCAGCGGGTGCGGGTGCTCGGCGATGAGCTCGGTGAGGAACGCGTTGAACTTGCCCGTGGGGATGCGCTGATCCCACGACTCGAGGGCCGTCTCGAGCGCCGGCACGAGCTTGTCGAGGTGGCGGCCGGTGCGGGCCGAGATGTTCACGCGGGGCGCCCACTGGACGTGGGCGAGGTCCTGCTCGATCTCGCGCTCGAGGTAGCGGCGGCGGTCCTGGCCGTCCATGTCGTCGTCGTTGAGGCGGTCCCACTTGTTGTACGCGATGACGAGCGCACGACCGGACTCGAGGACGAGGTCGATGATGTTGAGGTCCTGCACGCTGATCGGCTGGGTCACATCGATCACGACGATCGCGACCTCGGCCTTCTCGAGCGCCGCCGACGTGCGCAGTGAGGCGTAGAAGTCGGCGCCCTGCTGCAGGTGCACCCGACGGCGGATGCCGGCGGTGTCGACGAATCGCCACAGCTTGCCGCCGAGTTCGACGACCTCGTCGACGGGGTCGCGCGTGGTGCCGGCGAGTTCGTTGACGACGACGCGCTCCTCGCCGGCGGCCTTGTTGAGCAGCGACGACTTGCCGACGTTCGGGCGGCCGAGGATCGCGACGCGGCGCGGGCCGCCGATCTCGGCCTTGGCCACCGCCGACACGTCGGGCATGACCTTCACGACCTCGTCGAGGAGGTCTGCGACGCCACGGCCGTGGATGGCCGAGACCGGCCACGGCTGGTCGAGGCCGAGGTTCCAGAGCGCCGCGGCCTCCGGCTCCTGGCGAGCGTCGTCGATCTTGTTGGCGACCAGGAAGACGGGCTTGTTCGCCTTGCGGAGCAGCCGCACGACGTGCTCGTCGGTCGCGGTGGCGCCGACCATCGCGTCGACCACGAACAGCACGACGTCCGACAGGTCGATCGCGACCTCGGCCTGCGCGGCGACCGAGCGGTCGATGCCCCGGGCGTCGGGCTCCCACCCGCCGGTGTCGACGAGCGTGAAGCGGCGGTCCATCCACTCGGCCTTGTACGTGACGCGGTCGCGCGTGACACCGGGGGTGTCCTCCACGACGGCCTCGCGACGGCCGAGGATGCGGTTCACCAGCGCGGACTTGCCGACGTTCGGGCGACCCACGATCGCGACGACCGGCAGCGCCGGCAGGAACTCGATGCCGTCCTCGCCGCGGACGATGCCCGCGAGCAGCGCCGCGTCCTCGTCGTCCAGGTCGTAGTCGTCGAGGCCGACGCGCAGGGCGACGGCCCGCTGCTCGGCGAGCTCGTCGTCGAGGTCCGCGAGATTCTCGGCGAGGTTGTCGTCGCCGACCTCGAACTCGTCGAAGTCGGGGCTGTCATCAGCGGCCATCTCAGGCTCCTGTCTGCTGGGGGTCGACCGCCGGCGCGCTCAGCGCGGCCTGGATCACGCCGAGCACGGCGTCCACGGTCTGGTCGAAATCGAGAGGGGTCGAGTCGACGACCTCGACGCCGGGTGCGGCGGTGAGGAAGTCGACGACGGTGGAGTCGGAAGCGTCGCGCTGGTGGAGTGCGGCGGCGACGGTCGCGGCATCCTGCGTGGTCACCTCGGCGCTGCGGCGCGCGGCGCGGATCTCCGGCGCGGCCGTGAGGAGGATGCGCACGGGGGCGTCGGGGGCGACGACCGTCGTGATGTCGCGCCCTTCGACGACGACGCCCGGGCGCCCGGAGCGGGCCACGAGCGCGCGGAACAGCGCGTTCACCGACTGCCGCACCGCGGGCACGCGCGCGACGCCGCTGACGGCGTCCGACACGCGGGGCTCGCGGATCGCATCGGTCACGTCGCTCGTACCGACCCGCACCCAGTACGCGTCAGGATCGAGCGAGATCGCGTAGTCGAAGTCACCTGAGACGTCGAGGACGGATGCTGCGTCCGACGTGTCGATGCCGCGCTCGAGGGCGTGCCACGCCAGGGCGCGGTAGGCCGCTCCGGTGTCGAGGTAGCCGTAGCCGAGACGGCGGGCGACCTGCTTCGAGACGCTGGACTTGCCGCTTCCGGCGGGGCCGTCGATCGCGACGACGACGGGATCGGGGCCTGGTCTTGTGATCGCGGGGTCAGTCATTGGTGGTGCTCGCTATCTTCCAGCCGCGCGATTCGAGACCGTCGATCGCCCGGCGCACGGCGCTGGGGACGACACTGATCTCGGCGAGGCCGAACTGGGCGCCGGGCGAATGCTCCAGGCGCAGGTCTTCCACGTTCACGTCGAGGTCGCCGAGCTCGCCGAACAGGCGTCCGAGCTGACCGGGGGTGTCGTCGACCATCACGACCACCTGCTCGAAGCGGCGGTTCTGGCCGTGCTTGCCGGGCAGGCGCTCGACACCGTCGTTGCCGCGACGGATCGTGTCCGCGACGGCACGGCGTGCACCCGGAGCGTCGGGCTCGCGCAGGGCGTCGGCCACGGCGGTGAGGTCGGCCGCGATCAGGTCGAGCACGTCGACGACCGGGGCCGCGTTCGCGCCGAGGATCTGCACCCAGAGCTCGGGAGCGGATGCCGCGATGCGAGTCGTGTCCCGCACGCCCTGGCCCGCGAGCCGCAGCGACCCGTCGGGCGCGTCGACGAAGCGCCCGGCGAGCAGGCTGGCCACCAGCTGGGGCACGTGCGAGACGAGCGCGACGCCGCGGTCGTGGTCTTCGGGGGTCATCTCGATCGGCGTCGCACCGAGGTCGAGAGCGAGGCCCTCGACGAGGGCGAGATCGGACGACGGCGTCTCCTCGTCGCGGCACACCACCCACGGGCGCCCGACGAAGATGTCGGCGCGGGCGGAGATCGCTCCCCCGCGCTCGCGTCCGGCCAGCGGGTGCGAGCCGATGTAGTGCGTGAGGTCCACGCCGCGCTCCCGCAGGGTGCGCAGCGGCTCGAGCTTGACGCTCGCGACGTCCGTCACCACCGCCCGCGGGTGGCGCTCGAGTTCGCGCTGGATCACGTCGGCCGTGACATCGGGCGGCACCGCCACGACGACGAGCGACGGAGCGTCGTCATCGGCTGCACGGCGGCCGGCGCCGTAGTCGATCGCGAGACGCAGCTGCGAAGGGGACGTGTCGTCCAGCGCGACATCGATCCCGCGCGCGCTGAGCGCGTGGCCGATGCTCGCGCCGAGAAGGCCGGCACCGACGATGCGCACCGTGCCCTGCACGCGCGGAGCAAGGGAGGTCGCTGTCACTTATTCCTCCTGTTGACCTGCGGCTTGGCGCGAAAGAGTCAGCAGAGCGCCCCGCTCCACTTTAGTCAACTCCCGGGCGCGCCCGGCTGGCAGCGTTCCCAGGTGGAGCGGGCCGAACTGCCGGCGCACGAGTTCGACGACCGGATGCCCGACCTCGGCCATCATGCGGCGCACGATGCGGTTGCGCCCCGAGTGGAGCGTGAGCTCGACGAGCGAGCCACCGCCCTCGGCCGAGGACGACAGCAGCCGCGCCTTGTCGGCGGAGATCGGGCCGTCCTCCAGGTCGACGCCGCGCAGGAGCTGCTGGATGGTCTGCGGCGTCACGCGGCCGTCGACCTTGGCGATGTAGACCTTGGTGACGCCGAACGACGGGTGCGCGAGCACGTGCGCGAGCTCGCCGTCGTTCGTGAGCACGAGCAGGCCGCTGGTCTCAGCATCCAATCGCCCCACGTTGTACAGGCGCTCGTCCCAGTCCTTCGTGAAGCGGCGGAGGTCCGGGCGGCCGCGGTCGTCCTTCATCGAGCTCACCACGCCCGTGGGCTTGTTGAGCATGACGTACCGCTTGGACTGGTCGAACTGGACGGCCGTGCCGTCGACGTCGACGAGGTCGTTCTCGGGGTCGACGCGCGAGCCGAGCTCGGTGACAACCGTGCCGTTCACGCGCACGCGCCCCTCGACGATGAGCTGCTCGGCGACGCGCCGCGACGCGACCCCCGCGTTCGCGAGGGCCTTCTGCAGGCGCACCCCTTCGGTCGATCCCGCTCCGCCGGTCATCGACGCACTCCTTCGTCCAGGTTGTCGCCGACTTCGTCCGCGCCGTCCAGCAGCGGCGAGATGTGCGGCAGTTCGTCCAATGAATTGATGCCCAGGTGCACGAGCAGCGCATCGGTGGTGCCGTAGTTGATCGCGCCGGTCTCGGCATCCGCGAAGAGCTCGGTAATGAGCCCGCGCGCGAGCAGCGTGCGGACGACCGAGTCGACGTTGACGGCACGGATGGACGCGACCTGGCTGCGGGTCACCGGCTGCTTGTAGGCGATGACCGCGAGGGTCTCGAGCGCCGCCTGCGAGAGGCGCGACGGCGCCTGCCCGCCGACGTACTCGCTGACGAGGTCGTCGAGCTCCTCGCGGACGTAGAGACGCCAGCCGCCGCCGACCTCGCGGAGCTCGAACCCGCGCACCGGGCCGCCGGACTTGCCGTCGTAGTCGTCGACGAGGGTCTCGATCGCCTGGCGCACCGCGGGCACCGGTGCGCCGACAGCGGCCGCGAGGCTCACGAGACTCTGCGGCTCCTCGACGATCAGCAGGATCGCCTCCAGCCGCCGCGCCACATCGGTCACCGTCACGATGGGCGGGCCGTCGGTCGAAGCATCATCGGTCATAGTCGGCTCCCAAAGTGGCGAGGTTCTCGTCGCTCCAGCGCTGAGCGCTCCAGCGGAGGGTCAGCTCGCCGAGCGGCTCGAGCTGTTCGAAGGACAGGGCGGCGTGGCGGTACAGCTCCAGTACGGAGAGGAACCGGGCGACCACCACACCCGGCTGGCCGACGCCCGCGATGAGCTCGCGGAAGGTCAGCGATCCGGCGTCGCGCAGCAGGGTGACGACGATCGCAGCCTGCTCGCGGATGCTCACCAGCGGTGCGTGAAGGTGGTCGAACCCGATGCGCGGGATCTCCTTCGGCGTCATCGCCAGCAGCGCGAGCGCGGCGAAGTCGTCGGCGCTGAGCGACCACACGAGCTCCGGAACGGCGTTGCGGTACTTCTCGTCGAGGCGCACGGAGCGCGTGTGACGCACCGCCTCACGGCGCAGGCACCGCTCGAACCAGGACGACACCTCCTTGAACGCGCGGTACTGGAGCAGTCGCGCGAACAGCAGATCCCGCGCCTCGAGGAGCGCGACCGACTCGGCGTCGACGAGCTCGCCCTGCGGCAGCAGCCCCGCGACCTTCATGTCGAGCAGGGTCGCGGCGACGACGAGGAACTCGGATGCCTCGTCCAGCTCTTCGCCCGGACCCAGCTCGCGGAGGTACGCGATGAACTCGTTGGTCACGAGCGACAGCGACACCTCGGTGATGTCGAGCTCGTGCTTCGAGATCAGGGTGAGGAGGAGGTCGAACGGTCCGTCGAAGTTGGTGAGCGCGACCCGGAACCCCTCCCCGGTCGCGGGGCCTTCCCCGGTCGAGGGGCCTTCCCCGGTCGCGGGGCCGCCCCCGGTCGCTGAGCCTGTCGAAGCGTCAGGCGACGGCGCCACGGGCGACCAGCTCCCGCGCCAGCCGCAGGTAGGCCTGCGCGGCGGCGTGCTCCGGCGCGAACTCGGTGATCGGCATGCCCGAGACGGAGGCATCCGGGAACTTGACGGTGCGGCCGATGACGGTCTCGAGGACGTCATCGCCGAAGGCGTCGACCACGCGCTCGAGCACCTCGCGCGAGTGGAGCGTGCGCGCGTCGTACATCGTGGCGAGCACGCCGTCGAGCGTGATGGTGGGGTTGAGGCGGTCGCGCACCTTGTCGATCGTCTCGATGAGCATCGCGACGCCGCGGAGGGCGAAGAACTCGCACTCGAGCGGGATGACGACACCGTGGCTCGCGGTGAGGGCGTTGACCGTCAGGAGGCCCAGCGACGGCTGGCAGTCGATGAGGATCACGTCGTAGTCGCCCGTGAGCTTGCGCAGCGCCCGCGACAGGGTCTGTTCGCGCGCGACCTCGTTGACGAGGTGCACCTCGGCCGCCGAGAGGTCGATGTTCGCCGGGATGACGTCGAGGTTGTCGACGCGCGTGTGCACGATGACCTCGTGCGGGTCGCGCTTGCCGTCGAGCAGCAGGTCGTAGATCGTCGGGATCTCGTGGGTCTGGATGCCGAGACCTGCCGACAGCGCGCCCTGCGGGTCGAAGTCGACCGCGAGCACCTTGCGGCCGTAGCCGGCCAGGGCGGCGGCGAGGTTGATGGTGGTCGTCGTCTTGCCGACGCCGCCCTTCTGGTTGCACAGCGCGATGATGCGGGCGGGACCGTGACCGTCGAGCTTCGGCGGGGTGGGGAAGCCCTGATAGGGACGACCGGTGGGTCCGATCGGAGTGTCCCCCGTGGCGGCCTTCGTCGCCGCCTGTGCCTTGCCCGCCACCAATGCTCCCGCCTATGTGCTTCGTGTCCACCGATTCTAGTCACGCCGCGCCCCGGAACGCCTGCGGCGCGGCGGGCTGGGCCGCGCAACGGCGCGGCTCGGACCGCCGTCAGAGCGAGCCGAGCACGTCGAGACGCACCTGCGCGGCGATTGCGATCAGCGCGTAGTCCAGCACGGTGATCAGCGGAGCCCAGGTCAGGAGTGCGGCGCCGAGCCGAGGCATCCTTCCCCAGACACCGTCGCGGACGGTCCACCCCAGCGTGAACCAGAACAGCGGGATCGTCACGACCCACACCACCATGCACCACGGGCACAGCGAGCCGTACTCGAAGACGCTGCGCCACGCGAGGACGTGGACGAAGGCCACCGCTCCCAACAGGAACAGCGAATAGACGCGCCAGTACCACCGGCGGAGCCCGCCCGGAGCGGCCAGGGCGCTCACGCCGGCGTAGATGGGGCCGAGGAACAGCACGATCCCGATGATCGAGTTGCTGAAGCCGAGCAGGTTGCCACCGGGCGACAGCAGGTTGGGGCCGCACGTGACGATCGGGCTCACCTGGCACGAGATGAGCGGCGCTGTTCCCGCGAGCTGGCCGATGTACTCGAGGTAGAGCAGGAACGAGACGACCCAGCCGGCGAGCCCCGCGACGATCCAGAACACCGCCAGCGCCGTCGGCGGGCAGGCTGTCGGGCGAACGGTCCCCACGCCCCCTCCACGCGTCGCTGGCGCGCCGCGCGGAGCCTCCGGGCGCGTGGGCCCAGCTGCGGCCTGAGGTGCTCCGGATGCCGCGCGCGCGGCGACGTCGGTCATGCGGCCATTATCCGCTCCGGGGCATCAGGACCGCACAGCGTTCGGCCGTGCAAAATCGCTGTTCAGGTGCGGATTCGTCGGAACCGGCTCCGTGGCGTCACCGCGCGCGCGGATGCGATGTGGCGTACACGTCGCGCAGCGCATCGACCGACACGTAGGTGTAGATCTGGGTCGTCGCGACGGAGGCGTGGCCCAGCAGCTCCTGGACGACGCGGACGTCAGCGCCGCCCTGCAGGAGGTGGGTCGCGAACGAGTGCCGCAGGGTGTGGGGCGAGACGTGCGCGGTGAGGTGGGCGCGCTCGGCCGCCGACTGGATGATCAGCCACGCGCTCTGCCGCGACAGCGGCGCTCCGCGCGCGCCGAGGAAGAGCTTCGGCGTCGACCGGCCACGGTGCGAGAGCTCGGGCCGCGCGCGGGTCAGGTAGGCGTCGACGGCCGCGCGCGCGTACGAACCCACCGGCACGATGCGCTCCTTCGATCCCTTGCCGCGCACGCGGAGCACGTCGCCGTGCGCCGCATCGTCGACGTCGAGCTGCACGATCTCCGACACCCGCGCACCGGTGGCGTACAGCAGCTCGAGCAGCGCGCGGTCGCGCATGCCGAGCAGATCGCCCGCCGCCGCTCCCCCGTTGCCGGATGCGTCGGCCTCGGTCGCCGGCGCGGGCCCCGAGGCATCCAAGAGGCTCTCCACCTGCTCGATCGTGAGCGCCTTGGGCAGCCTTCGCGGCTGCTTCGGCGGGCGCAGGTTCGACGACGGGTCGGCGGGCTCGATGCCCTCACGGGCGAGGAAGCGGTGGAGCCCCCGTACCGAGGACTGCAGCCGCGCCAGCGACGATGCGGCCATCGGCGGCTGGGCGGCGGCGCGGTCGGCGATGAAGCTGGCCAGAGTCACCGAGGTGACCGCGGCAGTGTCGTCGATGTGCTGTTCGCGCAGCCAGTCGGCGTAGCCGCCGAGGTCGCGCCGGTACGCCGCGACGGTGTTCTCCGACAGGCCGCGCTCGATCGCGACGTGGCGCAGGTACGAGTCCATCGCTCGAGCGATCTGCATGTCAGGCGCCTCCTGTCACGAGGGTCTCACGTCCTGCCGGTCGGCCGGCGAACTCCGGAGGGTTTGTCAGGCTCCCTCGGCGTCGGCCTGGCGGAGATGTTCGGCCGCAGCGAGCAGGCCCACCGCGAGGATGCCGTTGCGCAGCCGCCCCGCGAGGATCCCCGCGACGGCGTCGGCGAGCGGCAGCCACTCGAGCCGGATGTCGGCCTCCTCGTCCTCCCGCGCGTGCACCTCGCTCGCGGGGGTGAGCCCGCGCGCGAGGAACAGGTGGACGATCTCGTCGTTCCCGCCGGGCGTGGTGAAGATGCTCACCAGCGGCTCCCACGACGAGGCGACGAGGTCGACCTCCTCGGCGAGCTCGCGTCGGGCGGTCTCGAGCGGCGTCTCGCCGGCCATGTCGAGCAGACCGGCCGGGATCTCCCAGTCGCGGTGGCGGATCGGGTGCCGGTACTGCTGGATCAGCAGTACCCGCCCCTCGTCGTCCACCGCCACGACCGCGGCCGCACCGGGATGATCGACGTACTGGCGCACGATCTGCCCGTCGCCGTACGCGACGGTGTCGCTGCGCACGTCCCAGACCCGGCCCTCGTAGACCAGGTCGCTGTCGAGGATGGTGGCGTCGACGGGCTCGTCGGCGAGAAGCTCCTCCGCCACGTCAGTCGTTCTCGACCTCGAACAGCTCGCTCGAGCGGTGCCGCTCGAGCGCCGCGCCGACGAGACCGCGGAACAGCGGGTTGGCGTCCGTCGGACGCGAGCGCAGCTCGGGGTGCGCCTGCGTCGCGATGTAGTACGGGTGCACATCGCGCGGCAGCTCGACGTACTCGACGAGGTTCAGATCGGGGTTGATGCCCGAGAAGATGAGACCCGCCTCGGCGATCTGGTCGCGGTAGCGGTTGTTCACCTCGTAGCGGTGGCGGTGGCGCTCCGACGCCCGCCCCGCGCCGTACACCTCGGCCGCGATCGAACCCTCCGCGAGGTCGGCCGGGTACAGGCCGAGACGCATCGTGCCGCCCAGGTCGCCGTGGTCGAGGATGTCGACCTGCTCCTCCATCGTGGCGATGACGGGATGCTGCGTGTCGGGGTCGAACTCGCTCGACGAGGCATCCTCGATGCCGGCGACATGACGGGCGTACTCGATGACGATGCACTGCAGGCCGAGGCAGATGCCGAGCGTCGGGATGCCCTGCTCGCGCGCGAACTTGAGCGCCCCGATCTTGCCCTCGATGCCGCGGATGCCGAAGCCACCGGGAATCACGATGCCGTCGAGCGGACCGAGCGCCTTGGCGGCACCCTCGGGCGTCTCGCACTCGTCCGAGGGGATCCAGCGGATGTTGACGTGCGTCTCCTGCGCGAACCCGCCCGCCTTGAGCGCCTCGGTGACCGAGAGGTAGGCGTCGGGCAGGTCGATGTACTTGCCGACCAGGCCGATGGTGACCTCGTGCTTGGGGTTGTGCACGGCGTTCAGCACGCGCTGCCAGCGCGACCAGTCGACGTCGGCGGCCTTCGACAGGCCGAGCGCACGGACGATGTACTCGTCGAGGCCCTGCTCGTTGAGCATCGACGGGATGTCGTAGATGCTCGGCACGTCGATCGCGTTCACGACCGCGCCCTCGTCGACGTCGCACATGAGCGCGATCTTGCGCTTGTTCGCCTCGGTGACGGGGCGGTCGCTGCGCAGCACCAGCGCATCGGGCTGGATGCCGATCGAGCGCAGCGTCGCGACGGAGTGCTGCGTCGGCTTCGTCTTCTGCTCCCCCGACGCGCCCATGAAGGGCACGAGCGAGACGTGCACGAAGAAGACGTTGTTGCGGCCGAGCTCGTGGCGGATCTGACGCGCCGACTCGATGAACGGCTGCGACTCGATGTCGCCGACCGTGCCGCCGATCTCGGTGATGATCACGTCGGGCTTGGGCGTCTCGTCGGCCTGCAGGCGCATGCGGCGCTTGATCTCGTCGGTGATGTGCGGGATCACCTGCACGGTGTCGCCGAGGTACTCGCCGCGGCGCTCCTTCGCGATGACCTGCGAGTAGATCTGGCCGGTGGTCACGTTGGCCGCCTGGCTCAGCTCGATGTCGAGGAAGCGCTCGTAGTGCCCGATGTCGAGGTCGGTCTCGGCGCCGTCGTCGGTCACGAAGACCTCGCCGTGCTGGAACGGGTTCATCGTGCCCGGATCGACGTTCAGGTACGGGTCGAGCTTCTGCATCACGACACGCAGTCCGCGGGCCGTCAGGAGATTTCCGAGGCTGGCCGCGGTGAGACCCTTGCCCAACGAGGAAACGACACCACCGGTCACGAAGATGTGCTTGGTGGTGTCGTTCGAAGTGTCGCCGCGGAAAGAATCAGAAGTCTGCATCACGGGCTTTTATCCTATCAGGCAGTGTTTCGATGAGCTTCGCAGAAGCTGAGGACACGCGGGCGCGGGCACCGCGCTCAGTCGACTTCGCTGCGAAGGCTGAGCAACTCGCGTGCGTGGGTGAGAGCGGCGTCCGAGTCGGGCATGCCCGACAGCAGACGCGCCATCTCGGCCTCGCGATCGGCGCCGTCCAGGCGGCGGACATCGGACGCCGTGACCGAGCCGTCATTCGCCTTGACGACCGTCAGATGGTTGGCCGCGAACGCCGCCACCTGCGCGAGGTGCGTCACCGCGATCACCTGCGACGACTCCGACAGGCGCGCGAGACGCCGGCCCACTTCGATCGCCGCGGCGCCGCCGATGCCGGCATCCACCTCGTCGAACACGAATGTCGGGACCGGGTCGACCGCCGCGATCACGACCTCGATCGCGAGCATGACGCGGCTGAGCTCACCGCCGCTCGCGCCGCGCGAGACGGCCCGCGGCTCGGCGCCCGGGTGCGGCGCGAGCAGGATGGCGACGTCGTCGCGCCCCGACGCGGACTCCGTGCCCGCCGTGACGGCGACCTCGAGGCGCGCGTCCGGCATCGCGAGCGCGCGCAGCTCGGTGCTCACGGCGGCACCCAGCCGCGCGGCTGCCTCGGTCCGCGCCGCAGTGAGCACGGCAGCGGTCTCGTCGAGGACGGATGCCGCGGCATCCCGCTCCGCCGTCAGCCGGTCGATGCGATCGGAGTCGTCGTCGAGCTCCGCGAGGCGAGAGGAGCCGGTGTCGAGCAGCTCGATGGCGGCGTCGAGGGTGCCGTGCGCGCGGACCAGGCCGGCGAGCACCGCACGGCGCTCCTCCACGGCCGCGAGCTCGTGCGGGCCGGACTCGTCGAGATCCGCGAGGTAGCCCGCGAGGGCGGCGGCGATGTCGGCGACCCGGTAGCCGACGTCGGCGAGCTGCCCGCCGAGCTCGGCCAGCACCGGGTCGTGCACGCGCTCGAGGGCGCGACGCGCCTCGGCGAGCAGCGCCCCGGCATCGGGTTCGTCGCCCTCGCCGGAGAGCCCGTCATGCGCGGTCGCGGCGGCGAGCCGGAGCTCCTCGGCGTTCGCCAGGCGCTCGGCGCGCGTCGCCAGCTCGGCGTCCTCGCCGGATTCGGGCGCGGCCTGCTCGATCTCGGCGAGCTGGTTCCGCAGGTCTTCGGCCTCGCGCGCCCGCGCGTCGCGGTCGTCGGTGAGCTCCGACAGCTCTCGGTCGATCGCACGCCAGTGCTCGAAGGCCCGGCGGTACGCGTCGCGTGCGGTGTGTACTGCCTCGCCGCCGAATCGGTCCAGCGCGTCACGCTGTGCGGCGGCGGATCGCAGTCGCAGCTGATCGGACTGCCCGTGCACGACGACGAGTTCGTCGGCGAGGTCGGCGAGCACTCCGGCCGGCGCGGCGCGGCCGCCGACGGACGCCCGCCCACGGCCCTCGCTCGAGATCGACCGCCCGATGTACAGCTCGGCACGACCCCCGCCGATGGGCTCGACATCGCCACCGGCCTCGCGCACGCGCGCGGCGACCGGCCCGTCCTCGGGGACGATCCACACACCGTCCACCGTGGCCTGAGCCGCGCCCGCGCGCACGGCGCCGGAGTCGGCGCGCTGGCCGAGCAGCAGCCCGAGTCCCGTCACGACCATCGTCTTGCCGGCACCGGTCTCACCGGTGATCGCCGTGAAGCCCGCACCGATCGGCAGCGTCGCCTCGGCGATCACGCCGAGGTCGCGCAGGCGCATCTCTTCGATCACGGGGCGACCTCGCTGCCGACCACATCGATCTCGACGTCCGCGGCGATCGCGGCATCCTTCGCCGGCTTCTGGGTCGGCATGACGCCCGTGATCGCGGCCGGACCGCGCCAGCCCTCGACGGGGAGGCGGAACTTGCGCACGAGACGGTCGGTGAACTGGGCGGGATGCAGGCGGGCGAGACGCACCGGGCGATCGGACCGCCGGACCACCACGCGCGCACCCGGAGGCAGGTCGTGCGACCGGCGCCCGTCGCACCACAGGATGCCGGTCCCGTTGGTGCGCTCGAGCACCTCGATCGCCACGGAGTGCTCGGGGCCGACCACGAGGGGCTTCGCGAAGAGGGCGTGGGCCGACAGCGGCACCACGGCGATCGCCTCGACCGTCGGCCAGATCACCGGCCCGCCGGCGGAGAAGTTGTAGGCGGTCGACCCGGTGGGCGTCGAGACGACCATACCGTCGCAGCCGAACGTCGACAGCGGCCGGCCGTCGATCTCGACGACGACCTCGAGCAGGCGCTCACGGCTCGCCTTCTCGACTGTCGCTTCGTTGAGCGCCCAGGTCTCGTAGATCACGGAGTCGCCGGTGTCTTTCACCCGCACCTGGAGCGCCATGCGGTCCTCGACCTCGTACTCGCGCGCGATGACGCGGCGGACGGCCTCATCCATGTCGTCGCGCTCGATCTCCGCGAGGAAGCCGACGTGGCCCATGTTGATGCCGAGGACCGGCGCACTGCCGTCCCGGACGAGTTCGGCGGCCCGCAGGATCGTTCCGTCGCCACCGAGGACGATCGCGAGCTCGATCTCGGTCACCGGCACATCGATGCCCAGCACCGCGACGTCGGCCAGCGTCGGCCCCGCCTGCACGAGGTCTTCGCCGTCGTCGAGGGCGAGGACGGGACGGGCTCCGGCGGCGCGCAGCGCGGCGACGACCCGCTCCGCGGCAGCCACGGTGTCGGCGCGATGCGCATGCGCCACCACGAGGATGCTGCGCTGGGCCTCGGTGTCGGCGTCGTTCATCGGCTCCCCGCCAGTCGGTTCACAGTGCTCAACCATTCTGTCGGATTGCTCCCCCGCCCCGGCGCGAGGTGTGCGATGAACTCGGAATTGCCGTGGGTCCCCGCGATCGGGGAGGAGACGAACCCGCACGTGCCGAGGCCCGCGTCCCACGCCGCCCACAGGACGCGCGCGACCGCGTCGGCGCGCAGCACGGGGTTGGTCACGAGGCCTCCCTTGACCGCCGTGCGCCCGACTTCGAACTGCGGCTTGATCAGGAGCACGAGATCCGCATCGGCTGCTGCGACCGCGCGCGCCGCGGGAAGAACATGGGTGAGCGAGATGAAGGACAGGTCGCCCGTGATCACCGAGGGCGCCTCGGAGACGCGGCTCGCCTCGGCGAGCGAGTCGGGGGTCATGTAGCGGACGTTGAACCCTTCGACCGCGACCACACCGGGATCGTCGGCGACGGATGCCGCGAGCTGCCCGTGACCGACATCCACGGCGATCACCGGCTCGGCGCCGCGCTCGCGCAGCACCTGGGTGAAGCCGCCGGTGGACGCGCCCATGTCGAGCGCGACGCGGCCGCGGACATCGACCTCGAAGGCGTCGAGGCCGGCGATGAGCTTGTGCGCCGCACGGCTGACGTAGTGGTCCGAAACCGCCACCTCGATCAGGCTCTCGTCGCCGACCGGAGCCGAGGCCTTCACCACGGGCCGGCCGTCGACCGTCACGAGCCCTTCGGCGATCAGCGTCGCGGCGTGGGTGCGGGAGCGCGCGAGACCCCGGGCGGCGAGAGCGGCGTCGAGGCGGCTCGTCATGACGGGGTGCCGGGGGTCGCCTCGAGGCGACGGGCGAGCGTGTCGTGCAGCGTGTCGTACGCCTCGGCACGCGTGGCCAGCGGCTGCGCCTCGATCACCTCGAGGGTCGACAGCAGATCGCCGTGCTCGTCCTGATGCGCGTCGGCTCCATCCATGCCCCCAGAATACGGGGGTCGCCCGACAGTCCCCGCTTTTCCGCGGCGAGGATCAGGGGCGGTGGAACGGATCCGCGTAGAGGCGCTCGGGCACGCGGAAGCCGAAGATCGCGCGTCCGGTCGACCAGATCGCCGCCGCACCCGCGCGGACGAGGTCGACCGGCGCGCCCTCGCTCAGGATCCGGATATCGGCGCCGTCGATCGCGACACGGGCGTCCCGCACCGTGGCGACACCGTCCTTCACCTGTACCTCGGGGTACGGCTCGTGGAGCTCGCGGAGGTCCCCCAGGATGTACGTCGGACGCGAGTTCTCGGGCGCCGCCAGCACGTGCTTCGGACGATCCACGCCCGTGAGCACCAGGGCAGACGGGATGCCGGCACGGTTGGCGCCGAGGATGTCGGTATCGAGACGGTCACCCAGGAACAACGGATGCTGCGCCTCGAACCGCGCGACGGCCTCCTCGAAGATCGGCACCTCGGGCTTGCCGGCGACGGTCGCGAGCCGCCCGACGGCGGTGTGCACGGCGGAGACCAGCGTGCCGTTGCCGGGCGCGATGCCGCGGGACTGCGGGATCGTCCAGTCCGTGTTCGTCGCCACCCACGGGATGCCGCCGTCTTCCTCGGGCGTCTTGAGCGCGAAGGCCGCCTCAGCCAGCTGAGTCCAGCCCACCTCGGGCGCGAATCCCTGCACGACGGCCGACGGCGCGTCATCGGCGCTGCGTGTCACGACGAACCCGGCCTTCTCGACCTCGACAACGAGGCCGTCGCCTCCGACGACGAGGACCGTGGACCCAGGGGCGATCTTCTCCGCGAGCAGCCGCATCGCGGCCTGCGGGCTGGTGACGACATCACGCGGCGTCGTCGCGAGCCCGAGCTCGCTCAGATGCGCCGCGACCGAGGCATCCGTCCGCGCAGCATTGTTCGTGATGTACGCGAGTGAGCGACCGCCTCGGGCACGGTTGAGGCTGTCTACCGCGTGCGGCAGGGCGCCGGCACCGGCATAGACGACTCCGTCGAGGTCAGCCAGCACGACGTCGACGCCGTCCAGCGGGGCGGGCGTCGCAGCCCGCCGCCCGAACAGCGCCATCAGCGGTCGGCCTCGCCGTCGCCGGGTGCGTCGTCGACCCCCGCCTCCACGAGGATCTCGGCGACCTCGTCGGCGACGGAGATCTCCTCCTGCTCCGTGGCGGCGGACTCGGGCTCATCGACCGAGCCGGACTCGGACTCGGACTCGGGCTCGGGCTCGGGCTCCGGCTCGGGCTCGCCGAGATCCTCGGACGTGTCCTGCTCGTCCTCAGCCTCGTCCTCGAAGTCCTCTTCGATGACCTCCTCGACGAAGACGGTCTCGAGGTCGCCGAGACCGGACGCCGCGTCGATCGCGTCCGCCGCGATCACGGCACGATGCTGCCACTGCGCGGCCTCGTCCGTGCGGCCGAGCTCCTCGAGCACCGCGGCGCGGGCGGCGAACAGCGAGGGACTCCACTCGAACGCGCGATCCGGATCGAGTTCGGGGATGTCGAGCTCCTGCAGCGCACGCTCGGGCTCGCCGAGGTCGAGACGGGCGCCCGACATCGCGATCGCCAGCTCGACACGCACCGGCGTCTCGAGCGTGGCGCGGTCGACGGCGCGACCGACCTCGAGCGCGCGATCGGCACGTCCGACGCCCCGCTCGCTGTCGACCATCAAAGCGATCTGGTCATCGCGACCCGAGATCCGCCGGTAGGTGCGCAGCTCGCGCAGGGCGAGCGCGAAGTCGCCGGTCGCATAGGCGGTGATGGCGAGCGTCTCACGGACCACGGCGATGCGGCCGGCGCGACGGGATGCAGACAGTGCGTGCTGGTGCGCCAGCGCCGGGTCCTCGTCGATCAACTGCGACGCCATCACGAGGTGACGCGCGACCTCCTCGGCGTTCTCCTTGCTGAGGGTCTTCAGCTCGTTGCGCGCAGCCGGCGGCAGGTCGCGGCCGGTGACATCCTCAGGGATGACCGGGTCGTCGTGTCGAGGGCGGACGGCACGGATCTCGCCCTCGCGGACGGCGCGGTCGGGGCGGTTCGCTCCCCCGCGCGTCGGGCGCGCAGAGCGCTCGTACGGACGGTCGCCATCGCGCTTCTCGTACGGCTTGCGGTCGCCGTCACGCTTCTCGTACGGCTTCCGGTCGCCGTCACGCTTCGCGTAAGGACGGTCGCCATCGCGTTTCTCGTACGGCTTCCGGTCGCCATCGCGCTTCGCGTAAGGACGGTCGCCATCGCGTTTCTCGTACGGCTTCCGGTCACCATCACGCTTCGCATACGGACGGTCGCCGTCACGCTTCTCGTACGGCTTGCGCTCACCATCGCGCTTCGCGTACGGCTTGTGATCGCCATCGCGCTTCGCATAGGGACGGTCGCCATCGCGCTTGGCGTACGGCTTGTGATCGCCGTCGCGCTTCGCATAGGGACGGTCACCATCGCGCTTCGCGTGCGGCTTGTGCTCACCGTCGCGCTTGGCGTACGGCTTGTGGTCACCGTCGCGCTTCGCATAGGGACGGTCGCCATCGCGCTTGGCGTACGGCTTGTGGTCGCCATCGCGCTTCGCGTACGGCTTGCGGTCACCGTCGCGCTTGGCGTACGGCTTGTGATCGCCGTCGCGCTTCGCATAGGGACGGTCGCCGTCGCGCTGCGCGTACGGCTTGCGATCACCATCGCGACTCGCGTACGGCTTGCGGTCGGCGCCGGCCGACGAGGGCTTCCCGGTGGATCGTTCGCGCGGCGCGCGTCGATCGTCGCGCGGCTCCTGCTCTGGCATTCTTCGATCCTCCTGGATCCGTTCTACGTCGGCAATCCACCCTGTTAACGCGGAATGGCCACCCGTGG
>NZ_JBHVSC010000002.1:0-361109 GCF_042885375.1 Microbacterium sp. NPDC058062
GTCCTGTTCGCCATGCTCCGCGACGGCACCCTCTATCAGCCACAGCTCACCGAACCTGCCCTCGCCGCTTGACAGAAGACATAGGGGCACCCCCCCCCGCGGGAATGGCTGAGCGGAATCTGAGGCGCGTCTGAGGGTCCATAACTTACTATTAAGAGCCGGATAGCGACCCGAAAGCGCACCGATGGAACGCAATGCTGCGTACCATCGCTCCGGCGATGCTTATCGAAGGAGATATGCGATGCACCGCATCACCAAGCTCGCCGCGGGCACCGTCCTCGCGTGCGCACTCGTCGGCACAGCCGCCGCCGCCAACGCCTACACGCTGGCGCCCAACGGCACCGGGTTCATCGGCAAAGGCGAGGTACAGACCGCGCTCGGCATGAACAACGCCGCCCTGCAGAAGGCCGTCGACGCGGGCACCCTTGCGTTCACCAGCAAGCAGAGCGTCTCGCAGGCCGTCGCTCAGGACGCCACTCAGGCCGGCACCCAGGCGGGCACGCAGAGCGGCGTCCAGTCCGGCACCCAGTCGGCGACGCAGACCGGCACGCAGACGGTCTCGTGGGACCTGTCGTGCACGATCGACAACAAGAACAAGCAGTTCCACCGCGAGGGAACCCGTGATGGCGTCCGTGCCGGCACCGCCGTCGGATCCCGCACGGCCGAGCGCGACGCCACCCGCACCGCCTCGCGCGACGGCGTCCGCACCGGCGTGCGCTCCGGCGTCCTGTCGGGCGTCGTGGACGCGTCCATCGACACCCAGGCCCGCAAGACCGGCCAGTGGACGGGCTTCATCATCAAGAGCATCAAGGACCAGACGACCAGCATGGCGGCCGCGCCGGTCTGGAACGAGCCGACCTCGTTCGGCGACTGGGCCTTCGGCGCATGGTCCGAGGACGGCAGCTGGTCCCCGGCGGGCGACTGGTCCTTCGGCGAGTACACCTTCGGCGCCTACGCCTTCGGCGACGTGACCTGGGGCGGCTGGCAGAACGAGCCGGGCGAGGCTCCCGGTGACTGCGGTCGAGGCAACGCCAAGGCCACCGACATCGTGGAGTCCGTCTCGTACGGGACAGTTCTGGAGGGTGCGGTCACGCCCGGCGCGACCGTCGCCGGTGACGTGGTGGCGGGTTCCGTCTCGGAGGGCGATGTCGCCGAGGGCGACGTCGCGTACATCGACCCGGTGAAGAACGTGGGCAGCCCCACCTACGGCGCGACCGCGCTGTTCGTCAACGGCAAAGCGCTCTGACCGATGCCGTGACGAACCTGCGGTCTCAATGACGCGACCGCAGGACGGAAGCAGCCCTCGATCACTTCGGTGGTCGAGGGCTGTTCCGACGGCGAGCGCAGACGCGCAGCTGTCGCCGCGTCCGCAACGATCAATAGACAGTTGTCTATGCTTTATCTGAAAGGAAGGTGAAGTCCGTATGAGCAGCAAGCCCACCGTTCTGTTCGTCTGCGTCCACAACGCCGGCCGCTCGCAGATGGCCGCCGGGTACCTGCGGGCCCTCGCGGCCGACCGGGTCGAGGTGCTCTCCGCGGGATCCGAGCCCAAGGATCAGATCAACCCGGTGGCGGTCCAGGCGATGGCGGAGGAGGGCATCGACATCGCGGACAACACCCCGAAGCTGCTCACCGTCGACGCCGTCGAGGAATCCGATGTCGTGATCACGATGGGCTGCGGCGACGCCTGCCCGATCTTCCCCGGCAAGCGCTACGAGGACTGGCAGCTCGACGACCCCGCCGGCCAGGACGCCGCCACGGTCCGCCGCATCCGCGACGAGATCCGCGGCCGCGTGGAGGCCCTCATCCGCGAGGTCAGCCCGTCGGCCTGACCGTCGACGCCGCCCCGTTCCGGCGTATCCCCCACCGGAGTAGCACTCGGCACACCCTCACGCAATCCCGGCGAGCCGGGAGCGGGGAATCCGTAGCGTCGGCGGCATGGCACCCGCAGCGCTCACCCTGAACCCCTGGCGCCCCTCCGCCGAGAGCGCCGCGCCGGCGGAGGCGATCGATGGCCTGGGCACCGATGTGCCCGCGACGATCGAGTGGGCAGTGCGGGTCGGACGCGATGCACCCCTGCCCGGAAGTGGACGAACGGTACGGCTGTGGGAACTGCTCGCGAATGCCGCCCGATGTGACGTCGCGGCCGCCCGCATCCTTGAGCCGCATCTCGACGCACTCGCGATCCTCGACCAGGCCGGTGGCGACGGTGTCGACGTCGCCGGCGCGCTCGACGATGTCGGCGCCGATCATGCCGCGTCCTGGGGAGTCTTCGCCGCCGAGGGTCCCGGCGCTCGGCTCGAGGCATCCTCGCATGGCTCCGACGGCTGGCGGCTGGACGGTACGAAGCCGTGGTGCTCTCTCGCGGGGTCGCTGAGCCACGCGCTGGTGACCGCCTGGGTGTCACCCGACGCCCGACGTCTGTTCGCGGTGCCTCTCGGAGCCGACGGAGTCACCGCCCGATCCGGGCCGTGGTTCTCGCGAGGACTCCGCCAGGTGGTCAGCGCCCCCGTCGACTTCGACGCGGTCCGCGTGGTGCCCATCGGCGAGCCGGGTTGGTATCTGTCCCGTCCCGGTTTCGCCTGGGGCGGCATCGGCGTCGCGGCGGCGTGGTGGGGCGGCGCGCTCCCGTTGCAGGACTCCCTCGGGGCGGCCGCGGCGCGCCAAGGCGCCGACCAGATCGCCGCGCTCTCCGCCGGCAGCGCGGATGCTGTTCTCTGGGCGGCGCGCGCGGTGCTGGCCGAGGCGGCCGACGCGGTCGACACCGGGCTGGGTGACGAGGACGCCGGCACGCTCGCCGCGCGCGCGAGGGCTGTCGTCGCGGACGCCGTCGAGCGGGTCCTCACCCTCGCAGATCACGCACTCGGTCCGGGCCCGCTGACCTCTGACGAGGATCACGCGCGCCGGGTGGCGGATCTGCGGATCTACGTACGGCAGCACCACGGCGAACGCGACCTGGCGCGCCTCGGACGGAGGGTCCTGCCGTGAGCGTGGCGTTCGACCACCGGGATCCGGGAACCGCTGAGGCCGACTGGACGGCCGCCCGCCTCTGGGCCCGAGCGACGCCCCTGCGCCACCCTGCCGCACGACTCATCGTCCTCACCGCGCATCCCGACGACGAGACCCTCGGTGCGGGCGGCCTCATTGCGGCTGCCGCGGCCGCCGGGACCGACGTCTCGGTGATCGTCGCGACCGACGGTGAGGCCTCACACCCCGGGTCTGCCGGGAGCGAGGATCTCGGCGCACGACGGCGACTCGAAGCCGTCGCCGCCCTGCGCGAACTCGCCCCCGGTGCGCGCCTCAGGTTCCTGGGTCTTCCCGACGGAGGACTTCGCGAGTCGACGCCCGCACTACGCGACGCACTCGCCCGCGAACTCGGCGGCCTGCCGCACGGCGTCCTGCTGGCGGCGCCCTGGTGGGGCGACGGTCACCGCGATCATCGGGTGGCGGGCGAGACGGCACTGACGCTCCGCGGCCCGGGCGTGCATGTGATCGGCTACCCCATCTGGCTCTGGCACTGGGGCGAACCGGAGAGCATCGACGCCGTCGTGGAGCCGGGTCGATGGCGGATGCTGCCTCTCACCCCGGATATGGCCGATGCGAAGTCCGCCGCCCTCGCCCGGCACGTGTCGCAGGTCGAGCCCCTGTCCGCCGCCGCAGGCGACGAAGCGATGCTGCACGACGGCATGCGAGCCCACTTCGCGCGCCCCTACGAGCTGTTCATCGACACCGAGCCGTCGCAGGCTGCCGCTTCCACCGATCCCGCCACGTTCGACGCGCGCTTCCGCGCCCACGCCGACCCCTGGAGCTTCGAGACGAGCTGGTACGAGGAGCGGAAGCGCTCCATCGTGCTGGCCGCCCTCCCCCGTGAGCGCTTCACGAGCGTGCTCGAACTCGGATGCGCGACCGGTGTGCTGACGCTCGACCTCGCCTGGCGCGCGGACGCCGTGCTCGGCGTCGACGCCTCGCCCACTGCACTAGGCCGCGCGACCGACCGAGCCGCCGGAGCGGCCGGAGTCTCGTTCGAGCGCAGGACGCTGCCTACGGACTGGCCGCGCGGATCCTTCGACCTGATCGTGCTCTCCGAACTCGGCTACTACTGGTCGCCGGAGGATCTGGCCACCGCACAGGCCCGGATCGCGGCATCCCTCACGCGCGATGGCGTTCTGGTCGCGTGCCACTGGCGGCATCCGATGTCGGACGCGCCGCTCACCGGCGACGATGTACACGCCGCGCTCGACGACGACCTCTCCTGGACGAAGACGCTGCACCACATCGAGCGGGACTTCGTGCTCGACGTGTTCGAGCAATCTGCCGGCGGAGGGCGTTCCCGATGAACCGCCGAATGCGGGCCGTCGCCGTGGTCGTGCCCGCGCACGACGAAGAAGAGCTGCTCGGCGGCTGCCTGGACTCGATCGAGGTGGCGGTGGACGCAGCGCGCTCGGTGGTGCCGCGGATCGGCGTGTGGGTCGTGCTCGACGCCTGCACCGACGCCTCGGCGGCGGTCGCACGCGCGGCAGACGTCGACCTCATCAGCATCGACGCGCACAGCGTCGGCACCGCCCGCGCCGTGGGGGTTCGCGCCGCACTCGATCGATTCGACGACGTCGGCCGCCGGGCCGTGTGGACCGCGCACACCGATGCCGACTCGGTCGTGCCGCCGAACTGGCTGACGCATCAGCTGCATCTCGCCCGCCAGGGCGCCGACGTCGTGGTCGGCACGGTGCGCCCGGACTTCCGCGACCTCGACGCGGAGCAGACCGAGGCGTGGTGGGCGACCCACACGCCCGGTGTCGCGAATGGACACGTCCATGGTGCGAATCTCGGCATCCGTGCGAGCGCCCTGCTGGCCGCCGGCGGCTTCACCGACGCGGTCGCGCATGAGGACGTCTGGCTCGTCGACGAGATCCGCTCCCGCGGTGGCCGCCTCGTCGCGACGGATGCCGCGTGGGTGCGCACGAGCGGCCGCCCGATCGGTCGCGCCCCCGGCGGGTACTCCCGCTACCTGCGGGAAGACCTCGTCCCGCTCGCGCAGCGTCTCCGGGAGCCGCTGCTTGTGCAGCCCGTCGACCCGCGGCGGGAGTGCGACCCCTCCGAAGTCGCATGACGGACGCACTGTCGGCGCGGAGCCGTCGGGCGCGCTGACCGGTTCATTCGTGCTCCGGGAGCAGCGGCGTCGACCAGCCCGGATCACGGCCGAGGTGGGCCGCACGCGACACCGAAGCTGCGCCGAAGCGATCACGGACCGCGTCGAGCACCGTGTCGAGGCGCACGCCGTCGTCCCAGTCGATCGGAAGCTCCGGAGGGACGCTGTCGACGCGGCCGAGCTGCGACAGCGAGACGCCGATGAGGGTGATGCCGCGTTCCGCGATCTCGGGCTGCGCCGCGGCGAGCAGTCCTTGCGCGACGGCGAGGATCAGCGCGGTGCGGTCGGTGGGCGAGCGGAACGAGCGGGATCGGGTGGCTTTCGCGTAATCGCCGTAGCGGAGCCGCAGCACCACCGTGCGGCAGACGCGGTCACCGTCGCGCAGGCGACGGGAGAGCCGATCGACGATCTGCGTGAGGATGACCTCCAGCTCTTCGGGCGCACGCGGACGGGTGCCGAGGGCACGCTGCGAGCCGATGGACCCGCGGCGACGCGTGGTGTCGACGGGACGCGGATCCCGCAGCCGGGCGAGTGCGTGCAGGTGCGCGCCGGCCGCTCTCCCCAGCAGCCTCTCCGCGGTCGCGGCCTCGAGCTCGGCCAGCTGTCCGACGGTATGGATGCCGAGCCGGTGCAGCTTCTCGGCGGTCACGGCACCCACGCCCCACAGTCGCTCCACCGGCAGCGGGAGCAGGAACTCCTGCTCCCGCTCAGGCTCGACCACCAGCAGCCCGTCGGGCTTGCTGACGGCGCTGGCGACCTTGGCGAGGAACTTGGTGCGGGCGATCCCGACGGAGATGGGCAGCCCGACCTCCTGACGAACCCGCTCTCGCAGACGCACGGCGACCTGCTCCGGCGTGCCCGCGATGCGCCGGAGGCCGCCGACCTCGAGGAACGCCTCATCGATGGAGAGCCCTTCGACGAGCGGCGTCGTGTCCCGGAAGATCGCGAAGACCGCTTTGCTGGCCGCCGAGTACGCGTCCATCCGCGGCGGCACCACCACCGCATCCGGGCAGAGGTCGCGCGCCTGACGGCCCCCCATCGCCGTACGCACCCCGCGAGCCTTCGCCTCGTAGCTGGCCGCCAGCACGACGCCGCCGCCGACGATGACAGGCCGGCCGCGCAGTGCCGGAGCATCGCGCTGCTCGACCGAGGCGTAGAAGGCGTCCAGGTCCGCGTGCAGCACGGTCGCCTCACCCCGCATGCCGCCTCCGATCGAACATCTGTTCTGATCATGGTGTCAGCGGCCGACGACATTCGTGAAGATTCCGTACGGTCTCTTCGATGCCATTACGCCTCCTACGCGGGATGCGCCAGGGGGTCCCCGATTTCCGGAGCACTTCCTAGCGTGGACATCGGAGCGACCACCCGGGTCGATTTCCGAATCCATCCCTCGCATGAAGACAAGGAGCACTCATGTCCACGAATTGGGACGCCTGGGACTACCGTCAGTCGGTCGACCGCGGGGCCGGTTCCCGCGACCTGGTGGGCTACCACGTGCACGCCACGGATGGCGACATCGGAAAGATCGACGAGGCGAGCAATGATGCCGGCAGCAGCCGGCTCGTCGTGGACACCGGACCGTGGATCTTCGGGCGGAAGGTGATCCTTCCGGCCGGGACTGTCGAGCGTGTCGACGATGAAGACGAGAAGGTGTACGTCGATCTGACCAAGGACCAGATCAAGAACTCTCCGGAGTGGGACCAGTCCACGACGGGTCAGGATGACGCGTACCGTGGCCGGCTCGACACCTACTACGGCGACCTCTACCGCTGACCGAACGGGCGATCGGATGGTCGCCATCCCCCGCCGTGACGGAAACGGGGTGCAGCCGCAAGGCTGCACCCCGTTTCTCGCGCTTGGGCTCAGCCCTGCTTCGGCACCCGATTCTCCGCGCTGACCATCCAGGCGTACTGCTCGAGCTTCTCGAGGATCTGATGCAGCAGATCCGCGCTGGTCGGGTCCTCCTCGTCGACCGCGTCGTGCACGTCCCGACAGGTGGCGACCGTGTTCTCGAGCCGTTCCGTGACGAGGTCGATCACGTCGGTGGTGGCGATCTCGCCCTGAGGGAACTCGGGGAGGCTGGTGGTCTCCGCGACGGTGTCGCTGCGACCGTCGGGAAGCGCGTGGAGCGCCCGCATCCGCTCGGCGACGGCATCACCGAACTCGCGAGCCGACTCGATGATCTCGTCCAGCTGGCGGTGCGTGTCACGGAAGTTCTTGCCCACGACATTCCAGTGGGCCTGCTTGCCCTGAGAGGCGAGCTCGATGAGATCGACGAGCACCTTCTGAAGGTTGTCGCTCAGCGTGGCGGAGGCGGTGAACCCGCTCTCGGCGTTCTGTTCCTTGGTGAGCTGGGCGCCGCGGGGAGCGCGCCGCTTGTTGCGGGTGGCGGACGTGGTGGAGTTCTTCGTCGTTGTGGCCATGAGGCCGACGGTACGTACCGACGCCGACTCACGCGCAGGGATTGTGCCCGATCGACGGTCGTGCTATCCGCTCACCATCCCGCCGACGGCCCGCGCGACGACGCTCAGGTGGAGGCTTCGGAGGTGACGCTCTCACCGATCGGTCGCGGCACACCGGCCTGAGCCTGGCGGAACATCTCCGTCCACCGGACTCCGTCCCAGTAGCGCTCGCTCCCGTGCAGGCGAGTGGGGTACCAGCCGGCCTTCGCGGTGGCGGGCGCCGGGTCACACATGGGAGTTCCTTTCGTCGCACAAGAGCCGGGCCGACCCGCCCCTGGACGCCGGGCATCCAGGGGCGAGCCGCCGCAGTGCTGTGGGCCGGGTTCCCCCGCGTAACGAGTACGCCCCCAAACCAGCACCGGCTAGAAGACGGCGGGTAGCGCTGCCGGCTCACCAGCCCCACACACCGGCGAGGAACGAGGCCTTCGGGTGGGCCTCGACACGACGAGCGCTTCGTCTTCTATGGAGACTCTATGACTGCTCTATGGCTCGTGTATAGATGCCTCAAGGTAACTCTCAGCGTGTTCCCTGGCCGTGCTAAGGTGCCCGCATGGCGCGCCCCTACGGAGACCCCGTCGAGATCATCACCGCACCCGTTCCCGCGCAGTCGCCGTTCATTCCGACCGACGCCAAGATCGTGGTCGGCGCCGTCGCTCCCGCATCCCCGGATCCGATCCCGATCGTCCTCCTGCCGGGCTTCGAGTACCGGATGCACGAATGGCGCCACCCCGAGACGCACGAGATCCACTGGCGCCTCGAACGCCGCCGGGCGTCCCGGGCGTCCGACGACCAATAACCCCGAGGTACGCGGCTCCCCGCCGGAAGCGGCGTCCCGGGTCACCGAGCGGGATCGCCGACTCGGAAGGTGCGGGCGAGCGCCGGCACCGACCAGGCGGCGCCCAGTGCGAGCGCGACGCCGAGCAGGGTGAGCCCAACTCGTTCGAGGAACCAGTGCGCCGCCGCATCCGCCTCCCCCAGCTGCAGGAGTGAGAGCACGATCACCGTCGAGAAGAACGGGAAGATGTACCAACGACTGCCCGCGGTCGCCGTCGCGACAGCGAGAGTCAGCAGGATGAGCGCGGCGATCGCCACCGGCGTCGGCGCGGTCGCGGCGATCGCGCACGCGACGATCGCGCCTGCCGTGACCGACAGCGCGCGACCCCAGGCTCGTGTTCCGAGCTGATGGCGATCCGGGCGGCTCACGAGCAGTGCCGCAGTGCACGCCCAGCCCGCGTGGTCGACCCCGAGGAGGAAGCCCGCGGCCGCGGCGAGGGAGGCGGCGAGGCCGATCTGGATGCCGTACACGAGCATCGCGGGGCGGGGCGGCGCGGACCGAGAGGCGCGTGGCGGAGCAGGATGCGGCGGCCACAGGAGCGACACCGCGCATGCGTAGCCCGAGCCGGTGAGGATCAGCACGGCTGCGGTGATCCCCGTCGTCCACGAGGATTCCGACAATCCCGCGCCGTACAGCGGGAGCCCGAGCATCAGGGCGAGCGGGGCAAGGCGGCGCGAGCCATCGGCGGTCGCGAGCGCGACGACCACGCAGAGCGCGAAGATCGCGAACACGGCGAGCACGGGTCGGGGCGCGACGAGCGCGCCGAGGAAGATCGACAGGCCGGCGACAGCGCCGACGAGGATCACGAGGGTCCGCTCGCGCCGGGTCCCTCGCAACCCCAGCGCCGCGGCGGGAAGCACCCCGACCGCGAGCGGCACGCCGATCGCGGGGTCGAAGAGAGACGTCACCGCCGCCGGCACCGCGAGGGCCGCGCCGTGGGCGAGGTTCGTCCACGACCAGGCGATCGGCGCACGAGACTCCATTCCGCCAGCCTGCCGCATCCGCGACCGGAGCGACGGCGCGACCGGAGTCCGATTCTTCACCGGACGCTGAGCGGTGAGAGAGTCGGAGCATGACGAACAAGGACCGGACCGCCTCGACGTATCAGCGCAACGCCTTCGCGCCCAGCCTGATCGCGGCGATCGCCCTGTTCCTGGCACCCTTGCTCATCGGCGGCGAGTGGTTCCTGCTCATCCGGTTCGTCGTCGCGATCCTTGCCGTGATCGTCGCGTGGTTCGCGTTCCAGGCTCGGCACTGGTGGTGGATCCCGGTGTTCGCGGCGATCGCCGTGCTCTGGAACCCGATCTTCCCCTTCGCCTTCGACGGGCCCTTCTGGACGGCCGCGCAGCCGGTCGCCGCCGTGCTGTTCCTCGTCGCGGGGGCGACCATCCGCACCACCAGGAGCTGACGGCCCACCCGGGGGTCAGTACGCGAGGATCTCGTCCAGGAGCGCGCGCACACGGCTTTCGATGTCGTCACGGATGCTGCGGACCGTGTCCATCGGCTTGCCCACGGGGTCCTCGAGCGGCCAGTCGAGATACCGCCTGCCGGGGAAGACGGGGCAGGAATCGCCGCATCCCATCGTCACGACGACGTCGGCCGCGCGGACGACGTCATCGGTGAGGGGCTTCGGGAACTCCCCGCCGACGGAGACGCCGATCTCGTCGAGCGCCTGGACGACCGACGTGCGCACTTCCGGGCCCGGCGCCGAGCCGGCGCTGCGCACCCCGACACGATCGCCCGCGAGGTGCCGGAGGATTCCCGCGGCGAGCTGAGAGCGCCCGGAGTTCTGCACGCAGACGAACAGCACCTCGGGTCGGGCGGGCAGATCACCCTGGGCTCGGCTGAGCGCTTCGAGCCGCGTCGCCGCGAAGGCGGCGGTGCGCGAAGCGAGGAGCGGCGAACTCGAGCCGGTGGCCAGGAGGTCGTAGCTGCTCTCGACGCTGGCACGAACCGTCTCGGGACTGAAGGTGCCGCGGAATCGGAGCGCGAGATCGTCGACGATCCGTCCGAGATCGGGCGCCGCCGGCGCCACCCCGCCGTCGCCGTCGCCGATGAGCGCGTTCACCCGATCGATCTGATCCGGCGCGATGGAGTACCAGACACGTCGTCCGTCGCGCTCCCGCAGGACGACGCCTTCGGACAGGAGCGCCTTCATGTGGTGGCTCACGGTGGGCTGCCGGAGGCCGAGCGCATCGGCGAGCTTTCCGACCAGGGCGTGCCCGCCGTCCGCGTCACGGATCAGGCGAAGGATGCGGGCACGGGTCGGGTCGGCGAGGATCGTGAGTCCGCGCTGGGCCGCGCCTTTCATGGACCGAATTCTATCGACGCCGACCGCCGCCGGTGCCCGCACGACAGGCTCCGAGTGTCGCGCGGGGACCCTATGCTCGCCGTGTGGCTGCGTTCGACGAGGTCGAGCTGTCGGGCATCCGTCGACGGCTCCTGCCGTTCTGCTATCAGATGCTCGGGTCGCCGTTCGAGGCGGAGGACGCCGTCCAGGACGCGATGGAACGGATCTGGCGGGCCCGCGACACCTTCGACCCGGCACGTGCGAGCGTCACGACGTGGGCGTATCGCATCGCGCGCAACGTCTGCCTCGATCGGCTCCGCGAGGCTCCACGGCGCCCACTGCCGAGGGATCTGCAGGAGCCGGGGATCGAGATCGGCGCCCCGCTCGTGCCCGCGTTCGACGTGCCGTGGCTCATCCCCGCCCCGACGGGCTGGCTCTCCGGCTCGGAGGTCGAATCCGCCGCCGAGCGTCGCAGCGACGTGCGCCTCGCCGTCACGGCCATGCTGCAGTCGCTCTCCCCGCTCCAGCGCGGGGCCTTCGTGCTGCGCGACCTCGTGGGGCTGTCGGCCAGGGAAACCGCGGACGCCCTCGAGGTGTCCGTCGCGTCGGCGAACTCCGCCCTGCAGCGGGCCCGCGCGGCCCTCTCGACCGGCACCCGGCGTCCGCACACCCTCGCCCCGACCGCCGTCGAGCAGTACGCCCGGGCGATCGAACGAGCGGATGTCGCCGCCCTTGCCGCCCTCGTCGCCGACGACCTCGTCTTCGAGATGCCGCCGGTGCCCGCGTGGTCGCGCGGCCGGGACACCTACCGCGACTTCATGGCGGACTTCTTCGTGCGGCGCGGCGAGGACTGGGCGACGATGCCGATCTCGGCGAACGGCCAGCCCGGGATCCTGCTCTACCGGCTCACTCCCGATGGGCGCGAACCGCACACGGTGCAGATCTTCGATGCGGATGAGTCGGGCACGATCGCGCACGTGCTCGTCTACCAGGACCCGCGGCTCTTCGCCCTCTTCGAGAAGGAGTTCTCCGCAGAGCGATGAGTTCGCGGCATCCCATCCGTATGTCCTTGTGAACCCACTTCACGAGGAGGAGACGATGGGACGAGTGATCGTCGTGCAGTACATCACGCTCGACGGCGTGGTCGAGGATCCCGACGGCAGCGGCGGCACGCCGTTCGGCGGATGGGCCATGCGCCATGGGCCAGAGGGCGTCGCGGGAGACAAGTTCCGGCTCGGCAGCATGCTGGAGACCGGGGTGCTCCTGTTCGGACGCCGCACCTGGAACCACTTCGCCGGGCTGTGGCCCGGCCGCGACACCCCGTTCGCACGCGCCATGAACCGGGCCGACAAGGCGGTGGTGACGAGCCGCGCACTCCCCGAGGACGGGTGGACCAACTCGCGAGGCGTCGACGGACCCCTCGCCGAGTGGATCGCCGGGACCGTCACGACGCGGGACGTGGTCGTGATCGGCAGCGGATCCGTCGTTCAAGCTCTGCGCGAGCACGGCCTCGTCGACGAGTACCGGCTCATCGCGTTCCCGACCGCCGTGAACGCCGGGCGCCGGCTCTTCCCCGACGCCGTCGACCTCGAACTCGTGTCGTCCGAGATGACGGGACCTGCGAGCCTCACGATCCACCGCGTCCCCGGCCGCACCGCCTGACGCGATCGGCTCAGGCGGCGAGACCGCGGCGCAGGGCGGCGAGCCCGTAGTCGAACGCGCCGTCGACGTCGCCGCCGAGCCGGAAGGCGCCGGCGAGCTCCATGTGGATGAAGCCCGTCGCCCACGCCGTCACGAGACGGGCGGCGTCGAGAGCGTGGTCCTCACCGGTGATGGCCGCCGCACTGTCGACGATCGTGAGTCCCGCGCGGTCGAGCAGTTCCTGAGGAGCGGCGGCCGCGAACATCAGCCGGAACCCCTCCGGGCGCTCGTGCGCGAGCGCCCGGTAGGCACGCGCGAGGCCTTCCAGAGAGCGATCGGATGCCTCGAGCCGGCCGGTCAGGTCGTCCACGGTGGCGGCGGCGACGGCCTCCAGGAGGGAGTCGCGGTCCCGCACGCGCTTGTACAGAGACGGCGCCCGCACTCCCACGCGCTGCGCGACGCTCTGCATCGTGAGGCCCGTCGGACCGGACTCCTCCAGGATGTCGCGACCCGCCGCGACGATCTCGGCGTACGACGTGCGTTCCGGCGTCGGCATGCGAGCCTCCTTCGATGGCTATTGACAGTAGCCATGATAGCTACGTATCGTAGCCATGCCAAGTTCGGAGACACCGACGGCTCCCGCGAAGGATCCCCCATGAAGCTCGCACCCCACCTCCACCGCATCGGCAACGACATCGTCGCCGCGTACCTCGTCGTGACGGACGACGGCGTCACCGTCGTCGACGCCGGGCTTCCCGGCCACTGGAAGGACCTCGTGCGCGAACTCGAGGGACTCGGCCTCTCCCCCGCCGACGTGAAGGGCGTCGTCCTCACCCACGGCGACAGCGACCACATCGGCTTCGCCGAGCGCCTGCGCCGCGACCACGGCGTGCCCGTGTACGTGCACGAGGCCGACGCCGAGCGCGCCCGCACCGGCGAGAAGCCGAAGGTGTCGACCGGGCCGATGAAGCTCGGGCCGACGCTCGGGTTCTTCACCTACGCCCTGCGCAAGCGCGCGATGCCCACGACCTACGTGTCGGAGGTCGTCGAGGTGCACGACGGCGATGTGCTGGATCTGCCGGGCTCACCCGTGATCGTGGGCATGCCCGGCCACTCGCCGGGCAGCATCGCGGTGCACATCCCCGTCGCCGATGCCGTGTTCGTGGGCGATGCGCTCACCACCCGCCACGTGCTCACCGGGCGAGAGGGCATCCAGCCGGCGCCGTTCACCGACGATCCCGCCGAGGCGCTGACGTCGCTCGAACACCTCGCCGGGCTGCAGGCCTCGTGGGTGCTTCCCGGTCACGGCGCGCCCTGGAAGGGCTCCCCCGCCGACGTCGCAGCCGCCGTCCGCGCGGGCGCGGCCTGAGCCCCCACCGCCTCGACACCCACCGCCCACCGCCGAACGCCGAACGTCGAGACCGGGTTTCTCGCCGAGACCGGGGGACGTCGCCCCTGGTCTCAGCGAGAAGCCCCGGTCTCGACGGAACGCGCGGACTCAGACCGGCCGGGCGGCGGCGAAGAGGTTCGCGGGGTCGTAGTCGAGCTTGAGCTGACGCAGTCGCGCCCACGCCGCGCCGAACGCCACCGAGCGGTCCACTCCGGGGGCGTCGACGAAGGTCAGGGCGAGCGCATCGACCCGCCACGCCACCATGGCGGCGACGCCCGCGCGCACCGCCGCTGTCGCCGGGGCCGCGGCCTCGGGCGCGGGCACCATCGCGACCGAGTGCACGAGGTACTCGCCGTCGAGCGAGGCGATCGCGCCGCCGCCCGCCGGCCGCCGATTCACGGCGCCGCCGAGATGACGCAGCTCCTGGACGAAGATCCCCGGGGTCTGAGCCGCCTCGACGAACGCGTCGACGGCACGTGCCGGCAGCTCTCCCAGCACCGCGTGCCACGTCACCGACGGCGACGGCTCGGGCGGGTCCATGTGCACGCCGACGAGAGCGGGCGCGGGGATGCGGGCGAACGTGTCGACCTCGGGCTGCAGGGCACGGAGCGGTTCGAGCAGAGCGGATGCCGCGGCATCCGTGTCTTCGATCGCCCCGTCGATCACGACCACCGAACGGCCCGACAGGAACGGCGGCAGCTCGGGCATGGGCGGGATGTGGAGGATGCGCAGGGTCGTGGTCGCGGACTCGGGCGCGGACTGCGTCCACTGCGCCCACGCGTGCGAGACCTCCGAGGCGCGCGACGCGTCCCACAGCAGCATGCCCGCGAAGACGTCGGCGAGCGGGAGCAGGTCGATCTCGATCGCGACGACGACACCGAACGAGCCTGATCCGCCGCGCAGCGCCCAGAACAGGTCGGGGTGCTCGTCGGCCGTCGCGCGCACCAGCGAGCCGTCGGCCGTCACGACCTCGACGGCGCGCACCGCGTTCACGGCTAGTCCGTGCGCGCGGGCGTAGAACGACAGCCCGCCGCTGAGCGAGTACCCGACGACCGACACGTCGCCGGCGCTGCCGTGCAGGGCCGTCAGCCCGTGCGGGGCGGCTGCCTCGAGCACGTCGTTCCAGAGCGAGCCGCCGAACACGCGCGCCGTGCGCGCCACCGGGTCGACGGCCACGCCGCGCAGGGATCGCAGCGACACCAGCACCGTGTGCGCGAGGTCGGTGTCGCTCAGTGCGCCCGCACCGTGGCCAGTCGACTGCGGCGCGATGCGCAGCCCCGAGAGCGTCGCTGCGCGCACGACGTCGACGACGTCCTGCGCGGAGCCGGGGATCACGACGGCGAACGGATGCTGCGCCACGGCGAGATTCCACGGCGTCCGGGCGGCGTCGTAGCCGGCGTCGCCGCGCAGCAGGGCGCGGTCACCGAGCGCCGCGCGCAGCTCGGCCGCGGCGGCGGCCACGGCGGCGTGGGGCACGTCGAGGGCGAGGTCGTTGAGGGACATGGAGATGCCTTTCGATGAGGGAGCGCGACGGAGCATCACGACGGGCTCCGTCCGCGTGACCGCGCCACACGCGGCGGCCACCCCACGAAAGAGCGGGCTCCACCGCCCCAGATACATGGCGGCGCGAATCCGGCTCAGCTCTCGAAGTCCTCCGGCTCGACGTCGTCGAGGAATCGCTTGAACTCGTCGAGCCGCTCGGCGGCATCGGTCTCGGTGAGCACGTCGGGCACGCCCGCCTCGGCGAGCACCGCGTCGGCGACCCAGATCGGCGCACCCACGCGCGAGGCGAGCGCGACGGCATCGGACGGGCGGGCATCCACGATGCGGTCCCCGAGCGCGGTCGAGAGCGTGATCTCGGCGTAGAACGTGCCGTCCTCGATGCGGGTGACCTCGACCTTCGTCGCCACCGCGTCGAGCGCGGTCAGGATGAGACCCATCAGGTCGTGCGCGAGCGGCCTCGGCACATCGGCGTTCTCGACGGCGACCAGGATCGACGTCGCCTCGAGCTGGCCGATCCAGATCGGAAGCACGAGCCCGTCGCCGGGGATCTGGTCGACGGGTTTCAGCAGCAGCACGTGCTGCCCCGACGCGTCGAGGGCCACACCGGCCACGCGGACCTGGACCATTGCGCACCCCCTCGGCTCGCGGCATCCGTCGGCGCCGTCTTCTCTCGGGCCATCGTAGGCACCGCGCGCACACCCGGGACAGGGGGGTGTGCGCGCGGTGTCGTCCGGGCTGCGGGATCAGACGACCGGAACGGGGACCGTGCGCGTGGTGGCGGGCGTCGCGCGCCGCGCGGTCCGCACGACGCGGCCTCGCGCGCGATGGGCCAGGAGAGCGGCGACGATCATCACGACGAGCCCCGCGGCCGAGATGACCGCGCCGATCCAGACGGGAGCGGTGTAGCCGAGTCCCATGCTGATCCCGACGCCGCCGGCCCACGCGCCCAGCGCGTTGCCGACGTTGAACGCGCCGATGTTGGCACCCGAGGCGAGCGTCGGAGCGCCGTCGGCGTAGTCCATGATGCGGCTCTGCAGCCCCGGCACGGTGCCGAAGCCGAAGGCGCCCATGAGCACGAGTCCGGCGATCGTCGCGGCCTGAGAGCCGGCGAACAGGGCGAACGCGACGAGCACGACCACGAGAGCCGCGATGAACGCGATCAGCGTCGCGTCCAGGCGCCGGTCGGCCAGGCGTCCGCCCAGCCAGTTGCCGCCGACGAGACCGGCGCCGAAGAGCACGAGCAGCCACGGCACGGCACCGGACGCGAAGCCGCTCACTTCGGTGAGCGTGTAGGCGATGTACGTGAAGGCACCGAACATGCCGCCGAAGGCCAGGACGGTGACGGCGAGCGACAGCCACACCTGGGTCGAGCGAAATGCCCGCAGCTCGCGGCGGAGGCTGATGCGCTCCTGCACGCCCGATGGGGCGGGGACGAGGGCGGCGATGCCGGCGAACGCGATGACGCCGATGCCGGCGATGACCCAGAACGTCGACCGCCATCCGAACTGCTGACCGAGGAACGTGCCGAACGGGACCCCCAGCACATTGGCCGCGGTGAGACCGGTGAACATGATCGCGATCGCGCCGGCGCGCTTCTCGGGTGCCACGAGGCTCGCCGCGACCACGGAGCCGATACCGAAGAAGGCACCGTGCGACAGGGCGGCGAGGATGCGACCGGTCATCGCGATGCCGTAGTCCGGGGCTAGCGCCGTGAGCACGTTCCCGGCGATGAAGAGCACGATGAGGCCGAGCAGCACGGGCTTGCGCGGCAGACGGGTCGTGGCGGCGGTGAGCCCGAGAGCACCGACGACGACGCCGAGGGCGTAGCCGGAGATGAGCCAGCCCGCCGCCGCCTCGCTGACGGCGAAGTCGCGGGCGACCTCGGGCAGCAGGCCCATGATGACGAACTCCGTGAGTCCGATGCCGAAGGCGCCCATGGCGAGCGCGACGAGTCCGAGTGGCATGAGGGGTCTCCTGGTATGCTGGGGTTTAGTTGCACACGCGGGATATTGCGTAAGCGAGATAAATAGTTGCACACGCTAGATAAACGCGCAAACAACTATGCGTTCGCATCGACCCGTCGCATCGATCAGGAGGACTCATGGGCATCGCAGACGACGCCGTCGAGGTGCGCGCACAGGGCTGGCGCACCCTCGCCGCCCTGCACGGACTCATCGAGGCCGAGCTCGAGCGCGCGCTCGCCGCTTCGGTCGAGCTTTCGGTGGTCGAGTACACCGTGCTCGACGCCCTCAGCCGCCAGGACGGCTGGCACATGCGCATGCAGCAGCTCGCGCGCGCGACCGCGCTGAGCCCGAGCGCCACCACGCGCCTCGTGAACCGACTCGAGGACCGCGCTCTCATCACGCGCATCCTGTGCGCCGACGACCGGCGCGGCATCTACACCGAGCTCACTCCGGCCGGGCGCGCGCTGTACGACCGCGCCCACCCCATCCACGACGAGACGCTCGTCCGAGTGCTCGCCGAGGCGGCGGAACAGCCCGAGCTCGCGCCCGTCGTGGAGGTGCTGCAGACGGTGGCCCCGCAACCGGCCTGAGCCGGCGCGAGGCCCAACCTGGGATCAGACGGCGGCGGGCGTCCACTCCGACACGCGGCTGAGGGTCTCGACCTCGTCGGCCGTGAGCTCGACGCGGGCGCCGTCGAGCAGATCCGAGACCTGCTCCACGCGCGACGCGCTCGCGATGGGCGCTGCCACCGTCGGCTGCGCGCGCAGCCACGCCAGGGCCGTCGCCGCGATCGAGACGCCGTGGGCACGGCCGATCCCCTCGAGCGCGTCGATGATCTCGAGCCCCTGCGCGGTCGCGTACTGCGACGCAGCGCCGGCCCGCGGGGAGGACTGGCCCGCAGCATCCGTCGTCCGGTACTTGCCGGTGAGGAAGCCCTTGGCGAGGGAGAAGTAGGGCACCAGGCTCAGGTCGAACTCCTGCGCCAGCGGGATGATGTGCTCCTCGATGTCGTTGCGGTGCACGAGGTTGTAGTGCGGCTGGATCGCGACCGGAAGCGCACTGCCCGCAGCCTGGGCGAGACCGACCCACTCGCGGATGCGGTCGGCGCTGTAGTTCGAGACCGCGATGTAACGCACGAGTCCGTCGGTGACGAGCTCGCCGAAGGCAGCGACGGTCTCCTCCAGCGGCACCGTCTCGTCGTCGAAGTGTGCGTAGTAGAGGTCGATGGTGTCGACGCCCAGGCGCTTCAGCGACGCTTCCGCGGCGGCCCGGACGTTCTTCGCCGAGAGGCCCTTGAACTCGGGGTGCTGACTCACCTTCGTCGCGACGACGACGTTCCCGGGCTTCCGTGCCGCGAGCCACTCGCCGATGATCGTCTCGCTCTCGCCGCCGGAGTTGCCGTCGACCCACGCGCTGTACGAGTCGGCGGTGTCGATGAAGTTCCCGCCGCCGGCGTGGAACGCGTCGAGGATCGCGAACGACCCCTCGCGGTCGGCCGTCCAGCCGAACACGTTGCCGCCGAGCGAGAGGGGAAGAACGTCGAGGGAGCTGGTTCCGATGAAGGTCATGCTTCGAGGCAACCATGCGACGCGCCGATCGCTTCCCCGATGACGCGACATGACGCCTCGCGATCGGGCGCGGCGCCCCCGCAGCGAGAGTTCATTCACCGGAATGGATGCTGCGCGCGTACGGTTGCAGACGTCATGCAGCGATTCGGAACCCTCTCGTTCGGACACTACGGCCCGCTCGGCGGCGGGCGGCAGCTCACCGCCGCCGACTCGATGCTGCAGGCGATCGACCTCGCCCAGGGCATGGACGAGCTGGGGGTGAACGGCGCGTACTTCCGCGTGCACCACTTCGCGCGCCAGCAGTCCTCGCCCATGCCGCTCCTGGCCGCCATCGCCGCGCGCACCGAGAACATCGAGGTCGGCACCGGCGTCATCGACATGCGGTACGAGAACCCTCTCTACCTCGCCGAGGAGGCGGCCGCGGTCGACCTCATCTCCGACGGCAGGCTCGCGCTCGGCGTGAGCCGTGGCTCACCCGAGACGGTCGTCCGCGGCTACGAGGCGTTCGGCTACACCGGCTCGGAGGACCCGCGCGGCGCGGACCTCGCGCGCGAGCACTTCGATCTGTTCCTCCGGGCGATCGACGGCGAGGGCCTCGCGGAACGGGATGCCTCGTCCCCCTTCGGCACCGGCGCCACGGGGCTGCAGCGCATCGAGCCGCACTCCCCCGGCCTGCGCTCTCGCGTGTGGTGGGGCGCCGGCAACCGCGACTCGGCGGAATGGGCCGGCCGCACGGGCGTGAACCTCATGTCGTCCACCCTCCTCACCGAAGCCGACGGCACCCCGTTCGACCTGCTGCAGGCGCAGCAGATCGACGCGTTCCGCGCCGCGTGGCGCGAAGCCGGGCACGCCGGCGAACCGCGCGTGTCGGTGAGCAGGTCGATCTTCCCGATCACCACCGCCGAAGAGCGGATGTACTTCGGCGGGCGCCAGGACGGCGACCAGATCGGCGTGATCGACGGCATCCGCTCGACCTTCGGGAAGACCTACGCGGCGGAGCCCGACGAACTCGTCGAGCAGCTTAAGGAGGACGCCGCGATCGCCTCAGCCGACACCCTCATGCTCACGATCCCGAGCCAGCTGGGCGTCGAGTTCAACCTGCGCGTGGTCGAATCGTTCGCGAAGTACGTCGCGCCCGAGCTGGGCTGGCAGTCCACGCGCGCCTGAATCCGGGGCATCCGCGCCATCCGTCCGCATGGTTCTTGACCGGTCGGTCAGTCAGGCGTACCGTTCGAATCGACCCCCGATCGGGAGCCATCAGGTCTCGGAAGGAGGAGATCCGAATGAAGAAGTGGACTCGCTGGGAGGACTGGGTCGCAGCCGGAGTCGGCCTCGTGGCCGCAGTCTGCGCGTTCGCGCTGCCGCAGATGGGCGCTTCGATGCCCTGGATGCTCATCGTCGGCGTTCTGCTGATCGCCGCGGGCGTCGCCAACCTCGCCATGCCGGGGATGGTGGCGATGGAGTACGTGCAGCTGGCGCTCGGCGCGCTGCTGTTCGTCGCTCCGTGGCTCGGCGGTTACGCCAGCATGCAGTCCAGCGCCGCCTGGGTCAGCTGGATCGGCGGAGCGGTCGCGGTGATCGTCGCCGCGCTCGCCGTGAGACCCGCCATGCACATGCACGACCAGGCCATCCCGCACTGAGGTGCGAGCCGAGACGGGGGCGCCGGATCAGACCGACGCCCCCGCCGTCTTTCTCCAGGACACGACATGACCCGCAGTCGCGAAAGCCGCACGCTGATCCTCGACGCGGCCGAGCGCCTCTTCGCGGAGCGCGGCTTCGATGCCACGCCGACGATGGCGATCGCCGATCTCGCCGGCGTCCCGAAAGGGCTGCTCTTCTACTACTTCCCCACCAAGACCGATCTGCTGCGGGCGCTCGTGGGTGAGCGTCTGGACCTCGATCCGATCGACACCTCCGGACTGATCGCGCGGGGGGATCCGGCACAGACCCTGCTGAACGTGACGGACCGGCTGCGCGAACTGCAGGCGGACTCGGCGGTGCGGCGGGTCATCGTGTGGCGCGAGCATCGCACGCACCCGGAGGTGCGCGAGAAGCTCCACGACTACCGCAGCCAGCTGCAGGCGATCGTCGAGCGTGTGCTCGGCGCCAGCATCCTCCACCCGATCGCCGCGCGCCGGGTGCGCACCGCGGCCGCGGCGTGGGTCGCGATCATCACCACGCCGACGCTCCTCGACCGCGTCGGGGACGATGAGCCGATCACGGGCGAGGAGACGCCGATCGACTCCGCGGAATCGGCGGACCTGCCCGCCCTCGCGGACCTGATCACAGCGGGCCTGCGCGAATCCGCGGCGTGACCTGCCGGAGCAGACTCAGTCGAGCACTTCGATGCCGGTGATCCGCAGCTCCTCGACGTCGAGGCGTGTCTGGATCTGCGTCACCACGGCATCGTCGACCGCGCCTTCGCGGCGGAGGCGGTAGAGCACCTCGCGCTTGCGATCGAGCACCGCGATGCGCAGCCGCGAGTACTCCTCGTCGCGCTCGCGGGGCGAGGGCAGCGGCGCAGGCGCCTCCAGGAGAGCCGTGGCGGTCGCGGATGCCTCGGCAGCCGTCTCCGTGCCCTCGAACCTCCGATCGAGGTCCACGATCTGACGGTCGACCTCGGCCTGTTCGCGGGCCTGGACACGCTCGTTGTTGCGCTCGAGGTACTCGTAGTAGTCGCGCGTGAGGCGATCGCGGATCTCCTCGCTGATGCCGTGGTCGTGGGCGAGCTCCTTGACCGCGGTCAGCGCGGCACCCGTGATGGCACGTTCGGCGAGTTCCAGCTCGTGCTGCAGCGCGGAGTCGTCGGGCAGACGCGCCCACCGCACGACCACCGGCAGCAGCGGCCCCTGCACGAGGAGCGTCAGCACGATGACCCCGGCGGTGACGAAGATGATCTCGTCGCGGCCCGGGAGCGACTCCCCCGCGGCCGTGGTCAGCGGCACCGACAGCGCGATCGCCAGCGACACCGCGCCGCGGAACCCCGCGACGGCGCTCACGATGCGCGCCCGGTAGGTCGTCCGGCGCAGACGCTGGGACGGGCGTCGGTCGAGCAGGCGGATGATCATGGCGGAGGTCGTCTGGAACACGAACCGCGCGACGAGCAGCACGAGCCACACGGCGACGGTCATCACCACGAGCCAGCCGATCTCGCGGCCGGGGATCTCGTGGGCCACCGCCTGCACCTCGAACCCGATCAGGACGAACAGCGAGCCGTTGAGAAGGAAGGAGCCCAGTGGCCACGTCCACGCCGCCTGGCGGCGCGAGGCGGCCGTGCTGATGCGCGGCTGGATGTACGCGACGATGAGGCCCGCCACCACCACGGCGAGGACCCCCGACGCGTGGACGAGTTCCGCGATGAGGAACGCCGTGAAGGGCACCAGCAGGAGCGCGATGTTCAGGTTGAGCGTGTTGCGCAGGCGCCGCATGACCAGGTAGGCGATCCCGGCCACGACGACGCCCGCGGCCGCGCCGCCCACGTACGACAGCAGCACCAGCCCTGTGATGTCGAGGGGCGTGTACTGCCCGCCCACCGCGACGCCGACGGCGACGCCGTAGATGACGAGCGCAGTGCCGTCGTTGGTGAGGCTCTCGGCCTTGAGGTTCATGAAGTTGCGGCGGGGCAGCATGCGGCCGAGCGCGGCCACGGCGGTGGCGTCGGTCGGGGCCACCGCTGCACCGAGGATGAGCGCGGCGTCCCACGGGAGCCCGAGCGCGTACGCGATCCCCGCGACCGCGAGGGCGCTGGCGACCACGAGCCCGGTGCTCATGAGGAAGATGCCGCGGAAGTCGCGGCGGATCGACCGCAGCGAGGTGGTCATGCTCTCCCAGAACAGCAGCACCGGGAGGAACAGCAGCAGCACGGTCTCCGGCGGCAGGACGATCTCGCGCACCTCGGGGATGAACCCGAGCGCGAGCCCCGCGACCAGAAGGAGCAGCGGCATCGCCACCCGGAACCTCGGGGCGAGGATCGCGCCCGTGAGGACGGTGATTCCGAGGAGGACGGTGACCTCGAGTCCGTTCATGAGGGCTCCCTTCAGCGCAATGATCCTCCAACCGCGAGCGCCGCGTGTGGATTCCCGGATGCTGCGATCCAGCGCCGACGCGTGACTCGGCGCCGGCCGCCCCACGCCGACCGCCGACCGCCGACCGGCGGGATAGAGTATCGAGATTGCCGCGTACTCGCCCTGCGCGCGGAGCGGGCACTCGCCTGCACGCTGATACGGGGGAACGTTGGGCGAGTTGCTGAAGTTTGCGTCGCGCGAGGTCGGCGACGTCGAGGAGACATGGCGCCGCTTCGTGCCGTCGGCCGCGCTGCAGAAGGTCGACCCGCGCACGTTCGGCTTCTCGTGGACGTCGGCGGCGCTGTCCGGCTTCTCCCTCGTCAGCTATCGCCTGAGTGCGTCGGTCCAGTCCGCCATCGAACCGGACGGTCAGATGATGGCCTGCCGCGTCGCGTCTCGCGGCGCGTGGGTGGGCACACCCCGCGGAGACCTGAACGCCGGCCTGCCGTGGCTCGCTCTCGACGGGCCGACGTCGGCTCGCTGGCGGCAGCAGGCCGATGTGCGCGCCTTCGTGTTCGACCGGGCGGAGGCCGAGGACGACGCCCGACGCATGACCGGCGACGACAGGTTCTCCCTGCGGTCGGCGACGGTGGGATCTTCCCCTGTCGATCGCGACTTCGCCACGCACTGGGAGCGCGTCTTCCAGCACGTGGCGAGCACCCTCTTCGCGGGCGTGCCGACCTCCGCGATCGTCGAGGCGGAACTGCGGCGCCATGCGCTGCACACCACGCTCGCCGCCTTTTCCCCCGCGTTCATGACCGCTCTCGAGCGCTCCACGCAGCGCACCGCGGCGCCCCGGACCGTTCGCCGCGCGATCGCGTACATGGAGCAGCACGCGCACGAGGCGATCACCATCGACGACGTGGCGCTGGCCGCCGACATCTCCCCGCGCGGACTGCAGTACGCCTTCCGTCGCGCTCTGGACCAGACCCCGATGGAGTATCTGCGCACGCAGCGCCTCGCCGGAGCGCATGCGGAACTGCAGGTCGCGACAGGCGCATCGGTCGCCGAGATCGCCCAGCGCTGGGGATTCGCGAGCGCGTCGCGGTTCGCGCGCCACTACCGCGACGCGTACGGACGATCGCCGCGCCAGACGATGCGCGGTCACTGAGCCGTTTCGTTTCGAGTGCCGCGCTTTCGCGCGACGGCCAGCAGCCCCGGGCCGCAGTCGGTCCGCCTGAGAGGCTCTCTCTGGGCGGAGGGCCCGTGAAGGAGGCACGTGGGCAAGTTCATCTACGAAGGAGGCATCCGGGCGGAGTTCGATGACCGGGTGCTCTCGCACCTCCAGGTCGCGATCGGCACCAAGCTGCGCCGCAACGAACCCTTCTTCTTCACGTGGGCCGGCGACGTCAGCACCGGCGGCGGCCGCACCACGATCTGGGTGCACGCGGGAGCCAGCCTCGTCTTCTCCTTCTACGGAGGGCGGCCGGCGAAGACCAACCGCACGTGGCTCGAGGCGCTGATGCGCACCGCGAACTCCCCGGCCGGTCTTCACGTCGTGCCCGAACCTCCCGACGAAGGGGGCTCGGCGGAATCGGTCGGCTGAGCCTGATCCCGGGCTGAACCCTGTCTCCACGACGACCTGCGCGGGTAGACTCCGGCCTGTCGAGGCGATGGAGGCGACGCGGATGGACAGCACGGATCTGGCCGATCTGATCGACGACCTGACCGCGAAGGCGCGCGACGCGTCGAGCGGGCGCGCCGCACGCACCATCCGCGGCGGGCATGAGCACGCCCTGCGCGAGACCGTCATCGCGCTGCGCGCCGGGCACGAACTCGCTGAGCACGAGAGCCCGCACGAAGCCACGCTGCAGGTGCTGCGGGGGCGCGTACGCCTCATCGCCGGCGACGACGCCTGGGACGGGGCATCCGGTGATCACCTCACGGTCCCGCCGCAGCGCCACAGTCTCGCGGCGCTCGAGGACTCGGTCGTGCTGCTGACCGTCTCGAACCGCGTGCCCTGACTCTCGGCCCCGGCGCCCCGGCCGCCTCGCCCCACCCGTCAGGGCAGACCCGTGACGGCGACCCCGAGCCATTCCGCGAGTTCGGCGATCTCGGCGCGCACCATCTCGGACTCCTCGGGCTCGAACGGCAGGAACTCGTGCAGGGCGTTGATCTTGAGCACCTCGCGCTCGCGGTCGACTTCTGCGTCGAGCATGCCGACGAACCGGTCGCCCATCAGGATCGGGTGGGCGAAGAAGCCGTACCGCCGCTGGGCCTTCGGCTTGAACTGCTCGAGCACGTAGGTGAACTCGAAGACCTCCTCGAGGCGCTTCCGGTCGAAGAGCAGGCTGTCGTACGGATTCAGGAAGGCGACACGACCGCCGGAGTCCTCCTCGCCGAGCGCGGCGAGGGCTTCGGGGTCGACGCGGTACTTCGTGGTGCTGCCCTCGATGACGGCGGGCTCGCCGGTGTCCTTCGCGACGCCGCTCCAGTACCAGTGGGGTTTCGTGAGCCCCGCCGACTGGAGCCGGCGCGCCGCCAGCAGTGCCGCGGCCTCATCGTCCGCGTACTCGGGCAGGTCCTGCGGGTAGACGCGCTCGGCGAGGTCCCACACGCGATGCCGACCCTCACGGCGGGTGACCGCGACTTCGCCCTGGCGCAGCAGGAAGTCGAGCATGTGGGGCACCTGGTTCGATCCCGACCAGCCGTCGGGCGCGCGGCTCACCTGCGCGGTATCGGGGATGTCGCTCGCGAGCAGCGGACCCTCGGCACGCAGCCGTGCGATCACGTCGGCGCGGAATCCGGCGTTCGCCTCGAGCCATTGCCGGCTGCTCTCGCGCTGCGGCCACCGGCGCATGGCCGGAAGCATGAGGGGCAGCAGGCTCGTCGGCCGGAATGTGCCGTCGAACTCGAAGAGCAGCCGGTCGTCCTCGACGACCTTGCGCAATTGCCCGGGCTCGTAGGACCAGCCGATCCGCGACCACAGCACGGTGTGCTCGCAGGGCGCGATCGTCGCGGTCGGATCGATCTTGATGTAGCCCAGCTGCTCGGCCACCTCGACGACGTCGCCCGGGCGCTCCGCGTCGAGCAGCTGCGCGCGCACCACGATGCGCCGCGCCTGATCCCGCGTGAGCTGATGCGTCGTCACGCGGAGTCCGCGGCTTCCGCCGGAAGCACGCGGTACCGGACATGCGTGACGAGCGACGTCGTCCGGCCCGAGATCTGCTCGAGCCGGTACGGGCCGATCCCGTCGAAGAGGCGCAGCCCGCCCCCGATGATGCTCGGTGAGATCTGCAGCGCCAGCTCGTCGACGAGCCCGGCGGCCAGATAGGCGTTCGTCGTCGACACGCCACCCGCAACGTGGACGTCACGGTCGCCTGCCGCGTTGCGCGCGCGATCCAGGGCCGCGTGGATGCCGTCGGTCACGAAGTGGAAGGTGGTTCCCCCCTCCATCTCGATCGAGGCCCGCGGATAGTGCGTCAGCACGAAGACGGGGGCGTGATAGGGCGGGTTCGGCCCCCACCAGCCCCGCCAGTCGCGGTCCCACGCGCCCCGCACCGGCCCGAACATGTGGCGTCCCATGATGAACGCGCCGGCGTCGACGATCGCGTCGATCTCGGGGCGGTTCTCGTCGGGCGTCTCGAACATCCAGCGGTGCAGCGCGTCCTCGGGCACTTCGCCGAACGGGCGCTCCTCGGTCTGATGGACTCCGGCGCCGATCCCGTCGAGCGAGAGCGACATCGTGGCGACGACGGCGGGCATGCGAACCTCCGATGGGACGTGCGGTCGCGCCCCACGCTAGCCCGCGGCGGCGACAGCCCGACAGCCCCCGTCTCGCCCCCGCGGGCGGTCAGGCCCGCGTCGCGATGTTCTTCTCGATGACGCGAGCGGATGCTGCAGCACCGTCCTCGTTCGCGGAGGCGGCGCGCACGCGCTCGGCCGCGGTGCGCATCCCCTCGTCTGCCAGGAGCCGCCGCACGGCGTCCGCGAGCGCGGGCGTGCCCGCCTGCTTCGGCGTCAGCGCGAGCGCGTTGCCCTGCCTGACGCACTGGTCGACGTTCCAGACCTGCTCGGGCTGGAGCCCCATGCCCACGAACGGGATTCCGGCAGCGCAGGCCGTCTGCACGGTTCCCTGCCCGCCGTGGAGCACCGCCGCGTCGACGAGCCCGCCGAGGCGGTGCGCCGGCAGGAGCCCGGTCACGTGGACGTTCGGAGGCAGGGCGTCGTCGTCTCGCAGGTAGTGCTGCACCGGCGCGATCACGTTCACGGTGAGCGTCCCCAGCTGGGATGCGGCCGCGAGCACCATCTCCCGGTTCGCCGACGAGCCGAGCCCGAGGTAGACGAGCGGCTCGGAGCGCTCCGCGAGCTCGGTCACGATGGGCGGCATCGGCGCGTCGATGTGGGCGAAGATCGGCCCGACCCGCTGGTAGGCGGCGGGAAGCGTGTAGCCCTCGAGCTCCCAGGGCATCACGGTGAGCAGGTTGTGGTCGGCCTCGAGCAGCGACACCACGGTCGTGAGAGGCGGCACGCCGTTGGCCTTCGCAACCCGGCCGAACGCCCGGGGCGCGAGCGGCAGCCGGTTGTAGGCCAGGCGCAGCGCGCTCGTCGCCACGCGGTCGAGCGCGTGGGCGATCCGGCCGCTCCCCCGCACCATCCCGAGTCGCGCGGTCTGGGCGACCTGCGGGCGAGTCAGCGCGAACGGCACGGCATAGAACAACGGCACCTTCTCCGCCCGCGCCGAGATCATCGACGTCACGTTCGATCCGATCACGACGGCTGCGGCATCCGTCTGCCGGATCAGCGCGCGCTCGGCGTCCACCCGCGCGGACACCAGCTCGTCGGTGAGCGGACTGCGCAGCGTCTTGCCCTGGTCGAACCGCATCAGCTGCTCGCGCTGCGCGGCGCTCATCGAAGGCTCGGTCGAGCGGTAGTCGAAGCCCGCGTCGGTGATCAGGTGCGCGAAGTCCGGCTCGTACCCCATGAACACGGGCCGATGCGCGGGATCGAGGGCCCGCGCCACCTCGATCATGCGCGTCACCTCGGCGAGGTTGAACGTCACGGGGCAGAAGAGGACGGTCGCCATGCCGACATCCTGGCAGGCGGGCAGCCCGGGGCGTCTCAGCGCTCGACGATGTCGCCCGCGTGGACGCCGATCCACGCCATGAGCGGCATCATGCGCTCCATCAGCTCGTCGCCAAGAGGTGTCAGGGAGTACTCGACGCGCGGCGGCACCTCGGGATAAGACGTGCGCGCGACGAAGCCGTCCTTCTCGAGCGTGCGCAGCGTCGAGGCGAGCATCTTCTCGCTGATGCCCTCGACGGTGCGACGCAGCTCGCCCCACCGGATCGTGCCCTCGGTGAGGGCCATGAGCACGAGCACACCCCACTTGCTCATGACGTGGTCGAGGACGACCCGCGTCGGGCACGCCTCGTCGAAGACGCCGGGAATCTCTGCCCGGATTTCCGCAAAACTCACCACCACGTGGGTACCTTACCTCAAAGTGGGTACCCTCCGACTGGAATGCTGTCGGGCTCCGAGCACGTTGGCGTCCGGTGAGCGCGCCCCGAGCGCCTCCCCACCGAAAGGACACCCATGACCATCCTCGTGACCGCCGCCGGCGGACAGCTCGGCCACCTCGTCATCGATGCGCTCCTCGAGCGCGGCGTCGCCCCGGCGGACATCGTCGCCGGCGCCCGCACGACCTCGAAGGTCGCGGACCTGGTGGACCGCGGCATCCGTGTCGTCCCGCTCGACTACAACGCTCCTGAGACCGTCGCCGCTGCGCTCGAGGGCGTCGACGCCGTGCTGCTCATCTCGGGATCCGAGCCCGGCCGCCGCTACGAGGGACACGTGAACGTGATCGACGCGGCGAAGGCCGCCGGCACCGCGAAGGTCGTGTACACCAGCCTCGCGCACGCCGACTCCGTCGACTTCGTGCTCGCGCCCGAGCACAAGGCGACCGAGGAGTACCTCGCCGCCAGCGGCGTGCCCGCCGTCGTGCTCCGCAACAACTGGTACACCGAGAACTACACGCCCGACGTGCTGCGCGCCGCCGAGACCGGTGTGGTCGCCGCGTCCGTCGGCGATGCGACCGTCGCCGCCGCGAGCCGTGCCGACTACGCCGAGGCCGCGGCCGTCGTGCTCACCGAGGACGGCCACCTGGGCCGCACGTACGAGCTCTCGGGCGATACCGCCGTGTCGTACGCCGACCTCGCCGCGGCGGCCGCCGAGGTGCTCGGCCGCGAGGTCGCCTATGTGCCGGTCTCTCGCGAGCAGCTCGAGGCGGCCCTCGCCGAGGCGGGGCTCGATGCCGGCACGGTCGGCTTCGTCGCCGAGATGGAGGCCGGCATCGCGCGCGGCGTCCTGGCCGACGCCGACCCGACGCTCGCGCGCCTCCTCGGCCGCCCCACCACGCCGGTGGCCGAGGGCCTCCGCACCGCCGTGGAGGCCTCGCGCGTCAACGCCTGACCCGACGAACAGAAGAGGGGGATGGATGCTGCGGCTGCAGCATCCGTCCCCCTCTTCGTCTGCGAGCTCTACTGCTGGGTCGCGCGGTCGATCGACATGACGAGGATCACGCGGTCCTCCTTGTCGCGCGGCGGCGTCGAGCTCGGGTTGCCGTAGCGGTTCTGCAGCCGCACATAGAACGCGCCGTCGGGGTCGGGGACGACGTCGACGAGCTTGCCCGCGACCTCGAGGTACCGGAAGGGCGAGTCGGGGTCGATGATCGACAGCGACATCGACGGGTTGTGCTGCAGGTTGCGGTACTTCTGCCGGTAGTTCGTGTGCGTGAACCGAACGTGCTCGCCGTCGAACTCGAACCACATCGGGTTGACCTGCACGGTGTCGTTGGGCCGGATGGTCCCGAGGTGCGCGTACACCGGGAGCTCGAGCAGGTGGCGGCGGTCAGCGGGGACGATGTCGTCGACGTGGGGCATGGCTCCAGTCTGCCGTGGCCCCGCAGGGCGAGGGTCGAACGGCGTCACACGCGCACCCCCAGGTCGATGCGGTCCCACTCGCCGACGTCGCGGAGCAGCTGCCGGTCGTGCGTGGACACGACCACGGCCGCATCCGTCGCCTGCAGCGCCGCCGTCAGCTCGTCGACGAGCGTGAACGAGAGGTGGTTCGTGGGCTCGTCGAGGAGCAGCACGTGCGGGCGCACCCCGAGGGCGAGCGCGAGATCGAGCCTGCGCACCTGCCCCATCGACAACTGCCCGACGCGGCGCCCGGTCTCCCGCGACGTGAGCAGCCCGAGCGCACTCAGCCCCGTCGCCTGCGACGCCGCGAGCGCGCCCGACGCGACCGCCTTCCCGATCCGCTCGTCGTAGAGCTCCGACGCACGCCGGTCGGGATCGAGCACGGACTCCTGACGCAGCAGGGAGAGACGGATGCTGCCGCCCCGGCGCACCGCGCCCGCCCGAGCACCCCCTTCCGGGCCCGCGGCGTCCGCGTCGTGGGAGTCGACGGCGCCGGCCAGCGCCGCCAGCAGCGTCGACTTGCCGGCGCCGTTGGGGCCGGTGACGACGACCCGCGCGCCGCTGTGGAGCACCAGCGAGACAGGCCGCGGCATCCGTCCGTCCAGATGCACGTCCTCGGCGACCAGCAGCACCGCCCCACCGCGGGACGGGATCGCCGGGAATGCGAACCGCATCGGCGGCGGGGGCACGGTGACCGCATGCGCCTCGAGCGCGGTGCGGCGGCGGTGCACCGTCTGCGTGATGCCGGCGGCGCGGGTGGCCCGGCCGTGCTTCGGCGATCCCTTCTCCGGCCGCCAGCCGGTCACGAGCCGGTTCTGCGCGGCGCTCAGGTCATCCTGCAGCCGTGTCCGCTCGGCCTGCTCGCGGTCGTACAGCTGCTCCCAGCGCTCGCGCTCGGCCTCGCGCCCCTCGCGGTAGGCATCGAAGCCGCCGTACACGCGCGGACGATCGTCGGACGTCGGGTCGAGGTCGACGAACGTGTCGGCCACATCGGCGAGCAGCGCACGATCGTGGCTGACCACGACGATGCCGCCGGCCCGCGCGCGCAGCTGCGCCGTGAGGAAGTCGAGGCTGTGCCGGTCGAGGTGGTTGGTCGGCTCGTCCAGCAGCAGGAAGTCGTGGTCCGCGCCCAGCAGGCACGCGAGACGCACGCGATAGCGCTGCCCCACGGAGAGTTCCGCAAGCGGCCTCGTGCGGTCGGTCTCGGCACCGAGCGCCTCGAGCGCGACCTCGACGCGCCGCTCGGCGTCCCAGGCGTCCAGCGCGACGGCGCGGTCGAGCGCCTCGGCGTACGCGTCGGCGGCGGCGCCCGTCGGGTCATCCGTGCTGAGGGCGACGGATGCCTCGTCCAACGCATGGAGAGCGGCGAGGGCGTCCGCGATGGCCTCGGCCACGGCGTCTCCCACCGTCCGGCGATCGCCCTTCGGCATCTCCTGCTCGGCGAGCGCGAGGGTGCCCACGCGTGCGATGTCGCCCGCGTCGGGCACGAGCACGCCGGCGAGCAGGTGCAGCAGCGTGGACTTGCCGCGGCCGTTCTCGCCGACGATCGCCATGCGCGAGGAGGGCGTGACCACGAGATCGACGTCGTTCAGGATCCGGTTGCCCGCACGCGAGAACGAGACGCGCGCGGCGGTGAGCTGCGCGCGGTCGCGCGCAGGAGTGTGCGTGAGGGAAGGCATGTGGTGTGTCCACTTCCGAGACCGAGGTCTCTGCGGGCACGCCGAGCCCGGAGGCGCGCGCGTGCGGATGATCTGACGGAAGGCCCGGGAAGGGCCGGATGCTGCGGGCACGCGTCGCTCGGATGACTCGACGAGCGACGTGCGGGCGTGGCCGCGCCGTCGGATCAGATGAAGAAGTAGAAATGCACGGGTCGAGCATAACCGCTCCGGCTGGACACCGCCCGGGCACGAACTACGCTCGGACCATGGCGACGCAGCCCGCACCGGGGTGGTACGACGACGGCTCCGGCAAGCAGCGCTGGTGGGACGGCACGCACTGGACCGACCAGTACATCGACCTGCGCGAGCGCGACACCGAGCTGCGGACGGACGCCGGCCCCGCCGCCTCCGGCCCGGCGCAGCCAGGCTGGTACGACGACCAGCGCGGGCGCACCCGCTGGTGGGACGGCCGGCGCTGGACCGGCGAGGTGCGGTACAGCGGCCAGGAGCAGGACTTCGCCGGCGTGGTCATCGACGGCAGGTGGATCCACCTCGGCGACCTGAGCCAGCCGGTGAGCGAGGTCGCCGCTTCGGCGGACTCGGGCGATGCGCTGCTGCGACGCCCGGAGTTCACGAAGGCGGCGGTCGAGCGGCGGATGTTCGGGCCGGCGGCCGGTCCCATCACGCCGCGCACGCTCAGCCGTGCGATCAACCGTGCCGCGCCACACCTCGTGGTCGCCGGCTCGCAGTTGTGGGTCGTGCCGTTCCCGCCGGCGCGCGATGCCGAGGCCCGGCGCTTCATCACCTGGGTGAACAGCAGCGCCGATCACTACCGCTACCGCTGACGGCCCGTCGTCAGTCGGGAACCGTGAGGGGGAGCTCCCGCTCCTCGTCCCACGGCTCGGTCCAGCCGAGGCGGTCGAACAGCGCGTCGAGCACCATACCGGTGAACCCCCACACCAGGTGCTCTCCGGTCGCATGCCGCACCAGGAATCCCGGGCCCCGCCACTCCTGGCCGCCGCGGCGGATCACCGTGACGCCCCGGTTCCCCGGGTTCAGCAGGTCGGCGACGGGCGCGCGGAAGACGTCGGCGGACTCCGCCTCGTCGACGACGCGGACCGGTGACGGATGCCGCCACCACGCCAGCACCGGAGTCACCACGTGCTGCGAGAAGGCGAGGGGGATGTCGATGAGCTCGCCGAGCACCTCCACACCGGCGGGGTCGAGGCCGGTCTCCTCATGCGCCTCGCGCAGCGCCGCGGCCACGGGGCCGTCGTCGCCCGGATCGAGACGGCCGCCTGGGAACGCGACCTGGCCCGGGTGCGCGCGCAGCGTGGTCGCGCGCGACAGGAGCAGAACGTCGAGGTCTCGCGACACCGCGTGGGCCTGCGCGTCGTGGTCACTGGGGAGCGTGTCGAGCACCCCGAAGAGCATGAGCACCGCCGCCGGGCGGGGATCGGCCGGTGAGGGCAGGTCGAGCAGCGCGCCCGCGCCGGTCGCGGACGCGTCGGCGAGCGCGGCGAGCTGGGCACGCGCACCGAGGGCATGACCCGGACGTGCCTCGCCGGTCTGCGGAGTCGACGGCTGCGGCATCCGTTCAGGCTACGCCGCATCGACGACACGCGGTCGCTGCTGAGGGAACCTCCTGTTGACCGCCGCTCGGCCGTGCCGCTACGTTCGCCCCGTGGCGCACCGGCGCCATCGGGCGCACCGCGCCCCGTGTGCCTGCGCTGCTGGGGAGCCGCATGATCACCGTCGAAGGCCTGCGGGCCCTGCACGTCTTCGCCGAGGTGCCCGACGCGGCCCTCGCCTACCTCGCCGGCGCGGTCGAAGACATCCGGCTCGTGACGGGCGAGTACTTCGCGCACGAGGGCGACGCTCGGGCCCTGTTCGTCGTGGTCGAGGGGCTGGCCGAGATCACGAAGATGGTCAACGGCGAGGAGCGCGTCATCGGCACACGCCGGCCGGGCCAGTTCTTCGGCGAGGTCCCGATGACCCTCAGCACGCCGTTTCCGGCGAGCGGCCGCGCCGGGGAGCCGACGCGGGTGCTCAAGCTCGAGCCCGCGGTCTACTACTCCCTCGCGGCGGCCGCGCCGTCGGTGCCCGACCGGGTCGCGGGGCTCGCGCGGCGCTACCTGGACTCGCTGCAGACGATGGCCGCCGAGCAGCACGAGTACGAGGTCCGGCTCATCCATCCACGGCGCAGCGCCCGAGCGCATCGCGTGATCGGATTCCTCACGCGCAACCAGGTCGACTTCGAGCGCGTGGACGTGGATGCCGCCGCCGACGCCTCCCAGTACCCCGTGCTGGAGCTCGCGAACGGAGCGCGGTTCGAGAATCCGACGATGCGGCAGATCGCCGAGGCGGTCGGGCTCGACGTGACGCCCGCGGCGGGCCACTACGACGTCGTGATCCTGGGTGCCGGCCCCGCCGGTCTCACCGCCGCGGTGAACGCCGCCGCCGAGGGGCTGCGGACGCTCGTCGTGGAGACCTTCGCCCCTGGCGGCCAGGCGGGCACCTCGACGCGGATCGAGAATTACACGGGCTTCCCGTTCGGCATCTCGGGCGACGACCTCGCGAGACGGGCCTTCACGCAGGCCAAGCGGCTGGGCGCCGAGATCGTGGTGACGCGCACGGTCGAAGCGCTGGACCCCGAGACGCGCGAGCTGACCCTCGACGGCGGCGACGTCGTGCGCACCGAGGTCGTCATCCTCGCGATGGGCGTGGTGTGGCGCACGCTGCCCGTCGAGGGGGTCGAACGGTTCCTCGGCAGCGGCGTCTACTACGGCGCCGCGCGCAGCGACTCGGCGGTGGCGCAGGGTGCGGACGTCTGCATCATCGGCGCCGGGAACTCGGCCGGGCAGGCGGCACTGTTCTTCAGCCGGCACGCACGGTCCGTCACGATGCTCGTGCGCGGCGAGTCGCTCGAGGCGAGCATGTCGCGCTACCTCATCGACCAGATCGCGGCGATCCCGGCCATCCGCGTCGAGACCCGCAGCGAGGTGGTCGGACTGCACGGCGCCGATGCGCTCCGCGCGGCCGACATCGCCGACCGGCGGACGGGCACCGTCGCGGAGCGCGACGTCGACGTGCTCTTCGTCATGATCGGCGCGGACGCGGAGACTGCGTGGCTCTCGGCGGAGATCGCGCGCGACGCGCGCGGATTCGTGCTCACCGGAACGGATGCGGCGGAGTCGGGGTCGTGGCGGGAGGCGCGCCGCCCGTTCGCCCTCGAGACGACCGTGCCCGGCGTCTTCGCGATCGGCGACGTGCGCTCAGGGTCGGTCAAGCGCGTCGTCGCCGGCGTGGGCGAGGGCGGCGCGGCGATCGCGTTCACGCACCAGTACCTCGCGCTCGGCGCGGCCGGAACCTGACCGCGCGCACAGAATCGGAGGTCCTGCGCGACGCGCCGGGGCGCAGCATCCATCCCCCGGCGTGTCGGCGAAGAGGTCCGATTCTGTGCGCACCGCCGCCCCTGACGGCAGGACACGGAATCGGAGGTTCTCGCGACGCGCCGGGGCGCAGCATCCGTGTCCCGGCGTGCCGTCGAAGAGGTCCGATTCTGTGCGCACCGCCCCGCGCCCCTGACCTCGCGCACAGAATCGGAGGTCCTGCGCGACACGCCGGGGCGCAGCATCCATCGCCCGGCGTGCCGTCGAAGACCTCCGCGGCTGTATCGACGGGTCAGCCGCGGAAGTAGGTCTCCGCAACGCGGGCGAGGTCCCACAGGTCGCTCACGCCGGCGAGCTCGCGTGCCGAGTGCATGGAGAGGATCGGGATGCCGACATCCACAGTCCGGATGCCGAGACGGGTCGCCGTGATCGGGCCGATCGTCGAGCCGCACGGCACCGCGTTGTTCGAGACGAACTCCTGGCTCGTGACGCCCGCCGCGGCGCACCAGCCGTTCCACGCGGCCGCACCCGCGGCATCCGTGGCGTACCGCTGGTTCGCGTTGATCTTGAGGATCGGGCCGGAGCCGAGCACGGGCTGCACGACGGGGTCGTGCTTGTCGGCGTAGTTGGGGTGCACCGAGTGGCCCACGTCGCTCGACACGCACCACGACGCGGCGAGCGCACGCAGCTGCTGCTCGCGATCCGCTCCGAGCGACAGCCACAGCCGCTCGAGCACGTCCGAGAGGAAGGGGCCGGCCGCACCCGACCGGGTGCCCGAGCCCACCTCCTCGTGGTCGAAGACGGCGAGCATCGCGATGTGGTCGGCGTCGTGCCCGTCCGCCGCGCGCTCCAGCGCGACGACGCCGGCGTGCACCGACGCGAGATCGTCGAGGCGGCCGGACGCGAAGAACACGTCGTCGCGGCCGAAGGTCGCACCGCGCGCGGCGTCGGCGGTGACGACGTCGTAGCCCCGGATGCGCGCGGCGTCGACGCCGGCCTCGCGGGCGAGCTCGCCGAGGATGTCGGCGGATTCCGCCTCACCGAGGCCCCACACCGGCTGGGTCTGCGACTGCTTGTCGAGGGCGAGGTGGTCGTTGACCTCGCGATCGAGGTGGATCGCGAGCTGCGGCAGCCGCAGCAGCGGGCCGGTCGCGGCGAGCGCGGCCGTGCCGTCGTCGAGCACGATGCGACCCGCCAGACGCAGTTCCCGGTCGAGCCACGAGTTCAGGAGCGGGCCGCCGTAGATCTCGACGCCGGCCTGCAGCCAGCCGAGCTTTCCGGTGGTCGGCTTCGGCTTGAGCTTGAACCCCGGCGAGTCGCTGTGGGCGCCGAAGATGCGCACCCCCGTCGACGCCGTCGCCCCCTTGGGCACGACCCACGCGATCGCCGCGCCGTCGCGCACCACCACGTACTTCCCGCCGGCCGGCGCCGGCCAGCCTGCGGCCTCATCGAGACGCGTGAACCCCGCGTCCTCGAGACGGCTCGCCACCTCGGCGGCGGCGTGGAAGCTCGACGGCGACGCCGCCACGAACGCGGCGAGATCGTCGGCGTGCGCGAGGGCTGCGGAGCGGGGGGGAGCGGTGGACGAGGGCACGGATGAGCCTCCTGTAGACGTGCGACGGGTGCTTCGATCGTAGTTCGGAGGACCTTCCCAGGCGGCCCCGCGGACCGGGATACGGCCCTTTGATCTGGCCTTTTCGAACATTCCACTCACATGTAACGTTCAGGTAACGCACCGGAAGCATCCAGAAAGGCCCGGGAGACTCGGGGACTTGTGCCCGCCCGAACGGTCACGACGCGCCTCCCGAAGGCGCATTTCGCTGATACGGAACCCGGTCTTACATGCGCTCCCACACGTCGTCATCGCCCGCCCGTCGCACTCTCCGCCGCGCCGAACGCCGCCTCCGCCGCCGCCCGGTGCTGGTCGCGGCGACACTTGCGGTCGGCGTGCTGGCCACCGCCGCGTTCAGCACGGCGACCCCCGCCTCGCAGGCCGAGGCCTCTGGTTCGCTGACCGATTTCGCGCTGGCCTCGTACTCCACCGGCTCCGTCACTGCGGAGGCCGCTGCCGCGCCGAGCGACTTCGACAAGACCGTGGCCGACGCGAGCGCCGCGATGTCCGCGGCGACGACCGTCTCGTCCGACATCGCCGCGTCGGGCCTCGACGTCGGCACGCCCGACACGACCGTCGACACCACGGAGCTTGAGGGCGCCGTCGCTCAGCTGAAGCGCGCGCAGTCGCTCCCGGCCGAGTACACGACCGAGGTCTCGGATGCGGTGACCACCCTCACCGCGTCGGTCAACGAGCAGGCGCAGGGACTGCGCGGCAAGCTCGACGCCGCGATCGCGCTGAAGGCGCAGCGCGAGGCGGAGGAGAAGGCCCGCAAGGAGGCCGAGGCCGCCGCAGCCGCCAAGGCCGCCGAGGAGGCCGCAGCGGCCGCCGCAGCGAAGAAGTCGTCGGCGCCGCGTTCGTCCGGCGGCGGCGCGCCGGTGTTCGCCACCGGCGGGGCCGTGGGCGGCACCAGCCCGGCCGACGCCCAGGCGACCGCTCGATCGATGCTCGGAGGCTACGGCTGGGGCGACGATCAGTTCGGCTGCCTCGTGTCGCTCTGGAACAAGGAGTCGGGCTGGAACTACCAGGCCTACAACCGCGGCAGCGGCGCCTACGGCATCCCGCAGGCCCTGCCCGGCAGCAAGATGGGCAGCGCCGGCGCCGACTGGCAGACCAACCCGGCGACGCAGATCGCGTGGGGCCTCGGCTACATCTCCGGCCGCTACGGCAGCCCCTGCGGCGCGTGGAGCCACTCGCAGTCGACCGGCTGGTACTGATCACCGCCGCGAACCTCATAGGCGATCCATAGGGCTCGCCTGACAGCCTCGAAGAGGGCACGTCCAGACTGTGGACGTGCCCTCTTCGTCGTCTCCGCCGTCGCTCGCGCCGCGCCTGCTGTACGTCGAGGACGAGGCCGAGATCGCCGGCATCGTCGTCGAGATGCTGGGCGACGAATATGACGTCGACCATGCGGCGACGGGCGAGGAGGGCCTGCGCCTTGCACTCGGTCGCCGCTACGACGTGATCGTGGTCGATCGCCGTCTGCCTGGGATGTCGGGCGTCGAGCTCGTCGGCGCGGTCCGCACGGCGCGCATCGCGACGCCCGCACTCATGCTCACCGCGCTCGGCGCGGTGGACGACCGCGTGACCGGGCTCGACGCCGGCGCCGACGACTACCTCGTGAAGCCGTTCGACTTCGCCGAGCTGCGCGCCCGGCTGCGCGCGCTCCGCCGCGGGCGCGGAGCCGGCGATCGCCGCGAGCTCGGCGACTGGGTGTTCACCCCGGCCTCGCAGGCGCTCTACTCCCCGGCCGACGGCCGCATCCCGCTCACGCAGGCGGAGTCCGAGCTGCTGGAACTGCTGACCTCGAGCCCCGAGCACGTGTTCTCGCGCGACGAGATCCTCGCGCACGTGTTCCCCGGCGGCTCGGCCACCACCGTCGACACCTACGTGCACTACGTGCGCCGCAAGTCGACGCCCGAGATCATCGAGACCGTCCGCGCGCGCGGGTATCGCAGCGGGACGCCCCGATGAGCGAGCGGACGGATGCTGCGACCGCCGCCGACCGGCGGCGCGTGCAGCAGGCTGCCCTGCGTGCCGGGGTGTGGGTGGCCGTCGCCGCGGCGGCGGTCGTCGCGATTATCACGGCTGTCATCGTCGCCGTGATGTTCGCGACCTCACGCCCCGAACACGGTCCGCCGCACCCCGGCCCGGGCGGTGGCGGCTGGGACGGACCGGGCGATCGGGTGATCGACCTCGACGACGTCGTTCCCCTCGCGATCCTCATCGGGCTGATCGGCGTCGTCGCGCTGGGGTTCGTCGCCTGGTGGGCCTCCAAGCGGGCGGCGCAGCCGCTGGCGGACGCCCTCGAGGTGCAGCGCACCTTCGTCGCCGATGCCAGCCACGAATTGCGCACTCCCCTCACCACCCTGACGAGCCGCATCCAGCTCGCGCACTATCGGGTGGAACGCGGTGGTGACGTCGACGCCGTCCTCGCCGATCTGCGCCGCGACGCGGCGGTGATGGACGCGGTGCTCACCGACCTGCTGCTCACGGCCGAGACCGCCGGCGCCCGCGCCGGCGACGACGACGCCGTGGCATCGGTCGCCGCCGCCGCGCACGACGCGATCGCCGTCATCGAGCCGAGAGCCGTCGAGCGCGGCGTCGCGCTCGTCGCCGAGGCATCCGCCGATCTGCACGTCGCCGCCGACCACACGTCGCTGACGCGCGCGCTGATGGCGCTGCTCGACAATGCGGTGCGCTATTCGCCCGCCGGCTCGACGATCGCCGTCCACGCACGACCCGCCGGTCGCCACGTCGAGATCAGGGTCGTCGATCAGGGCAGCGGCATCGCCGGCATCGATCCCGATCGACTGTTCGACCGCTTCGCGCGCTCGAACGACGCTCCGAGCGAGGACGGGCGACGCGGCTTCGGGCTCGGCCTCGCGCTCGTGCGCGACATCGTCACGCGCTTCGACGGCAGCGTACGTGTCGAGAACACGTCGCCCGCCGGCACGACGTTCCTGCTGGATCTGCCGTCGGGTGGCCGGCGCACGCGCGAACGCTGAGGATGACGCGGCGTGAACTTATGAGAATGCCCAGATCGACCGACTCTTTGAGCAGTCTTGGAACCGCGGCGCGACAGTGTGGTCATGTCCGACAGCACGCCTGAAAAGCCCGCCGGCACGCCCGACGAGGCGGCCTCCACCGAACCGGTCACGCCCGAGCCCACCACACCCGCCCCTGCGGCGCCCACCCAGGCGACGACGCCTGTCCCGCCGCAGCCACCCGTCGCGCCGTCGACCCCCGCGTCGGATGCGACAGCGGCCGCTCCAGTCGCTCCGGTCGTGGCCGCCGCCCCCGCGCCCGCTACGGAGAAGCCGCCGTTCCTGCGGCGCACGTGGGTCAAGATCACCGGTGCCGCGGTCGCCGCCGTCCTGCTCCTCGGCGTCGGCTTCGGCACCGGTTGGGCCGCGGGCAGCTCGCGCGGACCCGCCGGCGGCCCGGTCGGCTGGAACCAGGACGGCAATGCGCCAGGCCGGCCTGGAGACGGGTCCGGGCAGTGCGGCGGCCCCGACGACGGCTGGCAGAACGGCGGACCCGGTGGCGGTCCCGGTCAGGGCGACCCGCGCGGCGACGACTCCGACTCCGATTCCGGCTCCGGGACCGACTCCGACGGGTCCTGAGCCTTCCCCCTAAGTCCTGAGTCTGAGTTCTGAGCCCTGAGTCCTGAGGAGCAGCCATGGCGACGATCGCGTCACCGACCGCACCGGTCGCGCTGCGGCATCCGTCCGTCTCGGCGGGACCGCACCGCGCAACCGCGTGGAACGCCGGCGCGATCCTCGCCATCTGGCTGACGAGCCTGTTCGTGGCGGCGCTGTGGGTGTCGGGCGGCGGAGTCGACGCGGTCCTCGGAGGCGGCGCGGAGGCAGTCAACGCGGTCGGGCGCCTCTGCGGCCTGGTCGCGGCGAACCTCCTGCTCTACCAGGTGCTGCTCATGGCGCGGGTGCCGCTGTTCGAGCGAGGGTTCGGCCGCGACGGCATCACGAGGATGCACCGCGTCGTCGGGTTCTGGTCGTTGTGGCTCATGCTCGCGCACATCGCGCTGCTCGTCGCCGGCTACGCGTCGGTCGCCCAGATCAACCCGTTCGTGCAGCTGTGGGAGTTCGTGTGGGACTACCCCGGCATGCTGCTCGCGACGGCGGGCGCCGTGCTCATCGTGCTCGTCGCGGTGACGTCGATGCGGCGCGCCCGGCGCCGGCTGCGGTACGAGTCGTGGCACCTGCTCCACCTGTACGCGTACATCGGCGTCGGCATCGCGCTGCCGCACCAGCTGTGGGCCGGCGCCGACTTCACGGCGTCGCCGTGGGCCACCGTCTACTGGTGGACCCTGTGGGCGCTCGCGGCCGCCGCCGTCGTCGTGTTCCGCCTCGGCGTTCCGGCGGTGCGGTCGTGGCGGCACGGTCTGCGGGTCGCCGCCATCGAGGCCGACGGCTCGGGCGGGGTGACCGTGCGGATGCGCGGACGCCGGCTCGAGCGCCTCGGCGCGCGCGGCGGCCAGTTCTTCGTCTGGCGCTTCCTCGACGGCGCAGGGTGGTCGCGCGGCCATCCGTTCTCCCTCTCCTCGGCACCCCGCGGCGGCGAGCTCGCCATCTCGGCGCGGATCGTCGGGGACGGCACCGCCCGGCTCGCCGCCCTGCGCCCCGGCACGCGGGTGCTGATCGAAGGCCCGTACGGTCGGATGACCGGAGACGAGCGCCGCGGGCACAAGCTGCTCATGGTCGGCGCCGGCGCCGGGGTCGCACCACTCGTGTCGCTGCTCGAGTCCGAGCCGTACGCTCCGGGCGACGCGACGCTCGTCACCCGTGACTCGACCCCTGACGCCGCATTGCGGGACGCCGCCATCGCCGCGCTCGTGCGTGATCGCGGGGTGCGACACGTTCGGCTCGACGGGCCGCGCGCGTCGTCCGCGACGCCGTGGCTGCCCGCGACGCATGCCGCCTGGAACGGCGCCGATGCCCTCCGTCATCTCGCGCCCGACCTCGCCGCGTACGACGTGTTCGTCTGCGGTCCGCAGCTGTGGATGGATGCCGTCACCCGCGACCTGCGTGCGGCGGGCGTCGCGCCGGCCCGCATCCACACCGAGTCCTTCACGATCTGAGGCCGTCATGCACCGTTCCAGGAGTCCGCGATGAAGAAGATCGTCTACGCCGTCCTCGCTACCCTCAGCGGCCTGGTGCTGCTGTTCAGCTATCGCACCTCGCACGTCGACGCGGTCCAGCCCGTCGCCGCGGACACCGCGACCACTTCGTCGAGCTCGTCCGGCTCGTCGGGCTCGACGGGCAGCGAAACCGACGCCGGCACTCAAACCGACACCGGCACTCAGACCGGCACCGGGACCCAGACCGACAGCGGCGGCGAGACAGATGCGGGTTCAGCCGCGGGCTCGAGCGGTGCGACCTCCGGGGCGACGGGCTCGGAGACAGGATCCGCGTCGTCGACCGGACTCTCCGACGGCACCTTCACGGGCTCGTCGGCGACCACCCGCTTCGGCCCGGTCCAGGTGCAGATCACGGTCTCGGGCGGGCAGATCACCGACGTCCAGGTGCCGGAGTACCCGTCGGGCAACCCCCGCGACCGCCAGATCAACCAGCGCGCACTGCCCGTGCTCGTCGCCGAGACCACCGCCGCCCAGTCCGCCGACATCGACATGGTGTCGGGCGCGACGTACACCAGCCAGGGCTACCTGCAGTCGCTGCAGAGCGCGATCGACCAGGCACGGGCATGAGGCGTCCGCCCCGGCACGTGGAAGTCGCCGACATCATGGGCACGGCGATCAGCGTGCATGTGATCGGTGACATCGACGCCCACGTCTTCGCCACCGCCACCGCCGCCTGTTTCAGCGAGCTGCGCCTCGTGGATCGGGTCTTCTCGCCGTATCGCGACGACTCCGACCTGCTGCGCGTGGCGCGCGGCGAGCTCGCGATGGTGGATGCCTCGCCCTGGGTCGCCGAGGTCGCCAGGGCGTGCGCGCAGGCCGAGTCCGACACCGGCGGCCTGTTCACCGCGACGTGGGCCGGTGTGTTCGACCCCACCGGCTACGTCAAAGGTTGGGCCGCGGAGCGGACGGCCCGTGCGCACCTCGCCCCGCTGCTCGAGCGCCCGGGCGTGGTCGCCGCGGGGATCAACGCGGGCGGCGACCTCCAGCTGTTCACCGCGCCGGGAGCGGACTGGACCTGGAACGTCGCGATCGTCGATCCCGCCGACCGGGCGCGGGTGCTCGCCACCGTGCCCGTGCGCGATGGAGCCGTCGCCACCTCGGGGAGCGCGGAGCGCGGAGCGCACATCATCGATCCGCGATCCGGCCGCGCGGCCACGGGAGCCGTGTCGGCGACGGTGGTGTCGGCAAGCCTCGCCCACGCCGATGTCTGGGCCACTGCGGCTGTCGTGGCCGGAGTCGACGACCTCGGGTGGATCGGACGCGCCGGCCCGACGACCGGCCTGATCGTCGACGACGCGGGTCGCGTCCGCCGTTGGCTCGACGGCGTCGAGGTGGGCGTCGACCCGGTCGATCAGGCGGCGCGGAGGATCTTCTCCATCGACTTCCCGCGGGCGAGCTCGTCGACGAGCTTGTCGAGGTAGCGAATCTTCTGCATCAGCGGGTCCTCGATCTCCTCGACGCGCATGCCGCAGATGACTCCCGTGATGAGCGAGGCGTTCGGGTTGAGGTCGGCGTCCGCGAAGAAGTCCTCGAAGGTCGTGTGCTCGTCGATGTGCTGCTTCAGCTCGGCGTCGTCGAACCCCGTGAGCCACTCGATGACCTCGTCGAGCTCCGCGGTCGTGCGTCCCTTCTTCTCGACCTTGGTGACGTAGAGCGGGTAGACCGAGGCGAAGCTGATCGAGAAGATCCGGTGCATGCCGACAGGCTAATACCGGACGGATGCCTCGGCACGCGGCATCCGGAGTCCCCGACGAACAAGATGGTCCCGGTGGGTTGCCCTCCCACCGGGACCATCACGCGTTCGCGGGAGACGGTACGGCGACCCGAACGCCGAAGCTCGACCGCTACGCGCTGAACTGCTTGTGTTGCTCCGCCAGGTTATTCGGAGGTACCCGGATCCGCCTGCCCGTTGACACACTGCGCGTCGGACTGATACCCACCGCGAGTCGCGTCGGCTCGAGGATGGCTCGAGCCCCGCATCAGCGCACCGCCACCACGACCTTGCCGAGGGCATGGCCCTCGCCGTGCCACGCGAGCGCCTCGGGCACCTGGTCGAGCGGGAACACGCGGTCGATCTGCACCTGCACCTCGCCCGCCGCACAGCGTTCGGCGACCGGGACGAACGCGGACGGCCCCTGGCGCACGACGAGCACGCCCAGGTGCGTGCGGGTCAGGGCCCCGAGCAGCGCGCCGGCGGTCAGCATCCGTATCAGGGTCCGTGCCGTTCCGCCCACCATCACGCACCGGCCGCCCTTCGCAAGCGCGCGGGCGTAGGCGAACACCGAACGGCGGGCGACCAGGTCCACGATGAGGTCGTACGGCCCGTGCCGCGTGAAGTCGTCGCGGCGGTAGTCGATCACCTCGTCCGCGCCGAGCGCGCGAAGGAAGTCGAGCTTGCCCGCGTTGTCGACCGCCGTCACGTGCACGCCCTGCTGGGCCGCAAGCTGGATCGCGAGGCTCCCCGAGCCTCCGCCGGCGCCGTTGAGCAGCATCCGTGCTCCCGGCTTCGCCAGCGCGACGGCATGGGTCGCGATCGCCGCAGCCTGCGGAAGAGCGGCCGCCTCGGCGAACGACAGCTCGGCAGGCTTCGGAGCCAGCATCGACTCGGGCACGGCGACGAACTCGGCGAACCCGCCGTAGCGGGGCATGATGTCGCCGAACACCGCGTCGCCGACCGCGAAGCGGGTCGCGCCGTCGCCGACGGCCGCGATCCGGCCGGCGATGTCGGAGCCGAGGATCCTCCGGCGGGGCCGGAACAGCCCGCCGATTCGGGCATAGGCGGGACTGCCGTGCAGCCCTTCCCAATCCGACAGGTTGACCGACGTCGCGAAGACCTCCACGAGCACCTCGCCGGCGGCGGGCACCGGCCGGGGGACGTCGCGCACCTCGAGCCGCTCGGGCGACCCGTACCGCTCGTATACGACCGCGCGCATGTCCCCCATCGTTCCGGGCTGGAGGGGCCGCGCGCAACGGCCGGCCCGCCGGCCGCCGGGCGTCGCCCCGATCAGCCGCCCGAAGCGGGTGGCAGCAGCGGCTGCAGTGCCTTGCCGAGCACGTCGGCCATGTCGGCGCTGATGGCGGCGGTGAGGTGGTGCGAGTCGCGGTAGACGAGAGTGTTGCCGATGATCGGCGGGCAGGCGTCAGCGTCGCAGAGGTATTCGTTGAGATCGACGAGCGGGATGCCGCGATTCTCGGCGGCGGTCACCTCACCCTCACGCGCGGCCCCCGCGAGCGCGACCGTCCGCGGTTGCGCGCACGCCGCCGCATCGGACAGGTGCGCCGACAGGCAGGGCGCCGGGTCCTCCCTCATGTCGGGGGTATCCGCCATCATCGCGACGGGCGCGTCGATCGCGTCGAGCGTGCGGCCGAACGCCGCCGCCCATGTCTTGGCATCGTCGTCGACGCCCGGGGCGAGCTCGGGGTCGGTGAACGTGGCCACGAGCACCAGGGCGGGCGGCGAGGCGTTGATGCGGTCGATCACGGCATCACGCCATTCGGGGCACTGCGGGTACGGTGCACCGCGGCGGAGCGACTCGATGTCGGCGGCGGGGCAGGAGCTCTTGGTGTGCACTTCGACCGAGTACCCCGCCGAGGTCGCGAAGCCCTCGAGCGCCGGGAACCACTGCGCGGCGTGCGAGTCGCCGAACAGCACGATGCGCGGCGCCGCGGGATCTCCGTAGACGCAGCCCTCGGCATCCGTCGAGGCGATGCCGAGCATGCAGCCGTCGTCGTAGACCTCGGGAAGGCTGTCGCGCGCGTCGCGCAGCGCGGGCGCGAGGTTGTCGGGCACGAAGTCGGTGCCGCGCGGGGCGTCGGCGATGACGGTGCTCGACGCCGCGCGCTCCGCGTGCAGGGACCGGGTGTCGGCCACCGCGTACGCGCCGCTGGCGAGCCCGAGGCACGCGAGCGAGCCGGCCAGCGCACCCGCCAGCGTGACGCGCGCCCGCCGCTTCGTGAGCAGCGGCGTCCGGCGCACCGGATCCTCCACGAACCGGTACAGCAGCCACGCGACCGGCACGCACGCGACCGCGATGCCGAGCGTCGTCCACAGCGGCAGCTCCCCCAGCAGCGCGGTGCCGGGCAGCACGAGTGCCGGCCAGTGCACGAGGTACAGCGAGTACGAGATCGTTCCGAGGAAGACCATGCCCCGGGCCGACAGCATCCGTGTCGGTCCGCGCCGCGACTCGCCCGCCGCGATCACGGCAGCCGTGCCGAGCACGGGAAGCGCGGCCGCCGCGCCCGGGAAGAGCGTCTCGGACGAGAAGAAGAAGACGGATGCCGCCACCGCCGCGATGCCCGCCCACCCCAGGGGCGCCGCCCACCGTTCGCCCACGATCCCGCGCCTCCGCTGCAGCAGCACGGCCACGAGCCCGCCGATGCCGAGCTCCCACGCGCGCGAGGGGAGCGAGAAGAACGCCCACGGCTGGGCGGCGAACGTGAGCCACACGCAGAGCGCGAACGACGCGGCCACCACGACGATGAGCACCCCGACGAGCGCGCGCCGCGACCGGACCAGCACCCACACCAGCGCGAGCAGCGCCGGCCACAGCAGGTAGAACTGCTCCTCGACGCCGAGCGACCAGTAGTGCTGGAACAGCGACGGGTTCGACGACTCGGCGAGGTAGTCCGAGTTCGCAGAGGCGAAGAAGTAGTTCGGCACATAGAGCGCCGTGGCGACGGCCGCCGCCCAGAGGTCCTTCATCAGCAGCGGCGGGTACCAGATGAGCGCGGCGGCGACCGAGAGCGTGAGCACCACGAAGGATGCCGGCAGGATCCGGCGCGCCCGTCGCGCGTAGAACTCCCCGAACCTCAGCCTGCCGTGGCTCTCCAGCTGACCCAGGAGATGGGACGTGATGAGGAAGCCCGAGATGACGAAGAACACGTCCACACCGACGTAGCCGCCCGGCAGGAACGGCAGGCCGGCGTGATAGAGCAGGACCGAGCCGACTGCGATCGCACGCAGTCCTTGGATATCGGCGCGAAAACCCGAGTGGTCGGGCTGGGCGCTGGCTCGGTCCACCACTCGAGCGACTCTAGGTCGACGGGGTGAACAGCTGACACCCCCTTGACTCGACGCCTCAGACGCTCCACCATTCGGCCACGGATGCCTCGACCCGCAGCATCCGCTCCTCCCTCACCGCACGCGCGGCGCCGCCGGACGCAGCCACGCCACCGCCAGCAGCACGGCCGTCGCGATCAGCGCCAGCACCGCCACGGCGACGCCGTCCCACCCGGCCGCGACGAACACGAGGCCCAGCGCCCAGCCGAACAGGCTGGAGCCGCCGTAATAGCCGAGGTAGTACAGCGACGAGGCCTGCGCCCGCGCATCCGGCGTGCTCGCGACAGGCGCCCAGCCCGACGCCACGGCGTGCGCGGCGAAGAACCCGGCCGTGAAGACGAGGAGGCCCGCCAGCACGACGGGGACGGCCGGCACCAGCGTGAGCGCCGCTCCCGCCGCCATCACGGTGCTCGAGATCAGCAGGACCGGAAGCCGCCCGAAGCGCGACGCGAGCGTTCCCGCGATGGGCGACGCGACGGTGCCGGCGAGGTAGGCGAGGAACAGCAGGCTGACCGCCCAGTGCGGCATCGAGTACGGGGGCTCGGCGAGCGCGAAGCCGAGGTAGTTGTAGAGCGCGACGAAGCCGCCCATCAGCAGGAACCCCTGCGCGTACAGTGCGAGCTGCCGCCGCGACCGCAGGTTCACTGCCAGCCGGTGCAGCAGCGACGGCCCGGGGTGCGGGCGATGGCGCAGGGCTACGAACCCGCGCGCCTTCGGCACCAGCATCAGGAAGGCGACCGCCGAGACGGCGCACACGACCGCGACGACGAGCACCCCGATCTCCCAGCCGGCGAAGTCGCCGATCGGTCCGGCGACGATGCGGCCCGCGAGCCCGCCGATCGTGGTGCCCGCGATGTAGCTGCCCGCGGCGGCCGCGGTGTGCGCAGCATCCACCTCCTCGCTGAGATAGGCGAGCGCGATCGCCGGGACTGCGCCGAGACCCACACCCTCGAGCAGGCGCAGCGCGAGCAGCGTGCCGAAGTCGGGACTGAACGGAGCGAGCAGGCCGAACACCGTCGCCGCGATGATCCCGACCGTCATCGCGGGGACTCTGCCGACGCGGTCGGCGACGGCCGACCACGGGATGACGGTGACGGCGAGCGCGAGTGTCGTCACCGACACCGTGAGCGCCGCGGTCGCGGGCGGCACGGCGAACTCGGCGGCGATCAGCGGCAGCACCGCCTGCGGCGAATACAGCTGCGCGAACGTCGCGACGCCCGCGAAGAACAGCCCCGCGATGAGCCGGCGGTACGCCCGATCGCCGGGCAGATGCCCTGTGAACACGGAGGCCGACATCGGCCTCCACGTTACTCCGGACCGTCCCTATGACACGCGCCCGTCGCCCGGTCGTGCGACCCGCAGCCAGCGATACCCGTAGCCGGGCAGCTCCAACTCGACGCGACCCTTCTCATCGAGCTCGAGGCGGTCCGACCCGAGCAGGTCGACGAGGCACGTGCCCTCGGGCTCGTCCGGCAGCGCGAACTGCGTCGTCGCCGGCACCTCGTCGAAGTTGTGGATCGCGACCATCCGGCCGACGTCCGCGCGCAGCGCGTGCACCAGGACCGCCTCCACCGGCTGCTCGAGGACCTCGAACGCGCCCCAGCCGAGCTCGGGCGAGATGCGGTACCGCGACGCCAGGTCGCGGAAGAAGTGCAGGAGCGAGCTGCGGTCCGTGATCTGGGCGGCCGCGTTGACGTGCTCGGGCGCGTAGCCGTCCCCCGGCGGGCGAGCGACGAGACGGGACGGCGGAGCCGACGAGAAGCCGCCGTTCTTGTCGCCCGTCCACTGCATCGGCGTGCGGACCGCGAGGCGCCCGGGGATGTCGATGTTCTCCCCCATTCCGATCTCCTCGCCGTAGAGCAGCACCGGGGTGCCGGGCAGCGTGAACAGCAGGCTGTAGGCCATGCGGATGCGTCGCGGGTCGCCGAGCATCGGCGGCAGGCGACGCGTGATCCCGCGGCCGTACACACGCTGGCGCTCGTCGGGCGCGAAGGCCGCGAACACCTCCTCGCGCTCCGCGTCCGACAGCTTGTCGAGGGTCAGCTCGTCGTGATTGCGCAGGAAGTTCGCCCACTGCACGTCCTCGGGGAGAGGGGGGCGCGAGGTCAGTGCCTCGACGAGTGGCGCGGGGTTCTTGCGCGCCAGCGACAGGTAGCACGCCTGCATGCCGATGAAGTCGAACTGCATCGACAGCTCGTTGACCTCGGAACCGCCGAAGTACTCGACCTGCTGCTCGTACGGCAGGTTCACCTCGCCGAGGAGGATCGCCTCGCTCGATCGGCGCTGCAGGAAGCGCCGGAAATCGCGCAGCAGCTCGTGAGGATCCCGGATCTGCGCGCCCGGCGGCATCTCGAGGAAGAACGGGACCGCATCGACGCGGAAGCCGGCGACCCCGAGCTGCAGCCAGTACCCGACGACCCGCGCCAGCTCGTCGCGCACGACGGGGTTCGCGATGTTGAGGTCGGGCTGGTGCTCGTAGAAGCTGTGCTGGTACCACTGGCCCGATGCTGCGTCCTCGGTCCAGATGCCCTTCGCCTCACCGGGGAACACGGTGTTCTTCTGCCCCTTGGGCGGCGGATCGTCGCGCCACACGTAGTAGTCCCGGTAGGGCGAGTTGACGCTGCGCTTCGCCTTCAGGAACCACGGGTGCCGGTCGGAGGTGTGGTTGACGACGAGATCCATGATCACCCGCATGCCCCGGTCGTTGGCCGTCCGGATCACCTCGACGAGCTCGCCGTGGTTGCCGAGCCGTGGATCGACCCCGTAGAAGTCCGTGATGTCGTAGCCGTCGTCGCGATCCGGCGTCGGGTAGAACGGCATGAGCCACAGGCAGGTCACACCCAGCTGCGCGAGATAGTCGATGCGCTGCGCCAGCCCCTGCATGTCGCCGGTCCCGTCGCCGTCGGCGTCCATGTACGTCTCGACGTCCAGGCAGTAGATGATGGCGCTCTTCCACCACAGGTCGCTCGTGTCGGTGATCTTCATCGTTCCTCCTTGTCACCGTCCTCCGAGCCTGACGGGCGTGGCGCGTGGCGGGGAGGGCCTTGAGTTCGATGGCGTCGTTGGGTACGCGGCTAGAGTCGAAGGGCCGCGCGGGTCGCGGCATCCCTCCCCTCATCCACCCCCTGCGGGCGCAACGGTGCGCGCGAAATCCGAGGAGCACCCGTGTCCGTCGTCGCCGATTCCGCCGATCGCTACCGCAGCGAGCCGACCGTGCTGCAGGCGCTGCGCCGGCCGCGGCTGCTCACCCGTGAGGTCGTCGCCGGGCTCGTCGTCGCACTCGCCCTCATCCCCGAGGCCATCGCGTTCTCGGTCGTCGCGGGCGTCGACCCGCGGGTGGGACTGTTCTCCTCGTTCGTGCTCGCCGTCGTCATCGCGTTCACCGGCGGCCGTCCGGCGATGATCACCGCCGCCGCGGGCGCAGTCGCACTGGTGATCGCACCCGTCGCACGCGAGTACGGCTCGGACTACCTCATCGTCACGATCGCGCTGGCAGGCATCCTCCAGGTGCTGTTCGCGGTGCTGGGCGTCGCCCGGCTCATGAGGTTCATCCCCCGCAGCGTCATGGTCGGCTTCGTGAACGCCCTCGCGATCCTGATCTTCCTGTCGCAGATGCCGCAGCTCGTCGATGTGCCCTGGGCGGTGTACGTGCTCGTCGCCGCAGGGCTCGGCATCCTGTTCGTCTGGCCGCGCGTCACGCGTGCCATCCCCGCACCGCTCATCGCGATCGTGGTGCTGACCGTGGTCGTCGTGGTGTTCGGGCTCTCAGCGGTTCCGAACGTCGCCGACCAGGGCGAGCTCCCCCGGAGCCTTCCGGAGCTCCTCATCCCGAACGTCCCGCTGACGTGGGAGACGCTGCAGATCGTCGCGCCTTACGCGTTCGCCGCGGCGCTGGTGGGTCTGCTCGAGTCGCTGATGACCGCGAAGCTCGTCGACGACATCACCGACACCCACTCGCGCAAGACCCGTGAGGCGTGGGGACTCGGCGTCGCCAACATCGCCTCGGCGTTCTTCGGCGGCACCGGCGGCTGCGCGATGATCGGCCAGACGATGATCAACGTGAAGACCTCCGGCGGTCGCACGAGGATCTCGACGTTCATGGCGGGCGTGTGGGTGCTGATCCTGGTCGTCGCCCTGGGCGACATCGTCGGGCTGATCCCGATGGCCGCCCTCGTCGCGGTGATGATCGTGGTGTCGGTCATGACGTTCGACTGGCACAGCATCCGTCCGTCGACGCTGAAGCGGATGCCGCTGAGCGAGACCCTCGTGATGCTCGTGACCGTCGTGGCCACGGTGTGGACGCACAATCTCGCCGTCGGCGTGATCCTCGGCGTGCTCGCCGCCATGGTGCTGTTCGCCCGGCGCGTCGCGCACTTCACGACCGTGACGCGCGAGGTCGACGGCGACACCGCCCGCTATCGCGTGGACGGCGAGCTCTTCTTCGCCTCGAGCAACGACCTCACCACGCAGTTCGAGTACGCCGCCGACCCGCCTCACGTCGTCATCGACCTCTCGCGCACCCACGTCTGGGACGCGTCGACGGTCGCCGCCCTCGACACCATCGTCACGAAGTACGAGGCGCGCGGAACATCCGTCGAGCTGCACGGGATGACGGATGCTGCGGCCCGCTTCCACCGCCGCCTCAGCGGTGAGCTCGGCTCGGCCTGACCGAACGCCGCAGCAGGCGTCCGACCGCCGCGACGGCCAGAGCAACGAGCGTCACCGAGACCACGCCGATCGTCGTTCCGACGGTGTTCCACAGCACGTCGTCGACATCGGGCACCCTGCCGGGGATCGAGGCCTGCAGGTACTCGACGGTGGCCGACAGCGCGAGGCCGCCGACGATCGCCACCCACCAGAGCCCGCGCGGGAGGAGCAGTGCCAGTGCTGCGCCGAGCGGCACGAACAGGAGCGCGTTGAGGATCTGATCGATGCTCGCGTGCGGAAGCAGGGCGGACACGGGTGCGGCCACGGCCTCGGTGGCGCGCAGGAACGAACCGCGCGCCGGCGCGACGATCGCACGCGGCCCGAGCGTCAGTGCCGCCACTGCGAGGAGGGCGACGGCGCCGGCGACGACGCGCGGGCCCGTGGTGATGCGGTCGTTCATGGTCGACGCCTTCCGGCCGGGGATCGGGGGCTCCGGCCGGACCAGTCCACGCGAACCGATGTTTCGTCGGCGTATGCGAAACGGCCGGAGACACCCGTCGCCCAGAACTCGAAGCTCGCTCCCAGGTTCGCGGGACCAAAACCCGCGAGGCATCCGTTCTCCTCTATGACGCCGCAGCCAGCCGCGTCGAACTGGAGGAATCGTGAGCAACGAGTACCGCAAGACCCCCGAGGCGCTGAGCCGCCTCACCGACACCCAGTACCGCGTCACGCAGGAGGAGGGCACCGAGCCCGCCTTCCGCAACGCCTACTGGAACAACCACGAGCCCGGCATCTACGTCGACGTCGTCTCGGGCCAGCCGCTCTTCTCGTCGACCGACAAGTACGACAGCGGAACCGGATGGCCCAGCTTCACCAAGCCCATCGAGCCCGACGCCGTCTCGACCAAGAAGGACTGGAAGCTGCTGCTGCCGCGCACCGAGGTGCGCTCATCGGGCGCCGACAGCCATCTGGGTCACGTCTTCCCCGACGGCCCACGGCAGGCCGGGGGCCTGAGATACTGCATGAATTCGGCCGCACTGCGCTTCGTGCCCGCATCGTCGCTCGAGGACGAGGGCTACGGCGCCTACCGACACCTCTTCACCACCGAGAACCAGGAGCACGCATCATGACCAGCGGTCCCTTCGACACCGGCGAGATCACCCGCACCCCCGGAACCGAGACGGCGGTCCTCGCCGGCGGCTGTTTCTGGGGCATGGAGGACCTCATCCGCCGCCAGCCCGGCGTGCTCGACACCCGTGTCGGCTACACCGGCGGCGAGAACGCGCACGCGACCTACCGCAAGCACCCGGGTCACGCGGAGGCGGTCGAGATCGTCTTCGACCCCGCGAAGACCTCGTACCGCGACATCCTGGCGTTCTTCTTCCAGATCCACGACCCGTCGACGATGAACCGCCAGGGCAACGACATCGGCTCGAGCTACCGCTCCGCGATCTTCCCGCTGTCCGCCGAGCAGGCCGAGGTCGCGCGCGACACCATCGCCGACGTCGACGCCTCGGGTCTCTGGCCCGGCAAGGCCGTCACCACGATCGAGCCCGAGGGCCCGTTCTGGGAGGCCGAGCCCGAGCACCAGGACTACCTGATCCGCATCCCCAACGGCTACACGTGCCACTTCCCGCGGGCCGGCTGGGTGCTCCCCAAGCGCGCCGACGCGACGGCGTAAGCACGACGTGAAACGGATGCCGCGACCCGCCCGGCCGCGGCATCCGTTCGTCCGCCGGGGTATCACGAGGCGCGTGTGCGCTCTCCTCACAGCATGCGGCGCAACCCGCGCCGCGAGGCCAAGGGAGAGCGATCGTGGCTGATGCGACGCTGCCGGCGCCACCGACCGTCGGCATCAAGATCCCCGAGGGCAGGTCATGGATCGCCCTCGAGATCGGACGGATGCGGGAGGCCGCCCGAGGACGCGCGGCCGCGCGCAAGCGTGCGACTTCGCGGAAGAAGCCGATCGGGCTCCTCCACGTCGACGACGCGCAGTTCCAGAAGGCGGCGCTGATCGTCGCCGTGAACGCCCCGCAGCAGTTCGGTAGGCTGGACGAGATCATCCTGCGCGGGCGGTTCGTCCTGCGCGGCGAAGACGTCGCCACGCTCGACGAACTGGTGCACGAAGCGGTGAGAATCGCCGCGATCGGCTTCGACGGACCGGGCCCCCACCCCTCGGAGCTCACCGCCCTGGACGGCCGCATCATCTACGCGGCCGATTTCCTCCAGCGCAGAGAAGGCGAGATCGCGCGCCGACGGTACGCGCGAGGCCTGCTCGGCGGCGTCACGATGACGTTCTTCCTCCTCCTGCTCATCGGCGCCGGCGGCGCGGCCGTCATCACGCTGTGGCGCCACGGGCCGATGCCGGTGGACCAGAGCGAGGCCCTGCGTGATGTGCTGGTCGCCGTCGGAGCAGGCGCGGCGGGCGCCTGCGTGAGCGTCATGCTGCGCATGCACCGGATGCACAATCTCACGATCGAGTCGGCCGCCCGGGGTGCGGCGATCTACCGCATCTTCCTCGGCTGGTTCTTCGCCGCGGCCGTGGTGTTCTTCCTGAAGAGCGGACTGCTCGCGGGCATCTTCACCGTCCCCGACGATCACATCGCGAGCTGGTTCTTCTGGGGCGCCGTCGGATTCCTGGCAGGGTTCAACGAACGCTGGGCCACGAACCTCATCTCGCGCGGTCCGGGCAGCACCACGGAGGGCACCCACGGCCACCCGGCGCCGGACGCGCCCGACGCCGCGAAGCCGCCGACCGCCTGAACGTCAGTCCGACGGCTCGACGGGCTGGCGCAGGATCGTGCGGAGCTTCTCGGGGGCCGTGCGGCGAGGGTCCGCGAGGTAGATCTCGTGGTGCAGCCCGCGCATGCGCAGCCGTGCTTCGGGGATGAAGCGCTCGTGCATCTCGGCGAGGACCGGCGCTTCGTCGTCGTACGACCCGACGTGCAGGGTCTGCACGCAGCGGCCCTCGGCGAGTTCCGTCAGGCGCAGCCGATCCAGGGCGGGTGACGCGCCCTTGGCGGCGGCCGCATCCCGCGCCCGTTCGAAGTGCCCGCCGTCGAGCCACTCGGGGACGAAGCTCATCATCGTCCAGCTCCACCGGGACTTGTCGCGCTCCGACGTGAACGCCGCCATGTCGTCGGACCACCACAGGCCCTCGAGCGGCATCACGACGTAGTCGCGGCCGAGCTCGGCCTTGCTGAAGAACTTCAGCTTGTAGGCGACCCCGAACACCGCCGCCACGGCCTCGCCGTACTCGTCCGAGGTGTTGGGGTCGCCGTGACCGTCGACCATGAGGTACTGCATCGGTGGGACGTCCACGATCTCGAACGACCCGCGCGGCGCCGTGTACGCCGCGATCGACTTCTTGAGATCGGCCTTGGTCACGAAGCGCCGTCGGTCTGGGACTGACCGCCGCTCGACGACTCCGACTTGCGCGAGCCCGCCTCGAGCACATCACCGGCGGGCAGCTCCTGGTGGCCGCCGAACTGCAGCCGCATGGCCGAGAGCACTTGGTTGGCGAAATGGTCCTCGCCGCGCGAGGCGAATCGTTCGAACAGGGATGCTGCGAGCACCGGCGCGGGAACACCCGTGTCGACCGCGGCCTTGACCGTCCAGCGTCCCTCCCCCGAGTCCGAGACGCGTCCCGCGAGACCGTCGAGCGTGGGGTTGCCCTGGAGCGCCGCCGCGGTGAGGTCGAGGAGCCACGACGAGATCACCGATCCGCGGCGCCACAGCTCCGCGACCTTCGGGGTGTCGATCGTGAACTGGTAGAACTCGGGCTCCTCGAGCGGGGCGACCTCGGCGGAGTGCTCGGCCTCCTGCACGCCGGCATCCGCGTGCTCCAGGATGTTGAGGCCTTCAGCGAGCGCCGCCATCACGCCGTACTCGATGCCGTTGTGCACCATCTTCACGAAATGACCCGCACCGGACGGACCGCAATGGAGGTAGCCCAGTTCCTCGGGCGCGAAGTCCCCGGCGCGGCCCGGCGTGCGCTCGACCTCGCCGTTTCCCGGGGCGATCGTGCGCAGGATCGGCTCGATGCGGGCGAACGCCTCGTCGGGGCCGCCGACCATGAGGCAGTATCCGCGATCGAGGCCGAACACGCCCCCGCTCGTGCCGACGTCGACGTAGTGGATCCCGCTGTCCCGCAGCGCGGCCGCACGGCGGACGTCGTCGCGGTAGTTCGAGTTGCCGCCGTCGATGATGATGTCGCCCGGGTCCATCAGCGCGGCGACCTCGTCGACGACCGTGCTCGTGAGCCCGGCGGGGATCATGAGCCAGACCGCGCGCGGCGCCTCGAGCTTCGACACGAGGTCGGCGAGGCCCTCGGATCCGACGGCGCCCTCGCCCGCGAGAGCGGACACGGCGTCCGGGCTGACGTCGTACACGACGCATTCGTGACCGTCCCGCATCAGGCGCCGGACGATGTTGCCGCCCATCCGGCCGAGGCCCACCATTCCCAGCTGCATCGCGTCTCCTTCGCTCGCCTGTGGCGAGAGCGCCGCGCCCGGGCGCTCGTTCTCGAAGTCTAGAGATCCACCGGGCCCGCGTTGATGATCGTGCTGAACGCCAGCACGATGATGAGCGCGTTGAGGAAGAAGCTCGTCGTCGTGTGCCAGACCACGGTCCACCTCATGCGGGTCGTGACCACTTGCACGTCGGAGACGGAGAAGGTCGTCGCGTTCGTGAAGGAGAAGTACACGAAATCGGCAAGTCGCGGGTTCTCGGTGCCGGGGAAGATCAGCGGCGGGATGATCGAGAGGCGGTAGCGGCGGTCATAGATGCGCGCGAAGCCCCAGTGGTACAGCGCCCACGACAGCAGCATCGCGACCACTCCGACGGGCTCGACCCAGCCCGCCCAGCCAGGGTCGTTGCGGAGCACCAGGATCTCGGTGGCGGCGACGATCCCGACGATGCTCGCCAGGAAGGTCGCGGTGACGGTGACCGCCGCGACGACCGGGTGCGCGTCGAACGCTCCGATCCAGCGCGGGGCGGCGGTGCGGGAGCGCTTCACGCTCGCGCCGACCACGATCACCGATGCGAGCCAGTAGAGCCCGCCGACCGCGCACCATGCGGCGAGCGCATCGAGGGTGAGTTCGACGTCGTCCACCAGCAGGATCTGCAGCCCGAGCCAGATCAGTGCGAGCTGCACCAGCAGATCCGCGACCCGCACGATCACCGCCCAGACCACACGCACCCCCGAGGACGAGTTCCTGCGTGCCACCGTAGCGGGTGGGGAGCCCACCGAGCCGGACGCGCTCCACTCGTATGCTCCGATCATGCGGATCGTGGTCTCCGGCACCCATGCCAGCGGGAAGAGCACCCTCGTCGGCGACTTCTCGGCGGCGCACCCCGAGTTCGAGGTTCTGCCGGATCCCTACGAACTCCTGGATGAAGCGGGCGACGAGCCCGATGCGGGACTCTTCCTCGCCCAGCTCGGCATCTCGGCCCGGCGCCTGCTCGAGTTCGATCCAGGCGCGAAGGTCATCGCCGAGCGCGGCCCGCTCGACTTCCTCGCGTACCTCACCGCCCTCGACGAGCTCGGCCGCGCGTCCCGCCCCGGCGGTCACCCGCCCCGAGCCGTCGACCTCACCGTGGCCGCGATGGCGCACGTGGATCTGCTCGTGCTCCTGCCGCTCGGCGGAGACATCCGGGTGCCGGAGGACGAGGACCCGGAGCTGCGCGAGGCCATGGATGACGCGCTGCTCGAGCTCTCCGACGACCCCGACCTGCTCGGCGGGGCTCGCGTGATCGAGGTCACCGGCGACGGGGGCGCTCGGCTGGCACAGGTCGAGACGGCGATCGCGGACCTCGGCGGCTGCTGACGCGCCGGGGCGCAGCATCCGTCGCCCGATCCCCCCGGGCCGACGTGACCTCAGTCGTGCGGGCCGCGCCTGCCCGAGAAGCCCGCGAACAGCGCGTACAGCAACGGCACCAGCGAGCCGATCATGAGCACGGTGCCGATCGTGAGGTCTTCGACACGCAGCACGGCCCCGCTGATCAGCAGCCCGGCGAACAGCACGGCCGCCACGACACGCCGGATCAGGCGCTCGAGGCGGCGCAGCCATCGGTCGAGCTTCGGGACGTCGGCGACGAGCCGCCCATCTTCGATGCGCGTGACCATGTCGTCGAGGCGCCGCGGCAGGCGCGCCATGACACCGGCGGTCGACACCGCCTCCTGGGCGATCGCCTTCGCCGCGTTGCCCCGCTCGTCGCGCAGCAGCCGCGCGGCGTACGGTTCGACGGCGTCCCACACGTTGAAGGCGGGATCGAGCGAGCTGCACATGCCGCTGGTGAGCGAGACCGCGCGGATGATGAGCAGGAAGTTCTCGGGCAGCTGGAACGGCAGCGACCTCATGACGTCGCCGAACTCCTTGGCGAACTGGCGGAACTCGCGCGGGTCGACCTCCTGCAGCTCCGCGAATCCCATGCCCCCGAAGCGCGCGAACAGCGCCGTCATGGCCCGTTCGAGCTCCACTGTGTCAGCGGAGGGAAGGAGCACCCCGACGGCCCGGATGCTGTCGATCATCTGTGCGCTGTTGCGCGAGGCGACGGCGATCATGAGCTGCTGCAGGTTGTGGCGCAGCTTGTCGGGGACCTCGCCCATCATGCCGAAGTCGATGAAGGTGAGGGTCCACGGATGCCGGCTGTCGCCGGCTGCCCGCGTGACCGGCGTCACGAAGATGTTCCCGGGGTGGGGATCGGCGTGGAAGAACCCGCGCAGGAAGAGCTGGTCGAACATCACGTTCGCGAACTCGACCGCGACCTCCGCCGGGTCGATGCCCGCCGCCCGCAGTCCCTCGACGTCGTTGATCTTGATCGCCGTGACGTCGGCGAGCGTCAGCACGCGGCGCGTCGTGCGCTCCCACGCGATCTCGGGCACCGTGACGCGGGGGTCGCGCGCGAAGTCCGTCGCGAACCGCTCCGCATTCTGCGCCTCGTGAAGGTAGTCGATCTCCAGACGGCTCGTGTGCGCGAACTCCTCCACCAGCGCGGGCAGGTCGACGTGATCGCGCACGATCCGCACGCGGGTGAGCCAGCCGGCCACGCGGCGCAGCGCCGCGAGGTCGACGTCGACGATCGCTTCGATGCCGGGCCGCTGGACCTTGACGACGACGTCGGCGAACCCGGTCTCGGCCGCGTCGCTCGGCGTCAGCCGCGCACGATGCGCTTGGCCGAGGGATGCCGCCGCCACGGGTGTCTCATCGACCCATTCGAACGCGCGTCCGAGCGGGATGCCGAGCTCCGCCTCCGCGAGCGCGCGGATCGCGGGGAACGCGACCGGCGGGACCTCGTCCTGCAGCCCCTCCAGCTCCTTCGTGATCTCAGGAGGCAGCACGTCGAGCCGCGAGGAGAGGAACTGGCCCACCTTGATCATGAGCCCGCCGTACTGGACGGCGAGCACGTGGAACCGGCGGGCGATGGTCTGGAGGCGTTTCGTGCGGCCGCGCGCGGCGAGCGCGCCGAATCCGAACCTCGGCAGCACGAGCTCGAACCACCACGCCTGCACGATGTACCGGCCGGCGAAGCGCAGGATCCGGCGGTAGCGGGCGCGCGGGTTCCCGACGTCGGCCATCGAAGCTCCTCGGACGGTGCTGTTCAGCGGTTAGGAGTGCCTGCGATCCCGGTCGCCCGGGATCGTCTGCCCCGCCGAACCCGCGGACTCGGGCCGACGCCGTCTGCCGGCACGCCGGCCGTCAGTCCTGAGCCAGGATCGAGTAGAGCTTACGCCGCGCGTCGTCGAGCACTTCGACCGCCTTGGCCACCTGCTCGGACGTGCCGCTGCGACCGACCGTCGCCGCCGCCTGGGCGAGCTTGGCGCCCGCCTTCGGGAGCGCCGTGCGTCCGGAGTCGCGCGATCCGGCGGCCTCCCACGGGGCCGACTGCCCCTCGGCTGCCGCCGCTGCCGCACGCCCCGCCTCGGTGAGCGAGTAGGTCTTCTTGCCGTTCGACTCCTCGGCGGCGACGAGGCCCTCGTCCGCGAGCATCTGCAGCGTCGGGTACACAGACCCGGGGCTCGGCTTCCACGCGCCGTCGCTGCGCTCCTCGATCTCCTGGATGATCTGGTACCCGTGCATGGGCTTCTCGGCGAGGATCGCGAGCACCGCGGCCCGCACATCACCCTTGGCGACGCGCGGCGAGAAGCTGCGCTCGAAGGTGTCTTTCAACTGGTCCATCGCATCCCAGAAGCTGCTCGGAAGCCCCGAGCCCTGCCCTGATGGACGTGAACCGAATCCCTGGAACGAACCGCTCATGACGACCTCCTGAACGAGCGTGTGCCGATACCCTGACGATACCTACCGATATATCGGTGAACAAGAGTCGGGCCTGGGCGTTCGCTGTGCAGTTCCCAGGACAGACGCCGGAGCTCCGGGTGTCTCACCAGCCGAGCGAACCCGGCTCTCCCTTGAACGGACCGACGACGTCGGGAGTGATCCACCCTCCGTAGAAGCGTCCGGGCTGGGGCACGACCTCGACGCCGTCGAGCGTGCAGCCGTCCATCTCGCGCGCGTACACCGCGACGCGGCCCTCGAGCTGCTCGAAACCCGCGGAGGGTCGCGGGTACGTCCACGCCGCGCGGGGGCGCACCTCGTCGCCACTGCGCACGTCGAAGTAGGCGGCACCGCCTTTGAACTCGCAGTACGAGGACCCCTCGCCGGGCGTGAGCGTCCCCTCGGCGAACGCCTGGATCGGCAGATAGTAGACCGGCGGGTGGCTCGTCTCGAGGACGCGGACGACGTCGTCGGTGTCGACGATGACCTCGCCGCCCAGCCGGATCCGCGCTCGGCGTGCGACCCGCTCGAGACGCGGCGGGCGCGGGTAGTCCCAGACCGACTCCTGGCCGGGACCGGTGGGCAGGGGCTCGGGTCGCATGGCGGTCCTCCTCACGGTGGCGGTGAGCGGTCAGCGTACTCCGCGACGCTCCGAGCACCCTCAGGCGCGGCTCAGCGGCCGTACTCCTCGAGCCAGCGCAGCCAGACCTCGCTGATCGTCGGATACGACGGCACGGCGTGCCAGAGGCGCTCGATCGGCACCTCGCCCACGATCGCGATCGTCGCCGCGTGGAGCATCTCTCCGACGTCCTGCCCGACGAACGTGGCGCCGACGAGCACGCGGCGCTCCTCGTCGACGATCGCCCGCGCTCGTCCCTGGTAATCGTCGGCGACCTCGCTCGCACCCGCGATCCAGTACAGGTCGTAATCGATGACACGGATGCTGAGACCCGCCTCGCGCGCCGACTTCTCGGTGTGCCCCACCGCGGCGACCTCGGGATCGGTGAAGACCACCTGCGGCACCGCCGCGTGATCGGCCGTCGCGACGTGCCTCCCCCACGGGGCATCGTCGACGTCGGCGGCCTTCGCGCGCACGGCGATGACGTCGCCCGCGGCGCGGCCCTGGTACTTGCCCTGGTGGGTGAGCAGCGCGCGGTGGTTCACGTCGCCGACCGCGTACAGCCAGTCCACGCCGCGCACGCGGAGCGTGTCGTCGACGTCGAGCCACGAACCGGGCTCGAGCCCGATCGCCTCGAGCCCGAGATCCTCCGTCCGCGGCACCCGGCCCGTGGCGACCAGCACCTCTGCGGCCCGCACTTCGGACCCGTCCGACAGTGCGAGCACCACGTCGCCGGCGTCGTCACGCGAGACCCGCTCGACCTCGACGCCGGTCTTGACGGTGGTTCCGGCATCCGTCAGCGCCTTCTCGACGGCCTCGCCCGCGAAGGGCTCGACGCCTCGCAGCAGGCCGGAACGGGCGATCACGGTCACGGTGGAGCCGAACGACGCGTACAGGGTCGCCATCTCGGTGCCGACCGTGCCCCCGCCGAGCACCGCCAGCGATGCCGGGACATCGCGCACGCCTGTCGCCTCGCGGCTCGTCCACGGTGCGACGTCGCGCAGCCCCGGGATGTCGGGCAGGAGCGCCGCCGAACCGGTGGACACCACGACGGCGTGGCGGGCGACGAGCTCGGTCTCGGTGCCGTCGGCACCGGTGACGGTGACCTCGCGCTCGCCGGTCAGCCGCCCGTGCCCGCGCACGAGATCGATGCCGGCGCCTTGGAGCCACTCGACCTGCGACGTGTCGTCCCAGTTGTGCACCAGCTCGTCGCGGCGCACCAGGGTCCTGGCCACGTCGACGGTTCCGGTCACCGCCTCGGCGGCGCCCTTCACCCGTTGCGCGGCACGCACCGCGGCGCCTGCGCGCAGCATCGCCTTCGAGGGGATGCAGGCCCAGTACGAGCACTCGCCGCCGACGAGCTCGCTCTCGACCACGACGACCGACAGGCCGCCCTGGGTCGCCCTGTCGGCGACGTTCTCGCCGACAGGGCCGCCGCCGATCACGATGAGGTCGTACTCCCGAGCAGTCATGCGCCCTAACGTAGCGGCCGGCGATGACACGGGCGACGTCCTTGCCGCAAGCGCGCGCAGGCGGAAGGATGGCGCAGGTTACGGCCTCTGTCCAGCGCCGCCGTCATGTCCGAGGGCTGTGGTTATCTGGGAACCCCGGCCGAAAGGGCAGCATGGCGATCGAATTCCGTGGGGTCTCGAAGCGATATCCCGATGGCACGGCCGCCGTCGAGGACTTCAGCGTGCTCATGCCCGCGCACAAGACCACGGTGCTCGTCGGCTCGTCCGGCAGCGGCAAGACCACATTGCTGCGCATGATCAACCGCCTGGTGGATCCGACCGGCGGGATCATCAGGATCGACGACGAGCCGATCTCGGAGCGCGACCCCGTCACGCTGCGCCGGGGCATCGGCTACGTGCTGCAGAACGCCGGGCTCCTCCCCCACTTCTCGGTCGTCGACAACATCGCGACGGTGCCGGTGCTGAACGGCGTCCCGAAGGCGAAGGCGCGCGAGCGGGCTCTCGAGCTGATGGATGTCGTGGGTCTCGAGCGTGGCCTTGCCAAGCGGTATCCGAGCCAGCTGTCCGGCGGTCAGCAGCAGCGCGTGGGCGTCGCCCGCGCCCTCGCCGTCGACCCGAACATCCTCTTGATGGACGAGCCCTTCGGCGCTGTCGACCCCATCGTGCGTCGCGAACTGCAGACCGAGACGCTCCGCCTGCAGAAGGAGCTCGACAAGACGATCGTCTTCGTCACCCACGACATCGACGAGGCGTTCCTGCTCGGCGACCAGGTGGTGATCCTCGAGAAGGGCGCGCGCATCGCGCAGATCGGCAGCCCCAGCGAGATCATCGAGAACCCGGCGAGCGACTTCGTCGCCGACTTCATCGGCGTCGAGCGCGGCGCGCGGGCGCTGCGCGCCAAGCGCACCGCGCGCGGCACGGTGCTCGTCGACGACGCCGGCCGCACGCAGGGCGTGCTCGTGGAGGACGAGCCGTGAGCTGGGTCGCCGACAACGTCGACCTGATCTGGGCGCTGACGCTCGATCATCTGCGGCAGAGCGCCATCGCGATCATCGCGGGCTTCCTCCTGTCGGTGCCGCTCGGGTGGCTGGCCTTCCGGTACACCCCGCTGCGCGGCACCGTGCTCACCGTCGTCGGGCTGCTGTACACGATCCCGTCGTTCGCACTCTTCGCGGTGCTGACACTGTTCGGCATCCCGTTCCTGTCCGAACTGAACCTCCTGGTCGCCCTCACGATCTACGCGGTCGCCATCATGACCCGCTCCGTGACCGACGGACTCGCCTCGGTCGACCCCGTGGCGCGGTCCGCCGCGATCGCAGTGGGTTTCGGGGCATGGCGACGGTTCTGGACGGTGGATTTCCCGCTCTCAGGTCCCGTGGTGCTCGCCGGGCTGCGCGTGACCGCCATGTCGACGATCTCGCTCGCCACCGTCGGCGCGCTGATCGGCGTTCAGAACCTGGGCTACCTGTTCACGAACGGCTCGCAGCGCCGGATCATCGCCGAGGTGTTCGCCGGCGTCATCGCGGTGGTGGTCATCGCCGTCATCGTCGATGTCATGCTCATGTTGGCGGGCCGCGCACTCATGCCGTGGACGCGACGGACGAGCGCACCGCGTCCGGGCCGACTGAGGGCGGTGACGGCATGAATCTGCTCGCCGAGGCGTTCGCGTGGATCTTCTCGCCCGCCCGCCTCACGGGGACGCTTCCCCTGCCGACCGCGATCGCCCAGCATCTCGCGTTCACGTTCGGTTCCGTGGCGATCGCCGCGGTCATCGCGATCCCGATCGGCTGGCTGATCGGCCACACCGGCCGCGGTCGCGAGATCGCCGTGTTCCTGTCGGGCGCGGCCCGCGCGCTGCCCGCCCTCGGCCTCGTCGTGCTGCTCGTGATGCTCTTCGGCGTGAACCTCAAGACCGAGGCCGCGGTGACGGTCTTCGTCGTCCTGGCGATCCCATCGATCCTCGCGGGGGCGTACGCCGGCATCGAATCGATCGACCGCAGCGTGATCGACGCGGGACGCGCGATGGGAATGACGGAATGGCAGATCCTGTTCCAGATCGAGATGCCGCTCGGCCTGTCGCTCCTCATCGGCGGACTCCGCTCCGCGACGCTGCAGGTGGTCGCCACCGTGACCATCGCCGCGTACGTCGGCCTGGGCGGACTCGGCTTCTACATCATCCAGGGCATCAACCTGCGCGACTTCGCCGAGATCCTCGGCGCGTCGATCATCGTGGTCGTCCTCGCCCTGGTGCTCGATGGGCTCTATGCCCTCCTTGCCCGCTTCGCCGTCCCGCGGACCGACGGTCCGCGCACCCGCGCACGCCTGGCCGCATCGCCGTTGACGCGAGCGCCCCAGTTCTCTCGTTGATCCCCACCACCACACCGGAGGTATGACAATGTCCACAGCACGAACCCGGCTCGCCGTAGCCCTCGCCGGAACAGCCATCGCGGCGCTGGCTCTCGCGGGCTGCGCGTCGAGCGACCCGCTCAGCGGCGACAGCACGGACAGCGGAGACACCGCTGACTCGTCGACCATCGTCATCGGCTCGCAGGCCTACTACTCGAACGAGATCATCGCCGAGATCTACGCGCAGGCACTCGAGGGCGCCGGCTTCACCGTCGATCGCAACTTCAACATCGGGCAGCGCGACGCGTACCTCCCGTCGCTCGAGGACGGCTCGATCGACCTGTTCCCGGAGTACACCGGCAACCTGCTGCAGTACTTCGAGCCCGACACGACGGCGACCACTCCTGATGACGTCTACGCGGCCCTCAAGGACGCCCTGCCGGACGGGCTGACGGTGCTCGACCAGTCGCCCGCCACCGATCAGGACTCCTACAACGTCACGGCCGCGTTCGCCGAGGAGAACGGGCTCACCTCGATCGAGGACCTCGCCGGCATCGACGGCCTCGTGCTCGGCGGCCCGCCCGAGCTCGAAGAGCGCCCCTATGGTCCGAAGGGTCTTGAAGAGGTCTACGGCGTCTCCGTCACGTTCAATCCGACCGCCGACACGACGGTCGACGAACTGGTGGCCGGCAACATCCAGGTGGGGAACGTCTACAGCGCCGACCCCCGCATCGAGACGGACAAGCTGGTGACGCTCGAGGACCCGAAGGGCCTCTTCCTGGCATCCAACGTCGTTCCGCTCGTGAATGCGGACCTCGCCGATGAGATCGCCGACGTGATCAACGCGGTGAGCGCCGCGCTGACGCCCGAGGGCCTCGTCGCGCTGAATGTCGAATCGACCGTGGACCAGCGCTCGTCCGAAGACATCGCCAAGGATTGGCTCGCCGCCAACGGCCTGAGCTGACACCGCGAAGCCACCGACAGCGCCTCCTGCGTCGCCCGCCCAGGGCTGTGCAGGGGGCGCTGTCGTCGTCTCCGCTCGCCCGAGTCGCCCGACCGCGGGCACGCACTTCGCTAGGTTGGGCAGCCAGGAGACCGCGAACAGGAGCCGCATGCCCGATCCCTCCCCTCCGGGCGACCCCGCCGAAGCGGCGACACCGGACGACCCCGCGAACGCGTCTACTCCGGACGGCGCGCCCACCCCGCGGCGCTATCGCACACCCGACCTCGACGCCCCGCAGTACGCGGTTCCGGCGTACGCGGCACCAGAACCCGGCGACGCCTCGCCGACGGCGCCGAGTATCCCGGGCCCGTACGCAGCGCCGCACGGCTACGGGCTCGCCGGCACGGACCCGCGCGGAGCCGACCACCTGCTCCCGCCCTACGCGCGGGACGGCGCGGCCCAGGCATCGGGCTACCCCGTCGCGCCCGGCTACCCCACCACTTCGGCGTACCCCGCTGCACCCGGCTCCCCGACGGCACCGGCGTACCCGGTGCCGGGAGGCCGCGACAGCCGGCCGAAGGCGCTCGCCATCGTCGCGCTGGTCCTCGCCGGTGCCGGGGTGCTCCTGCTCTTCGTCGGTGTCGGGCTCGGATCGGGCGCCGGATTGCTCGCTCCCCTGCTGCTCCTCGCGGCGTTCGTCCTGTCGCTGGTCGCTCTCCTCAGCCGGAATCAGGGAGGCAAGGGCTTCGGCGCGGGCGCGCTGGCGGCCTCGGTCCTCGGGGGCCTGGTGTCCGTCGTGGTCGTGGTCTCGGTGCTCGGACCGTTCAGCACCTCCTCCCGCGATGACGTCGTTCCGAATACAGGCGACGGGTACGACGACTACGCCATCCCCGGCGTCGCCGCGCCGGGGACGGACGGCCAGCCCGACCCCGGCGCGCAGTTCCCGACGCCCCAGCGGCCGACGGTGACGGAGACCGCGTTCGGGCACGACTTCGGCGACATCTGGTGGTACGTCGTCGTGGTCGACAACCCGAACGCCGACTATGTGTTCGACGCCTTCCTCGACGCACAGGCGTACGCCGAAGACGGCACCGTCATCGGTTCCTCGACCGCCATCGCGACCCTGCTGTCGGGCCAGACCGCGGTCGTCGGCTACTTCACCATCGAGGGCGAGGAGCTGATCGACACCCTCGAAGTGACCGTGCCCGAGGCCTCGCATGCGACGCTCTCCCCGGCGGACGAGACCGGCTCGTTCCGCGTCGACGGGCTCGCGGGCACACCCGACCCCGGCGGCACCTCGACGCGCACCCCGCCGGGCACGGCGACCGGCACCGTGAGCGGGCGCTTCGCCGACGATCAGCGCTACGTCGCCGTCACCGTGGTCGCACGGGCGATCGACGGCCGCATCGTGCGCGCCGCCACGGCGTATGTCGACGAGGTGCCCGGCGACGGGACTCCAGTGCCCTTCGAGGCGTGGTTCGCCGAGTTCCCTCCCGACGTCACCCTCCAGGCCTCCGCTCACCGCTGAGGCGACGTACGCTGTCGGCATGACCGTGGGCGACGCGATGGTGTGGGGATTCGTCTCCGCGGTCGTCGCGCTGCCGGTGTACTTCCTGTGGTTCTCGTTCGACACGCACCGACGTCGCCGGCGCGGCGAGACGCCGGCGCACTCGTCGGGCGGGCTGCTCGGAGTCGAGGAGTTCTTCTACCCGACGGCCGAGAACGCCCGCGCGGTGTGGGAGGCGGAGCAGATCACGCCGGCACCCGCCCCGCTTCCCGGAGACGGCCCCGGTGTGATCGACGGCAACCGGATCGTGATCGAGACGGGCCTGCGCAAGACCGCCTGAGCCCGCCCGAGTCAGCGCCGGCGCACGCGACGCACGATCGCGACGATGACCCGCCAGCCCACGAGCGCAACCAGCAGGGTGAGCGACGCCACGATGATGAACGCCGGCGCGGTGCCCTGACCCGAGACCCAGCGCAGCAGCATCCCACCCGCGACGGTGACCGCCCAGACGCCCAGGCCGGTGCGCACCGGCGCCGCCGGTGCACGCCACGCTCGCGTGACGAGCCAGCCGATGCCAAGGCCCGCCAGGAATGGCCAGGCGGTCTGCCAGAGGCCTGCCCAGACGTCGGAGTCGTGGCTCGCGCGACCGATGGCGGCGAACGCGATCACGAGGACGACATCGACCCCGAGCGCGCCCAGGACCGCGGCGCGGCCGACGGGACGAGCAGCGGCCGCCGGTTCCTGCGCGGTCATGCGAGGGCCCCCGACCGCGGGGCGAGGCCCGGCGTCAGAGCCTCCCGCTCGTCGAACACGAAGCAGTCGCCGCTCCAGTGGTCGCCGCCCACGTGCTCGAAGTAGCCGAGGATGCCGCCGTCCAGCTGGTAGGCCTCGACGCCCGCCTCGCGCAGGTAGATCGCCGCCTTCTCGCACCGGATGCCGCCGGTGCAGTAGCTCACGACCGTCTTGCCCTGGAGGTCGGACGCCGCGGCGGCCGCGGCATCCGGGAACTGGGTGAACCGCTCGATGCGCCAGTCGAGAGCGCCGTCGAAGGCGCCGTAGTCGACCTCGAAGGCGTTGCGGGTGTCGAGCAGCACGACCTCGCGGCCGTCATCGTCGTGACCGCTGTCGAGCCACCGGCGCAGCGTGGCGGGCGCGACGGCGGGCGCGCGATTGCCCTCGGGGCGGATGGTGGGGTGGTCCATGCGGATGATCTCGCGCTTGACCTTGACGAGCATCTTGCCGAACGGCTGCGCGTCCGACCAGCTCTCCTTCGTCGCGAGCGCGGCGAAGCGCGAATCCGCCCGCAGCGCGGCGACGAAGCCGCGCACCCCCTCGGCGTCGCCCGCGAGGAAGAGGTTGATCCCCTCCTCGGCGATCAGGATCGTCCCCTTCAATCCGGCAGCGACCGCGCGCTCACGCAGCAGCGGGCGCAGCTCGCCGGCGTCGTCGATGCGTGTGAAGAGGTACGCCGAGATGTTGAGAACGGATGCCACCCCTCCAGCCTAAGGAGCCCCCGCGGCGCCCTGCGCACGAGCGCCCGCGCACCTGGCGGGTTCACAGCCCTGAAACCGCCGCACACGGCGGTCGCGGCATCCATCACCATGAAGTGAGGATCGACGTACGCCGCAGCGCCGCGGCGGACCCGAACGACGGAGACCCCATGCCCGAGCTGACCGCACCACCCTTCGATCCCGAGCTCCACGCCGCGCTCGGCCTCATCGCCGAGGTCATCAAGCCCACGCTGACGCCCGACATGATCCCGCTGATGCGCGAGATGCCCGCCGACCCGACGCTCGACGACCAGGTCGCGGCCGTCGGCGCCGTGCACGAGGAGCGCACGATCGCCGGCTACGACGGCGGCGAGATCGTGCTGTCGATCTACCGTCGGCCCGGCCGGACCACGACGGGGCCCGGGATCTACCACATCCACGGCGGCGGCATGGTGATCGGCAACCGCTTCATGGGCGTGCAGGCCTTCCTGCCCTATGTCGCCAGCCACGACGCGGTCGTGGTGAGCGTCGAGTACCGCCTCGCGCCCGAGTTCCCCGACCCGGTACCGGTGGAGGACTGCTACGCGGGCCTCGTGTGGACGGCGGAGCACGCCGACGAGCTCGGCATCGACCCGACGCGGATGATCGTCGGCGGGGCGAGCGCCGGGGGCGGTCTGTCGGCCGGCGTGACGCTGCTCGCCCGCGACCGCCAGGGCCCGGCCCTGCGCGCCTCGCTGCTCATCTACCCGATGCTCGACGACCGCAACGAGTCGGTGTCGGCGCTGCAGATCCAGGGCATCGGCGTGTGGGACCGCACGAGCAACTTCACCGGCTGGAACGCCCTGCTCGGCGACCGCCGCGGCACCGACGACGTGTCGATCTACGCCGCTCCCGGCCGCGCCGAGGACCTCTCGGGCCTGCCGCCCACCTTCATCGACGTCGGCAGCGCCGAGGTGTTCCGCGACGAGGACGTCGCCTACGCGTCGCGCATCTGGGCGGCCGGCGGCATCGCAGAGCTGCACGTGTGGCCGGGCGGTTTCCACGGGTTCGACGGCTTCGCACCGCAGGCCCAGATCTCGATGGCGATGATCGAGACCCGCAACCGCTGGCTCACCCGCATGCTCGACGCTTGAGCCGCGCTGCTGAGTCCCGCCCGCGTAGGGTGGGGCTCAGCAGCGTCGAGGGGGATGCCGATGAAGGAACTCGTGGGCAGGCTCAGCGCCCTCGACCCCGAGGCGAGCGAGACGCTCAAGGTCATCGCGTACTTCGACGCGCTGGTCGATGGACGCGTCGGCGCCGAGGGGATGCTGCGCGGAGCCGCCGTGCTCAGTGGCGCGCCGATCGGACACGTGCACACCGGCCGCGCAGAGGGCCGCCGCTTCGGCGCGGATGGTGCCGAGTTGGCGCCGGGCCGTCCCGACGACTGGCCGGCTGTCCCGTCGGCCGACGGCTCGACGGTGTGGCTCGAGCGCGCCGGGGATGCTCACGCGAACGACGCCATGGTGCTCGAGCGGCTGGCGATCGCGCTGTCGATCCAGTCGGTCCGGCTCGACACCAGCACGCCCACGCGTCGCGCGGTCGAGGTGCTGCTCACGGGCGACGCGTCGGAACAGGAGCGCGAGGAGGCGGCCGCCCGGCTGTCGCTGGGCGCGCATACCGCGATCCACGCGGTCGCCGTGCCGCCGACCGTGCGCCTTGACCGTCCTCTCGCCCACGCCGTGGTCGCGACGCGATTCGGCCTCGCGCGCGCCGCCCTCTCGCCCGACGACCGTGCGCCCGCACCCCGAGCGGGCATCGGGACGGCAGCCTCCGGGCTGTCCGACCTGCGCGAGTCGTGGCGCTCCGCCCTCGTCGCGCTGCGCCTCGCCGACGACGACGAGCCCGTCGTGCGCGCCGCCGACCTCGGCCCTCTGCTGCAGCTCGCCGAGACCGAGGACCTGCGCGCATCGCCGCATCCCGACGTGCTCGCGATCGACGCGCTGCTCGCGACCGCGTGGAGCGAACGGATGCTGCGCGCCCTGGCGGGCGGCGCTTCTCAGCGCTCCCTGGCCGCCGACGCCGGCGTGCATCACTCCACGATGGGCGCACGGCTGCACGAGCTTCCGACGCGGCTCGGGTACGACCCGTCGACAGCGCGCGGGCGCACGCGCCTCGACGTCGCGCTCATGCTGCACCGGCTGGCGCACGCGCGGTTCGACCCCGGCCGCTGATGCGTAGACCCGCACCGCGTCGCGGTCAAGGGCCTCGCCGCGTCGTCGCCCGCGCCGCAGGCTGGGGGTGATGGAGGGCACGACGCGCGGCCCTCGTTCCTCCCAGGAGACGTCATGACCGACCCCACAGTCCCCGAGCCCATGCCGGACCAGACCCCGCCGGGCGAGATGCCTCCCGGGCCGGGCTCTCCCGGACCGGGAAGCCCCGACCCGGGCCCCGGCCCCAGCATCCCGTCGCCGCCGGACGAGCCGATGGCGCCCTGGCCCGAAGAGCCGCTGGCGCCCCACCCGGAGGAACCGCCGTTCCCGCAGACGCCCGAGACGCCCGGGCCGTAGCCGACGCTCCGGTTCAGGCGCGCACGGCGTCGCTGCGGTCCTGCAGCAGCTGTTCGGCCACCGCCCACATCCGCGCACCGTCGACCGGGTCGGCGAGACGTCGATACGGGCGCACGGGGCCGGCCGCGCCGCCGAAGTGCAGCGCACCCGCAGGGCCGAAGAAGCCCGGGGCCGGCGCTGGGCCCACGCGGCCGGAGGCTCCGCTCGCCGCGCCAGCGGCGAGTGGAGGGGCAGTGGGGACGGTGACCGCAGCGAGCAGCGCCGGCTGCGCGGCCTGCGCGGGCGTATTGCCGAGGCCGTCGGCGAGTCGGCGTCCGAGACTGCCGCGATCGCGGGCGCGCATGGCTGGCGCGATCCCGGTGTCGGGCACGACGCCGGGATGACTGAGGTGCACCGTGACGCCCCCGGCCGCCGCCGAGCGCCGGGCGAGTTCGTAGCCGAACAGTCCTGACGCCACTTTCGACGCCCCGTAGGCGCGCAGCGGGGAGTAGCGACGCTCGCTCTGCAGATCGTCCCAGGCGGGGCGCCCGAAGCGGGCGGCCAGGCTCAGCTGCACGACGACGCGCGCTCCCCGCTCCTGCAGCAGCGGCAGCAGCGCCGTCGTGAGCGCGAAGTGCCCCAGGAAGTTCGTCTGGAAGTGCAGCTCGAAACCATCGGTGCTCACGTGGCGCTCGCGGTCGCCGAGCAGCACGATGCCGGCGTTGAGCACGACGAGATCGAGGGGCGTGCGATCGGCCAGGATCGCCGTGGCGAGCGCGCGCACCGAGTCGAGGCGCGCAAGGTCGAGGTCGACCAGGTCGGCACGCGCATCGGGCGCGCTCTCCCGGACGCGTTCGACCGCCCGCTCTCCCTTGACGCGATTGCGCACCGGCAGCACGAGATCGGCGCCGGCCGCCGCAAGGCCACGCGCGATCTCGACGCCCACGCCGTCGCTCGCGCCCGTGACCAGTGCGGTGCGCCCCCGCAGATCGGGCAGCGCGACCGGCGACGCCTGCGTGCGAGACATGGGTCCTCCGTTCGGCTCCGTCTCGGAAGAGGACGGACGGATGCCGCTGATACCGCCCGCACCCCCGGCGGGCCTGCCTCAGCCTGGCGCACGGGCGCCTCCGTGCACCAGAGGCGCCTCAGACCGGCGAAGGAACCGGAGGAAGGGCCGGTACTCCGGCCTCGACCGCGCGCCCCGCCTCGAACAGCACGTCCTCGCCGAACGCGGGGCCGACGAGCTGCACACCGGTGGGCATTCCGTCGGCGCCGAGACCAGTGGGCAGGGCCAGCGCCGGCAGTCCGAGGAAGTTGACGACCACCGTCAGCCACAGATCGCGCCATGCGCGGTCCGCGGCCTCCTGTCCGCCCAGGTCGTAGTCGGGCTCGCGCATCCGCGAGGTCGACACAGGTCCCAGGATCACGGGCACCTCGACCTGCAGCCGTCGCCACTCCGCCGCGATCGCGGCTCGCCGTGCCCACGCCTCCGCGTACTCGCGCGCCGACTCGTACGGGCGCGCCGCCGCCGTGCTGTCGCGCAGGAACGCCGTGGCGGAACGCCCCAGCGGCAGGCCGAGGGCCGCGGGGTCGAGCGAGATGAGCATGTCGGTGCACGACAGCCGCCGCCACAGCACGGCCGCCTCCTCGAGCAGCGGGACGCCGACGTCGACGACATCCCAGCCTTCACGGGCGAGGGATGCCGCGGCCCGGTCGATTCCGGCCGCCACCTCCGGATCCACCTCGAGGCCCGCAGGATCGCGCACGACGCCGACGCGACGCGGCACCGCGCCGGGGCGCACCGCGGGAGCGGCGACCGACACCGGGTCGTCGGCATCCCATCCCTGCATGACACCGAGTGCGCGCGCGACGTCGTCGACACGTCGCGCCATGGGCCCGTTCACGGAGAACTGCTGGAGCGTGAGCGCCACCGGCTGCTCGCGCACGGCCGCACGTGGCACACGCCCTTGCGACGGGCGGAGCCCGACCACGCCTGCCGCGTAGGCGGGGAGGCGGAGCGAGCCGCCGAAGTCGTTGCCGAGGCCGATGGCGCTCATCCCGGTCGCCACCGCGACGGCGTCGCCGCCGCTGGATCCGCCGGCACTGCGTGCGCGGTTCCACGGGTTCAGGGTGCGGCCGAACACGTCGTTGTCGGTGTCCCACCGCATCCCGAAGTCGGGCATGTTTCCCCGGGCGACAGGCACCGCGCCGGCATCCCGCAACCGCCGCACGACGGTGGCGTCTCGGGCCGGCACGGCGTCGGCGAGCCCTCGCCAGCCGTTGGTCGTCGCCGACCAGGTGAGGTCGATGTTCTCCTTCACCGAGATCGGCACGCCCGCGAGAGGCCCGGGGTCGCGACCCGCCTTGACCGCGGCGTCCACCTGAGCGGCCCCGGCCCGCGCACGGTCGGCGAAGACCACGGTGAGCGCGTTGAGTGCGGGATCGATCCGCGCGATGCGGGCCAGATGCTCCTCCACGATCTCCTGCGCGGTCACCTCCCCCTGGCGCACGGCAGCGGCGATCGCGGTGGCGGAATCGAGGGGAGGCGGCGGCTGGCTCATGTCGGTCCCATCCCACCACGAGCGTGCGAACGCCGGCTATCGGCACAGCCGGGTAGCACTCAGGAGACGCACAGGCAATCCCCCTTGCGAACACCGGCGGCGGGCGTAGTTTCTCTCTCAGACCCCGCGAGCGCGCGCCCCGAAGCTCCACCCCCTGACGGACGGCGATCGTGGATGGTGAGCGCGGAGATCGCTCCCCCAGTGGCGGTTCTCCCTGGCGCCCCGACGCTGTCCGCCCGTCCCCGCCGGCGGACAGCGCCATGTCCGGGCGAAATCGTGCGAATCGTGCGATGCCCCGCCACCGCGCGCCACTAGAGTCATGCCCATGGCATCAGGCAAGCAGCAGCAGAAGCCCGAACCCGAGCTCCACGGCGGCGTCCTCTCGGGCGGCGGAAGCTCCACCCTCTGGGGCTGGCTCATCGGACTCGTCGTCTTCGTGTTCGTGGCGGTTCCCATCTCGATCGCGGTCCGCTTCGCGACGCACCCGGCGACGCAGTCGCTGTTCGGCGGACGCCTCGAGGACGCGACCAGCGGCGCCTACTCCGCGTTCTGGTGGATCGTCGCGCTGTTCCTCTTCGCCATCCCCGTGCTGGTCGGCTGGGGCGTCGCGAAGCTCTCCGGCCGAACGCTCGCGATCATCGTCGGCATCGTCGCGGTGTTCTTCATCGCGATCCTCATCTTCGGCCAGCTGTTCTGATCCGACACGGGTGAACCTGCGGGCACCCGGTCGTCGTGGCGCCCCGCGATAATGGGACCATGACGACCGGGTACAGCGCGATCTCGAGCTACTCCCGCGTCGAGATCATGCACCTGCTTCAGGAGCGCCCGCAGCGGGCGATCTCCGAGCTCGTCGAGGCGACAGGTCTCCACGCCAACACCGTGCGCGAGCACGTGCAGCGCCTCATCGACGCCGGGTACGTGATCGCCGAGACCGAGCACCGCACCACGCGCGGACGCCCGCGCGTGCTCTACTCCGCGGCCACCGGCTCCGACGCGGCCTCGAGCCCTGTCGCCGTCCGCCGGGCGGAGGAGGCGGCTCGTCGCGGAGACCTGCTGCGTCGCGTGTACGGATCCGACACGGATGCCGAACTCGGCGCCGACGCGCTGCACCAGCTCGACGCGCTCGTGGAGGACCTCGGCGACGCCGGCTTCGACCCTCTCGTCGACGAACGCGACCTCACGGTCGATCTGACGCCCTGCCCGCACGTGCCCGCCGCCGAGCACCGCGGCGTGCTGTGCGACGTGCACATCGGGCTCATGGACAGCGTGCTCGCGCAGGCCGGCGGCCCGCTGCGGGTCGAGGGCATCGCGCCGTCGTGCGACCCGACGCAGTGCGTCGTGCAGCTCGCCGCGTCGCGCGGCTGAATCCCGGCGTGGTCAGCGCACCGCGGCCGTGACCCGCACCCGGTCGGGCCGGGCGTAGACGTTCATCGACGACCCGCGCACGAACCCGACGAGCGTGAGCCCCGAGGCCGCGGCCAGCTCGACGGCCAGTGACGACGGCGCCGAGACCGCGGACAGGATCGGGATGCCGGCCATCACGGCCTTCTGCACGAGCTCGAAGCTGGCGCGGCCCGACACCTGCAGCACGGTTCCGCTCAGCGGCAGGCGATCCTCCAGCACCGCCCACCCGACGACCTTGTCGACGGCATTGTGCCGGCCGACGTCTTCCCGCAGCACGAGCAGCTCACCGGACGCCGCGTCGAACAGTGCCGCCGCGTGGAGGCCGCCGGTCTTGTCGAACACCGTCTGACCGGCGCGCAGCGCATCGGGAAGACCGGCGAGCATGGTCGCGTCGACGGCTGCGGCATCCGTCCCGACGTCGTAGCGCGACTGCTTCTCGATGGCCTCGATGGACGCGGTGCCGCAGACGCCGCACGAACTCGTCGTGTAGAAGTTGCGGGCGATGTCGGTGACGAGCGGTGCGAGCTCGGGCGCGAGCGCGATGTCGAGGACGTTGTAGGTGTTCTCGCTCGAGGTCGCCGGCTCCGCGGGACCGATGCCGATCGTGAGCAGCGGGGTGGACGGCACAGCCCCGGTGCCCGGCCCGCCGCAGTGGATCGCCGAACGCAGGTCCGCGGCGGCCGAGATCACGCCCTCCGAAACCAGGAATCCGGCGGCGAGGTCGAGGTCGTTGCCAGGCGTGCGCATCGTGACGGTGAGCGGCTCGCCGGCGATGCGGATCTCGAGCGGTTCCTCCACGACGAGCGTGTCGGCGCGACGGCGCACCGCCACGTCGCCGTCGTTCAGTGCGATGCGGGTGACGGGGCTGCGGGCGGTGATGCGGCCCATGTCAGCCGCCGATCGCGTTCATGCCGCGCGCGGGCTGCAGGAACGACGGGTCGTTGATCGCATGCCCCGGCAGCTTGCCGTGCACGCAGGACCGCAGCATCCCATCGATCCGGGTTTCGACAGGCTCACCCCCCGGGGAGATCTCCGCGCGGAGGATCGGCAGCAGGTCGTACTCCGTGGTCGAGAACAGGCAGTTGCGCAGCTGCCCGTCCGCGGTCAACCGCAACCGGTCGCAGTCGCCGCAGAACGGCGCCGTCACCGACGCGATCACCCCCACCGAATGCGGGCCGCCGTCCAGGGTCCACCGCGCCGCCGGCGCCCCACCCCGGCCCGGCACCGGCGTCAACACCCACCGCCGACCGAGGGCGGTGAGGATCTCGTCCTGCGTCACCATCCGCGACCGATCCCACGTATGCCCGGCATCCAACGGCATCTGCTCGATGAACCGCATCTGCGCATCATGCGCGATCGCGAACTCCACCAGCTCCACCAGCTCGTCATCGTTCACGTCCCGCATCGCCACCGCGTTCAGCTTCAACGGGCGCAGCCCGGATGCCCCGGCCGCCGCGATCCCCGCCAGTACGTCACCCAACCGGTCCCGGCGGGTCAGCGCATGGAACCGGTCACGGCGCAGCGTGTCGATGGAGATGTTGAGCCGGGTCAGCCCGGCCCCGACCAGGGCGGGCAGCAACTCCGGCAGCCGGATCCCGTTCGTGGTCATCGCGATCTCCACCGGCCGCCCATCCGGCCCCGCGATCTCCGCGAGACGGCGCACCACGTCGACGATGTCGGTGCGCAGCAGCGGCTCCCCACCGGTGAGCCGGAACGTGCTGATCCCGTCCGCCGCGGCCACCCGCGCGATCCGCACGATCTCATCCACCGTCAGGATGCTCGTCTTCGCCAACCACTCATTGCCCTGCTCCGGCATGCAATACGTACACCGCAACGAGCACCGGTCCGTCAACGAGATGCGAAGGTCGCGGTGCACACGCCCGTGCGTGTCCACCAACGGGGAACCGATCGACCCCACCGGAGCGGCATTCGGGGCGGCGACCGCGCCGGAAGAGGCGGATGCCGCGGGCTGCAGCATCCGTCGCCCGATCGTCACCGGGATCGCCGTCACGCGCCCGGCCCCGATCGCTGTGCCCGGCTCGCCATGATTCCGAGGGTAGTCGCGCGACGGGCGACGGGCGCCGGTGCGACCGCTTTATTCACGGCGAGGAGGCTCGCCCCCTGCGCGGATTCCTGGGAATCTGGGAGCACCGGGCGCCCCTGGGGATTCGTCGCCCGTGTGGTCTGACCACATGCTACGGTGATCAGACCCAGTCCGGAACGATCGGAGAATCGCATCGTGGATCTGCTGGACCCTCTGCTGCTGGCGCGCTGGCAGTTCGGCCTCACGACGCTGTACCACTTCCTCTTCGTCCCCCTCACGCTCGGCATGGCGCTGACCGTCGCGATCTTCCAGACCGCGTGGTTCCGCACCGGCAACGTGAAGTGGCTGCACCTGACGAGGTTCTTCGGGAAGATCTTCCTGATCAACTTCGCGATGGGCGTCGTCACGGGCATCGTGCAGGAGTTCCAGTTCGGCATGAACTGGTCGTCCTACTCGCGGTTCGTCGGCGACGTGTTCGGCGCCCCGCTCGCCTTCGAGGGCCTGATGGCGTTCTTCTTCGAAGCGACCTTCATCGGACTATGGATCTTCGGGTGGGACAAACTGCCCAAGGCGCTTCACCTCGCGAGCATCTGGATCGCGACGATCGGCGCGTGGTTCTCGGCGTACTTCATCCTCGCCGCGAACGCGTTCATGCAGAACCCGGTCGGCTTCAAGATGGCCGAGGACGGCTCGCGCGCCGAGATGACCGACTTCTGGGCGGTGCTGACGAACCCGGTGGCGCTGGCGGCACTCCCCCACACCCTCTTCGCGGCGTTCATGATGACCGCGGGTGTGATCGTCTCGATCTCGGCCTGGCACCTGCTGCGCAAGCAGAACGTCGAGATGATGCGCTCGTCGCTCAAGTTCGGTCTCTGGGGCCTCATCGCCGCCTTCGCCGGCGTCGCGATCTCGGGTGACCAGCTCAGCCTCGTGATGGTGGCGACGCAGCCGATGAAGATGGCGGCCGCTGAGGCGATGTTCGACAGCGCCTGCGGGGCCGATGCCTCGTTCTCGATCTTCACGCTCGGTACGCCCGACGGCACGAGCGAGCTCTTCTCGATCCGCGTGCCGTACCTGCTGGCGCTGCTGTCGACGCACTCGCTCGACGGCTGCGTCGAGGGCATCAACGACCTCAACAACCTCTACACGACCGAGCTGTTCCCGCAGTTCGCCGACCAGGTCGACGGCAACTTCGCGCCGATCCTCTGGGTCACGTACTGGGCGTTCCGCTGGATGATCGGCCTCGGCGGCGTCGCGGCGCTCGTCGCGGTCGTGGGCCTCTGGCTCACCCGCAAGAAGGCCAAGCGCGAGGTTCCCGCGTGGGCCTGGCGACTGGCGATCTGGGCCTGGCCGGCCTCCCTCCTCGCGATCCTCGTGGGCTGGGTCTTCACCGAGATGGGCCGCCAGCCCTGGATCGTGTTCAGCCTCATGCTCACCGAGGACGGCGTCTCACCTTCGGTGCCCGGATGGACCGTGCTCATCTCGCTCACCGCGTTCACCCTCATCTACGCGGCACTGGCGGTGGTCGAGTTCGGCCTCATCCTGAAGACGACCAAGAAGGGCCCCGAGCCCCTCCCCGAGCCGGGAGCGCCGGATGCGCGCACCCAGGCGGTCGAAGACACCCCGACGACGGTCTACTAAGGGCTGCAGGAGCACATCATGGATCTCGCCTACCTCTGGTTCTGGATCGTCGGCTTCCTCTTCGTCGGCTACTTCGTGCTCGACGGGTTCGACTTCGGCGTCGGCATGTCGCTGCCGTTCCTCGGCAAGAACGACATCAGCCGCCGCCAGGTCATCAACACGATCGGCCCCGTGTGGGACCTCAACGAGACCTGGGTCATCGTCGCCGGCGCCTGTCTGTTCGCCGCGTTCCCGGAGTGGTACGCGACGCTCTTCAGCGGCTTCTACCTCGCGCTGCTGCTGATCCTGCTCGCGCTCATCCTCCGCGGCGTCTCGTTCGAGTACCGTCACCAGCGCGATTCGCTCCGCTGGAAGAGGGGCTTCGACACGATGATCGTGGTCGGCTCCGCAGTGCCGGCGTTCCTCTGGGGCGTCGCCGTCGCGAACATCGTGCAGGGTGTGCCGCTCGACGCGGACCACGAGTTCACCGGTTCGCTGCTGACCCTCCTCAACCCGTACGGGCTCCTGGGCGGCCTGACGACGCTGCTGCTCTTCTTCACGCACGGCGTCTACTTCGTCGCGCTGAAGACCGACGGCCAGGTCGCCGCCGACGCACGCCGGCTCGCCGGACGCGCGGGGCTCCTCACGATCGTGGTCGCCGCGGCGTTCCTCGTCTGGACCGTCGCCATGGCGTTCTCCGAGGGTCGCGACTTCGCGATGGTCACGGCGATCCTGTCTGCAGTGGCGGCGTTGCTCCTCATCGCCTCGTGGATCTCGAACGCGCGCGGTCGCGAGGGCTGGGCCTTCGGGTTCGGCGCCTTCACGATCGTGACCGCGGTGCTCGCGGTGTGGTTCGCGCTCTTCCCGTACGTCATGCCGTCGACCGGCGACCCGGCCGGATCGCTCACGATCGAGAACGCGTCGAGCACCGACTACACGCTGACGATCATGTCGTGGGCGGCGCTCGTCTTCCTGCCGCTGGTGCTCGCCTACCAGGGATGGACGTACTGGATCTTCCGCAAGCGCGTCACCCGCTCCCGTATCGAGAAGGCGGCCACGGCGCCCGCGCACTGAGGCAGATGGGAACCGGATGCTGCGGGCCGCAGCATCCGGTTCCGTCCCTCATTTCGCCGACAGCCCCAGAACCGGATACATCACGGTGAACCCCTCCTGCAGTCCACCCGTCAGCGCGTCGCCGACATGACCGGCGCCCGGAACCTCGTAGTACGTCACCGTCATCCCCACGGCCTGCGCCTCGCCGGAGACGTCCTTGGCCGCCTGGATGTAGGTCGGATCCTGCGAACCGGCGGTGAAGACGGCGGTCATGCCGTCGTAGGTCCCCGCCGGCGCCGCCTGCATGATGGCGATGGGCTTGGCCGCCTCGAACGCCGCCGTGTCGCCGCCGTAGATCGTCGAGGTGACGCTGCCGGGGTCCTCCGAGCCGGGGAACGGCTCCCCCGAGATGTCGATGAGGTTCTTCCACTGGTCGGGGTACTTCGCGAGGTATTTCACGGCGCATCCGCCGCCGTTGGAGTAGCCGGCGATGACCCAGTACTTCGGGTCCTGGATGATGTGGAGATTCTGCTTCGCCCAGGCGACCACGTCCTTCGTGACATAGGTCTCGGCGTTGCCGTAGGCCTTCGAGTCGGCGCAGGCGGGGTCGTTGCCGTCAGGTCCGAGCTGGTCCGGCACGACGACGATCGGCGCGAGCCCCTTGTTCTTCGCCGCGAAGTCGTCGAGCACGCCGGCGATCGCGCTCGGGTCGGGGTTGCCGGGGTGACCCATCATCATGATGACCAGCGGCAGGGCGGGCGCGTTCGGCACCAGCGCCGCCGGAGGCAGATAGATGCCCGCGGCCCGGGCGTTGAAGCCCGACGCGGTCGCGGGGATCGCCTGGGTGCCTTGCTGTCCCTTGGCGGGCATGTCGGCCGGGGGTGTGAAGGTCTCGTAGAGCGGTCCGGCATCGGGATCGGCTGTCGCGGTGTTGGTCGGCACGACGATCGGGTTGTCGTCGACGATGCCGAACACGCTCCCCAGCGTCGGGTTGAGCCCGTAGACCGCGTTGATGCCGATCCCGCCGGCGATCGCGAACACGACGATGCCGACGATCGCGACGATCTTGCGCCACAGCGGCGAGCGCCACAGGTTCGCGACCGCGAGGCCGATCGCGGCGAACGTGGCGGCCGCCCACCACAGCACCGGCATCGGCAGCGGGTCGGCGCCGAACAGGTCGGTCGCGTCGATCAGCAGCCCGATCCCGAGGCCGACGAGCGCGCCCACCAGGAGCGCCAGGAGCGCAGTGAGCACCCATCGGGCCGTCGGCCTGCGGATGAGCAGCACCAGGAAGAACGCGAACGCCACGGTGTAGACGATCCATGGCACCGGACCGTCGATGATCGGAATGCTCCACATGCGCCTCTGCCCCTTCGCGCGGTGCGACACACAGTAGCGGTCGCCACGAGGACGGCGACAGACCACGACATAGGTAGGGTCGAAGAGGAATGAGTGAGACGGATGCCCCGCCTCGCGTGAACGGCAAGCCCGTCGACCCGCGGCTGCTGAGGTACGCGAGCGCCTCTCGCGGTTTCTTCGTCGCCATCGCCGCGATCGCGGCGGCGCAGACCGCGGTGATCGTCGCGTTCGCATGGCTGCTGACGCGCGCCATCACCGGAGCCATCGACGGGATGCCGTCGGCCGAACTCGCCGCGACGCTCGGCGCGCTCGCGATCACGGTCGCTCTCCGCGCCGTGCTGCTCTGGGCGCGCGAGGCCGTCGCCGCGCGCGCGGCCGCTCGGGTGCAGGGCCAGCTGCGCTCGGGACTCGTCGAGGCCATCGGCGTCCTCGGACCCGAGTGGCTCGGCGCCCGCAACTCCGCCGCCCTCGCCGTGACCGCGGGCCGTGGCCTCGACGCCCTCGAGGCGTACTTCGGCCGCTACCTGCCGCAGCTCGTGCAGACCGTCGTCGCGACGCCGCTGATCCTCGCGGTGATGTGGTGGCAGGACTGGATCTCGGGGCTGACCGTCCTGCTCACGCTCCCCCTGATCCCCATCTTCATGGTGCTCATCGGCCTCGCCACGCGCTCGGTGCAGCACCGGCAGTGGCGCACGCTCCAGCGCCTCGCCTCGCGCTTCGCCGACACCGTGCAGGGCCTCTCGACGCTCAAGGTGTTCGGTCGGCAGCACCGAGCCGCAGCATCCATCGAACGGGTCACCGGCGAGTACCGCCGCGAGACGATGCGGGTGCTGAGGGTCTCGTTCCTGTCGGGGTTCGCGCTCGAGTTCCTCGCGTCGATCGCCGTCGCGATCGTCGCGGTGTCGATCGGCTTCCGGCTCATCGACGGAGCGCTGACGCTCGCCGTGGGCCTCTACGTGCTGCTGCTCGCACCCGAGGCGTACCTGCCCTTGCGCCAGGTCGGCGTGCAGTTCCACGCCGCGTCCGAGGGCGTCGCCGCGACCGACGACGTGTTCGACGTGCTGGATGCGGCGCGGGGTGTTCGCGTTGAGCTCCCCCGGCCCATCCCGAACATCCAAGGCGTTTCGTCTGCGGGCGCTAGAGCGCCCTCCGCTCAACGACCGGGACTAAAGCAACCGCTCGTTGAGCGAGCGAGGAACGAGCGAGACGAAACGCCTGCACCCGGCGCGAACCTCGCCCTCGACGGCGTCCGCGTCACGCGCGGGGACCGGCTGCTGCCGCCCGTCGATCTGACGGCCGGGCCGGGCACCGTCACGCTCATCGAGGGGCCGAGCGGCTCCGGAAAGTCCAGCCTCTTCGCCGCACTGCGCGGGGCCGCGATGTTCGACGGGGATGCCTCCTGGGGCGGCGCCGACGTACGCGCCCTCGCGCCGTCCGCATGGCTCGCGTGGGCAGGCCAACGGCCGGGGCTCCTCACCGGCAGCATCGCCGACAACGTCACGCTCGGCGACGCGGCACCCGACCCCGCTGCGATCCGGCGCGCCCTCGACCTCGCCTGCGCCGGCGCGCTCGACCCGGCGCAGGAGCTGGGCGTGCAGGGCGCGGGTCTGTCCGGCGGCCAGGCCCAGCGCGTCGCGGTGGCCCGTGCGTTCTACCGGCACCTGCGCGGGAACGCCCCGGTGATCGCGCTCGACGAACCCAGCTCGGCGCTCGACCCCGAGACGGAAGGCCGGCTGTGGCGAGGCATCCGTCTCCTCGCCGACGAGGGCGCGACGATCCTGCTGATCTCGCACCGCACGTCGGCGCGCGCCATCGCCGACCACGTCGTGCGGCTCGAGTCGAGCGAGGTGCTCGCATGACCGCGCAGGCCTCGACGTCAGCGGCGGTGCTGAGGGGCGCGATGCCTCCCGCGCGGCGGTTCTGGTGGGCTCTCGCCGCCGGCTTCGCGTCGGAGGCCTCGGCCGTCGCCCTCCTCGCGGTGAGCGCCTGGCTCATCGTGCGCGCGAGCGAGCAGCCGCCGGTGCTGTACCTGTCCGCCGCGGTCGTGGGCGTGCGCTTCTTCGCGATCTCGCGGGCCTCGTTCCGCTACCTCGAGCGGCTCACCGGCCACGACGCCGCCCTGCGGCAGCTCGCCTCGACGCGCGCCGACCTCGTACGCCGGCTCGTCCCCCTGGCCCCGGACGGTCTTGCCCGCACCCGCCGTGGCTCGGTGCTCGGAGCCCTCGTCGACGACGTCGACGAGCTGCAGAACCTCCCGCTGCGGGTGGTGCAGCCGCTCGTCTCGTCAGCCCTGGTCGCTCTCGGCGCCGTCGTGCTGGTGGCGTTCGTGTGGTGGCCGGCGGCACTGACCCTCCTCGCGTGCCTCGTGGTCGCCGCCGCGATCGCGACGCTGTGGGGATGGATGTCGGGCGCCCGCGCCGAGCGCGCCATCGCGCCGCTGCGCGCCCGCCTCGCCGACGCGGTGCTCGACCACATCGGCAGCCTCGACGTGCTCACGGCGTTCGGCGCCGAGGCGCAGAGCCGGGAGCGCATCGCCCGGGCCGACGCCGCCCTGCGGCGCGCCGTCGTCCGTCGTTCGGGAGCGCAGGCCGGCACCGCCGCCCTGGTGTCGCTGCTCGCCGGTGCCGCGTCGATCGCCGCGGTGCTGGTCACCGCGCCGGGTGCGGCGTCGGATTCGCTGACCGGCCCGTCGCTCGCCGTCGCAGTGCTCGTGCCGATGGCGGTGTTCGAGGTGTTCGCGTCCGTGCCGATGGCGGCGTCGGCGTGGCGGCAGGTGCGCGCGTCGGCCGAGCGCGTCGCCGACGCGCTGCCCGCGGCCCCGCCCGCCGAGCTCGCTCCCGAGACCGTCGAGCCCACCGGCGACGCCCCGGCGCTCGGCGACGGCATCCGGTTGCAGGCCGCGAGCGTGCGGTGGCCGGGCGCCGCCGAGCCCGCGCTGCACGAGGTCGACCTCACCATCCGGCCCGGCGAGCGCGTCCTCGTCATGGGATCGAGCGGCGCCGGCAAGAGCACCCTCGCGCACGCGCTCGTGCGGTTCCTCGAGATCGAGGGCGGCTACGACATCGGCGCTCGCTCGGTGCACGACCTCTCGCCCGACGACGTGCGGCTCACCGTCGGCCTGTGCGAGCAGCATCCGATGCTCTTCGACGAGGACATCCGCCAGAACCTGCTGTTCGCGCGCGACACCGCGACGGACGCCGAGCTCGAGGCCGCGCTCGATCGCGTCGGCCTCGGGCCGTGGCTGCGCGAGCGTGGGGGTCTCGGAGCGCGCGTCGGCGAGCGCGGCGCGCTCGTGTCAGGAGGGCAGGCGCAGCGGATCGCGCTGGCGCGGGCGCTCCTGCGAGGCTTCCCCGTGCTGGTGCTCGACGAGCCGACGGCGGGCGTCGACCCGGATGCCTCCGATCGCCTGCTCACCGATCTGCTCGGCGCCGTCCGTGATGACCAGGCCGTGGTGCTGATCTCGCACGTGGCGGTACCCGACGGCCAGGTCGACCGCGTCGTGCGGATCGAGGACGGACGCCTGGTCGCGTGATCCCGGCTTCCGCGGGCACCGGCGCATAGGCTCGCACCGTGAGCGACGGCATCCCGAACCCGCTGCAGGGGCTCGAGGCGCAGCTGCGGCGCGCGGACAGGTTCCGCGACTCGGTCGACCCCGTCGCCGCGATCGCGGCATACCGCACGTTCACCGACTTCCTGCGCCCGCGCCTGCCCGAACTGCGCGTGGCGGCGGGGCTCCCGGAACAGCCCGGCACCCGCAGGGACGGCCGCCTCATCGCCCAGAGCGACGGCGAGCGCATCGACCCGTCCGCGCTCAACCTGTACACGTTCTGGAACACACCCCTCGACACCGCCCCACCGCTGGTGCAGGCGTGCGTCGGCGAGATGACGCGCCTGCACGCCGATCTCCCGACGCCGCTGACGGTGCTGGACGGCCGCTCCGCGCGCGAGCTCGTGGAGATCCCCGACGCGGTCGCCGACGCCCTCGAGAAGGACCACCCCGCGCACTTCTCCGACTTCGTCCGCATCAGCGTGCTCGACCGGCTGGGCGGCATCTGGGTGGACGCGACGTGCTGGGCGCCGGCGCCTCTGCCTGAGGCGGTGGCTCCGCTCCTCACCGCGGGCGCGCTCTACCCGCGCTGGACGCACCGGCAGATGGGCAACTGGTTCATCGCCGCCGTGCCCGGGACGCCGCTGATCCGGCTGCAGCGGCTCGCGCTCGAGGCGTGGTGGGAGCAGGACGGCGGGATCCCCGACTACTTCCTGTACCACCGCATCTTCGAGGTGCTCCTCGACCTCGTCCCCGAGTTCCACGGCCAGTGGGATGCTGCGCCCACGCTGTCGAGCGCCGCGAGCCACCTTCTGCAGCTCGGGATGATGCAGCCCTGGGATCCCGATCCACTCCGCTTCGTCGCCGGAGCCTCGCTCGTGCAGAAGCTCAGTTACAAGTACGACGACGTCCCACCGGGTTCGGTGCTGGAGCGGCTGGTGTCGGGCGAACCGCTCCTCGTCGGATGAACCGACGCGGTCACGGCTGGGCGGACTCCGCCGCGGCCTCGGCCGTCGCGGTGATGCGCCGCGCCATCCCGGCGAAGATGAACCCGTGGAACGGCACCACCGCGAGCCAGTACAGGCGCCCCGCCAGTCCGCGCGGGAAGAACACGGCGCGCTGATCGTAGCGTGAGCCGCCGCGGTCGCCGTCGGGCGACGCCTTCAGCTCGAGCCACGCGAGCCCCGGCACCTTCATCTCGGCGCGGAGGCGCAGCATCCGTCCCGGGTCGAGAGCCTCCACGCGCCAGAAGTCGAGGGCGTCGCCGACCGCGAGCCGCCCTTTGCTGCGTCGTCCGCGCGCCAGTCCGATGCCGCCGACGAGGCGGTCCATCCATCCGCGGACCGCCCACAGCAGGGGCGACGAGTACCAGCCGTTCTCGCCGCCGATTCCCACGATCACCGCCCACAGCGCCGCGGGCGATGCGGGGGTGTGCGCGGTGCGCACGTCGGTGAACACGACGCGTCCCGCCCAGTCGGGGTCGTTCGGCAGTGGGTCGCTCGGCGCGCCGAGCACCTCGGCGTCCTGCCAGCTCGTCTCGATCGCGTCCGCTTCGACCCGGCCGAGCGCGAGCCGCACCGCCGTCCGGTACGGCGTGAGTCCGCCTTCGGGTGGCGGGATGAGGGCGTCGATCGCGTGGTCCTTGACGATGCACTCGTTCTGCAGGGACTCGACGAGCGGACGCGCGATCGACCGCGGAATCGGCGTGACGAGGTTCACCCAGTGCGAGGCGAGCCGGGGCGTCAGCACCGGCAGCGCCGCGATCGGCCGCTGCGGCAGCCCCGCCTCGACCGCGTAGCCGTTCATCATCTGGCCGTAGCGCAGCACATCCGGGCCGCCGATGTCGACCGCCCGGTTCACGTCGGCGGGCAGACGCGCGGCACCGAGCAGGTAGTGCAGCACATCGCGCACGGCGATCGGCTGGATGCGATTGCGCACCCACTTCGGCGCCGGCATGTACGGGAGCACCTCGGTCAGGTGGCGCACCATCTCGAACGACGCCGACCCCGAACCGATCACGACGCCCGCCTGCAGCACGATCGTCGGCACGCCGCTTCCCATCAAGGTCTCCCCCACCTCGACGCGCGACTCGAGGTGCGGCGACAGTGTGACGTCGTCGGGGTGCAGTCCGCCGAGATAGACGATCCGGCCGACGGATGCCTCGACAGCCGCCCGCGACACCGTCTGGGCAGCACGACGATCGGCGTCGGCGAAGGTCGCGCCGCCCGACATCGAGTGGACGAGGTAATACAGCACGTCGACGTCCTCGACCGCTTCCCCGACGGATGCCGGGTCGGTGGCGTCTCCGGGAACGATCTCGACGCGGTCGCCCCAGGGGAGAGCCGCAGCCCGGGCGGGGTCGCGCGCCAGCACGCGGACCTCGTACCCGGCGTTCAGCAGCCGCGGCACCAGGCGTCCGCCGATGTACCCGGTGGCCCCGAGCACGAGCGCGCGCGGCGCGGAGCCGTCCGCACGCGGCACAGCGGTCAGTTCCGGCTCGCGGCCGGTCGGCGCCGAGACATCGTCCACGCCCGCAGACTACGGGAGTGCTCGAAGGGAGGCACGGGCTTGACGCCCGCGCGCGAATGCGCTCGCATCCGTGTCAAAGCGCCGGGCTCAAACAGCTGTACCGCCTCGATTCCGGGCGTCGCTGCGCGATCCGGCCCGGAGCTTTCACCGGCGACCGACGGCACGGCCGCCTCGGCACCGTCAGAGGCGCGTCGCGAAGACCTGCGTGCCCTCGGGCGACGGCAGCGGCTCGAACCCCACGCGCGGATAGAACGCGATGGCACCGGTGTTGTCGGACGACGCGACGAGGTGGAGGCCGGGCACCCCGGCCTCGCGGAGAGCCGTCTCGAGCGTCTCGATGAGGCGGCGGCCGAGCCCCTGCCCCTGGGTCTCGGGCAGCAGATCGATGTGCAGGTGCGCGGGGTACGCGTCGCCGAACGGCTGCGCGCCGCCGCGGCGCGCGTACGCGTAGCGGACGATGCCGTCCTGCCGGGAGACGCTCACCGGCAGCGGGTCCCCCTGCGGCTTCGGCCACCGCTCGGCGAACCGCGGCCACCACTCGGTCTCGAACCAGTGCTCGAAAGCGGCGGAGTCCGGCGCACCGACGATATAGCCCACGACGCGCTCATCGTCCGTCTCGACGACGAACGCGAACTCGGGGTGACGCGCCGCGTACGGGAGCACGAAGATCTCGGCCCAGAGGTCGTCGTCGTCGAGCAGACCGGTGGCATCGGCGCCGGCGTCCGCGGTCTTGAGGCAGATCTCGGCGAGGGCGGGCTCGTCACCCGGTCGGAACGGGCGGATTCGCATCACCGGCCGAGTCTACGGTCTGCGGTTCGCGTCGCACCCCGCCCACCGGTCGTCGAGCGGAGCGCGTCCGGCGCGCCGAATACGACACGCGCCGAGCACGGCGAAGACTCAAGCGTCGACGACGAAGCGCACGTCGGCCGGGTCCACCCGCAGCGTGATCGGATCCCCGGGTGCCAGCCCCGCCGCACGGTCGGCGGTCACGTCCACCGCGACGTCGGGTTCGCCGGTGCGCACGCGCACCCCCGCGGGCGTCTGCTCGAGCCGCACGATGTGCGCGGTCCACTCCCCCGCACCGCTCGGCGCCCCGTCGAGGACCCGGACGTCGCTCGGACGGAACACAGCAGCGGCAGGATGCTGCGCCCCCGCCGGCGCCGGCAGCACGAGGTTGCCCGCACGCCAGGCGGCAGCATCCGTCCGTCCCGCTACTCGATTGAGCCCCGCCACCGCGGCGGCGAACCGGGTCGCCGGCGACGCGAGCACCTCGCGGACGGGACCGGATTGCGTGACGCGGCCGTCCTCGAGCACAACGAGGCGGCTCGCAAGCGCCACGGCGTCGACCGCGTCGTGGGTCGCGACGACCGCCGTGGTTCCGGTGGCCGCGAGCTGCTGATGCAGGAGCGCGCGCACGTCGCCGGCCGTCTCGGTGTCGAGCGACGTCAGCGGCTCGTCGAGGAGGATCGCGGCGGGCGCCGTCGTGAGCGCACGGGCGAGTGCGACGCGCTGCTGCTGGCCCCCCGACAGCTGCGCGGGACGGCGCTCGCCGAGATCCTCGAGGCCGACGCGCCGGAGCCAGTCGACGGCTCCGTCCGCGGCGGCGGCTTTGGTCGCGCCGTGCACGCGCAGCCCGAACGCGACGTTGTCGCGCGCGCTGAGGTGCGGGAACAGGCGCGGATCCTGCCCGAGCAGCACCACGCCGCGCGACGCGGGCGGGGTGCGGCGCGCGGGAGACTCGTCGAGCGTGCGTCCACCGAGACGTACGTGGCCTTCGTCGAACCCCGTCAGCCCCGCGAGCACTCCGAGCAGCGTCGACTTGCCGGCGCCACTCGGACCCATGAGGGCGACCACGGATCCACCCGGCACCTGCAGGACGGCCTCGAGCGCGAACCCGCCGCGGCGCACCACCACGCGGGCGTCGAGCCCCGCTGCGGCGCCGGGCCCGGCATCCCCTCCTCGCTCCGGCACGACCGCGCTCATCGCGGCGCCTCTGCTCGCCAGGCGCGCACGAGGAGCAGCACGCCGACGGCGGTCACGAGCAGCAGCAGCGACAGCGCGACGGCCGTGCCCTGTGAGACGCCCGCGCCGTTGAAGGCGGTGTAGATCGCGAGCGGCATGGTCTGCGTCACGCCGGGCGCGTTCCCCGCGAACAGCGCGGTCGCCCCGAACTCGCCGATCGCACGCGCGAAGCACAGCACGATGCCGGCGACCAGCCCCGGGGCCGCAAGGGGCAGCGTCACGCGGGCGAGGATCGTCCAGCGCCCCGCCCCGAGGCCCGCCGCCGCCTGCTCGAAGCCGACGCCCGTAGACCGCAGCGCGCCCTCGAGTGCGAGCACCAAGAAGGGCAGCGCGACGAAGGTCTGCGCCATCACGACGGCGGTGGTCGTGAACGGGATGCGGATGCCCCATTCCGCGAGGATGCCGCCCAGCCAGCTGGTGCGGCCGAAGAGGAACAGCATCGCCACACCGCCGACCATGGGCGGCAGCACGAGCGGCACCGTCACGAGGGCGCGCAGCACTGCTGCCGTGCGCACGGTGCTCCGGGCGATCAGGAGCGCGAGCGGAACCCCCAGCACGACGCACACCACGGTGGCTGCCGCGCCGGTCGCGAGCGAGAGCCCCAGGGCCGACAGCGCCTCGGGCGAGGTGACGTCGCTCCACAGCGTCCCCCACTCGACCCGCAGCACGAGCGCGCCCAGCGGCAGGATGAGCAGTGCGAGCCCGATCACCGCGGGTACGGCGAGCACACGCGGCACGAACCCCGCGCGCTCCTCGCGCGCGGGCGCGTGCGTCACTTCGGCGGTGGTCACGGCGCCCCGAAGCCGAGGGCCGCGAGCACCTCCTGCCCCTTGTCGCCCAGCACGAACGCGACGAACGCGTCGGCGACCTCGGGGTCCGCCGCGGCGGAGAGAGCCACGATCGGGTAGCGGTTCACGACGTCCTCGGCGCCGTCGACCTCGATCGCGTCGACGTCGTCGGTGGTCGCCGCATCCGTCACGTAGACGAGTCCCGCATCGGCTTCACCGGCGGCGACCTTCGTGAGCACCGCCGTCACGTTCTGCTCGTAGCTGTCGACGCTCGCCGTGACGCCGGCGTTCGAGAGCAGCGTCGCAGACGCCGCGCCGCACGGCACCTCGGCGGCGCACAGCACGACGGTGAGATCGGCGTTCGCGAGGTCGTCGAGGCTCTTCACGCCGCCGGGGTTGTCGGCGGGCACCACCAGCACGAGCGTGTTGGTCGCGAACAGCTGCGGACCCGACGCGAGGCCTTCGTCGACGACCTTCTGCATGTTCTTCTCGTCGGCCGACGCGAACACGTCGACGGGGGCGCCCTCGATGATCTGGGTGGCGAGCGTCGACGACCCGTCGTACGTGATCGGCTGGACATCGACGGACGGATGCTGCGCCTCGAACTCCGTCGCCAGTTCATCGAACGCCGCCTTCAGCGATGCCGCCGCGTACACCGTGAGGTCGCCGGCGAGCTCGGGCTCGGCCGAGGTCGTCGGCGCGGACGTCGCCGCCGGATCCTGATCGGCGCCGGTCGCGCAGCCGGTGAGCACGAATGCGAGCGAGGCGAGGACGACGGAGGTACGCAGAAGCGCGGAGCGCGGCATGTCAGCCTTTCGGGGTTTCGACGATGACGTTCGTGGCCTTCACCACGGCGACGGCGAGCGAGCCGGGCTCGAGCTCGAGCTCGCGCACCGCCTCGGAAGACATGAGCGAGACCACGCGATGAGGCCCGGACTGGATGTCGACCTGCGCCATGACGCCGTCGATCTGCACACGCGTGACGAGTCCGACGAACCGATTGCGGGCGCTGGAGAGCACGTCGGCCGGATCCTTCGGCGTCGCGGCCAGCCCGACCGCGTGCGCCGCGAGTGCGTCGCCGGGGACCTCGATCGGCGACGCCCCGGTCGTCGGCAGCGTCCCCGCGTCGACCCACCGCCGTACGGTGTCGTCGCTCACGCCGAGAAGGCGCGCCGCTTCGGCGATCTTGTAGCTGCTCACGGCCTCACGCTAGCACCGCAGATGCGTGCATATCTGTTCGGCATCGCCGCACATGCGGCGTTTCTTGTCTCAGCGGTTGGCGCGGAAAGGGTTCCGACCGGCGTTCAGCCGGAGGCTCGCCTGCGGAGGAGCGAGCGAGGATACTGAGGGCGTGACGCCAGAGGACATCCGCGCGTACTGCGCCGCGAAGTGGGGCGCGTGGGAGGACGTGCCCTGGGAAGACGACCCGGTCTTCAAGGTGGGTCCGGGCGAGCGCGGCAAGATCTTCGTCTTCCTCGGCGACGGGAGCACGATCGGCGTCAAGGCGGCGACGAGCCGCGACGAGGCGGACGATTGGCTGGCGCGCTATCCCGATGACGCCAGCGTCGCAGCCTACATCGGCCGCTCGGGGTGGAATCGACTCAAGACCGGCGGCGCCATCCCCGACGACGAGCTGCGCGAGGCGATCGACCGCTCGTACGAACTGGTGGTCGCCGGGCTGCCGAAGAAGTACCGCGGTCCGGACACCGAGTGACTGCGGGCGGCGTCGAGCCCGCGGTCAGGTGCCGCAGAAGGTGCGGTGCCGAGGCATGCCGTCGGGCGCCGGCCGCGCGAAGCGGCGGTACTCGCTCTCGGATCGCTCGGTGCACGGGTCGCGCAGCAGGTCGAGCAGCCGCTCGGAAGGCGCGAGGTCCCCGTCGGTCGCTGCCTGCAGCGCTTCCTCGATGATGTGGTTGCGGGCGATGTACAGCGGGTTCGTCGCCCGGATGAGGGCGGCATCCGGTGCCAGCGCCGACCACCGGCGGAGCCACGCGTCCAGCGCGGCGACCGGACCGAGGAAGCGATCACGCAGCGGCCGCTGATCGTGCTCCGCGGCCGCCGCGAGATCGCGCCAGAACCCGGTGAAATCCACCCCGTGGTCGGCGAGCAGGTCGAGCGCGCCCTGGGCGAGCTCGGCGGCGAGTTGCGCGTCGATCCGATCGTCGAAGCCGAGCTTCTGCCGGAACGCTGCGGTCCAGTGCGACCGATAGCGCGCGTCGAACGCGTCCACGATCTCCGCGGCGACGAGCATCCCGGCAGCGGGATCGTCGGCGAGCAGTGGCGCGATGGCGTCGCCGAGCCGCTCGAGGTTCCATCGCATGATCGAGGGCTGCCTGTCGTAGGCGTAACGGCCGAATTCGTCGATGGAGCTGAAGTACGCGCCGGGTTCGTACGCGTCGAGGAAGGCGCAGGGTCCGTAGTCGATGGTCTCCGCGGACACCAGCACGTTGTCGGTGCTGAGCACGCCGTGCACGAAGCCGATGCGCATCCAGTCGGCGGTGAGGGCCGCGACAGCGTCCACGATCCCCTCGAGCAGCGCACGATAGGGATGATCGGCGTCGGCCGCCGCCGGGTGGTGGCGGGCGATGACGTGATCCGCGAGCCGGCGCAGGAGCGCGAGGTCGCCCTGCGCGGCCACGTACTCGAACGAGCCGAACCGCACGTGGCTCGCCGCGGTGCGCGTGAGGACGGCGCCGGGCAGCACGCGACCGGCATGGTCGCGAGGAGCACCGGTGGCGACCACGGCGAGCGCCCGCGTGGTCGGAACCCGCAGTGCGTGCATCGCCTCGGTCATGAGGAACTCGCGAAGCATCGGCCCGACGACGGCGTACCCGTCGACCCGCGACATCGACGTGGGGCCGATCCCCTTCACGTGCACGTCGCGCAGGCGTCCGCCGCGGTCACGCCGCTCGCCGAGGAGCGCCGCGCGACCGTCGCCGAGGATCGGCGTGAAGACACCCCACTGATGTCCCGCGTACACCTGGGCCACGGGGGTGGAACCCGATCCCAGCGACTCACCCGTCAGGAAGCGGACCCCTTCGGAGGAGCGCAGGTAGTCGGGATCGAGGCCGAGCTCGACGGCGACCGCGTCGTTCAGCACGAGCACGCGCGGCTGCGGCGTTCGGACGGGAGCGACCGGGCGGGACAGCTCCGGAAGAGCCTCGGCCCAGACTCGTTCGAGCCTCGGCGGTTCTCGTCCGTCGACCCGGGTGACCGCGCGGCCTGTCCGCGCTTCGAGATCCACGTCACTCATGAACGCAGGCTAGGCCGGACCCCCATCCCCTGCGCTCGAACATGACGCCGTGCGGCCGTGCGCGTCGCCCCATGACGTGCTTGCCTCAGAAACCGGTTGCGGAGCACAGTAGGGTCCATGCTCTCGCGCCGCCAGCAGATCGCCGCGATGCGGCAGGTCGCGCTTGCGGCGCTTCGCGAGTACCCCCCTGCCGGACGGGCGGCTGACGTTCGTCACGCACGGCGAGAACACGACGTTCCGGCACGACAGCGCGGCGGGCCGGCACCTCGTCCGGGTCCATCGGCCGGAGCGCCACGGTGAAGGGGTGGATTCGGCGAGGGCCATCGCCTCCGAGATCGCGTGGCTGCGCAGCATCCGTGACGAAACAGACCTGGAGGTGCCGGAGGTTCTGCCGGCGCACGATGGGGCGGTCACCGTCACCGCCACCGCGGTGGGAGAGACGCGGGTCTGCACGGTGCTGCGCTGGATGGACGGCCGCATCTACGAGGAGTCCGCGCGCCCGGTGCATCTGCGGCGGCTGGGTGCCGCGATGGCGGCGCTGCACGACCACGCGGACGCCTGGATGCCGCCCGAGGACTTCGTGCGGATCCAGTGGGACCACGAGACGTTCTTCGGCGACGGCATGATCTACGGCGGCATCCCCGCGGCGGACTGCTGGCGGCTGCTGCCGACGCCCGTCCGCGTCCGGTTCGAAGCCGTCGCCGAACGCATGGCCGACGTCTTCGCGGCCGGCGACGGCGTCGGCCTCATCCACGCCGACCTCCACCTCGGCAACGCGCTCTTCGAGGGCGACCGGGTCAAGCTGATCGACTTCGACGACTGCGGCACCGGACCGCGGCAGTACGAGCTGGCGGTCGCGCTGTGGGAGTACCGCCTCGAGGACGACTACCCCGCATACGTCGAGGCGCTGCGCACGGGGTACGAGACCCGCCGCTCGATCGACCTGTCGCAGGTCGACGACTACATCGCCGTCCGTCAGGTCGGCTTCGGGCTCTGGTACACCGGCACGGCGCAGGTCAACCCGGCGTTCGCGGCGAGGCTCGGCATCGTCGACGACTGGTCGCTCGAGATGCTCGACGCCTGCGAACGCCGGTGACGCCACGGGCCGGCCGACGACCGCTCGGTGACCGCTACGACACCTCGGCGCAGATGTCGGTGGTGCGACCGGACGAACTGAGGATCGTGAAGTTGGACTGATCATCCGATTCGAATGCCACGCGACCGACGTAGAGCGTCGTCGAGGGGCCGGCCGGGTGGTCGGTCGGGAACATGATGATCACGTTGTGTCCGGTGCCCCGGATGGTCGCCGCGCCATCGACGTCGACGGTCGTGCTGAACACGGAGCCGTTGCCCTTCAGCGAGAAGGTCGCACCTGTGGACACGTTGGTGAAGGTGAGATCAGAGCCGCGCCCCGCGGACAAGGTTCGGACGGCGCCCGTCTTCGGGTTGGTGAACTCCCTGTCGATCAGCGAGCCGCCCGTTCCATTGACCTTGAGCTCGAACGCGCACGCCTGCCCGGCTGGCAAGGTGAACTCGAAGTCGGCAGCGGATGCCGGACTCGGTATCGCGACGATCCCCAGTGCCACCGCTGCCGCGATCGCCGCGATGCGGCGTCGATTCTTCTGTGCCATGATCGGCCTCCCCTTGATCAGGGGTGCAGCCTCGGCACCGAAAGGACATCGCGAAACCACACCCAGTTCCCCGAACGACAGAAGGATGCCAGTCGCGACCGCACGCCGCAATGGCATCGAAGACGGCGACCGGCGAACGGCAGATCGGAGCTGCCGAACGACCGGCCTCGGCGCCCACGGGCGCGGCTAGCCTGAGGACATGGCATTTCCCCCGCTCGTCGAGCCGGTCGCCGAGCTGACCGACGCCGAACGCACGCGCACCGCACGTCACCGTGTGCTGTCCGGCTTCGGCGAGATCGCCCAGCGTCGGCTCGCCGCGGCTCACGTCGCCGTCGTCGGGGCCGGAGGCCTCGGCTCTCCCGTCGTGCTGGCCCTCGCCGCCGCGGGGGTCGGCACCATCACCGTGATCGACGACGACCTGGTCGAGGCATCCAATCTCCAGCGCCAGGTCATGCATCGGGTGGGCGATGTGGGGGCGCCGAAGGTCGACTCGGCCGTGCGCATCGCCGCAGATCTCTCACCCACCACCATGGTGCGCCCGGTACGCGCACTGCTCACACCCGACAACGCCGCGGAGCTCCTGTCGGGCGCGCACGTCGTGGTCGACGGCACCGACACGTTCGAGACGCGCGAGGCCGTTGCGACGGCGTGCGAGCAGCTCGGCGTGCCGCTCGTGTGGGGCGTCGTGCAGGAGTTCCACGCGCAGGTGACCGTCTTCTGGTTGGCCCCGCCTGCGGGAGAGACCCCCGTGAGACTCGCGGATCTGTACCCGCCGGACGCCGGGCGCGAAGCCCCCTCATGCGCGCAGGTCGGCGTGCTCGGCACGCTGTGCCTGCAGGTCGGGTCACTTCTTGCGACCGAGACCGTGAAGCTGATCACCGGTGTCGGCGACCCGCTCTTGGGCCGTGTGCTCGTGATCGACGCGCTCCGCGGTCGCACCGACGAGGTGCCGCTGCGGCCGGCGTCCGATGCGACCTCGACCGCAACCACGGCACCCCCGTCCAGCCGAGTCGATGCGGCACCGCGTCCCGCCATCCCGCACCTCTCCCCCGCGGAGGCGCTGGCCGCCCAGCGCGCCGGCTCGGTGCTGCTCGATGTGCGCGAGCCCTTCGAGACCGAGCGGGGGGTCATTCCGGGTTCGGTGCTGCTGCCCCTCGGCGACGTGCTCGCCGACCCGTCGCGGGTCGGCGCGGCGGCCGTGGTCGTCGTCTGCCAGGTGGGCATGCGCGCGCAGCGCGCAGCGGCGGCCCTGCGTGACGCCGGGGTCGAGGCATCCGTCCTCGCCGGAGGCATCGACGCGTACAACCGTGACATCAGCGCGGTGCACGCGTGAGCGGGCTCCGCGCCGTCGAGGAGCAGCTCGCCGACGTGCTGGCCGCCGCCCAGCCGCTGCCCACTGAGCGCATCCCTCTTACGGACGCCCACGGCCGCACGCTCAGCGAACCGGTGCGGGCGGCCGTCGACATCCCCGTCTTCGACAACTCCGCGATGGACGGCTTCGCCGTGCGCTTCGCGGATGTCACGGATGCCGCCCCCGACGCTCCGGTGATGCTCCAGGTCGTCGCCGACCTGCCTGCAGGGACCGCCGCCGACCCGGCGCTCGCGCCGGGTGAGGCCGCCCGCATCATGACGGGATCGCCCGTCCCTTCCGACGCCGACGTGATCGTGCCGTTCGAGGACACGGCCGGCGGACTCGCCGACTCGCTCGGGTCGATCTCGGTGCTGCGCGCGCCGCGCGCCGTCGGCGCGCACGTCCGCCGCGCGGGAGAAGACGCGCGCACCGGCGACGAGGTGCTCCCCGCGGGCGTGGTGCTCGGCGCGCTGCAGGTCGCGGCCGTCGCGGCGTGCGGCGTCGCGGAGGTGGCGGTCTCGCGGCGACCGCGTGTGGCGGTCATCTCGACCGGCAGCGAGCTCGTCGAGCCCGGGGCGCCGCTGCGCCGCGGGCAGATCCCCGAGTCGAACAGCGTGCTGCTCGCGGCCCTCGCCACCGACGCGGGCGCCGAGGTCGTTCGACGCGCGAGCGTTCCCGACGAGCCGGGCGACCTCGACGCGGTGCTGGCGGAGGTGACCGATCCGCGGTCACCGCACCCGGCCGACGTCGTCGTCTTCTCGGGCGGCGTGAGCGCGGGCGCGTACGAGGTCGTGAAGACGACGCTCGCGAGCACGATGACGTTCTCGAAGGTCGCGATGCAGCCCGGCAAGCCGCAGGGCTTCGGCCGCCTGCCCTCGGGCGCGCTGCTGTTCGGTCTGCCCGGCAACCCGGTCAGCGCTGCCGTGTCGTTCGAGGTCTTCGTGCGGCCCGCCCTGCTGCTCATGCAGGGTCGGCTCGTGCGGGACCACCGCGTTCTCACGCTGCCCGCGGCCGCCGATTGGCGCACGCCGCCTGGACGGCGGCAGTACCTCCCCGTCACCATCGACCGCACCGACCCGAGCGCGTGGCGGGTGACCCCCGCGACCTCCGGCGGATCCCACCTCGCCGGCGGACTCGGCCGCGCCGAGGCCTACGCCATCGTGCCGGCTGAGGTCGAGGCCGTCACAGCCGGCGACCTCGTCGATGTCATGCTGATCTCATGAGCACCGAGCAGCCGACGTTCACGCACCTCGACGAGGCGGGACACGCCCGCATGGTGGACGTGACGCTCAAGCAGCCGACGGTGCGCTCCGCCACGGCGCGCGGCTTCGTCCGCTGCGCTCCCGACGTCGTCGCCGCGCTGCGTGACGGCTCGGTCCCGAAGGGCGACGTGCTCGCCGTCGCGCGCATCTCGGGGATCCAGGCCGCCAAGCGCACCCCCGAGCTCCTGCCCCTCGCGCACGTCATCGGCGTGCACGGCGCCACGGTCGACCTCGCGATCGTCGACGACGGGGTGGACATCGAGGCGACGGTCCGCACCGCCGACCGCACCGGCGTCGAGATGGAGGCGCTCACGGCGGTCTCGGTCGCCGCGCTCGCGGTCGTCGACATGGTGAAGGGCCTCGACAAGGGCACCTCGATCGAGAACGTGCGCATCGTGACGAAGACCGGTGGCAAGAGCGGCGACTGGCACCGCCCGGGCGAGGCATGACCCCGACTCCTGGCGGCCTCGGCGCGATCCTGCTGGCCGGCGGCCGCGCGTCCCGCGTCGACGGCGCGGCGAAGCCGCTGTTCGATGTGGGCGGGCGCACTCTCCTGGCGGCGGCGGTGACGGCGGCGACGGATGCTGCCGCCCGGCCGATCACCGTGGTGGCCCCGGTCCTCGACGAGAGGCTGCCGGTCGACTGGGTGCGCGAGGATCCGCCGTTCACCGGACCGGCGGCTGCCGTCGTCGCCGCCCTCGCCTCCTGGTCGGCGCAGGACGACCCGGCGTGGACGCTGCTGCTCGCCTGCGACCTTCCCGGCATCGGCGCCGCCGTGCGCAGGCTCGTCGGCGACATCCCCCTTCTCCCCTCCGACAGCGACGGCGTCTGCCTCGCCGACGCGACCAGCCGCCCGCAGTGGCTGATCGGCGCCTATCGCACGGGCGCGCTGCGGGCCGCAGCATCCGTCCTTCCGGATGCCGGTCGGGACGCCCCTGTCCGCGCGCTGCTCGACGATCTCGCGATCACGGTCGTCGCCGCGCCCGACGACCTGACCCGCGACGTCGACACGTGGGAGGATCTGAAGGAGGCCCGAAGGCGGGCCGAGCACGGACCGGAGGAGCCGTCATGAGCGAGCAGTCCCGCACCCTTCCGCCCGAGGCCCTCGACGCGTGGGCCGACGCGCTGCGCGAGCGGTTCGACCTCGCGCCGGAAGAGCTTCCCGTGGCGTTGATCCTCGATCTGGCACGCGACGTAGCGCTCGGAGTCGCCCGCCCGGCAGCCCCCTTCAGCGCGTTCGCCGCCGGACTCGTCGCGGGTCGCGCGGGCGGCTCGCCCGAAGACACGGCGGCTGCGGTCGCCGCGATCACCGCCATGGCGAACGAGTGGGAGGTCTAGTGGCCGTCGTCCGATACTTCGCCGCCGCGCAGGAGGCGACCGGCCTCGACACCGAACGCCGCTCCGAGACCACGCTGGGCGCGCTGCGCGACGCCGTGTCGGCGGCGTATCCGGGCCTCGGCGGGATCCTCCCCCGCTGCGCCGTACTCGTCGGCGGTTCGCGCGTCGACGACGACACTCCTCTCGCCGCCGACGAACTCGTCGACGTGCTGCCGCCCTTCGCCGGCGGCTGATCCCCCGCACAGCATCGGAGTTCTCCGGCGACGCGCCGGGGACGGATGCCGCGACCCGGCGTGTCGCGCAGAATCTCCGATTCTGTGCTCGGCGCGGGCGTGCGCGTTCAGCCGCCGAGGCCGAGCCAGGTCGCGGTGCCGTCGGACTCGACCTGGCGCTTCCACACCGGGAGGTCGGTCTTGATCGTCTCGATGAGGGCGCGGCAGACCTCGAACGCCTCCGCCCGGTGCGCCGAGGCGACCGCGATCACGACGGCGGCGTCGCCGACCTGCAGAGTTCCGACCCGGTGCGACACCGCGACCAGCGCTCCGGTCGAGCCGATGGCGGCCGCCGCCAGCTGCGAGAGCGTCGCCGCGGCGTCGGGGTGAGCGGAGTATTCGAGGGCGACGACGGCGGTGGCGGCATCCGGATCGTGATCGCGCACGCGCCCCACGAACGTCGTGACCGCGCCCATGTGCGTGTCGTCGACGGCGCGCAGGTGGGCGTCGAGATCGAGCGGGTCGGCGCTGATCGCCGCGACCCGGACGGCATCGGTCGACACGGCCATCAGTGATCGCTCCCGCCGAGCTGGTCGAGCACGTGGCGGGCGACCGAGACCACGACGGGCATGCCGGATGCCACGCCCCCGGGCGATCCCGGAAGGTTCACCACGAGCACCCCGTGGGGATCGACGACGCCGGCCAGGCCGCGCGTGAGCATGCCCACAGGCTTCTCGGCGGCACCGCGGCGACGCAGCTCCTCGGAGATCCCGGGGATCTGGCGGGTCACCACGCGCGCAGTGCCCTCGGGCGTCTGATCGCGGGGCGAGACCCCCGTTCCGCCGGTCGTGACGATGAGCTTCACGCCCGCGACGACCTCCGCGGTGAGCGCGCGCTCGACGCTGTCGGCGCCGTCGGGGACGACGACGGCATCCGCGCAGTCGAAGCCGGCCTCGCGGAGCGCCGCGACGGCGAGCGGTCCGCTCTCATCCGTCCGCGAGCCCGCGGCCGAGCGGTCCGACACGGTGACGACAGCGGCTCGGGTCATGCGTCCAGCCTAGGTGCGGGCGCGGATCACGGGCGGCGCTCGAGGCGCACGATCACCGACTTCGACGTCGGCGTGCCCGAGACGTCGGCGACCGAGTCGAGGGGAACGAGCACGTTCGTCTCGGGGTAGTACGCGGCCGCGTTCCCTCGCGGCGTGCGGTAGGCGACGATGCGGAACTCCTCGGCCCGGCGCTCCTCGATCGTGCTGTCCGGGCGCGTCCACTCCGACACGAGGTCGACCACGTCGTTCTCCGCGAACCCCAGCGACACGATGTCCTTCGCGTTCACGAGCACCACGCGCCGGCCGCCGTGGATGCCGCGGTACCGGTCGTCCTTGCCGTAGATCGTGGTGTTGTACTGATCGTGCGATCGGAGCGTCTGCAGCAGGACCCGACCGCGCGGGATCACCGGATACTCGAGCCGGTTCACCGTGAACCGCGCTTTGCCGTCGACGGTCGCGAACCGCCGGGCGTCGCGCGGCCCGTTGGGCAGGTGCAGCGTGCGCCCCTTGTCGATGCGCTCCTCGTAGTCGTCGAAGCCCGGCACGACCCGCTCGATGTGCGCGCGGATGAGCGCGTAGTCGGCCTCGAGCGCCGCCCAGTCGGCCTGCGGGACGTTGGACGGCCCTTCGACGAGCTCAGGGACCGGGTGGTCGGCCGGGTTGTCGGCAACCGCGGCCTCCTCGGCCGCGGTGCGCTCGGGGTACCCGCGGTCGTGGTCGCCGACGTGCTTCGGCGGTGCTTCCGCCGGCGATCCCCCTTCAGACCCGAAGACGAGCGCGCTCAGCCGCGCCACGATCGCCACCTCGCTGAGGAGCTCTTCCGAGGGTGGGACGAGACGGCCGCGCGAGGAGTGGACCGCGCCCATCGAGTCCTCCACCGTGACCCGCTGCTCGCGACCGCCACGGCGGTCGCGGTCGGTGCGCCCGAGCGTCGGGAGGATGAGGGCGCGGTGGCCGGTGACCACGTGCGACCGGTTGAGCTTCGTCGACACGTGGACGGTGAGCCCCACCCGGGCCATCCCGGCCTCGACGACGGCGGTGTCGGGGGTGGCCGAGACGAAGTTGCCGCCCATGCTCATGAAGAACCGCACCTGGCCGTCGCGCATCGCCCGGATCGCCTGGACGGTGTCGAACCCGTGCTCGCGCGGAGCGGCGAAGCCGAACTCGGCGTCGAGCGCGTCGAGGAACGCCGTCGACGGCTTCTCGTAGATGCCCACGGTGCGGTCGCCCTGCACGTTCGAGTGCCCGCGGACGGGGCAGACTCCGGCGCCCGGTCGCCCGATGTTGCCCTGCAGCAGCAGCACGTTGACGATGTCGCGCAGCGTGGCCACCGAATGCTTGTGCTGGGTCAGTCCCATCGCCCAGCAGACGATCGTGGCCTTCGAGGTGCGCACGGCCTCGCCGACCCGGCGCAGCGCCTTCTCGGGGAGCCCCGTGGCGACGACGAGGTCGCGCCACGCAGCATCCGTCATCGCCTGACGGTAGGCGTCGAAGCCGCTCGTGTGCTCCGCGATGAACTCGTGGTCGAGCACTCCCCCGTCGGCGGCCTCCACCTCGAGGAGGTGCTTGCCGATCGCCTGGAAGAGCGCCTGGTCGCCGCCGAGGCGGATCTGCACGAACTCGTCGGCGAGCTTCGTACCGCCGAAGGCGACGCCGCGCACCGTCTGCGGGTTCTCGAACCGCATGAGACCCGCCTCGGGCAACGGGTTCACCGCGATGATCGTGGCCCCGCGCTGCTTGGCCTTCTCGAGGGCCGACAGCATGCGGGGATGGTTCGTGCCGGGGTTCTGGCCGGCGACGATCAGCAGGTCGGCCTCGTGGACGTCCTCGATCGAGACCGTGCCCTTGCCGATGCCGATGGTCTCGGTGAGCGCCGAGCCCGACGATTCGTGGCACATGTTCGAGCAGTCCGGCAGGTTGTTCGTGCCGAGCCCGCGCACGAGCAGCTGGTAGAGGAACGCCGCCTCGTTCGAGGTGCGGCCCGACGTGTAGAAGACCGCGTCGTCGGGGTCGTCGAGGGCCTTGAGCTCGTCGGCGACGAGGGCGAGCGCGTCGTCCCACGGGATCGGGCGGTAGTGCGTCGCGCCTTCGTCGAGCACCATGGGGTGCGTCAGCCGGCCCTGCTGCCCGAGCCACCAGTCGTCGTGCGCGCGCAGCTCGTCGAGCGAGTGCGCCGCGAAGAACTCCGGCCCGACGCGGCGCAGCGTCGCCTCCTCGGCGACCGCCTTGGCGCCGTTCTCGCAGAACTCGGCGATGTGGCGCTTGTCCTCCTCCGGCCAGGCGCACCCGGGGCAGTCGAAGCCGTCCTTCTGGTTCACGCGCATCAGCGTCTGCACCGAGCGCGCGACCCCCATCTGCTCGTTCGCGATCTCGAGCGCGTGCAGCACCGCGGGCACGCCCACGGCGACCTTCTTGGGCCGCTTCGCGCGTACGCGGGTCTCGTCGATGTCCGCTGACGGAGGCTTCGTCGCCATGCCTCCAGGCTATGCCTCGCGCGGCTCTCGAGGGTCGGCGCGACCACCCCGGGGGCCGTCAGACCCCCGGTGTTCGTTCCCGGCCCGCAAGGGCTTCAACAGGTCAACCGGGCTTGCGCCGGACGATTCCGCGCAGAGCCCTCCTGTGGAACCCCGGTTGACCTGTTGGATGGATGCCGCGGCCCCGGCTCAGCCACCCCACCAGAGACGCGCCGTCCCGCGGAGGTCGTCGAGCGGCACGGCGCCATGGCCGGGCTCCGACACGGAGAGCCGCGAGTCCGCCGAGCCGGCGCGGTTGTCGCCCATGACCCAGACGGCCCCCTCAGGCACGGTCACGCGGAACGGGATGCCGCCACCCGGGCGCACCTCGCCGGCATACGGCTCGTCGAGCGGGAGGTCGTTGACGAGGAGTCGACCGCTGCCCGCTTCGCAGCAGACCACGACGTCTCCGCCGACGCCGACGATCCGCTTCACGATGAGCGTGTCGGGCGTGCCCGACCAGGCCTCGCGGTCGACGAGGAGGACGACGTCGCCGCGGGCGGGCGCGCTCCAGCGATCGAAGACGACGGTGGCGCCGCTGTGCAGGGTCGGGCTCATCGAGTCGTGGCGCACCGTCGCGACGCCGAACGCCGAGGCGACGAGCAGCGCCGCCACGATCGGGGCGACGAAGGCCGCCAGCGACAGGAGCGTGCGGTGGCGCCGTCCGGCCGCCACGGCGAGCGGCCCCTGGGGTGCGGCGACGAGGGTCACGGCACCTCGGCGAGCAGCGCCGTCATCGCGGCGATCTCACGTTCCTGTTCGACGAGCACATGCTTGCCGGAGTTCCGGACGAACGCGTTCGACCCCTCACGGACGGCGCTCTCGGCCATCTCGAGCGCCCCGACGTGGTGCGCGATCATCAGCTCGAGGAACATCCGGTCGGCGGCGGCGCTGTCGGCCGCGGCCAGCGCGGCCAGCTGCTCGGCGGTCGCCATGCCCTTCATCTCCGCGTGCCCGTGTTCACTGCAGCCGGTCGGGATCGCACCCGCGGCGGCCTGGGCAGCGCCGTGACCCTGGTGGCCGGCGGCCGCACCGTCGGCGGGGATGGCGCCGCGCCACGCGGTCTGCCACGCGCGCATCGTGTCGATCTCGGCGGTCTGGTCCGCGAGGATGAACTCGGCGAGCGCCCGGGTGCGCTCGCGCACGCCCGTGGCCTCGAGCACCAGGCCGCTCAGCTCGAGCGCCTGCTCGTGGTGGGGAATCATCCCCTCGATGTAGCAGTGATCCTCGAGCGTCGGGTAGGCGGAGGTCGCGGCATCCGTCATCGCTCCGGAGGCTGCCGCCTGCGGAGCCGAGTCCTCCGGCGTCGTCAGCCCGAGCGCGACCGCGGTACCGCCGACGATCACGGTCGACAGGGCCAGCACGACGCCGAGTGCGGCGATGCGGTTGCGCATCAGTTGTCCTTTTCTGTCGGATGCCTCGTCCCCGGCGAGGTGCGCCGAGGAAGGGTCCCGCGGGACGGCGCCGGGCGCCGCCCCGCGGGAGCGGGTCAGGCGTGAGCCTTCAGGCTCTGCTGACGCCGCAGGTACCACGAGGTGCCGGCGAGGGCCGCGCCGGCGACCAGGAGCACGAGCCCCGAGAGTGCCCAGCGGTTCGCATCGGTGCCCGTGGCGGCGAGAGCACCGAACACCGCTGCGGGCGACGCGGATGCCACCGTGAACGTGCCCTGCGCCACCGCCGACGAGGTCTGCCCGGTCAGCACGAGGGTGTGCTCACCGGCCGGTGTGGCCGACGGGACGACGAACTGCGCGGTCACGACACCCTCGCTGTCGGCGACGAACGTGCCGACGTTGACGGGGTCGGAGTGCAGCACGGCGCTCACCGTCTCGCCAGGGGTGAATCCGCTCGCCGTGGCCGTCTGCGCGGCCCCCGGAGCGACCTCGCCCGAGCCGAACGTCACGGAGGCGGCGGCCGGCGTGGCCCCGTTCCCGTTCCCGTTCCCGTTCCCGTTGCCGTTGCCGTTCCCGTTCCCGTTGCCGTTGCCGTTGCCGTTGCCGTTGCCGTTGCCGTTGCCGTTGCCCGGCGTGGTCGGCGTCGCGGTCGGGGTGGGCTCACCCGTCGGCTCGGTCGTCGGCGTGGGTGTGGGCGACGCCGTCGGCGTCGGGGTGATGTTGGGGTTCGGAACGCCCCGCATGTCGCCGTTGACCCACTTGCGGCCCTCGGGGATGTTGGGGTTCTGCGCGGCGAAGTCACGCGGGTAGAGGGTGAAGCCCTGCCAGTGGATCGGCATGGGGCTCTGGTCCTCGTCGCGGTTGATGTGGTGGAAGCCGACGTTCACCCACGCCACCGGGTCCTCGAGCGACTCGCCGTCGGCGATGTAGTCGGTGACCATCTGGCCCGCCTTCGACGGGATGAGGTTGTGGCTCGCGTGCACCTCGTCCGACTTCGCCGACGTGAACGCGATGTCGAAGTCGGTCTCGGGGTTGAGGTTGTAGGCCTGGTCGCGCGGCACGATGATCTCGTACGAGCGCGCGTGGCCGTCCGCGTTGAGGCTCTCCGGGTTCACGACCCGGTACGCCTCGCGGTTCGCGCCCATCGTCTTTGTCTCGTTCGTGACCTGGGTGAGCTGCGTCTCGAGGATCGCGGTGTGGCCGGTGTCGCCCGTCGTGCCGTACTCGCCCGTGGGGGTGGTGGCGAACTTCTCCACGACCTGGTTCGCGCCCGAGTCGATGCCGAAGTCCACGCGCCAGAAGGCCGAGTGGTAGTGGTTGACGGCGAAGTCCTCCTGGCCCGGCGCGATCGGCCAGCCCTGGTTGACGACGTTCACGTAGTCGTTGGGCGACAGGTCGCCGGTCGCGCCGAGGCGCACCGAGATCTCGCCGTCATCGTGGAACCGGTACTCGGTCTGGTACTCGTACCAGCCGATACGCGACACCGTGTGCAGCACGAGGTCCGTGCCCTGCGCCGCGTAGAGCGCGTCGCGCGCGATGTTCGAGCGGTACGCGAGGCCCGAGTCCTCCTCGCCGATGCAGAGCGCGGGGATCGCGCCGCGAGCCGCGTCGACCCAGGCGTTGAAGACGTCGCCGACCGGGCAGTCCACCGCCTCGATCGCCTGCAGGCGACGGCCACCCACCTGGTAGGTGGTGACGTCGTTGTACTCGGTGGCTCCGGTGTCGTAGGGCACGTTGAGCTGGGCGAGCGCGATCGAGTCGAGCACGAGGATCGGCGCCGCGTCGTCCCGCGGCTGGTACGCGATCTTGTCGAGCACGAGGCCGCGGTAGGTGTCGAGGCGCCAGCACATCTGCCAGCTCGAGCCGGACTCCAGTGTCTCCGAGACGAGGGATTCGCCGGAGCAGGATGCCTCGGTGACGGTCTGCGCGGATGCTGCGGCCGGCGCCGACAGCACGAGGCCGCCCGCGAGGAGGGCCATCGCGGTGCCCGCGCCGAGAAGCCGGCGGAGGGACGTTCGTTTCATCGGGAGTGTCTCCATGGTCATGAGATGGACAGGACGGCGCGCGTCGACAGGTTGACGACGTACGTGCTGGTGGTGAGGAAGGCGCCGCCGTCGACCTGGGCGAGCACCTGCACGCACCGGTCGATGCCGCACGATTCGGCGCCGAAGGATCCGGCATCCGTCACGAACGAGTGGGCGGTGAGGAGCACCTCGGCGGATGCCGGGGTCAGGACGGAGCCCCCGGTGAGGGCGGCGAACTCGTCGACCACGGGCTGCGCCGAGTCGTCGTCGAGCAGCAGCTCCCACGCGAACGAGGTCTCGGCGTCGGTCGGCGCGGGCTGCGTGCCCGACGCACGGTCGACCGACTCGATCGCGCCGTTGGTGACGTTGACGATCATGCTGACCAACTCGTTGGTGGCGTAGTCGTAGTACAGCGAAAGCAGCCGGCGGTGCCCGTCCGAGTACGCCTGCGGGTCGGCGACGTCGGTCGAGAGGAACTGCAGGCCGGGCTCGCCGAACAGGTCCTTGCCCGCAGCGAACGCGGCGTCCTGGGCGCCGAGGAAGCGCACGTACTCGACCTCGGCGCCGGTGAGCCCGTCGTACGCGGCGGCGACGGTGGCCGGCTTCGGAACCTCCGTCGCCTTCTCGGGGGCGTCCTCGTCGGTGCTGTCTGCGGCGATGGGGGTGGACGCCGGCGATTCAGGGGACGAGGTCGCCTGCACAGCGGTCTGCGTCGCGAACACCAGCGCGACAGCCGCGGCGGTCGCGGCGAGCGCCGAGCCGATGCCCAGCGTGCGGGGAGTGAGGAAGCGGCCCCGCCTCGAGGGCCGCGGGTCCGAGGGCGGCGAGTCCCCCTCGGTGGAGAGCTGTTGTTCGGTCACAAGAGTCCTTTCGACGGCGATGACGCGGCTCGCACCCGCATCGAGGCCGATTCTTGGACGCCCCCGTTTCCCGATGATTCGGGTCCGCGAACGTCGGGCGAAAACTTCGTGAGACGAGGCCGCGCGATCGACGTCCTTCGTTCCCACGGCTCGTCACGAGGCCGAAACATGCCCCGTCGTTCCCGGCAACGCGCAGCCGGTAGCGTCACGGCCAGCCGCACGGCGGCGAGCGTCGGAAGCGAGGAGGTCGCGTGAGCAGTGCACTCGCGGACGCGATCGAGCGGGCTCGCCCGCGCAACGACCTCGGCGCCCGCTCACCGTTCGCCGGTCTCCGCCGACGCCATGCCCACACGATCGACGTGGTCGCGCAGTCCGTGGCCGCCACCGCTCCCGCTGGCGTGCTCCTGATCCATCCCGCCGCCGCCTTCGCACGCAGCGGCTCCTTCGCCTTCCTCGACATCGCGATCACGATCACCCTCGTGGTGGGCGTGGGACTCGTGATCGGCATGTTTGCGCGACGCATCGCGAGTACGGGGTCCCTCTACACGTTCGCGGTGCGGGGGCTCGGCTCGCACGCCGGTCTCCTCACCGGTGCCGCGCTGGGCATCGGCTACCTCGCCGTGGCGATGAACACGCTGGCCTCCGGGTCGACGCGACTGGCGAACATCGTGAGCGGAGGCGACGCTCCGCCGTGGCTCGTGACCGCCCTCATGGCCGGCTTCGGGGCGGTCATCGCCTTCGTCGTCGCCCGTGGGCTGCGCATGTCGACACGCGTTCTGTTGGTGCTCGAGTCGATCGCGGTCGTGACGGTGCTCGGCCTCTCCATCGCCGCGCTCAGCCTCACCCGCTGGGACGTCGGTCTTCTCATCCCCCGCGCCCCGGACGTGTCGCTCGAGGCGATCATCACCGGCGTCGCCTTCGCCCTCATCGGGTTCGTGGGATTCGAGAGCGGCGCCGCGCTCGGCCCCGAGACCCGTCGCCCGTTCGCCGCCGTCCCCCGCGCGATCATGGTGAGCGTCGGAGCCACGGGACTCGTGATGCTCGTCGGCACCGCGGCTCAGCTGTCGATCGTCGCGGAGCGGCCGGGTGCGGCATCCCTCGCCTCCGTCACCGGACTCGCGACCCTCATCGACGTGATCGTGGCGATCTCGTTCCTCGCGTGCGCGCTCGCGATGACCAACGCCGCGACGCGCTTGGTCTTCGCGATGAGCCGCGAGGGACTGATGCCTGCGGCGTTCGGACGCGTGTCGCGGCGCGGGGTGCCGGCGATCGGCGGGGTGCTGCTCGCCGCTGTGGTCACGCTGGTGCCCGTCGCCGTCCTCGCGGGGGGCGGCAGCCGGCAGGACATGCGCATCGTCACCTCACCGGCGTCGATCCTCGGCTTCGTGCTCGCATACGCGCTCGTGTGCGCGGCGGCTCCGGTGTTCCTCGCGCGGATCGGCGAGCTGACCGTTCGGGCGGTCCTGCTCAGCGTCGTGCCGCTCGCGGGGCTGCTGTGCGTGCTGGGCTTCTACCTCGCCGCGACGCTGCGCGACAATCCGGCGGGCCTGCTGTGGTCCGTGGGCATCCTCGCCGCAGTCGTGGTCGCCGGGTCGGTCCGACTGGCGCGCCATCCGCGTGTGGCCGCCAGAATCGGCGTGCACGACTGGCCGACCGACGCGGACTGCATCGACGGGCCGGCGCGGACGTGAGCGGCGCGGGCCTCGCGGACGACACCCGCCTGCCGGAGAAGGGTCTGGGCCTGGCCCTCGAGATCCTCGAGCAGGTCGCGCGTGACGACCGCGGCGCCTCTGCGGCCGAGATCGCCCGTGCCGTCGGCGCGCCCCGCGCGACGGTCTACCGCGTCGTCAACTCGCTCGTGCGCGACGAGTACCTCGTGCGCCGCGGCGACTTCTCGGGGTTCCTCCTCGGCACGCGCGTGCTGGAGCTCGCCGCGATCGTGGGCGCGCGCACCCGGCCGGAGCACGCCGCCGTGGTCGCGCGGCTGCGGGACGACACCGGCGAGGCCGTGCACCTGTTCGCCTTCCACCGCTCGGGCCTGATGGTCCTCGACGAGGACGAGTCCCAGCCGCTGTCGGACCTCGACGCCCTCCTCGCCGACCCCACGCGCTCGGCGATCGGGCATCTCTGGCTCGTCGCTCACCCCGACCGCCGGCTGCCGCAGGCACCGAACTGGCGCGTCGCCCCGCCGGCGGACGAGGTGCGCGCGATCCACGAGGCGTACGCCGTGCGCGGGTACACCGAGCAGGTCGCCCTGCTCACCTCCGATCGGGGCTGCCTCGCGGTGCCGATCCACGACGACGCGGCCCGCCCGGTCGGGGCGGTGACGCTCTCGACCTCGATCTCGCGCCTCTCCGTGGCGGCCCGCCACGTCGGCGCGCTACGCGACGCAGCCCGGGCCCTCGCTCCCCTCGGCTCGCTCAGCGGCTGGTGACGCTCGCTCGCATCGCATCCCTCGCCGCTCGCAGCGCACCTGGTGGCGCTCCGCTCGCATCAGATCCCTCGCCGCTCTCCGCGCCTGGTGACCTCCGTGCTCCTATGCCCTCCTCTTCAACAGGTCAACCGGGCTTCCGCCGGACCGGATCGCGCTTCCCATTCCGGCCGAAGCCCGGTTGACCTGTCGAAGGAGGGGGATGTGGATGCTGCGACCGCGGCATCCGTCAACGCCGGCGGGGTCGCAGGTCACGGCAGGGCGTCGAGGATCCCCTGCAGCGTCTCCTGGTCGGCTTCGGCCTGCTTCAGCACATCCTCGGCGGACTCCGCCACCGCCGGATGCGGATCGCCCTCGAGGATGAGCGTGACCAGCGCGATCATGCCCGCATTCTGAGCCTGGAGGATCTCGGCGAACCGCCGCTCGGCATCGGGGTGCTGCGCGTCCACGAATCCCTGCAGCGTGCTCCACGACGGCATGCCGGGCATCTGCGCGTGGTCGGATCCGTGGCCGCCGCACGGGCCGTCCGTCGGCGGCTCGGCCGGACGCGCGTCCGCCCAGGAGAGGTACCACGCGCGCAGATCGTCGAGTTCGTCCTCGTTCCGGGCGGCGATGCCGGTGGCGAATCCCAGCGCCCCGGCGTCGATGCCGTCCTTGCGGAGCAGCGTCTCCGCGAGCTCCTGCTCCTTGACGCGGTAGTAGATCATCGCCTCGACGTAGCAATAGTCGTCGGCGGTCACCGGGGCCCCGGCCGACGCCGAGGGTGACGCGGGCGCCGAAGGCGCAGCATCCGTGTTCCCGGCCGTCGCGGCGATCGCGAGCCACACACCGACCGCCGCCGTCGCCAGGGCGAGCGTCAGCAGGGCGACGAGAACCACTCTGCGGCGCACGCGAGACCTCCGGATCGGGAGCGACCCGCCGGGGTCGGGATGCGTCAGCGCTTACCGGTGCCGAAGATCCCGCGGATCACCCCACCCAGTATCGTCTGGGTCGACTTCGAGTTGAGAATCTGCTCGATCGGCGACTTCTGCGAGGACCGCGACGTGCGCGTCGTGCCGGCGGTCTTCTTGAGCAGGCGCTCGTACTCCTGCTGCGCCTTCTTCTCGGCGGCGGCGCTCGCCTTGTCGGCGGCGGCCTGCTGCTTGTCGATCGCCGCCTTCTGCTTCGCGTACTCGGCATCGGCCTTCGCCTTGGCGACTGCGGCGTCCTCGGCGGCGGCCGCGTCGTCGGCCGCCTGCATCTTCTTCGCGAGGATCTCGCGCGCCGACTCGCGGTCGATCGCCGTGCCGTACTTGGCCAGCAGCGGCGAGGCGTTCACGGCCGCGACGATCGCCGGCTCCGGCGTCGGCGACATGAGGCCCTGCGGCGCGCGCAGCCGCGTCCAGGCCACCGGCGTCGGCGCGCCCTTCTCGCTCATCACGGTGACGATCGCCTCACCCGTGCCGAGCTCCTGCAGCACGCGCTCGAGGTCGTAGCCCGACTTCGGGTAGGTGCCGACCGTCGCGCGCAGCGCCTTGGCGTCGTCAGGCGTGAAGGCCCGCAGGGCGTGCTGCACACGCGAGCCGAGCTGGCCGAGCACATCGGACGGCACGTCCTTCGGGGTCTGCGTCACGAAGAAGACGCCGACGCCCTTCGACCGGATGAGCCGCACCGTCTGCACGATGGCGGCGAGGAAGTCCTTCGAGGCGTCCTTGAACAGCAGGTGCGCCTCGTCGAAGAAGAAGACGAGCTTCGGCTTGTCGGCATCCCCCACCTCGGGGAGGATCTCGAACAGTTCCGCCAGCAGGTACATCAGGAACGTCGAGAACAGCGCCGGCTTGTCGATGACGCCGGGTACCTCGAGCAGGCTGATGACACCGCGGCCGTCGGGCGCCGTGCGGATGAAATCGGCCACGTCGAACTCGGGCTCGCCGAAGAACACGTCGGCTCCGGCATCCGCGAAGGTGATGAGCTCGCGCAGGATCACTCCGGCCGTCGCCGCAGACAGTCCGCCGAGCTCCTTGAGCTCGGCCTTGCCCTCGTCGCTCGTGAGGTGCGTGAGCACGGCGCGGAGGTCCGACAGGTCGACGAGCGCCAAGCCGTTCGCGTCGGCGTAGTGGAAGACGAGGCCGAGGCTCGACTCCTGCGTGTCGTTGAGGCCGAGCACCTTGCTGAGCAGCAGCGGGCCGAAGCCCGACACCGTCGCCCGCACCGGCACGCCCTTGCCCACCCCGCCCAGCGCGAAGTACTCGGTGACGGATGCCTCGGGCTTCCAGTCCTGACCGATCGCCCGGGTGCGTGCGAGCAGCTTCTCGCTCGGCTCCCCCGGCGTCGCGACCCCCGACAGGTCGCCCTTGATGTCGGCGGCGAACACGGGCACGCCCTTCGCCGCGAGTTGTTCGGCGAGCCCCTGCAGGGTGCGCGTCTTGCCCGTGCCGGTCGCACCCGCGACGAGCCCGTGGCGGTTCATCATCGGCAGCGGGATGCGGATCTGCGCCGACGGAACAGGGTCCCCGTTGAGAAGGGCGCCCAGATCGAGCGTCGCGGTGCCGGCGTCGAAGGTGTACCCGGCCGTGACCTTCTCGACCTCCGGTGCGGCGAGAGGGCCGTCTTGCGTCGGCTGCGTGGCTGGTTCGCTCGGATTCTGTTCCCGCGTGGTGGCGTCCGAGGCGGGCGCTCCCGCGGGCCCCTGGGCCTGCGAACCCGCCGCCCCCTGCGTCCTCGATTGAGGATCTGCGCCGAGCTGAGGAGCAGTTCCGCCCGAAGCCTCCGCATTTCGGCTCTCGTCCTCAGATGAGGATGCCGTGGGCGCGGGTGCGGCGGTGGCCTTGGCCTTCGCGGCGGCGGCCTCGGCGGCGGCGAGCGCGGCCTTGGCCTGGGCGGCCTTCAGCTGGGCCTCGGCGGCCTCGGCCTCGGCGCGAAGTCGCGCGAGTTCCGCCTCGGCGGCGACGACGGCCGGATCGGACGCGGGCGAATCGGGCACGGCGGAGGTCATGCGCTCAGCCTAGCCACGGGCGTTTCGCCGAGGCATCCATCCCCTCCCGCGTCATCGGAACGGCGAACGCCGCCGCCACGAGCAGCGCCGCGCCGGCGCCGAGGAGCGCTCCGCCGACGGTGTCGCTCAGCCAGTGCGCATGCAGATAGGTGCGGCTGAAGGCCATGAGCACGACCCACGCGGCACCCACGACGCCCACCCAGACGCGCGGGAAGATGATCACCGCAGCGACCGCGATCGTGGCGGCGTTGGCCACATGCCCCGACGGGTATGAACCGTAGTCGGAGATGACGAGGATGTCTTCGGGGCGCACGCGGCCGAAGAGGTGCTTCAGCACCTGCACCCCCGCCGCCGACACCGCCTCAGCGGCGAGGAAGTACGCGGCAGCCCACGGCCGCCGCAGCACGACGAGCGCGATCGCCCCGCCGATCGGCACCGCGAGGACGCCGACCCACCCTCCGCCCAGGAAGTCCATGACGTGTGAGAACCCGGTCAGGGCCGGATGCCACAGCTCGGCAACGAGCAGATTCCACGCCGTGTCGATGGCGAACGGCTCGTCGCCGCGCGCGAAGATCCACCAGCCCAACAGGCACGACAGCACGACCAGCGCCGATCCCACCGCGAGATAGGCGATGACCGGCGTGGCCACGCGCCGCTGGACTGTCGTCATCGACCCATTCTGCCCGGAGGGTTCATCCCCGCCACCCCCTTGCGGACCCGGCGCGCCGCATGGCACGCCCCGTGGCCGCGACCGGTCCGGCGAGGCCGCGACCGGTCCGGCGAGGCCGCCGATCCTCGCGGGACCGCACGAACGCACCGGGTACGAACGCAGCCCGGTGCTATCGTGCGGTCTCATCGGCGAGCGCGAGGAGGTCCGGGTGGCATCGGTGGTCGACGTGGTGCGCAGGCTCATCGCACCGCTCACGCGCACGCGGGTGTTCCGCCGCGTGATCGGTCCGGCATTCCTGCCGCCGATCGAGCGCGTGGTCGCCTGGGTGTCGCACGGACGCGTGCAGGTGAGCGCGCTGCTGGTGCCGTCGCTCGTGCTCCACACCGTCGGCGCGAAGTCCGGTGAGCCGCGGGACGTGCCCCTCATGTACACGCCCGACGGGCGCGGCCGCGCGATCGTGGCCGGCACCAACTTCGCCGGTGTCCACCACCCGGCCTGGACCGCGAACCTGCTCGCCCACCCCGACGCCGCGATCACCGTGCGCGGGCGGCGCATGCCCGTCCGCGCCACGCCGGTGCCGGACGCCGAGCGCGACGCGGTGTGGGCGCGCATCGAGGCCCAGTGGCCCGGCTACCGCAACTACGAGCGGGAGTCCGGGCGCACCGTCCGCCTCTTCCGCCTGCAGCCTGTGCGGCCTCCGGCCTGACGCCGGCTCAGGGCGCGAGGCGCTCCACGGTGCGCGGGCGCACGATGAACCACAGCGACAGCACGCCGATCACGGCGCACCCGACCATGACCGCGGCCATCGTGGTGGCGGTGATGCCGGCGTCCTTCGCGATCCAGCCCACCAGCGGCGAGATGAGGCCGGCGACGCCGAAGTTCGTCGCGCCGATGATCGACTGCGCGGTGCCCGCGGCCTTGCCGTGGCGGTCGAGCGCGAGCACCTGCACGCAGGGGAACGTGAATCCGCACGCGGTCATGAAAACGAAGAGCGGCACGATCGTGCCCCACAGGCCCAGGCCGAGCTGGTCGGTGACGATGATGGCGGATGCGGCGACCACGAGCACCGCGGTCGACCAGGCCATGACCCACTGCGGGCCGAACCGCGCTGCCAGCCGCGACGCCGTCTGCACACCCACGACGACGCCCAGCGAGTTGACGGCGAACATCAGCCCGTACTGCTGCGCGGAGAGGCCGTAGCTCAGCTGGAAGAGGAACGACGAGCTCGACAGGTACGAGAACAGGCCCGAGAAGGTCATGCCGCCGATGATGAGCACGCCGATGAAGACGCGGTCACTGAAGACGCTCCGGTAGCGCTGCCAGACGGTCGTGGCGCCCTTGTCGTGGCGACGCGCGGGCGGCAGCGTCTCGGGAAGCAGGAAGATCGAGGCGACGAGCATGACCGCGCCGTACACCGCGAGCACGACGAAGACCCCACGCCACGGCATGACCGCGAGCAGCGCCGAGCCGACGAGCGGCGCGAGCACCGGCGCGACACCCGACACGAGCGCGAGTCGGGAGAGCATGACCACCAGGCGGCGCCCACCGAACAGGTCGCGGACGATCGCGGCGGCGACGACACCACCGGCCGCGGCGCCGGCGCCCTGGAGCACGCGGGCCACCGACAGCAGCTCGAGCGTGGGCGCGAGCGCTGCCCCGACGCTGGCCACGACGTGCAGCGCGGTCACCGACAGCAGCGGGATGCGCCGACCGACCTTGTCGCTCAGCGGGCCGACGATGAGCTGTCCCAGGGCGAAGCCGATCATCGTGCCCGTGAGGGTCAGCTGGATCATGGCGGCCGTGGTCTGGAAGTCCGCCTCGAGCACCGGGAACGCCGGCAGGTAGAGGTCGATCGTGAACGGGCCGAGCGCGGTGAGCGCTCCGAGCAGCACGATGTAGAGGACGCGACGGCGGTGCGGGATCGAGTCGCCCGGGTGGAGGACGATCGGCGCGGTGGCCGGGTTGCTGCCGAGCGTGCGGATGGCACCCGTGGACGTCGGCTGGGGCTTCGGCGCGGCGGGGAGGTGGGCTTCGGGCTTCTGCGTGGGGATGGAGGCGGTGTCGAGCAACAGTGGACTTCGTTTCGTGGCAAGGGGTTCGACGGGCGGCGGGCGAGGCGGAACGGCGTCGACACCGGCTGAGCCGGTCTCGGCGCGCAGGGAGGAACGGACCGAGATGACGCGGGTCGTCCAGCGCTGCCGATCGGCACCGGGGCCCGCACGATCGACCGTGGAGGTCGAATCGATTCGAGTTTCCATGATAACGGATGCCTCCGGCCCGCCCGCAAGCGGTATCCCGCGGCTGTGGCGGCCAGCCATCCGAGGCGCCGCTGTCGGCTCCTTCCCAGGGGGCCGACTCATGCACTCGCATAGGATGAGGACAACCCGTCAGCCGCCCCCGAGCGGTGCGCGCCGGGCGCCCAGACCCCTGTTCATCGATTGGCAGAGATCACGAGCATGACCCCGACCCCCGACGACCAGCGCAAGAGCGGCAACCCCGCCACCCAGGCCAAGATCGACCTCACGGTCAAGCAGCAGCGCGAGCAGAAGCGCCAGGAGAAGCTCGCCGAGTACCAGAAGCAGCTCGCGAAGCGCAAGCGCAGCAAGCTCGTGTGGTGGATCGTCGGCTCGACCGCCGCCGTCCTGGTCGTGGCGGCGATCGTCGCCTCGATCGTCTTCGCGCCGGCCCCCGCCCCGTCGTACGCCCGCGGCGACAGCGACGGCAGCGGCATCGAGGGCGTCGAGACCTTCACGAACACGGCGAACCACGTCGAGGGCGCGGTCGAGTACCCGCAGACTCCCCCGGCCGGCGGCGACCACAACGCCATGTGGCTCAACTGCGGCGTGTACACGGAGCCCGTCCCGAACGAGAACGCCGTGCACGCGCTCGAGCACGGTGCGGTGTGGGTCACGTACGACCCCGCGCAGGTGTCCGCCGACGACATCGCCAAGCTCGAGGGCGAACTGCCCTCGACCTACACGGTGCTCTCGCCCTACGACGACATGGACACCCCCATCGCGCTGAGCGCGTGGAACGCCCAGCTCAAGGTCGACTCGGCGGACGACGCGCGCATCGAGGAGTTCATCAAGGCGTACTGGAAGAGCACCAACGCCCCCGAGCCGAACGCCGCCTGCACCGGCGCGTACGACGCTCCCGGCAAGAAGTAGGTCGCGGCGTGTCGGACGAGCCCTCGACGGGAAGCTCCCGGCGATGGTTCGTCGTCGCCGTGGCGCTCATCCTCATCGCGGGCCTCGCGTTCGCGGTGGGGCGCTTCTCGACGTTCGGCTCACAGGCGGCTGCGTCGAGTCCCGGCACCAACTCGCCTGAGGCCGGGTTCTCGCGAGACATGCAGGTGCATCACGCGCAGGCGATCGAGATGGCGATGGAGATCTATCGCAAGACCGACGACGACGAGCTCCGCGTGCTGTCATACGACATCGCCACCGGTCAGGCCGGCCAGCGCGGCGAGATGTTCGACTGGCTCGTCCAGTGGGGGCTCTCCCAGTCCGGCGGGCCGATGATGCAGTGGATGGATGCCTCGGACGCGGGCCACGCGCACGGTGGCTCGTCCGCCAAGCCCATGACCGACGAAGAGGCACACGCGGCGATGGGGATGGCGTCGGCCGACGAGATCGCCGCGCTCCAGGCGGCGACGGGTGTTGCGGCGGACTGCCAGTTCCTCACGCTCATGATCCGCCACCACGAGGGCGCGATCCCGATGGCGGAGGCTCTCCTCGAGCTCGGCACCGACCCGCGCGCCCTCGAGGTCGCCACCGCGATCAAGAACGGCCAGACCGCCGAGATCGACGCGATGGAATCGATCCAGACCCGCCTCGGCTGCACCGGCTGACCGCGGAGAGCGACGACAGCACCAGAAACGGATGCCGCGACCCTGCGTGAGACGCAGGCTCGCGGCATCCGTCATCTGTGGTCGATCAGCCCTTCGTCGCGCCGGCCATGAGTCCGCGCACGAAGAACCGCTGCAGCGCGAGGAACACGATGATCGGGACGAACAGCACCAGGAACGCTCCGGCCGACACGAGGAACCATTGGTTGCCCCACGTGCCGGACAACGAATTCAGCGTCTGCGTCATCGGCAGCGATGTCGTCGGGGCGAAGATCGTCGCGACGAGCAGGTCGTTCCACACCCAGATGAACTCGAGGATGGCGAACGACGCGAGCGCCGGCGTCGCGAGCGGCAGGATGATCCGGAAGAAGATCTGCCCGTGCCCGGCGCCGTCGACGCGAGCCGCCTCGATCACGTCGGAGGGGATCTCCGAGATGAAGTTGTGCAGGAGGAAGATCGCCAGCGGCATCGCGAAGATGACGTGGGCGATCCACACCGTCGCGAAGCTGTGATCGACGTCGCGCATCTCGAGGCCGGGGAAGATCTGCACGTCGCCGATCTGGAGCCCCCTCGAGAAGAGGCTCAGCAGCGGCACGAGTGCCATCTGGATCGGGACGATCTGCAGGGCGAACACCGCGACGAACAGGAACCCGCGGCCCTTGAAGTCCATCCAGGCGAACGCGTACGCGGCGAGCGACGCGACAGCCAGGGCGAAGATCGTGACCGGGATCGTGATCGCCAGGGAGTTGAGGAAGGACTCGCCGAGCGTCAGCGCCGTGCCACCGGACGTCAGCGCGTCCTGGTAGTTGCCGAGCGTGAAGTCGGGATTGGTGAAGACCGTCCACCAGCCCGTCGTCGCCGAGGCGGCGCCCGGCCGGAACGACGTGATCAAGAGTCCCAGCGTCGGGATCGTCCACAGGAACGCGATCGCGATCGCGATCACTGTGGCGACCGGCGACGTCAGCCGCTTGTGTGCCAGCGCCTCGTTGCGACGCGTCTCGCGCGCCACCTTCCGCGCGTCCGCCTTGCTGAACTGCGGCGTGGTCTTGGAGTCGACGGCGGTCATCATCGCACCTCCCTCTGCTTGCGCAGCTGCATGACGTTGTAGACGATCAGCGGCGTCACGAACACGAAGATCAGCACGGCGAGCGCCGCCGCGTGACCGTAGCTCTGGAACCGCTGCTGCTGGTTCACCATCTCGAAGCCGAGCACGGTCGAGTTCGACCGGCCACCGGTCATCACGGCCACGATGTCGTACAGCTTCAGCGCGGCGATCGTGATGGTCGTCAGCACGACGATGATCGAGGTGCGGATGCCGGGCACCGTCACGTTGATGAACCGCTGCCAGGCCGACGTGCCGTCGAGCTGGGCGGCCTCGAGCTGTTCGACCGGCACCGCCTTCATCGCCGCGGAGAGCACGACCATCGCGAACCCGGTCTGCGCCCACACGAACGCGAAGAGCAGACAGAACGTGTTCACCAGCGGCCAGGTGTCGAGCCACCGGACCGGCTCGCCGCCGAAGGCGACGACGACGGCGTTGAGGATGCCGATCTGGTCGCCCTGACGGTAGTCGTAGACGAACTTCCAGATCAGGCTGATGCTCACCGGCGCGATCGCGAACGGCATGAACACCAGCACCTTGAGCAGCCGCTCACCGCGCGCCCGCTCCATGAACGCGGCGTAGGCCAGACCCACGATCGTCGCGAAGATCGGGGCGAAGATCGCCCAGATGAGGGTGTTGATGATCGACCAGAACCCCTGCGGGTTGGTGAACGCCCAGACGTAGTTCTCCATGCCGACGAAGTTCTCGCCGGTCTTGTCGTAGAACGACTGGATGATGGTCGCGATGCTCGGATAGACGAGACCGACGAGGATCGCGATCGCCGCCGGGGCCATGAAGAGGGTGAGCTGGTAGAGGTAGCCGGCTCCCTCGCGGGCCCGCAGGTCTGCCCAGAACAACAGGCCGCCCGCGATCAGGGCGATGGCGATCACGTAGATGACCGCCCCCTGATAGGGACGCAGCAGCATGAAGGCGAGGAACGGGATGGCGAAGCACGAGATGAGCCGCAGCCAGAAGTAGCCCCTGCCTTGGCGGGGCGCGAATTCGATGAGCACGAGCAGGATCGCGACCACGGCGGCGAAGACCAGCAGGATGATCGGGATCTGGACGATCGGCCCCAGGTTGCCGATCCATTGGAAGAAGGAGTTGTACGAGAACCCCAGTGACACCGGCCTGGCGTCGGGGTTGGCGGGGCTGAGCAGGAGGAAGACCACCAGTGCCGCGATCAGGATGAACCCGATCGTGACCACGAGCAGCGTCGTCCTCCGTGACGGAGGCTTCCTTCCTCCGCGTTCCGGCGGCGGCGTCCCCTGCGCCTCATCGGCCGCCGATGTTGTGGTCTGAGACATGTTCTGCCTTCCCCCGTCGACGTCGACGGATGAATCACCCCGGCGCCGGGTCCGCGCGGCGGACGCGCGGACCCGGCACCAGGATGCGGTGGATCAGTCCTGATACCCCGCCTGGATGTCTTCCAGCACCTGCGGCGTCGGCTTGCCGTCGATCCAGTCGACCATGCCGCGCCAGAACGAACCCGAACCGACGGTCGCCGGCATCAGGTCGGAGGCGTCGAACCGGAACACGGTGTTCGGGTCCTGCACGATCTTCATGGCTTCGGTGAGGAACTCGCTCGATGCCAGCGTCGGGTCGGCGCCCGTGTTGGCCGAGATCGCACCGCCGAGCTTCACGCGGGCGTCGGCAAACTCCGGCGTCGACATGAACTCGAGCACCGCCTGCGTGGCCGCGTCATCCGAGAACGCCGTCACCAGCTCACCGCCACCTTCGACCGCGAGCTCGCCCGCCTCCGGGCCAGGAAGGATGAACGCGTAGACGTCGCCGTCAGGCGCGACCGTCGGGGTCTGCCCGTCCGCCGTCTGCGCGGTGAGGAAGTTCGCCGTCAGGAACGACGCCTGGTGGGTCAGCGCACACGTGCCGTTGGCCACGGCCGCGGCGATCGGGTCGCCGAACGCGGTCGAGTTGATGCTCTTGACGTCGCCGAATCCGGCGTTGACGTAGTCGGGGTTGAGCAGGATCTCGCCGACGGAGTCGAACGCCGCCTCGATGTCCGGGTCGGTGAACGGTGTGTCGCCGTCTGCCCAGCTGTCATAGACGTCCGGTCCGGCCTGCCGCAGGACGAGGTCCTCGACCCAGTCCGTGCCCGGCCAGCCCGAGGCAGCCTCCGAAGAGAATCCCGCGCACCACGGCGTGGTGCCCGTCTTCTCGCGGATCGTGTCGGTCAGCGTGATGAGCTCGTCCCACGTCGTCGGGATCTCGACACCCCACTCCGCGAAGCTCTTGGGCGAGTAGTAGACGTAGCCCTTCAGGTTCGCGAGCATGGGCGCCGCGTAGAACGTGTCGTCGACCGTGCCGATCTTCTTCCACGTCTCGGACCAGTACTGGTCGACGTTGGCCTCGACGTCGGCGGGGGCCTCCTTCACCTCGCCGGTGTCGACCAGCGAGCGGAAGAGCCCCGGCTGGGGAACGATGGCGATGTCGGGAGCGGAGCCGCCCGCCACCTTGGTGACGATGTTGCCCTCGAATCCCTTGTCACCGGTGTAGTTGACGGTGATGCCGGTGTCTTTCTCGAACTGCTCGAAGGTCTTCTGGAGGTTCTCCGCCTCCGAGCCGGTGATGCCACCGGCGATCTCGACGGTCTCTCCTTCGACCGAGCCGCTGTCGCCACCGTCGTCGCCGCCCTCGGCGCAGCCGGCGAGTGTGAGTGCCGCGACGGCCGTCAGTCCCAGCGCGATGTAGCCGTGTCGACGACGTGATCGCAGTGCAGTCATGTGTCTGCCTCCTCTTTGAGTTCGCGGAGCCACGCCTCTCGGGCTCCACAGATGTGAGATCGGGAACCGATTCCATGCTCAAACTAGGGGATGCCGCCAGAGCGCACAATGACCCGGGGTCACAACTCGGTAAACACCGCCACCGGGACTGGTGCCGGATGCGCGATCACGGCATGATGACCCCTGGAACCGGTTCCAGAATCCCGGGTGACGGCGGCGTCCCCGGGGGCGCGAGGAGGACCCGATGGCGGGCATCGCCGATGTTGCGCGGGCGGCAGGCGTCTCGAAGTCGACGGCCTCGCGTGCTCTCACCGGCTCGGGGTACGTCTCCGCCGCCACTCGCCAGCGGGTGAGGGATGCTGCGACCGCCCTGGGCTACGTCCCCACGACGAGCGCCGTGAGCCTGGTGACAGGACGCACCCAGACCGTCGGTGTCGTCATGCCGTCGCTGGACCGGTGGTTCTTCGCCCAGGTTCTCGAAGGCATCCAGGACGCGCTGCTCGAACGGCGGTACGACCTCGCCCTCTACGGCGCGCCACCCGAGTCGGCCGCTCGCCGCGAGATGTTCGAGCATTTCCTCGCCCGCAAGAGGTTCGACGGGCTGATCGCGGTCGGCATCGAACCCAGCGCGCGCGAGCTCGAGCGGCTCGTCGCCTTCGGCAAGCCGGTCGTCGCCGTCGGCGGCTACGACGTCGGCACCAATGCCGTCTCGATCGACGACGAGGCGGCCGCCCGGATCGCCACCGACCACCTCATCGGCCTGGGGCACCACGAGATCGTCTTCCTCGGGGGCGACCCCGACGGACGCCGCACCAGCTTCGGCGACGGCCGGCGCCTGGACGGATATCTCTCGGCGATGCGCGACGCCGGGTTCGAGGCATCCGCCCGCCATGTCCAGTCCGAGGTGACGATGCCCGGCGGGTACGGTGCGGCCGTCGAGCTGCTCGGCGATCGTCGCACCCGGCCGTCCGCCATCGTGGGGGTGTGCGACGAGGTCGCGGTCGGCGCGATTATCGCCGCACGACGGCTGGGGATCCGGGTTCCGGAGCGGCTCAGCGTGGTCGGCATCGACGACCACGCCTACGCCGACATGTTCTCGCTGACCACGCTGCAGCAGCGGCCGCACCAGCAGGGGCGCGCCGCGGTGCAGCTGCTCATGTGGCAGCTCGACGACCCCGACGCCCCCACCCACCGCATGTACGAGTCGTCACCGCTCGTGGTGCGCAATTCCACCGCCCCGGTCGACGACGACGCCTCCGCGATCATCGGCGTCGGCCCGCTCGGCACCGGCTGACGCCGACGCGTCAGAGCAGGTCGAGGTCGCGGAAGGTGCGCGCCTCCCACGCCACGCGCTCGACCGCTTCTTCGACGCCGATCACCGTGCGGAACGTCTCGCCGGCGGATGCCTCGACCCGTACCAGCCGCGGAGCGATCGGGGTTGCCGGCGGGCCGGTGACGATCTCCTCCAGCACGCGGGTGAAAGCACCGGTGCGTGCCAGCGGGGCGAGCAGAGCGTCCCCGGCGCGGACGTGGCGGACGAGGTTGTCGAGCAGGCCGGTGCGCTCGAACGCGTACGTGCGCGGCAGCGCCGCTCCATCACGGTGGACGTGGAGCGAGTCGAGCGTGTAGACGTACACGAGGAATCCGCGCGTGCCCCTTACGAGCACGTACGGCTCGTGACGTGTCGCGGCGGTCACCGCCAGACCGGCCGCCACCCGGGCTCCCCCGCGCAGTCCGACGACGAGCGAAGACGTGTCGTCGGTGGCGATGTCGTTCGCGCGCCGGAGGTCGGCGTCGATCGCGACGACGTCCTCGGGGGCCGCGGCGCCGGCGATCGCGAACGCCGTCGCGAGAGCGTGGGCCAGCGGGTTGGTCGCGACGCCGTCGGCGACCGGTCGCCCGTCGATCACGCGGTGCCCCGCCCACGGCGCGCGTCGCCAGTACTCCTCCGACCGTGACCAGAGCCCGACCGCGCCGTAGTGGAGCACCTCGCCGATGACCCCGGACGCCGCGGCGTCCGTCGTCGCCGCCACTCCGGCACTGCCGAGCGACTGGAATCCCACCTGCACGGCGCGGGAGGCGGCATCCGTCGCCCGGACCAGCGCGTGGTGATCGGCGACCGATGCCACCGGCGGCTTCTCGAGCAGCACGTGGGCGCCACGAGCGAGCGCGAGGCCCGCGAGGCCCGCATGGGTGGGGATCGGGGTGCTGAGCACGACGACGTCGAGATCGACGGCGTCGATCATCGCGACGGCGTCGGTGAACGCCCGCGTCGCGGAGGGGACGTCGCCGCCGCCCCGGGGGTCGGCGACGGCGATGAGTTCGAGGTCCGCGGCGCCCAGCACCGCGTCGACGTGGCCGCGCCCGTGGCCGTGGACGCCGGCGACGCCCACGCGAAGGCGCTCCGTCACAGGCCGGCCTCGGCGCGCAGCGCGGGAAGCGCGGCCTCGACGGCCGCGGCGTCGGCGAGCTCTTCGTCGAGCACGTATGCCGTCAGCTCGAGGTCGAGCTCGCCGCCCTCGGGGATCGTGCGCGGCTCGTCCCAGGCCACCGAGGGCCCGGCGCCGAGATACTCGGCGAATCGGACGAACCACGGCAGCCGCTCGTCGCCCTGCGTCAGCACGACGGTGGTGCCCCGCTCGGGGAAGGTGAAGGCGATCCACGGCGTCGCCGCCCCGTGCACGTCCCGTTCGGTGTCGCCGGCGGGGCTGAAGACCCGGGCGATCTCGGGGGCGAACCGCCAGAAGATGCCGCCATACCCGGCGCCGTCGCGCCCGTTCGTCGCCGGGGACCCGAAGGTGATCGCGTCGAGCGTCGCCTTGAGGTGGCTGCGCCACCGGAGCGCCCAGCCGTTCGCCAGCTCGGCGGAGCGGAGCTCCCGCACCTCGACGAGCTGCGTCGTGCCGTGCTCGTCCACCCAGCTGAGCCGCTCGTCGAGCGCGTGCCCCTCGATGTGCAGGCGGTCCCGGCGCTGGCGTCCGTGGTTGGGGACCATGACCGACCCCTCGCCACGCACGTACGTGCGCCCGCCCCAGTAGGACGTGCCGTTGACGTCGGCGATGGCGAGGCTCACACCGAGGTGGTGAGGGTGGTCGGTCGGCTCGGTCACCGTGAGCGGCGTCCCGGTACGGGAGATCACCGCGTCGAGGTACGGGCGCGGCGACAGCACCGAGTCGACGTTCACGCCCTCCTCGTACTGGGCGACGACGGTGGACCCGAGCCGCAGGACCGGACGGGCCGGACCCACCCAGCCGCTGGCGTGGGATGCCGGACCGGAGCTCCGGCGCGCCACGAGGACGGGCCGGTAGAACAGGGGGTGGTCGGCGCTCTCGCCGTCCAGTGCGTGACGCATGCGATTCCAAGCCTGCCGCCCGATCTCGATCCGCGGGACCGACATGGTCGTCAGCGGAGGGGCGGCGAAACGAGACTGCGGGATGTCGTCGATCCCGACGATGGAGAGTTGTTCGGGCACCTCCACGCCGACCTCGCGCAGGCGCGACATGAGCCCGAGCGCGACGAGGTCGTTGAAGGCGATGGCGGCGGTGGCCCCGGTCTCGAGGACGGCGTCGGCGGCGTCGTAGCCCGCTTCCATGCTCGATCCCGCCGCAATGGTGAGGAACTCGAGGTCGGGGTGGTCCCGCGCCAGCTCCCCGAGCCCCAGCGCCCGCTGCTCGTTCGCGTAGCTGAGGGCCGGACCCGCGACGTAGGCGATGCGGCGGTGGCCGAAGCCCCGCAGGTGCATCCCCAGCTCCTTGACAGCCGTGGCGTAGTCGACCGAAAGCTGCGCCGCCGCGGTGTCGTCGACGCGGCGGTTCACCACCACGACCGGCGTGGTGCGCTGGATGAGGTCGCGGAGCTCGGCGTCCGGCATCCGTGGCGACACTAGCACCAGCGCATCGCACTTGCTCCGCGCCTCGCTCGCGATGTCGGCCTCGACGCCGACCGCCTCGGCGCTGTCGGCGACCAGCACGCGGTAGCCGTCGCGCGCTGCGGCGACGGTGAGTCCCTTCAGCACGCCCTGGAACATCGGATTCTCGAGGTCGGGAACCAGCAGCGCGATGGTGTGGCTGCTCCCCCGCACGAGACTGCGCGCCGCCTCGCTCGGCGAATAGTTCAGCGCAGCCACCGCGCGGTTGACCTTCGCCACGATGGCGGGATCGACGGTGGCGACGCCGTTGAGGACGCGCGACACGGATGCCTGCGACACACCCGCATACTGTGCGACCTGCGCCATCGTGATCGGGCGCGACGTGACCTCGCTCAAGGAATCCCCCTCCTCTCTCAATCTTGGGCGCCGACGGGCGCGGTGGGGCGCATTCGACCGCACGACTTCCGTCATCGCGGCGCGCCCGCCCGGGACCGGACCCCTCATCACTTCGGTCCGGCCCCGGACAGTCCTGGGGACGACGGGGTCGCGCGCTCGGTGTCGCGACCCCGCGTCGGCTAGATCGCCGCGTCGTCGAGCGCCTGCTGCAGCTCCGCGATGAAGCTGGCGGCCGCGTCCTCGGGCGTCACCTCACCGAACAGCACGCGCTGCGTGTGCTGGTCGATGATCGTCTCGATCGCACCGCCGCCCGGAGGGGTCGCCGGCGGCGCGTCGCCGACCCGCGGCGCGATCTTGTCGAGGAAGTCGACGACCTCCTGATTGACCTCGTCGAGCTTCGGGGTGATGTACGCGCGGATCTTGTCGTTCGCGGGCACGCCGCGCTCGGCGAGCAGCAGGTCCGCCGCGTCCTCGCTGTTGGCGAGGAAGTCGAGGAACAGTGCGACCTCGGCAGGGTGCTCGGTCTTGGCCGACGCCGACCAGAACATCGAGGGCTTGTAGTACGCGGCGGCGTCGTCGCCCTCGTCCGGTGTCGGCACCATGAGCGGGACGAGGTTCTGGCCGCTCGCGTCGCGGAGGGCGGCGACCTGGTTCGACCACCACGGGCCGAAGGCGGACTGGTTGGTCGCCGTGAACGACTCCGCGAGTCCGGCCGACTCGCGCTCGATCGTCGCGGAGGGGACGGGCGTGCCGCCCGCCTCGGTCACGTCGAGCAGGTTCTGCCACCAGGCGGCGAGCGTCTTCTCGCTCGCGGTCACCTCGGGCGAGCCGTCGTCGGCGTACAGCGACTCGCCGTGCTGACGCAGCCAGTTGTTGAGGCCGCCGTCCTCGAAGCCCCAGGACTGCGAGCCGACGACCGCGCCGCCGCTGGCGGCGGTCACCTCCTCGGCCACCTTGTTGAGGTCGTCCCACGACCACGTCTCGTCGTCGGGCAGCTCGATGCCGAGGCTGTCCAGCACATCCACGTTCGCCATGTAGGTGTAGGTGTTGATGCCCACAGGAATGCCGTACTGCGTGCCGTCGAGCGCGCCGGTGCCGAGCACGGACTCCGGGAAGTCACCGGTCGGCAGCTGGTCGCCGAGGGTGCCGAGATCGAGCAGCACGCCATTGGCGGCGTACGTCGACAGCTGCTTCTCGTCCATCTGGATGATGTCGGGAGCATCGCCGGCAGCCACCGTGGTGGCGAGCTTGTCCCAGTAGCCGGCCCAATCCGTGTACTGCGGTTCGATGGTGATGTTCTCGTGTTCGGCCTCGAAGGCCGCGATGAGCTCCTCCGTGATGCCGTGGCGGACGTCGTTGCCCCACCAGGTGAAGCTGAGCGTCACGGGCTCGTCTGACAGGGTCGGTCCGGTGGCGGGGGTCTCCGTCGAACCCGCGCACGCGGTCAGCGTCAGCATCGTCGCTGCGCCGACGGAGGTCAGCAGCAACCAGCGCGGTGCGGTTGTGGTGCGTCGCATGTCTTGCATCCTTTCGACCGAAGTCGGTGAGTGGTGTTGGTGCGGTGTGATGAGGGTGGGCCCTGCGGCCCGCGAAGAGGTGCGTGACGCGAGCGTCACTTGATCCCGGTCGTCGCGATCCCCTTGATGAGGAACTTCTGGCCGAACAGGAAGATCAGGAAGATCGGGATGAGCGACACGACGCTCATCGCGAACATCTGGGCGTAGTTGGTCGAGCTCTGCGCGTCCTCGAAGGACCGCAGCGCCAGGGGCACGGTGTACAGCTCGGGCTTGGTCAGGAAGATCAGCTGGGAGAAGAAGTCGTTCCAGGTCCAGATGAAGGTGAAGATCGCGGTCGTCGCCAGTGCCGGCACCATGAGCGGGAGGATGATCTGCAGGAAGATCCGCGGGTGGCCCGCCCCGTCGATCCGCGCGGCCTCATCGAGCTCCTTCGGGATGCCCCGGATGAACTGGACCATCAGGAAGATGAAGAACGCATCCGTGGCCAGCAGCTTCGGCACGATCAGCGGCAGGAACGTGTTGACCCAGCCCAGCTGGGAGAACAGCACGTACTGCGGAACGATGATGACGTGGATCGGGAGCATGATGCTCAGGAGCATCACCGCGAACCAGAACCGTTTGCCGCTGAACGACAGGCGGGCGAACGCGTAGGCCGCCATCGAGCACGACACCAGGTTGCCGACGATGCAGCCGATCACGATCAGCGCCGAGTTCCACATGTAGACGTTGAACGGATACGCGAGCGCGTTCCACCCGTCGGTGTAGTTCGAGACCTCGAAGCTGTCGGGGATGATGCTGGGATCGCGGAAGATCTCGTCGTTCGGCCGCAGCGAGCTGACGACCATCCAGATCACGGGGTAGAGCATCGCGAGCGCCAGGGCGATGAGCAGGACGTGTCGCACGACGCTCGCCATGGGCTTGCGGAACGGACTGCGCCGGCGGGCGAGCGGAGGGCGGCCGGTGACGATCGTCTCGGTCGCGAGCGGGGCCGTCGTGGCGGCGGCGTCGTCAATCTTGGTCATCGTAGAAAACCCAGAATCTCGAGGTCCAGAACATCAGGACGGTCAGAATGCCGATGATGACCAGCAGCAGCCACGCCATGGCCGACGCGTAGCCCATGTTGTAGTTCGTGAAGCCCTGCTGGTACAGGTACAGCGTGTAGAAGAGCGTGGAGTCGACCGGCCCGCCGGTGCCGCCCGAGACGATGTACGCCTGCGTGAACGACTGGAACGTGCCGATGAGCTGCAGCACGGCGTTGAAGAAGATGATCGGGGTGAGCAGCGGGATCGTGATGCGGAACAGCTGCTGCCGCCGGCTGGCGCCGTCGACGTCCGCCGCCTCGTAGTACATCGTCGGGATCTGACGGAGGCCCGCGAGGAAGATCACCATCGGCGAGCCGAAGGTCCACACGTTCAGGATCATGAGCGTGCCGAGTGCGGTGTCGGGGTTCGAGATCCACCCCTGCCCCTGGATGCCGAAGACCGCGAGCACCTGATTGACGAGGCCGTCGACACCGAAGATCTGGCGCCACAGGATCGCGATCGCGACACTCGCTCCGAGCAGCGACGGCAGGTAGAAGGCGGAGCGGTAGAACGCCAGACCGCGCAGGCCCCGGTCGAGCACGATCGCCAGGAACAGCGCGACGGCGAGCTGCAGCGGCAGCGACACGAACACATACGTGAAGGTGACCTGGAGCGCCGAGTGGAGCCGCTCGTCCTCCCACATGCGGGCGTAGTTCTGGAGCCCGATCCACTTCGGGGCGCTGAGCAGGTTGTAGCGGGTGAACGAGAGGCCCAACGAGGCGACCATCGGCCCCATCGTGATGACGATCAGCCCGACGAACCAGGGGGCGAGGAAGAGGTAGGCGGCCTTGTTCTGCTTCTTGCCGTCGCTCTTCGCGGACTTGAGCTTGCCGAGCTCGCCGATCGCGCTCATGCGGTGCCTCCGCGTGCGCGGCCCGGCGGCAGCGTTCTAGGGCGGTGCGTCGTCGTCACCGTATCCTCCGGTCTCGTCTTCGAGGGTGAGAATGCGCTTTCTGGAATGCGCTTTCTCATTCTTGTCAGAACGGATGCGGAAGCGCAAGTGCTTCCGTGAAATCAACCGGAATCTGCGCCAGAAGCCCGAGAAAGGGGTTTCACAGAATGCGCAGTCTCATGGACGAAGGCGGGCCGGCGATACGACGAAGGCCCCGGATGCCGAGCATCCGGGGCCTTCGTGGAATCGCTGCAGAAGCAGCGCGGGATTACTTGAGGGTAACCGTCGCGCCGGCCTCTTCGAGAGCGGCCTTCGCCTTGTCGGCGGTCTCCTTGTTGGCGCCCTCGAGGACGGCCTTCGGAGCACCGTCGACGACGGCCTTGGCCTCGCCGAGGCCCAGCGAGGTGAGCTCGCGGACCGTCTTGATGACCTGGATCTTCTTGTCGCCGGCAGCCTCGAGGATGACGTCGAACGAGTCCTTCTCCTCCTCGGCAGCAGCCTCGGCGCCCGCGCCACCGGCGCCGGCAACGGCGACGGGAGCAGCAGCGGTGACGTCGAACTTCTCCTCGAACGCCTTCACGAACTCGCTGAGCTCGACGAGGGTGAGGTCGGCGAACTGCTGCAGCAGTTCCTCAGTGGTGAGCTTCGCCATGATGTATCTCCTAGATAGATGGGGTTGTGAGAAAAGATCGCCGGTCGCTCACGCGGCCTCGGCGGTCTCCAGCTTTTCGCGAAGCGCGTCGATGGTCGCGGCAGCCTTGCCCATCGTCGCCTTCATCATGCCCGCAGCCTTCGCCAGCAGAACCTCACGGCTCTCGAGCGAGGCGTACTTGTTGACCTCGTCGGCGCTGAGGGAGTTGCCCTCGAAAACGCCGCCCTTGATCACGAGAAGCGGGTTGGCCTTGGCGAAGTCACGCAGAGCCTTCGCGGTGGCGACGAAGTCGCCGTGCACGAACGCGATGGCCGACGGACCCTTGAGGTCTTCGTCCAGCGACGTGATCCCCGCGTTGTTCGCGGCGATCTTGGTCAGCGTGTTCTTCACCACGGCGTATTCCGCGTCCTGACGGATGCTGTTGCGCAGCTGCTTGAGCTGGGCAACCGTCAGACCGCGGTACTCGGTCAGCAGAACGGCGTTCGAGTCCTCGAAGTTCTTCGTGAGCTCGGCAACCGATGCGTCCTTCTGCGCCATGGTCACTCCTTGTGTGTGTGAGACGCTCCGCGGTGGCGGGGCGCCGGCCGGAGGCATCCGCTCATCTTCTCGTCACGGCAACAAAAAAGCTCCGGCGCAAGCGCACGGAGCGGGATTCCTGATCCAGGAGAATCGTTCGTGACACCTGCGCGGGCCTCTGCGTAAGCAGTGCTTCGATCTCGATGCGTTCGCACGCACGTCGATGACCGGCGGTCTTCGGCTCCGACAAGGGTACGTGATCCCGGCGTCTCCGCCAAATCGAGCGGGATGCGCCAGAACCGTCCGCATGCCCGGCCCCATTGCGCGAGCACTCCGGAAGGAGAAGGCTCTCAGCGAGCCTGCAGCACGAGAGTCGCACGACCGTGTCTCGAGCGACGGAGAGGACGACGATGTCTGCCAACCGAGCGGTGGCCTACAAGGGGCCGGGCGAGGTCGAAGTGATCGACACCGACTACCCCGAGTTCGAACTGAAGGACGGACCGGGCGTCAACCCGGCGAACGTCGGCAGGAAGGTGCCCCACGGCGCGATCCTCAAGACCGTGTCGACGAACATCTGCGGCTCTGACCAGCACATGGTGCGCGGCCGCACGACCGCACCCGCGGGCCTCGTGCTCGGCCACGAGATCACCGGCGAAGTGGTCGAGGTCGGCCCCGACGTCGAGTTCATCAAGGTCGGCGACATCGTGTCGGTCCCGTTCAACATCGCCTGCGGCCGGTGCCGCAACTGCAAGGAGGGCAAGACCGGCATCTGCCTCAACGTCAACCCCGACCGCCCCGGCAGCGCCTACGGCTACGTCGACATGGGCGGCTGGGTCGGCGGACAGGCCGAATACGTCCTCGTCCCCTACGCCGACTGGAACCTCCTCAAGTTCCCCGACCGCGACCAGGCGCTCGAGAAGATCCTCGACCTCACGATGCTCTCCGACATCTTCCCCACCGGCTTCCACGGTGCCTACACCGCCGGCGTCCGGCCGGGTTCGACCGTCTACATCGCCGGCGCCGGACCTGTCGGGCTGGCTGCCGCCGTCGGGGCGCAGCTGCTCGGTGCGGCCGTCGTCATCGTGGGCGACCTCAACGCCGACCGCCTGGCCCGTGCCCGCTCGTTCGGCTGCGAGACCGTGGACGTCTCCCAGGGCGACCCCAAAGACCAGATCGAGCAGATCCTCGGCGTCCCCGAGGTCGACTCGGGCGTCGACGCCGTCGGCTTCGAAGCGAGAGGACACGGATCGGATGCCTCGCACGAGGCGCCCGCGACCGTGCTCAACTCGCTGATGGACCTCACTGCGGCCGGCGGCGCACTCGGCATCCCCGGGCTCTATGTCACGGGCGACCCGGGCGGGATCGACGAGGCCGCCAAGGTCGGCTCCCTGTCGCTGCGCCTCGGCCTCGGCTGGGCCAAGTCGCTGTCGTTCACCACGGGTCAGTGCCCGGTCATGAAGTACAACCGGCAGCTCATGATGGCGATCCTCCACGACAAGGTCCACATCGCTGACGCCGTCGGTGCGACCCCGATCGGCCTCGAAGACGCCCCGCAGGGCTATGCCGACTTCGACCACGGTGCCGCGAAGAAGTACGTGCTCAACCCCAACGGCTACATCCAGACCGCTTGACCGCGCCTCGGCCCGAGGCATCCGTCCCGCAATGAAAGGAACTCCCCATGTCCGTGACCCTCGCAGACGCCCGTCGTGTGATCGAAGCCGCTGAGAAGCGCGCCGACGAGATCGGCCAGCCCATGAACATCGCCGTCGTCGATGCGGGCGGCAACCTCGTCGCGCACGTGCGCCAGGACGGCGCCTGGATCGGCAGCATCGAGATCTCGATGAGCAAGGCCTGGACGTCGAAGGCGTTCGACATCTCGACGAAGGACCTCGGCGACAACTCGCAGCCGACGCAGCAGTTCTTCGGCATCCACACCACCAACGCGCACGGCCGCGGCGTCGCGATCTTCGCCGGCGGTGTGCCGCTCAGCCGCGACGGCAAGGTCGTCGGTGCGGTGGGCGTCAGCGGAGGCTCGGGCGAGCAGGACCAGACCGTCGCGGAGGCCGGCGCCGCGGCGTTCTGACACCTCGGCCGCCAGGCGGCGCCGCGGCGACGTCAGGTGCGCCAGGGGCAGAGGTCGACCTTGTGGCCGTCGGCGTCGGCGAGCGTCCACCATTCGGGCGCGTGCGAGTCGTCGACCATGACGCCGCCCGCGGCGAGCGCGGCGTCGAGCCGCTTCTCGATGATGTCGCGGGGTCCGTTGACGTCGAGGTGCGACCGACCCCGCAGCGGCTTGTCGACCGGCTGGAACCAGATGAGCGGGCCGCGGCCGTCCTTGTCGAAGAGGACGCCGTCGCGCACCTCCGAGAAGCCGGTCGCCGCCTTCCAGAACGGCACGACCGCCCCCGGGTCGGGTGTGGCGACGGCGAGCATCACGTCGAGCATGCGCCCGGTGTCGGCCGGGATGTCGAGCTCGCGCGCGGCCTGCGAGATCTGCGCGGCCAGCGCGGCATCCTTCTCCGTCAGCCCCCCGGCCGAGTGCGTCATGAGCCGCACGCGCACGGACGTGTACCGCACGTCGACGTCGGGATGGTGGTCGGCCGCCTCGGCCAGTTCGGCGATCGCGCCGAAGAACTGCGCCCCCGCGGCGAACGTGCCGGTGCGGAACAGCGCGAACGCCCCGGTCACGCGCGGATGCCAGTCCTCGACACCGGGGAACGCGCGGAACTCGTCTCTCGTCATGGTGTCCATGCCCCGAGGATGCCACCGTGACCGCCGACCGCAACCCCCCCTTGCGCGCCGCAGGTCCGTCGGCCGCGGTGCGTCGCAGGCGGCGGATGTCTCATCGGCGGCGTAGCCTCGAAGGGTGAATCCCGTTCCCTCCGTCGCGCACCCGTCGGGGCTCGCGGAGCAGGCACCGGAGGTGGCCGCCCGCATCGTCGCGGACTCCCGCGACCGGGTGGCCTGGGTGCGCGCGCGGTCCCGGGGCATCACCGCGACGGACGTCGCCACCCTCACCTCCGACAGGGCGATCGCCCGCGCGGCCGATGCGAAGCTCCTCGGCTCGGGCTTCTCGGGCAACGCGTACACCGCACACGGACGTGCCCGCGAGCCGGAGATCGCGGCGTGGGTCGCGGCGACGCACGGCATCCAGCCGTCGTCCGCGCTCTTCCACGCCGTCGTCGAGAAGCGCCACCTCGCGACCCCCGACGGCATCGCGGTCGACAGCGTGGGCCGCATCACCCTCGCCGAGATCAAGACGACGAACAAGGCGTGGCGCAGCATCCCGCGGGGCTACCTCCGCCAGGTGTGGTGGCAGCAGCACGTGCTGGGCGCGGAGCGCACGCTGGTCGCGTGGGAGCAGCACGACGGCTTCGTACCCGTCGACGACGAGCCCCGGTGCGCGTGGGTCGACCGCGACGACGCCGAGATCGCGAAGCTCGTGCGCCTCGCGACCTCTCTCATCGACGAGCTCTACCTGCGCACCATGCGCGCACGGCAGCAGCCGGCACGGACCCCGCAGCCGCCCGCCGCGCCGCGAGAGCCGTTCCGCGCGCTCGCCCTCGCGGACTGACCGCTCGCGCAGCGGGCACCGCTCTCACCGGATCGTGATGACGCGCCGGTTCTCGGCATCCCACACCCGCGCGCCGACGGCCTCGCCGCTGATGTGCGGGGCTCTGATCGTGCGCATCGCCGTCGCCAGCCGCACCGCGGTCAGCCCGCGCGCGAGGGTGATGTGCGGCGTCCAGTGGTCGATGCGCGTGGTCGAATAGCGGGGCTCGGGTCTGCCGGCGAGCTCGGCCACGACGCGGTGGACCTCCAGCAGGGCGGAGGTCGCGACGACCTGCCGCGTGAGCACGTACCGATCCCGGTGGCCGAGGAGCAGCACTCCTCCGAGCTCGAGGGGAACGGGAAGCATCTCGGCGATTCCGGCAAAGGCCGACGGCTCGAGATGCTCCCGCACCGCGAGCGTGACGTGGGGGCGGTTGCTGGGCGCCGGGTTGCGTCCCGAGCTCGGCAGGTCCGCGCCGAGCAGCCGGTCCCAGTCCTCCCGCACCACGCGGTCGATCTCGGCATCCGGAATCAGTTCGACGCTGAACACCCCTCCATCCTCCCGCGCGCCGGCGTCCTGCGCCGGACGCGGGTCACCGTGCCTGCCCGGCCGCCTCGGCCTTCGCCGTCTCCACCGCTGCGGCCTCCGCATCGCCGTCGTCCGCACCCGCGTCCGGTGCGCCGCCGTCGACACCCGCGGCCTCGACCTCGGCACCTGCCGCCTCGGCGTCCCACCCGGGCTTCGGCACCGAGTCGATGAGCAGCCGCGTGTACTCGTGCTGCGGGGCGGCAAGGAGCTCCGCCGTGCGACCGCGCTCGACGATCTCGCCGCGGCGCATCACGACGGTCTCGTCGCAGACGCGCCGGACGACGGCGAGGTCGTGGCTGATGAAGAGCACGGTGAGTCCGCGCTCCCGCCGGATGCGGTCGACGAGGTCGAGCACCTGCGCCTGCACCGAGACGTCGAGCGCGCTCGTCGCCTCGTCCATCACGAGCACGTCCGGCTCGATCGCGAGGGCACGGGCGATCGCGACGCGCTGCCGCTGACCGCCCGAGAGGGTCCGCGGCCGCGCGGCGGCGTGCTTCTCCCCCAGTCCGACCTGGGCGAGCAGGTCGAGCACCCGCGACCGTGCCTCGGTCGCGCTCAGCCGGGTGTGCAGGCGCAGGGCGTCCTCGATGGCCCGGCCCGCCGTGATGCGCGGGTCGAGCGACAGGTACGGATCCTGGAACACCATCTGCACGCTGCGTGCGTGGGCCAGCCGCTCGCGCCTGTTGCGAGGGACCGCGGTGCGCTCGCGACCGTCGATGCGGATGTCGCCCGTGTCGGCGGCCTCGAGCCCCACGATCATGCGCGCGAGCGTCGACTTGCCCGACCCCGACTCCCCCACCACCCCCAACGCGCCGCCGCGGGGCACCGCGACCGACGCGTCGATCACCGCGCGCACAGGCTCCTTGCCCCGGCGCACATACGTCTTCGACACCCCTGCCGCCTCGAGCATGGCGGCTGCGGTTCCCGCCGGGGGCGCAGCATCCGTCCCCCGCTCGCCGTGCACAGAATCGGAGATTTCCGACGACACGCCGGTGGACGGATGCTGCGGCCCGGCGTGTTCCGCAGAGCCTCCGATGCGGTGACCCGCGGTCGCGCCCGGTGCGGCGCCGACCAGCGTCGGGGTCGCGGCGACGAGGCGCCGCGTGTACTCGGCCCGCGGGGCTCGCAGCACGTCGTGCGCGCGGCCCTGCTCGACAACCTGCCCGCCGCTCATCACATACACGCGGTCGCACAGCGAGGCGGCGAGGTTGAGGTCGTGCGTGATGAAGAGCATGCCCATGCCGCGGCTCGCGCGCTGCTCGGCGAGCACGCCGATGATCTCGGCCTGGGTGGTCACGTCGAGGGCGGTCGTGGGCTCATCGCACACGAGGAGCTTCGGCGACGTCGTCAGGGCTCCCGCGATCATGACGCGCTGCAGCATCCCGCCCGAGAACTCGTGCGGATACTGGCGCAGGTGGTCTTCGGGGCGGGGCAGGCGCACCGCCTCGAGCAGCTCGACGGCGCGTGCGCGCGCAGCATCCGTCGACCATCCCTCTGCGAGGCGGAGCGCCTCTGTGAGGTGATCCCCGATCGTCCGCATCGGATTGATGCCCGCCCGCGGATCCTGGAAGATCATCGCCGCGCCGTGGCGACGCAGCTGCCGGAGTTCGGGTGCGGGGGCGGTGAGCACTCCGGCGCCGTCCAGCACGACCTCGCCGGTGATCGAGGCGCGGTCGGGCACGAGCCCCAGCACGGTGCGGGCGGTCAGCGACTTGCCCGACCCGGACTCGCCGACGAGGCCGACGGTCTCGCCCGCGGCCACCGACAGCGTGATGCCGTCCAGAAGCCGCGTGCCGTCGGGCAGGTCGAGCGTGAGGTCGCGGATGTCGAGCAGTGCCGGATTCGGCGCGATCGGCGCCACGGCAGGATCGGCGACGGTCTCGGTTGCGTTCATGCCGGGATCTCCCCACCGATGCGGTCGGAGAGCTCTTCTCCGATGATGTTGACGGCCACGACGACCACGACGACGGCCACCGCCGGGACGATCGCGGGCAGGAAGTGCCCGCCGATGAGCCCGGCCTGCGCCTCGTTGATCATCGCGCCCCAGTCGGCGGTGGGCGGCTGCACGCCCAGGCCGAGGAACGACAGGGCGGCGAGCTCGGCGAGCACGTACCCGAAGTTGAGCGTCGACTGCGCGCCCACGATGGGCGTGACGTTCGGCAGCACGCGCCGCAGCGCGATCCATGCACCGCCGAAGCCCTGCACGCGATACGCCGCGACGTAGGGCCGGGTGCGCTCGGCCGCGATGAGCGAGCGCGTGAGGCGCGCGACGAACGGCGCGTACGCGATGCTCATCGCGATGACGGGAGCGACCAGCCCCTTGCCGAAGAGCGCGACCGCCATGATCGCGATGAGCAGGGACGGGAAGGCGAACAGCACGTCGAACAGGCGACCGAGCACGGAGTCGATCCAGCCGCCGCGCCAGCCGGCGATGAGCCCGAGGAGGATGCCGAGCACCGTCGACGCGATCACCACGAGGAGCGGACCGAGCAGGGCCGTGCGCGCACCGTAGATGAGGCGGCTCAGTGTGTCGCGGCCGAGGCCGTCGGTGCCCAGCCAGTGCGCGGCGCTCGGCGGCGCGTTCACCGCGGCGAAGTCGACGGCGTCGGGGTTGTACGGCGCGAGGAACGGGGCGAAGATCGCGGCCAGCGTCATCGCGGCGAGGACTCCGAGTGCGATCGCGAACGTCAGGCTGGTGCGGGGCAGCCGTGGTGCGCGCAGCACCTTCACGGCGAGGGTGGGCGTTGTCGTCATCGGGCACCGGCTCCGGCAGCGGATCGCGGATCGATCCAGGGTTCGAGGACGTCGATCACGGCGTTCACGAGCACGAACGCGGTCACGACGAGGAGGACGATCGCCTGCACGACCGGGAAGTCGAGGCGGTCGACCGACTGCACGAGCAGCGAGCCCATGCCGGCGAGGCCGAAGGCCGCCTCGACGATGGAGCTGGCGACCAGGAGGCCGGCCACCAGCATCCCGCTCACCGTCAGGATCGGCCCGACGGCGTTGCGGAACACGTGACGGCGGATCACGGTGCCGCGCTTGATGCCACGGCTGATCGCGACCTCGACGTGCTCACGGTCGAGCTGGTCGATCATCGACGAACGCGTCACCTTGCCCACCAGCACGACGAACACGATCGCGAGGGCGATCGACGGAAGCACGAGGTGGTAGACCGTGTCCCAGAACCCCTCGCCCGACCCGAACGACGGGAACCAGCCGAGCTGCACCGCGAACACCGCGATGAGCACGATGGATCCGACGAACGACGGGATGGCGCCGAGCACGGTGAGCCCGATGAGGATCGAGCGGTCCGCGAGGCGTCCGCGGTGGAGGGCGGCGACCGCGCCGGCGATGAGGCCGACGACCGCGATCATCGTGCCCGCCATCACGACCAGCCCGAGGGTGACGGGCAGCCGCTCGCCGAGCACCACGGTGACGTCCTGCCGGTACTGCAGCGACCGGCCCAGGTCGCCGTGGAGGAGCCCTGCGACCCAGTTGAGGTACTGCTGCCACGGCGGCAGGTCGAGACCGTACTGCGCGGTGACCTGGGCCACCGCCTCGGGGCTGGGCTTGCGCCCCCGCAGCAGGAACGCCACCGGATCGCCCGGCACCAGGAAGCGCGAGAAGAAGACGAGCACGGATGCCAGGAACAGCGTGAGCAGCAGCCCGCCGAGCTTGCCGGCGATCCGGCGGACGGCGATCATCGCTCCTCCGCCCCCTCCGGCCCGCCGCCGATCCGGGCGGGGCCCGGCGGCGACCGCCGGGCCCGCGCTCACGTCAACGGGAGCCAATGGTCGCCGCCCACGGGTAGTACATGAACGCCACCGACGGGGCGACGCCGGTCACCCGGTCGCCGAGGAACAGCGTCATCGGGCCCTGGAACAGCGGCAGCCACGGCAGCTGCTCGTTCGCGATGCGCTGAGCCTGAGCGGTGACCTCGCTGCGCGCCGCGGGGTCATCGATGGTGACGGCCTCGTTCACGAGGGAGTCGAACTCGGGGTCGCTCCAGTTGCCGTAGTTGCTGAACTCGCCGGTGCGCAGCACGCTGTACATCTCGAGCGGATCCGGGCTCGACAGGTACCACGAGGTGTAGAAGAGGTCGATGCCCTCGCGCGCGGTCGGGTCGGAGAAGAGCGCCGTGTACGCGCTCGGGCTCACCGTCTCGATGGTCGCCTTGAGGCCGATCGACTGTGCGGCGGCGGCCGCGCCCTGCGAGATGACGGTGAAGTCGTTGCTGATCGGCGCGGTGGCGATCACGATCTCCTCGCCCGCGACGCCCGCCTCGTCGATGAGCTTCTTGGCCGCTTCGATGTCGTACGGATACTCCTCGAGCCCGTCGAACGCCTCCTTCACGCCCGCGTCGCTCGCGCCGACCCACACCGACTCGGTGGTGAGCGCGTTCGTGACATCGCCGTAGCCCTTGGCCGCAGCATCCAGGATCCCCTGCCGGTCCATCGCCATGAGTAGCGCCCGGCGCACGCGCTCGTCGCCGAGCGGACCCTCCAGGTTGTTCACGATGAGGCTGCCGACCGCGGTGTTGAGGCCGAAGTACATGTCGCCCTTGCCGGAGTCCTGCAGCTGCCCGATCGCGTCGGCCGGGATCATCCACCCGCCGTCGACCTCGCCCGACTTCAGCGCGTTGACACGCGCGTTGGGGTCGGTCATGAAGAGGATGTCGACCTCGCCGGCGCGGGCGTGCAGCGTGTCGTCCCAGTAGTCGTCGTAGCGGGTGAGCGTGACCGACTCCCCCGACTTCCACTCGGTGAGCGCGAAGGGGCCGGTGCAGTTGACGAGCCCCGTCGAGTTGCCGTAGTCGGCACCCTTCTCGGCCAGGGTCGCCGCGGACTCGACGACACCCGCCGACCCGCCCATCGCGAGGTTGAACTGCGAGTCCGGGCCGTTCATCGTCACCGTGACCTGCCGGTCGCCGGTCTGCTCGATCGACGCGACGTTCTGGTACACCGAGTACCACGACGAGCCGACCTCGGGGTCGAGATGGCGGCTCATGGACGCCACGACGTCAGCAGCCGTGAGCGGCGTGCCGTCGTGGAACGTCACACCGTCGCGGATCGTGTAGACCCACGTCTCGGGCGTCGGGTGGTCGAACGCCTCCGCCAGTCCGGGCGAGAGCGTGAAATCGGGGTTCAGCCGCAGCAGCGACTCGCACACGTTGGCGAGCACCTGGTTGTCGGCGTAGTCGAACGCGTAGGCGTAGTCGAGCGAGTACGGCTCGGAGTAGCTCACCCACGAGTACGAGTCGATGTCGCCCGACGGCGCGGCCGTCTGGGCGGTGTACTCCCACTCGGGGGCGGCGGTGGCGTCGGGGCTCGACGTGTCGGCGCTGCACGCGGACAGGACGAGCGCGCCGGCCACGCCGACGCCCGCGACGGCGAGCAGGCGACGGGCGGTGCGTCGGGTGCGGATCATGGTGCTCCTCGGGTTCTGACGACGGTGTCGGGTGGTGGAGAAGGAACTCAGGACAGGACGGATGCTGCGGCCTCGGCCTCGGCCTCGGCGTCCGCGCCGGCGTCGGCGTCGGCGTCGGCGTCGGCGTCGGCGTCGGCGTCGGCGTCGGCGCGGGCGTAGACCCGCTCGCCGTCGATCCACGTCGAGGCGACGCGGCACAGGTAGAGGTCCTCGACGGGGACGGTGAACGGGTTCGGCTCGACGACGACGAGGTTCGCGAGGTAGCCGGCGCGGACGTAACCGGTGTCGTGGTCGCGGTGGTTCACGTACGCCGTGCCCGACGTGTAGGCGGCGAGCGCGGTGGCGAGGTCGAGGCGCTGGTGGGGGCCGCCCAGCGGCTCGTCGTCGGACAGCGGGGCGACGCGGTTGACGGCGATGTGGACGCCCGCGAGCGGATCCGCGCTCGAGACCGGCCAGTCGCTGCCGCCGGCGAGGCGCACCCCGGCCCTCTTCAGATCGCCGAACGGGTACTGGCGCGACGCGGCGGACTCGGCGAGGAACGGCAGCGTGAGCTCGTCCATCTGGTCCTCGTGGCACGCCCACAGGGGCTGCATGTTCGCCACGGCGCCGGCCGCGGCGAAGCGCGGCACGTCGGCCGCGTCGACCACCTGGATGTGGGCGAGGTGGTGGCGCCCGTCGGTCGCGCCGTTGACCTCCGCCGCCGCCTCGACCGCGTCGAGCGCTTCGCGCACGGCCCGGTCGCCGAGAGCGTGGAAATGCAGCTGGAAGCCCGCGGCATCGGCGGCGATGGCGTACTCGCGCAGGCGCTCGGCCGGGATGAACGACAGGCCGCGGTTGTCGGTCGAGTGCCCGTGCCCGTCGCGGTACGGCTCGAGCATGGCGGCCGTGTGGTTCTCGGCGACGCCGTCGACCATGAACTTGATCGAGCCGAGCGAGAAGCGGTCCGGGCGGCCGAGCGCGGCGACCTCGTCGCGGGTGCGGATCATGCCCTCGAGCTGCTCGATCCCCTCGCCGCGCTCCCACCACTGGGCCCCGACGACGTGCGCCTTGAGCGTTCCCTCGGCGAGCGCACGACGGTAGGAGGCGAGCCCGCCGGGGATCCCGGGAAAGTTCCCGACGAGGGCGTCCTGCCAGCCCGTGATGCCCTGCGCGATGAGGTCGTCCTGCGCGCGCAGCAGCCCTGCGTAGGCGAGGTCTTCCGAGACCTTCGGACGCGCCTCGGCGAACAGGTCGGCCGCCCCCTCGTGGAAGGTGCCGGCCGGGAACCCGTCGGCCTCGCGCTCGATGCGCCCGTCGGCCGGGTCGGCCGTGGCCGCGTCGACGCCGGCCGCGCGCATCGCCGCGGTGTTCGCCCACGCGGAGTGGTGGTCGCGGCTCGCGAGCAGCACCGGGCGGTCGGGCACGATCGCGTCGAGCGCGCCGCGGAGCGGTGCACCGCCCGCGAAGTGGTCCATCGACCATCCGCCGCCCACGATCCACTCGACGTCGGGGTTCTCGGCGGCGTAGCGCGCGATCGTGGCGAGCGTATCGGCGGCGTCCTCCGAGCCGGTGAGGTTGCACTGCAGCAGCTCGACGCCGCCCGACATCGGGTGCACGTGGGCGTCCTGGAACCCCGGAGCGAGCAGCGCCCCCGCGAGGTCGACGACCTCGGTGTCGGGACCGATGAACACGGATGCCTCGTCCTCGGCGCACACCGCCGCGATGCGTCCGCCGCGCACGGCGACGGCCACGTCACTGATTGCTTCGGCGCTTCCCGCCCGCATGAGGTCGGAGCTGAACAGCGCGCCTCGGATGAACACGGTGTCTGCGTACGGGGTGTCTGCATCTGCAGGAACGGCAGCGGCCACGGGACCTCTCCTTCGTCGTCGAACGGGTCGCTTGACGATAGACCGCTGTCATCAACCCTGTCAACAGTGTTGACAGAAGTGATGACACACCGACTAGGCTCGGGACGTCACGACGCCGAGACAAGGGGTGCGTGGCACGATGGACGCGACGGCGAAAGCGGGGATCATGGCGGCACGCACCGGGGCGACGCCCGAGAAGCCGGGCGCGAAGCGCCTGGACCGGGCCACGATCATCTCGGCGGGCCTCGAGCTCGCCGAGACGACCGGATCGGCCTCCCTCTCGATCCGCGACCTCGGCGCGAAGCTCGGCACCGACCCGACCGCCGTCTACCGCCACTTCCGCGGCAAGGAAGAGCTGATGAGGGCGCTGCTCGACGAGCTCACCCTGCGAAGCCTGGCCGCCGTCACCGCCGACCCCGACGAGTGGCAGGAGCGCCTCCGCCAGCTCGCGTCGGCGACGCTGACCGAGTTCGCCCGCTACCCCGCCGTGGGGCAGGAGGCGATCGTCCTCACCACCCACGGCCCCGGAGAGCTCGACGCCATCGAGCTGATGCTCGACGCGTTCTCGCGAGCAGGCCTCACCGGCGATGCCCTGGTGCAGCACTACGCGCTCATGGCGACCCACGTGCTGTCGATCGCCGCCGGCGTCGCCCGCGCGCGGGCCGAGCGCGCCACCACGGCCCCCGCGGATTCCAGCCCGTGGTTCGAGGGCCCGCTGCTCGTCGACCCGATCAAGCACCCCCACATCGCGCAGATGTCCGCGCAGCTCCTGGACCTGAAGGACCGCGAGCTCTTCATGCTCGGCGTCGAGGCGGTCATCCGCTCCGCCGAGCGCGTGGCCCAGCCCGCCTGACGCCGGCGCCGCGCATCCCCCTCCCCGCCCCGTTCAGATCACGTGATCTCACCGAGACCACACGCTCTGCCCGCGCATGACGTGTGGTCTCGGTGAGAACACGTGATGTGGACACGCGGGCTCATGCGCGGGGCGGGGTGATCCCGAAGGACGCGAGGCGGCGACCGAGAGCAGCCGGGGTCAGGATGTGCGCGGCTTCGGCGCGTACGAAGCGGCGCTGCGTCGTGCCTCGTATCCAATCCTCGCGGCGCTTCTCTTCGAGCACGACCTGCTCGACGGTCTTGCCCGTCGCGATCGCGAGGTCGGTGTACTTGCTCAGCCCGTCGAACTCGTAGAAGCTCCGCACGTCCTCGATGCCGATGTCGACGCGGAAGCTCCGCCCTTCGGGTCCGGCCACGGGAACCTGGAGCCGCAGCTCGCGAAAGCCGAGACGGCTCAACTGCTGGCGACTCACCGACTCGCCCGGGGACTCCGAACGCCCGTCCGCGAAGCGGATCGCGGCCTCTGCCTGGCGAATGCCCCGCCCGCCCGGGTCGGCCGCGCAGCGCTGCAGCATCCGCTCGCGCCAGAGCTCGGCCGCGCGTTCGTCGTATTCGTGTCCCTGCATCGCCTCGCGCCGCAGCCCTGCGTCGGCCACGGCGATCGCCGCCTCCAGACTGAGCGTGCGGGCCATGTCGAAGACCGTCCGCTCCAGAGTCGTGCACCGGATCCCGTTGACCACCGTGATGTCGTCGTCTGCGAGCCGATCCGTGTGACGCCGCAGCCCCGCGCGGCTGGACGCGCGGGCCTTCTCGGGCGTGATGACATGGACCGCCGACGGCTCGTGACGATAGAGCGGCAGCCCCGCCAGCACGCCGGCCGACTCGTACGAGGCGACGACGCCGTCGCGCCGTTCGCGCATCTCGAGGACGGCGGCGCACACCTGGAGCAGGTGGCGCGACTCCGGCCACAGGTCCTTCCACAGCGGCCCCGGGACGTACCGGTTGCGCTGCAGCCGTCGCTCGTCTCCCCGCGCCACCGCGTCGCCGATCGCGCGGGCGGTCATCCCACCCGCGCGCAGATCGTCGCGGCTGCGCACCGCGGCCATCGCCTCATCGAAGTCCAAGTGTCGTTGCATGGCCTCACCCTCGCCCCTGCCACTCTTGCGCTGCGCCTCCCCTTCGCCCACCTGTGCACGGCCGCAGCCCACCCCCACCTGTGGAGGAGCGGATGCCTCGGCCACCGGCATCCCCTTCCCCACCCCGTTCAGATCACGTGATCTCACCGAGACCACACGCTCTGCACGCGCACAACGGGTGGTCTCGGTGAGAACACGTGATGTGGCCGCCGGGGGCGCAGCCGCCGGGCCGCCCGGCCGGGCCGCCGCATCCTTCATTCCGACTGATAGTTGACGCACGTCAACCATTGACGTATAGTTGACCCAAATCAACTGTTGACTCATGTCAACTTTTCCGCGCCAACGTCGCCGCGCATCCGCAAAACTGCACGCTCTAAGGATTCCTATGGCCACGTCCACCCCCGCGACCGGGTCGGTCGCCACCCAAGCCGCTGGCAGCAGAATCAGCACCGACGAGAAGCGCCGGCACCGCAAGATCCTGCAGGCGCTCACCGGCCTGCTGCTCGGCATGTTCGTGTCGATGCTCGCGTCGACCGTCGTGTCGACGTCGCTCCCCGTGATCGTCCACGACCTGGGCGGCGACCAGGCGGCGTTCACGTGGGTCGTCACCGCGACCCTGCTGACCACCGCGATCTCGACCCCGATCTGGGGCAAGCTCGCCGATCTCTTCAACCGCAAGCTGCTCATCCAGATCGCGATCGTGATCTTCGTGCTCGCCACTGCGGCCGCCGGCTTCTCGCAGGATCCGGGCACGCTCATCGCCTTCCGCGCGGTGCAGGGCATCGGCGCCGGCGGTCTCGCGGCGCTCAGCCAGGTCATCATGGCCGACATCATCAGCCCGCGCGAGCGCGGCCGGTACATGGGCCTGTTCGGCGCGGTCATGGCGGTCGCGACCGTCGGCGGCCCGCTCCTCGGCGGCTTCATCACCGACACGATCGACTGGCGCTGGAACTTCTTCATCGCGCTGCCGTTCGCTGTCGCCGCCCTCATCATCATGCAGCGGACGCTCCACCTGCCGCCGCGGCCCAAGAAGAAGGCGCGCATCGACTACTTCGGCATCGTGCTGCTGTCGACGGCCGTGTCGCTGCTGCTCATCTGGGTCACCAACGCGGGCAAGGACTACGACTGGTGGAGCACCGAGACCATCCTGATGGTCGGCGGCGCGCTGCTGGCAGCCGTGCTCTTCGTGATCGTCGAGCTGCGCTCGAAGGAGCCGCTCATCCCGCTCACGATGTTCCGCAACCGCACCTTCACGCTCGCGGTCATCGCGTCGATCTCCATCGGCATCGCGATGTTCGGCACGTCGGTGTTCCTCAGCCAGTACATGCAGCTGGCGCGCGGCGCGACCCCGACCGAGGCGGGCCTGATGACGATCCCGATGATCGGCGGACTCCTGCTCGCCTCGATCGTGATCGGCGGTCTCGTGACCCGCACCGGGCACTGGAAGCCGTACCTGATCGTGGGCGGCGTGCTCCTGATCGCCGGCTCGTACCTGCTGTCGACCATCCACTACGACACGAACTTCGTGCTGGTCTCGCTGTACATGTTCCTGCTCGGCGCGGGTGTCGGCATGACGATGCAGAACCTCGTGCTCATCGTGCAGAACACCTCGAAGCCGTCGGAGATCGGCGTCGCGAGCTCGGGGGTCACGTTCTTCCGCAGCCTCGGCGGCACGATCGGCGTCTCGGTGATGGGTGCTGCCCTCGCGACCTCGGCGACGAACCTGTTCACCGACCGCAAGGACGACATCGGCGCCGCGCTCATGGCGCTCGGCGAGAAGGGCGCGGCCATCGGCCAGCAGCTCGCATCGGGCACCATCCCGCAGGTCTCGGCGCTGCCCGAGTCGATCCGCGTGATCGTCGAGGACATCTACGCGCAGGCCATCGCCCACTCGTTCCTGATCGCCGTGCCCCTGGCCGTGGTCAGCCTCATCGCGATCATCTTCCTGCCCAACAAGCCGCTCACCCGCATGACGACGAGCGAGCGCGTGCAGGCGAGCGAGGCCGACCTCGCGACCGTCTCGGTCGCCGAGGGCATGGAGACGCTCGCGCCGGCAGCGACGGCGGAGACGGATGCTGCGGCCCCGGCCGCAGACGCCGCGGACGAGGCTGGGCCCACGCGGCCGGAGGCTCCGCGAGACGCGCCAGCGGCTCGTGGAGGGGCCGTGGGGACCGTCACCCGACGCTAATGTCGAACATGATGACCTCCGACGACACCCGAGCGGCGCGCACCGAGGCGGTGCGCGCCCTCGAGGCGGAGTTCGGGGAGCTGATCAACCGCTTCCGGCGGATCATCACCGAGAACGCCAACCGCGTGAGCCCCGGCATGCTGCCGGGCGCCTACAAGGTGTTCACCACCATCGTGCGCCGCGAGGGCATCACGCTCTCGGGCTTGGCCGAGTCGCTCATGTCGGACAAGGGCCAGATCAGCCGCACGGTGCGCGAGCTCGAGCAGCTCGGTCTCATCCAGCGCACGCCCGATCCGGACGACGGCCGGTCGAGCCTGCTCTCCCCCACGCAGTTCGGCCTGGAGCGCCTGGCCGAGGCGCGCGCTCCGCAGGAGAGCCTGCTCGTCGACGCGCTCGAGGAGTGGCCCGTCGACGACATCCTCAACCTCACGCGGCTGCTGCACGCGCTCACGATCGGCGAGCGCCCGGCCTCCTGACGCGGCTCAGGCCTCGACGAAGTCGTACTCCTGGAACTCCGCCACCTCGGGGACCCAGCGCTCGGCGACGAACGCGACGTGGGTGGGGTGGTCGTTGTAGGCCTGGTACTCGGCGTCGCCCTGGAACACCATCGAGAACTGGTGCGCGAGCTCGCTCTTCGCGCTCACCTGCCGGTTGATGCGGAAATCCTCGACGCCGGGGATCGACGTGAGCGCCGCGCGCGCGTCGGCGAGGAAGGCCGTCTCCTCGGGCGAACCGGCGGGGTGGGCGAGGCGGAAGACGACGGTGTGCTGAATCGGCATGCTCCGAGTCTTCCGCATCATCGGCGGCCCGGGGCCACGGCGGACGCCCAGGTTCGCCCGTGAGCGCTCAGCGCGACGCCTGCAGTGCCGTCAGGTACCGGAGCGAGCGCTCGGCCAGATCGTCCTGGCTCGCCGCGAGCGGCCGCCACACCGACGCGGCCACCGCGATCGTGGCGTTCTCGCCGGTGAAGCTCTCCAGCCCCAGGATGCCGGCGTACCCGGCGTCGTCGAGGGCGGCGAGAGTCCCCGGCCAGTCGGTGTGATCGTCGCCGACCGGCCCGCGATCGCTCCCGCAGACCTGGACGTGCGCGATGTTCCCGGCGGCGGCGCGGATCGCAGCATCCGGTCGCTTCTCCTCGATGTTGAGGTGATAGGTGTCGAGCGCGAGGCCGAGCCCCGGCCCGAACAGCGGCGCCAGCGCCTCGAGTCCCTGTTCGACGGTGTTGATGACGCTCGTCTCGTACCGGTTGAGGGGTTCGACGGCGAGCGCGAGGCCTTCCTCCACCGCTTCGTCGACGAGGGGCTGCAGGTTGCGGCGCAGCTGCGCGACAACCTCGGTCCGCTCGCCCGCCGTCATGCGCCAGGTGACTCCCGTGGGCGCATAGAACGGCCCGGCGACGACGGATGCCCCGACCCCGCGCGCTGCGGACAGGCACGTGCGCAGGTACGCCTGGGTCGCGGCGACGTTGCCCGCCCGATCGACGAGCGAACGCCCCGGGCCCATCGCGCCGATCACGACGGGAACGAGACCCAGCGAGCCGAGCAGATCGCCCGCGCGCGCAGCATCCCAGTCCCCCGCGTTCTCGAGGGGCAGCTCGATCGCGCCGAAGCCCATGCGCGCGATCTTCGGCGCGAGCTCGGCGAGCGACTCGTCGGTCAGCGGCGAGGTCCACACCCAGGTGTTGACGCCGATCGTGCGCTGCATGACTCTCCTGTCAGGGATGATCCCGTCCTCCCCTCGCGGGGAGGACGGGATCGGATCGGTGCTTACGGGATCTGGCGCTGCTGCCAGACCTCGGGGTAGCCCGGCAGGTTCTCGCCGCCGAACTTGGCGTAGTGCCCGTCGGGCATGCCGTCGTTGGCCTCGAGGTACTGGTCGACCTCCTCGGCCGTGATCGGGCTCTGCGGGAGCACCCACTCCTTCGGGATCTCCTCGCCCGCGAAGATCTTCTGCGCCGCCAGCAGCGGGGTGCGCCACTGGAAGTTCGAGTAGACCGGAGCGAGGCCGGTGAGGCCCGTCTCCTTCCACTTGCGCAGGAAGCTCATCTCGTCCTCACCCGTCATGACGGGGTAGTCGACGCCGGCGTCCTCGAAGGCCTCGATGGCGGCGACGGCGCCGTCACCGGCATCCATCCAGATGCCCGCCACGTCGCCCTTGGCGAGCTCGTCCGAGATGATGCTCTTGATCTCGGCCGGGTCTGCGCCGGTGAAGTAGTCGACCGCCTCGATGCCCGCGTCAGCGAACAGCTTCTCGGCTGCGGCCCACCGCTGCTCGAGCACGTCGACGCCCGGGAGGATGCGGAGGCCCACGACCTTGTCACCCTCTTCGAGGTTGTCGATGAGGAACTCCGCCGTGTCGATGCCCCACGCGAAGCCGCCGATCGGGTGGATGAACGTCACCGGGCAGTCGGTCTCGACACCGCGGTCGAACACGATCACCGGCTTGCCGGTGTCGCACGCGCGCTCGACGGCCGGCGTCATCGCCGCCGTGCTGTTCGGCGAGATGATGAAGACGTCGCAGTTGCCGTCCGAGATGAAGTAGTCGATGTCGGCGATCTGCGTGTCGTCGGAGTCCTGGGCGTCGCGGGTCTCCATCTCGCTGATCGCACCCGACTCCTGCAGCACCTTCAGCTGCTGGTTCATCGTGATCCAGCCCGTCTGGCGCCAGGGGTTCGAGATCGACGCGTTCGCGAAGCACGCCTTCTTCGGCCCGCTGCTCGCGTACTGCGACGTGTCGACCATCTCCGCGTCGATGTACTGCAGGTACGGCTCGTCTTCGGGGCCCTCGGGCACCACCTCGCGCTGGGCCATCTGGGTGTCGAACAGCGCCTGGTCGAACCACTCGTTGGCGCCGCCCTCTTCGGTCGGCGCGGCGGACGAGTCCGGCGGGGCCACGTTCGGGTCGGTCGTACACCCTGCCAGGGCGAAGAGGCCGACGAGCGCCACCGCGGTGGTGGCGATCTTCACTGATCGTCGCATTGCTAGCTCCTGTTGTTGTGTGCTGCGCCCTCGCCTGCGAGGGCCGGTGTTGCGGACGACTCCTCGGCGCCGTCGGGCGCGTCGGGTTCCTTCCCCGGTGAGGGAGGGGTCTGTGGGCCGCTGCGCCGCCGGGACCGGAACACCAGTCCCGAGTAGGCGACGGCGGCGATGATGATGACGCCCTGGACCGCGTCGCGCAGCGACGACGGCACTCCGGCGATGTTGAGCAGCAGGAAGAGGGCTTCGAGCACGAAGGCGCCGGCCACGGCGGCGACGATCCACCCACGACCGCCGCCCAGCACGACCCCGCCGAGCACGACGGCGGTGATCGCGACGAACTCGTAGCCGCGTCCGACCGACGGGTGGACGCCCGCGTAGCCGACGAGCAGCACGGCCGAGACGGTCGCCGACAGCGACGAGATCATGAAGGCGCGCGTCGTGACCCACCAGTCGCGCGCTCCGGAGTAACGCGTCGCGCGGGCGTTGTCGCCGATCGCGATCAGGAGCTTGCCCAGCGGGCGCTTGGTGGTCCAGATGCCGAGAGCGAGCCACACCGCGAGGACCAGCACCGACCACGGCAGGAAGTCGATCACCGGCAGATCGCGGAGGCCTCCGCGGCCGATCTGACGGAAGCTGTCGGCCGGATTGCCCGTCGCCGCCCCGCCCGTCCACCACAGCACCAGGCCGAGGAGGGCGAGCTTCATGCCGAGCGTCACGATGAAGGACGGCACCTTGAGGAGGGTCGTGAGCAAGCCGTTCACGAGCCCGACGAACAGGCCGAGCACGATCATGAGGGCGAGGACCGGCACGGTGCGCGAGTCGTCCTGGCCGACGAGGTTGCCCGCCACGATCACCTGCGCGGTGATGAGCGAGCCCTGCGAGAGGTCGAACTCCCCCGCGATGATGACGAAGTACTGACCGATCGCGACGATCGCGACGGGCGCGACCCGCTGGATGTACCGCATGATCTGGCCGGGTTCGGCGAAGTTCGGGTTCAGCAGCATGATGGCCACGAGCAGGATCACGAGCAGCAGGAACACCGCACCGCGCGGGCTCACGAGCGCCTTCAGGAACCTCATCGCACACCTCCCTGGGTCGCGGCGCCGCCTTCGGCCGCGTCGGCATCCGCCTCGAGGGCGTGGGATGCCGCGACCATCGCCGGGGCGGCGGCCTCGGCCTGGGCGTCGCCCCCGGTCCTCGTCCCGCCCGGGCCGAACCGCGTGCGCCGGCGGACGATCGCCCGGCGGCTGTACACGGCGACCGCGGCGACGATGACGACGCCGCGCACGACGTCCTTGAGGAACGGGTTCACCTGCATGACGCTCATGACGTTGTCGACGACCGCGAAGATCGCGACGCCGCCGATCGTGCCCCAGACCGACCCCCGGCCGCCCAGGAGCAGGGTCCCCCCGAGCACGACCGCCGCGATCGACAGCAGTGCGTAGCCGCCCTGCTGGCCCACGGTCGGACTGCCGACGCCGAGCCTGCTCGCGAGCAGCAGCCCGGCGAGCCCGGCGAAGACCGAGCAGATCACGTGTGCCGCGATGAGCGGCGGACGCGTGCGCACGCCCGACAGGCGGGCGACCTCGGGATCGCCGCCGACTGCGAACAGGTGCGCGCCGGTGCGGGTGCGGTCGAGCAGGAACCAGACCAGGGCGGCGAGCGCGATCATGATGATCGTCGACACCGGCACCGGCCCGACGCCCGTCGCGCCGATGAGCTGGAACGCCCACGGCACCGATCCGGCGCTCCCCTGGAAGTTCGTGTTCAGCACCCCCTGCAGGATGAGCCCGACGCCGAGAGTGGCGATGAACCCGTTGACCTTCAGCACGGTGACGATGAGCCCGTTCGCGAGGCCGATGAGGGCGCACACCAGCAGCGTGAGCGTCACCGCCCAGGGGATGTTCGCCGGATTCCCGTTCATCGTGGTGGCTGCGATGAGGCTCGCGAGGCTGATGACGTAGGTGACCGAGAGGTCGAGGGACGCGCCGAGGATGACGAGCGTCTGCCCGATCGCGACGAGGCCCAGGACGCTCATGCCGGTGAGGATGTCGCGGATGTTGCCGGGGCTGAAGAAGCTGCGGCCGACCGTCGCCACGAGGATCGCGCCGATCGCGATCACGAGGATCAGGATGCCGAGCACGATCACGGTGGAGTCGACACGCATGCGCTTCACGGGCGGCTCCCCTCGTCGTCGGTGCGCGGATCGTCGGGCAGGTCCTCCGCGTCCGCGGAGCCGGTGGCGGCCGCCAGCACCTCGTGCTCGGCGGAACCCGCCGCGAGCTCCGCGGCCAGCTCGCCGTCGCGCATGACGAGGATGCGATCGCTCATCCCGATGACCTCGGGCAGCTCGCTCGACACCATGAGCACGGCCTTCCCCTCGGCGGCGAGCTGACGCATGAGCTGGTAGACCGCGACCTTCGCGCCGACGTCGATGCCCCGCGTCGGCTCGTCGAACAGCACGATCTGCGGGTCGGTGACGAGCCACTTCGCGAGCACGACCTTCTGCTGGTTGCCACCGGAGAGGAACCGCACCTCCTGATCGACGCCGCGCGACGACACCTCGAGCGAGCTCAGGATGCCCGGCACGCGCCTGCGCGAGGTGCCGGTGCGTCCGGCGAAGACGCTGCGCACCACGAGCAGGGAGTTGTCGAGCACGGACTGGCCGAGCGCGAGGCCCTGCGCCTTCCGGTCCTCGGTCACGAGCGCGAGTCCCGCCCGGACCGCCGCTCGCGGGCTCGTGAAGCGCACCGATCGTCCGTCGAGGGTCATGCCGCCGCGCGTGAAGCCGTGCACGCCGAAGATGCCCTCGACGAGTTCGGTGCGACCCGACCCCTGAAGTCCGGCGAGTCCCACGATCTCGCCGGCGCGCAGAGTGAGGGAGACCCCGTCCACGTACTCGTTGCCGCAGTCGGTCAGCTCCAGCCGCGGGCCGCCGAGCGTCGTGCCCTCGACCGGGCCCGGGAAGTACGACTGCAGGGGCCGGCCCACCATCCGACGGACCAGCTCCGCGTCGGTGAGGTCGGTCGCGGCATCCGTCGACACCAGCGCGCCGTCCTTCAGGATCGTGATGCGATCGCACAGGTCGAAGATCTCCTTCAGCCGGTGCGAGACGTAGATGACGGCGACGCCCCGTGCGGTGAGCCGACGGATGATCGCGTAGAGGAGCTCGACCTCGTGGTCGCTGAGCGCCGCGGTCGGCTCGTCCATCGAGATCACGCGCGCGTCGAACGAGAGGGCTTTGACGATCTCGACGATCTGCTGCTCGGCGACCGTCAGCGACGAGATGCGGGCGCCCGGATCGATGAACGAGACGCCGAGACCGTCGAGCAGCTCGCGCGTGCGGCGCTGCATGCCCTTCTTGTCGATGAAGCCGGCGCGTCGCGGCTCGCGACCGAGGAACACGTTCTGTGCGACGGTGCGCTCGGGCAGCAGGTTGAACTCCTGGAAGACCGTCACGAGGCCCGCGTCCATCGCCTGCCGCGGGTGGCCCCACGCGACCGGCTGCCCCTCGAACTCGACCGACCCTCCGTCGGCGTGGTGGACGCCGGCGAGCACCTTCATGAGCGTGGACTTGCCGGCGCCGTTCTCGCCGACGAGCCCGTGGACCTCTCCGCGGCGCACGTCGAGGTCGACGTCCGAGAGCACGCGCACGCCGAAGAACGACTTCGAGATGCCGCGGGCGCGGAGCACCACGTCCGAGCCGCCCGGTGGCACCGGTGTGTCGGCGAGCATCGTGTCGGTCATGCCAGCACCTCGATCCAGGTTCGGGTCTGGGCGGATTCGAGCACGGCCGCGGTCAGGACGGCCGCGCGCAGGCCGTCGGCGAACGTCGGCATCCCGTCCGGCCGTGCCCCGCCGATGGCGGCGTAGACGTCGGCGACGAACCCGTCGAAGGCGTCCTGGTATCCCATGGGATGCCCGGCGGGCACGGTCTGCAGCCGCGCCGAGTCGGGGTGGTCGGCGGCGGGATCCCGCAGCACGAGCCGGGAGCCCTTGCGCGCCCCGACCCACAGCTCCTCGGGGCGCTCCTGGTCGAAGCGCAGGCTCCGGCGGGTGCCGTGCAGCTCGAGGACGAGCGCGTTCTTGCGGCCGGGGGCCATCTGCGACACGAGCAGCGTGCCCAGCGCGCCGGACTCGGTCTCGACCAGCAGCGCGGCCACATCCTCGTTCGTGACCGACCGGCCCGCGCGCTCGTCGAACACCCGGCGGGTGCGGGCGGCCATGCGGGCGATGCGTTCCCCGGTCACGAACTCGACCAGGTCGCACAGGTGCGAGCCGATGTCGGCGAAGGCGCGCGACGGACCGCCGGCTGCGGCATCGGCTCGCCAGTCGTCGTCGTTCTGCCGCAGCATCCAGTCCTGCAGATACGAGCCGTCGAGCGAGAGCAGGGTTCCGATCCGGCCGGAGGCGACGCGCGCGCGGGCCTCGCGGACCATCGGGTGGTAGCGATAGACGAAGGGAACCGCGGCGACGACGCCGGTCGCGGCGGCGTGCCGGGCGAGCGCCCGCGCGTCGGAGACGGAGGTCGCGAGCGGCTTCTCGCATACGACGTGCTTGCCGGCGGCGAGGGCCGCCTCGGCGAGCGCCGCGTGGGTGGCGTTGGGGGTGCAGATGTGCACCACGTCGACATCGGATGCTGCGATCACGCCGGCGGCGTCGTCCTCGACACGCGCGACGCCGAGCTCTCGAGCCACCGCCTCGGCGCGGTCCCGGCTGGAGGAGGCCACCGACGCCAGTCGGGCACCTGCCCGCCGCGCGGCGGCCGCATGGACCCGCCCCATGAATCCGCCGCCGACGAGTCCGGTGCGGACCGTGCCGACGACAGTGTCGATGACTTCCGTAGTCATGCGGCGATCATGGCACGCAGCATCCGACTTTTGCTAGACCTTCGTCAAAAGTAATCGTGCCGTGATCTTAAGTCCTGCTGACTTCAGTCAGAAGGCCGTGCTTTACTGTCGCCATGGTCGATGCAGTGCGCGGCAGCGGAGCCGTCGGAAGCAACGGCGCGGGCGAGATCTTCCAGATCCTCCGCGACGGCCATGCGCGCACCAAAGCGGAGCTCGCGACCCTGACGGGCCTGGCCCGGTCGACGGTCTCCGGTCGCGTCGACACCCTGCTGGCCGCCGGACTCCTGCGCCCCGCGGGCGAGGCCGTGTCCACCGGCGGGCGCCCGCCGGCGCGGGTCGCCTTCAATCCGTCGGCCGGGGTCGTGATCGCGGTCGACCTCGGCGCGACCCACGCGACGATCGCCGTCGCCGATCTCGCCGCGAGCATCCTCACATCGAACACGCATCCCCTCGACATCGCCGACGGCCCGGAGGCGGTGCTCGACGCCGTGATCTCGGAGGGCGCGGCTCTGCTGGAGCAGCAGGGCATCGCCGCCTCCCACGTCGTCGGCGTGGGCATCGGCGTGCCGGGGCCCGTCGAGCATTCGACGGGGCGTCCGACGAACCCGCCGATCATGCCGGGCTGGGACCGCTTCGACGTGCCGCACTACGTGCAGCGCACCTTCGACGTGCCGGTCCTCGTCGACAACGACGTCAACATCCTCGCGCTCGGCGAGCAGGCGCTCAGCTGGCCCGGCGTCGCCGACCTGATCTTCGTCAAGGTGTCGACGGGCATCGGCGCCGGCATCATCTCCGGCGGCGCGCTGCAGCGCGGCGCCCAGGGGTCGGCCGGCGACATGGGGCACGTGCAGGTGCCCTACAGTCACGACTCGCCGCGGCCGCCCGGCGACCAGCGAGACCTCGAGGCGATCGCGAGCGGCACCGCGATCGCGGCCGACCTGCGCGCGCAGGGCATCGACGCCGCCGGGAGCGCGGACGTCGTCGCCCTCGTCCGCGCGGGGCACCAGGCCGCCATCACCGCGACGCGGCAGGCCGGCCGCGAGGTCGGCGAAGTGCTCGCGACCGTCGTCAACATGCTCAATCCGTCGGTCATCGTGATCGGCGGCAGCGTCGCCCGCGCCGGCGAGCACCTGCTCGCGGGAGTGCGCGAGGTCGTCTACCGCCGCTCGATCCCGCTCGCCACGCAGCACCTCGGCATCGTGCAGTCCCAGGCCGACGAGACGGCCGGTGTGCTGGGGGCGGCGATCATGGTCACCCAGCAGGTGCTCTCGCCCTCGGCGGTCGAACTCCGCGCCGCCCGAGCCTGATCGCCGGCTCGACGTTTTGCGACAGCGGTAGCACCCGCGTAACACGGGCGAGACGAAGGCAGGGTTGACTGTAGCCACGGGAGTTCAGTTCTGGTGCCGAAGGCGGCACACCCGCGGAAGGAGCGCACGATGAGGATCCGACCGCTGCGATCGGCACCCGAGACCCCGCTCGCCCCCGTCGAGGCGCCGCCCGCCGAGATGCAGGCGATGGTGGTGGACGCCCCGGGCGACGCGGACGCGCTGCACGCAGCATCCGTTCCCGTCCCCTCCCCCGTGCTGAGCGAGGTGCTGGTGCGCGTCGTCGCCGCCGGGGTGAACCCGATCGACGCCAAGACCCGCAGCGGCCGGGGCGTGTCGGGAGCCATCGCGGCGTACCCCGCGACCCTCGGGTACGACTTCAGCGGCATCGTCGTGAAGAGCCCGTACGAGGCGCACCCGCTCGCCCCAGGCACCGAGGTGTTCGGCATGGCCTCCTTCCCGCGCACCGGCGGCTCGTACGCCGAGTACGTCGTGGCGCCGTCGCTCTCGGTCGCACGCAAGCCCGCGTCGCTGTCGCACGTCGAGGCCGCCGGCGTGCCGCTCGCCGCGCTCACCGCCTGGGGACTCGTGGTCGAGACCGCGCACGCGCACGAGGGGCAGCGCGTGCTGATCCACGCCGGAAGCGGCGGCGTCGGACACTTCGCGGTGCAGTTCGCCGCCTACTTCGGCGCGCACGTCACCGTGACAGCCTCCGGCCGCAACGCCTCATGGCTGCGCGAACTCGGTGCCGCCGTCGTCATCGACTACACGACCACGCGGTTCGAAGAGGTCGTCGGCGAAGTGGACGTCGTCATCGACCTGGTCGGCAACGTCCACGCCGAGACCGGGACGCGCTCGCTCGAGGTGCTGCGACCCGGTGGGCTCTACGTGCTGGTGCCGACCGGCTCGTGGCCGGGCTATGCCGAAGCGGCGGCCGAGGCGGGCGTGCGCACCACCTCGTACAAGGTGATCCCCGACGGCGGCGCGCTGGCGACCATCGGGCGCCTCCTCGACTCCGGCTCGGTGCAGGTCTACATCGAGCAGGTGTTCGGCCTCGCCGAGGCATCCGCCGCGCATCGCGCCATCGAGACCGGACACACGCGCGGCAAAGTCGTGCTCCGCGTGAGCGACGGCTGACCCGCGTCGGCCCCGTCAGCGCAAAGGCGCGAGCACGCGCCTTCCTTCGGCGACGATCGCGTCCGCGATGGCGTCGAGCAGCGGTGAGCGGAGATTCCACTGCTGCCAGTGCAGCGCGACGTCGACCGGCGGGCCGCCCAGCAGCACGAGCTCGCCGCGCTCGAGGGCCTCGTGGGACTGGAATCGCGGCAGCATCGCCCAGCCGAGGCCGAGCCGCACCGCCGACGCGAAGTCGCTCGACGCGGGCACGTAGTGCCGCGGCGGCACGGCCGGGTCGACGCCCTGCTGAGCCAGCCACTCGTTCTGCAGGTCGTCGCGGCGGTCGAAGTCCACGAGCGGCGCGTGCGCGAGTGCCGTCGCGCGGTCCCCGCCGAGCCACCGTGCCGCATACGCCGGCGTGGCGACCGCCTCGTAGCGCATCGCCCCGAGCGCCGAGCTGCGGCATCCGGCGACCGGCGCGGCGCGCGAGGTGACGGCGCCCATGACAGTCCCCGACTCGAGCAGTCCCGCGGTGAAGTCCTGGTCGTCGCGGTGCAGATCGAAGACGACGGGATGCTGCTCCGCCAGCCGCGCGAGCGGCTCGAGGAACCACGTGGCCAGCGAGTCGGCGTTGACGGCGAGCGGTACGACGGCGAGCGCGGCCTCGTCGTCGCCGGCGCCGAGCTCCGCGAGCGCGTCGTGCTCGAGCAGCGCCGTCTGCCGCGCGAGCCGGATCACCGACATGCCGGCCTCCGTCGGCCGTACGGGCTTGGAGCGCACCAGCACCAGCCGCCCGAGCTGCTCCTCGAGGGCCTTGATCCGCTGGCTCACCGCCGACGGCGTGATATGCAGGCGGCGTGCGGCAGCGTCGAGCGTGCCCTCGTCGACGACGACGGCGAGGGTCTCAGCCAGCTCGAACGGGATCCTCATATTAAGTAGGGCTAATGGTACTGAAGATCCATGAGCTGGACTACGGATGCTGCGGCTCGTAGCGTCGACTCGTGCTCTCCCCCGTCCTCGCTGGCCTCGGCCTCGGCTTCTCCCTCATCATCGCGATCGGCGCCCAGAACCTGTTCGTGCTGCGCCAGGGCCTGCGCCGCGAGCACGTCCTCGCCGTCGCGGCGATCTGCGCGATCTCGGACGCCGTGCTCATCGCGCTCGGCGTCTCGGGCATCGGGTTCGTGCTGCAGGCCGTGCCGTGGCTCGTCGACGTGGTGCGGTGGGCGGGTGCGCTGTTCCTGGTGGCGTACGGCGTGCTGGCGGCACGGCGCGCCTGGCGCCCGTCGGGTGAGACGCTCGGTGCCGGCGCTGCGGACTCGGACCCGTCGGCATCCTCGGGTGCGTCCGCGCCCGCACCCCCCGCGCACACCCACACGGGTGAGGCGCTCGAACCCGACGCGTCCGCCTCCGCGGTGCGCAGCGACATCCGCACCGCCGCCACGCCCGCGGCGCACGCCCGGCTGATCCCGGTGCTGCTCACCTGCCTGGCGCTGACGTGGCTCAACCCGCACGTCTACCTCGACACCGTGTTCCTCCTCGGCACCGTCGCGAACACGCACGGCGACTCCCGCTGGCTCTTCGCCGCAGGTGCCATGGCCGCGAGCGTCATCTGGTTCTTCGGCCTCGCGTTCGGCGCGCGCCTGCTCGGACGCTGGCTGTCGACCCCCCGCGCCTGGCGCATCCTCGACGCGGTGATCGCGGTCGTGATGATCGCACTCGGCGTCTCGCTCGTGCTCCCGCACTGACCGAGGCCGTGGCCGGTCAGCCGTCGATCTGCTCCTTGCGGGCGAGCACGAGGGCGCGCACGACATCGTCGGGGAGCGGGTGCTCCGGCTGGTAGCGGATCGTCCCCTTGTCGAGGCCGATGCCGGGGTGCCCGGCGAGCGCATCCGCGACCGCCGACACCGCGTCGGGGCTGAACGGGTACACGCCGATGTGCTTCTTCGCCCGCATCACCGAGAGGAGCGGCTTGCCGCGGTACACCAGCGCCGGCATCCCGTACCCGCGGCCCTGCTCCGCGTCGGGCGCCTCTTCTCGCGCGATGGCGTAGATCCGCTCGACCGACGGCCGGTCGGCCGCGTCGAGTTCTTCCAGGAGTTCGTCGACGGTACCCATGTCGGCATCCTGGCCGACTTCCCCAGGTCGCGGCAAGGCGCGTGCGGCGGCAAGATGGGCGGCATGAGACGCGTGCACGTGACGGTCCGCGGCGACGTGCAGGGCGTCGGCTACCGCTACACCATGCTCATCGTCGCGCGTGAGGCCGGCGCGGCGGGCTGGGTGCGCAACCGCCGCGACGGATCGGTCGAAGCCGAGGTCGAGGGCACCCCCGGTCAGGTCGACGAGGTGCTGGCGTGGATGGCCGAGGGCCCGCCCGGTTCGCGCGTTGCGCAGGCGACGGTGACGGATGCCGCCACCACCGGCGAACGCGGCTTCGAGGTGCGCCCCACCCAGTGACGCACCCGCTCACCTGTCGCAATCCGTCGCCCGCGACGACACTTCGTGACAGGTGAACGGCGAAGGGGTCAGTCCGGGAGGCCGGCCGCGAGCTCGGCGAACACCTCGGCCGCGTCGTCGCTGGGCGCGAGCCCGGCCGCCTGTCCGGCCCACAGCGACACGAGGTCGCCGTCGCCGCGGCGCCCGGCCTCGGCTCGGAACTGGCCGGTGAGCCAGTTCTGCGCCGGGAACGGGGCGATGATCCCCGTCGTCTCGATCTCGCGCATCGCCCGATTCGGGATGCCGCGGGCCAGGCGCCCGCTCATCGCGCGGGTGAGCACGGTGGCGGTGTCGGCGGCGTCGGCGATGGCCTGCCGGTGCACGTCGGTGGCGGCCGACTGGCGCGTGCGGAGGAACGCCGAGCCCACCTGCACCCCCGACGCGCCGAGGGCGAACGCCGCCGCGACGCCACGTCGGTCTCCGATGCCGCCGGCCGCGATGACCGGCACCTCCACCGCGTCGACCACCTGCGGCACGAGCGCGAACGTGCCCACGAGCGACTGCTCGGCGGGCCGCAGGAACGACACCCGGTGACCGCCCGCTTCGGCCCCGGTCGCGACGATGGCGTCCACCCCGGCCGCTTCGAGCGCGACGGCTTCCGCGACCGTGGTGGCGGTGCCGATGATACGGATGCCTCGGCTCCGCGCCGCCGCGACCACGTGCTCCGACGGCACGCCGAAGACCACGCTCAACGCCGCGGGCGCAGCATCCATCACCGCCGTGAGCTGGGAGTCGAGATCGGGCAGGAACTCGATCGGCGGCGTCGGGTGGGCGAGACCCAGCTCGTCGTACAGGGGCGCGACCGCCTCGATCGCCGGCCCCAGGTCGACGTCGCCCGGCGTGACCTCGTCGCCCGTCGGCAGCCAGAGGTTGACGGCGAACGGACGCCGCGTCGCGGAGTGGAGCGCGGCGATGGTGTCGCTGATGCGGTCGGCGGAATAGCCGTACAGCCCGTACGAGCCGAGTCCGCCGAGCTCGCTCACCGCAGCCGTCAGCTCGATCGACGACAGTCCCCCGAAAGGGCCGAGCACGATCGGCGCGTCGATTCCGAACAGGTCCTGGAGCGTCTTCGACATGCCTCAGACGCTACTCCCGCCCCGAGCTCCCGCGGCTCGGAGTTACGCGGGAACGACGAAGGCCCCACCCGGACGGGTGGGGCCTTCGGCGACTCTGGGTCGCTGAGCTTGTCGAAGCGTCAGACGATGCTGTTCACGTCCAGCGGGATGCCGGGGCCGAACGTGGTCGACACGGCGCCCTTCTGGATGTAACGGCCCTTCGAGCTCGACGGCTTGAGGCGGACGATCTCCTCGAGCGCGGCCTTCAGGTTCTCGTCCAGCTGCTCGGCCGAGAACGAGGCCTTGCCGACGACGAAGTGCACGTTGGCGTGCTTGTCGACGCGGAACTCGATCTTTCCGCCCTTGATCTCCTCGACGGCCTTGGCCGGGTTGGGGGTCACGGTGCCGGTCTTCGGGTTGGGCATGAGGCCGCGGGGGCCGAGCACCTTGCCGAGACGACCGACCTGGCCCATGAGCTCGGGCGTCGAGACGGCCGCGTCGAACGCGGTCCAGCCGCCGGCGACCTTCTCGATGAGCTCGGCGCCGCCGACCTCGTCCGCACCCGCGGCGATCGCGGCCTCAGCGGCCGGACCCGTCGCGAACACGATGACGCGGGCGGTCTTGCCGGTGCCGTGCGGGAGGATGACGGTGCCGCGCACCATCTGGTCGGCCTTGCGAGGGTCGACGGAGAGCTTGAGCGCGACCTCGACGGTCGAGTCGAACTTCGCCGAGCCGGTCTGCTTCGCGAGCGCGACGGCCTCGGTGGGGCTGTAGAACTTGTCCGCCTCGATCTTGGCGGCGGCGGCCCGGAAGGCCTTGGACTTGGTAGCCATGTTTCCTATCCCCCTCAGTCCTCGACCGTGATGCCCATGGAACGGGCGGTGCCGGCGATGATCTTCGAGGCGGCCTCGATGTCATTCGCGTTCAGGTCGGGCTGCTTCGTCTCTGCGATCTGGCGCACCTGCTCCTTGGTGAGCTTGGCGACCTTGACCGTGTGAGGGGTCTTGGAGCCCTTCTGGACGCCCGCAGCCTTCTTGATGAGCTCAGCGGCCGGCGGGGTCTTCAGGATGAACGTGAAGCTGCGGTCCTCGTAGACGGTGATCTCCACGGGGATGACGTTGCCGCGCTGCGACTCGGTCGCGGCGTTGTACGCCTTGCAGAACTCCATGATGTTGACGCCATGCTGACCGAGCGCGGGGCCGATCGGCGGCGCCGGGTTGGCTGCACCGGCGTTGATCTGAAGCTTGATCAGGCCGGTCACCTTCTTCTTCGGTGCCATTCTTCTTCCTTTCGTCGAACGACGGCTGCCGGAGCAGCCGGTTCTCCCGCGAATCCGGCGGTTCCGGAACGCGGTGTCAGACGCGCACGCTCAAGGCGCGCGCAAACCTGCAGAGTCTACCAGGTGGTAGATCAGAGCTTGGTGACCTGGTCGAACGACAGCTCGACCGGGGTCTCGCGCTCGAAGAGCGAGACGAGGACCGTGAGCTTGCCGCTCTCGGGCTTGATCTCGCTGATCGTGCCGGGCAGGCCCGCGAACGAGCCTTCCTTGATCGTGATGGTCTCGCCGACCTCGAAGTCGACCTCGGCGGGGATGACGCGGGCCGCGGCGGCGGCGCCCTTCTTGGCCGCACCGCCCTTGGCGCCGGCGACCTCCTTGACCTCGACGAGGCTCTTCAGCATGTTGAAGGCCTCTTCGAAGCGCAGCGGCGTCGGGTTGTGGGCGTTGCCGACGAAGCCGGTGACACCGGGCGTGTGGCGGACGACCGACCAGGTGTCCTCGTTGAGCTCCATGCGCACGAGCACGTAGCCGGGGATACGGACGCGCGTGACCATCTTGCGCTGACCGTTCTTGATCTCGACGACGTCCTCCATCGGGACCTCGATCTGGTAGATCTCCTCCTCGACCTCGAGCGTCGACTTGCGCTGCTCGATGTTGGCCTTCACCTTGCGCTCGAAGCCGGCGTAGGAGTGGATGACGTACCACTTGCCCGGGAGGGTGCGCAGGTCTGCGCGGAACGCCTCGAAGGGGTCCTCGTCGTCGTCCTCGTCGTCGCTCTCGGGGGCCTCTGCGGCGTCGGCCGGCGAGACGGATGCCTCGACGTCGTCGACGACGGCGGCTGCGGCGTCCACCTCTGCGACGAAGTCCTCGTCGAGCTCGGGCTCGTCCTCATCGCCGTTCACGTCGGGACCGTCGTAGGGGGTCACCTCGTCGGCGGCCTCGGCCTCGCGCTCGGCGACCTCCTCCGCGATGGAGTCGTTGATGACCTCGGCCGCGGCCTCGGTCTCTGCGGTCTCGTCCAGGTTGAGAGCGTCGTTCACGATGGCGTCCGCCTCCGGGTCGTCGATGTCGATGTCGTCCAGGTCGGCGTCGTCCTCATCGGAGTCGTCGACGATGTGGATCGCGACGTGCTCGGCGGCCTCCACCGACCGCTCCTCCGCGGCGAGGACGTTGCCCTCCTGAGCTTCGTCGTCCTCCGACGACTGCTCTGCGGCCGTCGCCCAATCGGCGTCGTCGACATATCTTTCAGTCACGTGAGTTCTCTTCCGTTCCGTCCGCTGCCGGACCTGCGGTCCGCCCGTGTCATGCCTCCGCTGCGAGCCGGAGGCGCTCGGGATCAGGCGCCGGGCACTCCGAAGACGTACGACGTGATCCACACGAACAGCACGTCCAGACCGTAGACGAGCGCCATCATCACGACGACGAAGCCCAGCACCACCGCCGTGTACTTCAGCAGCTCCTGGCGCGTCGGCGTGACGACCTTGCGAAGCTCGGCGAAGACCTGACGGACGAACAGGGCGATACGAGCGAAGACGTTGGGCTTCTTCTCGCGAGGCGCGGCCGTTCCCTCTGCGGGGACGACTTCGCCCTTCGGCTCGTCCTGAACCATCGATGCCACCTGATTACCTTCCGTGAGCCGACACGGATCGGCACACTGTGTTGTCAACCACCAGCATGTCACCGGCGTTGCGCTGACGCGCAGGGCGGACAGGAATCGAACCTGCAACCTGCGGTTTTGGAGACCGCTGCTCTGCCAATTGAGCTACCGCCCTAGAGACCCGGAGGTCTCGCGGAACCCGCACTCTTCCCCTCTCACCGCGGCTTGAGGATCCGTACCCGAGGACCGGGCACAGCGAAAGAATGCAGACTTCGACTGCACGATCCAGTGTACGGCATGCCCGCGGGCCCCGCGAACCGAGGCGGCTCCGCACACGCGCGCACACGGGATCAGTACTGCTGCACGCCGTACCGGTCGGGCTCGGCCGAGCGCTCGAAGGCGCGCCCCGACAGCGACGTCGCCTCGACCCGCACATAGGTGTACTTGAGCGTAGGGATCCAGGGTCGAAGGCCCAGGCCGTCGGCGCGCTCCACGTCCGCAGATCGGTCCAGCGGATGCGCGCGACCGCGCAGGATCACACTCCACGCGTCGGTGTCGGTGTGGTCGTCGACCTCGAAGAGCACCTCGTCGTTGACCGTGAGCTCGAACAGCTTGCTCCCCTGCGCGGTGCGGAAGAGCACGCTCTCGCCGTCGACGACGTAGTTCACGGGGAAGATGTCGAGCACGTCGCCGACATGCGTGACGAGGCGGCCGAGCTCCTGCGTGCGCAGGCGCTCCCAGCACTCTTCATCGGACAGGGAGACGACGGGGTCCGGTGTGTCTGCCATGACTCCATCCTTGCGCTCGCGCTCCGTCCGCGACACCCCCGGATGACGGCATTACCATTCCGGCATGACTCTTGCGCAGACCCGGCTCGACGAGCTCTGGGACTTCTCCGACGCGGCCGGCTCCGAGGCGCGCCTGCGCGCGGCGGCGGCCGTCGAGACGGATGCTGCCGCCCGCGCCGAGCTCGAGACGCAGGTCGCGCGGGCTCTGGGCCTGCAGGAGCGGTTCGACGAGGCCGACGCGGCGCTCGACGCCGTCGCGATCGAGGATGCCGCCGTCGCGGCGCGAGCCGCGCTGGAGCGGGGTCGCGTGCGGAACTCCCAGGGCGACCCCGAGGCGGCGGTCCCGTACTTCCTCGCTGCCGTGGATGCCGCGTCCGGAGCCGGACTGACATTCCTGCAGGTCGACGCGCTGCACATGCTCGCCATCGCAGAGCCGGACCAGGCCGAGGAGTGGACCTCCGCGGCCCTCGGCGCGCTCGAAGGCGCCACGGATCCCCGCACCCTCCGCTGGAACGTCTCCCTGCACAACAACGCCGGCTGGCGGCTCTTCGACGCCGGCCGCGTCGAGGGCGCGATCACGGAGTTCGAGGCGGCGCGGGATGCTGCGACCCGCTGGGGCACGCCGCAGCAGGTCCAGTGGGCCGACGAAGCCCTCGCCGAGGCCCGTGAGGCGCTCGGCGAGGGGTGATCGTCAGGCGCCGACGCGGATCAGCTTCTTGTTGACGAACTCGTCGGCGGCCAGAAGTCCCATCTCGCGCGAGGTGCCGGAGCGCTTCACGCCGCCGAAGGGCAGCCCGGGCTCGTCGGCGAGGACCACGTTGACGTAGACCATGCCGGCGTCGATCTTGTCGGCGACGCGCTTGGCTTGCTCCTCGTCCGTCGTGAATACGTACGAGCCGAGGCCGTAGCTGGTGTCGTTGGCGAGAGCGACCGCGGCGTCCTCGTCGGCGACCTTGTAGACGACGCCCACGGGGCCGAAGAACTCCTCGCGGTAGGCGTCCATGTCGCTCGTGACGTCGGTGAGGACGGTTCCCGGGTAGAAGGCGCCGTCGCGCTGTCCGCCGGCGACCAGCGTCGCGCCCTGCGCGACGGCCTTGTCGACCTGCTCCGCGAGGCGCTCCGCCGCGGTGAGCGACGACAGCGGGCCGAGGACGGTGTCGTCGGCGAACGGGTCGCCGACCTTCGCGCCCGACATCGCGGCGGTGAACTTCTCGAGGAACGCGTCGTACAGGCCGTCGACCACGATGAAGCGCTTGGCGGCGTTGCACGACTGCCCGGTGTTGTCGAGGCGCGCGGCGACCGCGGCCTCCACGGCCCCGTCGAGGTCGTCGGTCGAGAGCAGGATGAACGGGTCGGACCCGCCGAGCTCGAGCGCCACCTTCTTGAGGTTGCGGCCCGCGATCTCGGCCACGGCGGCGCCCGCGCGCTCCGAGCCGGTCACCGAGACGCCCTGCACGCGGCGGTCGGCGATGATCGTCGCCGCCTGGTCGTTCGTCGCGTAGACGTTCGTGTAGACGCCCTCGAGGCCGGCGTCCGCGTAGATCGCCGCGATGGCGGCGGCCGACTCCGGGCACTGCGGGGCGTGCTTGAGAAGGATGGTGTTGCCGACCACGATGTTGGGCGCCGCGAAGCGGGCGACCTGGTAGTACGGGAAGTTCCACGGCATGATGCCCAGCAGCACGCCCAGGGGCGAGCGGCGGATGACCGCCGTGCCGTCGCCGTCGATGTCGATCGGCTGGTCGCCGGTGATCTTCTCGGCGTGGTCGGCGTAGTACTCGGTGATGTCGGCGGCGAAGTCGACCTCGCCGAGCGCGGCCTCGAGCGGCTTGCCCATCTCGCGCACGATGATCGCGGCGAGATCATCGCGGCGCTCGCGATGCAGCTCCGCGACCTTGCGGATGGCCGCAGCGCGCTCGACGACCGGCCGGTCGCGCCAGGTGCGGTACGCAGCATCCGCTCCCGCGAGCGCGGCCTCGAGGGCCTCGTCGGTGATGGTCGGATACGTGGCCAGGGTCTCGCCCGTGGCCGGGTTGACGACGGCGTAGTCGGTCATGCTTACTCTCCGATCGGGATGGTTGGGGGTCAGTCTGCCTGCCGGCGGCGGGCGCGACGAAGGCTTTCGGGAGCGTCGATACTGAGTGTCTCACCGCGGAAGAACGCCGGACGCTTGATCGCCTGCCAGATCATGATCACGACGCCCGCCAGGATGACGACGACGCCCAGCACGAACACGAGGCCCAGGCCTCCGATGCTCGACCCGCTGCCGTAGGCCGGGTCCATCGAGTCGATGAGCGTCGTGACGAACAGCACCGCGAGGATCGCGCCGCCGACGAGCGGGAACAGGAACGTGAAGAAGAAGCTGCGCACCGAGTCGAACCACTGCTTGCGGAAGTACCAGACGCACGCGAACGCGGTGAGGCCGTAGTAGAAGCAGATCATCATGCCGAGCGACAGGATCGTGTCGGTGAGGACGTTCTCGCTGATCACGCGCATGACGGCGTAGAACACGGACGCGACGATCGCGGACACCACGGTGGCGTAGCCGGGCGTGAAGAACCGCGGGCTCACGCGGGCGAACTTCGCCGGCAGGGCGCCGTAGTGCCCCATCGCGAGGAGGGTGCGGGCAGGTCCCACCGCGGTCGACTGCAGCGACGCGGCCGAGCTCGACAGCACCGCGAGCGACACCAGGAACGCGAGCGGCCCGAGGATCGGGTCCGACAGCGCGAAGAAGACGTTCGCGGAGATGTCCTCGTTCGCCAGTCCGAGCGGACCGTCGCCGACGCCCGCGAACATGATCAGGCCGATCGAGAGCAGGAGGTACAGCGAGACGACGATCACGACGGTGAGCATGGCCGCGCGGCCCGGCGTCTTGGCCGGGTTCTTGGTCTCCTCGTTCATGGTGAGGACGACGTCCCAGCCCCAGAAGATGAAGATCGACAGCGACAGCCCCGCGGCGAACGCGCTGAACGTCGGCACCTCGAAGGGGTTGAACCACGACCACGAGAACGCCGTCGGGTCGGGGGCGTCGCCCGACACCGCCTTGACGATGGCCACGACGGCGAAGAGCAGGAGCACGGCGACCTGGAACGTCACCAGGATGTACTGGAACTTCTGGGTGGTCTGCATGTCGCGGTACGAGATGAGCGTGGCGCCCAGCATGAACAGCAGGCACACGACCACGTTGATGAACGGGTTGAACGCGAGCTCCGCGATCTCGGGGTTGTTGCTCAGCTGCGAGATCAGGAGGAACAGGAACTCCACGGCGATGCCGGCGAGGTTCGACAGCACGATGACGGTGGCGGCGACGAGGCCCCAGCCGGTCATCCAGCCGATCCACGGGCCGAAGGCCCGCACGCCCCACGTGAACGAGGTGCCCGAGTCGGGCATCGCACGGTTGAGCTCGCGGTAGCCGAACGCCGTCAGCAGCATCGGGATGAAGCCGACGAGGATGATCGCGGGCACCTGGGTGCCGACCACCGACACGGTCGGCCCGAGCGACGCGGTGAGCGTGTAGGCGGGCGCGATCGTCGAGACGCCGATGACGACGGCGCCGAGCACGCCGACGGCGCCGGCGCTCAGGCCCTTCTTGGACAGCTCACCGGCGTGCGCGCCGGTCGACGGGGCCAGCGGCGCTGCGCCGCGGCTTTCGGAAGCGCTCATCAGCGTGCGCCTTTCTTGCCGCGCGTGCGGGGCACCACGACCATGGGTACGGGAAGCTCGTGCAGCATCTTCGCCGCCGTCGAGCCGAGGAAGAGACGGCGGCGGCGGGCCAGCCGGCTGGAGCCGACCACGGCGAGCTCGCCGGGCTCCCAGCTCAGGTGCGAGACGGCGTCCTCGACGCTGTCGCCGAGACCGACCACCGCGTCGGTCTCGATGTCCTTCGGGAGGGCGGCCCGCACGTGCACGAAGACGTCGTCCGCGTGCCGGGCGCCGAACTCCATCGCCTCGAGGCTCGGCGGCATGTCCACCGCGGCGAGCGAGAGCAGCCGCAGGCCCGCCCCGGTCGCGGCGGCGAGGGCGACGCTCTCCTCCAGCAGGACGTCGGCGCCGGGACGCGTGCCGATCGCGGCGGTGATCCGCGTGATGCCCGTCGACGGCTCGAGACGTCGCGAGCCCTCAGGGGCCAGCACGACCGGCACGTCCGACGAGTGCAGCAGTTCGTTGGCGACGGTGCCGAGACGGTGGCGCCCACGGAGTCCGCCGTTGGCGGCGCCGACGACGATGTGGGATGCCGAGAGCTCGTGCGCGGCGACGATCAGGCCCTCCGCGAAGGAGTCGCCGAACCGCACGTGCGACGCGTGGGTCACCGCATCCGGAATCTTCGCGGCCGCCTCGGCGAGCCAGGCCTCGGCCTGCGTCACGAGGAAGCGGTCGTAGCCCGCGTCGGGCGGGGTGATGACGCTGCGGTCCTCGGCGGGGAGCACCAGCACGAGGTCGAGCGGAGCGTCCATGGCCGCGGCCAGACGTGCGCCGAGGGCGACGGCGTCGGCGCCGGCATCCGTCGCGGTGTACCCGACGACGATGCGGTCGCTCATCGCCGCGCCGCTTCGACGATGTTCGCGGCGACCAGGCGCCCCATGCGGATGGCGCCGTCGACGTGCTGGTACCCGGCGCCGGCCATGTCGCTGCAGGCGAAGTGGATCGGGCCGACGGGGGTGCGGAGGTCCGCGCCGTAGCGGGCGAGGCCGCCCAGGTCGAAGCTCGCGGCGTACGCGCCGCGGGTCCACTCCTCGGCGCCCCAGTCGCTCTCGAAGTAGACGAGCGGGGTCTTGGCCTCGGGGCCGTAGTAGTGCGACAGCGACTCGAGGATGCGCGCCTTGCGCTCCTCCGCCGACACGCGGAACAGGTCGTCGGCGTTGCGGTCCGACACGAAGCCGACCAGGGTGCCGCGCTCGTCGTCGTGGTTGGTGTTGTCGTATGCCTCGTGCGAGATCTCGTACGGGCTGAAGGCGGTGCCCGACAGGCCCTGCTCGCGCCAGAACGGGCGGTCGTAGACCGCGTGGACCTTGATGACGAAGCCCATCGAGATGTGCTGGTGCATCTGCTGCTTGAGGCGCGGCAGCGGCGGCGCGAACTCGATCCACGGGTAGAGGATCGGCGCGTGCGCGAGGATCACGAAGCGGGCGCGCACCTCGAGGCCGTTGTCGGTGACGACGCGGACGCCGTCCTCGGACCAGTGCACCTCGGTCACCGGCTGACCCAGGATGACGTCGTCGCCCAGCCGCTCGGCGAGGAGCAGGGGAACCTGCTGCAGGCCGCCGACGACGCGCTCATCGAGGATGAAGTCCGCGTCGACCAGGTGCGAGAAGCTGCCGGCGCTGGCCGCCATGAGGAGGGCCTGAAGCGCCGAGAACGCGTAGGCGGGCTTGGTGAGCATCGCACCCGCGATGAAGAGGGCGATGTTGTCGCGCGCCTCCTGGTCGTCGGTCTGCTCCTCGAGCCACGCCTCGAACGAGATGCGGTCGAGCGCCTCGGCGTCGGGGTGCTCCCACGGCTTGTCGGGGTCGACCTGCGCGACGAGGCCGTCGAGCACCTCGATGAGACGCACGATCTCCTTCTCGGTCTCCGGAGCGACGGGGAAGATCTCGCCCGTGAAGCGGGTGAGCTCGCCGTCCTGGCCTATGTAGACCGAGTCGCCCTCGCGGTAGCGGCTGTACGTCTCGAGCCCCAGCTCCGCGATGGTCTCCTTGAGCGCGTCCTGGTCGGGCGACACCCACTGCCCGCCGATCTCGAGCATCGCGCCGTCGACGACGTCGGTCCACAGGCGCCCGCCGACGCGGTCGCGCGCCTCGAGCACGACGACCGAGAGGCCCGCCTTCTTCAGTTCGTTGGCAGCGGTCGTGCCGGCGGCGCCGGCGCCGACGATGACGACGTCACGGGTCAGCTCGGTCATTCGGACTCCTTCGTCAGGCGAGGTTGCGTTGGTCTTCTGTGAAGTGCGGGAGACGGATGCTGCGACCGCCGCGCGTGCGGCGGTCGCAGCATCCCTGATCAAGAAGCCGCGAGTGCTGCGGCGACGACGTCCATGCCCTCGTGGAGCAGGTCGTCGGTGATCGACAGCGGCGGGAGGAAGCGGATCACGTTCCCGTAGGTGCCGCAGGTGAGCACGATGACGCCCTGTGTGATGGACGCCTTCGCGACCGCAGCGGTGAGCGCGGCGTCCGGCTCGCCCGTCGCGGGGTCCACGAACTCGGCGGCGATCATGGCGCCGTGGCCGCGCACGTCGCCGACGCGGGGGTCGGCGGCCTGCAGGTCCTTGAGGCGGCCCTTCAGAATGGTCTCGATCTCGCGGGCGCGCTCGAGCATCCCGTCGTTCTCGAACACGTCGATGGCGGCGAGCGCGGCGGCGCAGGCGATCGGGTTGCCGCCGTAGGTTCCGCCGAGGCCGCCCGCATGCGAGGCGTCCATGATCTCGGCCCGGCCCGTCACGGCCGCCAAGGGCAGGCCCCCCGCGATGCCCTTGGCGGTCGTGATCAGGTCCGGCACGATGCCGAACAGGTCGCTCGCGAACATCTCCCCCGTGCGAGCGAAGCCGGTCTGGATCTCGTCGGCGATGAACACCACATCGTTGGCGCGGCACCACTCGACGAGGGCGGGCAGGAAGCCGTCGGCGGGGACGATGAAGCCGCCCTCACCCTGGATCGGCTCGATGATGATCGCGGCGAGGTTGTCGGCGCCGACCTGCTTCTCGATCATCGAGATGGCCTTCTTGGCCGCGAGGCCGCCGTCGAGCCCGTCGCGGTAGGGGTACGACAGCGGGGCGCGGTAGATCTCCGACGCGAACGGTCCGAAGCCGCTCTTGTAGGGCATCGACTTCGCGGTGAGCGCCATCGTGAGGTTGGTGCGGCCGTGGTAGCCGTGGTCGAACGCGACGACGGCCTGCTTGCCGGTGTACTTGCGGGCGATCTTGACCGCGTTCTCCACCGCCTCGGCGCCCGAGTTGAACAGGGCGCTCTTCTTGGCGTGGTCGCCCGGCGTGATGCGGTTGAGGGCCTCGGCGACCGAGACGTACGAGTCGTACGGCGCGATCATGAAGCACGTGTGGGTGAACTGGGCCACCTGCGCCTGCACGGCCGCGACGACCTTGGGGTGCGCGTTGCCGATCGTCGTGACCGCGATGCCCGAGCCCAGGTCGATGAGCGAGTTGCCGTCGGCGTCGACGATGACGCCTCCGCCGGCCGCGACGGCCTGCACGGGCGCGGTGTGGCCGACACCGGCGGCGACAGCGTCGGCCTTGCGGTCGAGGAGCTCCTGCGAACGGGGACCGGGGATGCTGGTGACCAGGCGGCGCTCCTGCGGAAGGGTCGGACCGCCGAGGGGCGTTTCAGTGAGGGTGTCGGCTGCGCTGCTCATGCTGGGGAGCGTATTTCGTCGCCGGGAACGCCCGCACCCGCCCCCGTGTACATTCTGTCCGGCCCGCTGTACGGGCCGTACACTCGGAGCATCATGGACGCCGACGCCCCCACTCTTCGCGCCCTCCTCGCCCGCCGGGATCTGAAGCTCGCGCTCGCCGGCGACGACCTCGGTCCGCAGGCATTGGACCGCGGCATCCGCTGGGTCCACAGCTCGGATCTCGCCGACCCGACGCCGTTCCTCTCCGAGGGCCTGGTGCTGCTCACCACCGGCACGCAGTTCCCGCAGGGCGACGACGCCGACGCGGCGGCGGTCTACCGCTCGTACGTCCATCGCCTCGCGACCCGGGGCGTCGTGGGCCTCGGCTTCGGCACCGAAGTCGTCCGCGCCGGCATCCCGCCCGCTCTCGTCGACGCGTGCCGGGACGAACGGATGCCGCTGTTCGAGGTGCCGTACCGCACGCCCTTCATCGCCGTGGCCCGGGCCAACGCCGAGGCGATCGCCGCCGAAGCGTACGCGCGGCGCAGCTGGGCGCTCGCCGCGCAGCGGGCGATCGCGCTGGCCGCCCTGCGGCCCGACGGGCTCGGCGCCACCGTCGCGGAGCTCGCGAAGCAGCTCGACACGTGGGTCGGGATGTTCGACGCGGCGGGCGAACTCTCCCGTGAGCACCCCGTCGGCGGGCTCGACGGCGAGACGGCCGCGGCGCTCCAGCGCGAGGTGACCGGCGTGCTGCACCGCGGTGCGCGGGCGGGCTCGTCGCTGCACATCGGCGAGACGCCGTTCTCGCTGCAGACCCTCGGCCGCGGCGGCCACCTGCGCGGCGTCATCGCGATCGCCGCCGGAGACCTCGACCAGGAGGGCCGCGTCGTCGTCACCGCCGTGATCGCGATGGCAGGTCTTGCGCTCGAGCAGCAGCAGGGGCTCGGCCGCGCACGCAACGCGCTGCGCGCCGGCCTCGTGCAGTCGCTGCTCACGGGGGACCCCGCCCTCGCCCGCCGCACCTCGCGCGAGCTGTGGGGACCGCTTCCCTCCGCCCCCGTCGTCGTGGGGGTGACGGATGCCGCGGCCGCACGTGTCGACGGCATCGCCGAGCTGCTCGAGCTCTGGGCCGACGAGCGCCGCGGCGCGCTGTTCTTCGGTCGCGGCGAGGACGGCCTCGTGCTGGTCGTGCCCCAGGGCGACCGCTCCAGCGTCGATGAGCTCGTCGCCCGCTTCGAGGTGCGCGTCGGGCTGTCGGACCCGACCGGCTACGACGGTTTCGCCGCCGCGCTCGGTCAGGCCCGCGTCGCGCGGGACCGCGGCATCCGTCCGGTGACGGAGTTCGCCGAGGTCGCCCGCGCCGGCGTCCTCTCGGCGCTCACGGACGAGGCCCGCGCGTTGGCGCGAGCGGAGCTCGCACCGCTGTACGACCACGACGCCGCGCAGGGCACGCACCTCGTCGACACGCTGAAGGTGTGGCTCGACGAGGACTGCTCGCACGAGGCCACCGCGCAGGCGCTCGGCGTGCACCGCCACACCGTGCGCACGCGCCTCGCCCTCATCGAGCGCGTGCTCAGCCGCGATCTCTCGTCGTTCGCGACCCGCGCCGAGCTGTGGGCGGCGCTGCGCGCCCTGGCCTCCTGAGAACCCCACCCCCTGCCGTTCGTTCGCCACAGAGGTACGCACCTGCGGGCATCCGCCGTACATCTGTGACGAACGAACACGAGGATCGGACGAATCGACGCATCCCGCCCGATGCCGGGGACAGGGTGCGGCGATAGCCTGTGGCCCGTGTCGACCACCGCCCGAGACAATGCCGACGTGCCCAACGGCGACGTCTCGTGGTGGTGGCGGAGCCTCGGCGGCACGCCGACCCCGCGCGCTCCCCTGGCCGGCGACCTCGACGTCGATGTGGCCATCGTGGGCGGCGGCTACACCGGACTCTGGACCGCGTACTACCTGAAGCGCGCGCAGCCCGACCTCCGAATCGTCGTGCTCGAGCAGCGCTTCGCCGGGTTCGGGGCGTCCGGTCGCAACGGCGGGTGGCTGACCAACACCGTCACCGGCGGGCGCGAGCGCTACGCCGAGACGCACGGCCGCGATGCGGCGATCGCGCAGCAGCGCGCGCTCAACGACACCGTCGACGAGGTCATCGCCGTCGCCGCGCGCGAGGGCATCGACGCCGACATCGTGAAGGGCGGCGAGTACGGCGTCGCCCGCACGCCGGCCCAGCTCGCGCGCCTGCGGGCGTCCGTCGCAGGTGAACAGGCCTGGCCGCACACGGATGTGGAGCTGCTGGATGCTGCGGCTGCAGCATCCCGTATCCAGATCGCCGGATCACTCGGCGCCGCGTGGCATCCGCACTGCGCCCGGGTGCACCCCGCAAAGCTCGTGCGCGGGCTCGCCGACGCCGTCGAGCGGCTCGGCGTGCCGATCTACGAAGCGACGCACGTGCGGGAGATCGCGCCCGGCCGTGCGCTCACCGACCGAGGGACCGTGCGCGCGACCCACGTGCTGCGCGCCACCGAGGGCTTCACCGCCGACCTCCGCGGCGAGCACCGCACGTGGCTGCCGATGAACTCGTCGATGATCGTGACCGAGCCCCTGCCGGCCTCGTTCTGGGACGCGGTCGGCTGGGACGGGTACGAGACGCTCGGCGACTTCGCCCATGTGTACATGTACGCGCAGCGCACGGCCGACGACCGCATCGCCTTCGGCGGCCGCGGCGTGCCCTACCGCTACGGGTCGCGCGTCGACACCGAGGGCACGACGCAGGCGCGCACGATCGCCTCGCTCACGCGGCTGCTGCGCGAGTTCTTCCCGGATGCCGCGGGGACGCCCATCGCGCACGCCTGGGCCGGCGTGCTCGGCGTCCCGCGCGACTGGGCCGCGACCGTCGTCCACGATCGGGCGACGGGCCTCGGCTGGGCGGGCGGCTACGTCGGCACCGGCGTCACCGCGACGAACCTCGCCGGCCGCACGCTCGCCGACCTCGTGCTGGAGCGCGACACCGAGCTCACCCGTCTCCCCTGGGTCGGCCACCGCGCGCGGCGCTGGGAGGTCGAGCCGCTACGGTGGACCGCCGTGAACGCGATCTACACCGCGTATCGGATGGCGGACCGGGTCGAGGCATCCGGATCGTCCGACCGCACGGCGTGGCCCGCCCACGTCGCGGACGTCGTCGCGGGCCGCCACTGACAGGTGCTCAGCGCGGGGCGTGGGCCTCGAGGAACTCGTAGACGTCGGTCGTGTCGACGCCGGGGAAGGAACCCGTCGGCAGCGTCGCCAGCAGCGTGCGCGGCGTGCGCACGTTGGGCCACGACTGCTCGCGCCATGACGCCTCGAGCTCGGCGGGAGCGCGCCGGCAGCACACCTCGACCGAGTGCTTCGAGACCCCGCGGTTCGGGGTGTCGCGGCCGAGGAACCACTTGGTGTCGTCGAAGCGCACGCCGACGCTGATCGAGTGCGCCCCCTCGCTCGAGAGCTCGACGCGGGCCGTGCACCAGTAGGTGCCGTTGCCGGTGTCGGTGTACTGGTAGTACGGGTTGAAGTGGTCGTCGACGTCGAAGACGACGCGCGAGGTCCACTTGCGGCAGCACATCTGCCCCTCGATCGCGCCGAGGCGGTCGGTCGGGAAGTTCACGTCGTCGTTCTCGTAGACCTTCGTGATGACGCCCGACTCGTGCACCTTCAGGAAGTGCACCGGCAGGCCCAGGTGCACGGTCGCGAGGTTCGTGAAGCGGTGCGCGGCCGTCTCGTACGACACCGAGTACGCGTCGCGGAGGTCCTCGATCGAGAGCGAGCGGTCCGCCTTGGCCTCCTGCAGGAACGGCACGGCGTGCGCCTCCGGGATGAGCAGCGCGCCGGTGAGGTAGTTCGTCTCGACGCGCTGACGCAGGAAGTCCGCATACGAGGTCGGCTCGCGGTGCCCGAGGATGCGGCTCGACAGCGCCTGCAGCACCGCCGTGCGCGGGTCGCCCTTGGTGGCGAGACGGCTCGACAGGTACAGCCGGCCGTTCTTGATGTCGGCGACCGACCGCGTCGTCTGCGGAAGATCGGGCACGTAGTGCAGGGTGAAGCCGAGGTGCGCGGCGATGTCGGAGGCCGTGCGCTGGGTCAACGGACCGCCGGGGTGGTCGACCGCATCGAGGATGCCGCGAGCCTGCTGCTCGAGCTCGGCGAAGTAGTTGTTCTGCGTGCGCATGAGCTTGCGCAGCGCCACGTTCGCGCGTCGCGCCTCTTCGGGAGTCGCCGCGCGCTCGTCGCGCAGCCTCTCGATCTCGCCCTGCAGCGCCAGCATCGCCTTGAGCGCCTCGGTCGGCACCGTCTTGCCGATCCGGAACGGCGGGATGCCCAGCGCCTGGAACGTCTGCCCGCGCATCGCCCGCTCGAGCGAGATCTCGAGCGTCGCACGCTCGTCGAGCGGCTCGGACTCGAGGATCGCGTCGATCGACGAACCCAGTGCCCGCGCGATCGCCTGCAGCAGCGTCAGCTTCGGCTCGCGGCGTCCGTTCTCGATCATGGACAGCTGGCTCGGGGCGCGGTCTACCGCGGAAGCGAGCTCTTCGAGCGTCATGCCGCGGTCGGTGCGCAGCTGCCGGATGCGGCGTCCGATGGTGAGGGGATCCACCTCCTCATCGTCCGGGACTTCACCGCGCACATCCGAGGTCAACGTCGTCGTCATGCGGCGATTCTGTCACGAAAGCAGAAATACCGGAAAACTTCACACCCCGATTCGTCGGGTACACCCCCGAACTTCACCCCAAAGTGGTCTCACGCCCCACCACCGATCCACACAGAACGCGGATCACCGGATGCCTCGACCCGGCCCACACGCCGGGCAGAGGCATCCCCCACACACTCAACGCCGTCGATCACAGGAAGGCAGGGACATGACACCTGCGACCGCCACCCCGATGCGTACGCGCACCGGCCCCATCCCCACCCAGACCCACGAGCCCTCGATCGAGATCGCCGGCCGCCTCGGCCCCCGCTACGACGAGGTCCTGACGCCCGAGGCGCTCGCATTCCTCACCGAGCTGCACCACCGCTTCGGCGCCCGCCGCCACGACCGGCTCGCCGACCGCATGCGCCGCCGCTTCGAGATCGGCAACGGCCACGACCCGCAGTTCCGCGACGACACGCGCCACATCCGCGAGGATGCCGAGTGGAAGGTCGCCGGCGCCGGCCCCGGCCTGGAGGACCGTCGCGTCGAGATCACGGGCCCGACCGACCCGAAGATGACGATCAACGCGCTGAACTCGGGCGCCAAGGTGTGGCTCGCCGACCAGGAGGACGCCACCAGCCCGACCTGGAAGAACGTCATCGAGGGCCAGCTGAGCCTGCGCGACGCGATCCGCGGCGAGCTGTCGTTCACGAGCCCCGAGGGCAAGCGCTACGAGGTCACGGCGACCGAGACGCCCACCATCGTGATGCGTCCGCGTGGATGGCACCTGCCCGAGCAGCACATCCGCTTCACCGACCGCACCGGCCGCACGATGGCCGCGTCCGGCTCGCTCGTGGACTTCGGCCTGTACTTCTTCCACAACGCGAAGCAGCTGATCGCGAACGGCCGCGGCCCCTACTTCTACATCGCCAAGCTCGAGTCGAGCGAAGAGGCGAAGCTGTGGGACGACGTGTTCACGTTCAGCGAGCAGTACGTGGGCATCCCCCACGGCTCCATCCGCGCGACGGTGCTGATCGAGACGCTGCCGGCCGCGTTCGAGATGGAGGAGATCCTCTTCGAGCTGCGCGACCACATCGCGGGCCTGAACGCGGGTCGCTGGGACTACATCTTCTCGATCATCAAGAACTACCGCGGTCGCGGTGCCCGGTTCGTGCTGCCGGACCGCAGCGAGGTCACGATGACCGTTCCGTTCATGCGGGCGTACACCGAGCTGCTCGTGAAGACGTGCCACAAGCGCGGTGCCTTCGCGATCGGCGGCATGAGCGCCTTCATCCCGAACCGCCGCGACCCGGAGGTCACGGAGCGCGCGTTCGAGAAGGTCGCGGCCGACAAGAAGCGCGAGGCCGGCGACGGCTTCGACGGCACGTGGGTCGCGCACCCCGACCTCATCCCGGTCGCCCGCGCCGAGTTCGACGCCGTGCTGGGCGATCGCCCGAACCAGCTCGACCGTCAGCGTCCCGAGGTCGAGGTGGCGGCGTCCGATCTGATCGACGTCCACATCGGACGCCCGATCACGACGGCGGGCGTGCACGGCAACGTGTCGGTGGCCATCCGCTACATCGAGGCGTGGCTGCGCGGCCTCGGCGCCGTCGCCATCGACAACCTCATGGAGGATGCCGCGACCGCCGAGATCAGCCGTAGCCAGGTCTGGCAGTGGATCCACCAGGACCGCACCACCGAGGACGGCACGCTGATCACGCGGGAGTCGATCGAGGCACTCGTCACGCAGGTGCTGGCCGAGGCGGATCGCCGCGAGGGCGACCGGTTCGACGACGCCGCGGACATCTTCCGCGAAGTCGCGCTCGGCCAGGACTTCCCGGCGTTCCTGACGCTCCCCGCCTATGCGAAGTACCTCGTCGAGACCGACTGATCCCCCGCTCCCCGAGACCAACAAGGAAACGAACATGACTGCCTACCAGGACGACATCGAAGCCATCCGGGCGCTCAAAGAGCGGCACGGCTCGAGCTGGGATGCCATCGACCCCGAGTCCGCCGCCCGCATGCGGGCGCAGAACCGCTTCCGCACGGGACTCGAGATCGCCCAGTACACGGCCGACATCATGCGCCGCGACATGGCCGAGTACGACGCGGACTCGTCGGTCTACACCCAGTCGCTCGGCGTCTGGCACGGCTTCATCGGGCAGCAGAAGCTCATCTCGATCAAGAAGCACCTGAAGTCCACGAACAAGCGCTACCTCTACCTGTCGGGGTGGATGGTCGCCGCGCTCCGCTCCGAGTTCGGGCCGCTTCCCGACCAGTCGATGCACGAGAAGACGGCGGTCCCGGCGCTCATCGAGGAGCTCTACACGTTCCTCCGTCAGGCCGACGCCCGTGAGCTCGATCTGCTCTTCACGCAGCTCGACGACGCGCGCGCCGCCGGCGACGACACCGCGGTCGAGTTCATCCAGTCGCAGATCGACACCTACGAGACCCACGTGGTGCCGATCATCGCCGACATCGACGCGGGCTTCGGCAACCCCGAGGCCACGTACCTGCTGGCGAAGAAGATGATCGAGGCGGGCGCGTGCGCCATCCAGATCGAGAACCAGGTGTCGGACGAGAAGCAGTGCGGCCACCAGGACGGCAAGGTCACGGTCCCGCACGAGGACTTCATCGCGAAGATCAACGCGGTCCGCTACGCCTTCCTCGAGCTCGGCATCGAGAACGGCGTGATCGTGGCCCGCACCGACTCGCTCGGCGCCGGGCTCACGCAGAAGCTCGCGGTCACGCACCAGAGCGGCGACCTCGGCGACCAGTACAACTCGTTCCTGGACGTGGAGGAGATCTCGGACGCCGACCTCGGCAACGGCGACGTCGTCATCAAGCGCGACGGCACGCTGCTGCGCCCGAAGCGGCTCGCGAGCAACCTGTACCAGTTCCGTCCGGGAACCGGAGAGGAGCGCGTCGTGCTCGACTGCATCACGTCGCTGCAGAACGGCGCCGACCTGTTGTGGATCGAGACCGAGAAGCCGCACGTGGAGCAGATCGCCGGCATGGTCGACGCGATCCGCGAGGTCATCCCGAACGCGAAGCTCGTCTACAACAACAGCCCGTCGTTCAACTGGACGCTCAACTTCCGGCAGCAGGCGTACGACCTCCTGGCCGAGCAGGGCGAGGACGTCTCGGCCTACGACCGTGGCGACCTGATGAACGTCGCGTACGACGACACCGAGCTCGCGCGGGTGGCCGATGAGAAGATCCGCACCTTCCAGCGTGACGGCGCCGCCCGCGCCGGGATCTTCCACCACCTGATCACCCTGCCGACGTACCACACGGCGGCCCTGTCGACCGATGACCTCGCGAAGGGCTACTTCGGGGACGAGGGCATGCTCGCCTACGTGAAGGGCGTCCAGCGTCGCGAGATCCGCGAGGGCATCGCCACGGTGAAGCACCAGAACATGGCGGGAAGCGACATCGGCGACAACCACAAGGAGTACTTCGCCGGCGACGCCGCCCTCAAGGCCGGCGGTCAGCACAACACGATGAACCAGTTCGGCTGAGCCTGGAGAACGACGGATGCTGCGACCCGGCCGGGTCGCAGCATCCGTCGTTCGCGTCGTCAGCGCTGGACGAGCAGTCCGCGCTCCATCGCGAGGGTCACGGCGCGCGTGCGGTCGGCGACGCCGAGCTTCTCGAACACCTTGAGCAGGTGCGTCTTGACCGTCGACTCGCCGATGCCCAGGACGACCGCGATCTGCTTGTTGCTGTGGCCCGTCGCGACCAGCCGCAGCACGTCGAGCTCCCTCGCGGTCAGCACCGTCTCGGGTTCCGGCCGCCGCATGCGCTCGACGAGCCGCACCGCCACCTGGGGCGAGAGGGCCGACTGCCCCGCCGCCACCGAGCGGATGCCGGCGACGATCTCGGCCTGCGGTGCGGCCTTCAGGAGGTACCCCGTCGCTCCGGCCTCGATGGCGGCGAGGATCTGGTCGTCGGACTCGTAGGTGGTGAGGATCAGCACGCGCGGCGGCGGGTCGCCCGCCTCTCCCCCGGCGATCCGGGCGGTGGCGGCGACACCGTCGACGTGCGGCATCCGCAGGTCCATCAGCACGACGTCGGGGCGGGTCGCGCCCGCGAGACGCACGGCTTCATCGCCGTCGGATGCCTCGGCCACGACCTCGAAGCCGGGCTCATCCGAGAGCAGTCCGGCGAGGCCGGCGCGCACCACCGGGTGGTCGTCGGCGATCAGCAGCCGGATCACAGGCGATCTCCCTTCGTCCGCACGGCCTCGGCCGGCGCATCTCCCATCGTGGCGGGCATGACCGGCACCGGCGCTCCGGCACCCCGTTCGTCCTGCGACACCGCCGGAAGCCTGACCGTCAGGGTCGCGCCGTGGCCAGGGGTCGAAGCGACGTCGAACGTGCCGCCTGCGAGCGCCACACGCTCGCGCATGCCGTCGAGCCCGAACCCGCTCGTGGGCCGCGAGGTGTCGAAGCCGCGTCCGTCATCGGTCACGTCGAGCACGGCGGCGCCGTCCGCCGCGACCTCGACGCGCACCGTCACCTCCGCCGCGGCCGCGTGCTTGGTCACGTTCGACAGCGCCTCCTGCAGGCAGCGCAGCAGCACCACCTGGGCCTCGCGGTCGAGCTCGCCCTCCACGCCGGCGGTGTCGAGGGCGATGCGCGCCGTCCCGTGCTCCCGGAACCGCTCGATGAGGCGCTCGACCGCGGCGCCGAAGGCCGCCTCGCGGGGAACGGCCGCCGTGCGGGCGACGAGCGCACGGGACTCGGCGAGGGCGTCGCGGGCGACCTGCTCGACCGTCGCGATCGTCGTGGCCGCAGCATCCGTCTGGCCTTCCCGAGACTGACGGCCTGCGCGCTCGGCGAAAATCACCAGCCCCGCGAGGGTCTGCGCCAGGGTGTCGTGGATGTCGCGGGCCAGGCGCTCGCGCTCGGCGGAGGCGCCGCGCTCCCGGCTGAGCGCCTCGACCTCGGTCTGCGCCGCCGTCAGTTCGGCGAGCAGGCGTTCGCGCTCCTCGCCGTACTCGGCGATGCGGGCGATCCAGAGGCCGATGGCGATCGCGAACGAGAGCGAGAAGACCGCGGTGGTGGCACCCGCGAGGAGAGAGTCAAGGTTCGGTCCGTACCCGAAGCTCGCCCCGACGAAGACGCTGCCGGCGATGACGGCCGAGCCGCCGATTCCGCGCTTGCGCGAATCGCCGATGACCCACACCAGCGGGTAGGCCAGGGTCTGGAGCATCGCCATGAAGGGTGCCGCACCGGCGCCGATCCCGGCCGCGACGGCCGCCACCGACAGGAAGGCGGGGTACCGCCACGCCGCGCGCGGCGGCTCGATCGCGTCGCGGCCGATCAGGGCGTAGCCCAGGGCGAAGAGGCCGATGGCGGCGAGCGCGATCACGGTGCGGGCCGGGGTGACCGGTGGGAAGAGGAAGACGAGCGCGATCGCGATGACGGCCGACACGATCGACACGATCGCGTCCCACCCGCGCTTCGTCAGCATCGTCCCTCTTCCCCTCGGCCCACCCGCAGGCTACGCGTCGCGCCGGATCCAGCGGAAGGTGATCCGCGAGAGCACCAGACCCACGATCAGCCAGATGCCGAGCGCGATCGCGACGCCGGCGAGGTTCCACTCGCCGTTCTGCTCGAGCGTCGCGTAGTCCTCGGGCAGGAACACCGCGCGCATGCCCTGCGCCATCCACTTGAGCGGGAAGAGGCCCGCGACGTTCTGCAGCCACTCCGGCAGCTGCGAGAACGTGAGGTACACGCCGGAGATGAACTGCAGCGCGAGGGCGATGGGCACGACCACGGCGGTCGCGCTCTTCGCGGTGCGCGGCACGGACGACAGCGCGACGCCGAGCAGGGCCGACGTCGTGATGCCGAGGACGAACACCCACGCGAACGTCGCCCAGCGCGCCGGCTCCGTGGGCAGCTCGACCCCGAGCACGGTCGACGCGAACACCAGCAGCAGGGCGGACTGGAGCACTCCGGTGACCAGCACCTGACCGATCTTGCCGATGAAGTAGCTCACCGGCGACAGCGGCGTGCCACCCAGACGCTTGAGCATGCCGTCGGACCGCTCGATCGCGATGTCCATCGCCAGATTCTGGAACCCCGACAGCAGCAGGCCCGCGGCGATCATGCCGGGCAGGTACAGCTCGGCCATCGAGATCGGCGGCACGCCGGGGGCGATCTGCACGTCGCCGTCCGAGCCGAAGGCGACGCTGAACAGCCCCAGCATGAAGACCGGGAAGAGGAACGTGAAGAACAGCGTGTCGCCCGAGCGGAAGTACTGCATCAGCTCGAACCGGGTGCGCCAGACGCCCACGCTCAGGACGTTGCGGCGGGCGCGCCGCCGACGCGCGCCCGCGGCGCGGGTCTTCTCGACGGTGGCGCTCATCGCACCGCTCCCTTCTTCTCGACGGCCGCACCCGCGGCGGCATCCGCGGTGGTGTCACCGACCATCTCGAGGTAGACGTCCTCGAGGCTCGGCCGCACGATCTCGAGCTCGGCGGGCGCCTCGCCCAGCCGCGCCGCCAGGGCGGTCGCGAACGCGAACGGGTCCTCGGAGCGCTCGTGCCGCAGCATCCCGTCCTCCACCCAGCGCACGATGGGAACGCGGGCGGCCGCGCCGCCGAACCCCGCGACGGGTCCGATCGCGCGCAGCCGCCCGTCCGCGATCACCGCGACCCGATCGGCGAGCTGCGCCGCCTCGTCGAGGTAGTGCGTGGTCAGCACGATGGTCGTGCCTTCGGCCTGCAGTCGGCGGATGAGCTCCCAGAACTCGCGACGCGCGTGCGGATCGAAGCCCGTCGTGGGCTCGTCGAGGAAGAGCAGTTCCGGGCGACCGATGATGCCGAGGGCCACATCGACGCGGCGCTGCTGCCCGCCCGAGAGCTTCGAGATGCGCGTCTTCGCCTGCGCCTCGAGGCCGACGGCCGCGATCACCTCGTCGACGTCGCGCGGGTCCGGGTAGAAGCCCGCGAACTGCCGCAGCTGCTCGCGGACGGTGACGAGGCCGGACTGGCCGGTCGACTGGAGCACGATGCCGAGCCGGGCTTTGAGGTCGAGCCCACCCGTGGCCGGGTCGACGCCGAGCACCTCGACGTCGCCGCCCGTGCGGCGCCGGTACCCCTCGAGGATCTCGACGGTCGTCGACTTGCCGGCGCCGTTCGGCCCGAGGAGGGCGAAGGTCTCGCCGCGCTCGATCTCGAACGACACCCCGTCGACGACCGTGCGGTCACCGTACGTCTTGCGCAGGTTCCGCACCCGCACCGCTTGTGTCTGCATGCTTCCAGCGTCACGGATGACGGATGCTGCGCCCAGCGGTCATCCGCAGGAGACGGCATCCCCCATTCGGTGGATGCCACCGTCCACCTCGCTGCCGCGCGGCGGCGTGACGCGGATCAGTGGCGCGAGGCGACCATCACCGGGACCGGCACTGCGCGAGCCTCGGCATCCGCTCGCTGTTCGGCACGGAGCATGCGCTGACCGCGGATGCCTCCCGCCAGGGCCCACGCGAGCAGCCACACCCCCGAGCCGACCGTGACGATGAACGCGACGCGCAGACCGACGTCGGGGTCGAGCAGCAGCACGAGGCTGATCAGGGCGACGAGGCCGCCGAGGATGGCGCCCGTGGCGCCGATGATGGTCAGCACGCACCCGCGCGCGAGCCACCAGGCGATCCCACCGGCGATGACGAGCACGATGGCGAGCACGACGGCTCCCCAGATCCAGGCGTCCACGACGCACAGGGTACCGCGTCGCCGGGCCGATCCGGAAGAGCGCTTACCCATCGGACGATCCGTCGCGTCGCACGTGCATCCCGCACACGAGCAGGCCACACGTCCGCAATCGGCGCTGAAGCCTCCCGTCACGCGGACTACGCTCGAACCGTGACAGAACGCGCACCGCTCTCCCGCAAGCTCTCCGCCATCGCCGAGTCCGCGACCCTGAAGGTCGATGCCAAGGCGAAGGCTCTGCAGGCCGCCGGCCGCCCCGTCATCTCTTATGCGGCGGGCGAGCCCGATTTCGCGACGCCGCAGTTCATCGTCGACGCGGCCGCGGAGGCCCTCCACAACCCCGCGAACTTCCGCTACACGCCCGCCGCCGGTCTTCCCGTGCTGCGCGAGGCGATCGCCGCGAAGACGCTCCGCGACTCGGGTCTCGAGGTCGATCAGTCGCAGGTCATCGTCACCAACGGCGGCAAGCAGGCCGTCTACCAGGCCTTCCAGACCGTCGTGAACCCCGGCGACGAGGTGCTGCTGCCGGCTCCGTACTGGACCACCTACCCCGAGGCGATCGCCCTGGCCGACGGGATCCCCGTCGAGGTCTTCGCCGGTGCCGACCAGGACTATAAGGTCACCGTCGAGCAGCTCGAGGCCGCCCGCACCGACAAGACCACGGCGCTCGTGTTCGTGTCGCCGTCGAACCCGACCGGCTCGGTGTACACGCTGGAGGAGACCGAGGCGATCGGCCGCTGGGCCGTTGAGCACGGCATCTGGATCATCTCGGACGAGATCTACCAGAACCTCGTCTACGAAGGCACGCGCGCCGTGTCGATCGTGGAGGCGGTTCCGGAGGCCGCGGGCCAGACGATCCTCGTCAACGGCGTCGCGAAGACCTACGCGATGACGGGCTGGCGCCTGGGCTGGATGGTCGGCCCGAAGGACGCCATCAAGATCGCCGGCAACCTGCAGTCGCACCTGTGCTCGAACGTCAACAACATCGCGCAGCGCGCGGCGCTGGCCGCCCTCTCCGGACCCCAGGACGAGGTCGAACAGATGCGACAGGCCTTCGACCGCCGCCGCCAGCTGATCGTCGCCGAGCTGTCGAAGATCGACGGCGTCGAGGTGCCGACGCCGCTCGGCGCCTTCTACGCCTACCCCGACGTGCGCGGACTCCTCGGCCGCGAGTGGGCGGGTGTCACGCCGACGACCTCCCTCGAGCTGGCCGACCTCATCCTCGAGAAGGCCGAGGTCGCCGTTGTCCCCGGGGAGGCCTTCGGCCCCTCCGGCTACCTGCGCCTCTCGTACGCCCTCGGCGACGACGCCCTCCTCGAGGGCGTGCAGCGCATGCAGCGCCTCTTCGCCTCGTAAAACCCTTTCGGAACGCGGATGCCTCGGGCTCGAGGCATCCGCGTTTCCTATCTGTCCGCCCGCCCGTCCTGTGTCCTGCCCCTCCCACCCGGCCCCCTCGCCCGCCGGGCTCGGCCGCCCCTCGAATCGCCACAACACGCCGTATGGTCCGGCCTCCTTCCGGCGTGTTCTGGCGACTCGCGAGACCCAGGCTGAGGACGTGCGCGCGACGGGGCTCTCCTCCACAGTCGGGGAGAAGGAAGGGCTCTGCACGGACTTCCCGGAGCAGGCCGAACGTGGGACAGCGAGCGCGTCAATCTGGCTGCATGAGTCGCGAGCTTCCACCCGAGCTGGGCAACGCATTCACCGTGCGTCGCGCGAGAGGCCTCGGGGTCTCCTCCGGTCGACTACAGGCCAAGCGGCTCGCCAAGCCCTTCCACGGGGCGCGCGCCCAGCGGTCCCTCTCAGAGCTGGAACGCCTCGCGCTGCTGTTCTCGGTGCTTCCGATGCACGCCTTCGCCTGCGGACCGACGGCAGCATTCCTTCACCGGATGCCGCTGCCCTTGGCCCTCGAATGGCAAGCCATCGAGCGGCCGACGATCGGGGTTGCGCTTCCCTCCAATCGGGTCCGACGGGCCGGAGTCGCCGGGCGCGCACTCAAGGTCGGCCGCGACGACCTGTGCGAGAAGGCCGGCCTTCCAGCGACGTCACCCGCTCGGACGTGGGTCGACCTCGCCACGTCGGTCTCCCTGCCTCGCTTCGTGGCGGTCACCGACCATCTCATCTCGCGCCGCCGACCCGTCGTCTCGCTCGAGCGGCTCGAGCAGGCGCATAGCCGGGCGGGACGAGGCAGTGGTGCCCGCGCCCGCGCGCAGGCCCTGTCCCTATGCTCGCCTGGGTCGGAGTCGCCGCGGGAGTCCGAACTGCGCACGATACTCGTGCTGGCCGGACTTCCCATGCCCGAGACGAACGTCGAGATCTACCACCGTGGACGCTTCATCGCGCGTGTCGACATGCTGTACCGCTCCGAGCGAGTCGTGGTCGAGTACGACGGCGAACACCATGTCACGCCGGGTCAGTGGAGCCGGGACCAGATGCGGCGCGCTGAGCTCGAGTCTCTTGGCTATCGCGTGACGGTCGTGACCGCGCGAGACTTCGACGACCCGAGCATAGTGATTGCGCGCATCCGGCGTCATCTCGCCAATTGACCGTCGCCCTCGTCCCCTCTGTCGCTCCTCACGTCACGGTCCGACCTCGCCGACGAGTCGCCACAACACGCCGGAATGATGATCGACGAGCCGGCGTGTCTTGGCGACCGACGATGCTGAGGGTCGCCGGTGGAGCGCGCGAGCGCCCGTGCGCACGAGCGCACTCGGCTGTCGGGGACCTGGTCGCGCGGGAGGCCACTAGCCAGAACACGCCGAGGAACGGACGACCCGCTCGGCGTGTCTTGGCGACTCGAGTTTGGCTGCGCCCGCGAACCCTCGAGCCAACGAGGGGACGGGCGGATGCCTCGGCCCGGGGCTAGAGCTCGACGTTCACCAGGACGGGCTCGGGCTGGAGGATCAGGCCGAACTCGGACTGCACGCGGCCCTGGATGAAGCGGGCGAGCTCGGCGAGCTCGGCGGCGGTCGCATGGCCGCGGTTCGTGAGCGCCAGGGCGTGCTTCGTCGACAGGCCGGCGCGCGAGCGCGGCAGCTTGAAGCCCTTGCGCACGCCGGCGTGCTCGATGAGCCAGCCGGCGCTGACCTTGACGTCGGACTCGACAGTGGTCGGCGCGGGCACGTAGCCGTCGAAGTTCGCGAGCGGGATGACGAGCACCGGGTCGAGGTCGGGATGCACCGGCCAGCGCGGGCACGCCTCGGGGAGGGTGCGGGCGAAGGATGCCGACACCACCGCGTTCTGGAAGAACGACCCGGCGCTGTACGTGTCGGGGTCGTCGGCGTCGAGCACCATGCCCTTGGTGCGCCGGGTCCCGAGGATGCGCTCACGCACCCACGCGAGGGTCGTCTCGTCGTCGGGACCGAGGCGCAGCGCCGTACGGAGCTGATCGCCGGCGATGCGACGGGCGCCCTGGCCGATGTCGGGGAGGTCGAGCGTCACCGAGAGGATCACCGCGCGCCGCGCGGGCACCGAGCCGTAGTGGTGCTTGAGGACGGAGGTCCGGAAGCCCAGGCCCAGCTCGGCCGCGGGAACGGTCGACACCTCGCCGGTCGACTCGTCGAGCAGCTCGACCTCACTGAGGGTCTGCACGATCTCCTGGCCGTACGCACCGATGTTCTGCACGGGGGCGGCGCCGACGGTTCCGGGGATCCCCGACATCGCCTCGATGCCGCCGAGCCCTTCGGCGACCGCGAACCCGACGAGGTCATCCCAGTCGTGGCCCGCCTGCACCGTGAGCCGCACGCGTCCGGGCAGGGGCGACGGCATCCGTTCGATGCCCTGCGTGAGCACGCGCACGACGGTGCCGTCGAAGGGCTCGTCGCCGACGAAGAGGTTCGACCCGCCGCCGAGCACGAGCCACTCGTCGCCGGAGGCCCAGACGTCGCGCAGGGCGGCGACGAGCTCCTCGGCGGTGTGGGCGTCGATCATGCGCTCCGGCGTGCCGCCGGTGCGCAGCGTCGTGAGCCGCGCGAGCGGGATGGGGGTGACGTCGGGCATGCGTCAGATGGTCCGGACGCGCACCTGCGCCTTGACGAGCACGGTGGCACCCTCGAACGACACGGTCAGGTCGATGCGGGCGGACTCCTCGTCGACCGCGCCGACCTTCGCGACGACGGTCACGTCGGCTCCGGTCTCGGGGTCGACGACGACGGGCTTGGTGAAGCGCACGCCGTACTCGAGGATGCGGCCGGTGTCGCCGACCCACGACTCGATCGTGCCGACGGCGAGCCCCATCGTGAGCATGCCGTGGGCGAGCACGCCCGGCAGGCCCACCGCAGACGCCACGTCATCGCGGTAGTGGATGGGGTTGAAGTCCCCGGAGGCGCCGGCGTAGCGCACGAGCGACTCGCGCGTGAGGTGCACGGTCCGCTCGGCGACGACGTCGCCGACGGTCAGGTTCTCGAGCGCGCTCATGCCTCGCCCTCCCCCACGAGCAGGACGGACGTCGTCGTGACGACGTGGTCGCCCGCGGCATCCGTGATCTCGGATTCGCTCGTCACCATCGCGGCCGCGCCCATGGCACGGATGCCGGTGACCGAGAGCTTCGCGGTGAGCTCGTCGCCCGCGACGATCGGCCGGGAGTAGCGGAACTTCTGCTCGGCGTGCAGCACGTTCTTGAGGACGATGCCCGAGTCGGGCTCGCCCAGCAGCTGCTGGAGCGTCGCGTCGGTCACGACGATCGCGAAGGTCGGCGGCGCGACGACGTCGGCGTAGCCGAGCGCCTGCGCGGCGGTGAGGTCGGTGTGCTGCGGGTCATCGGCGAAGACGGCGCGCGCGAACTCGCGCACCTTCTCCCGACCCACGAGGTAGGGGGTCGTCGGCGGGAAGTCGCGGCCGACGAGCTCGGGGTTCACTGGCACCAGGCCATCCTACCGAGCGGCATCCCCCGACCCGGCCGGGCCGGCCTCCGGGCGAGGGCGCCCGCGCCAGGCCCGCAGGCCCATCTGCACCGCGATGATCACGAGGTACGCGGCGAAGAGCATGTTGCCGACGAAGGGGTCGATGAGCGTCGCCGCCCACGCGCCGAGCGCCGTCGTGGTGCACGCCGCCACCCCGACGACCGCCGCCGCGACGAGGTCGACGTTGCGCCGCCGGATGTTGCCGACCGTGCCCGAGAGCGCCGTCGGGATCATCATGAGCAGCGACGTGCCCTTGGCCACGAGGTCGCTCGTGCCGAACAGCACCATGAGCGCCGGGACCACGATGATCCCTCCGCCGACGCCGATCAGTCCCGACAGGATGCCGGTGACCACACCCAGAACGACGAGCAGGACTCCGCTCAGCCAGGTGAGGGAGAACTCGGCATCGCGCGACGGGATCACGATGAAGAGGCTGACTATCACCGCGGCGAGGAAGCCGACGAACGCCCACCGCAGCACCGTCAGCGAGAGCCGCGGGAGCAGCCACGTGCCGATCTGGGCGCCGAACACCGCACCCGCCGCCAGCAGCAGCGCGGGGATCCAGGCGACCGAGCCGTGCACGGCGTACGAGATGACGCCCACCGTCGCGGTGGGGACGATCGCGGCGAGCGATGTGCCTGCGGCGAGCCGTTGGTCGAAGCGGAGGAACAGCACCAGGAACGGCACGATGACCGTGCCGCCGCCCACGCCGAACAGGCCCGACAGCAGCCCTGCGAGCAGGCCGATGCCGATGCAGGTGAGGTAGAACCGAGCGTCGTGGAGAGGGCGCGCCGTCTCGGGCGGAGTCATTCGTACGACAGGTCGTCGATGACCCACTCGCCGTCTGCCTGGACGAGCGTGTAGTGGTACACCGTGGCGCCGGGCGCGGGGTCGGTCGGCTGGCCGTTCTCGTCGATGAGTGCGGTGTACGTCTCGTTCGTCGTCACCGCGACCTGGTCGCCGATGGTCTCCACGTCGGTGACCTTGATCTCGTAGTCGTCGAAGTTCTCGTCGAAGGCGGTCGCCTGGGATTCGAAGGTGGCGCAGTCGAGCAGCCCGACGGTGTCGCGGAAGTCCTCGGACGTGGCGGCGGTGAACGAGTCGCAGTCGCCCTCCTGCCACGCGTCGTCGTACAGGCCCACGGTCGCGACGGCGGCGCGCTCGTCATCGGACTGACCGGCGCTGTTTGCGGTCGACGCCGAGAGCAGCAGGAGCGGGATCACGACGGCGGCGGCGATCACGATGCCGAGCAGCACCACGCCGAGCACCACCCACACGATCCAGAGCTTCGAGGTGCTTCGCGGCTCGGTCGCCGCGGCGAAGCCGCCGCCGGCGGGGGCGATGCCTGCGGGCGTTCCGGGGTACACGCCCTGCGGATACCCCTCGGCCGACGCGTACCCCTCCTGCACCGCGTACGGCGGCGCCGCCGGGGAGGCGGGCTCCGTCGCGAACAGCTCCGGCGCGCCCGGCTCAACGGCCTCGGCCCCGGCGACGATCTCGGCCTCGGTCGGGGCCGGCGACGCCTCCGGGTCGGGCTGAGCGACGTGCTCCGTCCACTGCGTGCCGTCCCACCAGCGCATCGCGCCGTGACCGTCGTCGTACCAGCCGGGAGGAGTCGTCGTCATCCTCAAACCCTATCCCCGCGACCTCTCGGGAGACGGACGACGGATGCTGCGCCCCGGCGCCGGGGCGCAGCATCCGGTTCAGGGAATCAGCGGTCGAGGACGGCGCGGGCGCTCCGTTCGGGGCTGAGGTCGAGACGGCGCAGCAGCTGCGCGTTGAGCGCCACGACGACCGTCGACAGCGACATCAGGATCGCGCCCACCGACATCGGCAGGACGAAGCCGATCGGCGCGAGGACGCCGGCCGCGAGCGGGACCGAGATGAGGTTGTAGCCCGCGGCCCACCAGAGGTTCTGCGTCATCTTGCGGTAGCTCGCCCGCGACAGCTCGATCACCGACAGCACGGAGCGCGGATCGCTCGACGCCAGGATGACTCCCGCCGATCCGATCGCGACGTCGGTTCCGGCGCCGATCGCGATGCCGACGTCGGCCCGCGCGAGCGCGGGGGCGTCGTTGACGCCGTCGCCCACCATCGCGACCTTGAGGCCCTCGCTCTGCAGTTCCGCGACCTTCCGCTCCTTGTCCTCCGGGCGCACGCCGGCGAAGACGCGACGGATGCCGAGCGCCTCGGCGACGGACCGTGCGACGGGCTCGGCATCGCCCGTGATCATGACGACCTGGACGCCCAGCCGGTGCAGCGCGTCGACGGCCTCGCGCGACTCGGGGCGGATCTCGTCGGCGAGCGCGAGGCCACCGACGACGGAGCCGTCGCGCACGACGTGCAGCACGATCGAGCCCTGGTCGCGCCACGCGCCCGCAGCGGCGATGTCGGCAGCCTCGATCTCGGCGAGGAGGCGCGGGCCGCCCACCCGCACGACGTGCCCGTCGACGGTCGCGGTCACACCGACCGCCGGCGACGACTGGAACCCGGACGCGGAGGCGACCGCGAGGCCGCGCTCCTGGGCGGCGCGCACGATCGCCTTCGCGAGCGGGTGCTCGCTGTCGGCCTCGGCCGCCGCGGCGAGCGCCAGCACGCCGTCCGCGTCGATGCCGGCGATCGCGGCGACGTCGACCACGGTGGGCTCGCCCTTCGTGAGGGTGCCCGTCTTGTCGAACAGCACCGCGCCGATCGTGCGCATGCTCTCGAGCGCCAGGCGGTCCTTGATCAGCACGCCGCCGCGCGCGGCACGTTCCGTGGCGATCGACACCACGAGCGGGATCGCCAGGCCCAGTGCGTGGGGGCAGGCGATGACGAGCACGGTGATGGTGCGCACGACCGCCTCGTCGGGAAGACCGAACGCGGTCCACACGATCGCCGTCAGCGCCGCGGCGCCGAGGGCGAACCAGAACAGCCAGCCGGCGGCACGGTCGGCAAGGCGCTGTGCCCGCGACGTCGAGCTCTGCGCTTCGGCGACGAGCCGCTGGATGCCGGCGAGCGTGGTGTCGTCGCCGATCGCGGTCACCTCGACCCGCAGTCCCGAGTCCGTGGCGACCGTGCCGGCGGTCACGTGGTCGCCGACGCCGCGGGCGACGGGCCGGGACTCGCCCGTGACCATCGACTCGTCCATGTCGGCGCCGCCGTCGACGATGCGGCCGTCAGCGGGAACGCTGCCGCCGGGTCGCACCACGACGACATCGCCGAGCCGCAGCTCGGACGGTGCCACGGTGACGATGCTGTCGCCCTCCACGCGCTCGGCCTCGTCGGGGAGGAGCGCTGCGAGGGAGTCCAGCGCCGACGTCGTCTGGGCGAGGGAGCGCATCTCGATCCAGTGGCCGAGCAGCATGATCACGATGAGGAGGGCCAGCTCCCACCAGAACTCGAGCTCATGGTGCAGCAGCCCGAGGCTCGCGCCCCACGACGCGAAGAACGCGACAGTGATCGCAAGGCCGATGAGGAGCATCATGCCGGGCTTGCGGGAGCGAAGCTCCGATACGGCGCCCGACAGGAAGGGCCAGCCGCCCCAGAAGTACATGACGGTGCCCAGCAGAGGCGAGATCCAGCGGACCCACGGGGCGTCGGGCAGCGTGTAGCCGAGCACCATCGCGAACATGCCCGAGAACGCGACCACGGGCACCGCGAGGGCGAGATTGATCCAGAACAGCCGGCGGAAGCGGGCGACGTGGTCCGCGCCGTGGCCGGAGTGCCCGCCGTGACCCATGTGGTCGGCGTGATCGGCGTGATCAGCGTGGCCGGCGTGGTCGGCGTGCGCCGCGTGGGTGGGCTCCGTCGTGGCGGTCGCGCTCATGGCCTGATGAGCAGCGTGATCGTGGTCAGTGTGGTCAGGTCCCGCGTGGTCGTCCCCGGAGTGGTCATGGTCGCGATGCGGATCGGTCACGGTGTTCTCCTCGTCGAAGTACGTCTCCGTTATACCCCCTAGGGGTATAAACTTCAATCGACCCCGCGATGCTGGTATTCCCCTTCGCGCCGAATCGTGGCGGATGTCGGCGGAGCGCGCGACACTGACATCACCCTGGAGTCGCGAGGAGCACGAATGGACATCATCCTGGTCGCCGGCCTGTGGATGGGCGGGTGGGCGTGGTACGAGGTGGCGCCGGCCCTCGAGCGTGAAGGGCATCGGCCCGTGCCCCTGACCCTCCCCGGCATGGGATCGGCCGATGCCGACCGCTCGGCGATCACCCTCGCCGACCACGTCGCGGCGGTCGTGGCCGCCATCGACGAGGCGCCCGGCGAGCGGGTCGTCCTCGTCGGCCACTCCGCGGGCGCGGGCATCGTGTACGCGGCGGCCGACGCACGCCCCGACCGTGTGGCGCGGCTCATCCTCATCGGAGGCTTCCCGACGGCCGACGGCGATCCGCTCCTCGACGGGTTCGCGACGGAGGGCGGCGAGCTCCCGCTGCCGCCGTGGAACGAGTTCGAAGAGGCCGATCTGCGCGACCTCGGCGACGGCGGCATGACGGCGTTCCGCACGTACGCGATCCCCTCGCCCGCCGGCGTCGTCACCGGAATCCAGCGCCTCGGCGACGACCGCCGCCTCGACATCCCCGTCACGGCCATCGCGACCGAGTACACGGTCGCCGACCTCCAGAGCTGGATCGACGCGGGCGCTCCGCCGGTGCAGGAGTTCGCGCGCCTGCGCGACGTGACCTACGTCGACCTGCCGACCGGGCACTGGCCGCAGCTGACGCGTCCGCACCAGCTGGCGCGCATCATCCTCGCGCAGCCGCCGCTCGGCGACGGCACCATCGCCCCGGAGGTCGAGACGATCAGCCCGGTCGCCTTCCATGCGTCCGAGGGGGTGGCGGACTGGCGGGTCCTGTACTGGGGCGCTCATGCCTTCTTCCGCGCCGAATCGCTCTCCCACGGCGCGCGCCTCGTCGCCGAGGTCGCCGCCATCGCCGAGGGCCTCGACCACTATCCCGACATCGACCTCCGCCCCGAGGGCGTCTTCGTCAAGACCTTCAGCCGCCGCGACGGGGCGCTGAGCCGGACGGATGCCGACCTCGCGGCATCCGTGTCACGCGCCGCCCGCGAGCTGGGCCTGGAAGCCGATCCGTCGGTGCTCACGGTCGTCGGCATCGCCGTGGCCCAGGGGCCCGATACCCACGTCCGGCCGTTCTGGAGCGCCGCGCTCGGCTATGACCCGCTCGGGGGCGAAGACGCGATCGACCCGCTGCGCCGCAACCCGCACGTGTGGTTCCATCCCTTGGAACCGCCCAAGCCTGGCCGCGGGCGCACGCACATCGACATCTCCGTACCGCGCGACCAGGTCGAGGCGCGCGTCGCGGCGGCGCTGGCGGCCGGCGGGCGGATGGCCGACGACTCCCACGCTCCGGAGTGGTGGACCCTCACGTCACCCGACAACCACGGCGTCGACATCGCCGCCTGGACCGACGACTCGGACTTCTCAGGCTGAGGTCGAGCGCCCGCAGGTCACCTCAGCATGCGCACGTCGATGATCGACGGCACCATCGGGTCGGTCTGCTCGGCGCCGTCGAAGTCGAAGCCGTTGCGCCGGTAGAAGGCGATGGCGCGGGGGTTCTCCTTCGCCACCCACAGGACTGCAGGGCCCTCGTCGAGCACCGCGTCGAGCAGCGCCTGCCCTGCTCCTCCGCCGTGATCGGCGGCCGCGACGTAGAGCATGTACAGCTGGCGCTCGCAGGGCGCCGGCGCCCCGTCGAACTCCAGGCCCGGTCCCGAGGTCGCGAAGCCGATGATGCGACCCTCGCTCTCGGCGATCCACACGCGCCACTCGTCGCGGGGGTTGTCGAGGATGCGCGTCCACATGCTCTGCCGCCCGTGCACGAACTCGTCGTCGAAGAAGCCGGCGGGCAGGAGGTGGGTGTAGGTCTCTCGCCACGTCGCCACGTGGAGCGCAGCGATCTCGGCCGCGTCGCGCGGCTCGGGCACGCGCAGGGTGAACGTCATGCCGTCATCCTGCCAGCGGGCGGGGCACGCGGACAGGGGGCGTCACCCGGCAGAGCCGTACGCCGTGAAGACGCGGTCGCGGAAGGCGTCCATGCGCCACACCGGCGACGCGTCCGACGGTCGCAGGCCCGCAGTCCAGTTCCAGTCGGCGATCGCGTCGAAGACCGCCGGGTCCTTCGCGATGATGCTGATCGGCACGTCGCGACTGGCGCCCTCGCCGCTCACGATCGCGGCCGGCTGATGGTCGCCGAGCATGACCACGACCAGGTTCGGATCGTCGACGTTCTCGAGGAAGGAGAGCATCGACCCGAGCGTGTACTCGACGGACTTCCCGTAGTAGCGCTGGACCGTCTTCGGGTCCTTCCAGACCTCGCTCGCCTGCTGACTCCGCGCGGGCTGGTCGTCGTAGATCGATCCGTCTCCCACCTCGGCCCACGGCACGAGCTCGGGAAGCGGCGCCCACGGCGTGTGGGACGACACCAGGTCGAGCTCCGCCATGACGGGCAGGTCCGAAGGCGCGAGCACCTGGTCGGCGAAGTGCTTGAGCGTGTACTGGTCGGGGATGCGCGCGTAGCCGAACGAAGGGCCGCGGTAGCCGACGTTCGTCGCGTCGAGCAGCGTGTCGTAGTGGTAGAACGACGTCCCGACGTCCCACGGATGCCGATTCGACGGGACGTCGCTCACGGTGCGCCAGCCCGCGCGGCCGAACGCCGCGCTCAGCGTGAGCCGATCGGTCCGCACCACCAGGTCGTAGACCGCCTGGGAGTCGACCCACACCCCCGTCTGCAGCGTCGAGTGCGCCAGCCAGCTCACTCCGCCGTACGTCGGCGACGTCAGCCAGGCGCTCCGCGTCGCATACCCGTCGGACCGGAGCGTCTCGTCGCCACGGCGCAGGACGTCGTTCACCCCGTCCGAGATGCCGTCGCCTTCGAGCGCGACGCGCCCGTAGCTCTCGACGAACACGAACAGCACGTCCTTGCCCTGCAATGCGGTCAGCAGCTCCGGCGCCGGAACCGCGGCGAATGGATCGTCGGCGACGTCGCGGGCGACCCGGGCCCTGGTCTCGAGCGCCGACACGGTGCGCGACACCGCTGAGCCGACGGATGTGGCGGATGCTGCAGCCGCGACCGGATCCTGGATCCGCAGGGGCGGCGCCACCGCCGCCATCACGATCCAGGCCGCGGTGACGGCGGCGAGCACGGTGCGCCCGCGATCGCCTTGACGTCGCAGCGCGGCGTCGACGCGGAGCGCAGCCCAGCCGGCAGCGAACCCCACGGCGACGATCAGGGCGACGGCCGCGGTGAACACGGCACTGGCCGGCGCCGGCCCGATCGCCGAGGCGACGACGCCGTATGCGTCGCCCAGCTGCAGCCAGTCGAGCGGAACGAAATGGATGCCGAGCGCCGCCTCGTAGCCGCGATCGATGCTCGCGAGGAGGACGGCGACGGCCACGAACACCCCGAAGGCCGCCGCGACGGCGCGACGCAGCATCCGGCGCGGAATCAGCGCCAGCACGAGCAGCACCACGATCGATTCGACCGGGATGCGGACGAGGTCGACGACCGACCCGGTCGCGAGGGCACCCGGGATGAGGGGAAGCACGACCAGGGCGGCGATCGCGCCGCCGAGCGCGAGCCGTCTGCGCCAGACCGGGGCGACCTGCGGGCGGGACATCGTGCTCACGGGTGTTCGACGGCGACGCGTCCGGCTCCCGTCGGCTCGGGATCCGGATCCGGGTCGAGCATGCCGAAGCGGTCGGACAGCGCGTAGCGCAGCAGGACGACGTCGCCGATCTGACGCGTGTCGGCCAGATGCGCGCGACGTGAGGCCGTCCAGGGATAGGCGGCGGGTCCGACCACCCGCGGAGCTCCGGTCTCGCCGACGAAGAACGGTGCGACCACGAGGTGCAGCTCATCGACGAGGTCGGCACCGAGGAACTGGGTCAGCACCGTGCCGCCGCCCTCGACCATGAGGCTGCGCACCCCGTGATGGGCGCCGAGGTCGTCGAGGAGAGCGTCCATCGTGACGCACTCGTCGCCGATCCCCACCACGACCGCACGATGGCCGAGCCGGGCGGAGAGCTCCGCCGCGCGCTCGCGCGGGCAGTAGACGATGCGGGGCCCCTCGCCCGTCGTGAAGAACGCGGCGTCGGCCGACAGGTCCCCGCTCGCGGTGACCGTCACCTTCGCCGGGGACTCCTGACGCCCCGCAGCCCGCCGTCGCGCGCGGCGCGCGGCATCCCGCACCAGCAGGCGGGGGTTGTCACGTCGCACGGTCGATGCGCCGACCATGATCGCGTCGTGAAGAGCGCGCACGTCGTCGACGCGGTCGAGATCGGCGGCGTTCGACATCGCGAGCCGGTGCGGCTCGGCACTGTCGAGGTATCCGTCGATCGACATCGCGCAGCTGAGGGTGACGTACGGGCGCTCGCTCATGCGGATCTCCTCTTCCCGATGATGCTCCTCGCGGGCACCGATCGGAAGCGGTCGGCGACCAGCGCGAGCGCGCCCGGCAGGACGGCGACCACGGTGAGCACGCCGAACGCGGTCGACACGGCGACGCCGGCACCCGCGCCGAGTCCCGCGAGCGCGAACGCCGAGGCGGCGACCGCCTCGCGCGGCCCCCAGCCGCCGACGTTGACGGGGATCGCGGCCGCGCCGAGCACGATCAGCGCCACGACGGCGAGCTCGTCCGCGCCGGCGTGCACCCCCGCCGCATACCCCGCGACGACGAAGGTGGTGGCGTGCGCGGCGACCACGACGATCGATGCGGCCGCGATCGCGCACAGCGCGGCGGGCCGTGTCAGCACGGGGCGCAGCATCCGGTACTCCCGCGACAGTGCGGCGCGACCGCGCCGGGTCGCGGCGACCACTCCCAGGAAGGCGATCGCGACCACGACGATCGCACCGCTGATCCACGCGAGCGGTGCCAGCGGCGACGCCAGCCCCAGCGGCAGCAGGATCGCGAGCGTGAGCGCGACCTGGACGAGCTGCCCGGCCACGCGTTCCGCCGCGACGGCACGGGCGGCGAGGTCGACGCGTTCGTGGTGCTGTCCGTGGACGTAGGCCCGGTGGACGTCACCCACGACTCCCCCGGGCAGGACGGTGTTCAGGAACTGGGACCGGTAATACGAGGTGAAGGCCTCGCTCCACGGGAGCGGCAGGCCGAAGCCCGCCGAGACGATGCGCCAGCGCCACGCGGCGGCCGCCGTGGCGACGGCGGCGAGCGCCACCGCGACGAGGATCGTGGCCGGCGAGATCGACGCCAGCCCGTGCAGAAACGGTCCGACGCCGACGACGGCGATCGTGCCGGCGACGACGGCCAGCGCCGCAGCGATCCGGAGCCACGACCGCACACGCGGGGGGATCCTGCTCAGCCCGGCCATGCCAGCAGATCCTGGTGGGAGACGGTCACGCGCAGCCGCCCGGCCGCGGCCTGCGCCAGCCGACGCTCGCGATACGCGCCGGCATCGGACACGAGTTCGGGACGCTGCTCGGCCGCGGCCTCGATCCAGCCGTCCAGCCACTCGCCGATGAGCGCCGTGTCGCGATGCGCGAGGCGCCAGGGGGTCACCGCTGTGCGGACGTTCCAGCCGGCGTCGGCGAAGAGACCCGCGACCACGGCCACCGCGTCGGGTCCCAGCATCCGTCGCCCCGACGCGTCACGCCGCTGGTGGTCGTTGAAGGCGGACTCGATGGCCCGCTCGACCTCGTCCGGACGCTCGGCGGGACGGAGCCGCACGGAGCCGGTCACGGTGAGACTGAACAGCGCCGGAGTACGCGCGGCGACGCAGGCGGAGACGACATGGGCGGCCTCGGCCTCGGTGAGCACATCGAGGAGAGCGGATGCCGTCACCGCCGCCGCACCGTGGAAGGCGTCGATCGGCAGCGAGGCGAGATGCTCGACGACCACGTCCGCGGCGACGGGGCGGCCCACCTCGTCGACGACGGTGCGCAGGTCGAGATGCTCCACGATGTCGGCGTCGCCGTCGCGGAGCACCCACCGCTGGGGCCCCGGCAGTCGCGGAGCGAGCCACCGCGTCATCGAACCGGTGCCTGCGCCGAGGTCGTGCAGCACGACCGGCGCCGGCTCCGGGCCAGGCACGATCAGCCGCGCCAGATCGTGGGCGAGGTCGGCCGAGCGCGCATCGTCGTCGGCGGGCGCCCGAAGCGCGAGCCACCCGGCCGTCGCCGTCGAGATCGTGGTCATGCCGCCTCCAGTGCCTGGGCCACACGACTCACGGTGTCGCGCCACGTCGGCAGGGTCGCGCGCGCGGCGAGCGCCTCGCGGCGCAGGCGCGCACGCAGGGACGGGTCCGAGAGCCACGCGTCCAGCGCCTCGGCGAGGGCGGCCGGGTCGCCGGCACGGACGAGCAGTCCTCCCCCGCCGGCGAGCGCATCGGGGATGCCGCCGGTTTCGGCGGCGAGCACGGGGATCCCCCGTGCTCGCGCATCGGCGATCGCCATGCCGGAGCTTTCGACGCGGGACGGGGCGATCAGCAGTGCGCAGCGCCGGTACTCGTCGGCGAGGGCGGGGCCGTCGAGCACGCCGGCGAGTCGAACTCTGCCACCGAGGGCGGCCGCCTGTCGCGCGATCCTCGCCGCGAACTCAGGGAAGACCTCTGTCGAGCCGACGATCGTGCAGTTCCAGTCGTCGGCGGCCACTCGGGCGAGCGCGGCGAGCAACGTGTCCTGCCCCTTGTGCGGGGCGATCACGCCGATGCACAGCAGCTCACCGTCGGCGGCCGACGTCGACGGCTCTGCCGGGCGGGCTCCCGGAACGGCGACCACCGTGCGATCCGGGTTCGCCAGCCCACGTCGGGCGAGTTCGTCCGCCGTCCAGTCACTCGTGACGATCACGTCGTGTGCGGACGCGAAGGCCCGCCGTTCGGCGTCGATCGCAGCATCCGTGGCGTCCGCGAAGGCCGCCGTCACCATGTGGGCGAGCACCGTCAGTCGCAGCCGCCCCGCCGCCTCCTCCACCGCGGCCGGCGCCCATCCGGCCACGAGTCCGTCGACCAGCACCCGCGATCCGTCGGGCGCGTCACGGAGGACGGATGCTGCGCCCCCCGCGTCCGCCGCCTCACGCACGTCGACGTCCCAGCCGCGGCGGCGGAGACCGTCTCGGATGTGCCGGTCGTAGACGTTGCCGCCGCTCACGCGCCGGGGGTCGTCGACCCCGGCGGGGACGACGAAACGGAGGGACGGGGCATCCGTCACAGCGAAACCTCGTAGGAGGCCCACGCGACGTGCGATTCGTGCAGTGTCACGACGATGCCGCTCAGGTTGGCCTCGCCGACGCCACCGTCCTTCACACGCGCGGCCAGGCGATCGCCGATGATCTGGCACAGCCGCTCGGTCGTGGTGTTCATCCCCTGCAGGTCGGGGTCGTCGTCGAGGTTGCGGTAGGTCAGCGCGCCGACGATGTCGCGAAGAACCTCGCTCGCGCGGCCGATGTCGACGACGACGCCGTGCGCGTCGAGCTCGTCGGCGCGGAACGTCGCGTCGACGAGGAACGTCGCGCCGTGCAGCTGCTGCGCGGGGCCGAAGACGTCGCCGCGCAGGCTGTGCGCGATCATGATGTGGTCGCGGACGGTGACGCTGAAGCTCATTCGGCAGTCCAATCGATCGTGTTGCACAGTTCGCCGGCGGTGCCGTCGGCGAGCGCGGCGGTGACCTCGGGCAGCTGCCGCCACGTCGAGGCGCCCGCCAGAAGCTCGTCGAACACAGGATCCTCCAGAAGTCGCAGCGCCAGCGCAAGGCGGTTGCGCGTCGTGCGGGAACCTCTCCGGCGTGCGGCGACCTCACCGACCTGACTCGGCCGGAGGGCGATGCGGCGGGAGTGGAAGTCGGCGCCGAGCTCCAGCGAGACCGGGCGGCTGCCGTACCAGCTGGCGACGATCACCTCGCCGTCGGTGGGCGCGAGGCCGAGCGCCAGCTGCAGTCCGGCGCCGGCGCCGCTGGCCTCGATCACCACGTCGGCGGGTGCGATCTCCTCCGTCGCGAGCGAGAAGCCGACGCCGAGCGCCGCGGCGGTCGCCGCGCGCGCCGGGTCGACGTCGACGAGGGTGACATCGGAACCCGGGATGCCGCGCGCCACGCGCGCGATCGCGCACCCGATCATGCCCGCGCCGACGACGACCACCCGGTCGCCGACGAGGGGGGCGGCATCCCACAGCACGTTGACCGCGGTCTCCACCGCGCCCGCGAGCACCGCCCGGCGCGGCGGGACGGCGTCGGGGACCGGATGGAGCGCCTCCGCGGGGACCACGAAGTGCGACTGGTGCGGGAACAGCGAGAACACGGTGCGGCCTCGAAGCGCGGCGGGCCCGTGTTCGACGGTTCCGACGTTGAGGTACCCGTACTTCACCGGGAAGGGGAAGTCCCCTGCCTGGAAGGGTGCGCGCATGCGCTCGTGCTCCGACGCGGGCACCTCGCCCCGGGCGACGAGGGCCTCCGTGCCGCGGCTGACGCCGGTGAAGAGGGTGCGCACCGACGCCTCGCCGTCGACCACGCCGGGCAGCGGCTCGCGTCGGAACTCCCCCCGCCCGGCGCCGACCGTCCACCAGGCGGTCGCTGCATCCGGAAACTCGCGGTGAACCTCAGCGGGTCCCTGTGTCGTGTTCCCCGTGACCGCCATGAGGAGTACACGGAGCGCGCATGGGAAAAGTTCAGTGGGTGCCCTGGTGGTGGGTCGCGGCCGGAATCGCCGGCTTGGCGGCGATCGGGACGACGGTCCGGCTGCCCGCTGCGGCGTGGGCGGCAGGCGTCGGCTACCTCATCGTGTCGACGGCGCTCCTGATGAGGGGCATCCGTCGAGGTGGGGTCGAGCGCTTCGGCCCGGCGAACGCGGTCACCGCGACGCGGTCCATGCTCGTGGGACTCGTGACCGCCCTGGTGGTGACCTCCTTCGCGGGCGCGGTGCCGACGGCTCTGCTCGTCGCGCTCGTCGCCGTGGCGCTCGCCCTCGACGGCGTCGACGGCTACGTGGCGCGCCGCACCCGCAGCGAGAGCGAACTGGGTGCGCGCTTCGACATGGAGGTCGACGCGTTCCTGCTGCTGGTGCTGTGCGTGTACGACGTGCGATACCTGGGCTGGTGGGTGCTCACGATCGGCCTGCTCAGGTACGCGTTCGTGGTCGCGGGGTTCGCGCTGCCGTGGATGAACCACACGCTGCCGCCGCGGTACTGGCGAAAGGTCGTCACGGCCGCCTGCGGCGTCGCTCTCGCCCTCGTCGCGTCGCAGCTGCTGCCGCCCGCGCTGAACATCCTCGTCGCTGTCGCGGCGCTGCTGCTGATCCTCGAGTCCTTCGGCCGCGACGTGCTCTGGCTCGTGCGTTTGAACCTCGCCGGCGCCCCGCTCGTTTCCCTCGAGAAGGCGTCGACCTCGCCTCCGGAAGAGAGCAGGTAGGACCATGACCGAATCCAGCGGGCGGGCGCTCTGGACCATGCGCATCCTCAGCGCGATCGCCCTCCTCGCCACGGGCGGCATCCATCTCTATCTCGCTTTGAACGGCGTCGGAGGCCTGCTGGGGGTGATGTTCATCCTGAACGCCGTGGCCGGGCTCGTCCTCGCGGCGGGGATGCTGCTCCTGCGCGGTCGGCTCCTGCAGCTCGTGACCGTGCTGAGCCTGCTGTTCCTCATCGCCACGCTCGGGGCGCTCTTCCTCGCGCTCACCGTGGGGCTGTTCGGCATCCACGAGACCTGGGACTTCACCCTCGTGCCCCAGACCGTGATCGTCGAGTCGATCGGCATCGTGCTCCTCGGGATCACGACCGCGATGGTGCTGCGCCCGCAGACCATGCCGGGCGTGCGCCGCAGCCCGCAGGGCGCGTAGCGACGCACGACTCGCCGCCCTGCCGGCGGGAACGGCGGACCGCCCCGCCACAACGTGGCGAGGCGGTCCGGGTGGGCTTCACGCGCCGACCGACTCCTTCTCGGCGGCGAGTTTCTCCTCGTCGATACGGTCGAGCTCGTGCAGCGACGACCCCTTCGTCTCGCGCATCGAGATGACCGCGATGAGCGTGATCGCGGCGGCGATCGCGAGATAGACCGCGACCGGGATGTACGAGCCGGTGCTGGCCAGGAGCGCGGTCGCGATGATCGGCGCCAGCGAGCCGGCGACGATCGACGTCACCTGGTAGCCCAGCGAGACGCCGGAGTACCGCATGCGCGTCGGGAACATCTCCGACATGATCGCGGGCTGCGGCGCGTACATGAAGGCGTGGATGAACAGGCCGAGGCAGATCGCGGCGACGATGATCACCGGGTTGCGTGTGTCGAACATCGGGAAGGCCACGAAACCCCACGCCGCCGCGCCGAGCGTGCCGATGAGGTACACGGGCATGCGGCCGATCCTGTCGGTCAGCCCGCCGATGAGCGGGATGACGATCATGTGCACGATGTGCGCGATGACCAGGAGACCGAGGATCTCTGCCGTGTCGACCTCGAGCGCCACCGCCAGGTACGTGATCGAGAAGGTCACGACGAGGTAGTACATGATGTTCTCCGCGAAGCGGAGGCCCATCGCCGTCAGCACACCGCGCGGGTAGCGCTTGATCACCTCGAGCACGCCGAAGCGCAGCGCCTTGGACTGCTCGACCTCCTTCTGGACCTCGAGGAAGATCGGGGCGTCGGTCACCCGCGTGCGGACGTAGTAGCCGATCGCGACGATCACGACCGACAGCCAGAAGCCGATGCGCCAGCCCCACGCGAGGAACTGCTCCTCGGTCAGCGTGCGGCTGAGCACGAGCAGGACGACGGTCGCGACCAGGTTCCCGATCGGCACGGCGGCCTGCGGCCACGATGCCCAGAAACCGCGCGTCTTGTTCGGCGAGTGCTCCGCGACGAGCAGCACGGCCCCGCCCCACTCGCCGCCGACGGCGAAGCCCTGCGCGAAGCGCAGTGCCACCAGGAGCGCGGGCGCCCAGTAGCCGATCATGTCGAACGTGGGGAGGCATCCCATCAGGAAGGTCGCCACGCCGACGAGGATGATCGCGAACTGCAGCAGCTTCTTGCGCCCGTACTTGTCGCCGAAGTGCCCGAACACGATGCCGCCGAGGGGCCGGGCGATGAAGCCCACCGCGTAGGTGACGAACGCCGCGATGATGGGGGCGTATGGGTCGTCCGACGGCGGGAACATGATCTTGTTGAAGACGAGCGTCGCGGCCGTGGCGTAGAGGAAGAACTCGTACCACTCGACGACGGTGCCCGCCATCGAGGCCGTGACGACCCGCCGCAGACTCGACTGCTTCATCGAGGCCGGGGGTGTCTGGGGTGATGCCATGCGCTGGTACCTCCTTGTAGAGCGCGGAAGCGGCTCGTGGGGAACCGCCCTGCGGGACGTTACCTGACGGACGATTCAGGTTTCAAGGGGGTTGACTCAGGCCGAGCAGTGAAGTTCGCCGGATCTTCTCGCTTTCGGCAGACTGACGCGTGGCGGGGCGCCTGTGCTCACTCCCACGCGGCGACGAGCATCCAGTGACCGTCGACCTCTTCGACGTCCATCACGCGCGTGCGGTGGTCGACGTCGCTGCGCGCCGTGAACCGCCAGCTCTGGAAGAGCCGGCCGCCGTCGCTGCGGGTCGGAGTGTCGATGATGCGCCACCGCTCATGGTCGACGACGAGTCGCACCGGCCGCCCATGCTCGCACCACACCTGAACATCCTCACGTGCCACCATCCGCATGATGCCCCTCCTTCATCGAATCTATGTTCGATTCTAGGACGCGAGAAGCACCGGCGCAACAGTGGATGCGTTCGGGCTACGCGCTGCGGCTGTCGGCCTCAGCCGCAGCATCGACCGCGGCGAGATGGATCGCGGCGACGCCGTCGCGCAGCGCCCCGACGGGCACCTCGACGGTCTCGTACTGGGACGTGAACCCGTTCTCGTCGACCACCGACACGGTCACCAGAACGTGGCCCCGGCGCGGCAGACGCGATGCGGTGCGGGCGAGTCTCTTCGTCTTCATGTCCCCTCCGCCCACCACCGTAACGACGACCTCCGACACCCGCGCGCCGAACGCGCGGACTCACTTCAGGTAGGCATCGACGAAGAGCGCACCGCGGATGCCGCGCAGCGCATCGAGGAGGACCGGCCCGCTTCGCGTGGTCCACGCCGACATCACGATGTCGTGCGGACCGAGCGGCTCGAGCTTGCCGGTGCGCACGCGGACCATCTCCCACCCCGCGGCGCGCACCGCCCGGTCTTTGCGCCGGTCGGCCTCCTCGCGCTTGCCGACGTGCTCCAGACCGTGCTTGCCGACGGTGTCGTACTCGAGCGCGATCCGGAGCTCCGGCAAGAGGATGTCGGGCCACACCTCGAGGTGATCGAAGAAGGGCCGCAGCGTCCGGATCGCGGTGAAGCCGGGCGTCACGGCCAGCATCGCGAAGACATCCGCACGCATCCGCGCTTCCACCGCCGACGCCGGCTTCGGCGCGCACACGCTCACGAACGGCTCCCCCACGGGAAGATCCGGCGTCTTGGCGCACAGTGTGCGCGGAGGCTTGCGACGCGGTGCGCGTTCCGCGCCGGGCGCCGCCCGGGGGACGATGCGGGGCGGGCTGGCCAGCGCGGAGCAGTCCGGACACCAGGCCGACCGGCGTCTCTCGCGGCCTGGCCGGTCTCGCTGCTCCGACGGAGTCGCGGCGAACGTGTGCCCCGCTTCGCACTGCCACAGCAGCAGCACATCAGCGGCAGGCGGCACCTGGGTGAGGGTGATGCCCGCATTCAGATCGGGGTGGTACTGCCGGATCAGCGCGGGATACGCCGCCCACTGCGTCCGGTAGGTGCCCACCGGGTACGGCACGTCGACGCCCTTCGAGAACTGGCGTCTCGCCCACCACAGTTCCACCCGCTCCGGCATGGGCGCACTCTAAACGGCACCCCCGACACGCGCCTTGGCCGCCGCCACCTGGCTGTGCAGCTCGTCGTGGTCCGCGGCGGTGAGCTCCTCGTCTCCGCCGAAGACGTACGGCGCACCTTCGCCCGTCTCGATGCGCGCCTTGAGGCTGCCGTTCACGAACATCCCCCACGCGTTGGTGCAGATGTCGTAGCAGTCGTCGTCGGACGTGAGCCCGTCGTGGGTGAAGACGACGCGGGTGCCGCCCTCCCCCTCGAGGATGTCGAAGCGGACGGTCGTGCCGTTCCACTCCTGCTTGTCGGCGACGAAGTCGAGGTGACTGCCGGTGACCAGCCACGCCACACGGCGGCCGGGCTCCAGCTCGGTGACCCGGAATCCGCTGTAGTGCAGTCCCGGGACCACGTAGACGAACTCGCCGCCCACCTCGGTGGTCGAACCGGTGGTGCGGCCCCACCAGCCCGAGACGTCGTTGATCGCGTCGAACGCGTCCTGTGCCGAGGCGTCCACGGTGATCGTCGTGGTGAAGCTCGCGGTCATGCTTCCTGCTCCCTTGCTCGCGACCCGATCGGATCGATGACTTGCGTGATGCAAGCGACCATAGCCCTGCTGCTTGCATCACGCAAGTGATAGATTCGACCCATGCTCGGCAAGACGTACGACACACAGGTGTGCTCGATCGCACGCTCCCTCGAGATGGTGGGGGAACGCTGGAGCCTGCTCATCATCCGCGACGCGCTGTTCGCGCGCGTGACGCGATTCGGCGACTTCCAGCACAACCTGGGCATCGCGACGAACGTCCTCACCTCGCGACTGGAGTCGTTCGTCGGGGCGGGCATCATGCAGCGCGACGGCGCCGCCGACTACGTGCTCACGCCGAAAGGCCGGGCACTGGCCGTCTCGCTCATCGCGCTCACGGAGTGGGGCGACGAGTGGGCGTCGCCGATCGATCCCCCGATCCTCTACCGCCACTCGGTGTGCGACAACTCGATCCACGCCACGGCGACGTGCGACCAGTGCGGAGCCGTGCCGGCGGACGAGGTCGCGATCCGCATCGGCCCCGGCATGCCCGCCGAGTACCTGGCCGCCCGACGCGGCGGCACGCGCGCCCGCTCATAGGCGCAGCATCCGTCTACGATCCGTCGCGGAGATCCGAGACGAGGGTCTCGCGCAGATCGATCTGGTCGAACACTGCGGTGCAAGCGTCGCCGAGCGGTGCCTGCGCCATGAAGCCGACCCGAACGGGCGCGGAGCCGCCGGCGAGCGAGAACAGCCGGACGAAGTCCCACCGGACGCCGTCCTGAGAGGCGTGGAAGGCCCAGGCATCCCCGCCCAGCGAGGCGATCCGCAGCCACACCGCCCGGTCCGCGACGACCGCAGAGTTCACGTCGTCCGACAGGCCGCGCGTGACCACACTGACGACCATTGCCTCGCCCTGTGGGGAGAACTCGAAGCAGAGCTTCGCCCAGTGGTCGCTGTCGCGCCAGATCGTCAGCGCACCGGCGTCGAATGTCGTGCGTTCACCGACCACCTCGACGCGCGCCTGCAGCGTGAACGGCGACGCCGGGGCGACGAAGGAGAGACTGGATGCCTCGTGCTGCGGCGGTGCGCCGGCCGCGTCGTTCGTCCAGTCGACGCCGGCGGCGCAGGTCAGCTCGAGGGCACGGGTCTGCTCGTCGTACCGCGCCTCGGATGGGCGGTGCGTCCACTCCAGCTCGGGCAGTCCTCCTACGGGCAGCGTGGACGTCATCGTTCCCCCTCAGTTCTCCGGCCGGAGCAGGTGCTCCGCAACCGACTACGACCGTATCGGTCTCGTCGAGTCGTCATTCGCGGGCGGCCGGTTTGTGGTGGTTTCACCGGGCCCCATAGGATGCCCACCGTGCCGGACATGCTCCGAGACTCGGCCCTGGGGGGACGCGATCTGCAGGCGGTGCTGCTCGAGAGCAAGACCAGGGTTCCACCCTGGCGAACGAATGCTGTCAGCAGACAACGCCAGATCGCCCGCGCCCGCGCCAGTGCTGCCCGAGTCGTCTCCATCGCCGCTCCCGCCGGGTACGGCAAGTCCACGATGCTCGCGGAGTGGGCCGCCACCGAGACGCGAAAGGTCGCCTGGGCTTCACTGGAGCGCACCGACGACGACCCCGCGACCCTGCTGCCGATCGTCGCGTCGGCGTGTTCGAGCTTCTCGTCGGTCGCGGCGGCCGTCGTCGACGAGATGCGCGGCATCGGCGCGACGGCGCTCGGTCGCTCCGCCCCGCTTCTGGCGGCAGCCGTCGCCTCGGCACCCGACGACTTCGTCCTGATCATCGATGACCTTCACCTCGTCGGCTCGACGGCATGCCAGGACGCGCTCGAAGTGATCCTCACGCGAGTGCCGGCCGGTTCGCAGGTCGTCCTCGCGGGCCGTCAGGCGCCTGCGCTTCTCGCGCGGCTGCGGACGCAGGGCGTCGTCTGGGAGATCTCGGCCGAGGATCTGTCTCTCGATGTCGATGATGCCCGCGTGCTCTTCGAGGAGGCCGGCGCGTCGGGCGTCGCTGCGACCGACCTCGCCGGGATCGTCGCGAAGTGCGAAGGCTGGCCCACCGGTCTGTACCTGTGCGCTCTCGTCGCGCGTGCCGGCGGGGACGCCACGACCGTGACCGGCGACGAACGCTACGTCGCGGACTACCTCTACCGCGAGTGCATCTCGCGGCTTCCCGAGACGACCCAGCGATTCCTGCGCCGCAGCGCCGTCCTCGAGCGGGTCTCGCCGGAGGCGTGCAACTCCGTGCTGCAGATCGACGACGCGCGGAGCCGGCTCAACGAACTCGAAGGGGCCAACCTGTTCCTCGTCCCGATGGACCGGAAACGCAGCTGGTTCCGCTTCCACGCGTTGTTCCGCGAGTACCTGCTCGCCGAACTGGAACGCGTCGAAGGCTCCGAGGCGGCCGCGGGCCTGCACCGGCGCGCAGCGACCTGGCACGAGGAGCAGGGTGCGCCCGCCTTCGCAGTCGAGCACCTCCTCCAGGCGAACGAATCGGAACGGGCGGCCGCGCTCGTCGCCGACCTCGGCCTCGCGATGTACGGACAGGGCCAGGTCATGACGACGCGGCGGTGGCTGGACGATCTGGGCGACGACGTGCTCACCGCGAATCCTGCGCTCGTGGTGTCGAGGGCGTGGACCGCCGTCCTGCTCGGCGAGGTGCGGGAAGGGGAGAAATGGGCGCGGCTGCTCGACGAGGTCGACGCGAGCGCCTTCCCCGACGAGGACCGTGTGCTGTTCGAATCCGCGCGGGCCATGGTGCGTGCGGCGATGTGCGTCCACGGGTTCCGGCAGGTCGTCGTCGATGCCGCCTACGCCATGGAGCACGAGCCGCTGACGAGCCCGTGGCGGGACCAGGCCCTGCACCTCTGGGGCTCCGCCCTCATCCTGTCAGGAGACGTCGGCGCCGCACGCGACGTCTTCGCGCAAGCCGTCGAGTTGGCGGCCGAGATGCAGAACCCCGACACCGTGATCTTGAGCGAGCCCGAGCTCGCACTGATCGCGATCGACGACGGCCATTGGGTCGCCGCTGCCGCCCACGCCCAGCGCGGTGTCGACGCGATCGATGCGAGCCATATGGAGGGGTACCCGACGACGGCCCTCGCTCTTGCCGTCGCCGCGCGAGTCGCGGTGCACAGCGGCGACCGTGAGCGCGGCGAGCGCCTCCTCGCCCGCGGCATGCGGGCTCGGATCGGGTGCACCCATCTGCTCCCTTGGCTGTCCCTGCGCGTGCGCCTCCAGCTGGCCAAGGCCCATGTCATGCTCGGCGACCGCTCTGCGGCATTCCATCTCCTCGCGGAATGCGACCGCCTGCTGAGCAAGCGGCCCGACGTCGGGAACATCGCCACGCAGATCGAGGAGTTCCGGGTCGGGCTCGCCGTCGAACCGCACGTCGAAGGAACGGTGCCGCTCTCGCCTGCCGAACTGCGCCTGCTGCCGTACCTGCAGACGCACTTGACGATCGCCGAGATCGGCCAGCGCCTCTACGTCTCACGCAACACCGTGAGCTCCCAGCTCAGCTCGGTCTACCGCAAGCTGGGGGTGACGACCCGAGGGGGCGCGGTAGAGCGCGCCGTCGCGATCGGCCTGCTGGGCGGATAGCCACAGGCCGCTGCCGGAGAGCCTCAGCGCTCGTCGTCCTGCAGGTCCTCGGCGTACCCGAGCGCGGAAGCGATGCGGGGGGCCGCCGCGACTGCGCGGGGCAGGCCGACGATCGTGACGAGCCCATCCATCACGGCGATGATCTCCTGGGGTGCGACGCCCGCCGAGAGCGCATCGTCGATGGCGGTCTGCAGCGACACATGAGGGGCCGACATCGCGATCAGCGCACCGATCCGGATGAGGTCTCGCGTGCGATGGTCGAGACATCGCGACCACAGTTCGCCGGAACCGTCGGCGAGCGATGGGTCGCCGATGCAGAACCGCCGGAGAAGCTCAGGTCCATCCAACGCCGGTCTCCCACCTTCGCGAACGAGCTGCAGAATGTTCCCCCAAGTCCACACTGCGGCGGTCGTCGACGCACCACATAGATAGCGTGATCCGGCACGACCTCAGGGCCGCGCTGTCGCCTCTTCCGCAGCATCCGCCTCACCGGACTCGGATGGCGGGACCACGTCTGAGGAGGGCGTCCGGGCGGGTTTGAGCTCGCTCACCACCATGCCGATCACGATGAGGGCAGCGCCCACCAGCGCGATCGGGGCCATGCGCTCGCCGGCCAGCCTGCCCACGACGCCCGCCCACACCGGCTCCCCCGCGTAGATGATCGTGGCGCGAGTGGGCGAGACCGACTTCTGCGCCCAGTTCATGGTCAGCTGGATGACGCAGCTCGCGACGCCGAGACCGACCGCGGGGATCAGCCATCCCCACGAGAACGCCGGCACGGCCTCTCCCACGACCGGCATCGTCAGCAGGGCGAGGAGCCCCGCGACCGCCAGCTGCACGATCGTGACCCGGCCGAGGTCGACCCGTCGTGCGAAGAGGCTGATCAGCACGACCTCGCCCGCGATCGCCAGCGTGCTGATGATCGTGAGGAGCTCGCCCGCGCCGAGACCGGTCCCGTGTGCGCCCGGCCCGGCCACCAGGAGGAGTCCGATGAAAGCCAGTCCGACCCCGATCAAGGTCATCTTCCCCGGGGCCTTGCGCCACACCAGCCACTGGAGAAGCGGAACGAGCGGCACGTAGAAGGCGGTGATGAAGGCGGACGTGCTGCTGTTGATCGTCTGCAGGCCGGCCGACTGAAGCCCGTACCCGAGATAGATCGTCGTCCCGATCGCGACGCCCGCCCAGACATCGATCGCCCGGATCCCGCGCAGCGCGGACCGGAAGACGACCGCCGCGGCGACGGCCGCGACGAGGAAGCGGAGCCCCACGAAGAACCAGGGGCCGCTGTGCTGCATGGCGATGTGGACGATGAGGAAGGTGGACCCCCACAGCGCCGTGATGCCGACGAGTGCCCACTCCTGTCTGCTGAGCGAGACCGACCACCGCCTGTGCAACATTCTGCACATGTTAGTGTGCAGAATTGTGCACACGCAAATCGAGCGAGAGTCGGCCGTCCTCCGCCACGTGGGTGAGAACGTCCGCGCCGCCCGCACCCGGGTGGCGATGAGCCAGGCGGCCCTCGCCGAAGCCTCGGGGCTCAGCCGGCGCACCGTCATCAACCTCGAGGCAGGGGAAGCCAACGTCAGCCTGTCGGCCGTCGATCGCCTCGCAGAAGCTCTCGGCACCACCTTCAGTCGACTGGTGGCCGAACCCTCTTCACCATCCACCCGCATCGACGAGGTCATGTGGCGCGGAGCCGGGCCCGGCAGCATCGCGGTCCTGTGCGGTGCGGCGCCGGCGACCATGGAGGCGCAGCTGTGGACCTGGGCGCTGGAACCCGGGGATCGGTACGACGCGGAGCCCGACCCCGCCGGCTGGCACGAGATGGTGCTGGTCACCGGCGGCCGTCTGATCATCCAGCGCGCCGACGGTGACATCGCCCTGGAAGCGGGCGGCCACGCCACCTACCCGACGGATGCCTCGTACAGCTACGTCAACGACGGGGACGGGGTCGCGGAGTTCGTGAGACTCGTCATCTCCTGACTCCGTTCCCGCGGCCGGAGGCCCGCCGGCCCGCGCCCACGAAAAAATCCCCGGCTGAGCCGAGGATTTGATCTGTAGCAGGAGCGGGGCTTGAACCCGCGACCTCACGATTATGAGTCGTGCGCTCTCACCAACTGAGCTACCCTGCCATACGCATCCAACGGTCACGAAATGGATGCTGCGAGCCCCGAGTCAGGATTGAACTGACGACCCCTTCCTTACCATGGAAGTGCTCTGCCACTGAGCTATCGGGGCGTGCTGCCTGCAAGCAGGCAACTAGAAGAGGATACCAGAGGCGTGGCACCCTTCCGAACCACTCAACCCACCGTGTGGGTCCCGTCGGTGTACTCCTGCAGCCACGGCCACGGGTCGATGGCGGTGGTGCCGTTCTTGAGGATCTCGAAGTGCGTGTGGGCGCCGTACGAGCGGCCCGTGTTGCCGGTGCGGCCGATGACCGTGCCGACGGTGACGTGCTGGCCGGGGGTGACCTGCAGCGAGCCGTACTGCATGTGCGCGTAGTGGCTCGAGACCAGCTGGCCGTCGACGATGTGGTCGATGGTGACGTGCACGCCGTAGGCGCCGCCGGCCTCGGACGCGATGCGGACGGTGCCGTCGGCGATCGCCTGCACCGGAGCTCCGTTGCCGGGCGTGAAGTCGATGCCCTCGTGCATGCGGCCGGAGCGCATGCCGAACCCGTACGACATCGTCACACCGACCGCGAAGGGCCACTGGATGTTCGAGTTCGGGTTGTTGTGGAAGAGGTTCGAGAAGTTCTTGATCCCCGCCTCCGACGCGAGCTGCGCCGTGGTGGTCGTCGCGTAGTTCTCGGTGCGCTGGAGGGTGTCGCTCTGCGCGTCGCCAGGAGCGACGTACGCCTGGATCTCGGCCTCGTCCATGAGCGGCACCGATTCGTCGCCTGCGGCGAGCACCGACAGCGAGGACTCCGTGCCGTTGACCGCGGCGACCGCTTCGGCCGGGGTCGTCATGCCGACGGCCATCAGCCCGACGATGCCGAAGACGCCCACCGAGAACGACGCGGTCGCGACGCGCTTGAAGGCCGAGCCACGACGGGTCTGCGCACGGCGCGGCGCCGCGTGCGGCGTCGCTTCGGCCTCGGGCTCCGCCTCGGCCGGGGCTTGCTGAACGGGCGTCTCGCCGGTGAAGGCGAACAGGCGGGATGCGGCTTCGAACTCGTCGACTCCGGATGCTGCGGGAGCGGGGATCGGGCCGGTCAGCGGCTCGATGCGCTCGGTGCGGGGGCGCTCGCTGCGTCCGCGCGGCGCCTGCGGCTCGGCGGTCTGCGAGGCACCGGAGGAGGCGACCGGCTCCGGCTGGGCCGTGGTCGCCGTGTGCGACGGCGCGGCAGCCCGGGGCGCGGCCGTCGATCGGGGCTCGGCCTGCGTCGGGGCAGGTGCCGGAGACTCAGCGGGGGCCGCGGTCGGCTGCGGTGCGGCCGCTTCGACCTCGGGCGCCGTCGTGGCCACCGTCTCAGCGGCTTCGGCCGCGAGGAGCCTCGCGAAGGAGTCGGCCATCCACGTGGACGCACCCTCGGCCGGCGTCGCACTCTGGGCGGGCGCCGGAACAGCGGTGGAGGAGGCCGGCGACTCCGCGATCGCGACGGGCTCCAGGAGCTCGAACGGCTCGGCGGGGGCCAGGACGGTATCGAGCAGCGGTGCCGGCTCTTCGCGGGTCGGCAGTCCGGCCTCGAACGCCGCGGTCGGACGCTCGGGCTCGGCGGGAGCGACAGGGGCGATCGGCGGCACGACGGTCACGGGCTGCGGGGCGGTCTGGGAGCGACGCGAGCGTCGGCTCACCTGCTCGGCGACGGGTGCGGCGGCAGCAGCAGCAGACGAACGGGCACGTGCGCGGGGCGCAACCGGCTCGATGACGCGGCCGGACGCCGCGGGAAGCTCGACAGAGGACGGCGCCGGGGCGACGGGCTCGACCGGCGTCGCCGACGGAGCCGGAGCCACAGGGACGGAAGCGACCGGAGTCGCCGGAGCCGCGACCTCAGGGGTCGACGCGACGTACGACGTCGCCTCGGGCTTCACCGCGGGGGTGGCGGCAGCATCCGTTCGCTTCGACTCGACCGGACGACCCCATACGACCGCGGGACGCTCGGGAGCGGTGCTCGCCACCTGCCGCCGTACGGTCGCACGGCCTGCCCCGGGTGCCTCCGGCGTCGCCTGAGCAGGCGCTGCGGAGGGTCGGCTGGAGCGGCGCGTGGGCGCAGATCCGGCCTGGGGGGCGTCGAAAGGCAAAGCGGAAGTAGGCTCTCAGGTCGTGCCGCGAGGGGGGTGTTCGCGACAAGGCGGTCTTCGGGCAAAAGGACCCCTCCGCCGTTCGGGTGGCGAAGGTAACGATCGGGTAAACCCTACCCCGGGTGTCCTGGGAATGCCATGTGCGGCTCGGATTTCATGACGCGCGTTTGGTGAGGATTCGATGAGAACCGCGTCTTCACGCGAGTCCCGCGGCCTCCGCCAGGCGGTCGAAGATCGCCGGAGTCGCGGCGACGATGAGGGGGGCGCGCGGACCGCCGTCGGGCTCCGCCCGGCCGAATCTGCCACCCGCCTCCGTGACGAGCAGCGACCCCGCAGCGAGGTCCCACGGGGCGAGCCCGCGTTCGAAGTAGCCGTCCAGGCGCCCGGCGGCCACGAACGCCAGATCGCTGGCGGCCGACCCTCCGCGACGCAGGTCGCGCGCGGGCACGGCGGGCATGACGCGGCCGATGAGCTCGATGTCTCCGGGCCGGGTCGCGGGGTCGTAGCCGAACCCGGTCGCGAGGAGGGCGCCCGCTCCCCCGACCTCCGGGTTGACGGCGAGCCGGTTCACACCCAGCCACGCTCCCTCGCCGCGGGCGGCGTGGAACATCTCGCCGAGCACCGGGGTGTAGACGACGCCGGCCAGGGCCTCCCACTCGCCGGGCGTGGGCTCGCCCTGGACGGCGGCGATGCTCACGGCGTACGACGGGATGCCGTAGGCGTAGTTCACGGTGCCGTCGATCGGGTCGACGACCCACGTGACGCCGCTCGCGCCGCGGTCGCCGCCGGTCTCCTCGCCGAGGAACCCGTCGTCGGGGCGGGCAGCCGACAGCCGTGCACGGATCAGCGCCTCCACCTCGCGGTCGGCCTCCGTCACGATGTCGGCGAGGGCCGTCTTGGTCGCCGCGATCGCGACGCCCGCTTCGCGCCGCGTCCGGGCCAGCTCCCCGGCTTCGCGGGCGATGTCGATGGCAAGGGATTCGAGGTCGTGCTCGAGGCTCATGCCTCCACGGTAACGAAGCGGCGCGCTGTTCGAGCAGACGCCTGGGTAGCGTGGAGCCTATGGTCGCTGCCGCCCGTTCCTCCCGCTACGACGTCGCCATCGTCGGCGGCGGTCACAACGCCCTCGTCGCCGCCGCCTACCTGGCCCGAGCCGGACGCTCGGTCGTCGTCCTCGAGCGGCTCGACCACGTCGGCGGCGCCGCGGTGTCGGAGCGGCCGTGGGAGGGCGTCGACGCACGGCTCTCGCGCTACTCCTATCTCGTCAGCCTGCTGCCGCAGGGCATCATCGACGACCTGGGCCTCGACATCCGCCTGCTGCGCCGCCGCTACTCCTCGTACACGCCCGATCCGGCGGCTCCGCCGCGGGGCATCCTGATCGATACGGCGGATGCCGCGGCCACCGCCGACTCGTTCGCGCGCGTCACCGGGAGCACCGGCGAAGCGACCCGCTTCGGCGACTTCTCCGACCGGATCGAGCCCGTCGCGCGGCTCCTCTTCCCCTCGATGACGCAGCCGCTCCGTCGCGAAGGAGAGGTGCGGGCCGAGCTCGGCGACGACCGGCTCTGGTCCGACCTCTTCGAGCGGCCCCTGGGCGACGTGATCCGGTCGTCGTTCGACACCGACATCGCCCGCGGCATCGCGCTCACCGACGGTCTCATCGGCACCTTCGCCTCCGCCGACGACGAGAGCCTGCGTCAGAACCGCTGCTTCCTCTACCACGTGATCGGCGGCGGCACCGGGCACTGGGACGTGCCCGTCGGCGGCATGGGCCGTGTGACGGCCGAACTGTCGCGCGCCGCGACCGAGGCCGGTGCCGAGCTGCGTACCGAGACCGAGGTGACCGCCGTGACGCCGGACGGCGAGATCACGCTCGCCGGCGGTGGCGTCGTGCACGCGCAGCTGGTGCTGAGCGGCGTCGGACCGGCGGTTCTCTCGCGACTGCTCGCCGCCGGCGGCGCGGACGCCCCTCTCGCCGACGCGCCGGCGCCCGAGGGCGCGCAGCTGAAGGTCAACATGCTGCTGAAGCGGCTCCCCCGTCTGCGCGACGACAGCGTCGCTCCCGAGGCGGCGTTCGCCGGCACCTTCCACGTCAACGAGACCATGACCCAGCTCGACGACGCGTACCGGGCGGCGGTGGGCGGCAGCATCCCTGATCCCCTGCCGGCCGAGATCTACTGCCACTCCCTCACCGACCCGACCATCCTCGGTCCCGAGCTGCGCGCGTCGGGCGCGCACACCCTGACGCTCTTCGGCCTCCAGGTGCCGCACCGCCTCGTGGACGGACGGGATACGGATGCTGCGCGCGCGGCGCTCCTCGACGCGGCCCAGCGCTCGCTCGACGCGGTGCTGGCAGAGCCCATCGCCGACTGCCTCTACGAGGCTCCCGACGGCACGCTGTGCGTCGAGGCGCGGACCACCGCCGACCTGGAGCACTCGCTCGGCATGGTGGGCGGCGACATCTTCCACGGGCCGCTCTCGTGGCCGTGGGCGGGAGACGACGAGCCGCTCGACACGCCTGCCGCGCGCTGGGGCGTGGCGACGCAGCATCCGACCGTGCTGATGTGCGGGTCAGGAGCGCGCCGTGGCGGCGCCGTCAGCGGCCTCGGCGGCCACAACGCCGCCATGGCCGCGCTCGAGCTGCTCCCCCGCTGATCCTGCGACGCCGAGGTCGAGTTCAGCGCGTCGCACCTGGCTTCGACAGGTCAACCGCGGTTCCACAGGACGGAATCGGCGCGAAACCCCCGGCAGAACCCCGGTTGACCTGTGGAAGGAGAAGGAGGCGGATGCTGTGACCCGCAGCGGGTCCGTCGCTCAGGGGCGGGGCGGCAGCGGCGGGGGCGGCGGGTAGCCCTCGTACCCCGGCGCCGTCGCGGGCTGCTGCGGCGCGACCGGCTCGGCGGCTGCGGGAGCCTGCGGGGCGGGCAGCTGCGCGGAGGGAGCCGGCTCGATCCGCGTGAAGACGTGCGCGCCCGGCGACGGGTAGCCCGTGTAGTACGCGTTCCAGTCCGGCGAGCCGTCAGGCAGCATCGGCAACGGCGTGGCGCCGTCGACGTACGTCGGCCACGGAAGGAGCTCGTGCGAAGCCGGGCCGCCGACCGGCGCGGCGATGGCGGCGGGGCCGACCGGGGCCGCGAGGACCGGGTACGCGACGTGGGCGCGCGGCTGCTTCGGCGCGAGCAGCACGTTCACGAGCGGCAGGAGCGCCGTGCCGACCGCCGCAAGGATCGCCACGGCGACCACGATGCGCCAGTAGAGGTCGGCCAGGATGAGCCACTCGCCGAACGCCAGCGGAATGATCAGCAGGGCCGCGAGGCCGACCACGAGGGCGATCGTGATGATCGCCACGGTGCGGGTGAACGCCGTGTCGTGACGCTGGAGCGCCTTCATGTAGAGGCGCACGTGCAGCAGGACGAGCTGCAGGATCAGGACGATCAGCAGGAACTGGACGAACTTCGAGAACCCGATCCAGAAGTACCGCTCCGGCATCCAGATCATGATGGCGCCGAGCAGGAGCGCGATGATCCACGAGGCCATGCTCGCGAGTGCGAACCAGGCCGGACGCCGCGGTGCGAGGTGGGCGTCGAGGATGGCCACCCCGGCGAACGCGACGAGCAGCAGGATCGTCAGGAACGCGCGTCCGATGAGGCCGTTCTGCCCACCGATGAGCACCCAGACGACGCAGACCAGCGCCGCGGCGATGAGGGCGCCGATCGCGACCCAGATCGCGATCCGCAGCAGCGGCGAGGGCGAGGCATCCGTCCGCCCGTCCTGCGCTCTCGGAGCGGGCGTCGCATACGGGTCGGGCGCGGTCATGGCGATCCTCTCGTGACGCGGGCGGAGTGCCTGCACCGCCCATCCTGACATGCCGCCCGGCGGCGCGTGCGGGCGATCGCGGGCGGGGTCGCGAACCCGGATCCGAACGGATGCCTCAGCCCACGGCGCGTCCGAGATCCTCGACGAGCTCAGCGCCGGGGAGCGCGAGCAGTGCGCTGCCGGGAAGGAACAGCTTGCTGCCGCGCACACCCCCGCCGATCACGACCTCCGGCGCGGCGGCGACGGCGGCGTCGACGAGGATCGGCCAGTCGCCGGGGAGGCCGATCGGGGTGATGCCGCCGTACTCCATGCCGGTGAGCGCGACGGCTTCGTCCATCGGTGCGAACGAGGCGCTGCGCACGTCGAGGCGCCGGCGCACCACGCCGTTGACGTCGGCGCGCGTCGTCGCGAGCACCATGCACGCGGCGAACCGCACGTCGCCGCCGCGCTTGCCCTTCACGACGACGCAGTTGGCCGACGCTTCCGGCGCGACGCCGTACCGCTCGCAGAACGCGGCCGTGTCGGCGAGCGCGGCGTCGATCTCGGCGACACCCACCGTCGCCGCGACGGCGGGATCGAGGTGCGCGAGGCCGCTCACGACGGCGGGGCTGACGAGCTCGGGATGCCGCGTCGCGGCCTCCGCGGTGAGGGTGCCGGTGGCGGTCCAGATCATCGCCTCAGGCTAGCCGCCCGGAACGACGAAGCGCCCCGCGGTGCGGGGCGCTTCGTGTGGTGGTGGCGAGTGAGGGATTCGAACCCCCGAAGTCGATGACAGCTGAGTTACAATCAGATCCCTTTGGCCGCTTGGGTAACTCGCCAGGTGCGCACCCGTCCGACTTTTCCAGACGACCGGAGGCGCAATCCACCATATTACGCGTAGATGCCCGAGGTCTGAAATCGGCCCGGTCTAGGTGCCGATGTGGTCGAGGTCGAGGCTCTCGAGCGCGCTCGGCGTTCGCAGCAGCGCCCCCTCGAAACGGCATGTCGCGGCCGCCGCGTCCATCGCCGAGACCAGCACCGTGTCCCAGTCGTCGGCACTCTCCGGCGTCCCCGTCACGAGTGCGGCGACGGTCGCGGCGAAGGCGGCGTCGCCCGCGCCCATCGTGTCGACGATGCGGCCGGGCAGGTTCGAGATCGGCCGCGTCACCACGACGTCGCCGGCCTCGATCGTGGCGCCGGCTGCGCCCTCTGTGGCCAGCACCGCGCGGCCACCGAGATCGATCAGGCGGGCGCGCAGGGCGTCGAGCCGCTCGTCGTACAGCAGCGCGGCGTCGTCCTCGCCGACCTTCACGAGGGCGGCCCCGGCCGCGAGGGACTCGAAGCCGCGCACGAACTCGTCCTTGTCGTGCATCATGCCGGTGCGGGGGTTGGGATCGACAGCGACGGATGCCTCGGCCCCGGCGATCGCGTCGGCCAGCTCCGCGGCCTGCTCGGCGTCGTCGAAGGCGAAGCAACTCACGACGACGAGGTCGGCGTCCGCGAAGGCCTGGCGCTCGGCGTCGCCGAAGCGGATCCGCCGGCGCTGCGACGCCTCGTTGAACTCGTACACGGGCTCGCCGGCGCCGGAGCGCGTGCTCACGGCGCGTGCGGTGCCCAGGAGCGACGGCGTCGCCAGGAGCTCGACGCCGAAGTCCGCCAGGTAGCGCCTGACGCGCGAGGCCGGCTCGTCGTCGCCCAGCATCGCGACGAGGGTCGCCGGAACGCCGAGCCGCGCGAGGCCGACCGCGACGTTCAGCGCGGCTCCCCCGACGAACTCCCGCACGCCGTGGTCGTCTCGCAGCTCGTCGATGAGCGCGTCGCCCACCACCACGACCGTCATCGCCGCGCTCCTGCCGTCTCGAGCACCCGGCCGACGAACGCTTCGGTGCGCCGGCGCGTGCCGTCGATCTTCAGGTCCACGCTCGCCCGCACCTCGTTGGGCGCGAGCGGCGGCGCGAGGCGCACGTTCTCGTGGCACGACAGGTCGGCGCAGATGTAGGTGCCCACGCTGTCGCCGTGCACACCGGCCTCGCCGGCCTTGCGCGCCGTGTACATGGTGACCTGGTCGGCGGGCTGCATCGTGTGGCACAGGTTGCACAGCGCCGCGCGCGCGTGGGAGGACCCCTCGGCGCCGCGCAGCACGATCGCGGCGGGTTCGCCGTCGATCTCGGCGACCAGGTAGCCCCGACCGCGGGTGCGCGGGTCGCGCCACGCCAGGAAGTCGAGGTGATCCCAGTCGGTGAGCACGAAGTCGTGAGGCAGGGTGACGAGACGCAGCTCGTCGGCGGAGGCGTTCACGAACGCGGAACGCAGCTCATCTTCGGTCAGTGGGCGCATGGCACCTCCTCGCCCGCCCAGTCTACGAAGGACGACGGATGCCGCCACCCCGCGTGTTCGCGCACGCGGAGGCGGCAGCATCCGCCCTCGCTGTCGTCAGGCCGTCGCAGCCGGGGTCGCGGCGTCGTCGACCGCGTCGGGCGTGGGCTGCTCGGCGGCGCCCGATCGGTCGCGGATCAGGAAGCCGAACCCGAAGGCGATGAAGAACATCAGCACGCCGTACACGGCTGCCGGCAGCGACAGCTCGACCGAGCCGAGGACGGTCTGCGCGATGACGATCGCGAGCGTGGCGTTGTGGATGCCGATCTCGAACGACGACGCGATCGACTGGCGCTTGCCGACCTTCACCAGGCGCGGCGCGAAGTAGCCGATCGTGAGGCTGATGAGGCAGAACACGATCGTGATGAGCGAGAGGCGGCCGAAGTTCTCGAGCAGCAGCGCCCAGTTCTGCGCGACGGCGCCGGCGATCACGACGACGAGGATGATGACCGATGCGATGCGCACCGGCTTGTCCATCGCCTTCGCGAAGCGCGGCCAGAAGCGGCGCACGATCATGCCGAGCGCCACCGGCAGCAGCACGATCGCGAAGACCTCGATCGTCTTCGCCCACTGCAGTCCCAGCTGGTCGTCGAACGGGTTGAAGTAGAGGATCGCGAGGTTGGTGATGAGCGGGAGCGTGAACACGGCGATCACCGAGTTCACGGCCGTGAGCGAGATGTTCAGGGCCACGTCGCCCCGGAACAGGTGGCTGTAGAGGTTGGCGGTGGTGCCGCCCGGTGACGCCGCGAGCATCATCATGCCGACCGCGAGGATCGGCGGCAGCTGGAACGCGAGCACCAGCCCGAAGCAGATCAGGGGCAGCAGCACGAGCTGGCACACCAGGGCGACGATCACCGCCTTCGGCTGCTTGAGGACGCGGGCGAAGTCGCCGAGGGTGAGGCTCAGGCCGAGCCCGAACATGATGATTCCGAGGGCCACGGGCAGGCCGATGGTGGTCAACGCTGACATGGGACTCAGTGTGTCAAACGATGCGACTGCGTGTCACGGTTGTCCACAGCCCGCGCCGGTGTCGTCAGGCGGACTCGACCTGCTCCGCGGGAGTGGTCTCGTCGGCCGAGGCCACGCCGCGCGACACCTCATCCGCCGTCGCCGCGTCAGGCTCGGGTGCGGGCACCTGGACACCCGCGAGCCGCCAGACTGCGAATGCGGGCCCGTCGGCCGACAGCAGCACCGCCCCGTCGTCGGCCACCGCGAGGGTCGCGTCGCCGACGAGCGACTCGGCCGCAGCGGCGCCCGGGAGGGCGCCCGCCGGGATCTCGGCATCCGCGTCGCCCTTCGCCGCCACGACGAGCAGCGTCTCGTCCGCGGCCTCCCGCACGAACACGACGGACTCGTCGTCGACGTGCACCCAGCGCAGGCCGCCGGTCGACAGGACAGGGTGCGCGTGCCGCAGCGCGACGAGCTCGCGGTAGAGCGCGAGCCGTTCGGCCACCTCGGGCTCGCCCTCGGTGCCCCACGGGATCGGCGTGCGGCTCGCCTCGCCGTCGACCCCGACGAGGCCGAACTCGTCGCCCGCGAAGATCACAGGGAGACCGGGGAGGGTCATCATGAGGCCTGCCGCGACCGGCACCGTCCCGGGAGCCGCGTTGGTGGCGAAGCGCCCGGTGTCGTGCGTGTCGAGCGGCTGCATGTTGCCGAGCCGCACGCGCCACGGGATGCCGGCGGTGAAGCGCACCACGGCGTCGACGAACTGCCGGGCGGTGTACCGCGGGATGCCGCCGATCGGCTGCGTGAAGAACCACGGTTCGGTCGCCTCGCGGCCGTCGTATGTGAGGTACGGCGCGTGGGTCGGCTCGGAGAGCCATCCCCACACCGGCCGCGTGAACGACGGGTAGGTCATGGCGCCGTGCCAGCCGTCGCCCTGCAGGTCGCTCGCGGCGTCGTTGGTCGACTCCCCGAGCAGGATCGTGTCGGGGTTGATCTCGATCATCGTGCGCCGCAGCAGCTGGCGCACCTCGGCGTTGAGATCGACCGACCCGAGGCGCCCGGTCATGTTGGCGACGTCGATGCGCCAGCCGTCGGCCGAGTACGGCGGCTTCAGCCACTTCGCGACGACGGAGTCGGGGCCCTCGATGAACCGGTCGCGGAGTTCCTGCGACGCCCAGTTGAACTTGGGCAGCGTCGGCACGCCGAGCCATGACGCGTACTCGGTGTTCGCGGCATCCGTGAAGTAGTAGAACTCCTCCTCCGGGGCGCCGGGGTGGCCGAGCGCGGCCTGGAACCACTCGTGCCGATCACCCGAGTGGTTGCTCGTGAGATCGCCGATGACACGGATGCCGCGGGCATGCGCCGCCTCGATCAGCCGGACGTACGCCTCATCGCCGCCGAGCAGCGGGTCGACGCGGTCGAAGCTCGACGCGTCATACCGGTGATTGGACGCCGCCGGGAAGATCGGCGTGAGGTAGAGCAGGTTGACGCCCAGGGACACCAGGTGGTCGAGCTTGTCGATGACCCCCTCGAGGTCGCCGCCGTAGAACTGCTGCGAGCGCGCCGGCACGACAGGGTCGACGGGGTCGCCCCAGGTCGCCGGGATCGCCCAGTCCGGCGTCGGATGCGTGTCGGCCTGCGCCGACCGCGCGAAGCGGTCGGGGAACACCTGGTACATCACGGAGTCGGTGAGCCACGCGGGCGGCGCCGGGTACGCGACGAGCGCGAAGTCCTCGGCGTCGAGCGTCTCGATGGCGTGCAGCCCGGTCTGGTTCAGCCACTCGACGCGCCCGTCCTCGTGCACGAGCACCCAGCGGTACCCGTGACGCGGGTTGCGCACGGTGACCGGGGCCTCCCACCACTCCCAGCCGTCGGCGGAGCCGAGGGACGCAGCATCCGTCCATTCCGGCTCGTGATCGGGGTTCGAGCGCGTGCGCACCGCCGCGAGAGGGCCGTAGCCCGCCGGCACGCGCAGCCGCACGGTGACCACGTCGCCGAGCTGCGGCGCGAGGTCGGACACGTACAGGGGCGAGCCGTCGTGGTGAGGGAGGAGGGTCGTCATGGCTCGGCCTTTCGTCAGGCGGGCGGTGGCGGTGCTCGCCTCGATCATCGCAGAGCGGATGCTGCGACAGCACGCAGCCGGCGCAGCATCCGCTCTCGGATCAGCTGTGTGCGATCAGCCCTTCGTGGCGCCGGCGGTGAGGCCGCCGACGATGTACTTCTGCAGCAGCAGGAAGACGATGACGACCGGGATCGCGGCCATCACGGCACCGGCCGCGAACGCCGACCAGTCCGCGTAGCGCGGGTTGGAGACGAGCTTCGTCAGTCCCACGATGAGCGTCTGCTTGTCGGGATCGATGAGCAGCACGCTCGCGATCATGTACTCGTTGATGAGGCCGATGAACGACAGCAGGCCGACGACGGCGAGGATCGGCGCGACCAGGCGCAGGATGATCGTGAAGAAGATGCGCGCGTGGCCCGCACCGTCGATCTTCGCCGCCTCGTCGAGTTCCCGCGGGATCGTGTTGAAGAACCCATACATGAGATACGTGTTCACGCCCAGCGCGCCGCCGAGATAGATGAGGATCAGACCGCTCAGCGTGTTGAGACCGATCGCGGGGAACCAGTCGCTGATCGCGCTGAACATGAGGAAGATCGCGACCACGGCGAGCATCTGCGGGAACATCTGCACCACGACGATCGTGATGAGCCCGACACGGCGCCCGCTGAAGCGCATGCGCGAGAACGCGTAGGCGGCGAGCGCGCCGATGAACACCATCGAGAAGCCGGTGACGAGCGCCACGATCATCGTGTTCACGAACCACTGGCCGTACGGCACCTGCGGGTTCGTGAGGATGCGGACGTAGGCGTCGAGGCTGATCGACGAGAACAGCTGGTTGCTTCCCGTCAGCGTTCCGTTGCCGTTCAGCGACGACGACAGCACGTACACGAGCGGGAAGATCGCGAAGATCGAGCCGATGATCGCGACGACGTGGCGCCAGCCGGTGTCGCGGAACCACTTGCCGAAGGGGCGACGGCGAGCGGGCTTCACAGCCTTCGGCGACGGCGCCATGCCGCCGACAGAGGTCTCGAACTGCTCGGCGGTGCCGCCGGCGAAGACGGCGAGGGACGCGTTCTGGGCGACGGTCTTGTCGGGGTGAGCGAGACGGTCCTGGGACTCAGACATGTCAGTTCAGCTCCTCGAGGGCCTTGGTCTTGCGGAAACTGATGATCGCGATGACGGCCACGACGATGAAGATGAGGATCGTGAACGCCGAGGCGAGCCCGTAGTCGCGGTTCTGCCCGGTGAAGGCGACCTTGTAGACCATCGAGATCAGCAGGTCGGTATGGCCCACGGGTATCGTCGCGTCTTCGAATCTCGGCCCGCCGCCGGTGAGCATGTAGATGAGGTTGAAGTTGTTGAAGTTGAACGCGAACGACGCGATGAGGATCGGCGCGACCGTCACCAGCAGCAGCGGGAGCTTGATGCGGCGGAAGATCTGCCAGGGGCTGGCACCGTCCATGACCCCCGCCTCGTTGACCTCTTCGGGGATGCCCTGCAGCGCTCCCATGCACACGAGGAACATGTACGGGAAGCCCAGCCAGAGGTTGACCAGGAGCACCGAGACCTTCGCCATCACCGGATCGGTGAGCCACGGGATCTCGGCGCCGCCCAGCAGCACCTGGTTGATGAAGCCGAAGCTCTTGTTCATCATGCCCGCCCACACCAGCGCTCCGAGGAACGCCGGGAACGCGTACGGCAGGATCAGCATGATCCGGTACCCGTTCTTGAAGCGCATGCGCTTGTTCTGGAACAGCATGGCCAGCAGCAGCCCGAGGAAGAACGTCGAGGCGACCGAGACGATGGCGAACACGAACGTCCACAGGGTGACCGAGATGAGCGGCCCGCGGATGGACGCGTCGGTGATCGCCCGCACGAAGTTGTCGAAGCCGACGAAGACCTGCCAGCCGGGCATCAGCTGTTCGCCCGACTCGGAGGTGAACGCGCCCTCCCCCGTGTCGGAGTACACCGTGCCGGTGGCGGTGTCGGTCATCGTGTCGGCATCGGCGTCGTAGACGAGCGTCGACGTGTAGAGGTAGCCCTTCTGGCCGTCCTGCGTACGGATCGCGCCGTCGTTGGGATCGGTGCTGAAGGGAACGGCGAGCTGCTCAACGTCGTTGCTGCGCGCAAGCACATCGGCGAAGGTGAGGGTCGTCCAGCCGTCCACGGCGACGGCCTTGCCGCCCTCCATCGTGGCGTCGACCGGTTCGAGCGGCTTCTGGTTGGTGCCGAGGGATGCCTCGCCGTCGGTCGGATCGGTGACCAGCAGGCCGAGCTCGCCGACACGCTCGACGACGGTGACGTCGTAGGTCGGCGAATCCTCGACGCGGACCAGCGAGGACCGCATGAGCGAGGCGACCGCCTGGTCCTTCGAGCCGTTGTGACCGGTGCCGTAGTTCGTGAAGCCGATGTAGCCGGTGTAGACCAGCGTGAAGATCTGGAAGACGACGAGCAGGATGATGCCCGGCGTCAGGTACTTGGCGGGAATGGTGCGGCGCGAGAAGTAGATCCAGTTGACGAGGATCGTCACGGCCGTGACGAGGGTCAGCACCAGCCACTCGTTGTGGAGGAACAGCACGAAGACGGCGTAGAGCGCGAGGGCGTCGACGATGGCGAGCAGCGCGATCTTCAGCGCCACCCAGCGGAGCTTGCCGCCGGCGGCATCGGCGATCCGCGCGGCGCTGCGCTGACGCGGCGTCGGCGTCGGCGTCTTCTCGGCCGTGTCGGCCTGAACAGTGTCGGTCATCGATCGTCCTCAAGATCGGGACCGGGACGGATGCCGCGGCATCCGTCCCGGTCGCCTGTCGCGGTCTTGCGACCGCAGGGTGTTACTTGATGGCGGCGCTCACGTCGTCGACGAGCTTCTGCCACGTCGTCGTCGGGTCGGCACCGTTGATGATGGCGGCCTCGGCGATGCCCCAGTACTGCCAGACCGAACCCATGGCCGGGATCGCGGGCATCGGCACCGCGTCGGCGCCGACGGCCTGGAAGCCGGCGATGATCGGGTCGGACGCAGCCGTGTCGGCAGCGGCGGTGAGGGCGGGCAGGATGTTGCCGGCCTTGAACAGCTCGAGCTGGACGTCCTCGGTGCCGATGTAGTTGACGAGGAAGTCGTTCGCGGCGACCTTGTTGTCGGACTCCGAGCTCACGAAGAAGCCCTTCACACCGGCGAACGGCTGGGCCGGGGCGTCGGTCGGGCTCGGGATCGGGTCGATCGCGACGTTGATGCCGGCGTCGGTGGCCGTGCCGACGTTCCACGGGCCGGTGAGCCAGAAGGCCGACTCGCCCTCGAGGAACTTGGTCTTGGCGATGTCACCGTCGATGTCGGTGTTGAAGTTGCCCGCGGCACCCTGGGCGCCGAGCCAGCTGGCGAACTGGAAGCCGCCCTCGCTGCCCATCTGCAGGTCGGTCGGGTCGTAGTTGCCCTCGGCGTCGGTGCCGAACACCGGAGCGCCGAACGCCGTCTGGAACGGGTACAGGTGGTACGGGTTGCCCTCGACGCCCTGCTCGACCACGAAGGGCGTGGTGAGGCCGGCGGCCTGGCCCTTGGCGATCATGTCGTCGAAGCTCGTGGCCGGCTCGGGGATGATGTCGGCGTTGCGGAGGATCGCGATGTTCTCGACCGCGTACGGGAGCATGTAGGTGGTGCCGTCGTAGTTCGAGGCCTGGAGCGCGACCGGGAGGTAGTCGCCGGCGGTGTCGCCGAGCTCGATCGGCGCCACGACGCCGTTGGTCGAGAGCTCGCCCAGCCAGTCGTGCGCGCCCATGACCACGTCGGGGCCCTTGCCCGTCGGCGCCTGCTGGATGAAGTCGTCCTTGATCTTGCCGACGTCCTTGCCGACGAGGTCGACCTTGACACCGGTCTTCTCGCTGTACGCGTCGGCGGCGCCCTTCAGCGCGTCGACGCGCTCGGAGTCGACCCAGACGGTCAGCGTCGACGTGGCGTCGCCCTCATCGGTCGAACCGGTGTCGTCACCGCTGCCCGCGCAACCCGCGAGGATGATCGACGCGACGGCGAGACCGCCGAGCGCGAGCCAGCTCTTCTTGTTCACCTTCATCGGTGCAGTGCCTCTCTGGAGTGCTGAGTGAGTCCGGCCGCACTGTCGGTCGCGACGGTGCGGGTTCGACTCTCGCCTGCGGAAATGCAAGCGCTTACATTTGTAACTCAGCAGACGCCATATGGCAACATCGGGATCGGATCGATATCTCGCCGTGACTTTCAGCGCCTGCATGGAATCGCTTGCACATGTGGCGCCGGCTGGAACCGCTTGCAGCAGCATCCGTTCTCCCGCGCCGCACGGCGGCCGCCGATAGACTGCCCGCCATGGCAGATTCTTCGTTCGACATCGTCAGCAAGGTCGACCACCAGGAGGCGGAGAACGCCCTCAACCAGGCCCGCAAAGAGATCGAGCAGCGCTACGACTTCAAGGGCACCGGGGCCTCCGTCGAGTGGAGCGGCGAGTCCGTGCTCATCAAGGCCAGCACCGAGGATCGCGCGAAGGCCGTCCTCGACGTCTTCCAGTCGAAGCTCATCAAGCGAGGCATCTCGCTGAAGAGCCTCGAGTCGGGCGAGCCCTTCGCCAGCGGCAAGGAGTACCGCATCGTCTCGACGATCAAGGACGGCATCTCGTCCGAGAACGCGAAGAAGATCTCGAAGATCATCCGCGACGAGGGCCCCAAGGGCGTCAAGTCGCAGATCCAGGGCGACGAGCTGCGCGTGCAGTCAAAGTCCCGCGACGACCTGCAGGAGGTCCAGCGCCTGCTCAAGGCCGCCGACCTCGAGGTCGACCTCCAGTTCGTCAACTACCGCTGACGCAAGTCCCTGACCAGGCCGGGGCTCCGTTTCAGACGGCCACGGCGGCGAGCCGCCGAACGGCCTCGGTGATCGTGTCGGGCGCGCAGGCGAGGTTCATGCGCGCGTACCCCGCGCCCTGCCGGCCGAACCGCGGTCCGCTCGACAGCGCCACCCGGGCGTGCTGCTCGGCGATGACGGCGGGGTCGTCTCCCCAGCCGAGGGCCGACATGTCCAGCCACGCCAGGTAACTCGCCGAGGGACGACGAAGCCGTACCGCGGGCAGATGCGCATCGAGTTCGGCTTGCAGGAGGTCGGCGTTGCCCTGCACCGCGGCGATCGTGCCGTCGAGCCACTCGCGGCTGCGGGCGAACCCTTCCCGTGTGGCGATCAGCCCGAACTGCCCCGCCCGGAAGGTGACCTCCTCCGGCAGCGACCGGATGAGGTCGGTCATACGGTCCGACGCGGACACGAACAGCGCGGTCTTGAGCCCGGCGAGGTTGAAGGCCTTGCTCCCCGACTCGGCGGCGATGCCGTGGGCCCGCGCCTCCTCCGAGACGGTGAGGTACGGCGTGAACTCCACCCCGTGGTGGGTGAGCGGTGCGTGGATCTCGTCCGAGACGACGAATCCGTCGTGGCGGGCGACGATCCGGGAGAGCTCTTCGAGGGTCGCCCGGTCGTGGACCAGCCCGACCGGGTTGTGCGGGCTGCACAGCAGCACGCCCTTCGCCCCCGCAGCCAGCGCACGATCGATCCCCTCGAGGTCCAGAGCGTACGAGGATCCGTCGTCGCTCAGCGGCACCTCGACGACAGCTCCGCCAGCCTCGGGGACGAGGTCGTAGAACGGCGGATAGATCGGGGGCGTGATCACGACGCCGTCGCCGGGTTCGATCAGCCGGCGCAGCGACTCCACGATCACGACGCTCACGTCGGTGGTGATGCCCATCCGCTCGATGTCCGGCTCCCATCCCCACGCGGCCGCGGCGTAGTCGCGGAACGCCTGTCGGGCGCCGGGATCCAGGGGATTCACGTAGCCGGTGTCGCCCAGGTCGATCGCCTCGTGCAGCGCCTTCCTGATCGCCGGCGCCAGCGGGAAGTCCATCTCGGCGACGAACATCGGCAGCACGTCGTCGGAGTAGACGCCCCACTTCTCGCTCGTGCGTCGACGGAGAGTCGTCATGGCGTCGGCCGACGTGGGGGTGACGGGCATGGTCGTTGCTCCTCAATCGCGATGGAAACTGACCCTACACTCGGGCCATGCGCTTCCTCCGGGCCGTGTTGTCGGCCGTCGTCGCGACGCTGCCGGTGCTGGTCGTCCTCCTCATCCCCTCGCTCGTCCGCAGCGACATCGACGGGGGCTCAGCCGCCGGTGTCGGCACCGCGGTCCTCAACGCCGCGTTCATCGCCGCGGTCATCCTGATCCCGCGGGTGAACGGGTGGCTCGACCCCGAGGTGCCGGACTGGACGTCGTCGACCGCGATGGCCGCGGCCGGCCGGGTGTGGCGCAGCCGCATCTGGCTTGCGCTCCTCGCCGTGCTGGCGCTGCTGGCCATCCTGGCCGCGGGCCAGACCGCGGCGTACCTGATGAGCCAGAACTCGCCGGCCGTCACCGATGGAACGCTCGATTACAGCCGCTTCCTCGCACAGGAGCTCGTCGTGTACCTGCTCGGCTACGTGCTCTCGCTGACGACCTACGTGCTCCTGGTGCGCGTGCTCGCCCGCCGCGCGGAGTGACCGACCGGCGCCGGGAACGATAAAGGCCCCGGGTGCTGGGGACACCCGGGGCCTGTCGTCGTCTGCTCTCGCACAACCAACCCCCCGGTTAGCGGCGCGTGACGACGGATGGGAAGGATTCTTGGGGAGGGCCTTCCCTGAGATGCTGGGGACATCTCCCCTACAGCTTAACCCGGCTGTCTACAAGAGCGCTGTCCCCTCTTCGGGGGACATTTTCGTCCGGTACGACGTACGCGCGAGCCCAGCGGTCGAGAGCATCGTACGCGATCGCGCGAGGAGCGGGACGCGAGAGGAAGACGTCGTGGATCGCACCCTCGACGCGGGCGATCGTGACGAGCCCGCCGATGCGGGTCGCGGCGCGGGCGATGTCGTCGACCACGAGCACGGAGTCCGTCGACGTCATCGACTCCTTCCACGACAGCGGCGTCGTCGAGCCGACCGACAGCAGCACCATCGCCGGGCAGGCGACGTCGACGCCGGCTGCGATGCGGCGATGTCCCTCCATCACGGCCGACAGCCACCCCGGCGCCGTCGGGAATCCCCGGTCGGGCCGCCAGACGGCGCGGTGCTCGTCGTGCGGCAGCGTGCCGATCTCGTCCTGCGCGCGGGTGTAGAACCCGAAGTCGACCGCGGGCTGCGTCCCGCGCGGGTCGAGCCTCGCCCGCATGTCCACCAGGGGTGCCAGCGCCTGACGACCGAGAGTGCCCAGCTGGAGCTCGAGCCACGGGCTGTTGAGCACGACCGCGTGCGCGCGGCCGGGATGCCGAGCAGCCCACAGCGTGAGTGTCAGGCCGCCGGTCGAGTGCCCCATCAGGACGAGCTTGCGGCCTCGGCCGTGCCTGTCCGGTTCGGTCGGCGATGCTTGTCCGGCTGCGCCCGCGGCGTGTCCCATCGCGTGCAGCGCGGCCGCGATGTCGACGTCGTAGTCCTCGAGCGAGTCGACGTACCCGGGCGTCTGCCCGTCCCGGAGGCTCCGCCCGTAGCGGCGCAGGTCGAGCGCGTAGAAGCGCGCACCGCGTGCCGTCCAGAAACGGGCGAGGTCGCGCTGGAAGAAGTAGTCCGACCAGCCGTGCACGTAGAGCACGTCGACGTCGCGCAGCGGGGCGAACAGCGTCAGGAACGGATTCGGGATGCTGCGCACCAGCGTCGCGACCAGCGGCCCATGCGCGCCGTCCACGCCGAGCGGCAGCGTCAGCTGCTCGAACGGCTTCCCGAGGATGTCGGGAACCCACGTGAGGGATGGCCCGGCCATGCCCCTCAGCCTAGAGGCGAGCGGTCACTCGGCCCGGGAGATCGCCACCATCTCGTCGCGGGGCACGACCTTGATGCGCGCCCGCTCGTGGGGTGCGCCGAGCGCCATCTCGTGCTCGTCGAGGCGGTGCCAGCCGTCGAGGTCGGTCCAGGCCACGCCGCGCTCGGCGAGGAGCGCCGGGATGGCCGCCTCCGACGGGTCGGCGGGCTGCCACCACGTGCCCTGGTCGTTGATGAGGTGACGGACCGTCTCCATCGCATCGGACTTGGTGTGCCCGATGAGGCCCACGGGGCCGCGCTTGATCCAGCCGGTCGCGTACACGCCGTTGACGCGCTGGTTCGAGTCCTTGCTCAGCACCTGGCCCTCGCGGTTCGGGATGACGCCGTGGCGCTTGTCGAAGGGCACGCCGGGCAGCGGCGATCCGAAGTACCCGACGGCGCGGTACAGCGCCTGGATCGACACCTCGCGCAGCTCGCCGGTGCCGACGACGCCGCCTTCCCCGTCGGGACGGGTGCGCTCGTAGACGAGGGCGGACACGCGGCCCTCGGCATCCGTCTTCACTTCGATCGGCTTGGCGTAGAAGTGCAGGTGCAGTCGCCGCGACGCCGTGCCGCCGGCGTTGTTGACCGAGTCGCGCTTGCGCCACGACTGCAGCACACGGTCGATGACCATGACCTGCTTGTTGCTCGCGATGGCGGCGCGGGCCGCGTCGTCGTAGTCGAAGTCCTCGTCGTAGACGACCATGTCGACGTCACGCAGCTCGCCGAGCTCGCGGAGCTCGAGCGGCGTGAACTTCACGTTCGCCGGACCGCGCCGGCCGAAAACGTGCACATCGGTGACGTTCGAGGCGACGAGGCCCTGGTGCACGTTGTCGGGGATCTCGGTCGGCAGCAGGTCCTCGGCGTGCTTGGCGAGCATGCGCGCGACGTCGAGCGCGACGTTGCCGTTGCCGAGCACCGCGACGGATGCCGCATCCAGGGGCCACTCGCGCGGCACATCCGGGTGCCCGTCGAACCAGCTCACGAAGTCGGCGGCGCCGTAGGATGCGGTCGCGTCGATGCCCGGGATGTCGAGGTCGGTGTCGCGGATGGCGCCGGTGGCGAAGATGACGGCGTTGTAGTGGTGCTTGAGGTCGTCGAGGGTGATGTCCTCGCCGAAGCGGACGTTGCCGAAGATGCGGATGTCGCCGCGGTCGAGCACCTCGCGCAGGGCCGTGATGATGCCCTTGATGCGGGGGTGGTCGGGGGCGACGCCGTAGCGGACCAGCCCGTACGGCGCGGGCAGCTGCTCGAACAGGTCGATCGACACGTCGAACTTGCGCTCGGCCTTCAGCAGGATGTCGGCGGCGTAGATGCCCGCCGGTCCTGCGCCGACGATCGCCAGTCGGAGCTTGGTCATGGTGGTCCTTTCGGGGAGCGCGCCCCGCGCGGGGCTGGTCCCTGAGCTTGTCGAAGGGCTCGGAGCCCCAGCCCTTCGACAAGCTCAGGGAGCGGGTACGTCTAACTGGAGCGGTCGGCGACGGCCTGGGCGAACCGGGTCAGGGCCTCGCGCACCGCGCCGTCGGGCAGCGGCGCGAGCGCCTCGATCGCCTCGGTCGACCACGCGTTGGCGAGGTCGAGAGTCGCCTGGGTGGCATCGTGGTCGCGCAGCTGCGCGAGCGGCTCGTCGAGGATCGCGGGGTCGGCGCCGTCGGCGATGCGCGCCACGCCCTCGTCGATGCGCGCGCGCAGGTCGACGGAGGCGGCATCGGTCCGCTGTCCGAGCACGAGGTACGGCATGGTCGGCACGCCGGCCCGCAGGTCGGTGCCGGGCACCTTGCCGGTCTCGTCGGGGTCGGCCGACAGGTCGATGACGTCGTCGAGCAGCTGGAACGCGACGCCGGCCTTCTCGCCGAACGTCACCATCGGCTGCTCGAACTCCTTCGGGCCGTTCGAGAAGATCACGCCGGACTGGGCCGCGGCCGCGATGAGCGAGCCGGTCTTGTCGGAGAGCACCTGGAGGTAGAACGCGACGCGGTCGTCCTCGTCGGACGGGCCGACCGTCTCGTGCATCTGCCCGAGCACGAGCCGCTCGAACGTGTCGGCCTGCAGACGGATGGCGTCCTCGCCGTGGCGCGCCATGATCTGGCTCGCGCGCGAGAACAGCAGGTCGCCGGTGAGGATCGCGACGTTGTTGCCCCACACGGCGTGCGCGCTGGGGACACCGCGACGCTTGTCGGCAGCATCCATCACGTCGTCGTGGTACAGGGATCCGAGATGCGTCATCTCGAGAGCGGTCGCGGCGTCGATCACCTCGTCGGTGGCACCGTCGCCGAGCTGGGCGGTCAACAGCGCCAGCATGGGACGGATGCGCTTGCCGCCGGCGTCGTAGAGGTACCGGCTCGTCGCGTCGGCGAGCGTGTCGGCCACGCGCAGCTCGCGCTCGAGGGCGCTGTCGACGCGCTTGAGCCCCGCCTCGACGGTCTTGAGCAGGCCGCGCGATCGCGTGCCCGCGAAGATGCGGTCGGTGAGGCCCAGCTTGCCCGCGATATGCGAGCCCGGCGCTGTCGGTGTCACATGCCCAGCCTACCGGGGGCGCGTTTCGTCGCGGTCCGCCGAGCGATGGCCGCTGCTAGACCTGAGGTTTCGTCGCGCGGTGCAGCGCGACGATGCCCATCGAGAGGTTGCGGTGCGCGACGTCGGTCCATCCGGCCTGGCGGATCCACGCCGACAGCCTGCGCTGGTCGGGCCAGTCGCGGATCGACTCGTTCAGGTAGTCGTACGCCTCGGCGTTCGAGCTGACGGTCTTCGCGACGACCGGCAGCACACGGTCGTTGTAGAAGCGGTACAGGCCGTTGAACGCCTTCGACGGCGGGTGCGAGAACTCGCAGACGACGAGGCGCCCGCCGGGCTTGGTGACGCGCAGCAGCTCGCTCAGCGCCTTCTTCGGCTCGTTCACGTTGCGCAGGCCGAACGACATGGTGACCGCGTCGAACTCGTCGTCGCCGAAGGGCAGGTCGGTCGCGTCGGCCTGCACGAAGGAGAGATCCCGGATGCCGCTGTGCCGGCGGCGCCCCTCGGCGATCATGCCGGGCGAGAAGTCCGCCGCGACCACGGTGGCGCCGCGGCCGGCGAGCGCGACGCTCGAGGCGCCGGTGCCCGCGGCGAGGTCGAGGATGCGCTCCCCGGCGCGCGGGTTCACCGCGCTCGTCGTCGCGGCGCGCCAGAACCGGTCGTTGCCCATGCTCAGCACGGTGTTGGTGCGGTCGTAGCCGGCCGCGACCTGGTCGAACATGCCGCTCACACGCGACGGGTCCTTGTGGAGGTCGGCGCGGTTCGGCTCGTGATCGGAGGGGTGGGATGCCACGGCTTCGAGTCTAGGCGGCGGTTCCGCCTGCGCCGGGGCCGCCCTCGCCCGCGGTGGTGAAGAAGACGGGCGCGGGCGGGGCGACCGCGTCGTAGGACGAGAGACGGGCGAGCCAGGCATCGGGCGTCGCATCATCGAACGGCGCCTGCGCCGCGGCGACGCGGCCCTCGAGGTCCACGGCGAGCGCCTCGAGCTTGTCGACGAGGTCGAGCGGATAGCCGTACGCGACGCGGTGCTCGTCCCACTCGTCGCGGTCGTCGATGAACAGCCCGCGCCCGTCGATCGCCTTCACGACGTCGAGGTCCATGTCGATCCCCTGGGGTTCGTGGCCCTCCCAGCGGATGTCCCACGCGACGTCGATGTAGATGCGCACGCGCCGTGGCGCCCCGTGCACGGTCATCGCGTAGTCACCGCTCGGCGGGATGAGGGTGACGTTGGGCCCGTCGGCGAGGAACTCGAGCCCGGGACGGACGTTCCGCCAGCCCGAGGGCTGACCGACCCAGTCGCCCCACCGGTCCCTGCCCAGGTAGATGCAGTCGTTGACCCAGTGAGGGCCGCCGTCCCACTTGCGCCAGCGGAACTGGAGCGGGGCTCCGGGCTCGGGGCGGTCGGAATCCGGGTGGCCTGAGAGGTGCATCGGGGTCGGCACCCGCCCCAGTGTAGGGCTGTATCAGCCTCTTCCCGCCATCCCTCCTCCACGGTGGCCGCAACCTCGCGGCCCTTGAGGAGAGAAGTCCGAAAATGGCTGCAACATCCGGCGGCTCGTCGCGAAAGCGCACGTCCGCTCCTCGGGCGGAACTGGGTGCCTCCGCTCCGCTCTACATCGACGGCGACGACGTCATTCCCGGCGAGGTCATCGTCACGCTCAAGGCCGACGCCGCCGATGCCATGACGGCGTCCGTGCCCATCCACCCCGGCGGTCGCGGCGTCTCGATGGCCGATTCGCTCGGCGTGTCGGGCGTCGACGCCGTGCTCGCGCGCCTCGGCGCCTACGACATCACCCGTCTCGCCCCACCGTCGCAGGGCATCGCGCGCTCCGTGATGGCCCTGGACGGCGTGCCCGAGCCCGAGGAATCGATCCTCGGTCGCTCGTTCCGCGTCCGCATCGACACGAAGGTCGCCCCCGACAAGGCGGCGGCCGAGCTCGACGCCCTCGACGAGGTCGAGGTCGCCGAGCCGAACCGGTGGCGCGAGGCCAGCGTCATCCCCGACGACCCGCAGTTCGGTGCGCAGTGGGGGCTGACGAAGATCAACGCCCCGGACGCGTGGGACGTCACCAAGGGATCCGCGAGCGTCGTCGTGGCGGTCATCGACTCGGGCGTCGACCTCGACCACCCCGAACTGGCGCCGCTGCTGGTTCCCGGGTTCGACATGGTCGATCTGGGTCCGAACCCGACGCCGAACCCGGGGTGGCGCTTCGAGGGCGACTTCGCGGGACGCGACGCGATCCCCGAGGACGAGGTTGGCCACGGCACGCACGTCGCGGGCACCATCGCCGCCGTGTCCAACAACGCCGTCGGCGTCGCGGGCATCGGGTGGCAGACACGGATCATGCCCGTCAAGGCGCTCACCAGGGTCGTGCGCATCAGCGACGGTCGCGTGAGCGGCACGGGCTCGTCGGCCGACGTCGCCGCGGCCATCCGGTACGCGGCCGACAACGGCGCCCACGTCATCAACATGAGCCTCGGCAGCCCGTCCGCGACCTCGGTCGAGGCGAGCGCGGTGGCGTACGCGGTGAGCAAGGGCGTCGTCGTCGTGGCCGCGATGGGCAACGACGGCAGCTCTTCGCCGAGCTTCCCCGCCGCCTACCCTGACGTGATCGCGGTCGCCGCGATCCAGTCGAACGAGTCGCGCGCGGCGTTCTCGCAGACCGGACCGCACATCGACATCTCGGCGCCGGGTGTCGGCATCCTGTCGACGTACCTCGCCGGCGGCCTCGCCACGATGGCCGGCACGTCGATGGCCTCGCCGCATGTCGCGGGTGTCGCGGCACTCGTGAAGGCGGTCAAGCCGAGCCTGACGGCATCCGAGATCGGCGACATCCTCCGCTCGACGGCGAAGCCGCTCCGCGACGTCGCGAGCGATCCCGTGCCGAACGACCGGTACGGCTGGGGACTCCTCGACGCCAGTGCGGCGGTGCTGAAGGCGCGCGGCCCGATCGTCATCAAGCCGACGATCACGGTCAAGCTGCGGACGCCGGTCGTGGCGTGCGTCCCCCGGACGATCACCCTCCCGGAGTGCGGGACGATCAAGACCGTCCTTCCGCTGCAGTGCAAGAAGATCAGGTCGATCCACATCGCGTGCCCCGTGACGACGACGGTGACCAAGGTCCCGACGACCGTGACGGGCCCGGGACCCGGACCCCAGCCCGGCGGCGCCGACCCGTTCGGCATCGAGGGCGACTACGAGGCCGGCTTCGCCGCCGGCTATGCCGCAGCGATCGAGGAGCTCCAGTCCGGCGGCGGCGACGCCTACGGCGAGGGGCTGTTCGACGAGTGATCGCCGACACGACCATGGTGCGGACGGATGCGGGCACCACCCCGCATCCGTCCGTCACCGCTCTGCGCGCGGTGGGGCTGCTCGGGCCCACCGAACAGTTGCGCGCCGATCCCGTCGACCTCTCCCGCGCCCACGGGGTGTGGGCCGTGCACCTGCCGGACGAGCGCCGCGTGGTCGTCAAGTCGGGTGCGTTCACGCCGCCCGCCGACGGATCGACCGGCTCCGCCCAGGAAGGACTCGGCGCGGAGCTGTTCGTGCAGCGCATGGCGCGCTGGTGCCTCCCCCTGCAGGACGCGATCCCGTCGCCCGCGGCGGTCGACGAGGAGCACGGCATCCTCGTGGTGGCGGACCTCGGTGCGGGGCGCCCGGCGTCGCTCGCCCTCGTCTCCGGCACGATGGGCGACGAGGGCGCCTTCTTCCGTCTCCTCGGTGCCCGCGTGGGCGCCGTGCATCGCGCCACCGCGGGACTGCCGCTGCCGCCGGCGCGCCCGCCGCTCGTGCTCCACGTGCTGCGCGCGGGCGAACACGCCGACGCGCTCGGCCTCGCCGCGACGACGCGCGACCTCATCGACTTCCTTCGCGCGCGGCCGGCCCTGATGGCCGCAGCCGCGCGTCTGCGCACGCCCGCCGGGCGCGCGCTCGTGCACCACGACCTCAAGTGGGACAACATCGCCGTCGCGCCCGGCCCCTCCCCCGTCATCGTCGACTGGGAGCTCGCGGGGGCGGGCGACCCGGCATGGGACCTCGGATGCCTCGTCGCCGAGCATCTGCTGGGCGACAGGTCGGCGGCGGTCGGGCTGCCGTCGCCGGGCCGCGAGCTCGTGCGCGGCTACGGCGAAGCCGCGCGGATCTCGTCGCGAGCCACGGGACTCTTCGCCGAGCGCGTCGCTCTGGCCGCGGTGCTGCGCCTCGCGCAGTTCGCCCTCGAGGTCGCCGAGCGGAGCGAGCACGGCGACGAGGAGCAGGCCCGCGGGCTCGCGGCCCTCGCGATCGCACGCCAGGATCACCTCGCCGTCCTCACGGAGGAGCTGCGCTCATGCCTCGCACGATGACCTCCGCAACCGCGCCCGAGGCGGCCGACGCCCGCGGCGCGCGCGCCGCCGAGGCGACCCTGCGCGAACTGAGCCGGGCACTCGCGCTCGTCGAGGGCTCGGACGATGCACGCGAACTGTGCACGGACGCCCCGACCGGGGTCGAGATCGAGAGCCCGCTCGCGGAGTGGCTGTACGCGAACTGGTGGACCGGCGAGTCCGGCGGTGCCATCACACCGGAGCGCGCCCTCGTCCCCCCGCCCGTGTTCCCCCGCGTGGGCCTGTTCGAGGCGATGCGCCGCCGTGCGGCGGGCACGTCCGACGCGTGGATCGTGCTCGCCGTGGGTGACGGCACCGTCACGGTCGTGCCATCCCGTCCTCCCTCCTCCGCTCCACCGGGCCACGTCCGCATCGCGACCGACCGCATCGTCTCTTCCTCGCGGCCCGGCTCCCGCCCGGCGCCGGGCGACCTGGTGACCATCGCCCGCGGGGCGTCGGGGTGGGACCGCGCGTCGGGGTGGTGGTGGGCGCACTCCGGTGAGGGCGTCCCCGACGGGCCCCTCGACCGCTGGTACACGCACTCCCGCTCGCCGGAGGACTCCGCGGCCCTGCTGCCTCCGCTGATGGGCGCGTTCGCGGACGCCGGGAGCGCCTTCTCGCTCAAGTGCCTGCCCGCACCCGCCGGCTACGGCCGCCCCGACGCGCTCGTCGTCTACACGCCTCGGGTCGTCCGGGCGCGGGTGGCCGCGGCGCTTCGGCGCCGTGCCACGGACCTCGCGCCGCACGTCGATGCGTCGATCCCGCCGACGACGCGACGCATCGCCCGGGGCATCGGGATGTCGGAGGATCCCGCCGACGGCACCAGCTTCGGTCAGCTGCGGACCGCCCAGGTCGCCGCGATCGCGGCGATGACCGCGCACACGGATGCTGCGCCCCACCGTCTGCGCGAGGCCGCCGACGCGGTCGGCCTCGACGTGACTCGACCCTGGAAGGCACGATCATGACTGCGGTCGACCTGGCCTCGACCGGGCCGACGGCGGTGCGGTCTGCCGCCGAACTCGGCGTCGCGGCGATCACGCTGGCTCGCCGCCTCGCCGCCGACGTCGTCGTCGACGACCGCGGGGCGCCGCGGTGGATCGGCGACGAGATCGACCTCGCCGCGAGCACGGACGGATCGGTCCTGAAGACCGGGCCGGTCGACGACGGCTACCTCACGGGGCGGGCGGGCATCGCCCTCGCCCTCGCCGCGGCCGCACGGCACGCGCGCGACGCGTCACTGGCGCTGCTGGCGCACGCGACGATCGCCGACGTCGTCGACTCCCGAGGGACCGCGCAGCGCGGACAGCTCGGCTGGCAGAGCGGAGACCTGGGGATCGCGATCGCCGCGGAGCGGATCGCGGACCTGCTCGGCCGGCCCGACCTCGCGAACGCGGGCCGCCGGCTCGCCGCCGACGCGGTCGCGGCACTCGCGACCGCGGATGACTCGCGGCTGCCGGGGTACGCCGACCTTCTCGACGGCTCAGCGGGCCATCTGCTCGCCGTGCTCGCGGCCGCACTGCCGGCGCGCGCCGAGCGGCACCGGGCTGCGGCCGCCGAACGCCTCGTGCGCGACCTGCGCGCTCGCGCCGTCGTCGACATCTGCGGCGCACGCTGGCCGATGGCCGACGGCGACCGCGCGGTCACCGGCCTGGCGCACGGCTCGTCGGGCATCGGGCTGGCGCTGCTCGTGGCGCATGCCGCCGGCGTCGTCGGCGCCGACCGAGCGCTCGCCGATGCCGCGTGGACGTGGGAGGACGCGGGCTACGGCGCCGAGGACGGCGGCTGGTACGACCTGCGCGTCGATGAGCCGGCGATCGCGCTGGCGTGGTGCCACGGAGCTCCGGGGATCGGCATCACGGCGGCTCTCCGCTCGCGCATCGACCGGGACGATGCCCTCGAGAGCGAAGCGACCTACCTGCGCGCGCTCCGCTCGATCGAGCGCGCGCGGCGCGAGTTCCCCGACGATGAGGGCGACGACGCCACCCTGTGCCACGGCCGCTCCGGAATCGTCGAGCTGCACCTGGCCGGCGCCGAAGCCGCGTGGTCCACCGATGGGTCGTCCCGCGAGGAGCACCTGCGCGCGGCACGGTACGAGGCATCCGTCATCGCCGCCGGGATCGATGCCGACGGGAGCACGACATGGAGCCACGGCGTGCGGGGCGGCCGGTCGCCGGCGGTCCTCGACGGCACTGCGGGCGTCGTGCTGACGCTCCTGCGCTGCGCGGGCCCGATGGCGAGCGTCGCGCACCCGCCGCTGCGGCTGCGGTGACTCAGCGCCCGTCGTCTGCGGGCGGCTCCTCGAGCGGCTCTTCGACGGTCATGAGGCCGATGTCGCGCGTCTCGGCGCCGCCTTCTCCCCCGAAGCCGACCCACGCGTCGGGCTCGGCGATCCGCACCCCGGTCACCGTCTGCGCGCGATCGGCATAGTCGGCGACCGACTCGTCGACCGTGGCGATGAACACATCGGGCAGCTCCGGCGCGGGCGGCGAGACCGACTCGGCGCCGGCGTCGCGAAGGCCCGCCTCGACCATGCCCTGGTCGGCATCGGGCTCGACGGTGATCAGATAGCGCACGCTCACGCGGCCATCCTCACCCCGCACTGCGGCGCACACAAGGGCGGCGGCGACCGGCGTCGACCCCGGATCGGCGAGTCTAGGCTGGAGTCGTGACACCTTCGCACCGCCCGCCTGAGCTGGTGGTCGAGACCCGCGAGATCGAGCACGTCGACGACCTCCTCGCCTACGCCTCTCCCGACGAGCCTCTCGCCTGGCTGCGACGCGGCGACGGCATCGTCGGCATCGGCTCCGTCGGCGGCTATCTGCGCGACCCCCGCCGGCTGGACGGGATCGATCCGGCCACGCTTCCTTCGCCGGCCGAGACGTGGCGTCAGATCGCGGTGACCGCGGAGATCGATGATCCCGTGGGCCTCCCCGGCACCGGGCTGGTCGCGTTCGGCACGCTCGTGTTCGACGAGAGGTCGTCGGCCACGAGCCGCCTCATCATCCCGCGGGCCGTCATCGGTCGCCACCGCGGACGCTCGTGGGTGACGCGCATCCGACGCCTCGCGGCGGACATGAACGACGCCGTCGTGGAGCCCACGCCGTACGGCCCGTACTGGTCGGCCACGCTCGGCCCCGGCACGCTCAACCCCGCGGGCTACCAGGCCGCGGTGCGCGAGGCCGTCGATGCGATCGTCCGCGGAGAGCTCGAGAAGGTCGTGCTCGCGCGTGATCTCGTCGGCACGATCCCCGCCGGTGCCGACGTGCGCCGCCTGGTGCGCGCCCTCGCCGACGACTACCCCGACACCTGGACCTTCGCCGTCGACGGTCTCATCGGCGCGAGCCCCGAGACCCTCGTCACCGCCTCGCGCGGCGTCGTGACCGCACGCGTGCTCGCCGGGACGATCCCGCGCGGCACCGACGCGCACGATGACGCCGAGGCATCCGCTTCCCTCGCGCACAGCACGAAGGACCTCGACGAGCACCGCTACGCCGTGCAGAGCGTGCTCGCGAAGCTGGCGCCGCACGTGCGTCATCTGCGCGCGGATCCTGAGCCGTTCACCCTCAAGCTGCCGAACCTCTGGCACCTCGCGACCGACGTCGCGGGCGACCTGGCCGATCACGCCTCGGCCCTCGACCTGGTCGCGGAACTCCACCCCACAGCGGCAGTGGCCGGCACACCGACCGACGCCGCGCTCGAGCTGATCCGCCGGCTCGAGCCGTTCGATCGCGGCCGCTACGCCGGGCCGGTCGGCTGGATCGACGGCGACGGCAACGGCGAGTGGGCCATCGCCCTGCGCTGCGCGCAGATCGGCGGGGAGCCGCCCCGCAACGTCGCCGAGTACCGCGCGACGATCCCGGTCGTCGCCCACGCGGGCGCCGGGATCGTCGCCCAGAGCGACCCCGACAAGGAGCTGCTCGAGACCCGGGTCAAGTTCCGCCCGATCGTCGACGCGCTCGCCTGAGCGACGCGCCGACGATCGGACACGCTCACACCGAGCGCTGGTAGGCGCGGATCGACCGCACGGCCCAGACGAAGGCCAGTGCCGCGAGCACCGCGAGGCCGCCGAGCTGCCACCAGCCGTTCGCGGGGTAGTCGCCGCTGAGGCCGCCGCGGCCGAGCTCGACGGCCCACGTCATGGGGTTCCAGCGCGAGACGTCCTGCACCCACTCGGGCATCAGATCGGCCGGCATCATCGTGGTCGACAGGAACGTCGCCGGCAGCACGATGAGCTGCGACAGGCTGATCAGCGCGATCTGGCTCCGCGAGATGAGCGCGACCGCCGTCGAGGCGCAGCAGAAGATCGTCGCGAGCACCGTCGCGATGCCGAGGGCGACGAGCATGCCGCCCACCCCGCCGGGGTAGCGCGCACCGGCGAGCCAGCCGATCCCGAGCACGACGAGCGACTGCGCGAGGTTGATGATCAACTGCTGCGTCAGCTGCCCGGTGATGATCGCGGACCGCGACACCGGCGAGGTCAGGTACTGGTCCATGACACCCGAATTGATGTCGTCGATGTAGCCGGTGCCGGCCCACGCCCCCGAGTAGAGGACCGTCATCATGAGGATGCCGGGCACGAGGTAGTCGATGTAGCCGGCGCCGCCGAACTGCGGCAGCGCGCCGAGCGACTGGAAGACCTGGCCGAACAGCACGATCCAGATGACCGGCTGGATCAGCGACATGACCGGTCCCCACACCTGGCGGAGGGTCGCGATCAGCCAGCGGCGCAGCACCTGGCCGGCCTGCGTGAACCAACCCGCGCGAGGCGCGGCGCCGGTGAGAACGAGAGTCGTCATGCTGCGACTCCTTCCGTGAGGGCGTCCGACCCGGCCCCTGAGCCGGTCGAAGGGCCGAAGGTGTGGCCGACGAAGTGCAGGTACACGTCGTCGAGGGTGGGATGGGAGGCCGCGACCTGGCCGAAGCGGATGCCCGCAGCATCCAATGCTCCGATGACGGCCCCGACCGCCGCCGAGGCGTCGTCGGTGCGCGCCGCGAGGACGCCGTCGACACCGGAGGCCTCGATCACGACGTCGCGCAGGCCCGGCACGCGGCCGATCGCCGCCCGCACGGCGGCCGGGTCGGGCTCCACGAGCGACACACGCAGCGAGTCGCCGTGCAGCGCCGCCTTGAGCTCGTCGGGCGTGCCCTGCACGACCGCACGACCCCGGTTGACGAGGAGGAGCTCGTCGGCGAGGCGGTCGGCCTCCTCCATGTAGTGGGTCGTCAGCACCACGGTGAGTGCCTCCTCGCCGGACAGCCGGCGGATCTCCGCCCACATCGTGGCGCGCGCCTCGGGGTCGAGTCCCGTGGTGGGCTCGTCCAGGAACAGCACGCGCGGCCGGTGCACGAGCGCCGCGGCGACGTCGAGACGCCGGCGCATTCCGCCGGAGAAGGTTCCGACCGGACGACGGGATGCCTCGGCCAGCCCGAACTCGTCGAGCAGACGCGCCGCGCGGCCCCGGGCCTCACCCGGTGCGACGCCGCGGAGCCGTGCGGCGATCTCGAGATTCTCGCGGGCAGTGAGGAGCGGATCCGTGCTCGCCCCTTGGGACACATAGCCGATGGCGGCGCGGACCGACGCCGGGTCGGTGGTGACGTCGTGCCCCGCGACGACGGCGGTGCCGCTCGTCGGGCGGGACAGCGTCGTGAGGATCTTGGTCGTCGTGGACTTGCCGGCGCCGTTCGGGCCGAGGAGGCCGAACACGCGGCCGGCGGGGACCGAGAAGCCGAGGCCGTCGAGGGCTCGGACCCCTGGCTTCCGGCCGCGACCCGGGTAGACCTTGACGAGGTCGGTGGCGACGATCGCGCGATCGTCGGCGATGGAGTTTTCGGGCATGGCGAAGCATCCCTTCCTGCGAGATGGATTTGTGTGCCCCGGTCGTTGAGCGAGCGAGGAACGAGCGAGACGAAACGCCTTGAGACGTACGAAGAGTCAGGCGCGTTTCGTCTCGCTTCGCTCGCTCAACGACCGGAGGTCTTCTCGGGGCCGAAGAGCATCCGTGCGAGGACGAGCATCATGACCGCGAACCCGCCGACGAAGGCGACCGGCGCCCACCACCAGCCGACGGTGAAGACGAGCACCGCGATGACGGCGAAGGTCACCAGCCAGATGACGGCGCTGTAGATGCCGAAACGTGCGGCGGTCTCGGGTTCGCGCTCGAACCGGTTCGGCGGTTCGCTCGTGTGCGCCTGACGTGTCCAGGCCTTGTGGCGGTTCGTCTGGCTCGCTCCGAGGAACGCGAACAGGATGATCGAGGCGATGATGCCGAGCGCGGCGAACACGACGCCCCACACCGGCATCGAACCGAAGGCGACGAGCGCGACGAAGCCGAGCCCATAGGCGCCGAGCAGCGTGGCGAGGAAGTACCCGGCAGCGCGGTTCTGCGGCATCGGGTGGTTGGTCGTCGTCTCCTGCGAGAGCGAGTCGCCGACGAGGAGGCCGAGAGCGGTGGCCGCGAGGCCGAAGGCGCCGATCTGCGCGCCGAGCGGGATCGGCCACACGCCTGCCGCCCCGAGGATGCCGAGCGTGATGCCGATCACCGCGGCGATGGACCACACCACGGCGCGGACCACGAAGCCCGGCTTCGGACGCACGCGATGACGCTGCTGCAGGGCGGCATAGCCGTCCGCGTGCGGGCGGGGCGCAGCATCCGCCGTCTCGTCGAGAAGGGCGCGGACGTCGCCGAGCTCGGCGATCGCGCGCCGCGCCGCCTCGGTCGGCGGCACACCCGCCGCCTCGAGTTCCTCGGTACGGGCGACGAGGTTCGCGCGCACCTCCTCCTTCAGGTCCTGGGCGTCGGGCGTCATCTCGATGCCCTGGAACGCCTCGTCGAGGAGGCGATGGATGTCGGTGTTCATTGCTGGCTCTCCTTCACGTCGAGCAGTGAGTCGATGATGCGCCGGGTCGCGGTCCAGGCCGCGACGTTGCCGCGGAAGACCGCGCGGCCGGCGTCGGTGATGCGGTAGTACTTGCGGCGGCCGCCCTGGGACTCGTCGCCCCAGTACGACTCGACGAGTCCGTCCTTCTCGAGGCGGCGGTACGTGGCGTACAGCGTCGCCTCTTTGATCTCGTGATCGCCGCCGGTCGCATCGCGGATCGCCTTGTAGATCTCGAAGCCGTACGCGTCGCCGCGCCGCAGCACACCGAGCACGATCGTGTCGGTGTGGCCGCGCAGCAGGTCGGCCGCGAACGCGTCGTCTTGTGTCATGTCAAGTACTGTATCACGTCAAGTACTCATGAGCATCAACTACTTTGCGAGCTCGAATACCCGCCCTCTCCACGACGAACGCCTCCCCGCCGGCGATCGGCGGGGAGGCGTTCGGTGCGAGGGCGGGTCAGGTGGCCGCGAGGCGCAGCTTCTCGGCTTCGACGTCGAACGTCGCCTTCGGCCACTGCGGGTCGATGTCCTCGAGCGCCTCCAGCAGCAGGTTCTGGACGGCGAGCCGCCCGTACCACTTGTGGTCTGCGGGCACGACGAACCAGGGCGCATGCTCGGTCGACGTGCGCTCGAACACCGTCTGGTACGCCGCCATGTACTGCGGCCACAGCTCACGCTCGTCCACGTCGGTCGGGTTGTACTTCCAGTGCTTGTCGAGACGGTTGAGGCGCCGCATGAGGCGCTTCTTCTGCTCATCCGGCGAGATGTGGAGCATCACCTTGACGACCCTCGTGCCGGAGTCGGTGAGCTGACGCTCGAAGTCGTTGATCGCCGCGTAGCGACGCTCGATCTCCTGCTCGGGGGCGAGGCGCCTGACCCGGCCGATGAGCACGTCCTCGTAGTGCGAGCGGTCGAAGACGCCGATCATGCCCGAGTCGGGAAGCCGCTGCTTGATCCGCCACAGGAAGTCGTGCTTCAGCTCCTCGTCGGTGGGCTTCTTGAACGCCGCGAGCACGATGCCCTGCGGGTCGACGGAGCCCACGACGTGACGGATGATGCCGCCCTTGCCGGCGGAGTCCATCGCCTGCAACACGAGCAGCACGGAGGCGTTCGTCTCGTCGACGCGGCTGCGCGCGTACAGACGCTCCTGGTACTCGTCGAGCTCGGCCGCACCGGACTGGAGGTCGTCCGCCGCGTGAGCCTTGTCCTTCTCGTATCCCGGGGTCGAGCGGGTGTCGACGTCGGCGAGGACGAAACCCTCGCGGACACGGAGGAGATCGGCGACGTCGCCGCTCCAGTGCTTCTGACTCGAGGCGATCATGGAGCCATCATGGCGGATGCCGCGGGCTCAGCGCTCGAGCGGAACCTCGATGAGCTGACGACCGCCGACCGGCGATGTGAGCACCTGGTCGAGGGCCGCCCGCGTGGTGACCCGGCGGTACTCCCAGCCGTACGCGAGCGCGAGCTGCTCGAGGCGCACGGTGTGCGGCGTGAGGAGCACGCGGTCCATCACATCGGCGCCCGCGACGGAGGCCACCTCGAGCCCGTCGAAGATCGTGCCGCCGCCGTCGTTGCCGACGATGAGCTGGAGCCGCGGCTCGTCCTCCTGGGGAGGCAGGAGCATCGCGCCGGCGTCGTGCAGCAGCGCGAGGTCGCCGAGGATCACGCGAGTGACCCCGGCTCCGCCCGTCGCCTGGCTCGCGAGGGCGATGCCGGTCGCCGTGGCGATCGTTCCGTCGATGCCGGCCAGCCCGCGATTGGCGTGCACCGTCACCTTCTTGCCCGCGAGCACCTGGTCGGCGACGCGCACCAGGCGCGACGAGCCGAACACGAGGCGGTCATGGGGCCACGTCGCCCGCCAGACGGCGTCCACGAGCGCAGCACGGTCGACGGGCGCGCGGATCACGCCGAGCTCCGCCGCGATCGCTCCGAGCCTCTCCCCCGGCACCGCCGACGAGAGACCGTCGGCATCGGGAGCCGGCGGGGTGAGATCGACGGATGCTGCGCGCGACGCGTGCATCCACTCCCCGAGCCATTCGCGATCGGGGTCGCCCGTCGCGACCGCGATGCGGTCGGCGGCCAGGGTAGCGCCGTTGAGGTTGAGCGGCTCGCCCGGACCCCGCACCGCGACGACCTCGATCTCGGGGTCGGAGAGCAGCGCGGCCGCCTCCCGGCTGAGGGTCGGGTGACCCAGCACGACGACGCGCTCGATGCGGCCGCCGAGCTGCGGGTCGCGCAGCAGCGCGCGGTAGCCGTGGACGAGCTGACGACCGAAGCGCGCACCGCTCACGATCTCGGCGACGAGCGGCCACGCGCCGACGTGGGCGAGCTCCTCCGCGTCGGGGCCGGCGTCGGATCCCGCGAGCACGATGGTGCGGGGACCGCGCTCGAGCACGAGCGGCGCATCCTCCGGCTCGGTCGGCAGGTCGGCCTCGCCGATGCCGCCACCGCCCTGGTACAGGGCACCGGATGCCTCGTCCTCGGCGTCGACCGCCACCGGGGGTCCGTCGGGGTCGTCGACGACGGCGGTCTCGAGCTCGGCGGCGGGCACGCCCATCCACGCGGGGAGGGCGCCCGACAGCGGCTCGCGGTACGGCAGGTTCAGGTGCACGGGGCCCGGCGAGCGCGTGCCCGCGCCCAGCGCCGCGGCGACGGCGTCCTCGGCGAGAAGACGGAGCATGGCGCTCTGCTCGTGGGTGCCGTCGGGATCGAGCGCCTCGGGCACCGGCACATCGGCCTCGAGCCGCACGGTGGGCGCGAACATCCCCGGCTGGCGCGTCGTCTGGTTCGCTCCGACCCCGCGCAGCTCCGGGGGCCGGTCGGCGGTGAGCAGCAGCAGCGGCACGCCGGCGTGATGGGCCTCGAGCGCGGCGGGCAGCAGGTTCGCGACCGCGGTGCCCGACGTGCAGACCACGGCCGCCGGCACCCGCGTCTCGCGTCCAATGCCGAGCGCCGTGAAGCCCGCGACGCGCTCGTCGATGCGGACGTGGAGGCGGAGGGCGCCGCGCCGCTCGAGCTCTGCCGCGACCAGGGCGAGCGCCTGCGAGCGCGAGCCCGGGCTCAGCACGACGTGGCGCACACCGAGCTCGACGAGCCGGCACAGCAGCGCGGCGGCGGCATCGGTCGCGGGCGCGGAATCGAGCGCGCCCCCGGCGCTGTCGGAGTCGGTCACGTCAGCCGAGGGCCCCGCGCTGACCGCGGGCGTCGTCGTCGCCGTCAGCGGGACGGATCGGCGGCTTCGGCTGCGGCGGGGTGCCCGGCGTCGCGGTGCCTCCCGCGGCTGCCGCACTGCCGGGTACGGCGGTGTCGTCGGACGCCGCAGGACCGCCCGGCGGGTTGAAGCGGGGATCGTCGCCCTCGGCGTCGAGCTGCGCGAGCTCCTCCTCGAGGCGGCGGATGCGCTCGTCCTGGTCGGAGATCGTGCCGATGCGCCCGAGGAACTCGGGGTCGTCATCCGGGGCCCTGCGTGCGGCGACGGACGACGCGCGCCCGCGGCCGACGATGAGCCAGAGGATGCCACCCAGCACGGGCAGCAGCACGACGATGAGGATCCAGATCGGCTTGCTCACGCCGCGGTGGCGGGTCGGGGGCTGGACGGCGCAATCGACGATGGTGAAGACCCAGAACGCGGTCGCCACCAGGGCCAGAATCAACAGCACCCGAGGCATCTTCCCATCCTAGGCGGGCGGGGCCCCGAGTGGGCGTTCGCGGGCGCTCCGTGACGCAACCGTCGCAGAAGCGGCCTCCGCGGCGGAACGTAGGATGGATGGGTGAAAGCGCGCTCTGCCATCGTCTACTCGGTGCTGCGGCTGCTGGCGTTCCTCGTGCCGTTCGGCATCCTGATGCTGTTCCCGATCATGCGCGAGTACTACTGGCTCGCCGCCATCTTCGCCGCCCTCATCGGCCTGAGCCTCTCGGTGCTCTTCCTCCGCAAGCCCCTCGACGACGTCACCTCGGGCCTCGCCGAGCGCCGCGCCCAGGCGCGCACTGCCGCCAGCGACGAAGAGGCGGAGGATGCCGCGGCCGACGCTGCCGCCCCCTCCACGCCCGACACCGAAGCGCCCGAGTCCCGCGCCTGACGCCGGGGCGCAGCATCCGTCAGCCGATGAAGGCCCACATCAGGAAGGCGCCGTAGGCGACGGACGTCAGCGATGTGAGGCCGAGGGCGACGACGAGTTCGCGCGGGTCGCGGTAGGTCCACACGATGAGGATCGCGGGCGCACCGGCCAGGAGCGCCAGCAGCGTGAGCCACGCGATCGGGTAGCCGATCCACGCCAGGAACGCGGCGATGGCGAACGCCACCAGCAGGAACACGGTGAACAGCCAGCGCGTCGCGGTGCGGCCGATGAGCACGGTGAGCGTCCGCTTGTGCGCGGCACGGTCCTGGTCGATGTCGCGCAGGTTGTTGGCCAGCAGCACGGCGCAGGCGATGAGGCCGACGCCGACGGCGCCGAACCACGCCTCCTGCGGGAGCGCGAAGGCCTGCACCCAGGTCGTGCCGAGCGTCGCGACGAGACCGAAGAACACGAAGACGAAGAGCTCGCCGAGGCCGTAGTAGCCGTACGGGCGCTTGCCGCCGGTGTAGAACCACGCGGCGAGGATGCACACGGCGCCGGCGGCGATCAGCCACCACTGCTGGGTGCGGATCGTGATCGCGAGTCCGGCGAGCGCCGCGATCGCGAAGAACGCGAGCGCGACGATGAGCACGGTGCGCGGCTTCACCTTGCGGCCGGCCGTGAGACGGGCGGGGCCGACCCGGAAGTCGTCGGTGCCCCGGATGCCGTCGCTGTAGTCGTTGGCGTAGTTGACGCCGATCTGCAGCGCCACCGACACGATGAGGCAGAAGAGCGCGATCACCCAATGGAAGACGTCCACCACGAGGATCGCGGCGCCCGTGCCGACGAGGATGGGCGTGATCGCCAGGGGCAGCGTCCGCAGGCGCGCCGCGCCGATCCAGTCGCGCGCCGTGGGCTTCTCGACGTGTGCGGGGTCGCGCGAGACGTGCGCCTTCTGCGGGTTTCCGCGGGGCGGCTGCTTCTTGCGTCCGGCGGTGGTGCGCTTCTTGCTCGGGGTTCCTGCCACGAATGCACATCTTAGGCGCCGAGTCGATGTGGCACCCGCATCCGTCAACCCCCCTGACGGATGTCGGCGCCCGGGGCGAGGATGAAGCCCATGCTGAGTATCGGATCCATCGTCCTCACCGTCGAGGACATCTCACGCGCCGGTGACTTCTGGCGCGCGGCCCTCGGCTACGTGAACCGCAACGAGCCGGGCGACGACTGGGTCATCCTCGATCCGCCGGGCAAGGCCGATTGGTCGGCGCCCGGGGCGAGTCTCGCGCTCTCGGTCACCGGGTACCCGCAGCACTACCCGCCGCGCATCCACCTCGACCTGTACGCCGAAGACCAGGCGGCCGAGGTGCAGCGCCTGATCGGGCTCGGTGCCCGCGAGGTCGACTGGCACGACTACCCCGACGACGCCGACTGGGTCGTCCTCGAAGACACCGAGGGCAACCGCTTCTGCGTCGTCGACACCGGCCCGTACCCGCCGGGCTAGACCCCGTTCGCTGAGCTTGTCGAAGCGCGCCTCAGTGCAGGGCCATCACCGCGCGGCGGATCGCCTCGCGGTCGGGTTTTCCCGAGGGCAGCGTCGCGAGCTCGTCGACCAGCACGAGCCGTGACGGGCGGGCGTGTGCGCCGATCTCGGCCTGGACGGCGGCGCGCGCCTCCTCGAGCTGCACCGCTTCGCTGCGCCGCAGCGCCTCGCCCCGGGAGGCGACGACGACGGATGCCTCGCCCCACCGCTCGTCGGGAATCCCCACGACCACGGCGAGAGCGAGGCCGGGGATCCCCCGCACGATCCGCTCGACGCGGTCGAGCGACACGTTGATGCCGCCCGAGACGATGACGTTGTCGATGCGGCCGCGCACGCGCAGGACCCCGTCCTCGAGGAGTCCCGCGTCGCCGGTGCGGTACCACCGGGATCCGTCGCGGTCGCGGAGGAACGCAGCATCCGTCAGCTCGTCGTTGCCGAGGTAGCCGTCGGCCAGTGTCGGACCGGAGACCTGCACCTCGCCGCGCTCGATGCGCAGGCGCACGTTGCCCAGGGCCACGCCGTCGTACACGCAGCCGCCGCTGGTCTCGGTGGAGCCGTAGGTGCGCACGATGCGCGCGCCCGCGGCCTCGGCGCGCTCGAGGGTCGCCGCGGGGAGCGCCTGGCCTCCGACGAGGATCGTCTCGAACGACCGCAGCGCCGCGAGGACCGAGGGGTCGTGCTCGGCCGCGTCGAGCAGCTTCGACAGCTGCGCGGGCACCAGCGAGGTGTAGCTCGGCACCCGCTCGCCGCGGTCGGTCGACACCATCATGAGCGCGCCCGCCGAGAACGCCTGCGGAGTGAAGGCCCCCGCGAGGATCGCGGGCTCGCGATCGGCGACGAGGGAGCGCACGAGCACCTGCAGACCCGCGACGTAGCTCGCCGGCAGCGCCAGCAGCCACGCGCCGTCGCCGATGCGGTCGGCGGTCGACAGGGCGCTCGCGGTGAGCGCGTCGCGGCTGAGGACCACGCTCTTCGGGATGCCGGTGGACCCGGATGTCGTCACGACCACCGCGGTGCCCGCCCGGACGTCCGCGGGGAGGCCGCTGACGAGGCCGAGGCCGAGCGCCGGTCCTGCACCGTGCAGCGCACCGCGGAGGCCCCGCAGGATCTCGCGGGGGTCATCGCCGATGACGGGGACGAGCTTCATCGCGGGCGCCGGATCAGAAGTGCCAGGGGTAGGGCGACCAGTCGGGGTCGCGCTTCTCGAGGAACGAGTCCCGACCCTCGACGGCCTCGTCGGTGCCGTAGGCGAGACGCGTGGCCTCCCCCGCGAACACCTGCTGGCCCACCATCCCGTCGTCGACCGCGTTGAACGCGAACTTCAGCATGCGGATCGCGGTCGGCGACTTGGTGAGGATGGTGCGGGCCATCGCCACGGCCTCGCGCTCGAGGTCGGCATGCGGCACGACCCGGTTGACCGCGCCCATCTCGTAGGCGCGCTGCGCGGAGTACTCCTCGGCGAGGAAGAAGACCTCGCGTGCGAACTTCTGCCCGATCTGCCGCGCGAAGTACGCCGAGCCGTACCCGGCGTCGAACGAGCCCACGTCGGCGTCCGTCTGCTTGAACCGGCCGTGCTCGGCCGAGGCGATCGACAGGTCGCACACGACATGCAGCGAGTGCCCGCCGCCGGCGGCCCACCCGGGGATCACCGCGATCACGACCTTGGGCATGAACCGGATCAGCCGCTGCACCTCGAGGATGTGGAGTCGCCCGGCACGGGCCTGCGCGTCTGCGGGGACCGCGGACTCGTCCTCGGAGTACTTGTAGCCGTCGCGCCCGCGGATGCGCTGGTCGCCGCCCGAGCAGAACGCCCAGCCGCCGTCCTTCGGGCTCGGCCCGTTGCCGGTGAGCAGCACGACGCCCACGCGGGGGTCCTGGCGGGCGACGTCGAGCGCGCGGTAGAGCTCGTCGACGGTGTGCGGGCGGAAGGCGTTGCGCACCTCCGGCCGGTCGAACGCGATGCGCGCGATGCGGCCGTCCTTCGAGACATGGGCCGTGATGTCGGTGTAGCCGCCCTCGGGCCGGCCGGGCGCCTGCTGCCACTCGCTGTCGTCGAAGAGATCCGAAACGCTCACCCGGCCAGCCTACGGTGGGCTCCGCGCGGGCGTCATGTGCAACCGGACACCGGCGGCCGGGGCCTAGCCTGGATCGGTGACTTCGACTCTTCGCGCCGTGGCGGCCGCCGCGGCATCCGCTGCCCTGCTCTTCGCCCTCGCCGCCTGCTCGTCCGGCGCCCCCGAGGCGGCCCCGACGGCCTCCGACACGCAGACCGTGCAGGTCAGCGACGAGGCGTGCGCCGACGACGCCGGCATCACCGTGGTCGTCGACGCCTCCGCTCTCGGCGAAGACGGCAAGGAGTGGTGCATCGCGACCGATGAGGCCCTCGTCGCCGCCGATGCGTTCACGCTCGTGAATGTCACGACCGAGGGCACGGAGCAGTACGGCGACCAGGTGGTCTGCCGCGTGAACGGCGTGCCCGCCGAGGACCAGGCGATCACCGCACCCGACGGCTCGGAGTACTTCGAGACCTGCAAGACGATGGCTCCGGAGTACGCCTACTGGTCGCTGTGGGTCAAGCCCGCGGGCGGCGAGTGGGACTACGCGCAGGAGGGTGCCTCGACCCAGAAGCTCGAGCCCGGTGAGGGCGTCGAGCTGCTCTTCACGCTGAACGGAGAGCCGGCAGCGCCGACATCCTGACATGACGTTCCGACCCGGTCCCCTGCGAGCCGCGGCGATCCTCGCCGCAGGGTTCGTGGCGGCCCGGGTCGTCTACCGCATCCTCTTCCACGGCGCCGACGGCGACGGCTTCGTCCTGCTGAACCTTCCGGCGGTGCGACTGCCGTCGCCGTTCGCGCATGTGGTGCTGCTGGGTCCGGTCACGGTCGATGGACTGTGGGATGCCGCCGCCAGCGCCCTGCCGATCGCCCTCGCGATCCTCGCGTTCGGGGTGGTGAACGCCCTCGTCGACCTGCACCGCGTCTTCGCGCGGGCCTCCCGGCGCGGCCCGCTGCGAGGCGTCGCGCGGGCGCTCGCGATCGCCGCGGCCACCCTCCCCTCGCTCGCCGACGGCGCCCGCGCGGTGCGGTTCGCGCAGCGCCTCCGCGGCGAGCGCGGCGGGGCACGGATGCTGCTTCCCCTGCTGGAGCGAACGCTCGAACGCGCGGGGGCCGTGGCCGCCGCCCTCGAGCTTCGGGGCTTCGCAGGACGCGGACTGGACGGGGACTGCCTCGCCCCGGTCCAGGCCGAAGGCGCGGAGATCGGGTTCGGCGATGGCGGAGCGAGACGAGGCATCCGTCTTCCGTCCTCGCTCGCGCTCCCGGCGGGGACGCTCACCCTCGTCGCGGGGCCGACCGGGTCGGGCAAGTCGACGCTGCTGCGGGCGGTCGCGGGCCTCCACACGCATACGGACGGCGGCTGGATCGCCGGGTCGCTGCAGGTCGTCGGCCACGAACGCGCGACCGTGCCGCCGCGCGACCTCGCAGAGCGCGTGGGCGTGGTGCTGCAGCATCCGCGTGACGCGTTCGCCACCGAGCGCGTACGCGACGAGATCGGACTCTCGCTCGAGCTGCGCGGCGTCGCCCCCGTTCTCGCGACCGCGCGCGTGGCCGAGATCGCCGGCCGGGTCGGCGCGACGGCGCTGCTCGACCGCCCCACGCGCGGGCTCTCGGCGGGCGAGGCGACGCTGGTGGCGATCGCCGCCGCGATCGTGGAGCACCCCATCCTGCTGCTGGTCGACGAGCCGCTCGCCGACCTCGACGCCGACGCGCGGGTGCGGATCGCCGGGCTCCTGGATTCCCTGGCGCACGAGGCGGGGATGTGCGTCGTGGTGGCGGAGCATCGCGTCGACGCACTCGCCGGGATCGCAGACACGGTGCTGCGGATCGACGGCGGTGCGGTCGTTTCCGTCGAGCCCATCTCTGATTTGGGGCGCACCACCGACGTTCCGGGCGCACGGTCGGCGCCCGGAACGCGCAGCGCGCGCCCCGAATCGACGGGGTCGTCGGACGTCGTACTGCGAGCCCGCGGCATCACGGTGCGGCACCGGGGTGCGGTAGCCGTGGCCGGTGCCGACGTCGAGCTGCGCGCCGGCGAGGTCGTCGCGCTCGTCGGACCCAACGGCGCCGGCAAATCGAGCCTGCTCGCGGCGCTCGCCCTTCCTGCGCGCGGGATGGAGATCGAGTCCGCCGGTCGCGTGGCGCTGGTTCCGGATGCCTCGGACGACCTTTTCGTCTCCGACTCGGTCGCGGCCGAGTGCCGCCGCGCCGACCGCCGGGCGGGACGTGGTGCGGAGCCTGCGGCTGCGATCCGGTTCGCCGGGTTCCTGGGTCTCGACCCGGACGGTCCGGCGTTCGTGGCGCGGCTGGCGCGGCACCCGCGCGACCTCTCCGCGGGTGAGCGGCGCTGCCTCGCGCTGGCGATCCAGCTCGCGGTCGCGCCGCGCGTGCTCCTGGTGGACGAGCCGACCCGCGGCCTCGACCCCGCGGCCCGCGACATGGTCTGGGCCGCGCTGGACTCGCTCGCCGCCACGGGCACGGCGGTGCTGGTGGCCACGCACGAGCCCGAGTTCGCCGCCCGGGCCGACGCGGCGCTGCTGATGCGGGCGGGCGTGCTGTCCGCAGCATCCATCCCCCTCCCTCTCGCGCTCTCCCCCGTCCCCACCCCCGACGCCCCCGACCGATTGCAGGACGAACCCCGGGTCGACGGGTTCGCCGCCCGGAATGCCGCGGCCGATGCCGGAGTCCGGGGCACTGGTCCTGCAGACGGCGCAGCGGGGAGCCCGTTGGACGGCGCAGCCCACGCAGCCCCACGTCGGGTCAGCGGCCGTCTGCCGGTCCTGGCTCTGGCGGCCGCGAACCTCGTCGCGCTCGGGGCGTTCTGCTGGCCGCTCGTCGCGACGGCGGTGCCGGAGCAGGCCTATGCGGCGGTGCCGATCGCGGCGCTCGCGCTCGTGCCCCTTGCGGCGCTCGTCGTCGTGGCCACCCTCGACGGGAGCGTGCGGTCGGCGCACATGCTCGCGCTCCTCGGCACGCTCGCCGCGATCGGCGCGGCCGTGCGCATCGCGGGCACGGGCGTCGGCGGTGTCGAGGCGGTGTTCATCCTGCTGATCCTCGCGGGGCGTGCCTATGGCGCGCGGTTCGGAATGCTGCTCGGCATGGCGACGATCGCCCTGTCCACCCTCATCACGGGCACCTTCGGCCCGTGGACGCCGTTCCAGATGTTCGCGTGCGCGTGGGTCGGCGCGATCGCGGGGCTCCTCCCCCGGCGGATCTCCCGCGGGGCCGAGATCGCGATGCTCAGCGTCTACGGGGTCGTCGCCTCGTACGCGTTCGGCCTGCTGATGAACCTGTGGTTCTGGCCGTTCGCCGTCGGCTACGGCACCGGCATCTCGTACGACGGCAGCGCGCCGCTCGACGTGAACCTCTCGAGCTTCCTGCTGTACTCGCTGGTCACCTCGACCCTCAGCTGGGACACCCTCCGCGCGATCACCACCGTCATCGGGCTGGTCGTCGTCGGTCGCCCGATCCTCGCGGCCCTCCGCCGCACAAAGCCGCTGGCGACGCGGACGCAGCCCGTGCCCGCCCCGCGGGAGCGCGCTTCTGCCCTATCGTGAGGGTCACGTGCCGGGAGGAGCCCACGTGACCACTGCGACCGCAGCGCCGCCGACGAACCTCATCGGTGCGTACGTCCCCGAGATCATCTCGCTCGCCAAGCGCGGTCTCCTGTGGGCGGTTCTGTACGGCGTGCTCACCCTCGCCTCGAGCGGCGGATGCCTCGACCCCGCGTCGGGCGGCGACCAGATCTGCTACACCGCGACGCTGCGTCCCTCGCCCCTGACGTGGCTCGTGATGGCGTTCGTCTTCGTGGTCGCCCTGAGCCGCGCCGCGAAGGCCACCACGACCGCCCAGATCACCCGGATCCTCCGGATCGCCGCGACCGCCCTGTGGGTGGTCCCGCTCCTGGCCTCCGTGCTCGGCGCGATGTGGTTCATGACGGCCTCGCCCGAGTCGTGGCTCGACGGCGGCGTGCCCGCCAACGTCGATTTCCGGATCACGCCGGGCTGAGCCTCCGCGCGCGGCCGACGTGACCGTGGCGGGAGTCGCCGCTCTGCACATCGGGTCGCGACCACAGCGATCACCGTGATGGATCCTGCGGGCCGCGGCATCCGTCCACCCACTCGCCCGACCGCCCTCCGCCGACCTCAACCCGCGGGCCGCGGCATCCCTCAGACGGAGAAGTACTTCGCCTCGGGGTGGTGGAAGACGAAGGCGTCGGTCGACTGCTCCGGGTGGAGCTGCAGCTCCTCGCTGAGCTCGACGCCCATGCGCTCGGGGCGGAGGAGCTCGACGACCTTGCGGCGGTCCTCCATGTCGGGGCACGCGGGGTAGCCGAGGGAGAAGCGGGCGCCGCGGTACTCCAGCTTGAAGAGGCCTGCGGTGTCGGTCGGGTCCTCGTGCGAGAACCCGAGCTCCGAGCGGATGCGGGCGTGCCAGTACTCGGCGAGCGCCTCGGTCAGCTGCATCACGAGCCCGTTGAGCTCGTAGTAGTCGCGGTACTTGTCCTCGGCGAAGAGCTTCGCGGTGACCGAGTCGATGTTCGCGCCCGCCGTCACGAGCTGCACCGGCATCACGTCGACCTGGCCCGACTCGCGCGAGCGCACGAAGTCGGCGAGGCACAGGTGGCGGTCGCGGCGCTGACGCGGGAAGTGGAAGCGCAGGCGGTCGGTGCCGAGCGTGCCGCCCGACCCGCCGTCGGGGGCGAGGAGGCCGGCTGCGCCGAGCACTCCCGCGGGGTCGTCGCCGTGGTGCAGCACGACGACGTCGTTGCCCTCCGACACGACCGGGAAGAAGCCGTACGCGACGGACGCGTCGAGCATCCCCTCGCCGAGGATGCGGTCGAGCCAGTACCGCAGCCGCGGGCGGCCCTCGGCCTCGACGAGCTGCTCGTAGGTGACGCCGTCCTCACCGCGGCCGGGCTTGAGGCCCCACTGGCCCATGAACGTCGCGCGCTCGTCGAGGAATGCCGCGTAGTCGTGCAGCGCGAGGCCGCGGACGATGCGCGTTCCCCAGAACGGCGGGGCGGGGACGGGATTGTCGGATGCCACGTCCGAGCGTGCCGGCATGGCCTCGGGCTCGGTGAGCGTGAGCTTGGAGCCGGCCGCGTGCCGCCGCTTCTTCAGCGCGGGCAGCCCGACGGACGCGGGATCGGCGCCGCGCGCGATCTTCACGAGCGGATCCATGAGCGCGAGCCCCTCGAACGCGTCGCGGGCGTAGCGCACCTCGCCGTCGAACAGCGAGGCGAGGTCGTCCTCGACGTACGCGCGCGTGAGCGCCGCACCGCCGAGGATCACCGGCCACTTCCTGCCGAGGCCGCGCGACGTGAGCTCCTCGAGGTTCTCCTTCATCACGACCGTCGACTTCACGAGCAGACCCGACATGCCGATCACGTCGGCGTCGTGCTCCTCGGCCGCCGCGATGATGTCGGCGATCGGCTGCTTGATGCCGAGGTTGATCACGTCGTACCCGTTGTTGGTCAGGATGATGTCGACGAGGTTCTTGCCGATGTCGTGCACGTCGCCGCGGACGGTCGCCAGGATGATGCGGCCCTTGCCCGAGGCATCCGACTTCTCCATGTGCGGTTCGAGGAGGGCGACGGCGCTCTTCATCACCTCGGCCGACTGCAGCACGAACGGCAGCTGCATCTCGCCGGCGCCGAACCGCTCGCCGACGATCTTCATGCCCTCGAGCAGGTGGTCGTTGATGATCTGCAGCGGCGCCAGCCCGCCCGCGCGAGCGAGGTCGAGGTCGGCTTCGAGGCCCTTCCCCTCGCCGTCGATGATGCGGCGTTCGAGCCGCTCCCCCACCGGCAGCGCCGCGAGCTCGGCCGCGCGCTGGTTGCGCAGGGCCGCGGTGTCGACGCCCGCGAAGAGGTCCAGCATCCGTGCCAGCGGGTCGTAGGTGACGTTGCCGTCGGCGTCGTACTCGCGACGGTCCCACACCAGGTCGAGCGCGACCTTGCGCTGCTCCTCCGAGATCGAGGCGAGCGGCACGATCTTCGCGGCGTCGATGATCCCCGAGGTGAGACCGGCCTCGACCGCTTCGTGCATGAACGCGGAGTTCAGCACGCTGCGGGCGGCCGGGTTGAGGCCGAATGAGACGTTCGAGACGCCGAGGGTCGTGTTGATGCCGGGGTACTTCGCCGTGATCTGCCGGATCGCCTCGATCGTCTCGATGGCGTCGCGGCGGGTCTCCTCCTGGCCGGTCGCGATCGGGAAGGTCAGGCAGTCGACGATGATGTCGTTGACCCGCATCCCCCACTCGCCGACGAGCTCGTCGACGAGGCGCGACGCGATCTGCACCTTGCCCTCGGCCGTGCGGGCTTGGCCGTGCTCGTCGATCGTCAGCGCGACGACCGCGGTGCCGTGCTCCTTCACGAGCGGCATGATGCGGCCGAAGCGCGAGGTCGGGCCGTCGCCGTCCTCGTAGTTCACGGAGTTCACGACGGGCCGGCCGCCGATGAGCTCGAGCCCGGCGGCGATGACCGCGGGCTCGGTCGAGTCGACGACGAGCGGCAGGGTCGAGGCGCTCGCGAAGCGCGAGACGACCTCGCGGATGTCGGCGACGCCGTCGCGGCCGACGTAGTCGATGCAGACGTCGAGCAGGTGCGCGCCGACCCGGATCTGGTCGCGGGCGATCTCGACGCAGTCGTCCCACCGCTCCTCGAGCATCGCCTCGCGGAACGCCTTCGAGCCGTTCGCGTTGGTGCGCTCGCCGATCGCGAGGTACGAGGCGTCCTGCTGGAACGACACGTGCTGGTACAGCGACGCGACCCCTGCGTCCAGCTCCGGGCGACGCGCCGCGGCGCCGCCGACCGGACGCAGGCGCTCGACGACGGCGGCGAGGTGCTCGGGCGTGGTGCCGCAGCATCCGCCGACCAGTCCCAGACCGAACTCGCGCACGAACTGCTCGTGCGCGGTCGCGAGCTCGACGGGCGTGAGCGGGTAGTGCGCGCCGTTCGCGCCGAGCACGGGAAGGCCCGCGTTGGGCATGCACGCGATCGGCACCGTCGCGTGCTTCGACAGGTGCCGGAGGTGCTCGCTCATCTCGGTCGGGCCGGTGGCGCAGTTGAGCCCGATCGCGTCGACGCCGAGCGGCTCGATGGCCGTGAGCGCGGCGCCGATCTCGGAGCCCATCAGCATGGTGCCGGTGGTCTCGACGGTCACCTCGACGAAGATCGGCAGACGGATGCCGCGGCTCACGATCGCCTGCCGGCACCCGTTGATCGCGGCCTTTGTCTGCAGCAGATCCTGCGAGGTCTCGACGAGGAAGGCGTCGGCGCCGCCGTCGATGAGCCCCTCGGCCTGAAGTGCGAAGGTCTGCTTGAGGTTGTCGTAGGTGGTGTGACCGAGGCTCGGGAGCTTCGTGCCCGGGCCCATCGAGCCGAGCACCCACCGCATGCGGCCGTCCGCGGCCTCGGCGGCCTCGACGCGGTCGCGGGCGATGCGGGCACCCTTCTCGGCGAGCTCGGCGATGCGGTCGACGATGCCGTAGTCGTCGAGGTTCGACCAGTTCGCGCCGAACGTGTTCGTCTCGACTGCGTCGACGCCCACCGCGAGGTACGCGTCGTGGATCTCGCCGACCACGTCGGGGCGCGAGACGTTGAGGATCTCGTTGCACCCCTCGAGGCCCTGGAAGTCGCCGTCGATCGACAGGTCGTACCGCTGCAGCATCGTGCCCATCGCGCCGTCGGCGATGACCACCCGCTCGCGCACGCCGTCGAGCAGCTGCTGCGAGCGCTCAGGCCTGGGAACCCCGTCGATGTCGAGGGCGAACCGGGGTGCGGGCGGTGCTGCGGTCACCTCGGCGATTTTAGTCGCCGGGCTCTTCGGCGTCCCCTTCCATGACGGACACCGCGGTCCGCGTCCGATGTGGACGCTGGTCCGGGAGGCCCAGGCCCGCGAGAGTACAGCTGGTTGCCGAGAGGTAGGGAACCAACCGCACTCTCGGCGACCCGCTGCACTCTCGCGGTTCGGGCGAGGCTGGGACGATGGATGCTGCCGCCCGGCGCGGTGCGCCGGGGTGCAGCATCCACGGGTCCGAACGTCAGGCGTTCTTGGCGTCGCGCCAGGCGAGCCAGCTGCGGATGAGGTCGAAGTCCCAGTCGGGGCCCTGGAAGCCGATGGTGAAGAGGCGCACGCCGGCGTCGTGGAGGCCGTCGGCGTGGGCCTCGTCGCGCTGGTGCAGCTCGTTCGAGATCACGAGGTTGGACGTGTCGCGCTGCTCGCGCTCGGCCCATCGCTCGATGACGTCGAGCTTGTGGGGCAGATCGCTGGCACGCACGTAGCTGTGCCAGATGTCGGCGTGCCGGGCGACCAGGCGCAGCGTCTTCTGCTCGCCTGCGCCGCCGATCATGACCGGGATGTCGCGCGTGGGGGCCGGGTTGAGCTTCTGCCAGCGCGCCTCGATGCGCTCGAGGCCGGCGGCGAGGTCGTCGAGGCGCGAGCCGGCGGTGCCGAAGTCGTAGCCGTACTCCTCGTAGTCGCGGGCGAACCAGCCGGATCCGGTCGCGAAGATGAAGCGGCCGACGCCGTCCTTCGCCGAGATGTGGTCGATCGTGCGGGCCATGTCGGCCTGCAGGTCGGGGTTGCGGTAGCTGTTGCAGTTGACGAGGGCGCCGAATTCGACCCGCTCGGTCTGCTCCGCCCACGCGGCGAGCATCGTCCACGACTCGAAGTGCGGGCCGTCCGGGTCGCCGTTCAGCGGGAAGAAATGATCCCAGTTGAAGAGGATGTCGACGCCCATCTCCTCGAGGCGGAGCACCGCGTCGCGGAAGGCGGAGTAGGGCGCGTGCTGGGGCTGCAGCTGCACGCCGAGGCGCACGGGAGTATCGAGGAGGGGCATGGGGAAAGCGTACGGCCGGCGGGAGGGGGCGGTCCTCGTTCGAGGGAATGCGCCGAGATGCGGACCGCCCCAGGGGGTTCGGTCCGCATCTCGGGTCAGATCCTCAGCTGAGGACGCGTGATGAGCCCCGGCGCGCACGCGCGGCCTTGAGCGCGGCATCCACCGTGTCCCAGATCGCGACGCCCGCGATCACGAAGCCGACGATGATCGTGATGATCTGGCCGACCTCGGCGCCGTCGTCGGGGATGATCGTCGGGAAATACGCCGGGTTGATGAGGCGTCCCTCGAACAGCAGCCACAGCGCGGGAACCGCGATGACGAGATTCAGGATGCCGTTGGCCACCGCGAGGCCGACGGTCCAGCGTCCGATCGCGTAGACGACGATCGCGAGCACGGCTTCGAGGGCCATCACGGCGAACAGCGCCAGGATCCACCAGGGCCAGAGCCCCGGGTCAAGGAACGACAGCCCGGGCTCGGTGGGCACGAAGCCGATGAACAGGTCCCACAGCACGACCCCGACCATGATCCCGAGGAACGCCAGCGACGTGATCATGTCGCCGAGGCCGACGCCCTTCTGGCGCGGCTCGGGGAGCTGGTCGGGCGTCCAGGGCTGGCCGGTCATCGTCTCGTGGCCGGTGCGCTCGAGGATGACGAAGACCAGCGTCGTCCAGAACGCGAGGTGCACGACCACCGAGAGCAGCAGCGGCACGAGTGCGCCGATGATCTCGCCGAACGTGGCGCCGTCGAGCACCATCGCGAGCGAGACGCCGAACGCGGCGCACGCGGGCACGATGTACAGCAGCAGCTTCAGCAGCCGCCACCAGTCGAGGAAGTAGCGCGGGCCGACGAGCCACAGCGGGCGGTCCGTGTAGCCGGCGGCGAGCTTGTCGGGGTCGCCGAGCTCGGTGAGCACGGCACGCTCTGCCGTCTCGCGCGGCTCGCCCTGCTCGACGCGGGCCTCGACCTGGTCGTCGATCGACGCGCGCAACTCGGCGGCGAGGTCGGCGCGCTGCGCCTCGGGGACGGTCCGCATCGCCGCGTCGATGTAGCGGTCGGTGAGGGTGGCGGTGATGGTCATGTCAGTTCTCCTCGGGGAGGGCGTCGATCGCGACGGCGATCGCGCGGAAGTCGTCGGTGAGGGCGCCGGCGAGGCGGAGGCCGGCGTCGCTGGTGCGGTAGAACTTGCGGGGACGGGACTCGTCGGTGTTCCACTCGCTCGTGAGATAGCCCTGCTTCTCGAGGCGCCGCAGCAGCGGGTACAGCGTGTTCGCGTCGGTCGGGAAGCCGCGCTTGCCCAACTCCTCGAGCAGTCCGTACCCGTACCCCGGCGTCTCGAGCAGCCGCAGGCACGCGAGCACGACCGTGCCGCGCCGCAGCTCCTGCAGGTGCGTCTCGAGGATCTCGGATTCGCTCATGTCTCACACCATACTGTGTGTCACACACTATCGTCAACGGCACTTTATAGTTCCGATCAGAACTGGGATGCTGAGGGCACCGCGAGACGGGAGCCCCGATGTCCGAGAAGCCGAGTCGTTGGATGCGCCTGAAGTGGGCCCTCTTCGGAAAGCCCGTGACCCACGAGGAGTACCGCAACGCGCAGTCCTCCTCATACCGCGATGCCCGCGTGGTCGGGCACTACGAGACACGCGACGCGCGGTTCCACGCCGGCGGATTCTGAGTCCGCATCGGGGCAGACTGAGTATGTGACCACCGCCGCTCCGCTCCCCCCGCTGGCCGAGATCCTCGACACCGCTCACGTGGTGGCGCTGCCGCTTGCGACACGGTTCCGCGGCATCGACGTCCGCGAAGCGCTGCTCTTCGAGGGTCCCGAGGGCTGGGCCGAGTTCTCACCCTTCGCCGACTACGACGACGCGGAAGCCTCGACGTGGCTGGCTGCCGCCATCGAGGATTCACGGATGCCGCGACCCGCCGCTCGCCGCGACCTCATCGGCGTCAACGCCACCGTGCCGGCGGTGGCAGCAGCATCCGTCCCGTCCGTGCTCGCGAGGTTCGACGGCTGCCGGACGGCGAAGGTCAAGGTGGCGGAGCCCGGTCAGGTGCTCGCGGACGACGTCGCGCGCGTGCGTGCGGTGCGCGAGGCCATGGGTCCCGAAGGCCGCGTTCGCGTCGACGCGAACGGCGCCTGGAACGTCGACGAAGCGGAGCACGCGGTGCACGCGCTCGCGGAGTTCGACCTCGAGTACGTCGAGCAGCCGTGCGCGAGCGTCGAGGAGCTGGCCGAGCTGCGCCGGCGCGTGAAGTACATGGGCATCCCGATCGCGGCCGACGAGAGCGTGCGCAAGGCCGCCGATCCCCTCGCGGTCGCGCGAGCCGGAGCCGCCGATCTGCTGGTGATCAAGGCGCAGCCGCTCGGCGGTGTGCGGCGCGCTCTCGAGATCGTCGCGGAGGCCGGGCTGCCCGCGATCGTGTCGAGCGCCCTCGACACCTCGGTGGGGCTGTCGATGGGCGTCGCGCTGGCCGCCGCCCTCCCCGAGCTCGACTACGACTGCGGCCTGGGCACCGCGTCGCTGTTCACGGCGGACGTCGTCGACCCGCCGCTCACGCCACGCGCCGGTGCGCTCGCCGTGGGCCGGGTGATCCCCGACCCGGCGCTGCTGGCCGAGCACGCAGCATCCACCGACCGCCGCGAATGGTGGCTCGACCGGCTCACCCGCTGCTACACCGTTCTCGCCGCTTCCTGACGCCTCATCGAGGCTGGCCGGACGGCCGCGTCAGAACAGCGGGCGGCCCTCCTCCAGCCTGCGCTGGACGTCGCGCAGACTGCGGCGCAGGGGCGCCTCGCGCACAGCGACCGGCACGAGCCGCATGAGGCGCCCGAGCCGCCTGTTGAAGGAGTCGAACGACCGCGCATCCGCGTCGGTCCAGGGCAGCTGCATCAGCGCACGGAAGTCGGGGCCGAGGTAGCTCGCCACGAGGCGCTGCCGCAGGCGGAGCAGGCGCGCCGGCACGCGGCGTCCGAGGTACTCCCGGCGCACGATGCGCATCAAGTACTGCCGCGTGGTCGGGTCGATCGTGAGGTCGGCCAGGCTGTCGCGCCAGTACTCCTCGAATGCGTCGCGCGAGCGCGGCCACGCGTCCGGCGGCAGCTGGAGTGTCGTCCCGAACACGCTGCCCTGCTGGTAGAACCGCTCGGCGAACGCACCGCCCAGCGGTCCGTGCACCCGTTCGCAGGCCTGCTCCGCGCCGAGATAGAGGCACGCCGCCACCCACTTCTGCAGCGCCGGATCGAAGGCGTTGTAACCGACGGGGTGCCCGGGCTCGGAGCGCACCCGGGCGTGCGAGGCGTTCGTCGCCCGCCGCATCGCGGCGCGCTCGTCGGCGCCGCCGAGCATCGTCACCGCGATGTAGGCCGTCGTCGTGCGGGCACGCCGCTTCGGGTTCTTGAACAGGCTGCCCTCGTCGACCTTGCTCTCCATCACGCCGTAGGCGACCGCCGGACGGGACAGCTGCATGATCACGTTCGCTGTGCCCGCGGCGAGGATGAACCAGTTCGCTGCCTGGCGCAGCGCGTCGTTCTCGGTCGCGTCCAGATGCCGGCGCCTGTCCTGCTTCGTCGCCGCTGCGGCACCGTCGACGTCATCGCCTGCGGTCATGAGCGCACTCTAGCGCAGAAGTGAACGCGGATTCACTCCCGGAGGCCTGAGGCCCGGAGCGCTGGGAGCGTCAGAGGGGGTCGACGAGAGCGGTCGCCAGGAGGGCGGTGCGCTCGTTCACGAGGGCGTGCATCTCGGGGGTGCTGAGGCCCGACATGATGGCGTAGGCCGACGTGTCTTCCCAGGTCTGCAGGATGACGCCGGCGAACTCCTGCGGCGGCACCCGCAGACGGAAGCGGTATGCGAGCGCGAGCTCCTCGATGAACGAGCCGACGCGCTCGACCATGCCCGTCTGCCACGCGAGGTAGGTCTCGGCGAGCCGCTGGTCGCGCATCGCGCGGGTGCGGATCTCGCTCGTCAGCAGGATGCCCTGCTTCTTGTCGAACGCCACGTCGAGCAGCTGGCGCACGAGGGTCCCGGGCTCGAGGTCCTCGCCGCGCTCCTGCAGCTGGGCGACGCGCTCGGCGACCTCGTCGATCTTCTCGCCGGCGACCCGCTCGGTGAGGGCGAGCATGAGCTCGTCCTTGGTCTCGAAGTTCGAGTAGAACGCACCGCGCGTGAATCCTGCGCGCTCGCAGATCGCTTCGACGGATGCTGCGTCCAGGCCGACTTCCGCGAAGACCAGGGCGGCGGCGTCCAGCAGCTTCTGCCGGGTCGCCTCGCGGCGACGAGAGGTGCCGGTCGCTTCGGCCACGGGGGTGTCGGTCATCGGTCCTCCATCTCGTCCAGTCTCACACGCACTACTCAGGTTGGGGCGGGCAACCCGCCCTACGATACACTCATGTATCCGATACAGCGCTGTATCGACGGTTCCCGAACTCTCCACCCGTAACCGGAGGCGCTGTTGTCGACTCTTCTGTATGCGCTCGGTCGCTGGACCTACCGTCACCCGTGGCGGGTGCTGGTCTCGTGGCTGATGCTGCTGGGCATCGCCCTCGGCTTCGCGATCCCGCACCTGGGCGGGACGGACAACTCCTTCTCGATCCCCGGGACGGAGGCCCAGGAGGGCATCCAGCTGCTCGATCGCAGCTTCCCGCAGGCGAGCGGGACGAGCGCGCAGCTCGTCATCGTGACGGCCGACGGCGACCGGATCGATGAGGAGCCGTACTCCGGCGCCATCGGCGACACGGTCGCGCACCTCGAAGACCTCGACGGGGTCATCGCCGTGACCGACCCCTTCAACGAGATGGTGACGGGCATGGTGGCGGACGACGAGTCCGCCGCGATCATCCGCCTCCAGTTCGACGGCCAGTCGACCGACGTGTCCGACGAGACGAAGGAGGGCCTCGAACAGGTCGCCGACGATCTGCGCGAGACGCTTCCCGAGGGCTCGCAGGTCGCCATGGGCGGCGACCTCTTCTCGACCTCGGTGCCCGCGCTGTCCCTCATCGAGGCGGTCGGCGTGCTCATCGCGCTGTTCGTGCTCATCGTGACGTTCCGCTCGTTCGCGGTGGCGTGGTTCCCGCTCGTCTCCGCACTCATCGGCGTGGGCCTCGCGATCGCGCTCATCTTCGTGGCCACCGCGTTCGTCTCGGTGTCGTCGACGACCCCGATGCTCGCAATCATGCTGGGACTCGCGGTCGGCATCGACTACGCCCTCTTCATCGTCGCGCGACATCAGGATCAGGTCCGCGCCGGGGTCGAACCCGAGGAATCCGCCGCCCGCGCGACGGGCACGGCCGGTTCCGCGGTCGTCTTCGCCGGCATCACGGTCCTCATCGCCCTCATCGGCCTCGGCTTCGCCGGCATCCCCTTCCTCACGACGATGGGCATCGCCGCGGCTGTCGCCGTCGCCATCGCCGTCGTCGTCGCGATCACCCTCACGCCCGCACTCCTCGGCTTCGCGAAGCACCGCGTCGCCGGCTGGGGCCACGGCAGGAAGCGGCGCGGGATGCCGCTGCCCGGCGCGCGCCGTTCCACCGACGCCGACGAAACGGCGGCGGGGGACGATGCGGAAACCCCACACCCCCTGGACGGAGTTCGGCCGGAAGAGACCTCGAGGCGCGCGCGAGCGGCCACCGAGGCGGCGGAGACGCGCGAGCCGAATCACGTCGCAACCACCGACGCGACCCACGCGGCCCCGCAGACGACGCCGAAGAAGACCAATCGCTGGGTCATGCTCGTCACCAAGCACCCGATCGTCACCACCATCGCCGTCGTGCTCACCCTCGGCGTCATGGCGATCCCGGCGGCGAGCCTCGCGCTCGCCCTGCCGAACGCCGGCCAGCAGCCGGAGTCGAGCCAGGCGCGTCAGGCGTACGACCTCACGGCCGAGCACTTCGGGCCCGGATCGAACGGCCCGCTCATCATGACCGGCACGATCGTCACGTCGACGGATCCGCTCGGACTCATGGCCGACCTCAAGGCCGAGATCGAGAAGGTGCCGGGTGTGAAGGAGGTCGCACTCGCGACGCCGAACGAGACCGCCGACACCGGGCTCATCCAGATCGTGCCCGAGACCGCGCCCGACGACCCGGCGACCGCACAGCTCGTCCGCGACCTTCGTGCGCTCGCCCCGGAACTCGAGGACGAGTACGGCGTCGACCTCAAGGTGACGGGATTCACCGCCGTCGGCATCGACATCTCGGACCGCCTGGGCGCCGCCCTGCTGCCGTTCGGCGTGTTCGTCGTCGGCCTGTCGCTCGTACTCCTCATGATCGTGTTCCGCTCGATCTGGGTGCCCATCAAAGCCGCCCTCGGCTACCTGCTGTCGGTGATGGCCGCATTCGGCGTCGTCGCCGCGGTCTTCGAGTGGGGCTGGGGCGCCGAGCTCCTGCACGTGGACCGTACGGGCCCGGTGATCAGCTTCATGCCGATCATCCTGATGGGCGTGCTGTTCGGCCTGGCCATGGACTACGAGGTCTTCCTCGTCAGCCGCATGCGCGAGGACTACGTGCACGCCCGCCGCGCTGCGGGCGGCCACGCGACGCGCGGCAGCCGCGACATCGCGGTCGGCGCCGTGCGCTCGGGCTTCACGGCCTCGGCGCGCGTGGTCACCGCCGCCGCGGTCATCATGTTCGCGGTGTTCGCGGCCTTCGTGCCCGAAGGCGATTCGTCGATCAAGCCGATCGCGCTGGGCCTCGCCGTCGGCATCGCCGTCGACGCGTTCCTCGTGCGCATGACTCTCGTGCCCGCGGTCATGACCCTGCTCGGCGACAAGGCGTGGTGGATGCCGCGCTGGCTCGAGCGGGTCCTCCCCCACTTCGACATCGAGGGCGAGGCCGTCGAGCGCGAGCTCTCGCTCGCCGAGTGGCCCGAGCCCGACACGACGGCCGTGGTCGTCGGCGACGGCGTCGCCGTGCGCGCGGACGCGGGCGGCTCGGCCGGCGAGGTCGTGCTCTTCGAGGACGCAGCCTTCCGCGCGGAGCCCGGCGGCACGCTCATCGCGACCGGCGACCCCCGCGCGGCGCGGGCCTTCGCGCTCACGATCGCGGCGCGGCTGGCCCCGACCGACGGACGCCTGCGCGTCGCCGGCCATCTGCTCCCCGAGCGCGGGGCCTGGGTGCGTGCGCACGTCGGGCTCGCGCTCCTCGCCGACGCCGACGACCGCGTGCCGGCGCTGCGCCGCGCCCTCGCCGGAAAGGCGAGCCTCGTCGTGATCGAAGGCGTCGACGCGCTCGATCACGCGGAGCGCGACCAGGCCGCCGCGCTGCTGCGCGACGCCGCCGCGGCGCTCGCGGCCGGCGACGAGCGTCTGACGCTCGTCGTGACCGGCCGCACCGAGAGCGCGGCTCTCGCCCTCCTCGCGGACGCGCACCGCCCCGACGTGACCTCGATCACGCTGCGCTCCGCCACCGCTCAGACCACCCCCACCGCAGAGGTGAACGCATGACCCCGAACTGGATCACCACGGCCGTCGAGCGCGCGCGCTCGACCCGGCCCGTCACGTGGCTGACGCTGATCGGCGTGCTGCTGCTGCCCGTCGTCATCGGCGGCATCCTGGTGGCCGCGCTGTACAACCCCGTGGAGCGGCTCGACAACCTGACCGCCGCCGTCGTGAACGAAGACGAACCGGTCACCGTCGACGCGCAGCTGGTGCCCCTCGGGCGACAGCTCACCGCCGGACTCGTCGAGGGCTCCGACGACCTCGACAGCAACCTCACCTGGACGCTCTCGAACGCGGATGACGCCGCCGCCGGCCTCGCCGACGGCACCTACGACGCGGTCATCACGATCCCGGAGAACTTCACGGCCGCGGCGCTGTCGACCCGCCCCGGCGAGACGCCGGAGCAGGCGACGATCGAGGTCACGACATCGCCCGACAGCCTCATCGTCGACGATGCCATCACGGCTCAGGTCGCCAACGCGGCGGCCTCGACCATGGGCACGCAGCTGTCGACCGTGTACCTCGAGAACGTGTTCCTCGGCTTCACGACGCTGGGCGACCAACTCGGCACCGCCGCCGACGGCGCGCAGCAGCTCGCCGACGGCGCGACCCAGGCCGCCGACGGGGCAGCGCAGCTGCCGGGCGGCATCTCGCAACTCGCCGACGGCAACGAGCAGCTGGCGAGCGGGGCCTCGCAGCTCGCGAACGGCGCAGGTCAGATCGCGGGCGGCGCGACGTCGCTGCAGTCGGGGCTCTCCACGATCGCCGGCAAGACGCGCGAAGCCTCTGCCGGCGCGCAGCAGATCGCCGACGGCGTGAACGCGGGCGCGGCGCAGCTCGAGCAGACCGGGCTCGTCCCCGACGAGGTGTACGACGGCGCGGACGCGACCAACAAAGTCGCTGCGGAATCCACCGCACAGGCCGACGCGATGCTGGCACTGGCACAGAAGTGCTTCACCAACGGCACCGATCAGACCTATTGCCAGGAACTCGTCACCCAGGCTGCGACTGCCCAGGGATACGCACAGGGTGCCGAACAGGCGACTGCGGGCCTTCAGGCCGGCCTCACGGAGTTCGACACCGGCGCCACTGCGGAGTTCGCGAAGCAGTTCCGCACCATCGGCAGCGGCGTCGGCACGCTCGCCGGCGGCCTCACGCAGCTGGCCGGCGGCATCGATCAGTCGGCGGCGGGCGCGGGGCAGCTGGCGACCGGTGTGACCGGCATCGAGAGCGGCGCGGACGGACTCTCCGACGGCGCCTCCCAGCTCGCGTCCGGCGCGACCCAGGCCGCGGACGGCGCCACGAGCCTCGCCGACGGCGTGGCCCAGCTCGCCGACGGCACCGGCGAGCTCGCGACCGGGCTGGCCACAGCATCCGATTCCCTTCCGTCGTACACCGACGACGAGGCCACCGACCTCGCCACCGTGGTGGCGAACCCCGTGGCGGCGGAGGGCGTGGGCACGTCGCTGTTCGGCGCCTCCGCGATTCCGCTGCTGGCGACCCTCGCACTGTGGTTCGGCGGACTCGGCACCTTCGTCGCGCTCCAGGCGGTGTCGCGTCGTGCGCTCACGTCCCGCCAGCCCTCGGCGCTGCTCGCGCTGCGCTCGTTCGCCCCGGCGGCGGCGCTCGGCGCCGTGCAGGGCATGCTGGTCGCCGGCGTCGTGCAGCTCGCCGCGTCGTACGCGTGGGCGGACTGGTGGGTGTTCGCCCTGGTCTCGGTCGTCGCGGGCATCGCGTTCGCCGCGGTGAACCAGGCCCTGATCGCCGTGTTCGGCGGCGCCGGCCGATGGATCGCCGCACTGATCGGCGTGTTCGCCGTCGCGACCGGCGTCGTCTCGACGGTGCCCGGGGTGCTCTCGAGCGTCGCCGCGCTGCTGCCCACCGGTCCCGCCTACAACGGCATGCTCGCCGCCCTCACCTCGGCGTCGGGCATCGGCGCGGCGATCGCCGGCCTCGTGGTGTGGACGCTGCTCGGCCTCGGCGCGACGATCCTCGCGGTCGCACGCCGGCGCAGCACCTCGGCGCGAGCGCTGCTCAAGTCGGCGCCCGCCACCGCCTGATCCGCTCGTCCTCGGAGCCCCGGCCGCCTCGCGGCCGGGGCTCCGTCCCTTTGCGGACCTCGGCCGATCGGCGGGAGATCCTGGCCGATCGGCCGATTGCCCGCGCGGCGGCGCCGCGTCAGGATCGGAGCCATGAACGTCCCCGACCCCTCCCCGCATCCGGCCGAGGCGCGCCGCGACGCCGCCCGGATCCCCCCGCGCTGGTTCATCCGCACCGCGTGGGTCGTGCATCGTGCGCTGTACCGGGTGACCGGCGGACGCGTGGGGCTGCGGCATCCGTCCCCCACGGTCTACGGGATGATGCGCCTGCACACGGTCGGCCGCCGCTCGGGCGAGCCGCGCGTCGCGATCCTCGGATACTTCGAGGACGGCCCCGACCTCGTCACCCTCGCGATGAACGGGTGGGGCGATCCGCCTCCGGCGTGGTGGCTGAACCTCCAGGCCCGCCCCGCGGCATCCGTCGACCTCCCCGACGGCACGCGCGAGGTGCTCGCCCACGAGGCGACGGGGCCCGAGCGCGAGCGGCTCTGGGCCGTGTGGCGCACCCTCGAAGGCGACGCCGACCTCGACGCGTACGCGGCACTGCGCAGCCGCGAGACCCCGGTCGTGGTGCTCGCCCCGGCCGGCTGATCCGGAATCCGCGCCAAAGGTCAGTTCAGTCCGGAGTAGGCGTGGAGGCCCTTGAAGAACATGTTGACGATCGTGAAGTTGAAGATCACCGCGGTGAAGCCGATGATCGACAGCCACGCCGAGCGCGATCCGCGCCAGCCGCGCGTGGCCCGTGCGTGGATGTAGCCGGCGTAGAGGACCCAGATCACGAAGGTCCAGACTTCCTTGGTGTCGAAGCCCCAGTAGCGGCCCCACGCGTCGTTGGCCCAGATGGATCCGGCGATGAGCGTGAAGGTCCAGAAGATGAAGCCGAGGATCGCGAAGCGGTAGGCCAGCGACTCGAGCGCCTCGGCGCTCGGGAGGGTCTTCAGGAAGCCCGGTCCGGTCTTCGCGGGACCGGATGCCGCGGCCTCGGCCTTCGCGAGAGCCGCGATCTTCGCCTCGCGCCGGGCCTGCATGAGCTGCAGCACAGAGAGTCCGAACGCGAGGGCGAACAGCGCCGTCGCGAGCGAGGCGACGAAGACGTGGATGACGAGCCATACCGACTTCAGCGGGTCCATGAGGGGCACGATGTCGGTGTAGAACCAGATGGCCGTCCCGCCGAGCAGCACCACCACGAGGCCCGTGATGAAGGTGCCGAGGAATCGCAGGTCGTAGCGGAAAAGCACGCCGAGGTACACCGCGACGATGAGCAGTGTCCCGGTGAGGGCGAACTCGTACATGTTCGACCACGGCACGCGTCCCGCGGCGATGCCGCGGGTGACGTCGCCGCCGAGGTGGAAGAGGAAGCCGAGCACCGTCAGCGACGTGCCGATGCGGGCCCACACGAGCCGCGCGCGCTTGCCGACGGGGGCGTTGAGCGCCTCCTCCGACGCCGTCTCCTGCGCGCGCATCTGCTCGACGATGCCGCCGCGCGAGCCTCCGCCGGCGCCACCGGCGGCGACGAGTTCGCGCTCTCGCGCGGTCTTGGCCGCGGCATCCTTCGCGTCCACGGCGACCGCGCCGCGACGGGCCAGGTCAACCGCGTACGCGATGAACGCGAGGGCGTAGATCGCGATGGCCGTCCAGACCAGCAGCACCGAGACGTCGTCGAGGGTGAGGGGGGAGGCGTCGGGCATGGCTCTCAGTCTACGTCGGGGGTGGATTCGGGCTTGGTGGGACGTTCGCCCGCGGCAGCGGGGTCGGCGAGCGACGCGAGGTGGCGCTGGGCGAACTGCTCGACCGCGCCGTCGAGCGCGGGGTCCTCGCCGCGCGCGAGGCCGGCGTATTCGAGGTGCACGGTGTGGCCCTGGCACGTCGCCTTGACCCACATGCGACGGCGCGGCACGAAGAGCGCGGAGATCAGGCCCGCCAGCGCGAGCACGGCGAACACCAGCACCCACGTCGCGGCGGCGTCGCGATGGATCGAGAGCGACACGTACCGCTTGACCGAGTCCTGGAAGCCGGCGGCGTCCGGTGTCTCGTTCTCGAACGTGATCGTGCCGAGGCCGTCCGGAAGGTCGACGGTGTCGCCGGGCTTGAGCTCGAGCGATTCGGTGCCCGAATCGCCGCCGGCGAGCTGGGTCATCTCGCTCGGGTCGAGCGTGTACACCGACTTCGGCACACCCCCGTCGATGCCGAGGTCGCCGGCGTAGACCCAGAAGGTGAGCATCGGGTACTCGAGGTCGCCGTACACCGAGGTGTACGCGCCGTTGGTCAGCTCCTGCGCGGTCGGATAGAAGAAGCCGACCAGGCCCACTTGCTCACGAAGGCCGTCGGGAACCTTCACGACCCCCTGCGAGGTCATGTTGTTGTCCTGCGGCAGGAACGGGACGGACTCCGAGAAGACCACGTCGCCGTCGCCGTTTCGGATCGTGATGGTCGGCGCGTAGCCGTTGCCCATCAGGTACACCTTGTCGCCCGCGATCTGCAGCGGGTGGTTGACGCGCACCTCGCCTGTTTCGGCATCGGCGTTCGGGAACTGCGTCGTCAGGTGCGCGACGAAGTCGCCGGCCTGCCCCGCGCCCTGCGCGCCGGGGGCGACGTAGGAGAGCGAGAACTCGTCGAGCGTGAGCGCGTAGGGCTGGAGGGCGTCCTCGTCGACGAACCGGCCGGGGTTGAACGACGTGTAGTCGAGCATCGTGTTGACCCACGTGCGGCCCTCGATGATGACGGTCTGCCCGGTGTAGGTGAACCCGCCGCCGATGCCGACCGCGAGCAGCACCCCGACCAGCGCGGCGTGGAACACGAGGTTGCCCGTCTCGCGCAGGTACCCGCGCTCCGCCGACACCGACAGCGACTTCGCGCCGTCGTAGCGGGCGACGCGGTACCCCGCCTTCTTCAGCTGCTGCTGGGCGGCCTCGATGGCGGTCGTCGCGGCGGTGGCGGCATCCGTGTCGTCCTGGTACTCGAGGATCTCGGAGCGGTGCGCGTCCAGGCGAGCCAGTCGCGCGGGCGTGCGCGGCGGCTGCGCGCGCATGGCCTTGTAGTGGTGCTTGGTGCGCGGGATGACGCAGCCGACGAGCGAGACGAAGAGCAGGATGTAGATCGCCGAGAACCACGGCGACGTGTACACGTCGAACAGGCTCAGCTTGTCGAGCACGGGTGCGAGGTCGGCGTTGTCGACGAAGTACTGGCGCACGCCGTTGGGGTCGGCGCTGCGCTGCGGAACGAGCGAGCCGGGCACGGCGGCGATCGCGAGCAGCAGCAGGAGCAAGAGCGCGGTGCGCATCGACGTGAGCTGGCGCCACCCCCAGCGCAGCCACCCGACGACGCCGAGAGCGGGCTGGGTGATGTCGGATGCCGCGGAGTCCGCGTGGTCGGAGGGCCGGAGCGGGTCGGTCACGTCGTCGGTCACAGAACCTTCCGGAGCGTCAGAGCGGGGCCGGGACACTGGCGAACACCCCCTGGAGCTGGGCCATCACGGCGGTCCAGACGCCGGTCACCATGAGGAGGCCGAGCACGATGAGCACGGCGCCGCCGATCAGGTTGACGACGCGGATGTGGCGGCGCAGGAACGACACCGAGCGCGTCGCCCAGCCGAATCCGAGTGTGAGGAGGAGGAACGGGATGCCGAGCCCCAGCGAGTAGGCCACGCCCAGGAGCGCGGCGCGCGCGGCCGAGCCCGAGTCGAATGCCATCGTGAGGATCACGGCGAGGGTCGGGCCGATGCACGGCGCCCAGCCGATGCCGAGCGCGATGCCCAGGAGCGGTGCGCCGATCAGTCCGAGGTTGCCCCTCACCTGCGGCCGCGCGATGCGCTGCGCCATGCCGAACCAACCGATGAAGACGAGCCCCATCGCGATGATGACGACGCCGAGGATGCGCGTGATGAGGTCCTGGTACTCGAGCAGGAAGCGGCCGAGGGTGCCGCCGAGCATCGCCATGCTGACGAACACGACGGTGAACCCCGCGATGAAGAGGAGCACTCCCAGCACCAGGCGCCCGCGCGCCGGCCCGTCCGCGGGGTCCGTCGTCGGTTCGGCGCGTTTCGTCTCGCTCGTTCCTCGCTCGCTCAACGACCGGGTGGAAGTGCCGACCGCAACAGCCGCCGGCCGCGGCGAGACCGCGCCGCCGATGAACCCGAGGTACCCCGGAACGAGCGGCAGCACGCACGGCGAGAGGAACGAGATGGCGCCGGCGAGGATCGCGATGGGGATGGCGATCAGGAGCGACCCGTCGGCGACGAGGGCGCCGAGGTTCACGACTCCTCCAGGGCGTCGCGCACGATCGTCTCGAGGATCGATGCCGACTCGATCTGGCCGACCAGGCGGGCTGCCACGCGGCCCTGCTTGTCGAGCACGATCGTGACCGGCACGGCGTTGAGCGGGGTCTCCCCCGCGAAGGCGAGCTTGATCGAGCCGTCCTCGGTCGCCAGGGCGCTGGGGTACTCCACCCCGTACTTCTCGGCGAACGCCTGCGATGCCGCGGCGCCGTCGTACAGGTTCACCCCGAGGAACGAGACGCCCTGGTCCGCGAACTCCGCGTCGACCGCGGCCAGCTCAGGAGCCTCGACGCGGCACGGCGCGCAGCCGGCGTACCAGAAGTTCACGACGAGCACGTCGCCCGCATAGTCCGCGCTCGAGGTCGTGCCGCCGGTGTCGAGCACGCCCTCGAAGTCCACGGGTTCGGTGCGATCGGCGGCCGGGATCTCGACCACGCGGAAGCCGTCGGCCGCGACGAAGCCCTTGTTGTCGCCCGAGCGGTACTGCTCGGCGAGGGGGTCGCTCGTGCAGGCGGCGAGACCGGCGATCAGCCCGACGACGAGGAGAGCGGATGCTGCCGCCCGCGCCTTCCGGAACCGCTCAGTCATACCGCCCCCACATCCACCGCGCCGGCCGTCGACGCCGGCTCGGCGTAGGCGGTCTCGGTCCACTTGCCGTCGACCATCTCGAAGCTCGTCACGCTCGACAGCGCGCAGCGTCGCGCGCGGGGGTCGTGCCGGAGCGGGAGCCCGGCGACCGCGAGGTGGGTGATCCAGATCGGGAGCTGATGCGACACGATGACGACATCGCCCGAGTCCGCAGCATCCCACGCGTGCGTCATGGCCGAGTTCATGCGACCCACGACGTCGGCATACGGCTCGCCCCAGCTCGGCAGCGCCGGCTTGCGGAGGTGCCGCCAGTTCCAGGGATTCACGAGCGCCCGCGCCATGCGCTTGCCCTCGAAGACGTTGGTCGGCTCGATGACCCGCTCGTCGATGACCGGGGCGAGGCCGAAGAGCTCGGTGAACGGCTCGGCCGACTCCTGGGTGCGCTGCAGCGGCGAGCACACGAGCGCCGAGACGGGACGCTCGAGCGACTTGATGTACTCGGCGGCCTGCCGGGCCATGTGACGGCCGTCGGCGCTCAGCCCGTATCCGGGGAGTCGCCCGTAGAGCACGCGGGCAGGGTTGTGGACCTCCCCGTGGCGCACGAGATGAAGGCGAGCGGCGGGCACCGGCCCAGTCTACGTGGGGGTCTTCTGTGGACCGGCTGAGCGTTCTCCCAGCTTCGGCGGGCTGGCGTCAGTCGAGTTCGGGCTCGGGGCCGCCGGAGGCGCCGCGGGACTCGAGGAGGGCGCGGACCCGCACATAGAGGAACCAGGCGACCCCGATCACGGCGGCCGCGATGACGACGTACTGGAGGATGTCGGCGTAGCGCTCGACGATGTGCCACGACTCCCCGAGGAAGAAGCCCGAGAACACGAAGATCGAGTTCCACACCAGGCTTCCGGCCGCGGTGAGCAGCGTGAACCGCCAGACCGGCATGCGGGTGATGCCCGCGGGGATGGAGATGAGGCTCCGGAAGATCGGGATCATGCGTCCGAAGAACACGGCCTTGCCGCCGTGGCGTCCGAACCACGCGACCGTGCGGTCGATGTCCTCCGGGTGCAGCAGCGGCACCTTGGTCGCGATCGCGCGCAGCCGCGCGATCCCGAGCCACGCGCCGAGCCCGTAGAGGAGGAGGGCGCCGACGACCGATCCGACGGTGGTCCACACCAGGGCCTCGACGAGCGAGAACGACCCGCGGCTCGCCGCGAGGCCCGCCATCGGCAGGATCACCTCGCTCGGCAGCGGCGGGAACAGGTTCTCCATCGCGATCGCGATGCCCGCCCCGGCGGGTCCGATCACGTCCATCAGAGAGACGGCCCAGTCCGCGAGGGCGGTGAGCCAGGAGCCGTCGGTCGTCGTCGCAGTCGTCATTCGTCGGATCCCGTCCGTCGGTGGCATTTTCGTGGCGGCGGCCGCGACTGTTCGACGCGACGTCGTCCACGCTACGGGGCGATGATGAACGAAACCCGGGTGCAGACCCCCGGAAGGCGATCCTCGCTGGATCCGGCGGGGATCAGAGCGTCGAGCCGGGAACCGCGGCCGACGCCACCATGAACGCAGCGACCAGCGACAGCACGATCAAGGCGGCTCCCACGAGCGGCACCCAGAAGGCGAGGCGTCGCTTGACCATCAGCACGATCGCCACCACGACGGTTGCGACGAGCATCACCCACGGCAGGATCATGCCCATCAGCCATCCGAGGGTGATGAGGTCGACGTTGCAGTCGCGTGCGCCGCACGAGTCCGACGCCATGACGAGGAAGATCCCCATGAACGACGCCAGCGTCGCGAGGACCGCGTCGGCGACGAGCAGCACGATCGTGATCACGAGGTCGAGGACCTTCACCGGCGGCTTCGCCGGCGCTGCGCCCTCGGTGGACGGCGTGTAGGCGGCGCTGCCCGGATAGGGAGGCGGAGCCGCCGCGATCCAGGCCGGCGCGGGCTGCTCGGGTTCCGGCGTGGTCATGCCCGCATGGTAGCGGTGGGTGCGGATTTCGGCGAGAAGGCGAGTGCGGCGCGTCACCTAGACTTGTCGCTCGTGAGTGAACGCGTCCTCGTCAAGCAGCTGCAGGGTCTCGCCGACGGCCCCGTCTCCGTCTCCGGATGGGTCGAGACCGTCCGCGATCAGAAGAAGGTGCAGTTCGTCATCCTCCGCGATGAGTCCGGCGCCGTGCAGCTGGTGAACCCGGCGACGCGCCCGGCAGAGGACGGCACGGAACAGGATGCTGCGGCCCTGGCCCTCACGGACCTCATCTCGAACCTCGCCACGGGCACCTTCCTGACCGTGACCGGCGAGCTCAAGCACGACGAGCGCGTGAAGCTCGGCGGCGTCGAGATCAAGATCGGTGGGCTCGACATCGCGGCGGCCGCTCTCCCCGAGACGCCCATCGCGGCGGACTCGGGTCTCGACAAGCGCATGGACTGGCGCTTCCTCGACCTGCGCCAGCGCCGCAACAACCTCGTCTTCCGCGTGCAGACCACCCTCGAGCACGCCTTCCGCTCGTACTGGATCGAGCGCGACTACATCGAGGTGCACTCCCCCAAGCTCATGGCCTCGGCATCCGAGTCCAACGCCGAGCTGTTCGAGGTGCCGTACTTCGAGGACAAGACCGCGTACCTCGCGCAGTCGCCGCAGTTCTTCAAGCAGATGGCGCAGGTCGCCGGCTTCGGCAAGATCTTCGAGATCGCTCCCGCCTTCCGCGCCGACCCCTCGTTCACGTCGCGCCACGCGACCGAGTTCACCTCGGTCGACGCCGAGATCAGCTGGATCGACTCCCACGAGGACGTCGCGCGCATGCAGGAGGAGCTCCTGCAGACCGCGTTCCAGGCCGTGAAGGACAAGCACGGCGCCGAGATCGAGGAGCTGTTCGGCCTCGAGGTGCAGGTGCCCGCGATCCCGTTCCCCCGCATCCCGCTGGCCGAGGCCCGCGAGATCGTGAAGAGCCGCGGTTACGAGATCCCCCGCACCGACGGCGACCTCGACCCCGAGGGCGAGCGCCAGATCTCGGCCTACGTTGAGGAGACCTACGGCCACCAGTTCGTGTTCATCACCGACTACCACCCCGAGATCCGCGCGTTCTACCACATGCGCGACGAGGAGACGGGGCTCACCAAGTCCTACGACCTCCTCTTCAAGGGCGTCGAGATCACCACCGGCGCGCAGCGCGAGCACCGCGTCGACGTGCTGATCGAGCAGGCCAAGGAGAAGGGTCTCGGGGCCGAGCACCTCGACTTCTACTTCGACTTCTTCCGCTACGGCGCCCCGCCCCACGGCGGGTTCGGCATGGGCCTCGCGCGCGTGCTCATGCTGCTGCTGGGGCAGGACTCGATCCGCGAGGTCACCTACCTGTTCCGCGGGCCGACGCGCCTCGCGCCCTGAGCGCACCCTTTCACGGCTTCAGCGGTCAGGCATGCTTCGGCGTGCCTGACCGCTTCGTGTTGCCGCATCCGTCCGCCCGCCACGGTCGCAACCGGACGCTCACCGGACGTTCATCCGGGACGCCTCGCCGCGTCACTGCGCCCCCATATCGTCCTCTCGTCCCCGAATCCCGAACACGCTTCGGCGTGCACGGAAACACCCGAGAGGAACACACATGTCCCGTCCCACCCCGCGTCGCCTGGGGGCGACCACGGCGGCACTCACGATCGCGGCGCTCGCCCTCGCCGGCTGCGCCGGCTCGGCCGACGCCTCGTCGAACGGCTCGTCCTACTCCGGCGTCGACGCCTCGACCGCCACGAGCCTGACCGACTTCGGCACGTTCTCGGACCTCGAGGAGGCCGCCAAGGCCGAAGGCCAGCTGAACGTCATCGCGCTCCCGCGCGACTGGGCGAACTACGGCGAGATCCTCGACCTCTTCGCCGAGCGCTACCCCGAGATCACGATCAACGAGCAGTCGCCCGACGTGTCGTCCGCCGAGGAGATCCAGGCCGCCGAGACGAACGAAGGCCTCGACACGGCGCCCGACGTCTTCGACCTCGGCCTCACCGTCGCGCTGCAGAACACCGACTGGTTCGCTCCGTACCAGGTCGAGACCTGGGACGACATCCCCGAGGCGCTCAAGGAGTCGACCGGCCTGTTCGTCGGCGACTACGGCGGATACATGTCGGTCGGGTACGACTCGGCGCGCTTCGACGCTCCCGAGTCGCTCGACGACCTGCTCGGCGAGGCCTACAAGGGCTCGGTCGCCATCAACGGCGACCCGACGCAGGCCGGTGCCGCGTTCGCGGCCGTCGGCCTCGCGACCGTGCAGTCGGACGGCACGCTCGACGACTTCCAGCCGGGCATCGACTGGTTCTCGGAGCTCAACGCGGCCGGCAACATGCTGAAGCTCGATGTCACCAGCGCGACGGTGGCGAGCGGGGAGACCCCCGTCGTCTTCGACTGGGACTACCTCAACGCCGCCCACACCGCTGACGTCGACACCTGGAAGACCGTCGTCTTCCCCGGCGTCGGCTATGCCGGCTACTACAACCAGGCCATCAACAAGGATGCCCCGAACCCGGCCGCCGCGCGCCTGTGGCAGGAGTTCCTCTACAGCGACGAAGTGCAGAACCTGTGGCTGAAGGGCGGCGCCCGCCCGGTCCGCATGGAGGCCATGATCGAGGCCGGCACGATCGACCAGGAGCTGGCCGACGCGCTGCCGACCGCTCCCGAGAAGACGGTCGTCCCCACGGAGGAGCAGTCGACGAACGCCGGCGATCTCCTCGGCGAAGAGTGGGCCGCAGCGGTCCAGTGACGACCGCCCGCACTCTCACCGGTCAGGGCCACGACCGCGTGAGCGACCCCGTCGCGTCGGAGCCATCAGCTCCGGCGCGGCGGGGCCGCCCCGCGCCCGACTGGTCGTGGCTCGGGCTGACCCCGTTCGCGGCCTACGTGCTGCTGTTCCTGGCGCTGCCGACGATCATCGCGGTGGCATCGGGGCTCTTCGACGGCGACGGCGCCTTCACCTTCGACAACCTCGCCGCGCTCGGCGACCCGGTCATCCTCGCGACGTTCTGGAACTCCACGTGGGTGTCGCTGCTCACCGCGGTCGTCGGCGCGATCATCGGGGCGCTCGTCTGCTACGCGATGCTCGGCCTTCCCGACACCGGATTCGTGCGGACGACGGTGGATGCCGCATCCGGCGTCCTGGCCCAGTTCGGCGGCGTCATGCTCGCCTTCACCATGATCGCCGCGATCGGCACGCAGGGTGTCGTCACCAAGTTCCTGCGCGACGGGCTCGGGATCGACATCTTCGCCGGCGGCGCGTGGATCTACGCCCTGCCCGGCCTCATCCCGGCCTACCTCGTCTTCCAGGTCCCCCTCATGATCATCACGTTCATGCCGGCTCTCGCCGCCCTCCGCCCGCAGTGGTTCGAGGCGCACCTGACGCTCGGCGGCACGCGCTCGGGCTTCTGGCGGCACATCGGCTTCCCGGTGCTCGCGCCCTCGTTCCTCGCGAGCCTGGTGCTGCTGTTCGCGAACGCGTTCTCCTCCTACGCGACGGCGGCGGCCCTCGCCAGCCAGGGCTCGCAGATCGTGCCGCTGCAGATCCGCACCGCGCTGACGAGCGAGACGGTGCTCGGCCGCGAGAACCTCGCGGGCGCGCTCGCCCTCGGCATGATCATCGTCGTCGCGGTCGTGATGTGGATCTACGCGCTCATCCAGCGACGCACCGCGAGGTGGCAGGCATGAACCGGCTCGCCCCCTCCCCCGCGGTCCGCTGGATCATCGGCGCCGTCGTCGGACTCGTCTTCGTCATCCCGTTCCTCGCGACGTTCGTGTACACGCTGTCGTCGCCCGACGGCTCGTACTCGCTGGACCGCTGGCTCGCACTGTTCGACCCGGCGAACGCCGCCCGCTACCGTCCGATCTGGACCGGGCTCGCGAACTCGCTGATTCTCGCGGGCGTCACCGTGCTCATCGTGCTGTTCCTGTTCACGCCGACGATGGTGCTCGTGGCGCTCAGGTTCCCGAAGCTGCGTCGCGGCTTCGAGTTCCTGGCGCTCCTGCCGATCACGATCCCCGCGATCGTGCTCGTCGTGGGTCTCGCCCCGATCTACCTGCAGATCGGCCGCACGCTCGGCACCGGCGCGTGGACGCTCGCCTTCGCGTACGGCATCCTCGTGCTGCCGTTCACCTACCGCTCGATCCAGGCATCCATCGACGCGATCGACGTCAAGACGCTGTCCGAGGCCGCGCGCACGCTCGGCGCCGGCTGGGTCACCGTGCTCGTGCGCGTGATCGCCCCGAATCTGCGACAGGGGCTGCTCGCAGCATCCCTCATCGCCGTCGCGGTCGTTCTCGGGGAGTTCACCATCGCGTCGCTGCTCAACCGCCAGGTGCTGCAGACCGGTCTCGTCGTGATCAACCGGCAGGATGCCTACGCCGCGGCGATCTTCACCCTGCTCGCGCTCGCCTTCGCGTTCGTGCTGCTGCTCATCATCGGTCGCGCCGGCCGCGCCGGCACCGGAAGGACCCCCGAATGACCACCGCCGACATGCCGCCGCGCACTCTCCCGGCGACCTCCGACAACCTCCTGCTCGCCGACGCCGGCGAGGGCACGCGCGTGGAGTTCCGCGGCGTCGTCAAGGAGTACGGCACCACCCGCGTGCTCCACGGCGTCGACCTCGACATCGCGCCCGGCGAGTTCGTCTCCCTGCTGGGTCCCTCCGGCTGCGGCAAGACCACGGCCCTGCGCGTGCTCGCGGGCCTCGAGAAGGCCACGGCGGGCGAGGTGCGCCTGGGCGGCGCCGACGTCTCGGGCGTCCCGACGAACAAGCGCGACATCGGCATGGTCTTCCAGTCGTATTCGCTGTTCCCGCACCTGCGCGTCGCCGACAACACGGCGTTCGGCCTGCGCCGCCGTGGAATGGGGAAGAAGGATGCTGCCGCCCGCGCCGCCGACGCGCTCGAGCTCGTCGGGCTCGGGCACCTCGCCGACCGCTTCCCGCACCAGCTCTCGGGCGGTCAGCAGCAGCGCGTGGCCCTGGCCCGCGCCCTCGTCACCGAGCCTCGCGTGCTGCTGCTGGACGAGCCGCTGTCGGCACTCGACGCCAAGGTGCGCGTGCAGCTTCGCGATGAGATCCGCCGCATCCAGCTGCGCTTGGGCATCACGACGGTGTTCGTCACGCACGACCAGGAGGAGGCCCTCGCGGTGTCCGACCGCATCGCGGTCATGAACGCGGGTCGCATCGAGCAGATCGGCACACCCGAGGAGCTCTACCTCAACCCGGCGACGCCGAACGTCGCGGCGTTCATCGGCGTCTCGAGTGTCGTGCCCGGCGTCGTCGAGGGCGACACCGTCACGGTGTGGGGTGCGCGGCTGCCGCTGCAGGCGCCGAGCGCGCCGGGACCCGTCGACGTGTTCCTGCGGCCGGAGAACCTGCGGCTGGCCGACGGCGACGCGCCCGGCATGGACGCGATCGTGCAGGAGAGCACGTTCCTCGGCAGCTTCCGTCGCACCCTGGTGCGCACCGCGGACGACGCGCTCGTGCGCGTGCAGCATGCCGCGACCGACCGCGTCGAGTACGCCGAGCGGGTCCGCATCGCCCTGTCGAGCGATCCGGTGGCGGTGCGTCCGCGCGAGGACGGCTGACGACGCGGGTCCCTTCCGCTGCCGCGCGGGCGCCGATAGCGTGAACGCGACGCGCAGCGCCGGGGTGCGCAGCATCCGTTCGCATCCCACATCGATCGAGGGGGCTCCGATGGCGGGCAAGTTCGAACTGTGGACCGACAAGGGTGGAGACTGGCGCTTCAACCTGAAGGCGTCGAACGGACAGGTGATCGCGACCAGTCAGGGGTACTCGTCGAAGGCGAGCGCACTGAACGGCATCGAGTCGGTCAAGACGAACGCGCCCGGCGCGGGGGTCGAAGAGATCGAGAAGTGACGCCGGTCCGTCAGCGCGCGGCGGTCAGCGCCGCGCGCAGGCGGTCGGGCGACACGCGCCAATGCCCGTGCAGCTCGCCGTCGATCAGCACTACGGGGATCTTCTCCCACCACGTCGCGTAGAGGGAGGGATCGTCGGCGATCGAGAGCTCCTCGACGTCGACGGCGTCCTCGGGCAGCTCCGCCACGACGGTCTCGACGACCTCACGTGCGACGTCGCACAGGTGGCAGTCGGGCTTGCCGATGAGGGTGACGGTCCTCACGGGCGGGGTCAGGCCTCGACCGGGTAGCCGGCCGCGATCCACTCGTTGGTGCCGCCGTCGACGTTGGTGACGTCGTAGCCGCGCGCCTCGAGGGCCTCGACCACGCGGCCCGAACGGCCGCCGATCGCGCAGATGACGTCGAACGCGCCGTCGGGCAGCTCGTCGAGGCGACCGCCGATGACCGACATCGGGATGTTGACCGCGCCGGGCACGTGTCCTGCGGCGTACTCGTCGACCTCGCGGACGTCGATGAGCGGGGTCTCAGCGCGCTCGCGCAGCTGCTGGACGGTGATGGACTTCATGACGGCCTCTCGGGTCGCGGGCTCTGCGGGCAGGGATACACGAAGCGCCCGTCCGGAGACAGGCGCTTGGTGCGGATGCCGCTTACTTCTTGTTGCGGCGCTGGTGGCGAGTCTTGCGAAGCAGCTTGCGGTGCTTCTTCTTCGCCATGCGCTTGCGGCGCTTCTTGATGACAGAACCCACGGAAAACCTCACTAGATCGGGGTCTGGACGCGGCCTGGCCGCGCCCGGGAACGGGGCAAAAGGAAAAATGCCTCGGAACAGTCTAGCCGACGTCGGCGATCGGCCGTTGCAGAGCCTCGGTGACCGCGGACTCGGGCACGCGGTAGCTGCGGCCGAAGCGCACCGCGGGCAGCTCGCCCGAGTGCACGAGACGGTAGACGGTCATCTTCGAGACCCGCATCAGCTCGGCGACCTCGGCCACCGTGAGGAAGCGCACGTCCGGCAGTTCAGCCATGTCGATCCCCTTCCCCAGAAGTGCTGCAGTCACTCTAGAACGCGCGCGACCCGCGTGTAAACACAGAGACTGGTGTGAATCCTGTGACGAGTGATGCCCGTGGGGCGATCACATCTCGGGTCGCTGACGGGCGCGTCGATCGCGGGCCTCGCGCGCGGCCTGGCGCTCGAGCTTGTGGGCGTCGCGCAGCACCTTCTCGGCGTCGCGCACCGCCTTGCGCGCCTCGCGGAACTTCTTGTCGTCGGCGATGTCGGCATCGTCCCGCTCGACCCACGTCTGCGGTCGTTCCCGGCGTCCGTCGCCGGTCGCGGCGATGTAGTCGCTGACCCCTTCGAGGCCGCGGGCGAGGGCGAACGAGAAGGGATCCGACTCGTCGAGGAACGCGCCGGCCTCGATCGCGGCGCGAAGCTCGGGGTACGCGTCGGCCGTGATGAGGGTGCGGAACATCGCGTCCTCGCTGCGGCTGATCGCCTGGCCATCGAGACCCCGCTCGCGCTCGACCCGCGCGTAGCCCGCGAGGATCGTGCCTGCCCAGTGCGCGGTGCCGGTGACCAGCAGCATGACGGCGAGGCGCTCCGTGTAGGTGAGGTCGGTCTCGGCGAGCGCGCTCAGTCCGGCGTCCATCCACGCGGCGCTGTTCGGCGTCGCCGGCACCCCCGAGATCGGGATGTCGAGCACCCACGGGTGCGTGAGGTAGTGCTGCAGCTGCTCGCGGTACAGCGCCTCGAGCCGCTCGCGCCATCCGCCGGCCGCCCGCGTCGCCTCCGACGGGGCGCCGGTCGCCTCCTCCTGCATGAGCAGGATGAGGTCTTCCTTCGCGTTGACGTAGCGGTAGAGCGACATCGGCGTGAAGCCCAGTCGAGCCGCCACGGCGGCCATCGACACCGCACCGAGGCCCTCGGCATCCGCGATCTCCACCGCCGCCTCCACGATGCGCTCGACGCTCATCTCGCGCTTGGGGCCGCGCTGCGGGTTGGCGGCCACGCCCCACGCGAGGGCGATCCCCCGCGGAAGCTCGGGCTCGACTGCATCCGTCATTGCGTCAGTCTAAGACTGTTTATTCCGTAAACAGTGTGTTAGCGTCATAAACAGTTACTGGCGTAAACAGTTTCTCCCCTACACGATTTGACGGAAGGATGCCGCGATGAGCGCACCCGCCATCGACGTCCGAGGGCTCGGCAAGAGCTTCGGGCGCTCCCTCGTCCTCGATCGCCTCGACCTCACCGTCGAGCGCGGCGAGATCTTCGCCCTCCTCGGCGCGAACGGCGCGGGCAAGACGACGACCATCTCGATCCTCACGACGCTGCTGCGCCCCGATGCCGGCATCGCGCGCGTGGCAGGGCACGATGTCGCGACGGATCCCGACGCGGTGCGCGGGCGCATCGCGCTCACCGGGCAGTCCGCCGCGGTAGACGACATGCTCACCGGGGTCGAGAACCTCGTCATGCTGGGGCGCCTGTCAGGACTGTCGCCGCGTGCCGCGAAGCTGCGCGCGGCCGAGCTGCTGGAACGCTTCGCGCTGACGGATGCGGCGACCCGCCGCGTGAGCACCTACTCCGGCGGCATGCGCCGACGTCTCGACCTCGCGCTCAGCTTCGTCGTCGTGCCCGAGGTGCTGTTCCTCGACGAGCCCACCACCGGCGTCGACCCGCGCAGCCGCCGCGACCTGTGGGACGTCATCCGGTCGCTCGCGAGCGCCGGCACCACCGTGTTCCTCACGACCCAGTACCTCGAGGAGGCGGATCAGCTCGCCGGCCGCATCGCCGTGCTCGACGGCGGCCGCATCGTCGCGACCGGCACCCCCGCCGAACTCAAGGCCCTCGTGGGAACGGACACCGTGGTGCTCACCGGCGCCGACGGCGACGTGCTGCGCGAGATCCCGACCGACGGGTCGATCGACGGCCTGCGCTCGGCGATGGATCAACTCGGCGACGGAGTGCCCGGCGCCGAGGTCACGCTGCGACGGCCCACCCTCGACGACGTCTTCCTGTCCCTCACCGGCGCTTCCGACGCCCCCGCCGCCAAGGAGCTCGCATGACCACGACCGCCATCACCCCTCGCCCGCGGCTGCGCGGGTTCACCGCCGAGTCGGTGTTCGTCGGCCGCAGCCTCACGCAGTCGCTGCGCGACGGCGAATCGCTCAGCATGTCGATCCTGCTGCCGGTCATGCTCATGCTGCTGTTCACGTTCGTGTTCGGCGGCGCGATCGAGCCCGGCGGCGCCTACGTCGACTACGTCGTACCCGGCATCATCCTGCTCTGCGCAGGCTTCGGGGCCGCGACGACCGCGACGTACGTCGCGCGCGACATGTCCAGCGGCATCATCGACCGCTTCCGCACGATGCCGCTGCGCAGCGGAGCCGTGCTCACGGGTCATGTCGTGGCGAGCCTCGCCCGCAACCTCGTCGCGACCGCGGTCGTCATCGGCGTCGGGCTCCTCGTCGGGTTCCGCCCGCACGCCGACCTCCTCGCCTGGATCGGCGCGGCCGGACTCATCGCGCTCTACATCCTCGCGATCACGTATCTGTTCGCCTCGATCGGCCTGGCGGCCGGGAGCCCCGAGGCCGCGTCCGGCTACGGATTCATCATCCTGTTCCTGCCGTACCTCTCGAGCGCCTTCGTGCCGGTCGAGACCATGCCGGAGTGGCTGCAGTGGGTCGCCGACAACCAGCCGATCACCCCCATCATCGAGACGCTCCGCGGCCTCTTGATGGGTACCGACCTCGGCACCGAGCCGTGGTGGGCCATCGGCTGGTGCCTCGCGATCGTCGCGATCTCTGCCGTGTGGGGCGCGTGGCTCTTCGGCCGCAAGAGCCGTCGCCACTGACGCGCGCTTCGACAGGCTCAGCGACCGGACACGACGGGTCCCTGAGCCTGTCGAAGGGTCAGCGGCCGGGGAGGCGCTTGAAGGCGTTCTCGAGAGCGTGCTTGGCTGACGCGGCGGCACGGCCGACGACCTCGGCCGCGTGGGCGGCGGAGTCGGTCAAGGCTGCTCCGGCGGTGTCGCCTGCGTCCACGCCGTCGTCGTCGAGGAAGGGCACAAGCCAGTCGTCGACCTCGTCGAGAGGTGCGGCGGAGAGGCTGTAGTAACGGTGCTGGCCCTCTTCGCGCACCGACACCAGGTGGGCGTCGCGCAGCACCTTGAGGTGCTTCGAGACGGTCGGCTGGCTGGCGCCGAGTTCGGTCACGATGTGCGACACGCTGGTGCCGCGCTCTCCGGCGGAGGATCGATCGAGCAGCAGTCGCAGGATGTCGCGACGCGTTCCGTCTGCGATCACGTCGAAGATGTCCGCCATGTGCTCAGATTAGTCGGGAGCCCAGCGGAGTACCATGAGCGAGACCGCCGGGCCGCCCGCACGAGGACCGTTCGCACCAGGAGGAACCCCGTATGACGGATGGCAGGCGCGCCGCCCCCGTCTCAGGCATGAGCCCGCTGCGCGCCCTCGGCCACGGGTTCATGGAGTTCTTCCGGGATCTCACCCAGCGCTCCCCCGCCCGGTTCGCGATCCTCATCTTCCTGTCGCTGATCCTCGTCTTCACGGGACTCTTCTCCCTCCCCGTCGCCGCCGCGAACGGGCAGGTCACCCCGTTCGCCGACGCGTTCTTCACGGCCGTGTCGACGATCTGCGTCACCGGCCTCGCGACCGTCGACATGGCGACGCACTGGTCGCCGTTCGGGCACGTGCTCGTGTTCGTCGGCGTCCAGATCGGTGCGCTCGGCGTGCTGACCCTCGCATCGATCCTCGGCCTGGTGATCTCGCGTCGCCTCGGCCTGCGTGCGAAGCTCATCGCGGCGAGCGACTCGAATCCGCTGCGCACGCACGGTGGACCGGTCAACGAAGGCCAGACCGTCCAGCTCGGCCAGATCGGCAGCCTGCTCGCGACGGTGGCCCTGTCGACCCTGGTGATCGAGACGATCATCGCGATCCTCCTGTACCCGGGCCTCATCGTCGCGGGCGTGCCGTGGGACGTCGCCCTCTGGGAGGCGCCGTTCTATGCGGCGATGTCTTTCACGAACACGGGGTTCACCCCGAACGCGGAGGGCCTCGCGCCGTTCCGCCACGACTACTTCTTCCTCACCGTCCTGATGGCGGGCGTGTTCCTCGGCTCCATCGGGTTCCCGGTGATCTACACGCTCCTGCGCCAGCGGTGGCGGGTGCGGCGGTGGTCGCTGCACGCCAAGCTCACCGTCATCACGACCGTGTCGCTGTTCTTCCTCGGCGGTGTCGTCTTCCTCATCCTCGAGTACGACAACCTGCTCACGCTCGGCACGAATGACGCGTGGGACACGACCTTCCAGGCGTTCTTCCTGTCGGCGATGACAAGATCCGGCGGCTTCGCGATCCTCGACATCGGGCAGCTCAACCAGTCGAGCCTTCTGGTCGCGTGCATGCTGATGTTCGTCGGCGGCGGCTCGGCGTCGACCGCCGGCGGCATCAAGGTGACGACGCTCGCGGTCATCGCACTCGCCGTCATCTCCGAGGCGAAAGGACGAGCATCGAACCAGGTGTTCGGCCGGCGCATCCCCAGCGACGTGCTGCGGGTGGCCCTCTCGGTCGTCGCCTGGGGATCGACGATCGTCGCGATCTCGACCATCATCATCACCCAGATCACGAAGGCCGATCTCGGCGACGTGCTCTTCGACGTCATCTCGGGGTTCGCCACGGTCGGCTTGTCGACCGGACTCACCGCCGAGCTGCCCGATCCCGCGGTCTACGTCCTGGCGATCACGATCGTCATGGGCCGCGTTGGTACAGTGACACTCGCCGCGGCGGTGGCCGCGTCATCCCGATCGCAGCTGTACTCGCTGCCCGTGGAAAGGCCGATCGTTGGTTGAGCGGATGAGGGGCGATGCGCCCGTTCTCGTGATCGGACTCGGGCGCTTCGGCGCCGCCTGCGCGGGTGAGCTCGACCGGCTCGACCGCGAAGTGCTCGCCATCGACGACAACCTCGATCTCGTGCAGAAGTGGTCCGAGCGCGTCACGCACACGGTCCAGGCCGACGCCCGCAACATCGACGCGCTGAAGCAGATCGGCGCCCAGGACTTCTCCGTCGCCGTCGTCGCGGTCGGCTCGTCGATCGAGGCATCCGTCCTCATCACCGCCAACCTGGTCGACCTCAAGGTGCCGCAGATCTGGGCCAAGGCGGTCTCGCAGTCGCACGGCAAGATCCTCGCCCGCGTCGGCGCGAACCACGTGATCTACCCCGAGCGCGAGGCCGGCGAGCGCGTCGCGCACCTCGTGAGCGGCCGCATGCTCGACTTCATCCGTTTCGACGACGACTTCGCCCTCGCGAAGCTCTACCCGCCGAAGTTCATCCGCGGCGTCGGCCTCAACGAGTCGGGCGTGCGCACGAAGTACAACGTGACGGTCGTGGGCGTGAAGAGCCCGGGCAAGCCGTTCCGCTACGCCGAGGCGAACACCGTGGTCACCAACCACGACCTCATCATCGTGTCCGGCACCAACTCCGACATCGAGCGCTTCGCGTCCCTCGAGCGCTGATCTGCCGCACCCCGCGCGGATGTCGCCGGGCGGAGGCAGACTGGCGGCATGAGCGATCGAGAGAGCATCATCGCGGATGCCCAGCGCTGGCTCGACGGCTATCGCCGGGCATGGGCGTCCAATGACGCCGACGACATCCGCGCCATCTTCACCGACGGCGCCGAGTATCGGTACGAGCCGTGGGTCGAGCCGCTGCGCGGCCAGGACGCGATCGTGGCGTCCTGGCTCGACCGGCAGGATGAACCCGGATCCTGGAGCTTCGAGGGCCGTGTGGTCGGCGTCGACGGGCGTCTCGCCTTCATCCAGGGCGAGACGGAATACACGTCCGGCCGCCGCTACAGCAACCTTTGGGTGGTGACGCTGGCCGACGACGGTCGCGCGGAGTCGTTCACCGAGTGGTGGATGGACCGGTCGAAGGCGAGCTGAACTCGCGACGGGCTGCGGGCTCGCCGTTTCGATCGTTACAAACAGATCCTTGTTCGCGCTCACAGTGAGCGATAACATTCCCGCGGGTCGACCATCGGGGGTCGACGCGTCCCGGCCGCCGACGACCGGGACGGAAAGGATCTGCAATGAGGCACGCACGCGTGCGAAGAGCGGTCGCCGGGCTGACGGCATTGGCACTGGGGGTCACGGGCGCCGTCGCGGCGACCCAGCCGGCCCTGGCCGCCGAGCCCCACCTGGTCGCGCATTATCTGCTCGACGAGACCTCCGGCACCGTGGCGACGGATGCCTCGGGGTCGGGGAAGAACGCCACCTACGTCGGTGGGCCCACGCTCACCGGTGGCGAAGGCGTCCGACTGGACGGCACCGACGACCACATCAAACTGCCGGACAACTTCCTCGCGGGGCTGGACTCGATCAGCGTGAGCGCCGACGTGCTGGTGCGTGCTTCCCAGGCCACCGCGTACTTCATCTACGGGTTCGGCAACACCGATGGCTCGGGAGTCGGCAACGGCTACCTGTACTCGACCGGCAACACCTACAAGACCTCGATCGCGACAGGCAACTGGACGACGGAGCAGACCGTCAACAGCAACGCGAATCTGACGCGCGACGTCTGGAAGACCATCACCTACACGCTCGACGACGCGACCGACACGGCCCGCGTGTATCTCGACGGCGTCCAGGTCGGTCAGAGCACCGGAATCACGACGAAGCCGAGCGCCATCGGCGGCGGCGTCACGACGGCCAATTACCTCGGCCGCTCCGTCTACAACGCCGACAAGTACCTCGCGGGGAGCCTGCGCAACGTGCGGATCTACGACGCCGCGCTGACGGCGACCGAGGTCGCTGCGCTCGCGCCGACCGACGCGACGCGTGTACAGCGCGACGCGGCGTCCCTCTCGCTCGGAGACCTCACTGCTGTCACCGCGAACCTCACGCTCCCGTCGACGGCGGCGAACGGCTCGAGCGTGACGTGGGCGACGAGCAACGCCGGTGCCATCTCTGCGACCGGCGGCGTGACGCGTCCGGCCGCCGGCCAGCAGCCCGCCGCCGTCACGCTGACCGCGACCCTCACCCGCGCGGGCTCGACGCAGACCAAGCAGTTCGCTGCCACCGTGCTCCCGCAACCGGGCAGTGAGGCACTCGCCCAGGCGGACCTCGACGCGATCGTGATCCCCAACGCGACCGACATCCGCGGCAACATCACGCTGCCGGCGTCGGGCTCCAAGAACGGCAGCGCCATCACGTGGACGGCCGCGCCTGCCGGCGTCATCACGACGACGGCGCAGGGCGGCAAGGCGGCCGGCGTCGTCACCCGCGGCACTGCCGACACCGCCGTCACGCTCACGGCGACGGTTCCCGGATCGGGCGTGCAGCGAGCGATCTCCGTGACCGTCAAGGCCGCCCCCGCGGGCCTCGACAAGGACTACTCGGCCGGCTACCTGTGGACGCACTTCGCGACCAACGGCGGCTACGAGAAGATCTTCTACGGCTACAGCGAAGACGGCCTGCACTGGGACAAGCTCAACGACAACCAGCCGATCCTCGCGAACCTCGCCGGCGACCTCGGCGTGCGCGACCCGCATCTCGTGCGCTCTCCCGAGGGCGACAAGTACTGGATCATCGGCACCGACCTCCACGCCGAGGGCGGCGGGGCCGGCGGTTCGGGCTGGGACCAGCTGAACGCCAGCCAGAACATCGTCGTGTGGGAGTCGACCGACCTCGTCAACTGGAGCGACCAGCGCATCGTGTTCGCCGGGTTCGACAAGGCCGGCTGCGTGTGGGCGCCCGAGGCGATCTACAACGAGGCGACCGGCGAGTACTACGTGTACTGGTCCGCCCGCGACAAGGTCGACAACGGCACGAACGACTGGGCGCTGCGCGTCTACCTCACCAAGACGCGTGACTTCACGACGTTCACCGAGCCCGAGATCTGGCTCTCGCTGAACGACAAGGGCGATGGGGCGACCGGCCCGAACATCATCGACACGACCATCGCGAAGGAAGGCGACACCTACTACCGCTTCTCGACCTCGGACTGGCACACGGTCGTCGACACCGCCCCGAGCCTGGACGGCCCCTGGACCACCGTCATCGCCCGCGGCGAGGCCGCAGCGCACGGTCTGCGCACCTCGATGGAGGGTCTCACGGTCTATCAGCTCCCCGACGGGCGGTGGTCGGTCATGGGCGACCAGAGCGGCTACTACGCCCAGACCGCCGACACGCTCTCGAGCCTGCAGTTCACACAGCTGAGCACGGGGTCGGGCGCGAACCAGTACTCGTTCGATCAGGCCTTCCGCCACGGCTCGGTGCTGCGGCTGTCGGCCGCCGAAGAGGAGCGACTGCTCGCCGCCTACGGCGACGAGCCGGTCGACCCGACCGACCCGGAGGAGCCGCAGCAGGGCCCGATCGCGAAGTACACCTTCGACGACGGCACGCTGAACGACTCGATCGGCACGGCGAACCTGACCAAGAGCGGCACCGCAGCGGTGGCGACCGACGCGGTCAAGGGCAAGGCGCTCAAGCTGGACGGCACGACCAACGGGTTCGCGTCGTTCCCGACGGGCTTCTTCGACGGCCGCGACACCATGACCGTGTCGATGGACGTCAAGTCGGAGAAGACCAGCGGCAACTTCTTCACGTTCGCTCTCGGGAAGGACTCCAACAAGTACTACTTCCTGCGCGTGCGCGGCGGAGACGTGCGCAGCGCCATCACGCAGGCCACGTACACGTCGGAGTCCGCGGTGACGGGGTCGGTGACGTCGGGCCAGTGGCACCACATCGACGTCGTCTTCGAAGGCACCACGATGACGGTGTACTCCGACGGCATCCGGATGGGGCAGAACACCGCGCTCAACACCAAGGTCAGCGACCTCGGCACGAGCCTTGCCGCGTACCTCGGCAAGTCGTTCTACTCCGCGGACGGCTACTTCCAGGGCTGGTACGACAACGTGAGCGTGTACAACCGCGCTCTGTCCCAGGCGGAGGTGCTCGCGAACGCGGGTGTCACCGACCAGCTCCTGGACGTCTCGCTCGCGAACGCCGACGCGCTCAAGGTCGCGCCGATCGTCGACGCAACGGCCCACTCGGTCGTGCTGCCCGTCAAGAAGGGGACGGATGTCTCGGCACTGGCCCCGACGTTCTCGACGGTTCCGGGAGCCACCGTCTCGCCCGCCTCGGGCACGACGGTCGACCTCACGCAGCCGAAGAACTACACGCTGACCAAGCCCGACGGCTCGACGGTCACGTGGAAGATCGAGGCCCGCGTGGTGAACAGCCCGGTCCTGCCGGGGTACTACGCCGACCCGAACATCGCGGTGTTCGGCGACACGTACTACATCTACGCGACGACCGACGGCCTGGCCGGGTGGGGCGGCAACACGTTCTATGTCTGGAAGTCGAAGGACCTCGTGAACTGGGAGCGGGCAGCACAGCCGTTCCTCACGCTCGACGGGGCCAACGGCAACGTGCCATGGGCGACGGGCAACGCGTGGGCGCCGACGATCATCGAGCGGGACGGGAAGTACTACTTCTACTTCAGCGGCCACAACCCGACGTACAACCGCAAGACGATCGGCGTCGCGGTGGCCGACAGCCCCGAGGGCCCGTTCATCGCCCAGCCGACGGCGATGATCCTCAATAACGAAGCCGTCACGTCGGGTCAGGCCATCGACCCGGCCGCATTCCATGATCCGGTCACCGGCAAGTGGTACCTGGGATGGGGCAACGGCAGCGCGACGAGCGGGCCGGTGCTGGCCGAGCTGAACGACGACATGGTGTCGATCAAGCCGGGCACGTATCAGCGGATCAGCGGGTTGACGGACTTCCGCGAGGGCGTCTTCTTCAACTACCGCAACGGGCTGTACCACCTCACCTACGCGATCGACGACACCGGGTCGGAGAACTACCGCGTCGGCTACGCCACCGCGACCAGCATGAACGGTCCGTGGACGTACCGCGGCGTGATCCTGCAGAAGAACCTGGCGCTCGGCATCAAGGGCACCGGGCACAGCTCGATCATCAACGTCCCGGGCACCGACGACTGGTACATCGCGTACCACCGGTTCGGAATGCCCGGTGGCGACGGCACACATCGTGAGACGACGATCGACAAGCTCGAGTTCGGTGCGGACGGCCTCATCAAGCCGGTCACGCCGACCCTCGAGAGCGTTCCGGCGCAGACGGTCCCCTCGCAGGGACCGGAGGTGTCGGGCGTCGCGGCTACGCGCTGCGTCGCGGGGAAGGTCTACCTCGCCGTGCAGACGACCAACCTCGACGATGTGCCGATCACGGTGGAGATCGTGTCGGAGTACGGCTCGAAGACGGTGACGAACCTGCAGCCGGGCAAGACCACGGCGCAGAGCTTCGCCACGCGGCTCGTCTCGGCCGAGGCCGGCAGCGTGACGGTGACCGCGAGGGTCGCCGGCGAGGAGGCATCCACCGTGGTGCATCCCGCGTACGCCGTGCAGTCCTGCGGCTGACTCACTGAACGGAGGAGCCCCCCGGCCGTAGCCGGGGGGCTCCTCCGTTCGCGTGAGCGTTCAGCCTCCGGCGGCAAGCTCCTTGGCGCGGGCGAGGGCCGCGTCCGTCGCCTCGGCGAACACGTGGTCGAGCCGCGCGTCCTGGAGGACCGCGATGGCCCGCTCCGTCGTGCCCTTCGGGCTGGTCACGCGCCGGCGCAGCTCGGCGGGATCGTCACCGGATGCCTCGAGCAGCGCCGCGGCGCCGATGAAGGTCTGCTCCGCCATGAGCCGCGCCTCGGGCTGTGCGAATCCCTTGCCGACCGCGGCCTTCGTGAACTCCTCCACCAGCAGGAAGAAGTAGGCCGGACCCGAGCCCGAGATCGTGGACAGCGCGTCGATCTGCGACTCGGGCACCTCGACGACGGTGCCGACGGTCTCGAACAGCCGGCGGACTGTGGCGACCGCGGTGTCGTCGGCGTGCGAGCCCGCCGCGAGCCCCGTGACGCCGCGACCGACGAGGGCGGGCGTGTTCGGCATCGAGCGCAGCACGGCGACGCCGTCACCCAGGATCTCCTCGAACGTCGCGATCGTGACACCGGCTGCGAGGCTCACCACGATGGTGCCCGGCTGCAGCGCCGGCGCGATCTCGCGCAGCAGGTCCGGGACCATGACCGGCTTGACGCCCACGAGCACGACGCGCGCGGCGGCCGCGGCATCCGTGTTCCCTGCCGGAGCCGCTTCGAGTGCCACGCTCGTGACGCCCGCGAGACCGTCGAGCTCGGCAGCCTTCGCGAGCGAGCGGTTCGTCGTCGTCACTCCCCCGGCCGCGAGCCCGGAGCGCGAGAGGCCACGGGCGATCGCGCCGCCCATCGAGCCGGCGCCGAGGATCGCGATGGGCGGGAGGGTCGGGGTGTCTGCAGCCATGGGTCCGATCCTACGAGCCGCCCGTTCGCTCCGCCGTTGTTGTGCATCGGTATTGACTTATATAAGTCTCCGCGCAATCATTGATCTGTGCACGCGCTCGACATCCTCGGAGACCCGGTGCGCCGGCACATCCTCGAACTCCTGGCGGAGGGCGAGCGCAGTGCCGGCGAGATCGGCGAGAAGGTGCAGGGCGAATTCGGCATCTCGCAGCCCGCGGTGTCGCAGCACCTGCGGGTGCTGCGCGAGTCGGGCTTCGCGACGGTGCGGCCGGAGGGCACGCGCCGCCTCTACGCGATCGCGCCGGAGCCGCTCGAGAACGCCGCTGCCTGGTTCGACCCGTTCCGGCGGTTCTGGCAGCCGCATCTCGACGCCCTCGGCACCGAGCTCGCCCGCGGTCGCCGTGCCCGGCGTCTCGCCGAACAGGACACCGCCGGCGACACCGAAGACTCAGACACCGACGACACCGACACGACCGAACCCCAGGAGGAATGACATGGTCGACGTACAGAGCCAGCTCGCCGCGGTGAGCCGCGAGATCGAGAGCGAAGAGGTCGACGGCTTCCCGTCGCGCGTGCAGACGCTCGCGCAGACCTACCCGTCCCCCATCGACGACGTGTGGGATGCCGTCACCAGTGCGGACCGGATCGCCCGATGGTTCCAGCCGATCTCCGGAGACCTCATGCTCGGCGGCCGCTACCAGATCGAGGGCAACGCCGGCGGCGAGATCCAGGAGTGCGCGCCTCCCGCAGGCGGCGCCGCGCACTACAAGGCGACGTGGGAGTACGGCGGAGGCGTGACGTGGCTCACGGTGCGGCTCACCGCAGAGGGCGACGATGCGACCCGCTTCGAGCTGGAGCACATCGCCCGCACCGACGACGTCCCCGCCGAGTTCTGGGACCTCTACGGCCCCGGCGCCACGGGTGTCGGCTGGGACGGCGGCCTGCTCGGACTCGGCCTGCACCTCACCGGCGGTGGCGGGCCGAAGCCCGAGGACGCCGAGGCGTGGGCGTTCACCGACGAGGGCCGCGCGTTCTATCGCGGCGCCGCCGACGCGTGGGGCGCCGCGCACGCCGCCGATGGCGCCGACCCCGCCGCCGCCGCGCGTGCCGCCGACAACACGTACGCCTTCTACACCGGCCAGACCCCGCCATCCACAGAGGAGTGACCGTATGCCCCGGGGCCGCGGCATCCGGAACATGAAACCCGATTCACAAGAACTGACGGCCGGTCTATTCTCATGAGTGGGCGGGGGCGCAGGGGCTCCCGCAGGATGTGGGAGGCACCCGGAATGACCCTCTTCGACGGCATCGCCGCACGCAGCGTCGAAACGCCCGGCCTGACGGTGAACGTGCTGGAACGCACCGGCGACGACCCCGCGACTCCGCCGGAGCGCACGGTGGTGTTCATCCACGGCAACGTGTCGTCGTCGCTGTTCTGGCAGGAGATGATGCAGGACCTGCCCCACGACCTGCGGGTTCTCGCGATCGACCTGCGGGGTTTCGGCGGAACGGAGCACGCACCCATCGACGCGACGCGCGGGGTCCGCGACTTCAGCGACGACGTGCGCGCGACGCTCGAGGCTCTCGGTATCGCGAGTGCGCACCTCGTCGGCTGGTCGATGGGGGGCGGCGTCGTGATGCAGTACGCGCTCGACCACGGCGCGCTCAGCCTCACCCTCCAGGCGCCCGTGTCGCCGTACGGTTTCGGCGGCACCCGCCGCGACGGCTCGCGCCTCACCGATGACGACGCCGGTTGCGGCGGTGGCGGTGCGAACCCGGACTTCGTCCAGCGGCTGATCGACCATGACGAGACGGACGAGGCGCCGACCTCGCCCCGCAACGTCTTCCGCTCCGGCTACGTCGCACCCGGGTATCAGACCGACAACGAGGACGTCTGGGTCGAGTCGATGCTCACGACCTCGACGGCGACCGGCAACTACCCCGGCGACACGGTGACGAGTGAGAACTGGCCGGGCTTCGGCGCCGGCGACCTCGGGGTGCTCAACACCATGACCCCCGGCCACTTCGACGTGTCGGGCATCGTCGATCTCGCCGAGAAGCCGCCGATCCTGTGGATCCACGGCACCGCCGACGCGATCGTGTCGGACGCGTCCTTCTACGACTTCAACCACCTCGGAAAGCTCGGCATCGTCCCCGGCTGGCCCGGCGACGACGTCGCGCCGCCCCAGGAGATGGTGTCGCAGACGCGCGACGTCCTGGCCCGCTACTCCGACGCGGGCGGCGAGGTCACCGAGATCGCGCTTGAGGGCACAGGGCACTCCCCGCACCTGGAGCGGCCGGCCGAGTTCCGCCACGCGCTGCTCGAGGTGATCGGGTACGTCGGGCACCCGCACGATCCGGCCCCGCCGACCGAGGCGATCATCCTGCGCTCGTCCGACTGAGACAGGGCGGGCCCCGTCGCGCAAGGGGTGCGGAGCGCGGGTCGCGGCATCCGTAGACTCATCGGCATGAGTGCTTCCGGCGGCGGCAAGGCGATCCTCGCGGCGTTCCTGGCGAACATGGGCATCGCCCTGGCGAAGTTCATCGCGTGGTTCCTGTCGGGCTCGGCGTCGATGCTCGCCGAGGCCATCCACTCGGTCGCCGATTCGGGCAACCAGCTGCTGCTCATGCTCGGCGGGCGCCAGGCGAAGAAGAAGGCCGACCGCGAGCACCCCTTCGGCTACGGCCGCGAGCGGTACGTCTACGCGTTCGTCGTCTCGATCATCCTGTTCTCGGTCGGCGGCCTCTTCTCGATCTACGAGGGCATCGACAAGCTCACGCACCCGCACGAGCTCGAGAACGCGTGGATCCCGATCACGGTGCTCGTCGTCGCGATCGTGCTCGAGTCGTTCTCGCTGCGCACGGCCGTCAAGGAGAGCAACCACATCCGGGCGAAGGGCCAGTCGTGGGTCTCGTTCGTGCGGCACGCCAAGGCTCCCGAGCTCCCGGTCGTGCTGCTCGAAGACATCGCGGCGCTCACCGGCCTCGTGTTCGCACTGTTCGGCGTCGGCCTGACGGTGATCACGCACAACTCGGTGTTCGACGCGATCGGCACGCTCATGATCGGCACGCTGCTGATCCTCGTGGCCATCACGCTCGGCATCGAGACGAAGAGCCTCCTCGTCGGCGAGGGCGCGACGGATGCGGACCACGACCGCATCGTCGACGCCATCAACGACGGCCCCGAAGTCGAGAAGATCATCCACATCAAGACGCTCTACCTCGGTCCCGACGAGCTGCTCGTCGCGGCGAAGCTCGGCTTCGCATCGGATGCGCCGCTCGTGCACGTCGCGTCCGACATCGACCGCGTCGAGGCGCGCGTGCGTGCGGCAGTGCCGGCGGCGCGCATCATCTACTTCGAGCCCGACGTCTACCGGCCCGGCGACGACGCGACGCCGCCCACGTCGGAGTTCGTCATCAAGTCGGCCGACTGACTGCTCGACAGGCTCAGCGACCGCCATGGAATACTGCATCTTCACCGAGCCCCAGCAGGGCGCGAGCTACGACGACCAGCTCGCCTTCGCGCAGGCGGCCGAGCGTCTCGGCTTCGACGGCTTCTTCCGCTCCGACCACTACCTGCACATGGGCGACGGCGACGGGCTTCCCGGTCCCACCGACGCGTGGACCACGCTGGCGGGACTCGCCCGCGAGACCTCCCGCATCCGCCTCGGCACGCTCGTGTCGTCGGTGACGTACCGCGTTCCGGGGCTGCTGGCGATCCAGGTGGCTCAGGTCGACGCGATGTCGGGCGGCCGTGCCGAGCTCGGCCTCGGCACGGGGTGGTTCGGCCGCGAGCACGAGGCCTACGGCATCCCGTTCCCGGCCAAGCGGTTCGGGCTCCTCGAGGAGCAGCTCGCGATCGTGACCGGCCTGTGGTCGACCCCGGTCAACGAGACCTACAGCTTCGCGGGTGAGCACTACCGACTGGTGGATGCCCCGGCCCTGCCGAAGCCGGTGCAGTCCCGGGTTCCCGTCATCGTGGGTGGCGGCGGGCCCAAGCGCACCCCCGAGCTCGCGGCGCGGTTCGCGACCGAGTTCAACATCGGCTTCCGGTCCGAGGCGGAGTCGGCGGAGAAGTTCGCCGGTGTGCGCGCCGCGTGCGAGCGCATCGGTCGCGACCCCGATTCGCTCAAACTCTCGGTGGCGCTGCCGACGCTGGCCGGGGCATCCGTGTCCGAACTCGACCGGCGTGCCGAGAACCTCGGGCGCACCGTCGACGAGCTGCGCGGCGACGTGAACATCGTCGGCACCCGCGACGAGATCGTCGCGAAGGTCGAGCGGCTCGTGGCGATCGGCGCGCAGCGCGTCTACTTCCAGGTCATGGACCTGCAGGACGTCTCACACGTCGAGTACCTCGGCGAGGTGCTCCCCCACCTCCCCCGATGACGTTCAGGGCAGGGCCCATTCCTCGGGGCTGAAGAGCATCACGAAACCCCCGTCGGCGAAGCGGGCGATGTCGGCTGCGGCGGCCTGCCCTTCCGGCGAGCCGAGGGCCGCCATCGCCGAGTCCCTGGACTCGAAGAGGAGTTCGCCCATCACGTAGAACTCCGGAGGGGTCCCGTCGAGCGAGTCGGTGCGACCCGCGCTGAGTCGTACCAGCCCGGGGATGCGAGCGGCGATGGGCATGTGAGTGTTCCGGTAGTACTCGTCGAAGGCCGCCGGATCAGCCGGGTGCCGGTATCCGACATTGATGCGATAGGTCACGGTGATTACCCCCTGCCTCGTGAGGGTGCAGGATCTCGCAATCGGGTCCGGCACCGCCCGGTGAGTTGTGCCCCGTAACCGCCGATTGTGGCCCCAGGTCGACGCGGGCGCCAGAGGGGCTCGTCCCCGCGCACGCCTTCGCGTCGCGCTCAGATCGACGAACGGCACCCCGGCTCGTGGTTCTCGTCCGCCTGCCCACGCTCAGCCCGAGGTCGTGGCCCAGAGCGGAGCCAGTGAGATCGCCCCGGTGGTGAGAGCCGCCGTGGCTCCGAGCGCGACGATGTCGATCAGGGGCAGCCTGCGGGCGCGGATCCGCCCGATCACGCCCACGAGCAGCACGACGGCCGCACCCGCCACACCGATCAGCAGCAGCCAGCCGACGAGCCACGCGAACACGGCGGCGTTCTCGTGCGCGTCCAGTGCGGCCGGCGTCCCGGAATTCTGCACCCAGAGCGAGTGGTAGACCCACAATGCGAGCACGGCGCCGGTTGCCGACACGAGGGCGACGGACGCGGCTGTCGTCAGCCGATCTCGCGACGTCGCCTCGTCCACACGGGAACACTAGCGGCGCACTCTGAACGGTGTCGACCACGTCTGGAGGCCCCGCCGGTCACCCGACCCAGGGTGAAATTCGCCGTTCACTTGCCGGTCGTTCCGCCGACGGCTCATCACCGCTAGCTTGCAGGCAGGAGGTGCGATGACCACGGTGACGGTCGCGGCCGATCCACCGGCCGCCCCGCGGCCGAAGAAGCGGAAGCCGCTCCTGCCTGCGCTGATCGCAGGTGCGGTCGGGTTCGCTGCGGTCGCCGTTCCCGCGCTGATCGCCTCCCGGACCCCGCCGCCTTCGAGCTCACCCGTGTTTCCCGCGGAGGTCGCCACCTACTCGTGGTTCGTCTCGCACGGCGACCTCGGCATGCCGGCGACGATGATCTACCAGAACGGCATCGGCGTCGAGTTCATGGACTTCCCGCAGGCGGTGGCACTCGGCGTCGACGGCAGCACATACCGGCGCCTCGGTGCCGCCGAGCAGCGCTCGGTGCCGACCGACCAGGGCGACCCCGCAGCCATGGTGCTGTCAGCCGACGGCACGTTCGCGGTGATCGCCGGTGCGAACGGTCACGGCTCCGTCCTCGTCCGTTCCCTCGTGGACGGCACCGACCGAGAGGTGTCGATCGGTGCCGGACGCAGCGCCGTCCCGTTGAGCATCGCCTCCGACGGCGACCACGTCCTCGTGCTGCTGGGCGACGGTGAGATGAGCCGGTACACCGACCCGGCCTTCAGCGGCACACTCGCCTTGCTCGAGCTGTCGAGCGGCGACCTGCTCGAGTACCCGCTGGAGGGAGTGACATCCGCGGCACTGGCTCCCGATGGATCTCGCGTCGTCGCCCAGACGTCGCAGGGCGCCGTGATGATGGATGCCGCGGGGCACAGCATCCATGAACTCCCCGCGGAACTGACGGGGCAGGCGTTCGGTGACGACGCGTGGTCACCGGACGGCACCCGACTGGTGACGCTCGTCCACGAGCCCGTGTGGGTGGAGAAGCCCACGGGCAGGACGCTGACCAGCTCCGCCACGCTGCAGATCTCCGCACTTCCGGCCGGCACGACGACGATGCTCGCGCTCGCGGGCGTCGAGTACGCGACGGCCCTGGGCTGGCGCGACGACGACACCGTCGTGCTGCAGACCTACTCCGAAGACAACAGCGCCGAGTTCCAATGGGTCGACGCCGACACGGGCGCCGCGCAGACTTTCTCGACGTACGAGTCGGGGTTCACCGCGGCATCCATCGGCTCCGCCGACCTCGCACGGGACCTGATCCGCGAATGGGCGGTCGAGGACCGACCCGTGGATCAGGGGTGGACCCTCGGGATCCTCGGCGGCATCGCGGTCGGCGCCACGGCCGGACTCGTCGTGTGGGCTGTGACGCGACGCCGTGAAGGCTGAGCGCTCTTCGATCCCCACGAGTCCCTGCGCGGAGACGGCCTCCGGCGGATGGTCTGGGACGGCGTCGTCAGGCGCCGCTCCTCGGCGGCTTGTCGAGGCCATGCCGCCCCGGCCGCTCCGGCTCGGCGGCGGTCTCCGGGCTGACGGAGCCGAAGTCGGCTGACCCGTCGACGCCCGGATAGTTCGGCTCCTCGATCTCGACCGCCTTGTCCCGCTCTTCCTGGGGCGGCAGGTGATCGAGAGGCTGCTTGATGTCGTCAGGGTGGTGGCTCATGCATCGAGCCTCCGACGGCGGCGAAGGGATGGAGAGGGGGTTGCCATCCGGCAGCCGTCGTGATCCGGCGCAGATTCAGGGGTTTGGCCCCGTCGGACGTCAGACCGGCAGGCGGTACGACGGCAGGCCGCGACGGCGGATGAGCCACTCGGCGAAGACGAGGTTCGGGAGCCAGCAGAGGAACGGCACCGCGGCGTAGGCGTTCGTAAAGGCGGAGTCGAGTTCCCACGGCTGCCCGAGCACGAGCGGCGCCATCAGCAGCAGCGGCAGCCAGATGCGCAGCATGACGCCGGAGTAGGTCAGCGCGTAGTTGCGGATCATCCAGGCCTGGTGGCTGGGCACGTCGCGGCGGCGGATCGCACGGTACGCCCGCCAACCCGTGATGAGCCACAGCACCGCGAGCGCGCCGAATCCGAAGAACCCGACATAGCCGGCGGGGCTCGAAGGCGCGATGATGAGGCCGCCGACCGCGCCGATCCCCACCGCGACCAGGTACACGCGACCGATCCAGCGGTGCACGCGGGGGGCGCGGGTGCGCAGGCCACGCCAGAACTGCAGCGGACCGGTGACGAGCGCCGTCGCCCCGCCGACGATGTGGACGTAGAGGGCTCCCTGGACGAACGGGTGCACGGCGGCGTAGGTCGGGGCGAGCCCTACGTCCTGCCCGGCGAGGTCGGCCAGCGACGCGGTGAAGTACGGCACGGCGGAGTACGCGACGATCGCGAGCGCCGTCAGCAGGACGAACGTCCAGCCGATGCGGGAGCGGACACCTCCCGGCCGTGCGACGGCGGGCGCGGTCCGGACGGGTTCGATGAGGCGGGTCATGGCCGTCACGCTAGGCCCGCAGCCGAGCGGCCCAGCAGGGTGCTGTCCCCCCGAACCCACGGGGCTGTCCCCCGTATCAGCGGCGAGCAGCGTCTTCGCGCAGGAGTCGGGGCGCGGTCGCGAGCTTCTGAGAGACACGGCGTTCGGACCGTGCGGTTCTCGAATGTGATGATTGTAAGATTCGAATATTTGTTCTATGCTGAGTCTATGTCGCCGATGCCTCCTCCACCCGAGAACGAGGCCGGCGTGTGGGCAATCGAGACCGCGGAGGACCGCATCCCGCCGATCCCGGATGCAGTGGATCTGGTGGTGGAGACCGCGACGATGATGTCGGTCTTCGCCGCCGAGCGGCTGACGCGGATCGACTCGATGCGGCGCGAATTGCTGCGTGAGGCGACCGGCCGGGGCGATGGAGTGCGCGACATCGTGGAGCGGTCGATCCGGCTTGAGCTGGCGTCCGCGATGCGCGTCACCGAGTACGCCGCCGGCCGACTGATCGTTCAGGCCGAAGCCTTGGTGCGGCGCTACCGGCCCGCACTCGACGCCCTCGGCGCGGGGCGCATCACTGAGAAGCACGCCGAGATCATCGCCGATCTTCTCGACGAGGCGCCGCCGGAGCTGCGGGAGAGGCTGCTCGAACGCGCGGTTCCGCTGGCCGAATCGGAACCGGTGGGCACGTTCAGGCGGGCGCTGCGCACTCTGATCGAGACCGCCCAGGCGACGACCCTGGAGGAGCGGCACCAGCACGCGATCCGAGCGCGGCGGATCGTCGTCGAGCGGGGGCAGGATGGCATGGCCGGGCTGTGGATCTTCGCGCCCGAGGTCGAGATCCACGCGATCCACGGCCGTCTCACCCAGATGGCGAAGGCGATCGCACGCGTCGACGGCGAGACCCGCACCCTCGACCAGCTGCGCGCCGACGTCGCGACCGACCTGCTCGTCGACGGCGCTAGCGACCACCTGCCTGCGGCGGCGTCCGGCGTCCGCGCGCAGATCGTCGTCACCGTCCCGGTGCTCGCCCTGCTCGACGACGAGTACGCCGTCGCCGGCGACCCGCCGGTGGTGGAAGGCGTCGGCCCGATCCCACTGTCGAAGGCGCGCGAACTCTGCGGCGGCGACAGCCGGTGGATGCGGGTGCTCACCCACCCCGAGACCGGAATGGTGCTCTCCGTCGGCCGCGACAGCTATCCACCGCCCGCACCCTTGAAGCGGCTTGTCAGATGGCGCGCCGACCGATGTATGGGCCCGGGCTGCTCGATGCCCGCCTCCCGATGCGAGATCGACCACCAGATCCGGTGGGCCGACGACGGCGAGACCTGCCTCGACAACACCCTGCCGTTCTGCAAAGGGCATCACCTCGTCAAAGACAACACCGACTGGCAGGTCCGGCAGATCGAAGGCTCCGGCGGAGCGGTGGCCTGGACGTCTCCCACCGGACGCCGCTACGTCGTGCGCCCCGAACGAAAGGTCCCGACCTTCACGGTGCGACCGTCGCCACGTCCCGATCTCGAAGAGCGGCTGACCGCCGAGGCTCCGTTCTGACGACGACGCGCCCGACTGACAGCCGACGCGCCGTGAACATCACCGTGGCTCGAGTAAACCCGCGGGGCTGTCCCCCGTATCAGCGGCGCGCGTCGAAGAAGCTGCGCAGGAGAGCGGATGCTGCGTCCTCGCGCACGCCCGCGACGACCTCTGCCCGATAGGGCAGGCGCCGGTCGCGCACGACGTCGTACACCGAGCCCGCGGCGCCGGCCTTCTCGTCCCAGGCGCCGAAGACGAGCCGCGAGATGCGCGACTGGAGCACGGCGCCCGCGCACATCACACAGGGCTCGAGGGTCACGACGAGCGTGCACCCCTCGAGGTTCCAGTTGCCGCGCGCCGCTGCCGCCGCGCGAAGAGCCACGACCTCTGCGTGCGCGGTCGGATCGTGCTCGACCTCGCGGAGGTTGCGGCCCTCGCCGATCACCGTGCCCGCGGCATCCGTCACCACCGCCCCTACGGGAACGTCCCCCGCTTCACCTGCGGCCTCGGCGAGCGCGAGCGCGCGGTCCATCGCGGCGAGGTCGGTGGGGGCGGGAAGCACAGCACGAGCGTAGCCGCCCGCGAAGAACTCGCCCCGGGTTCGGGCACCGCGACGCACTAACCTGTCTCTATGCGCCTGCACGTCGCCGACCACCCCCTCATCACCCACAAGCTCACGGTGCTGCGCGACCAGCGCACCCCGTCGCCGGTGTTCCGCCAGCTCACCGAGGAACTCGTGACACTGCTCGCCTACGAGGCGACCCGCAACGTCCGCGTCGCGCCGATCGAGATCCAGACGCCGGTGACGACGACGACCGGCGTCCGCATCGACGAGCCGCGCCCCCTCGTCGTGCCGATCCTCCGTGCCGGCCTGGGCATGCTCGAAGGCATGGTCAAGCTCATCCCGACCGCCGAGGTCGGCTTCCTCGGCATGGTGCGCGACCACGAGACGCTCGAGCCGTCCACCTACGCCGAGCGTCTGCCCGACGACCTGAGCGACCGCCAGTGCTTCGTGCTCGACCCGATGCTCGCCACCGGCGGCTCGCTGGGCGCGGCCATCGAGTTCCTGTTCAACCGCGGCGCGCAGGACGTCACCGCGATCTGCATCCTGGGCGCCCCCGAGGGCGTCGCGGCGATCGAGAAGCAGGTCGCCGGCCGCGACGTCACCCTCGTGCTGGGTGCGCTCGACGAGCGTCTCAACGAGAAGGGCTACATCGTGCCCGGGCTCGGCGACGCCGGCGACCGGCTGTACGGCACGGTCTGACCCGCGGCATCCGTTCGATCACACGATCGGCACGCGGCGCACGTCCGACGCCACGGCGACCTCGGCGGTCGTCGCACCGCGACCGACCACGGCGACCGGTGTGAACGGGCGACCGTTGAATCGCGTCGCGGTGACCGTCGTGTACGCACCCATCGTCGGACTCACCAGCAGGTCGCCGACCGCCAGGTCGGGCAGCAGCACCTCGCGCGCGATCACGTCCGACGAATCGCAGGTCGGGCCCCCGAGGGTCGCCCAGCGATGGTTCGCCGCATCTCGCCTGCCGGTGAGGTCTCGCTCGGCGAACACGAGCGGGTGCACGTCCTCGGTGAGCACGTTCGAGTACGAGCCGTAGAGCCCGTCGTCCAGGTAGTACCAGCGACCATCACCGCGCTCGGCGATGCCCACGACGCTCGTGACCAGGGTCATCGCATCGGCCACCATCACCCGGCCGGGCTCGGCGATGATGTCGAGCCGCCGCGCGTGCGGCTCCAGCACCGGGCGGAGCACTGCGGCGACGTCTTCGATGGCCGCCGACTCGGAGTCGTACGACGCCGGGAAGCCGCCGCCGATGTCGAGGGTGTCGAACTGCACGTTGAGGCGCCGCTCGAGGATGCCCATGAGCTCGAGCGTGTCGGCGGCCGCCGTCGCGAAGCGGGCCGGATCGTCCAGCTGGCTGCCCACGTGATAGCTGAAGCCGGCGACCGTGATGCCCGCGGCGTGCGCCCGCTCGACGAGATGCGCCGCCTCGAACGGCCCGACCCCGAACTTGCTCGACAGGTCGCTCTTCGCGTGCGGGCTGCGGTAGGCGAGACGCACCAGCAGTCGCGTGTCGCTCGGTGCACCGCGGAACTTCTCGATCTCGACGTCGTTGTCGACCACGAAGGTGCGGACCCCCGCGGCGAGCGCCTCGGCGATTTCGGAGGGCTTCTTGATCGGGTGCGTGTGGATGATGCGCGATGCCGCGACACCGCGTCGCGTCAGCATCTCCAGCTCCTCGCCGGTCGCGACGTCGAACCCGCAGCCCGCATCGTCGAGGACGTCGAGCACGGCGTCGTGGGCGAGCGCCTTGACCGCGTAGTGGAACCCGACGAACGGCAGTGCGTTGCGCAGGTGGCGGTACTGCCGGCGCACGCGCTCCGGATCGAGCAGCAGCAGCGGTGTCCCGTGCAGCGCGATGGCCGCGCGAGCCGCGACGGACGACAGCAGAGCGGATGCCTCGGCCCGACGTCTGCTCTCGAGCGCCCGCGTCGTGCGGGGCTCACGTCGGAGGGCCGCGAGATTCACGTCGCCACCTCCTTCACGACCGCGGGGCGACGTGCGTCGCGCAGGCCGGTCTTTGCGGTGACGGTGAAGGCGCCGGCGGCGACCGCGTAGAACACGATGTCGGCGGCGATCTTGCCGGCGAGCATGCCCCACAGCGGATCGGGGATGAGCCACACGCCGAGCATCAGTGCCGCCGGGCGCACCAGGAAGGTGTCGAGCAGCTCGGCCGCGCCGAATTCCGCCACCAGCAGCACCGCGGTGCGGCCGACAGCCCGCCGCCGTGTCGCCGAGACGGGCGCCTGCTCGATGTAGATCGTGACCGCGAGCACGGCATAGAAGCCGATGATCTCGCCGAGGAGGGCCGCCACGGCGATGAGCGGTGCCGCGTCGGTCCAGAGCGTGGCGAGAAGTCCCCCGACCACCATCGCGGCGGTTCCGGCGACCTCGGCGGGCAGGTAGCGGACGATCCAGAAGACGATTCCGCGGCGCCGGGGCGCAGCATCCATCGCCGCTTCGGTCTGGGCCGCCGGCTCCGGCGTGGTCGCGATCGTCGCGAGCGGCTGGTCGATCGTGGTCATGTCGTCCCCCTCCGTGTGTCAGAGGAGGAAGCACAGGCAGTGATACCGGATATGCGGCGGCGCGGCATCCGCCCCTCGCCGAACGGATACCGCGCCTCTGCGCTTTTTACGACGCGTGGCAAGGTTACGTGGCGAGATTTTTTCGCCCAAAGGGGTTGACTTTCGCCTTGTCGGCCGTCTAGCGGTGCGCCTCTCGGACGCGTCTCCCGGGCACCGCCTCAGTCGCCGAGCGGGGGCTCCTGCGGGTTGCGGCGACCGGTTTCCCGCTCCCAGAACTCCAGCTGCTGGGTCAGCGCCTTCGCGAGCTCGAACACCTGGTCGGGTGGGATGCGGATGCGGCTGACGACGCGCGCCGGGACGACGGTGTGGCGCTGGCCGGTCTCGGCGTCGACCTGCTCGCGCGGCGGCTGCGCGAGGGTGAGGAAGTCCATCACGAACACCGTCGGGGTGTGCCACACGTTCGCGAAGTCGGCGTAGTTGCCACCGATGAGCTCGGGCGGAAGGTCGATCTCGAACTGCTGCGCGGCGTCGTCGGCCATGCGGGCTCCTGTTCGGGCGGGTGTCTCGTCCCTGACCGGTGCGAGACGCTCGGGGGCTGTGGTGTGCGACGTGTTCGACTGTGAGCGCGAGTCTACGCGGGCCTCAGCCCCGGCCGACCAGCCGCGCGAAACCGCTCAGACGCGCCACACCTTCGGGGGTGTACGGCAGATCGTCGAGGAGCCCCGGCGAGTACACGACATATGCGGTGTGCATCGCGCGCGAGATCGCGACGTTCAGGCGATTGCGCAGCAGCAGGAACTCGAGTCCGCGCGGCGCGTCGCGCCCGCTCGAGGCCGCCAGCGACACGATCGCGACGGCGGCCTCCTTGCCCTGGAACTTGTCGACGGTGCCGACGGGCACGTCGGGGAATCCTGCTGCGGCGAGGGCCGCCTCGACGGCGACCTGCTGCGCGTTGTACGGCGTGACGACGATGAGGTCCTGCTGCTCGAGCGGCCGCGGCGGCAGCGCGACCGAGGAGCCGTCGGAGTCGTCGGTGGCGACATCCGTCCACTCCCGGCCGATCAGATCGGTGACGAGCCGGGCGACCTCCGCAGCCTCTTCGAGCGACTGCGTCGCGTTGCCGTGATGACGCAGCGCAAGAGGTACGAGGCCCGCGGGGACGCCGTCGAGGCGACGCAGCGCCGTCGAGGGGTGGGCTTCGAGCTCGCCGCGGTACGACAGCGTCGACACGGGCGCCGCGACCTCGGGACGCATGCGCCGCGTCTCGGCGAGGAAGTAGCCGTACTCGTGCGGGATGACGTCGGCGCCGTCCATGACCCAGCCGAGCGCCGACGTGTCGACGGGGGCGGGGTGCGTGCCCTGGCTCACCTGCGGCAGCTGCTGCGGATCGCCGAGCAGCAGCAGCCGGGGCGCGGCGAGCGACACCGCGATCGTCGACGCGAGCGAGAACTGCCCGGCCTCGTCGACGACCAGGAGGTCGAGGCTGCCGCGCGGCACGCGGCCCTCGTGGCTGAAGTCCCACGCGGTGCCGCCGATGACGTAACCGGATGCCGCCTGCTCGGCTGTGAACGCGGCCACGCCGTTCTTGGGGAGCACGGTGAACGCGTGCTCGGCCGTCGCGTCTTTCGGGGCCTTGCCGACCCGGACCGCCGGCACCCCCGCCGCGATGACGCGATCCAGGAGGTGCTCGATGGTCGCGTGCCCCTGGGCGACCACGCCGACCTTGTACCCGTGATCGCGCACGAGGCGGGCGATCACGTGAGAGCCGACGTACGTCTTGCCGGTTCCTGGCGGGCCCTGCACGGCCAGGTAGCTGTGGTCGAGATCGCGCACGGCGCGCGCGATGGCGTCGACGGCGTCCGCCCCTGCGGCAGGCAGATTCCCCGTGAGCGTGCGCGGCGGACGACGGCACAGGATGTCGGTGGCCGGGTCGGCCGGAAGATCCGGCGCGGCCGCGATGACGGCGTCGGCCCACGCGTCGATCGCCTTCTGCTGGTTGCCGGCGGCGGGCGGCGCCTGCGGGGTGAGCGCGAGGGGCAGGTCGCTCCACGTCACGCCGTCGACGGCGGTCTCTTCGATCACCGCGCCGTCGTCGCGCACCTCGACGACGGTCACCGACCGGTACGCATGGATCCACCGCGGCGACGCCTCGAACGGGAACGGTGCGGGCAGCTCGTACAGCGCGAACGGATTCGAGCCCTCGCTGAGCCGTGTGCCGGGGGCGAGGTCGCCCCGGAGCTCCACGATGCGCCGCTCACCACCCTTGCCGCTCTCGAGGAAGTGCCAGTCCTCGCGCACGACGCTGCGCGCGGGATCGATCGCGACGACGTCGCGGGTCTCGTCCCACAGCGAGACGGGCTCGCGCAGACGCAGGAAGTGCGTGGCCCAGAACGACTTCGCCTCGCGCGGGTAGTAGTCGATCGCCGCAGCGCCGAGCCGCAGCGAACGGGCCTCGACCGAATCCTCGGGGTGGTCGAGCGCCAGCGCGTCGAGCAGCGTCGCGCGCGGCGACGGCTCGTACGCCCGCTCGTCGGGCTCGGGATTCGGCGACGGCACAAGCTTCGCCTCGCGCGCACGGTCGACGAGCCAGTCGCGCAGGCGCCGGGTCGACACGCAGTCGTAGCGGTTGTAGTCGGCGAGGTCATCGAACACGAGGCCAGCCTCGGCCTCGGCGCCGTCGGCCTGCAGCGCACGCGCCTCGACGTAGCGGACGATCGAGTCGTCGCCCTTCTGCACGTCGCTCGTGCGCACCTCCTCGCCCATGTAGAGCGGCTCGAGCTTCTTGATCGAGTACGAGCGGGAGCCGACGCGCAGTGCCCGGCGCACGATCGGGTACAGGTCGACGAACACGCCGTCGCGCAGGAGGCGATCGACGTCGGCCTCGCGCACGCCGTGGCGCGCCGCCATCGCGAGCAGGTGCGTCGGCTCGTACGGCGCGTAGTGGTAGATGTGCATGCCGGGGAACTGCTGCCGGCGGAGGTTCACGATGTCGAGGAACGTCTCGAGCGCCCGCTTCTCGTCGGCGAACGAGTGCGCCCACAGCGCGGTGTACTGCTCGCGGGTGTCGACCCACCCGAACAGGTAGTCGATACCCCACTGCGTGGGCTCCCCCGGCGTCGGCGGCTCGGTGTGCAGCGGGTCGCCCTCGAAGTCGAAGAACAGGTCGCCGTGGTCGGGCCGCGGAAGCGCGCCGAGCGCCTGAGGAGCGACGACCTCGAACACCGGGATCGGCGGAGCAGGAACGGCCACAGGAGCCTCGAGCACGGCGGCCACCGTCGCCTGGGCGACCGACGCGCCGTCCGTTGCGAGCACGCTCTCCGCCACGACGACCTCGTGCGGCACGGGCTTCGGTGCGATGAGCGGCGGAGTGCCCGCCGGGCTCTCCAGCTGCAGGCGCGCCTGCGTGCGCAGCGACGCGAACACATCGGGGTTCATGCCCGCCGGCCCGGTGGGCGCCCCGGCGAGCTGCTCGATCGTCTCGATGCCGGCGGCACGCAGCCGCTCGCGCTGCACGGGGCGCATACCCGCCACGAGCAGCAGATCGCGGGATGCCACGACCTCGGCGTCGCACGTCGCGCAGCGCCCGCACGCGACGACGCCGAGCTCACCCCGCGGGTCGCCCCACGCGATCGGATCCCCCGCCGCCCCGAGGTCGAGGCGGCGGTCCGCGATGAGCGCGGCGAGCCGTTCGCGCCGCAGCGCGAACACGGGCAGCAGGTCGTCGACCTCGTGCTCGCTGACGCTGCCGTCGCCGAGCAGCAGCTGCACCCGGCCGGAGCGCGCCACTCCGAGGCGGTCGAGCTGGTCGACGTATGCCGCCAGCTGCATGAGGGCGGTCACGCGCGCGTGGCGCGCGAGCTTGGTGTCCTGCACGAGCCAGCGCCCGGCCTCGTCGCGGACGAGGAAATCCGCGAAGCCGACGAACGACTCCGTCGAGAACGCGGCCTGGTAGACGACCTCGGCATCCGACGCGAGGGCGGCGTTCGTCTGGGCGACCGCATCGGCGAGGGCCGCAGCATCCGATGATCGCGTCTCGGGGATCTCGACCACGCGATCCCCGTAGCGCTCGAGGTAGTCGGCGAGCACGCGGCGCTCGTGCACCGTACCGAGGCGACCGGCGCGCTCGAGGGTGAGGTCTTCCGGGTCTTCCACCGCGGCCACACGCCCGAGTCGCGCGTCGATCGCGCGCAGCCACGCGAACTCGCACTCCGCAGCGGTCTTGAGATCGCTCGCGCTCCAGACGATCCGTCCTTCGTCCTCGATGTATCGCATACCCCGCCCTTCTGTGACGACGATAGCCGCGGCCGCCGACACCTCTGCCCCATGCTCCACCTCCGCCCCCATGCCCCACCTGCCAGACTTGACCCCATGAGCCTGCCCTTCGACAGCGCATACCGGCACGGGTTCGCCCGGGTCGCGGCGTGCACGATCCCGGTGGAGATCGCCGACCCCGCCGCCAACGCCGACGCCGTGCTCGAGGCCGCGCGCGTGTGCGATGCCGACGCGGTCGCCGTCGCGGTCTTCCCCGAGCTGTGCCTGACCGGCTACGCGATCGACGACCTCGTCATGCAGGACCCCGTTCTCGACGCGGTCGTCACCGCGATCGAGGGGCTGGTCGAGGCATCCGTCGATCTCCTCCCGGTGCTCGTCGTCGGCGCGCCGCTGCGCCATCGCAACCGCCTCTACAACTGCGCCGTCGTGATCCACCGCGGCGAGCTGCTGGGCGTCGCCCCGAAGTCGTACCTGCCGACCTACCGCGAGTTCTACGAACGCCGCTGGTACGCGCCGGGCGACGACCAGGACGGGCAGGACATCCGCGTCGGCGAGCTCGAGGCGCCGTTCGGGCCCGACCTTCTGTTCGAGGCGCTCGACGTCCCCGGTCTCGTCGTGCACGCCGAGGTCTGCGAGGACGTGTGGGTGCCGATCCCGCCGTCGTCGCGCGCGGCACTGGCGGGGGCCACGGTGCTCCTCAACCTCAGCGGCAGCCCGATCACGATCGCGCGCGCCGAGGATCGCAAGGATCTCTGCCAGTCGCAGTCGCTGCGCTGCCTCGCCGCCTACGCGTATGCCGCCGCCGGCGCGGGCGAGTCCACGAACGACCTCTCGTGGGACGGCCAGACCATGATCTACGAGGCCGGCAACCTGCTCGTCGAGACCGAGCGCTTCCCCGACGGTCCGCGCCGTTCGATCGCGGACGTCGACCTCGACCGCCTGCGCCAGGACCGCCTGCGCCAGGGCACCTTCGACGACAACCGCCGCGCCACGGGGGCGGATGCCTCGCTGCGCACCGTGCACTTCCGACTGGACCCGCCGCGTACCGACGTGGGCCTGCGCCGCACGCTCGACCGGTTCCCGTTCGTGCCTGACGATCCCGCCCGCCTTGCGCAGGACTGCTACGAGGCGTTCAACATCCAGGTCTCGGGGCTCGTCCAGCGCATGCGCGCGATCGGCGGCCCAAAGCCGGTGATCGGCGTGAGCGGCGGACTCGACTCGACCCACGCGCTGCTCGTGGTCGCGCGCGCCATGGACCTGATGGGGCGCCCGCGCAGCGACATCCTCGCGTACACGATGCCCGGCTTCGCAACGAGCGAGCACACGAAGTCCAACGCGATCTCCCTCGCCGAATCGGTCGGCGCGTCGATCGAGACGATCGACATCCGGCCGCTCGCGATCGAGATGCTCGAGCGCCTGGGGCACCCGTTCGCCGACGGCGAGCCCGTGCACGACATCACGTTCGAGAACGTGCAGGCGGGCCTGCGCACCGACTACCTCTTCCGCCTCGCGAACCACCACGGCGGCATGGTCATCGGCACCTCCGACCTGTCGGAGCTCGCCCTCGGTTGGGCGACCTACGGCGTCGGCGACCACATGAGCCACTACGCCGTCAACGCCGGCGTGCCGAAGACCCTCATCCAGCACGTGATCCGCTGGGTCATCTCGGAGCGCGAGGGCGTCGACGACCGCGAGGCCGAGGTGCTGCAGTCGGTGCTCGACACCGAGATCTCGCCCGAGCTCGTCCCGATGGGCCAGGACGGCAAGATGCAGTCGACCGAGGACCGCATCGGCCCCTACGCGCTGCACGACTTCGCGCTGTTCCACATCCTCCGGTACGGGTTCCGGCCGTCGAAGATCGCCTACCTCGCCGCCCACGCGTGGGGCGATGCCCAGGCGGGCGCGTGGCCCCCCGGCTTCCCCGACGAGGACCGCTACGCCTACGACCTGCCCACGGTCGCGAAGTGGCTGCAGGTGTTCCTGAAGCGCTACTTCGCGTTCGCGCAGTTCAAGCGCTCCGCGATCCCGAACGGGCCGAAGGTGTCGCCCGCCGGGTCGCTGTCACCCCGCGGCGACTGGCGCGCCCCTTCCGACGGCAACGCCCGGGTGTGGCTCGCGGAGCTGAGGGCCGCCCTCCCCGATCTCGTGAAGGACTGAGGATTCGGATGCCGCGGGCAGCGGCATCCGTCCCTACGAAGTCCGATCTCAGGCGGGCGCCGGGTTGTAGGCGAGCGTGATGATCCAACTGTCGCGGGACAGGTCCGCGAGCTTGTAGAAGACCTTGCGGTCGGGGATCCAGCCCTTCGTCAGCGGGCTGTCCAGGCGCACGTGATCGGCGGCGACGCGGGCGCCGCGGCCGTCGGCGTCGCGCACGGCCTGCACGCGGGTCCAGTGGGCGAGGAGCTTGCCGAGGTCGTTCTCGTCGAGCAGGTGCGAGTGCCGCTTCATGAGGTGCAGCTCGGCGTCGTCGGGATGCGCGTCGCGCAGGTCGAGCCCGAGCGAGGCGTCGGCGTCGGCGACCGCGACGACGGTGGCCGCGCGGAAGTTGACGTTGCGGATCTTCAGGGGCACCTCGGCGCCGTCGACCTCGGCGATGAGCTGGGTGTGGAACCCGAACGTCCGGGGGGCCTCGCGCTCGACGCGCACATCCTTCGGGTCGACGCCGAGCTTCGTCGCGACGATCTCCTTGGCGAGGGCGCGCTTGCGGTCGTGGTCCGAGAGCTTGGGGTCCCAGCCGAGCCGCGCCGTGATTCCTGCCGGAGTCTCGAGAAGCACCGATTGCATGATCCACCTCATTCTCCGCGGACCGTCCGCCCCTCCATCCTGACCCCGTGCGGCGCGGTGAGGAAGATCGCCACGCCACGTCGATGGGGCGGGATCCGGGGACGTCAATCCCCTCCCGCCGGCGGACCCCGATGGAAGGATGGGGTCATGGCAAGGCGCGCGACGGTGATCGGCAGCGGACCCAACGGGCTGTCGGCCGCGGTCGCGCTGGCGCGCGCCGGGTACGAGGTGCGCGTGCTCGAGGCCGCCACGACAATCGGCGGCGGCGTCCGCACCGCGGCGCTCACGCTTCCCGGCTTCCGCCACGACGTGTGCTCGGCCGTGCATCCCGCGGCGCTGTCGTCGCCCTTCTTCCGGGCGTTCGGCATCCACGAGCGGGTCGGCTGGATCCACCCGCTCGCCTCGTACGCGCAGCCGCTCGACGGGGGACGCGCGGCGATCGCGTGGCGCGACATCGAGCGCACCGCCGATGCCCTCGGCCCGGACGGCCGTGCGTGGCGCGGCGTCCTGCGCCCTCTCAGCCGTCATCTCGGCGGGCTGGTGGACTTCACCGGGTCTCAGCTGCTGCGGTGGCCGCGACATCCGATCACCACCGTCCGGTTCGGGCTGCGCGCCCTGCAGCTCGGCACGCGCCTGGGCCGCGGGACCTTCCGCACCGAGGAGGCGAACGCGCTGCTCACGGGGGTGCTCGCGCACGCGAACACCCCGCTGCCCTCGCTCGGAGGTGCGGCGTCCGGGCTCTTCCTCGCGGCGCACGGGCACTCCGCCGACGGCTGGGCGTTCCCCCGCGGCGGCTCGCAGGCGATCGCGGACGCGCTCGTCGACGACCTGAAGGTGCACGGCGGCGCCGTCGAGACGGGCACCCACGTGCAGTCCCTCGCGGGGCTGGACTGGGGCGACCCGGACGCCGGCGACCTGCTCCTGCTCGACACGACGCCGCGGCTCCTCCTCACGCACCCCGACCTTCCCGCGCGGTACGCGCACGCGGTGCGGCAGTACCGGTACGGCCCGGCCGCCGCGAAGGTCGACTTCGCCCTCGACGGACCCGTGCCGTGGGCCCACCCCGACGTCGCCCTGGCCCCCACCGTGCACCTCGGCGGCACGCGGGAGGAGGTCGAGGCGAGCGAGAACGCGGTGGCGCGGGGCGGGCTGACCGACCGGCCGTACGTCCTGACGGTGCAGCCGAGCGTGCTCGACGGCACGCGCGCGCCAGCCGGCAAGCACGTGCTGTGGGCGTACATCCACGTTCCGGCGGGGTCGACGTTCGACCCGACCGAAGCCGTCGTGCGGCAGGTCGAGCGCTTCGCCCCGGGATTCCGTCACCGCATCCTCGCGAGCCACGCGATGACCGCCGCCCAGCGCGCCGCGTACAACCCCGCCGACATCGGCGGCGACATCCTCGGCGGCGCCTTCACGTTCGCGCAGGCGATCCGGCGCCCCGTCATCTCGACGACGCCGTGGCGCACACCGCTGCGCGGCGTGTATCTCGCGTCGGCGTCGACCCCGCCCGGACCCGGCGTCACCGGCATGCCGGGCTGGTACGCCGCGCGCCAGGCGCTGCACGATCGCGCGCGTCATCGCGGCGACCGCCTCGAGCTCGGGGATCTCTTCGGAGCGTGACCCCGTGGACGCCTTCGCCGCGGTCGACTTCGAGTTCGCTCGACAGGTGCTGCAGCGGGGCGTCGCGGCCCTGTTCGTCGTCGCGTTCGCGTCGTCGCTGAACCAGTTCCGCCCGCTCCTCGGCGAGCACGGGCTGCTGCCGGCGCCGGAACTCCTCGAGTGGGTGCGCACCTCGAAGAGAGGGGCACGGATGCTGCGCCCCACCCTCTTCCGTTTCCTCGGGTACACCGACCGCAGGCTCGTCACCCTGTGCGGGGCGGGCATCGTGATCGCCGCGACGCTGGTCGTCGGGCTCCCGCAGCTCGGTCCGCCGTGGGTGCCGATGCTGTGCTTCCTCGCGCTGTGGCTCGGTTACATGTCCATCACGTCGATCGGGCAGACCTTCTACGGATTCGGCTGGGAGATGCTGCTGCTCGAGGCCGGGTTCCTCGCGGCGTTCCTCGGGTCGGACGACCAGCCGCCGCCGGTCGTCGTGATCGTGCTGTTCTGGTGGCTCGTGTTCCGGCTCGAGTTCGGCGCGGGCATGATCAAGATCCGCGGCGGCCGCGAGTGGCGCGACCTCACCGCGCTCACCTACCACCACGAGACGCAGCCGATGCCGGCGCCGCTCAGCCGGCAGGCGCACCTCCTCCCCCGCTGGTTCCACAAGGGCGAGGTGCTCGGCAACCACTTCGCGCAGCTGGTGGTGCCGTGGTTCCTGTTCGCGCCGCTCGTCGGACTGTTCGTGCCCGGACCGGTGCCCGCGATCGTCGGGGCGGTGGCGGCCGCGATCGTCATCGCGACCCAGGCCTGGCTCGTGGTCACCGGCAACTTCGCCTGGCTCAACTGGATGACGATCGTGCTCGCCTTCTCGGCCATCGGGCTGCCGGGCATCGGATCGGAGCAGGGGCACGCAGTGTCCAGTCCTCCCGGCGTGTTCGACGCGATCCCCGTGTACTGGCTCGTCATCACGTGCGCGGTCGGCGTGCTGTATCTCGTGATCAGCTGGTGGCCGCTGCAGAACCTGTTCGCCAGGCGCCAGCTCATGAACGCCTCGTTCAACCGGTGGCAGCTCGCCAACGCCTACGGCGCATTCGGAACGGTCACGAAGGAGCGCATCGAGATCGTCGTCGAGGGCACGATGGACGACGACCCCGACACCGCGACGTGGCACGAGTACGGGTTCAAAGGAAAGCCCGGCGACGTGCACCGCATCCCGCGGCAGTTCGCGCCCTACCACCTGCGCCTCGACTGGCTGATGTGGTTCCTCCCGCTCGGCCGGTCGCTCGACGACTGGTTCACCGCCTTCCTGGTGCGGCTTCTGGAAGCGGATGCTGCGACCCTCCGCCTGCTCGCCCACGACCCGTTCGCGGGTGAGAAGCCGCGATGGGTGCGGGCGGTGTCATACCGCTACCGCTTCACGACGCGTGCGGAGTTCCGCGAGACGCACGCCCGGTGGAAGCGCGACCGGCGGCGTGCGGTCATGGGACCGGCGTCCCTCCGCCGCTGAGAGCGGCACCCAGGGTCGCCGGCGCGGGGTCAGGGAACGGGGTCGACGGCGGCCTTGCGCTCGCGAGCGGTGCGGCGCGCGGTGAGGTCGACGATGGCCACCAGGAACGCGAGCGCGAGGAAGACCGCGACCGACAGCATCCCGAAGGCGTACGCGTCGTGGTACACGACGAGGCTGTCGTGGGAGCCGGACTCACGGTAGATCGCGGCGTAGAACAGCGACAGCGCGACCGCCGTGCCGACCGCCGCGCCGATGCGCTGGCCGAGCTGCCCGACGGAGCCGGCGAGGCCGCCCTGCTTGACCGGGATATCTCCGAGAGTGAGCGCCTGGTTGGGCGCGATCACGAGACCGCCGCCCGCGCCGCCGACGGTCATGACGGCGGCGGCGATGTAGGGGGTCCACGCGGGGGCGCTGTAGAGCGCCGCGAGCACCAGCCCGCCGACGCACAGCAGCATGCCGGCGAGACCCCACACCACGACCACGCGGCCGTGCGTGCTGACGAGGTTGCCGCCGATCCACGAGGTGACGGCGGAGGCGAGCGCGAACCCGATCGAGACCATCCCCGCGTACACCGGGGCGAGCCCGAGGCCGAGCTGCAGGAACAGCGTCGTGACGAGGAACATCGCCGGCGCCGCCGTGAAGTACGCCGTCTGCAGCAGCGTGCCGTTGCGATACGAAGTGATGCGGAAGAGGCCGAGCGGGATGAGCGGGTTGCGGCCGCGCTTCGCGTAGCGGCGCTCCCACGCGATGAACGCGGACGCGAACAGCGCGAAAGCGACGAGCAGCCACCACCGCGCCGGGTTGTCGGTCGGCGCACCGGTGGTGAAGAGGAAGGGCCACATGAGGGAGATCACGCTCGCGCCGAACAGCAGCACACCGACCGGGTCGAGCTGCACCTTGCGCTGGGACCTCGTGCGGGTGTCGGGCAAGAGCCACAGCGCGAGCGCGATCGCGATGAGGCACAGCGGCACGTTCATCCAGAAGATGAGCCGCCAGCCGTTCGTCGGCCCGCCGAGCGCGATGAGCAGACCGCCCAGCGTCGGGCCGAAGGCCGTCGCGATGCCGATCGTCGCGCCGAAGAGTCCGAAGGCGCGGGCGCGCTCCTTCCCCTGGAACAGCTCCTGGGCCATGCCGAGCACCTGGGGCATCTGGATGCCCGCAGCGACGCCTTGCAGCAGTCGCCCGATCAGCAGCAGCTCGGCGGTCGGTGCGAGCGCGCACAGCACGCTCGTGACCGTGTAGAGCGAGAGGCCCACGACGAACAGCGTGCGCCGCGAGCGCTGGTCGCCCAGGCGTCCCATCGGCACGAGCACGAGCCCGAAGGTGAGGACGAACCCCGACACGATCAGCTGCAGCTGCGTCGAGCTCGCACCGAGCACCTCGCCGATCGACGGCAGCGCGACGTTGACCTTCGTCATGTCGAGGATGGTGATCGCCGCGACCGACACGCAGACCCAGAACGCGCGCCAGCGGGCGCCGTGCGAGAGGGGGATGACGGCGGTCGTGGCCGGCACGGCGCGCGCCGCACTCGAGGTTCTCTGCGGCGTCGGCTGTGGCTGGGACATCCCGCCCAGGCTAACCCCGTCCGCGGCGCGGCGGGCGGAAACCCCGGCGCGCGGGAGATGATGGGAGGGTGAGACTCCTCGTCGCCGCCCTCGCCTCCGAGCTCGTCGCCTTCCCGGAAGACCTCGACGGATTCGACCGCCTCGTCACCGGCCCTGGCAAGCTGCAGGCGACCTACGCGCTCACCCGCGCGCTCGACGCGACCGCCTACGACGAGATCGTGGTGGTCGGCACCGCGGGGGCGATCGACGCGCGGCTCGACGCCTCCGTCTACGAGATCTCGGCCGCCCTGCAGCACGACGTGACCGACATCGACGGGATCGTCGGCCAGCACGTGTCGCTGCCGGCGCGCGTCGAGCTCGACGCCGACGGCGTGACGATCGCCACCGGCGACCACTTCGTCGACGATTCCGAGGCCGTGGAGGTCATCCGTCCGCTCGGCGCCGGCCTCGTCGACATGGAGACGTACGCCTACATCTGGGTCGCGCAGCGGTTCGGCGTGCCGATCCGCGTGCTCAAGGCCGTCTCAGATCGCGCCCAGGATGGCGCGATCACCGACTGGCGCACCGCCGTGACCGCCTGCAGCCACCAGCTGCGCGACCGCATCCGCGCCGACTACGGCGTCTGACCCCGCCTCACGAGACCCACTGCGTCTTCGCCCACGTGATGTTCGCCAGTGTCGCCTGGCCCGACAGCGACGGGTGGAAGTAGTCGCGCGTCGAGATGTCGGACTTCACGAACGCGTAGTTCGCGACCGCGTATCCGTCGAAGCGGCACTTCGCGGTGGCGGCGCAGGCGGCCTCCAGCACCTTGTTGAAGTCGGTCACCCGCTGCTGCACCAGCGTGCGGCGCTGCACGTCGGCGGGCGCGGTGCTGCTCGGGTTGGCGAGCATCGACTGGCAGGTGCCGAGCAGCGACCAGGCGAGACGAGCAGACAGACTCGACCTGTTGATGTCGTAGAGGCGCTGCAGGCTCGGGATGCTCGCCACGAAGATCTCCGGCGCCCCGGCACTCGCGGCCAGGGTGGCGAGTGCCGCTTGCACGTTGGTCCGGAATGCGTCGACCGTGGTCATCTGCGCCACCGTCCGGGTGCAGGCGTCGATCGCGCCGATCTCGATCGTGACGTACTGGGCTCCCTGTCCGGCGGCCAGCTGCGCCTGCGCGGGGAGCGCTGATGACCCGGCTCCCGACTTGGCGTCGTTGAAGACGTTGACGAGGCCTGCCGACCCGGCCGCCCGGAGCCGCTGCAGGTGCGAGTTGACCGACGTCGTGGACCCCGTGGACCAGCTGTTGGTCGGACACGACGTGAGACTCGAACACGTCATCGCCGCCTGCGTGATCGAATCCCCGAGCGCCGCCATCCGGGTGATCGTCGCCGGCGCAGGGGCGGCGTGCGCGGCCGAGGCGGCACTCAGCGTGCCGGTGAGAAGGAGGGCGGATGCCGCGAACGCGGCGAGGGCGCGGCGCGCCCGAGTGGTGGAACGCATGTCGACTCCGTACGTCGTCGTAACGAGAGGGCGCGGCGAACGGCCGCGGCCGGACGAGCGCCGGCGGTCGGGCGGGATCGCGAATCCCCCAGGAAGCGATCTGCCGCGAACGATACACCCGTGCATCGCCCCGGCGACAGTGGGAGAAGACCCACCCTGTGCCGCGCGGGCCGGGCGCGGAGTCCGTTGCTCAGACGCGGGCGGCCGCGTCCTGCCGGATGACGCTCGGCCCGGCAGGGGTCGCCTCGACCGCGAGCTGCGCGGGCAGCTGCTCCTTCATCGCGGCCACATGGCTGATGACGCCCACGGTGCGCCCACCCTGTCGCAGCTCGTCGAGGGTGCGCATCGCGAGGTCGAGGGTCTCCTCGTCAAGTGAGCCGAAGCCTTCGTCGACGAACAGGGTGTCGAGTCGCACCCCGCCCGCGCGGGCGGTGACGACCTCGGCGAGCCCGAGGGCCAGCGCGAGCGACGCGAGGAACGTCTCGCCGCCCGACAGCGACTGCGCCGGACGGGACTGACCCGTGAAGGCGTCCATGATCTCGAGGCCGAGGCCGGAGGCGGCGCCGCGCGCGGCCCGCGCATCGGTGTGCTGCAGCCGGTACCGCCCGGACGACATGTCGCCGAGCCGCAGGTTCGCGGCGGCCACGATCTCTTCGAGCTCGGCGGCGAGCACGAACGTCTCGAGGTCCATCTTCATCGTGTTGGGCGCCCGCCCCGCGACGGTGTCGGCGAGCCGGGCGATGGCTGCGGCGTCTGCGGCCCGGGCGGCGACGCCGGCGTACGCCTGGTCGATCTGCATCGCGAGATCGCGGAGTCCCGTCACCAGCGTGCGGGCGTCGCTCTCCGCGCGGAGCGCGTCGGTGCGTGCCGCGTCGGCGGCCGCGAGGGCGGCCTGCGACGCCGCGGTGTCGACGCGCTCGGTCGGCGCGCCCGCGAGTTCGAGCTCGAGCTCGAGCATGCGTGCCCGCGCCGCGCCGAGCTGCGTGTCGTGCGCCGAGACCCGCTCGGCGACGGCCTCCACGTCGCGAGGTGCGGCAAGGGCGGCGTTCGCCTCGGCCGCATCGGCGAACTCGGATGCTGCGACCCGCTCTTCGACGTCCGTGCGCGCCTGCGCGGCAAGGGTCGCCGCGCGGTGCGCCTCGGCGCGGGCGTCGACCGCCGCGCGGCCCGCGTCGCGGATCGAGGTGGCGTGCGCGACGCGGTCGGCGACGCTCGCGTGCTCGCCGCGGGCCGCGTCGACCGCCTCTCGTGCAGCTGCGACCCGCTCCTCCAGCGCCGCGATCCGGGTGCGTGCCTCGGCGAGTCGCTCCGTCAGGGACGCGCGGGATGCCTCGGCCTCGAGGTCGAGCGCCGCCAGCTCGGTGCGCCGGGCCGCCAGCGCGTCGCGGCGTTCGACGGCGCGCTCGGCGGCGGCCAGATCGGTGCTGACAGCGGCCAGCTGCTCGCGGAGCGCCTCGACGCCTTCGCCGCCGGCGCGAGCGGCGGCCGCTCCATGGCGTTCCCGCGCGGCTTTGGCGGCGTCCGCCGCGGTGCGCTCGTGCGCGGTCGCCGCGTCGCGCTCGGCTTCGGCAGCCGCGAGGAGCTCGTCGGTCACCGGCTCGTCGGCCGGCGCGGCCGGCGAGGGATGCGCCGTCGCTCCGCACACGGCGCAGGGCTCACCCTCGACGAGCGTCGTCGCGAGCTCGCCCGCATAGCCGTCGAGACGGAGCTGGAGGAGCGCGGCGACCCTCGCGGCGGCGGCAGCGGCAGCCGCGGCCGCGTCGCGATGGACGATCTCGGCCGCGCGCTGGGCGGCGGCGAGCCCTTCGGCCTCGACCGCGGCCGCAAGGCGCCCGCTGATCTCGTCGTGGCGCACGCGCGCGGGATCGCGGCGGGACGCCGCCGCGCGCTCGGTCTCGAGTTCCGTGTCGATGCGCTCGAGCTCGGCCGGCACCTGCGCCCGCTGTGCATCGAGGGCGACGACATCCGCCTCGAGCCGCGTCGCCTCCGCGGCCGCAGCCGTCTTCCGCGTCTCGCCGTCGGCCAGGGCCGCCTCCTGCGCGAGGGCCGCGGTCCACACGGCCAGCTCGCCGGTGAGGCGCTCGACCACCGCGGCGAGATCGTCGGCGCGTGCGTCATCGGTGCCCGCGACCGCACGCGCCCATGCCGCATCGGCCGACGCGGCATGTTCGGCCGTCGCCACCGCACTGCGCTCGGTTCGGTGGGCCGTCTCGAGCGGCGCGCGCAGCAGCTCTGCGGAGCGGGCCCGGGTCAGTCGCCGACGGTCGTCGGCGATCTGCGGGCCGGCCTCTTCGAGCACGGCGAGCCGGTCCCGTGCGCGGCCGAGCTCGGCCTGCGCCTTCGCCAGCGCGACCCGCTCGGCGTGCGCAGCCTCCGCGACGGTGCGGGCGTCGTCCGCAGCGGCGCGCTCGCGCGTCAGAGTGTCGAGGCGGTACGACGAACGCTGCTGCCCCAGGTCGACGGCCGCGCGCCGCGCGGCCAGGTCGAGCCGAGCGTCGCCCTCTGCCTCGCCGGCCGGCACCAGCTCGTGCGCCGCGATCAGGCGCTCCGCCTGATCGAGCAGGGTGCGGGCCCGCTCCCCCAGCGCGTCGAGCTCATGCTGCGCCGCCTTGCTGCGCTCACCCAGCTCACGCGCGTACTCCTCGTAGCGACGCGTGCCGAACAGGGCGCGCAGCAGGGACTGCCGCTCGGTGCCGGAAGCGAGGAGGAACTTCGAGAACCGGTTCTGCGCGAGCAGGATCACCTGCTGGAACTGCTGCGCGTTGAGCCCGAGCACCTCGTCGAGGAACAGACCGACGTCGCGGGGTTTCGCCGCGCGGCCGATCCACGCGCCCTCGACGAGCTCTTCGAGCTCGGCGCGCGTGGGCTCGGTGGTGAGCCCGCCGCCGCGGCGTGCCGGCCGCTGGTACTCCGGGGCACGGGTGACGCGCCAGCGGCGGTCGCCGACGGTGAACTCGAGGCGGACCTCCGTCGGGTCCTCGGGTGCGCAATGGTCGCTGCGCAGGCGCTTGTCGCCCGTCTCGTAGCGGGGCACGCTCCCGTACAGCGCGAAGCAGACGCCATCGAGGATGCTCGATTTGCCCGCGCCGGTGCGTCCGGCGATGAGGAAGATGCCGTCGTGCTCGAACGACTCGAAATCGACGCTCTGCTTCTCGCGGAACGGCCCGAAGCCGGTGAGCTCGAGGTGGTGCAGTCTCACGCGGTCGCCTCCACCCGCGCGCGCTGCTCCAGCAGCTCGCCGACGAGCTCCGCCTCGCGGATCGACGCGCCTTCTCCCTCGCGCACATGGGAGAGGAAGGCGTCGACGAGCTCGGCGTCGTTGCGCGCGGAGCGCACGCGCTCGGCGTAGGTGCGTGCGTCGTCGATGCGCGTCGCGACCGGAGCGTGACGCACCTCGGCGCAGAACGGGAATCGGGCGAGCAGCCGCCGCATCGGGTCGCGCTGCGGCAGCGGATCGGTGTATTCGGCGCGCACCCAGTCGTCGACGTGGGTCGCGAAGCGCTCGTCGGTGAGCAGCTCGTCCAGCGTCGCGGTCAGCGTGGTGAGGGCGCGCGGCACCGGGAGCGGCAGCCACTCCACGTCGCCGAGTCCGTCGGCGCCGAGCTCGACGAGCCACGACCCGCGCGGCTTGTGCCCCTCGTCGAAGCTGTAGTGCAGGGGCGCCCCGGCGTATCGCACGCGCGGCGAGAGCCGCTGACGCCCATGGATGTGGCCGAGGGCCATGTAGTCCACGCCATCGAAGGTGGACAGCGGAACGATGTCGAGTCCGCCCTGCTGGATGTCGCGCTCGAGGTGCGGCGTCGGCTCGACCCCCGCCGCGAAGCAGTGCGCGACCGCGATCGAGCGCGCGCCCCGGGCCGCAGCATCCGTCCGCACCAGGTCCATCGCGTGGGCGAGCACGTCGGCCTGCGTGCGCACGCCGGGCCAGGCACCGCGCAGGAGCACGGGCTCGAGGTACGGGATGCCGTACACGTGCACCGGGCCGTGCTCGTCGTGGACGGTGACCGGGGCGCCGATGGCGGCGGGATCGGTGATGACGTGGACGCCGTCGCGGAGTAAGCCCGATTGGAAGCCGAGCCGGGCCGCCGAGTCGTGGTTGCCGCTCGTGACGACGACGGTCGCACCCGCGTCGGCCAGGCCGCGCAGCGCGTCGGTCAGCAGCGTGTACGCGCGCGCCGCGGGGGTCGCGGAGTCGAACACGTCGCCCGCGACGATCACGAGGTCGACATCGCGCTCAGCCACCTGCGCGACCAGCGCCTCGAGCACACCGCGCAGCGCATCGAGCGTCGAGTGGCCGTGGAACGACCGCCCGATGTGCCAGTCCGAGGTGTGCAGGATCCGCATGCTCATCACGGTACGTTCGGCCCCTGACATCGCCCGCGAGGCAGGCCGCGGACCCGCGAACCACCGGGGTTTCCGCGTCGGTGCGGCGCCTCCGGCGCGTACCCTCGAGCCATGTCCTTGCCCGGGGTCTGCGTGGTGTTCCTGCTGCGCCGCGGACCGCAGGGCGCCGAGGTGCTGCTGGGCCGGAAGCGCACCGGGCTCGGCCAGGGGAAGGTGGTCGGCATCTGCGGCTTGGTCGACCCCGGCGAGGGCGCCGACGAGGCCGCCGTGCGCGAGGCCCGGGAGTCGGTCGGCGTGCGGGTCGCGGCATCCGATCTGCAGGTCGCCGGAACGGTCGAGTACCACTTCCCCACCCGGCGCGCATGGTCCCAGCAGGCGACGGTGTTCGTGTGCCGCAGGTGGCAGGGCGATCCCGTCGAGCGCGACGGGATGACGCCGCAGTGGTACGGCCTCGACGCCGTGCCGTACGCGCGCATGTGGGACGACGCCTCGCGGTGGCTGCCGGGCGTGCTCCGCGGCGGCACGGTCGACGCGCGCTTCACATTCGGGGCGGATCTCGCGACGGTGGTGCTCACCGCGGAGTGACCGCGCGGCGACGTCGCCGCCTGCCGGGTTCGCGTCTTCCGGCGATGCACCCTCCCCTCGGTCGTCCGGCGGACGTATCGTGGAACATGGCGCACAACGCAGACACCGCTCCGCGATCGACCGTGGTCGCGCTCGTCGGGGCCGACAGCGACGAGCTGCTGACCGGTCTCGCCGATGTTCCCGCGCTCGTCGCGCTGTCGCTCCGCGAGGCCGAGCCGGCCGTCGCCGCGCACCTCGTCGCCTCGGTCTCCATGCCGTACGTCGTCCACGACGCCGATCCGCTCGAGCACGTCGCGTCGGCCTGGGTCGAGTTGTACGAGGAGCGCGCCACGCTCGGCTCCCTCGAGGCGGAGGTCGGGGCGCTGCTGTCGCTGTTCGCGTCGGGCGAGGCCGTCATGCCCGACTACTACGTCGTCGCCGGACCGGAGGCGATCGAGGGCACGTGGCGGCACTGGTGGCTCGGCGCGCTGGCCCACCACGCCCCGTCGCGCGTGCTTCCGGTCGAGGCATCCGGCACCGCCCTGCGGGCGAGGCTGCGCACACTGCCCGCCTCACGGCCGTGGCCCGAGCCCGAGGCCTGGCTGCCGCGGGTGCAGTTCGACATCCCCGATCGCGTCGGCCTGCGCGATCAGCCGGGCGCCGCCTGATCCATGACGGACGTCGAGAGATTCGCGCACGCCGGCGCGACGCTCGTCGCCGAGCGGCGTGGGCGCGGTGAACTCGTGTACGTCCTCATCCACGGCATCGGCATGGGCCGCAGCGTCTTCACCGACCTCGAGCGTCATCTGGGCGACGGCGAGGTCGTTTCTTTCGACCTCCCCGGCTACGGCGAGGCCCCCGAACCGCGCCGCGTGCTCACGATCGAGCGCACGGCCGATCTCGTCGCCGCCTACCTCCGGGGCCGCGTGCGCACTCCCGCCGTCCTCATCGGGCACTCGATGGGTGCGCAGGTCGCGCTCGAGGTCGCCGTGCGCCACCCCGCGCTCGCCGACCGCATCGTGCTCATCGGACCGACCGTCGACCCCGCGGCGCGGACGGCACCCCGGCAGCTGTGGCGGCTCCTGCGCGACATCGCCGTCGAGAGCCCGGTGGTGATCGCGCGCGGCGCCCGGGAGTACGTGCGCGCCGGGCCGCGGCTGCGCGCGAAGTTCCGCGCGATGCTCCGGCACCGTCCCGAGGACGTGCTGCCGCGCGTGCGGATGCCGGCGCTGGTGCTGCGCGGCGAGGACGACATCGTCGCGCCGCAGCAGTGGTGCCGACGGGTGGCCGACACCCTGCCCGACGGCCGGCTGGCCGAGGTGGCGGGGCACGGCCACGAGACGATGATCCGGGATGCCGCACCCGCCGCGCGAGTCATCCGCGAGTTCGCCCGATCGGCGTGACGACGGCTGACGACTGCCTGGTCTCGCCGGAATCCTGCCATCCCCGCCACAGCCGGCAATGTCGGAACCCCCGCGTAGGTTTCACACTGTCGGAACCAACGGAGGAAACCATGTTCGCTGTATACGCCGCCGAACAGCAGTACCGCCACGACACCTGGTCGCGAGACCGCGAGCACGCGCTCCTCGCCTCCATCCGCGAGCGGAAGACCGCTGTCGCCCCGCACCGCCCGGCCCGCGTCATCGCGCGCCCGCAGCGCTCCGCGTGGGCTCGGCCGATCGGGTTGCACGTCTCGGAGCACGACCCCGCGGTCTGCGCCGTCGCGTAGCCGACGACGGTCAGGGCGTGCGCGGGTCCGCGGGAGCGGGCCCGCGCGCCGCGCCCGCCGCCTGCTGGGCCGCGCGGTCCTTCGCCACGGCGTCGCCGATCATCTGACCCCCGCTGCGCAGGAGGGCGCGACGCCAGGGCAGGGTGCCCTCGATCTCGATCTGGATCGAGATCGACAGGATGGTCCGGATCAGCACGATGAGGCCCAGGATGGCCGCGTCCTCGAGCGAGGGCTTCGAGGTGATCGTGCGGATGAGGTCCGCGGCGACGAGCACCTCCAGTCCGAGGAGGATCGCGGCGCCGAGGGTCGTACGCAGTGTCGTGAACGCTGCCTGACCGCCCTCGTGGCGCGCGAGCGACCGCCCGCCCAGAACGAGCGCGATCACGAAGCCCACGATCATGGCGGCGGCGCCGATCGCTTCGAAGCCGACGGCGACGGCGGTGAACACTGCCTCCATGTGCACGCGCCCAGCCTAGGGCCGGGCGCGTGCACATCGGTGACGGAATCGCGGTGTCAGCTCGCGGGCTCCCGGCGAGGGCGCGCCGGATCGTCGGTATCGCCCACCGACACCTGTCGGGCGAGCTCCTCGATGTCGTTCTCCGGCAGTTCGATGCCGGACTGCGTGAGCCGCTGACGCAGCACGTGCGCGATCTCCTCCAGGGGATGGGTGCCGATGTCCTGGCGCGTCTGTGCGACGATGCCCGCCACTTTGTCGATGTCGGAGGCGTTGTTCTGCGTCATCGCCGGCAGCCGCTGCTCCTGCTCGGTCCCGAGGGCGCCGGGCGTGCGCTGCGCCTCCCCCGCCGTCTGGGTGTCGCGGGCGCCGTCCTGGCCGTGGTGGTCGGTGCCGTCCTCCACGACCCCGATGCCGATCGCCTCGTGGCTCGGCGGGGGCGCCGCCGGCACCGCGGGCTCGACGTCGGCAGGACCCGGGTCTCCCGTCGCGGATGCGGCATCCCCCGCATCGGGCGCCGGTTCGCCCAGCGTGGGCGGGGCCGCCGGCGGCTCGTCGCGCACCGAGTCCCCCGGGGCCGGCGTCCCGCCCGCACCCGCGGCATCCTCCCGGTCGGGGTAATTGACCCCGGGCTGCTCGTATTCGTTGCCGGTCGTGCTCATCACGGTTCTTCCCCTCTTCCGCTGTCGGTCGCAAGGTCGGGATCGGCGCCCTGCCGGGCCGCCTCCCCCTCGACGGGATCGTCGGGCTGCAGGGCGGCATCCGTCAGCAGGTCAGCCTCGCTGACCGCCGCGGTGCGCTCCCGCGACTCGGTGTCGTCCACCTGCTCCCAGCCGCCGGGCGGGTCGGCGTTCACGACGCCGTCGGGCAGGTCCTGGTTTCTCGCTCGATCGCGATCCATGGCGTGCTCCTCTCGTCCTCCCCCAGCCTCCGTCGCGGAGACGCACGGCGACATGGGGTTGACAAGAATGCCGACGGTGTCGGCGGGACACGCGGGAACTACGGACGGGGATTCAGGATGCCGCGGCGCGACGGGTTCGCATCGAACCAGTCCGCGACATACCAGCACACCGGGATGACCTTGCGGTCGCCGCGCTCCTCGAGCTCCTCGACCGCCCGCTCCACGAGCTCGCCGGCGTACCCGTGCCCCCGGAAGGTCGGAACGGTGTAGGCGCGGGTCATGGCCACCGTGCGTCCGTCGTCGTGGTAGTCGAGCACGCTCACCAGGTCGTCGCCGCGGTGCAGGGTGTACCGCGAGGCGTCGGGCTCTTTCGTGAAGCGGAGGTCGGTCACGCCGTCAGGCTACGCCCGTGGCGCCGGGGCGGGATCCGTCTCGCGGTATGTCGCAGTGATCGCCCAGCTGACACTCGGTCTCACCCGACGTGGAACTGAGCAATCTGTCACATTCCGAAACGATCTGGGCCCAGAACCCGTGCGATTTGACGTTTTTGGACAAAGTCGGTAATAATCGGGCACATGACTGACAACGCGCTGTATCTGTCCGCCCGGGAGGCGAACAGGACTGCCGGCATGATGATGGCCGGTCGCGTTGCCATGTGTTGTCGAATGTGCCACTAGCACGGTGACCCCCGTCGGACTCCTCCTCCGCTTCTGAACACGGATCGTACGGAGTCCCCCGAAGCACCGGTTTCGTGCGTCGATCACGCGCACCCGGACCCGCTTCGCACACCGCCCAACGTCGGGCACAGGCCTCATCCGGCCTACGGCCTTTCTCGCCACCGACGACCAGGGCCGCAGCACATCATTCAACCCGGTTTCCGCCACCCGGGTTCCTCCCGCAAGGACCATCATCATGTCGACCACCGCTCTCCTCGACCGTCCCACCACCGCCGCCCCCGTCCGCCACCTCCGCGCCGTGAATCACCCCGTCGCGGTCGAGGCGCCCACGGCGCCGGCCCCCGAGCCCGCACAGCCGGCCGGGCGCGCCCTCCCCGCCGGCACGGCGCCGCGCGGGTTCGCCCTCTACGTCGGCATCGACGAGGCCAAGGCCGCCGCCTCCGGCGTGAACCTCGGCGTGCTCGTCGACGCCCTGCGCCGCACCCTCGCCGAGCTGGCACCGTCCGCCGAGACGTACGCCACCGTCGCCCTCGCGCCGGTCGGCTCGGGCGGCCGCGACGTCGACGTCGTGCGCCTCGCGCTGCACGAGCCGTCGGCCGTCGCCCGCACCAAGCAGGAGGAGCCCGAGGACGAAGAGCCCGCCTCGGGCGGCGTTGTCGTCGACATCTCGCGCAAGCGCGTGCTCATCGACGGCGAGTCCGCCGCCTTCACGTTCAAGGAGTTCGAGCTGCTGCAGTACCTCGTGCTCCGCGAGGGCCGCACGATCGAGCGCACCGAGCTGGTGACCTCGCTCTGGCAGGGCGCGACCGACGACGACGCCCCGGGCGAGCGCACCATCGACGTGCACGTCCGTCGTCTGCGCGCCAAGCTGGGCCGCTACGAGGACATCGTCCGCACCGTGCGCGGCGTCGGCTACCGCTTCGACCGTCACGCCGACGTCGTCATCCGCTACGGCCACGGCACCCCGTCGCCCGACCGCTTCTGATCGAGGTTCCTCCGGCGGCGATGTCGGAGGCGTCGGCGTAGGGTGGGCGGCATGACCACGTCGCTCTCGCGCATTCCTCGGACGAGGGATGCCGAGCGCTTCGGTCCGCGAGCCGTGACACGCGATCCCCGGCCCGATCATGGCCGGCCGCTCGAGACGGAGTACCGGCCGCGGCATCCGCTCGATCTCCGCCGCACCGTGCTGTATCAGCGACGCGGCGCCGGCGACCCGACGATGGCGGTCTCGGGCGCGGTCATCTGGCGGGTGAGCCGCACGCCGGCCGGCATCGCGACGCTCGCGATCCGCGAGACGCACCCGGGTGTGATCCGCGGGGCGGCCTGGGGCCCGGGCAGCGAGTGGGCGCTCGCGCAGCTTCCTGCGCTGTGCGGTGCGGACGACGACCCTGCCGACTTCGATGCGTCGCGGCATCCGCTCATCGCCGACGCGCATCACCGCAACCCCGGCCTGCGCCTCTCGCGCACCGATCTCGTGTTCGACGCCCTGGCGAGCGCGATCTTCGAGCAGAAGGTCACCGGCATGCAGGCGTTCGGCGCGTGGCGGCGCGTCGTGACGTGGTGCGGCGAGCGCGCCCCCGGTCCGACGCCGGCGCCCATGTTCGCGCCGCCGACGATCGACGGATGGCAGCACGTCCCCTCGTGGGTGTGGCACCGCTCGGGGCTCGAACCGCCGCAGTCGAAGACGGTCGTGCGCGCCGCCCGCCGCGGCGATGCGATCGTGCGGACCGTGCTCGCCGCCGAGGACGGCGAGGCCGTCGACCGTGTGCTCGTGAGCCAGCCCGGCATCGGTCCGTGGACCTCCGCCGAGACCCGCATCCGGGCTCTCGGCGACGCCGACGCCGTGAGCGTCGGCGACTATCACGTGGCGCACGAGGTGGGCTATGCGCTGACCGGCCACCGCACGGACGATGAGGGGATGCTGCGGCTCCTGGCCGCGTGGCCGGGTCAGCGTCAGCGCGTCATCCGCCTCATCGGCGCGAGCGGTGTGCGAGAGCCCCGGCGCGGCGCGCGCCTGCACCCCGAGGACCACCGCGACCGCTGACTCTCCGCGCGTCCGCGTCGCGGTCGCCGCGTCCACCGACAGGATGGACGCATGATCGAGTCTCTCCACGGCCTGCCGGATGGCGTCATCGGGTTCCGTGCCGTCGGCGCCGTCGACGCATCGGACTACGTCGGGTCTGTCGACCCGGCCATCGACGCGGCGGTCGACGCCGGTCGCAAGGTCAACCTGGTCTACGTCCTCGGCGACGAGTTCGAGCGCTACTCGCTCGGCGCCCTCTGGCAGGACGCCAAGCTCGAGGGCAAGCCGGCCCACGTGTGGGGGCGCATCGCGCTCGTCACCGACCACAGCCTGATCGGCGAGGTGATCCACGGGATCTCGTTCCTGTTCCCCTGCGAGCTGCGCATCTTCGCGGTGTCGGCGCTCGACGACGCGATCGCGTGGGCGGCGGAAGGGCCCACGGAGGCCTGACGCGCGGACTCCCTTGTGGATGTCGGAGGTCAGGGCGACACTGGGACGCGCCACGCGGCCGGGCGCGGCATCCACCACCCATCTCAGGAGTTCGACATGCCCAGCCTCAACCCGTATCTCTCCTTCAAGAACGAAGCCCGTGAGGCGATGACCTTCTACCAGAGCGTGTTCGGGGGCGACCTCGACATCTCGACGTTCGGCGAGTACGAGGGGATGGTGCAGGACCCCGCCGAGAACGACCTCGTGATGCACGCGCAGCTCACCAGCCCCGACGGCTTCATCCTCATGGGCTCCGACACGCCCACCGGAATGAACTACGAGAAGCCGGCCGGCATCTCCGTCTCGGTCAGCGGTGACGACGAGTCCTCGCTGCAGGGCTTCTGGGACAAGCTCGCCGACGGCGGCACCATCACGATGCCGTACGACACCCCGCCGTGGGGCGGCAAGTTCGGCATGCTCACCGACCGGTTCGGCATCGACTGGATGGTCGCGGTCAACGCCCAGCAGGCGTGAGACCGGAGCGCGGACCCCGGCAGGAGCCGGGGTCCGCGCTTGCTCGACGCAGGGCGCGAGCGATCAGGCGTAGGCGCTGTCGTCGACGGGCGACGGCGCGGGGCCGAGTGCTTCGAGTTCTGTCCACACCTCGTCGGGGATCGGCGTCGCGGCGAGCTCGTCGAGCTGCGCGAGACGCTGGGCCGACGAGATGCCGACGATGGTCGAGTCGACGAGCGGCGACCGCAGCGAGAAGTGCAGCGCCACCGCCGGGAGGCTGACGCCGAACGAGGCGGCCACACGCTCGAGGCGCGACACCCACTCCTGCAGTTCGGGCGTCGCCGGACGATAGCCGTACATCGCACCTTCGCGCGTGCCGGTGGCGAGGATGCCGGCACCGAACGGCGCCGCGTTGAACACCGTCATGCCACGCTCGCGCGCATCGGCGAAGACCGGCGCGGCGGAGTGGTCGACGACAGTGAAGCGGTTGTGGATGAGCACGGCGTCGAAGACGCCGGTCTCGACGTAGCGGGACATCATCCCGACCGGCCCCGCGGCCACGCCGATCGCGTCGACGCGACCCGACTCGCGCAGCTCGATGAGCCCCTCGACCGCGCCGCCGCGGCCGATCGCCTCGTCGAAGGTGACGGTGTAGGGATCATGCAGGTGCAGCAGCGGCAGACGGTCGACGCCGAGGCGCGTCGTCGTCTCCTCGAACGAGCGCAGAACGCGGTCGCGGTCGAAGACGCCGGTCTCGGGATCGCAATCGACCTTGGAGATGACGCGGGTGGCGGCATCCGTCCCCTTCCGCGCGATCGCGAGGCCGAGCACCGCCTCGGACCGCCCGCCGGCGTAGTTGTTCGAGGTGTCGATGAAGGCGTGGCTGCTGTCGAACAGCTGCTCCGCGAATCGGACGGCGGCGTCCTCTTCGGGGGAACCGGGCTCGGTGTCGCGGCCGAGAGGCGACGTGCCGAGCGTGAGCGGGCTGACGTTGAGGGTCATGGCGTCCGTTCCGTATGGGGTGGTCCTTCCAACCTACCGAGAGGCTCCGGACCACAGGCCGCCCCTGGGCTCCGCCGCGGCCCCTAGGCTTTCGACATGACCACGACGCGGAAGGGCTGGACGCGCGGGCACTCGGGCTGGGCGCTCGGCACAGCCCTCATGTTCACGCTGGGGATCGTCTTCGGGCTCATCTGGGGCAACCTGCTGCTGGGGGTGGTGCTCGCCGCCGCGGTGTCGATCGGCTGGCTCATGGCCTACGAGTCCTGGCGCGGTCGCAGCGTCGGGCTCGAGAATCGCGACGACGACGGAGCCCAGCTGTAGGGTCGCGCCCGCCCACCCCTACCCCTGACCGCCGCCGCGTCGTATGGTGAGCGCCAGGAGGTGGTCCGCCATGCAAGCGAGCGTCGGCGATCGCGTGATCATCCACGGCCGTGTCGTCGGCGCCGTGGAGCGCGCGGGTGAGGTCATCGAGGTCCGCGGCACCGGGGACAACCCGCTGCTCGTGGTCCGCTACGACGACGGGCACGAGGCGATCCTGTCGCCCGGAAGCGACTGCGAAGTCCGGCACGCGTCCTGAGGGGCGCGCCGGACCCGCCTTCGGATCGGCGCCGTTCAGCCGAGCAGCTCGTACCGCGACGGCTCCGCGCCGAGCACGTGCTCGCCGAGGAACGCGAACACCGTCTCATACCAGACGACGGCGTGCTGGGGCTTGAGCACCCAGTGGTTCTCGTCGGGGAAGTACAGGAATCGGTGCGGCATCCGGCCGTCCTCGTCGGCGTGGTGCTCGGCGAGCTCCGACCAGAGCCGCAGCCCCTCGCCGACCGGCACGCGGTAGTCCTTGTCGCCGTGCACCACCAGCAGCGGTGTGCGGATCTCGCGCACGAACTGGTGCGGCGAGTGCTCGATCATCGCCTCGGGCGTGAAGATCCGCTGCCAGTACTCCGAGCTGTCGGTGGTGCCCGAGAACTGGTCGAGCGCCCAGAGGCTCGCGTGGGTCACGATAGCCCGGAACCGGTCGGTGTGGCCGGCGACCCAGTTGGCCATGTAGCCGCCGAACGATCCGCCCATCGCAGCGGTGCGCGTCTCGTCGATGTCGTCGCGCGCCTCGACGGCGTCGGTGATCGACAGCAGGTCGGTGTACGGCTTCCCACCCCAGCTGTTCCAGCCGCGCGCGATGAAGTCCAGGCCGTAACCGGTCGACAGGGCGGGGTCGGGCAGCAGCACGGCGTACCCGCGAGCGACCGCGAGCAGCGGCGCCCACCGCCAGCTCCACGCGTTCCAGCTGTTCAGCGGACCGCCGTGGATCCACAGGAGCAGCGGCGCCGGCGTCTCGGCCGACGCGCCTTCGGGCAGCAGCAGCCAGCCGCGCACGCGCGCGCCGTCCTCGGCGGTCGTCTCGACCTCGGTGATCGAGCCCGGTGCGGCCGGCGTCGGCGCAGGGGATGCGAGCGGCGTCACCGCGCCGTCGCGTGCGATGCGGACCGGGTGCGGCGGCACGACCCACGAGGAGCGGAGTGCGACGACCTCTCCCGTGCCGCGGTCGACCACGACGTTCGAATAGGCGAAGTCGTCGTCGGTGAGCTTCTCGGGCGCGCCGCCGTCGGCGGGGATGCGGAACACCGGTCCACGGCCGTCGTGGTCGGCGGTCGCGATGAGCGCCGTGTCGTCGGCCGCGAACGCCAGCGACGACGCCCAGTGGTCCCACTCGGCCGCGACGCGCCGTGCGCCGCTGCCGTCGATGCCGGCGAGCCAGATCTCGGAGTCCGTGGGCGCGACCGGGCTGCTCTTGACGGTGCGGACATACGCGATGCGCGTGCCGTCGTGGCTGATCGCCGGCGCCTCGTAGTCCACGCCGACCTCGTCGAACAGCGTCGTGCGCTCACCCGTCGCCGTGTCGATCGCGACGATCACCCGGCGCCCCGCGCGCTGCTCACGGTGATCGAGCGATACGACGAGCGTCGACCCGTCCGGTGTGAGTGCGGCTTCCGCGTGGTCGAGCGACCGCACCGGCTTCGGCGTGAGGTCGCGCGGGCGCGGCAGGGTGGCCGGGTACGGCTTCTCATCGGATGTGGATGCCGCGGCCTCGGCGTCCGTGCCGGGGGTCGAGGCATCCGCTTCCGACGCGTCCGCTGCCGCTGTGTCGGCCACCGCGGCGGCGATGGTGTCCTCGAGGGCGTCGATGTCGATCGCGAGCAGGTGCGGCTCGGCGGGACCGAGGTCGTGGTCCCAGTAGCGCACGGGGTAGGTGTCGTGGAGGATCGCCGACACCTTCTTCTCCTTGCGCTTGGCGCGCAGCGCCGCCTCGGCCTCGAGCGTGTCGGCGCCCGGCAGCAGGGAGGCCGAGATCACGAGCCGTGCGGAGGCATCGGCGGTCGCGGCGATGCCGTCGACCCCGCCCGCCAGTCGCGTCACGGGGCGGGCTTCACCACCGGTGGCGGGCAGCAGCCACAGCTGGCCCGACTCGTCGTCGGCGTCACCGTCGGCATCGGGGCGGGCCGAGACGAACAGGATGTCGCCGGCGGCCGTGAACGCGGCGCCGGCCTCGCCCTTCGCCGACCGCGTCAGCCGTCGGGGCGTGCCGCCGCCCGTCGCCGGCACCCCCCACAGCGACCGGTCGTAGCCGGTGCCGTCCTTCTTCAGCGCCGCGACGGTGAGCACGGCGGTCTTCCCGTCGGGCGAGAGGGCGAGCGCCTCCACCCGCGGAAGGGCGATGTAGTCGGTCAGTGAGTCGAACGGGGTGGAGTTCGTGGGGGACGCCATGCGGTCCACGCTAACCGACGCTCCACGGACCGCGGAATGTCGATCCGTCAGCTCCCCCACTGCGTGAGCTTGTCGGGGTTGCGCATGATGTAGACGTCGGTGACCCGCCCGTCGCGCACCTCCAGCGTGACCAGCGCGCTGGGCTCGTCGTCGATCGTCGCGAGGAAGCCGAGCCCGTCCGGCGTCTCGATCGCGACGAGCACCGCGTCGGGCTCCAGTCGCGGCAGACCGAGGAGGAACCTCCCCACGCGGTCGGCGCCGCGCACCGGGCGCAGCGCGGCCGAGACGCGTCCGCCGCCGTCGGAGCGCAGCACGACGCCGGGGTCGAGCACCGCGACCAGGGCGTCGAGCTCGCCGGTGGTCGTCGCCGCCGCGAAGGCGCGGGCGACCGCGTCGTGCTGCTCCCGCGAGGCCGCGCCGGTGCGGCGTTCCTGCACGCGCCGCCGCGCCTGCGATGCGAGCTGACGCACGGCATCCGGACTCCGCCCCACCGTCTCGGCGATCTCGGCGAACGGCACGCCGAAGACGTCGTGCAGCACGAAGGCGACGCGCTCGGCAGGGGTGAGCGACTCGAGCAGCACGAGCAGGGCCATCGAGACGGAGTCGTCGAGCGTGACCTGCTCGATCGGATCGAGAGGGACGGATGCTGTGAGCGGCGAGTCCTGCGGCACGGGCTCCGGCAGCCACTCCCCCACGTAGCGCTCGCGCCGGGCGCGCGCCGAGCCCAGCATGTCGAGGCACACGCGTCCGGCGACCCGCGTCAGCCAGGCGGCCGGGTTGCGGATCGCGGTCCGCTCCTCGTCCGACAGGCGGAGCCAGCGGACATACGTCTCCTGCACCGCGTCCTCGGCGTCGGCCACCGTGCCGAGCATGCGGTAGCAGAGGCCGAGCAGGGCGCGGCGTTCGCCCTCGACCTCGTCGGTGGGAGGCATCCGTGATCCCTTCTCGATGTTCCGACGATGCGTGCCGGGAGATTGTGAGCCGTTTCCCCTCACATTCTGGCGTGCCGCGTCGTCGGACTGTCGAGGATCCCCGATCGGGGACGAGAGGAGTGATGTCATGAGGATCGCGGTCGCCGGAGGCACGGGTGTCGTCGGAAGCCATGTGGTGCATGCGGTGCGGGCGGACGGGCACGACGCGGTCGTGCTCAGTCGCGGCACCGGCGTCGATCTGACCACCGGGGCGGGTCTCGACGCCGCGCTCGACGGCGTCGATGCGGTCATCGACACCGCGAACGTGTCGACCCTGTCGGCGGATGCCGCGACGCGGTTCTTCGAGACCGCGACCGGCAATCTCGTCGCGGCGGCCGCGCGGACACGCGTTCCGCACGTGGTGCTGCTGTCGATCGTGGGGATCGACCGGATGCCGTACGACCACTACGCCGGCAAGCTCGCGCAGGAGCGCGTGGTCGAGGCGGCATCCGTGCCGTGGACGATCCTGCGCGCGACGCAGTTCCACGAGTTCGCGGCGCAGCTGTTCGACCGTGCGAAGGTCGGGCCGCTGCACGTCGCGCCGAGGGCGCGCGTGCAGCCCGTCGCCGCCCGCGAGGTCGGCGCCCACCTGGCCCGACTCGCCGCCGGCGCACCACAGGGGCGTGCCGCCGACCTCGCGGGACCCCGCGAGGAGCGGCTCGACGACATGGTCAAGTCGTATGCACGGCGCGCCGGCCACGGCGGCTGGATCCCCTCGGTGAGCCTGCCGGGTGCGCAGATGAAGGGCATGCGGGCGGGCCTCGCGCTCCCCGGCGACGGCGCTGTGCTCGGCGTCCAGCCGTTCGCGGAGTGGCTCACCGAACTCGGCTGAGCCCATGGGGGCGGAGCCGCTCGTATCGAGCGACGGGACCGCGGGTCTACGCTGGGCGGGGGTCGGGGTCACACGCACCAGGAGGATTCGTGAGACTCGCCATCGCCGGCGGCACCGGCATGACGGGCGGGCACATCGCGCAGATCGCGCGCGGGCGCGGCCACGATGTCGTGAGCCTGTCGCGCCGCACGGGGGTCGAGCTCCTGAGCGGCGCGGGTCTCGCCGGCGCCCTGGACGGGGTCGACGCGCTGATCGACGTGACCAACGTGACGACCGCGAAGCCCGACGTGTCGGTGATGTTCTTCGCCGGCGCGACGAAGAGCCTGCTCGCGGCCGAGCGGAGGGCCGGCGTCGCGCACCACCTGGTGCTCACGATCGTCGGCGCCGAGGCGGCGCCCGACGGCTACTACGCCGGCAAGCTGGTCCAGGAGCGACTGGTCGCCGATGCCGACGTGCCGTGGACGGTGCTGCGCACGACGCAGTTCCACGAATACGCGGCGATGACGTACCACCGCGGCCATGCCGGCACGCACGTGGCGCCCTCCGGCCGTGTGCAGCCGGTGGCCGTGCACGAGGTCGCTGCGCACCTCGTCGACCTCGCCGAGCAGGGCCCCGCGGGGCGCGCCACCGACCTCGCCGGACCGCAGGAGGAGAGCCTCGCCGACATGGTGCACCGCTACGCCCACGCGATCGGGCACCGCACGCCGGTTCCCGTCGTGAACACCCCCGGCGCCTTCGGCCGCGCGCTCCGATCGGGCGCACTCCTCCCCGGCCCCGAGGCGATGCGCGGCACCCAGACCTTCGCCGAATGGCTCGACGCCCTCCCCGACGCGTGAGAGGGGAACGGATGCTGCGACCCGGCGCATTGCGCGGGCGGCAGCATCCGTTCCGTCACATCTCTTCGTGGGTGTTCGGGTCGCCGTCCCACAGCCGACCGCGCTCGAGCGCGCTGATCGCGGCGAGCTGGTCGTCGGTGAGGGTGAAGCCGAAGACGTCGGCGTTCTCCCGCTGCCGGTCGGCGTCGGCCGACTTGGGGATCGGCGTGCTGCCGATCTGCGTGTGCCAGCGAAGGACCACCTGCGTCGGCGTCACGTCGTGCACCGTCGCCAGCTCGGTGAGGATCTGCTCGGTGAGAAGCTCGCTGCGCTTGGCGAGCGGGCTCCAGCTCTCGGTGCGGATGCCGTGCGTCGCGTGGAATGCGCGCAGCTGCGCCTGCGGGAAGTACGGGTGCAGTTCGACCTGGTTCACCGCGGGCACGACGCCCGTCTCCTCGATGAGCTCGGTGAGCTGGTCCTCGGTGAAGTTGGAGACGCCGATCGAACGGACGAGACCGAGCTCGCGCGCCTCGATCAGACCGCGCCACGTGTCGACGTACTTGCCGACGCTGGGATTCGGCCAATGGATCAGCTGCAGGTCGATGCGGTCGAGGCCCAGCCGATCGAGCGAGCCCTTGACGCTGTCGACCGCCTCCTGCCGGCCGTGGTGGCGACCGGGGATCTTCGACGCGACGAGCACCTTGCCGCGGTCGACGTCGCTACGGCGGACGGCCTCGCCCACCTCGCGTTCGTTCTCGTAGTTGACCGCGGTGTCGAGCAGGCGGTAGCCGGAGTCGATCGCGGCGACGATGGCCGCGATCCCCTCCTCGCCCCGCAGGTCGTAGGTGCCGAGGCCCAGCTCAGGGAACCAGGCGCCGTCGTTCAAGGTCACGGTGGGGATCGCGCTCATGGCTCCATCCTGGCCCGGCTGCGCCGCGCGCGGCGCGTGTCGCGCGCGGGGCGTCACGGACGGTCGTCGACGTCGAGGGTGCCCTCGGTCGCCGCTCGCTCGTCGGCGGCGGCGCTGTCGATCCGGTCGTCGTCGAGGTCGGGGTCGAGCGGGCGGTCGTCGTCGAGCGTGGGATCGAGCATCCCGTCTGCGTCGTCGGCTGTTCCGTCGGCGACCGTGGGATCGTCGTCGTCACCGAGGGGTGCGGGGATGAGCGGCGGCTGGTTCGACATGGCGTGCTCCTTTCGCTGCCACGACCGTATGGCCGCGCCGCGAGCGTGCGGAGGGGGTTGCGGCGAGGGGCTGCGGAGGGTACCGCTCGCACCGCCCCGACGCGCGCTCACCGGCGGGTCTCACCCGTCCCAGCGCTCGCGCAACCAGTCCAGCGTCACGATCGCCTGGTCCCGCTGGAAGGTGCGCAGCGTCGGCATCCTCGGCGGCACCGGCCGCTGCGAGGACCCCAGGAACATGCCCGCGAAACCGGCGAGCACGCGGGTCGCGGCACCGGGAGGCATGCCGTCGAAGATCGCGTGCCGCCCGATCAGCCGCTCGATGTCGGCATCGGGGTCGTAGTAGCGCACGTTGATGAGGAGCGACAGCGCGTCGAACCACGCCACGCCCCGCGCCGCCCACGGCCAGTCGATCAGCATCACCGACCCGTCCTCACGCAACAGGATGTTGTCGGCGCGAGTGTCGAAGTGCACGAGCCGGTCGCCCTGCACATCCGCGACGGCGCGGGCCGCAGCATCCGTCAATCCGTCATGGTGGGCACGGACCCACGTGTCGAGTCCGCGAGGCATCGGCGGGACCGCTGCGGGGTCGATGCCCCGCCATTCGGCGGCGTCGCCCGCGATCGCGTCGGCGAGCGCCGTCACGGCGGCGTCCGCGGGGAGCGGCGTCGCCGTCATCACCTGCAGGGCTTCGAGGACGGCGTCGAGTTCGCGAGGCTCCCACGGAGTGGACGGATGCCGCGCCTCGACGTCTTCGAGCACCAGGGCGACCCAGTCGTCGTGCTCGACGAAGCCGAGGAGTGCCGGCGCCGGGACGTGGGGCGGGAGCGCTGCCGTGATCGCCGCCTCTGCCCGGTGGATTCCGGGGGTGTCGGCATTCAGCGACAGCCCGGCGCTCTTGACGAACGCGCGGCGGCCGGATGCCGTGATCACGCGGTCGGCCGACCCGGGCGAGAACCCGCCCGTCTGCGACAGCGCCTCGACCACGGGCTCCCCGAGCACCTCCTCCACCCGTGCGCGCAGCGGCGGCGGGATCTCGTCCCACTGCAGGCGCGTCACGTCGAGACCGGGACCGATCCGGGCCGGGCGCCGACCAGAGCCTCGGCGGCGCGGGCCGTGCGGGCGGCGAAACGCGTCGTGTCGGTGCCTCGCGCGAGGGACTGCGCGTTCAGTCCGTCGATCATCCCGATGAGCTCCCACGCGACCTCGCCAGGCTCGGTCGTCGAGAACGCGCCGGTGCGGCATCCGTCCTCGATGATCGACTCGACGAGCGTCTGCCAGCGTTCCATCTGCGCCGCCACAGCGCGCGCGAGCGCGTCGTTGCGGCGGGCCATCGCCCAGCCCTCGACCCACACGACGGTGAGCTCCTCGCGCTCGCCGTCCATGAGGGTGTCGATCAGAGCCCCGAGCCGCGCCGCCGGATCGGCGACGGCACCGACGACGCGTTCGACGTCTCGCACCTCCTCGTCGACGAGGTCGGCGTAGACGCGGGCCACGAGGTCGTCCATCGTCGGCTGGTAGTGGGCGACGAGGCCGGAGGCGACGCCCGCCCGCTCGGCGACGGCGCGCAGCGTGAGGGCGCTCAGCCCCTGCTCCCGCGCGATGGCGGTTGCGGCCGCGATGATCTCGGCGGCCCGCTCGGCAGGAGCCTTGCGGGTGCGCGGCCGGGACGATGTGCTTGACATGGTCTCGCCAGCATAGGTATCTTTCCTATTGATCGCTAGATCAATTACTGCGCGAGGCGGATCGATCGCCACCGCGACAACGCCGAACGAAGGGGCGACGATGGCCTGGAGGATGCCGCACGAGGGCGATCCGCACGAGCGCACGTGGATGGCGTTCCCGAACGAGGGGCCGACGCTCGGCGACGACCCCGCCGAGCAGGAGCGCTTCTACGCCGCCTGGAGCGCGGTGGCGAACGCCGTCGCCGGCTTCGAGCCGGTGACGATGCTCGTCGATCCGTCGAAGGGCGAGCGCGCCCGGCGCATGCTCGACTCCGCCATCGACCTCGTCGAGACCCCGGTCGACGAGTTCTGGTTCCGCGACCACGGCCCGACGTTCGTCGTCGACGACGAGCGCCCCGGCGCGCTCGGCGCCGTCGACTGGATCTTCAACGGCTGGGGCGCGCCCGAGTGGGCCTCGTGGGAGAAGGCGGCGCAGCACGCCCGCTTCACCGCTGACCTCGTCGGCGCCGAGGTGGTGAGCTCGCTGCTCGTCAACGAGGGCGGCGGCATCCACGTCGACGGCGAAGGCACGGTGCTCGTCACCGAGACGGTTCAACTCGACCCGCGCCGCAACCGCTTCGCAGACCGGGCACGCGTCGAGGCGGAGCTCGCCCGCACGATCGGCGCGACGAAGGTCGTGTGGCTCCCGCGCGGCCTGACCCGCGACTACGACGAGTTCGGCACGAACGGCCATGTCGACATCGTGGCCACGATCCCCACGCCCGGTCGAGTGCTGCTCCACGCGCAGCAGAACCCCGAGCACCCCGACTTCGAGGTGTCGCGTGACCTCCGCGCCTTCCTTTCGCAGCAGACGGATGCCGCGGGCCGAACCTTCGAGATCATCGACCTGCCCGCCCCTGAGACGCTCCGCGACCACGAGGGGTTCGTCGACTACAGCTACGTGAACCACCTGGTCGTGAACGGCGGGATCATCGCGTGCGGCTTCGGCGAGGAGCGCGCCGACGCGCAGGCGCGCGACATCCTCGAGGCCGCCTACCCGGGCCGCCGTGCGGTCACGGTCGACGCCCGCCAGATCTTCGCGGGCGGCGGCGGCATCCACTGCATCACGCAGCAGCAGCCGGCGGTGGCCCGGTGAGCCGCCACTACCCCGTCGTCGAGAAGACGATCGCCGAGCTCCGCGCGTCCCTCGAGTCGGGCGCGGTGACGAGCGTCGAGCTCGTGGACGCGTACCTGGCCCGGATCGACGCCTACGACGCCCCCGGCACGGCGACCGCGCTCGCCGCGGTGGTCGTGCGCAATCCCGACGCGCGGGCCGAGGCCGAGGCATCCGATCGCCGTCGCGCCGCCCGGCACGCGCTCGGGCCGCTCGACGGCATCCCGTACACCGCCAAGGACTCGTTCATGGCCAAGGGCCTGACCGTCGCGGCGGGCTCGCCGGCGTTCGCCGACCTCGTCGCGCAGCGCGACGCGTTCTCGATCGAGCGGCTGCGCGCGGCGGGAGCCGTGCTCATCGGGCTCACCAACATGCCCCCGATGGCGAACGGCGGCATGCAGCGCGGCGTCTACGGCCGCGCCGAGAGCCCCTACAACGCCGACTACCTCACCTCGGCGTTCGGGTCGGGGTCGTCCAACGGCTCGGGCACGGCGACCGCGGCGAGCTTCGCGGCGTTCGGCCTCGGCGAGGAGACCTGGTCGAGCGGCCGCGCCCCCGCCTCGAACAACGCGCTGTGCGCCTACACCCCGTCGCGCGGCGTGATCTCGGTGCGCGGCAACTGGCCGCTCGTGCCCACGATGGACGTCGTCGTGCCCCACACCCGCACGATGGCCGACCTGCTCGAGATCCTCGACGTGATGGTCGCCGACGACCCCGAGACCCGCGGCGATTTCTGGCGCGCGCAGTCCTGGATCGCGATCCCGGATGCCTCGGCCCTGCGCCCGGCGTCGTACCCGGCGCTCGCGTCGGGCGATGCCGACGCCGCCGCCGCGACCCTCGCGGGGCGCCGGTTCGGCGTGCCGCGCATGTACATCAACGCCGATCCGGACGCCGGAACCGACCCTGACGGCGGGATCGGCGGACCGACCGGCACCCGCATCGAGACCCGGCCCTCGGTGCTCGCGCTGTGGGAGAGGGCCCGGCTCGACCTGGAGGCGGCCGGCGCCGAGGTCGTGGAGGTCGACTTCCCGGCCGTCACGAACTACGAGGGCGACCGCCCGGGCGCCCCGACGATCACGACGCGGGGGCTCGTGACCGAGGAGTTCCTCCAGCGCGAGATCGTCGACCTGTCGGCGTGGGCGTGGGACGACTTCCTGCGGGCGAACGGCGATCCGGCGCTCGACCGGCTCGACGACGTCGACGGCGCGACGATCTTCCCGCACCCCGACGGCGCGCTGCCCGACCGGTACACCGGCTTCGACGACGACATCGCGACCTATCCGGCCCAGGTGCGCGAGCACCCCTACCGCTCGTTCGCCGACATCCCCGAGATCGCCGACGGTGTCCGCGGCCTCGAAGAGACCCGGCGCATCGACCTCGAGGACTGGATGTCGATCCTCGGCCTCGACGCCGTGCTCTTCCCCGCGGTCGCCGACGTGGGCCCGGCCGACATGGACGTCAACGAGGCATCCGCCGATCTCGGCTGGCGCAACGGCGTGTGGGTCGCCAACGGCAACCTCGCGATCCGCCACCTCGGCATCCCGACGGTCACCGTGCCGATGGGAACGATGGACGACATCGGGATGCCGGTGGGCCTGACGATCGCCGGTCGCGCGTACAGCGACACCGACCTGCTCGCCTGGGCCGCGGCGTTCGAGGCCCTGCGGCCGCGCCGCACCGCTCCTCCGCGCACGCCCGAGCTTCGCTCCGTCGGGTCCGACACCGGAGAACGATGAAGCTTCGCACAGCTCTCTCGAGGGAGACGGATGCTGTGGCCCGCGGCCGCGAACTCGGCACGGCATTCGCGCCGCAGTATGCGCAGACGGCGGCCCTCTACCTCGCGCACTTCGCCGAGCTCGGCATCGGGGAGCGGGACGTCAGGACGATCGCGGAGCGCAGTCGCACGGCGCTGGGGGCGTGGGCGCCCGATCTCGCCGCCGAATCCGACGCGATCGCGGATGCAGCGGGGATCGAGCGGTGGCGGCTCGCGGCGGTCGGTGCGCGCACCGAGATCCTCGTGGCGGCGCCTCCCCGGGTCGGCGAGTGCTCCACCGCCGTGCATGTGGGCGCCGGAGTCGCAGCCGAGTCCCTCCAGACCTGGGACTGGCACGACTTCCTCGTGCCCGAGGCACTTCTGGTCGAGTTCCGTGCGACGAGCGGACTGGACGTCAAGATGTTCACCGAGTTCGGGACCCCCGGCAAGATCGGCGTGAACAGTGCCGGCGTCGGACTGCACTTCAATATCCTGTCGCACGAGTCCGACTCGGCTGCAGGCGGCGTTCCCGTCCACGCGGTCGCGCGCCGCGTGCTCGACGAGGCACGGTCGGTCGACGACGCGCACCGCATCGCGGCGAGCGCCGCGGTCAGCGCATCCACGGTGCTGACGGTGTTCGACTCGAACGGGTCCGAGTCCCGCGCGATGGCCCTCGAGCTCTCGCCTGCGGGGATGGGCGTCGTCGAGCCGGGGTCCGACGGCTGGCTCTTCCACACCAACCACTTCCTGGACCCGAAGCTGTCGGAGGGCGACACGATGTCGGATGAGACGACGGTGGTCCGCCTGGCGCACCTCGACGGCGTGCGGGCCGAGCTCACAGGCCTCGACCCGACCGCGCGCGCCCTTGCGGTGTGCGGCGGACAGGGCGCCGCAGCTGAGATCTGCATGACGCCGGATCCGACGCTCCCCCGCCTCGAGCAGTGGACGACCCTGCTCACGGTCGCGGTCGACACCGAGCGCTTCGCGCTCGACGTCTTCCCCGGCCGTCCCGACGAGGCGGCCGCCGCAGGCCTCGCCCGCTTCTGACCCGCAGCGTCAGCGGAGCCCCGAGCGCAGGTCCTCTCCGGCCTCGCCGATCGCGCCGGCCGCCGACGCGGCCGGGGTTGCAGCATCCGTCCCGTCCTCGTCGGTGTGGAGCGACGGCGGGGCCGCGGCGTACGCGTCGGACAGCTCGCGATAGGGCTTCGACACGAAGGCGAGCAGCACGACGAGCAGGAGTACCAGGCTCGCGCCGACGAACGCCAGCGCGATGCCGCGGGCCTCACCCTCGCCGAGCAGCCAGCCCCACGCCTGCTGCCCCTCGGGCGAATTCATGTACGGGATGAGCCAGAACTGCGCGATGGGTCCGATGAGGAACGCCGAGACCGGTGCCGCGGCGGACTCCACGCTGGCGGCGAAGCCGAAGACGCGTCCCTGCTTCTCGAACGGCACGACGCGCTGCACGATCGTCTGCTCGGAGGCCTCGGCGATCGGCATGAGCGCCATGAAGATCAGGATGCCGAGGCCGTACAGCCACCACCACTCGCGGATCGCGAAGGTCATGCCGAGCAGCGCGATGCCGATGTTGACGAGCAGCATCGTGCGCACCGGGTTCTTGCCCAGGCCGAATTTCGCCACGAGCGCGCCGCCGATGATGAACCCGAAGCTCGTCACTCCGAGGACGATCCCCCACATCTCGACCGAGAAGAGCGTGAGTCCGTACGGGTCCATGAGGGCCATGAAGACCCCGCCCACGAGGTTGTTGAACGTGGAGAAGAGGATGAGGGCGAGCAGCCCCGGCACGACCATGACCGCCGGGATCACGCCCTTGAAGCCGAACCCCTTCGGCGCCTCCCCCTCGACGTGGGCGACACCGCGCTCGGGGATCGGGACGAAGGTCAGGTGGATCAGCGCCACGCCGGTGGCGGCGATCGCGATGGCGACCGTCCACCCCATGCCGAGCAGCCCGATCGACAGGCCCGAGAACACGCTGGTCACCATGAAGGCGATGCCCTGGACCGCGCCGACGAGACCGTTGGCCTTGTCGCGCCGGTCCCCCGGCACGAGCAGGGTCACCGTCGTCGACAGCGCGATATTCCGCAGGTTCTCGACGACCCCGCCGACGAGGATCACCCCGGCGAACGCCCAGAACCACGGACCGGTCCAGTCGAGCAGCGCACTCTCGGGGAACGCCAGGAACATCGCCCCGGCGACGACGTACGCCGACACCGTCACGATGCTCGAGAGCAGCATGACCGACTTCTTCTTCATGCGGTCGACGATCACCCCGAACACGACGCCGAAGACCGCGACGAGCAGCATGTACGAGCCGCCGATGACCGCCGTCGCGAGCACCGACTTCGTCTCGAGATAGACCCAGAACGTCAGCGCGAACCAGAGGTAGCTCGAGGTCACGTTGGCGAGCGCGGTGTTGACGAGCACCTGGTAGAACGCGCGGAGCGTGCGCGCATCGGGATGATGCTGGACGGGATCTTCGGATGCTGCGGGCCCGGCAGGGCTCGGCTGGCTCATGACGATTCCTTCGGCGTGTTCGCGGAACAAGCGGTGAGGGCGAGGGTCTATGGTGAATGTGGACACTGTTCACATTCAGTGTTCACAACGTACACACCCGGCCGGGAGGACGCAATGACTTCGCCCCTGCGTGCCTATCATCACGGCGACCTCCGACACGCGCTCATCGGCGAGGGCCTGCAGCTCGCGCGCACCGGCGGCCCGGCCGCCGTCACGCTGCGCGAGGCGACTCGCGCCGTCGGGGTCTCACCCAATGCCGCCTACCGGCACTTCGCCGACCGCGACGCCCTGGTGCGCGCCGTCGCGCGCGAGGCGCAGCTGGCCCTGGCCGCCGCGATCACGTCGCGCGTCGAGGCCACGCCGGCCGGACTCTCGCCCGCGGCCGCCGCGACCGAGCGGCTGCGCCGCGTCGGCCTCGCGTACATCGACTTCGCGCGCACCGAGCGCGGCTGGTTCGAGACCGCGTTCTTCACCCAGGACACCCACGCGAACGACGGCATCGTGACCCTCGACGACGAGATCGTCGCCCCGTTCCGGCTCCTGATGGACACGCTCGACGCCATGGTGGAGGCCGGCGCACTGCCGCCCGACCGCCGTCCCTACGCCGAATGGGCGTGCTGGTCGGCGGTGCACGGGTTCGCCGACATCGCCGTGCACGGCCCGGTGCGGTGGCAGCCGGCATCCGTCATCGATGCCCTCGCGGCGTCCGTCGTGGAATCGGCCATCACGGGCGTCCGGGGCACGACCGACGCCCAGGCCGCGGACTGACCCGCGCCTCTTGCCGTCGCCCCGCGATCCGGCCAGACTCGCACCGATGGAGGGGGATGGAGATGGCAGGTTCAGGAACCACTGAGGACCCGTGGCGGCTCACGACGGCACCGGGGACCAGCGAATACACGATGTACCGCGACGAGGCGGCGGACCCGCCCGCACTCGTCTGCCAGGTGGGCTCGACGACGCTGAAGTACCACCTGAGCGCGATCGACGACCTCGCGGCCTGGCTGCGCGAACAGGGCGACTGGGTGCCGCTCGGCGCCGCCGATGAGCAGAAGCCGGCGGCCGACGGCACGGTCGAGGCGTGGGGCCGTGACGAGGGCAACCCGGTCGGCGGCTGGTACGGACTCCGGAAGGGATACCGCGGACGATTCGGGATGTACCTTCCGCCGCTGCTCGAAGAGCTCGGGCTCGCCGAGCTGACGCACGACAAGCGCAACAACAGCGTCCGCGCCGTGTGACGCGCATCGACACGAGGGGCGCGGTGGACCCGCGGGCTTCTAGACTTTCGCCCATGCCGCCCTCGCCGGAAGCGACCACGTTCTCGCGCCCGTCGATCGTGGGGCGCGGGTTTTCGTGGATCGCCGACTACGTCTACGCCGGTCGCCGGCAGCTCGCCGTGCTCTCGTTCCCGTGGGCGATCGGGCGACCGCGCCCCGCTCCGCCGTCGTGGCGCCGCGGCGACCCTGCGCTGCCCGAGGTCTATCTCATCCCGGGCGTGTACGAGCACTGGACGTTCCTGCGCCCGCTCGGCGACGCGCTCGCGGCGGCGGGCCACCGTGTCACGGTCGTCCACGGCCTGGGCGTGAACCGCCGCACCATCCCGTCGACCGCCGAACGCCTCGGCGAGCTGCTCGCCCGCACGCCAGCCCCCGACGCCGGCCGTGTGCTCGTGGCCCACAGCAAGGGCGGGCTCATCGGCAAGCACCTGCTCGTCTCGTCCGGCGCCGCCGCGCGCGCCGCCGCGGAGGCGTCAGCGGGCGGCGACCCTGCCGAGGGTGCCGCGGCCGCGCCGGATGGCGGCCGCCCCCTCGGGCTCCTCGGACTCGTCGCCGTGGCGACGCCGTTCGGCGGCTCGCGGCTCGCCCGCCTCTTCGTCGTCCCGAGCATCCGCGCCTTCAGACCCAAGGACGAGACCATCCTCACCCTCGGCCGCGAGACGTCGGTCAACGGCCGCATCGTGTCGGTGTTCGGGCCGTGGGACCCCCACATCCCCGAGGGGAGCGCCCTGGACGGCGCGACGAACATCGCGGTGCCGACGTCCGGTCATTTCCGGGTGCTCGGCGCGCGGTCGACCGAGCGCGCCGTGCTCGACGGCATCGCCGTGCTCACCGGGACGGAACCCGCGGCCTCGTAGCCCCGGTCACACCTCGGGGCGGTGCGGCCACCAGGCCGGCAGCAGCGCGAGATACACGCGGAGGAAGTCCTCGACCCGCGGAGACGGATGCCGCAGCCACCCGTCGATGATCCCCACCGTGCCGTCCGCCAGGAAGCGGGCGGCGGCGGCCTGGACGGTCGCGGCGCTCACGCCGTCGACGTCCACCGGGATCCGGACGCGACCGCGCTCCAGGAGCGTCTCGGTGGTGCCGCGGAAGTGGCGGCCGAGCATCGCATGCAACGCTCCCCCGCCGTCGGCGAGTTCGCGACGGTAGATGTCGACGTGCCGCAGGATGTGGTGAAGGACGCCCTCGGTGACGGTCGCGACGGCGGTGGCGGCATCCGCCGGGTCCTTCATGAGGTCGCTGCGCAGCACGTCGAGCTCCGCGGTGAGCGCGGCCTCGACCAGCCCCTGCGGCGAATCGGCGTGCTCGTAGAACGTCGAACGGTGCACGCCGGCCGCGTCGGCGAGCTGGGTCACCGTCAGGCTCGAGATCGGCTGATCCGCCGCGAGAGTGAGCGCCGCGGTGTACAGGCGGTCGCGGCTGCGCTGCTTGCGGGGATCCATCGCGCCTCCGGGAATCTTTTCGACAGGTGTAGGTTAACTCATATGTACCCGACAGATGTCGGAGAAGTGATCGGCGCCACGCGATGACGCCACCAACGGAGGTAATCATGGCTACGTACGATGTCGCGGAGCGTTCCGCGATCGTCACCGGCGCAGGATCCGGCATCGGCCGGGCGGTCGCCCTCACCCTCGCCGCCAACGGCGCAGCGGTCCTCGTCGCGGACGTGCGACAGGAGGCCGCGGACGCGGTCGTCGCCGAGATCACCGGCGCGGGCGGCACCGCCGCCGCGTTCGTCGGCGACGTGTCGGACCCCGCGGTCGGGCAGGCGGCCGTCGAGGCCGCAGAGGCCCTCGCTCCCCTGCGGATCGCGGTCAACAACGCCGGCATCGGCGGCGCGGCGGCACCGGTCGGCGAGTACCCGATCGACTCGTGGCAGAAGGTCATCGAGATCAACCTGAACGCGGTGTTCTACGGCACACGGGCGCAGGCGCCTGCGATCGCGAAGAACGGCGGCGGTTCGATCGTCAACATCTCCTCGGTGCTCGGCTCGGTCGGCATCCCCATGTCGTCGGCGTACGTCGCGTCCAAGCACGGCGTCGTCGGTCTCACCAAGAACGCCGCGCTCGAGTACGGCACGCAGGGCGTGCGCGTGAACGCGGTCGGCCCCGGCTTCATCCACACGCCGCTCGTCGACGCGAACCTCGACGCCGACGCGCAGACGGCTCTTGCCGCGAAGCACGCGCTGGGCCGCCTCGGCGACCCGCAGGAGGTCGCGAACCTCGTGGCCTTCCTCGCGTCGGACGCCGCCACGTTCGTCAGCGGCAGCTACCACCTGGTCGACGGCGGATACGCCGCGCAGTAGCATCCGTCGCGCCGGAACCGGCGGCCCGCGTGCACCCGAAGCACGCGGGCCGCCTCCCATTCCGCGCGATGTCTACAGCTGCGGCGGGGTCCAGACCAGAGTGTGTCCGGTCGCGGTGAACATCTCGTTACCGGCGAGCTTGCCGGTCGTGGTCGACTCGAGCACGAAGCCTAGCGCCTCGTAGAAGTTGCGCGCCGCGTTTCCGTCGAGCACTTCGAGCTCGACCCGTCCGCCGGAGCGCGCGACGAAGTGCTCGACGAGCGCCCGGCCGATGCCGCGGCGGTACTGGCCGGGGTCGACGTAGATCCACGTGATCTCGCCACCGTCGGGGCCGACGCTGCCGGCGATGAAGCCCGTGACCGCGCCGTCGGTCTCGGCGACCCAGACCTCGTCGTCGAAGAGACCCTCGTTCTCGTACGTGGCGGCGAGGTCGAGATAGGCATCGAGGAGACCGGCGCCGCGGAGCTCGTCGAGCCGCGCGGCATCGTGGATGCGCTGGATGTCGTCCCAGTCGGCGCTGTCGTAGGGACGGATGCTGACGGTCACGGTGTCTCCTGGGGAACCGAGGCGGTGCCGCGCCACGCGGCGAGCACCTCGACATGGCGCAGCAGGAACGCGCGCTCGTCGAGCCGCTTGCGCCGCAGCCACCCGGTGACCTCGTCGTTGCACTTGCTCGCGTTGCACGACCGGCACGCGGGGACGACGTTCTCGAACGTGTAGCGGCCGCCGCGTGAGATGGGCAGCACGCAGTCCTTCTGGAACGGGCCCGCCGTCACGCCGCAGTAGGCGCACGCTCCCCACGCCTCGACCAGGGACTCCCACTCGTCGAGCGTCAGGTCGTTGTCGGCGGCGGCCACCCGGCGTGCACGGCGTCGCGCTGCGCGCGCACGCCTGGTCTGACTCACCGCCATGCCCGAAGGCTACCGACTCCGTCAGGCGACGGGGTCGGGCACGCCGTCGAGAAGCTTCTCGATCGTGGTGATGACGCCGTGGTCGAGGTTCGACGGGGCGCGGAAGCGCGCCCGCGCCGCGACCTCCGGGTGCGCGTTGGCCATCGCGAACGACAGGGACGCGGCATCCATCATCTCGAGGTCGTTGAGGTAGTCGCCGAACACCGCTGTCTGCTCGGGCGTGATGCCGGTCGCCGCCTGCAGACGCCGGAGCGCGACGCCCTTGTTGACGCCCTGGTTCATCACGTCGATCCAGTGCTCGCCCGAGACCACCACCTGGTGGGTGGCCCGCAGGTCCTCGAGCGCGGGCGCGGTGGCCGCGGCATCCGCGAAGTCGAAGATCGCCACCTTGAGGATCTGGTCGTCGACCGCGAGCAGATCCGGCACCGCCTCGAGGCGGGCGTAGTACTTCTCGGCCTCGGGGAGGAACGCGTCGTCGGCGCGCTCGATGTAGGCGGACCGCTTGCCGCACACGACGACGCCGAGGTCGCGCCCCTCCGCGGCGAGCGCACGCAGGCGCGTGACGAGCGACGCCGTGAACGAGGCATCCATCGCGTCAGAGCTGATCTCGGTGTCGCCCTCGACGACGTACGCGCCGTTCTCGGCGATGAACACCATGTGGTCGAGGTGCTCGGCGAACGCACGCTGGAGCGTCGCGAGCTGCCGCCCGCTCGCCGGCGCGAAGCGGATGCCGTCCGCGTGCAGGCGGTCCAGCAACGGCCACAGGGCATCGGGGATGCGGCCGTGGCCGTCGAGCAGGGTGCCGTCCATGTCGACGGCGATCAGGCGGAGGTCGGGCGAGGGGAAGGGCATGGTGCTTCCAGCCTACGGTCGGCTTCCTGAAGGCCGGGCGGGACGCCTGCTCACAACAGCCGCCGGCGGTCGGTGAGTAACGCGTAACCAACGCGCACACCCGCGCGGGTACCTTGGGGTGCGTGACAGCTCCCATCGATGCCACCACCACGTCCGCCTGGGCCGAGCTCAGCTCGATCCGCGACTCGTTCGCCCCCGATCTGCGCGACTGGTTCGCCATCGATCCGCGTCGCGCCGACCGCCTGAGCTTCGAGCTCGCCGACCTGCACGTCGACCTGTCGAAGAACCTCGTGACCGACGAGATCCTCGCGGCGCTCGTGAAGCTCGCCGAGGAGACCGGCGTCGCCGAGCGCTACGCCGCGATGCTCGCCGGCGAGCACATCAACACCACCGAGGACCGCGCGGTGCTGCATACGGCACTGCGCCGTCCGGCGGGCGCTTCACCGGCGCTGGTGGTCGACGGCCAGGACGTCGATGCCGACGTGCAGTCGGTGCTGACCGCGATGACCGCCTTCGCCGACCGCGTGCGCTCCGGCGAGTGGAAGGGTGTGACCGGCAAGAAGGTCACGCACATCGTCAACATCGGCATCGGCGGCTCCGACCTCGGCCCGGTGATGATCTCGGCCGCGCTCGAGCCCTACGCCACCGCCGGCATCCAGGCCCGCTTCGTGTCGAACATCGACCCGTTCGACATCGCGAACAAGACGAAGGACCTCGACCCCGAGACCACGCTCTTCATCGTCGCGTCGAAGACCTTCACCACCCTCGAGACGCTGACCAACGCGCGCCTGGCGCGCGACTGGCTCTGGGCGGGCCTCGCGGCGTCCGGCGCGATCGACGGATCGGATGAGGCGAAGACGGATGCTGTCGCCCACCACTTCGTCGCCGTCTCGACCGCTCTCGACAAGGTCGCCGCGTTCGGCATCGACACCGACAACGCGTTCGGCTTCTGGGACTGGGTCGGCGGCCGCTACTCCGTGGACTCCGCCATCGGCCTCTCGCTCATGATCGAGCTCGGCCCCGACGTGTTCCGCGAGCTGCTGGCCGGCTTCCACGCCGTCGACGAGCACGTCGCGAACACCCCCCTCGAGCGCAACGTGCCGGTGCTGATGGGGCTCCTCAACGTCTGGTACTCGAACTTCCTCGGCGCCCAGTCCCACGCGGTGCTCCCCTACGCCCAGCAGCTCTCGCGCTTCGCCGCGTACCTGCAGCAGCTCACCATGGAGTCCAACGGCAAGTCCGTCCGCTGGGACGGCTCCCCCGTGACGACCGACACCGGCGAGGTGTTCTGGGGCGAGCCCGGCACGAACGGGCAGCACGCCTTCTACCAGCTGATCCACCAGGGCACGCGCCTCATCCCCGCGGACTTCATCGCGTTCGCGAACCCCGCCTACGCGCTCGAGGACGGCGGCCGCGACGTGCACGGCCTGTTCCTGTCGAACTTCCTCGCGCAGACGAAGGCCCTCGCGTTCGGCAAGACGGCCGAAGAGGTCGAGTCCGAGGGCACCACCGGCGCCCTCGTCGCCGCGCGGACGTTCGCGGGCAACAAGCCGACGACGTCGATCTTCGCGCCGGCGCTCACGCCCGCCGTGCTCGGCCAGCTCGTCGCGCTGTACGAGCACATCACCTTCACGCAGGGCGTGATCTGGGGCGTCAACTCGTTCGACCAGTGGGGCGTCGAGCTCGGCAAGCAGCTGGCGCTGCAGATCGCGCCGGCCATCGAGGGCGACGAGGCGGCGATCGCGGCTCAGGATGCCTCGACCCGCGCGCTCCTCGCGTACTACACCGCGCACCGCAAGTAGGCCGCACGACCTCGAGGGGGTGGATGCCGGGGTTCCCGGCGTCCACCCCCTTCGTCGTTCGCGGCACGTGGGATTTGGCGAGTAGCCAGACTCTGCGGATCCACCCCGCGCTTCTTGGCGAGTCGCCAAGACCGCCGTCGCGCGCATCTCCACGACCCGCCAAACTCAGCGCATCCCCGCTGCGTGTCTTGGCGACTCGCCGGAACCGCCAGAGCGCGCATCTCGCCGAAGCCACCACCGCGCACACCTTGACGACTCGCCAAGGTGCTCACGAATTCGCCGCAGTCTCTGGCGAGTCGCCAAAATGAGGCACCAGGCGAGGGATCAGCCCTCGGCGGGCTTCGGGTCGACCGTGATCAGCGAGCCGCCCACGGCGATGTCGCCTTCGAGCACCGGCGACACCTCGCCGAAGTCGTCGGCGTTGAGCACGATCACCGGCGTGATGAGCGGGTAGCCGGCCCGCTGGATCACCGCGCGATCGAACGTCACCAGCGGCGTGCCGAGCTCGACACGGTCGCCGTTCTTCACCTTCACGTCGAAGCCTTCGCCCTTCAGGTTGACGGTGTCGATGCCGACGTGGATGAGCAGCTCCACACCGCCGTCGAGGACGATGCCGAACGCGTGCCCGGTCGGCTGTGCGGCCGCGATCACGCCCGCGCCCGGCGAGAACACCGTGTCGCCGACCGGCTCGATGGCCGCACCCGGGCCCATGACCCCGCCCGCGAACACCGGGTCGGGCACCTCCGACAGCGGAACGACCTTGCCCGCCAGCGGCGCCAGCACTTCGATCGACGCCTTCTCGAGCACGGCGGTGGTCACCGGGACGGCGGCCGCAGCCGGGGCCGCCTCGGACGCGTCGATGGCACGGGGCTCGCTCGCCTCGATGACAGCGGGCGCGACGTGCTCGGCCGCAGCCGCCGCCTCGGCCGCGTCGCGCGCCGCCTCGAACTCCGCCTGCTGCTCGGGCGTGCGGAAGTTCGACCAGATCACCAGGAACATCGACGTGAAGAACGCGAGGCCGATCGCGATCGCGTAGAGCCCGATCGGGTTGAACGCCGGGATCGTCAGCAGCGACGTGAAGACGAACGCCTGCGTCGTGACGCCGTCGGGCAGGCCCATGATGAGGCTGCCGATGCCGATCGTGAGACCGCCGACGAAGCAGCCCACGAGCATGCGCGGATAGATGCGCTTGAACCGCAGATGGATGCCGTACAGCGACGGCTCCGAGATGCCGCCGAGCAGGCCTGCGGCGAGCGCGCCCGTCGCCGTCTGGCGCATCTGCGTGTCGCGGTGGCGGAGCGACAGCACGAGCACGCCGGCGGTCGCGCCGAAGCACGCGAAGTTCCACGCGCCCATCGGGCCCTGGATGAAGTCGTACCCGAGGGTCTGGATGTTCAGGAGCATGACGGCGTTGATCGGCCAGTGCAGGCCCAGCGGCACCATGAAGGGGTACGCGAGCGGGATCACGATCGCGAAGATGAACGGTGAGAAGTTGTTGATCGCCGCGAGCCCCTGCGCGAGCGCGGCGCCCGCGTAGACGCCGATCGGGCCGATGATGAACGCCGTCAGCGGGATCATGACGAGCATGGCGAAGAACGGCACGAAGATGAGCTGCAGGTTCGCAGGGATGAGCTTGCGCAGCAGCTTGTACAGCGGGCCGAGAGCACCCGCCATCAGCAGCGGCGGGAACACCTGCGAGCTGTAGTCGAAGATCGTCAGCGGGAACCCGAAGATCGGCACGATCGTCACATCGACACCGAAGACCACGGTGGGCTCGACCCCGTCGCCGAGAGCGAGGAATCCGGGCAGCATGAGCACGGCCATGATTCCGAAGCCCACCCACGGGTCTGCGCCGACCTTCTTCGTCGCGTTGTACGCCACCATCAGGGGCAGGAACACGAAGATGCACTGCCACATCAGGTTGACGAACGCCCACGACGGCTCGAGCGTCACACCCGGAGCATTCCAGTCCGGGATGGCGCCGACGGTGGCGAGCAGTGCCATGAACGTGATGAAGAACGACGCTCCGAGCAGAGCGCCGAGAAGCGGCCGGAACGAGTCCGACAGGAACTCGAAGAAGGAGTCGATCCACGCGACCTTGCCGCGCACGCCCTTTGCGCGCTCGCGCGCCTTGATGGAATCGAGATCGTCGGGATCGGATGCTGCGCCCCCGCCGCCGTCCTTCATCCCGGGCAGCGCCATGATGTCGTTGTAGACGTTCTGGACGCCGCCGCCGATGACGACCTGGAACCGTTCGCCGGCCTGCGGAACGGCGCCCATGACTCCGGGGATCGCCTCGACGGCCTTGGCGTCGACGCCGGACGCGTCATGGAGCTGGAATCTCAGCCGGGTGGCGCAGTGCGTCAGGCTCTCGATGTTGCCGGCGCCGCCGACGGCCTTGACGATGTCTGCTGCGGACGATGTAGCCATGGATCTCTCCTTCGCGAGGTGTCGTGCGCGCACCGACGACGCACCGCACCACGCCGTGCCCCGTCGAGCGCAACGCTAGCGCCCGCCCGATGGCGCGGGAAATACCCACACGCCAGGACTTTCGTTACGGAGTCATCCCCCCAGACGGCCGGCGAGACGGGTCGCCGTCATGTACGCGATGGCCTCGATCGAGATCATCGGGTTGACGCCGGAGGCCGTGGGGAAGGTGGAGGCGTCCGCCACGACGAGGTTGGGCACCTCCCACGTGGCGGCGTCGGGGTCGACCGCGCTCGTGGCCGCAGAGCCGCCCATGCGCGCGGACCCCATGATGTGCAGCGCCGCCATGGAGCACCGCCCCGGCCCGTACCCGGCCGCGGCGCAGCGCGCGATGAAGGCGTCGAGCGGCTCGCCGTCGGCGCGGGTCCACTCGATGCCCGCCTGGTGCCCTGAGAACATGCGCAGCGCACCGGCCGCTTCGAGGATGCGGGACGCGCCCGCCACCCCCGCCTGCACGCGGGCGGCGTCGCGGTCCGACAGGAGGTAGTGCATGGTCGGCTCGCCGGACTTGTCGACGCGCACCTCGCCCGCGTCCTGGTCACGTGTGATGACGCCGACGCTCGAGTAGTGCGCGAGGCGCTTCATCACCTCGAGGTGCGACTGAGCGCCGCGCCACGACTGGAACGCCACCGACAGGCCCGGGTTGGCGGCCGCCGTCTCGTACACGGCGCCGTAGCCGGAGCCGTCGAGGTCGGCGTGCTGGGCGGAGTAGCGCGCCTGCATGGCACCTTCCCACGGACGCACCTCCTCGTCGAACTCCGCCCACACCGCCGTGGCGGGGTGAAGGCGCAGGTGCTTGCCGATGTTCGGGTTCGTCAGCCCTGAGCGGCGCAGGAGCGCCGGCGTCTGGACCGCTCCGCCGGCGACCACGACCGCGCGGGCGCGGACCGTGACGGAGTGCCCGGCCGCGGTGCGGCCCGTCACCCCGGTCGCCCGGCCCGCCGCGGTCTCGACCTTCCGCACGTCGACGCCCGTGTAGAGCCGCGCACCGGCGGTCTCGGCATCCGCCAGCCATGTCTTCGCGACCGACTGCTTCGCGCCGATGCGGCACCCGTAGCCGCAGCGGCCGCACTCGAGGCCGGTGTCGCAGCCGACGACGTTGCGCTCGAGCGCGCCGACATGCCAGCCGAGGCTCGTGAGTCCGCGCTCCATGATGCGGTCGCGCGCCGACGGCGCGCTGTACGCGCCGTTCACGCCGAGCCGCGCCCACACCGCGTCGAGTGCGGCGTCGTACTCGGGCGTCGTGAACTGCGGCACCCCGTGCGCGGCCCACTCCTCGCGCACGTGATCGGGCGTGCGGAACGAGGTCGAGAAGTTCACGACGGTGCCGCCGCCGAGGCATTGCGCCGACAGGATGCTGAGCTGACCCTCGGCCGTCGCGGAGGGTCCTGGCGCGTACAGGCGGGCGAGGCCGCCGAGCTCGCTGCCGTCGAAGTCCCGATCGTCGTAGTAGGCGCCCTTCTCGAGCACGATCACCTCGAGCCCCCGCGCGGCGAGCACCGCGGCGGCCGTCCCGCCACCCGCACCCGAGCCGACGACGACCACGTCGCAGTCGAGCGAGAGATCGGACTCGGGTGTCTGCGGGTGCAGCGGCGGCGTTGCCGCTTCGGCGCGCGGGCCAGGAGGACCGGGATAGCCCATCGACGACCACAGGGGTGAGGCGCCGTCCGCTCCGGGGGCGATGTAGTACGACAGCATCGCGGCCGACTTCAGGTTCTGGAACAGCACGCGCTTGAGGGGCACGCGCGAGTCCGACAACGCGATGAGCGCGGCCTCGCGCTTCGCAGCCGGAAGTGTCGAGAACCGGCGTGGGCCGATGCCGAGGAGCACGCCGCCGAGCGGCGTGTCCCACAGCGACATCACGCGGGCGAGGAGCTCCGCCTCCTCCTTCCGGGGGTTCGCCTCGAGCATGCCCTCGGCGATCGGGACCGCGCCCAGCCGGGTAGCCGAGGGGATGCCGTTGCCGTCGCCGGGAGCGAAGGTGTCGAAGATGGACTCGAATGTCGCCCGCTGCGCTGCGGTCAACGTCATGGGTGCCTCCAGGTGCGCCGTTGCTGCGGCCAGCATGCACCATCCGTCGGGCTCCGGACAAGGGTTAAGTGAACTGCGATTCACAGCTTGCGGCAGGCGCGGGAGACCCACCCAGTCGGCCACGTGAGAAGATTCTCATTCTCCGATCAGGCCTTTCCCGGAAAAGCGCTCTCACGTTCCGTCCAGGAAACCACCGGGAACCGTCCAGACACGATGAGGCAGACTCGGGGACTTGTGCGTCCGACCCGAAGGCGCACGGGAGCCGATACCCGCGGCGCGAAACCCGAAGGATCGTACGTTCGTCATGCATTCAGACCAGTCACCCACGCCTGCCCGCCGTTCACGCCGCCGCTTCTTCGTGTCCGCCGTCGCCACCGGAGCCGCCCTGGGCGTGCTCCTCACGACGGGCCTCACGCTCGCTTCTCCGGCACTCGCCGCAGCCGCCCCGCTGGCCGCCTCGGCCATCGCCTCGGCCGCCGCACCCGAAGCGACCGCCGACTCCTTCCGCGACATCCGCGTCGACGCGCAGGGCACCCTGCTCTCGGCCCGCGTCGCGCTGAGCGACGCCGCCTCGGTCACCGCCGACGTCACCGCCGCGGGGCTCGACCTGGGCATCGGCGATACGTCCGTCGACACCGCCGGCCTCGAGCAGGCGGCCGACCGCCTCGCGAAGGTCGACCTCGTTCCCATGCTCCTGGTTCCGGGGCTCACCGCCGATGCGAGCGGCGCCACCGAGACGGTGAAGGCCCGGGTGGCAGAGCTGCGCGAGCACCTCGCCGCCGCCAAGGAGAAGAAGGCCGCGGAAGAGGCGGCGGCCGCCGCAGCAGCAGCCGCCGCGGAGGCGCAGCGCCAGGCCGAAGAGGCCGCCGCCGCGCTCGCCGCCGCGAACACTCCCGAGGGCGCCAAGGCGATCGCGCGCCAGATGGCCGCCTCGCAGTACGGGTGGGGCGACGGCCAGTTCTCGTGCCTCGAGTCGCTCTGGAACAAGGAGTCGAGCTGGAACTACCAGGCCTACAACGCCGGCAGCGGCGCGACGGGCATCCCGCAGTCGCTCCCCGGCAGCAAGATGGCCAGCGCGGGCGCCGACTGGCAGACCAACGCCGCGACCCAGATCGCGTGGGGCCTCGGCTACATCGCCGGCTCGTACGGCACGCCGTGCGCCGCGTGGGGCCACTCGCAGGCCACCGACTGGTACTGATCAGTCAGCTTCGACCTGAAACGGATGCCGCTTCCCGGCCGCAGTCGCGGGGTGCGGCATCCGTGCTCTACGCGTGCGTGTGCACGCCGGGTCCGTACAGCTCCGCGACCTTCTGCGATGTGAACCAGCCGTCGTAGGCGTCGGTCTTCGGCCAGCCCTCCGGCGAGTCCTGCCATTCCTCCTGGCGGCCGTACGGGAGCACGTCGATGAGCGGGAACGTGTGGCTCAGCTGCTCGGTGCCCCGGCCGCTCGTGTGCCAGGTGCGGTAGACGGTGTCGCCGTCGCGGAGGAAGACGTTCACCGCGAAACCGCCTCCGGCGGGCGCGTCGACGTCGGCGCCGAACGGGCTCCCGGCGGTGGAGTACCAGTCCATGCAGTTGCCCGTGCGCTCCTTGTACTCGAGCGCTTCGTCGATCGGACCCTGTGTCACGATGACGAACCGGGCGTCGTACGCGTCGAGGAAGTCGAGCCGGGTGAACTGCGAGGTGTAGCCGGTGCAGCCCGGGCAGTGCCATTGCTTCCCCTCGAACCACATGTGGTTGTAGACGATGAGCTGCGACTTGCCCTCGAAGACGTCGACGAGGCGCACCGGGCCGTACTCGCCCATCAGCGTGTAGTCCGGCATCTCCACCATCGGCAGCCTGCGGCGCTGCGCCGCGATGGCGTCGAGCTCTCGCGTCGCCGCCTTTTCGCGCACGCGGAGCTCATCGAGCTCGCGTCGCCATTCCTCTGCATCGACGACGGGCGGAAGGGCGTTCTGGGTCGAGCTCTGCATCGGAACCTCCGAGTGTGCGAGTGCGTATGTTGACACTGTACACATCTGGTTTTCGACGTCAAGGCCCTCCGCCGATCGTAAGGCTGCATGTTTATACGGGCTAGCGAGAATACTCGCCCTGTTCATAGCCTGGGGAGGCAGTAAATCCACCTCGAAGAATCATCTGGAGGATGATCGATGGAGATCACACGACGAACGGTCTTGACCGGCGCCGCCATTCTGGGCGCCGCTGCGGCGATCGGAGTGCCGAGCCCCGCGACCGCGGCGACGCCCGGGGCGCAAGGAGAGAGTGCGAACAACCCCAAGACGGTCGAGCGCTGGGGCATGCACGAGATCGTTCTGCGCGGCCCCGACAAGGGCAACCCCTACGTCGACGTCACGCTCGCGGCCGTGTACCAGGGCGCGGGTCAGACGATCACGGTGCCCGGTTTCTACGACGGCGACGGCACCTTCCGGGTGCGGTTCTCGCCTCCTCAGACGGGAGAGTGGACCTGGGCCGTCGACAGCAACCAGCCCGCGCTGCGTCAGACGGGCCGACTCACCGTGGTGGAACCGTCCGCGGGGAACCACGGTCCGGTGCTGGTCGTCCCGAACGGATACCACTTCGTCTACGCCGACGGCTCGCCCTACCGCCAGATCGGCACCACGTCGTACTCGTGGGCGCTGCAGTCCGACGAGAAGTGCGAGGTGACGCTCGACACCCTCAGCACGTCCCCGTTCAACAAGATCCGCATGCTGGTGTTCCCCAACGTGCCGGCTGAAGCGACCGATCCGTTCATCCGCACCGGCCCTGGACTCAAGGACTGGGACCCGACGCGCATCGACCCCGCCTACTTCCGCCGCTACGAGAGCCGCATCCAGAGGCTGCTCGAGCTCGGGATCCAGGCCGATGTCGTGCTCTACCAGCCGTACGACACCGCTCGCGGCTACTCCGACATGACGCGCGAGCACGATGAGCGGTACGTGCGCTACATGGCCGCGCGGTTCGGTGCGTACCGGAACGTGTGGTGGTCGATGGCGAACGAGTACGACGGCATCAAGACGAAGAAGCTGGACGACTGGGACCACCTGTTCCAGGTCCTGCAGTCAGCCGACCCCCACAACCGGCTGCGGTCGATCCACAACAAGAACATCTACTACGACCACCGCAAGCCCTGGATCACGCATGCGAGCGTCCAGAGCGCAGGCGCCGCGCTGGACGGTCTCCGAGCCCACTTCCACCGCCAGTTCGCCTTGAAGCCGGTGATCTTCGACGAAGTGGCCTACGAGGGCAACATCAGCGAACGCTGGGGCCAGCTCTCCGGCGAGCAGATGACCCACCGGTTCTGGAACGCGTTCGTCGGCGGCACCTACTGCGGGCACGGTGAGACCCTCAACCCCGAGCAGAAGCCGAGCATCTCGTGGCTCGGGCAGGGCGGCACGCTCAACGGCAACAGCGCGCCCCGGCTGGCCTTCCTCAAGCAGATCATGGAGGACGGCCCGGCGCCCGGCATCAACGCGCTCCAGCCGGACTGGGACTACGACATCGCCGGCGTCGACAACCAGTACTACGTGAAGTACTTCGGCGAGGACACCCCGACCGAGTGGGCGGCCATCCTGCCCAGTGGCGCGGGTCGCTCCTACAAGGTCGACATCATCGACACGTGGAACATGACGGTCACCCCCGCCGGTGTGTTCAACATGGCGAAGGTCCCCCGCGGCGCGCAGGACCCCGCGCGTCCGTCGATCGGCCTGCCCGGAAAGCAGTGGATCGCAGTGAGGTTCACACAGGCCTGAGCGGCCCCGCCGAGCTCTCAGGAAACCGATCACGAAAACATAACAGCGAACTCTTGTCAGCGTTATCTGGCCGTTATAGAGTGCTTGCACGGTA